>CAVYDZ010000012.1:0-660143 GCA_963767485.1 Terriglobia bacterium | reverse complement strand
TGCACCCCGAAATCCGCACGAAGTTGAATATGATTTCGTAGGGAGGAAAGGGGAAGAAGGATGCCGAAGAGCAAGCACAGCGAGGCAGCGATCATTTCGACACTGCAGCAGTTGGATGCGGGGCGCAAGGCGGCGGATGTAGCCCGCGAAGCAGGCGTGAGCACGCACACCATTTATGCCTGGAAGGCGAAGTACGGCGGCATGGAGGTCAGTCAAATCCAGGAAACACGGCAACTGCGGGAAGAAAATGCGCGTCTGAAGAAGCTGGTGGCGGATCTTAGCCTTGATAAAGATGCGCTGCAATCGGTAATTCGAAAAAACGGCTGGAGCTCGCAGCCATGAAGGCCGCTGTGGAGCATCTGAAAGAGGATTTTGCCTTCAGTGAACGGCGAGCTTGCGAGGTGCTGCAACTGCCGGTCTCGACCTTCCGCTACCGCTCGGTGCGGTGCGATGCCGATTTACGTGAGAAGCTCGTGGACCTAGCGCGGGAGAAGCCACGCTTCGGGTACCGCCGCTTGCACGTGTTACTGCGGCGTGATGGCGAGCAGGTGAATCACAAACGCGTTTGGCGCGTATATCGCGAAGCGGGACTCTGCGTGAAGCGTCGCAAACGTAAGCGCCTGGTGCGGGCTGGTGTGAAGCCTGCGATTGCGACGGCAGCGAATCAGGAATGGGCGCTGGACTTTGCCGCCGACGTGCTGGCAACCGGCCGCACAGTTCGCGTGCTCGGAGTGGTCGATACCTTCACCCGCGAATGCCTGGCACTGGAAGCCGACACTAGCTTCGCCAGCCGTCGCGTCACACGCGTGCTCGAACAGATCATCCGCGAGCGTGGACGGCCACAGAGCATCCGGTGCGATAACGGGCCAGAGCTAACCAGTCGGCACTTCCTCGCATGGTGCATCGAATGGCGAATCTTACTCGTGCATATTCAGCCCGGACGGCCGATGCAGAACGGACATGTCGAAAGCTTCAATGGCAAACTGCGCGACGAATGCTTGAATGTCAGTTGGTTCCGCAATCTATTCGATGCCCGGCGGAAGATTGCTGCCTGGCGTAGCGATTACAACCAGCTTCGGCCGCATAGCGCTCTGGCGTACCGGACGCCATCAGAGTTCGCCGCCTTGAATAGCTTTAGGTGGACTGACGCGGGGCAAGGGACCTCAATTGCCGGCCCCTTGCCCCACACCCCCATCCCCGCTTTCAAAGAAATGGCGGATGGATGAAAAGTTGTATCGTCAGGTGTGCGGATTTAGGGTGCAGGTCACATCAACCGTGTAATGCACCTTGATGGCGTCGTTCCTCTGTGAGAAAGGATTCTCCGAGTGCAAGATTTCTCCCGCTGAGTCGTAGAGCTTTTCGAAGTCTTCGCGCGTTAGGAATGGCTCGTTCATGCGCCTCGAATGCTTCATCCCAGGTGCGAATTCTTTCGGCTCCTGTAATGGTAGCGGATAAAAGTCAGGATTCACCTTTTCGATGAAGCCGAGCATCCGCCGGGCATTCCATTCGGTAGCGAAGCTCGCGCGTGCAGCGGCGTATCTCTCGCGGTTGGCTGATAGGGATGCAAAGGCGATCTCTTCAAGTGCCTTGCGGAAATGAAGAAATATAAGCTCGGCGAGCAACATGGAATGGTCGGGATGGTTCGAGGCGACGACCGCGCCGGAACGAGCGCTTTCGATGATACTGACGTGGTGCTTCACCCGTTCCATGCAGTTGCAGTAGATCAAAAGCTCAGGCGGTGTTTGCGTTTCCATTGCGGCAGTTTTAGCACGGGGCGGGGGCATCGAAGATGGGCAGGTCCCTACTCCACTTTCAGTGGATAGTAGTAAACCAGGCCGCCATTATTTAACCGAGTTCCAAGCAGATAGCTCCCCGCCGGAGCATGCGAGAGATCCAGCCGTACGGACAATTCCAACCTCTGCCCCTGCCCAACCGTTGCGGCATCGGACATGGCCAGCGCCGATCCAGAGTTCTTAGAGCGCAGCACGGCGACAGTGTACCGACCGGCTTCACTGAAGCGTGGCAGGATTATTCGCACATCGTCCACTTTGCGGGGAAGCGGATGCAGATTTATGGCGTGATCTTGCCCGACACCCCGGACCGCGTCAACGTCGGAAAGATCAATAGTGACTTGGGCCAACTGAACAGATACCGAGCCACTATGCTCGTGAACGAACCAAAACGTGCCAGAGGCTCCAATCACAATCAGTGCAGCTGCGGCGGCCAAAGTTACGCGTCTGCGGCCGTGTGCTCGGACTCGCTCGTGTTCCCATCGAGCATCGCGTAATTCCTTGAACTCGGCATAACAGGGCGAGCAGTGCCAAACGTGATACCAGTTTGGATCTTCTGCATCTCTTTTTTTGCTGGCCAGGGTTTCGAGTACGCTTCGTCCGGGGCACCCTTTTCGCTCGGGGTTCGGATAGGCGGTGAGAAGCAGTTGCTCAATTGGATCTGGATCCTGCGACGGATCAACACTCATCCGCCCCTCGCTTATTGTGGAGGAGTCGACAGTGTTTTTCGAAGTCGCAGCTGTGCTTCGCGGAATCTGTACTCACTGGTTCTCGGCTTCAAGTTTAACGCTGTGTCAATTTCAACAAAAGAAAACCCTTTGAGCCGACGCGAGTAGATTTCCTTATCGAGACCGTTCAGGTGATTGAGCAACTCCTGAAGAAGAATCTGGTCCTCAACGGGTTCGGGCGAAGTAGTTAGCCCCTCAAGCGATCTGGAATCCTCTGGAAGCGGCTCCAAACGTGTTTCCAGTTTCTTTTCCACAACGTACGCCTTCCGTGCTGCACGAAAAATGGAACGGTTTGCATAGGCGGCAAAGTTCCGGACACTCCCAAGATTAGCGCAAACGCCGGAAGCCACATTGATCAAAACATCGGGATCGGCATCCGGTGTGCCCAAAGCCTTTTCAATCAACCGAAGGAGCGTATCCCGTGTATTCTCGCCCACAAGATTTCCGTTTTGATCACGAAATTGAACGGCATCCCAAGCCATCAAACAATAGACTCCAGCACTGACGATTGTATCTGGAAAAACTGCGGAACGAAATATTTCGACCGGCAATTCCGGGAAAACCTTTTCCGCATCTCTCATTATTATCAGACTGGGTTGGAGTGCTGCTCAGTTTGAACTCAAAATGGTCATCAATCTGAAGAAATCGGCCCGTATAGCGACAGTGGTTGCTCTCATTGCTGTCGTGTCCATCGGCGTTCGCCTGCTCAATCGTCCTAGACCGGGCACCCCCGAATCCGATGTAGCCCGAGCGGACGAGATGGCGTTCAACAACAATTGGATCGGCGCCGCATCGCTTTATCGAACAGCGCAGATCAAGTTCAAAGCGAGAGGCGATCTGAGTCAGGCCTTGTACGCAGAAGCAAGTCAAATCCCGGCGATCATGGAATCTCGCCCCCTCCCAGACCTTATCGCAGCAACGAACGCTCTCCTGCGGAGACCCGGCGCGGAAAATCCTCACGTGCGCCTTCGCATTCTAACTGTGAAAGGGATGCTCGAATTGGAATACGACGCCGGAGTTGCCAAGGCGACATGGGCAGAAGTTGAGAAGGAAGCTACTCAATTGGGGGAGCTACGCTTGGCGTCTCGCGCGAGCGGCGAACAGGGCATCCTCGCTTTCCTCCTCGGCGATGTGACCGAGGCGACCAGTCGAGTGAAGGGGGCATACGTGAAGGCCAAGGTTCTTATGGACCGCCCTGCTCAGGTTAGGTACGCGTCTCTGATCGGCAGAGGCATCGTCGAGTTTGGGCGCTATCAGGAATCCTTAAACTATTTGGATGCCGCCATCTCCATGGCCGAGACCCACCCGGAAATCGCCAAGCCGATGATCGCATATGAAGCCAAGGCGAGTGCCTTGGTTGGCCTTAAGAGATACGATGAGGCTCTTCATCTGATCGATCACGTACTCGACCTCAGCCGACCTCGAAATCTCCGCGAGAATTTGGCGGAAGGCTTAGCGGCAAAGGCATCCGTCCTTGAGGCGAAGGGCGATTGGGAGGGCGCTATCCGCTATTATGGCGAGGCGCTCAGCTTCGCTAACTCAGTGAAACATTGGCATAGCGTCAATGACATAAACGCGGCTCTCGCAAGAGCGTACGAACACCAGGGCCGGTTCGATGAGGGTATGCGGGCTATAGACGCCGCGATAAGCGCCAACCGGCAAACCCCCGACGAAATCTACTACGTACCGCGCAACCTTGCGATAAAGGCTGAGATCGCGGCCAAAGCAGGCCGCCGCCGTCAGGCTGAATCGCTATATCAAAGTGGTTCTGACATGCTGGAAGCCCTTCTGCGGCATGTACCTACTCCCAACAATGAGAGGGCGCTCCTATCCGAACTGTCCGACCTATATTCCGGGTACTTCAATCTTCTTGCGGAGGATGGTAGGCTCCCTGAGGCATTCGAAGTGATGGAACGCGCTCACGGACGCATCGAAGCCCAGTCACTTTGGTATGACAAGCTGAAGGACGCGCAAGCCCAAACGTCCGAGGACCGCGCTGTCAACTCGCTTGAACTTGAACTGCTCGATGCGGTTGGTCCGAAACAGCGCGCAGCGCTTCTCCGCAGAATCTACGATGCTGAGCAAGCGTTGCCATCATATTCGCTCGTGCCATTCAGATCACCGGTGTCGTTGCCAGCCCTTCAGCAACAGATGTCTTCGGACGAAATCTTGCTTGAGTACGTCCTTGCGGAGCCGAATTCATCCGTCCTGACGATCACTCCGAATGGTGTGCGCAGATATGTTCTGCCATCGGGTAAAAGCATAGAGGAACTTAGCAAGGGGTACCTACGCAAAATCGGCAAGAAACAGACGGACATTCAACTCTCGAAAAGCTTGTACAAGGAACTGCTGCCAGCCGCACCGGAGTTAATCGCCGCGCATACGCTGATTGTCGTTCCTGATGGGGTGCTGAATGTGGTTCCGTTTTCCGCTCTGACTGATCATGAGAGCAAGTACCTGATTGCCGGAAAAGCTATCGTTAACGTGCCGAGTGCAACGGTATTCACTCTATTGCGTAGACGTGGCCAGAATCGAAATGGAATTCCATATCTAGGTGTTGCCGCCTGGACTCAAACGTCGGACACGCGCCCCTGGGTAGTTCGTGCTGTTACAGGCCCCGAACGCTCCCAGTTAGTTCCGTTGCCGGAAAGCAAACGCGAAATTGAATCTGCCGCTCAAATGCTTCCGCAGCCGGACACGCTGTTGTTGGGATCTACCGCAACCCGGACGAAGTTCCTCAGCCTTCCTCTAGCGCGGTATGACGTGCTACATCTGTCTTTGCACGGCTATGCCGATATGGAGTTTCCCGACCGCTCGGCGCTGGTGTTTGCGCCTGCGCCGCAATTCAACGACTCCGGATTCCTACAAGCGCGCGATATCCGCCAGCTCCATTTGAATGCTCGTCTTGTAACGCTCAGTGCCTGCAAGACCGCCGCCGGTCCCATCTATGGAAGCGGAGCGGCGACAATCGTGAATGCATTCATCGAGGCCGGTGCACAGAGCGTCGTTTCGACGCTGTGGGATGTTGATGACAGGTCCGGCCGCAAATTGATGGACTCCTTCTATCGGCATCTGGCAGACGGCGAGGGCCGCGCCGAGGCACTAAGGCAAGCGAAACTGGAGTTCGTCAACTCAGGCCAACCGCCGTACTACTGGGCAAATTTTCAAATGATGGGCGACGCAGTCGAGCCGCTGTACCCTCGGCGAAAGCTCGCTGTTGCTGCTCAGAGCAATCACGGAAGACGCAATGACAAGAACTGAACGTGAGCGCTGCTTGGCTCGAATCCGGCAGCTTGTAAGAGACAAGTATTACGATCCGCACTTCGGCGGAAGGAAATGGGACGGCATCGTTGAGCAGCATCGAACGGCGGTGCTCTCTGCCGGAACGCCGGACGAGTTCGAGACCGCCGCGAATCTCATGCTGAAAGAGCTCGGCTCTGGGGCTCTCGGAGTTCTGCGGCAGACGAGCAAGATCAGTTCGCGCAATGCCATCGCAGCAAGCTTCAGGGCGGTAGAGACGGCGAGTGATGGTCTGCGATGGGTATTTCAGGACGTGGCGCCCGACGGCCCAGCGGATCGCGCTGGCATTAGACCAGGCGACACTCTTCTTCGCATTGGAGCAGACGAAGTGGTCCCACCATCAAAACCCTCGTTCATGATGGGCACCGAAACACAAGTCGTGATCCGGCGCGGAGCAAGCAGCGAAACAGCGACAGCTACGGTCGCAACACCAAAAACCAAACATCGCGACAATCCAGCAGCCGAACCGCGCGCGGTAGTTGCATCCGTTACGGACGGCGTTGGAATTCTAAAGGTGAGTCTGTTCCCCGGCAAATTGGGTATCGATTTCGCCCGTGACGTCTCGAAGGCAATCGAGACCGATTTGAAAGACGTCGATGCGCTCATAATCGACTTGCGCGGCAATCCCGGAGGCGGCATCGGTGGCTTGCGCCTTATGAGCCTGCTGACGACAGACTGTCTGCCGATCGGCTATAGCCTCGACCGCAAGCTCGCTGAATCCAGCTACGATAAAGAGCGGCTGCCGAGATTCAATCGCATTCCCAAAAGCAAATGGGAAATCCCGCTGCTCGCCCTTCGCTACGCGCGTAAGAAGTCAGTGGTGCTTGAAACCGAAGGATTGGCCCCGCAACGCTTTCATGGACGCATCGCAATCCTCGTAAACGAACACACAACCTGCGCCGCCGAAATGGTCGCGCTATTCGCTCAAGAACGCGGCCTTGCGAACGTGGTGGGACGGCCAACACCGGGCCGCCTCGTATCACATCGTGGCTTCAACCTCGGCCACGGCTTTACGCTCGTGATCCCAACCGGAGCCTACTTGAGTTGGATGGGAACGCGCCTGGACGGAACGGGCATAGCTCCAGCCCTCAACGTCGATTGGTGCTATAGCAGAACGCTTCACGGGCAAGACGTGCAACTTCAGGCGGCGCTACGCGGCCTCAGTAGTTCTATTTCCGTTGCTTCGGCGTGAAACATCTCAGTCCCTTGCGGAAGCACTCGGATCGCGCAAGGGCGTTGGTTTACGCCCCTATATTGTAGGCATTGCGAGCACGAAGTGCAGGGTCGGTAAACGCTGCGCGACTACTCACGGGTAATCGGAAGAATTCACTTCACCGACATGCCGACTTTACGCTCAAGTGGCATGCTCCCGTCTCGCCGACAGTCTTCTCCAATCCGATCAGATTCGGGGTTTCTATCCAACAGGTGTAATTGCCGCTAAGCCCCTTTGACGCAGGCGATTCCGCCCGCGCCGATCCGGGTTGCTTTGCGCTTCGTCGAGCGGCCAAATATCATAGGTAAGGTTGTATGAGCGAGAGAACCTATGCGTATTTCATCGCACTCATCGGCGCGGTGTGCGGATGGGTCGTCGTCCGTCGCTCCTTCTCTCCCGCGTCACTGACCCTGCGTGATGCTCTGGTGCAAGGCTTCTTCGTCGGCTTCGGGCTAGCGGTTGTCACCATCGAAATTGTCGCGAGAGTAAAGGCCACGAGGATCAATGGCTGGATTACGATTTTCGGCTGCGGCGAGCCGGGCAACGGCATGTTTCTGCGGGCCGCGTGCGCGCGGATATTTCCCGGACCGGTAAACTCACCGCAAGAAGCGATGTACTGGAAAACTCAGGTGGATGGTGCGGGTCATATGCTCTCCGGAGAGTATAATTACGTCCTGCATTTCCCGCCGGACGGTCTTCCGCCGGTCGATGCGTTTTGGTCGTTGACTATGGCCGATGCGAAAGAACGTTTTGTGGCGAATCCCATCAACCGGTATTGCGTCAGCAATCAATCAGGACTAGTGTTAAACGCCGACGGATCGGTCGACATTTTTCTCCAGAACGCCGCTCCGGCAGGCCGCGAATCCAACTGGCTGCCCGCGCCAACAGGCAAGTTTAGACTCTGGCTGCGCGCGTACATGCCCAGCACAGCCATTCTCGACGGCACGTATACGGTGCCTGCGGTTGTCGAAGTGAAATGATGCATATGCCGTACGAGCGTTTGCTTATCTTCGGCGGAGTTTGTGTCGCGGTATGGTTTCTCGTTATCTATTTTTGGCCGTGCATATTGCTCTCAGTGTTCAAGAGAGCAATCCTCCTTAAGGGAGGAGCCGACGGTCCCATCCCGATCAACACGCTGTATACGGAGCCCCAAGCGCTTTTTGCAGATCCCCTCCACCCACCTGCCGGGGCCTCAAAGTTGTTGACTACCGGCGTAAATCACGACACACTCCTTACGGTCGGTTGGTTAGATCTCAGGAAGGGACCGCAAATCTTGCATGTGCCGGACATGGTCGGCCGCTACTACAGCGTGCAGTTCAATGATCCGTCGAAGAACGCCAATTTTGCCTATGTCGGCAAACGCACCACGGGAACCGGGGCCGGAGAATATCTAGTCAGCGGTCCCCGCTGGAAAGGAACCGTGCCGCAGGGAATGACCCAGATTTTTTCACCGAATAATTCGGTACTCGTCATCGGCCGCATTCTCGTATATATCGATAGCGATCTCCCGACCGCCTATGATATTGCGAAACAGGTTCAGGTAGCGCCGCTCACCATTCGGCGACCCAGCCATTAACATTTTTGTGATGCCGCGCGTTCGCGTCTGCCTCAGGCAGGAAACGAAGTCTTTCAAACAGGTGATCGAAAATTGACTGCGTGCGACTCACCTTGACGTAAACGCGCATCTCGTCGACGTGACCCTTCGGCGCGGATAGATCCGCCCTAACGGCCAAGTGACAATTTGAGAATGATGGGGTCGGAAAAGAACCGATTATTTGCCGGCAACCAAGGTTTTGAGCCTTAGCGTGGACAAGAGATAATGAGTGGGCATGGCCGAAAAGCTCCCACAAACTTACGCCAATCACGCGCGGTTTCATCCGCCGTTTCATTTTTTCCTTGCGCCCGGCGCCCTGCTGCTCATCACTCTAACGCTCGTTAACGTCTTTCGGCATTCTTCCGAGTTGGATGCTTGGATCTTGCTGTTCATGGCCATTCTATTCTTCGCGGCGCTATTCCTAGTGCGTTCGTATCCGCTTAAGGCACAGGACCGCATTATCCGGCTGGAGGAACAGCTACGCCTGCAGAAGGTACTCTCCGTGCCTTTGGCACGACGGATTCCCGAGTTGACCACAGCGCAGCTTATAGCCCTCCGGTTCGCGCCCGACAACGAAGTGCCCGCGCTTGTCGAGAGGGCGCTTGCATCGAACATGCCCGCACGGGAAATCAAGAAGAACATCGTGGCATGGCGCGCCGATACGTTTCGCGTGTAAAACCACGTCACAGCTCAGGTACTCCACCAAGACGCATCGGAGGCGCGCGTTTACGGAACAGGCGCCCGCCTCTTCGAGGAACGTCTACTGCAGATCTATGTGCGTTTGGAGCACTCCCACCCTGATGCCACACCGAATGCTTAGCGTGACTGAAGTAAATCGCCTTTGAGTAGAACCTGCAAAACGGCCCAGTATTTACCTTTGGCAGAGTTCATTCGCTGACTAGCGCCGTCAGATGATTCTGGAACGGGTCCTCACCACCGCCGCTACCGATGTCCAGACTAAGTGGCGTCAATTCATCGGACACCGTCCTCAACACTGTGCAAAGACGGTCAGGAGTCACCCTCTCTAGCCGAAATCCACATTTCCACACACACGTGGCTGCCTACTACAGGATTCTTCTACCTGATCTACAGGAGTAATAATAAGGAACCGCACCTAAAGTCCCGCATCAGCGCACCCAAAGTCCCGTGCTCTTTCCGGGATTCGGAGCACCTAAAGTCCCGTGGATTATTCCAGGTTCCACAGGTCGGCACGTCACGAGTTGCTATCCAGAGCAGCGAATCACATCCGTCCAGGTCGGGGGCGCACCTAAAGTCCCGTGTTCAAAAAATCGCGGGTCCACAAACCCCGGATTTTCCTTTTTAGTTGACTCTCTATCGGCAGAACGCATATGCGCTCAATCCACACAGGTGAGTATCAAAGTGCAGACAAACGCGCACCCCTCCATCCCGCCGCACGGGGCACCAATCTTGACCGTGCGTGAACTTGTTCCGTCGGCGGCTAACGATCAATCACGAGAGGTCTTGACGATCAATGAGGTCGCCGCTATCCTCCGCTGCTCCCGTAATCACGTCTCGAACGTGATGAACGGAAAAGTGCCCGGCTTACCGGCTTTGCCCCACTTCGTGATGGGCCGCCGGAAGCTCGTTCGTCGCGAGTGGCTGTCCGATTGGCTCCAGTCGTACCGGACGAAATGCTAACATCGCTCGAATCAGGAATGGTCGCCATAGACGCAAGAAAGAGGCACGAAATGCGTCGACAGCGATTCCAGCGGGGGAGCGTAACGACCCGTAAACGGAACGGAAAGAAGTACTGGCTCGCCCAGTGGCGAGAAGAAGGAGGTCACAAGACGAAAGAACTCGGTCTCTGTTTGAAGATCACGAAGATCGCTGCAGAATCAATGCTGCAGGAGATCCTGAAGCCGATCAACGAGCGTGCCGAGCGGAAAGAAAACACCCCAACAACATTCGCTCAGTTTGTTGAGCACGTCTATATACCGGTCTTCCAACGCAAGTGGAAAGACTCAACGGCGGATACTGAGATTCCTCAGATACGCTATCACCTGATCCGGGCCTTTGCTGAGGATGTGCTTCGCAACATCACGCGCGAGGCACTGCAGGACTTCTTGGATCGGACCGCAAAGACTTGCGGTCGGAGCGTTGTGGACCACCTCCGTTTCCGGCTGCGCTCGATCTTTGCGTTGGCTCTGGCGGAGGGAGTCGTTAACCGGAACCCGGCGGCGTCTCTGTTCCGGCCACGTCAAACCAAACCGTGCCGCGAGAAGAAGGTACTTACGCCATCCGAGTCTTCGGCCATGGTTCAGGTCCTGAATTTGAGGGAACAGATCATTGCACGGCTAGCGACATGGGAGGGAATGCGGCCAGGCGAAATTCTGGCTCTCAAGGTCAGTGATGTCGAGGACGACTGCGTGTGGGTTCGGCGGAGAGTTTATAAGGGAAAGCTTGGCGACCCGAAGAACGACCGCTCGAAACGTCAGGTCGCCCTCAGTATCGGCACCAAGTTGCTGCTCCAGATGTGGACGGAGCAGGCTACCGAAACCGATCCTGAGTCTTGGCTGTTTCCATCCGAAAACGGCAAGCCGCTTAGGCGCGACAACGTATGGCCCCGTTACATGAAGCCTAAGCTCGAGCCTCTCGGTTTGCATTGGGCGACATTCCAGGTGATGCGACGAACGTACGCAACCTGGTCGAAAGAGGTGGGTGTGGACGCGCACACCAGATCGGCACAGATGGGTAACACCGTCGACGTGAACGAGAATGAATGCGGTGGCGACCTTCGGACAGAAGCTCGCAGCCGTTCGACTGTTGGAAACAGCTGTCATCAGTGACAGCGCAAGGAGTTCTCGATGAGGCTCTTTGAACTGAGGCTAGCGAGGGAATCTAAGATTTGCTAGGAGAGCGCTGCAACGCTCTCCTAGCGGGCTCCGCGAGGTGAATCGGAGCTAAAACCGTTAACGAACTAATCGAACTAAACCTGAGATGATTGATTCTTCCCAAGTTATTGATTCTATGGAGCGGGAGACGGGGATCGAACCCGCGACGTCCAGCTTGGGAAGCTGGCATTCTACCGCTGAATTACTCCCGCGCTCTGT
The DNA here is from genome assembly GCA_963767485.1 of Terriglobia bacterium. GTDB lineage: Bacteria > Acidobacteriota > Terriglobia > Bryobacterales > Bryobacteraceae > Bog-105. Next base: position 648,447 of record CAVYDZ010000012.1, on the reverse strand, counting down.
CGAATCAGCGACTTACTGCATCATCAGACTTGTTGAGACCGCTATCCAGTCCATGCGTCCATGCTGCGTATTCCGTACTACCCCGTTCGGTTACTCAGCTCGTTTCACACGATACCACATTCAACCATCTTTAGGTCTGCGAACCGAAATCGTCCCGGCGTTTGAATATCGCTCTGAAGTCTCCGGGATCAGTGGTAGCAACGGGCGGTAAAGCCAGACCCGCGATGCTCATTGGGGGAACTCCGGCTAATGGTATCTCGCAAAGTGACAATTTTCCATAGTTGATGCGCTTCTACGGGTGCGTATAGCTGGTGGAGATCTGGTTTGCGCATGCGCACATGGAACTATTTAGATCCCCCGCCTATCGGTGACGTCCTCTTTGGGACATGCCGCTATGATCCGATTCCTCTGATCCGATGAATCGACCGGAATCACCGAAATCGGCTTATTTTCTCAGGAATGATCTAACAAGCCCGATTTTTTTGAAGCGGGAGAGCGCCTGCTGGTTTCGGGAATCAGCGTAACCGCTCAATTCAGGCCGCCCCCTTGGGAGAGAGGCTCCGTTGGGAGGGCTAGCTCTTTCCGCGCAACTCTCGTTCACGGCGGCGTTTGGCCCAGCCCTCCTTCGAGACTTGAAAGGCGCGGCCTATCGCGAGGGAGTCGGCTTCTACCTTCTTTGTTAGAACCGAACCGGCGGCTACGTACGAGCCGTGTTCCAGTTCAATCGGGGCAACCAGCGTCGAGTTGCTACCGACGAATACGCCGTCCTCAATTTTCGTGGGGTGCTTGTGTTCGCCGTCGAAGTTGCAGGTGATCGTGCCTGCGCCGATGTTCACTTGCTGGCCGATCGCCGCATCGCCGAGGTATGCCAGATGCTGTGCTTTCGAGCCTGCCCCAAGATGCGTTTTTTTGAGTTCGACGAAATTCCCGATGCGCGTGTCTTCACCGGCCTCGGCTTGCATACGAAGACGCGCGAACGGTCCGACCGTCGCTTTCGTCGCGACCTTGGAATCATCAGCTACTACGTAGGGATAAATGGTAACGTCGGGTGCGATATGGCAGTTGCGCAGAATGGAACCCGTGCCGATACGGCACCGTTCGCCGACGTGTGTCGAGCCGCGCAACTGCACATTAGCTTCGATGACGGAATCTGCTCCCACTTCCACAGCGACGTCGACCGTAACGGTCTCCGGCCGCTCAATGGTTACGCCGGCGAGCATCAGTTGTTCGGTCTTGCGGGTGCGCAGGATGCGATCGGCCACCGCAAGCTCCACACGGGTATTTATGCCGAGCAACTCGCTTTCATCTGCGACTAAGAGCGGCGCGACCCTATGTCCGTGCCGGCGTAAGATTTCGACCATATCGGTGAGATAGTATTCGCCGGCCGCATTGTTCGGCTGCACTTCGGCAAGATGTTGCCAGAAAGGTTCGGCCGAGAAGGCATAGACGCCCGGATTGATTTCACGAATTGCTTGTTGCGCGCTATTGGCCGCTTTCTGCTCGATAATGGCGGAGATCATGCCGCGCTCGTCGCGCTCGATCCGGCCGTAGCCTTGCGGATCGGAGATCTCGGTTGTCAAAAGGTTGCCGGTGAGCTGATTTGCATTCGCCTGCCGCACCAGCGCCTGGAGCGTTTGCACTTTGAGCAGCGGTCCGTCGCCATTAAGGATTAATAGCAGCCCATTTTTAGCCGGTACTTGCGAAGAAGCGCATGCAACGGCGTGCCCGGTGCCCTTTTGCTCAGTTTGTTCGGCGAAACGAATGCCGGGAAACGTGACGCTGGCGCGCACTTCGGCCGCCTGGTGCCCGACAACAGCAACGATATGGTCCGCCGGAGCCACGTGCAGAGCGGCGCGGATAACGTTATTCAGGAGCGTATCGCCGCCCGCTTCGTGCAGGACTTTGGCTTTGCTCGATTTCATCCTCGTGCCCAGCCCGGCGGCCAGGATCACAACGGTAACATTGTTTTTCATTGCACTCGTCTGTTGATTCGTTTTCGTTGCTCAGCCAGAGATCGTCTCCTCACCTGAAGCGATCGGGAGCGATGGGCGAGATCGAGCACGACTGAGGCGAGCGCCTCCGGATCATGCCGGATTTTCTTTATAGCGCCGCACTGCCCCAAAAGTTCCGCGGTTACGACCTTGATACCCATATTTGTCAACTGGGTGAAATCGTTTTCTACGGGCAAGACATGGACACGGGCGTATCGTTTCTGAAGTTTCAGCGGAATGGGGGCAGTGTTTAGTACGATGCAGTCGATCAACTGGCAGCGGGCATGGTCGTGGATAACAGAGACATGCCTTGAAGCGGCGAAATCGATGGTCTCGCCGGGCTGCCACATAAGGTTTCCGAAATAGACCTTCATGGCAGAAGACTGATAGATAGCGCGGGAAATGCCGGTAACCAGCAGATTGGGGACGACACTCGTGTACAGCGAGCCGGGGCCTATGGTAATCAGGTCGGCGCGGCGGATAGCTTCGAGCGTCTCAGGGAGCGGATCGCATTCGACGGGATGAAGCCGGACTAGCCGGATGGGGCAAGTGCTCTTACTGATTTTGGTCTCTCCGCGCACCAGCGTGCCGTCAGCGAGCACGGCTTCGAGCACCACGTTGGCGGCTGTCGCTGGAAAGATGCGGCCGCGGATCGCCAGGATCTCGGAGGAGAGCTTGACGGCCTGCGCGAAGTCGCCAGTTATCTGGTGCATGGCTGTCAGAAACAGATTCCCGAAACTATGCCCTTTCAAGCCGCGCCCGGATTCGAAGCGGTAGTTGAAGAGATGGCTGAGCAGGTGCTCGTCTTCGGAAAGAGCCGTCATGCAGTTGCGGATGTCGCCCGGCGGGAGAATATCGAAATCACGGCGCAGGCGGCCGGAACTGCCGCCGTCGTCGCTGACGGTTACTATAGCGGTGATTTCCACTTCCGGTCCCGGAAGAGCCTTACTCGAATGCGCGGCCCGCGCGTATTGCTTGAGGCCGGCGAGCAACGTCGAGAGCCCAGTACCGCCGCCGATCGACACGATCTGTAAAGGCTGTTTCGCGCGCGCGGCGCCCGTTTCAGGAAACCGGGTCAGGGTCGGCATGGTTCGAACGCGTCAGGCGCGCAAAAGCATCCGCGGACAGACAACTTTCTCAACGGCGCTTCTTCGGTTTTTCCTCTTCGTCCTCGTAAACCGGAACCGAGTCCAGATCCTCGGCCTCAAATACCTGGCCGCAGTCAAGACATCGAACATAGTCGACTCCATCCCGACGATAAAGAAACTCGGTTCGCTCGTGCTGACATCCCTGCATAGCGAAATAACACCTATTCTAGACTGAGAGGCCTTTCTGTCAAGTCCCTGGAAAATAAAGCGCGCGCGGCACTAAGGAGAATATCGGCTGCCCACCGGTACAATTTGAGAGTATTTTCTGACACTGTGTGGAATTTCCAAACTCAATGCGCTGGCGGCCCGATGCGGAGGACTCTGACCAGCATATCTCGCGGCTAAAGCGAACTCCGGGAGTGTACCTGCTTTGGGCCTCGGGTACTCCCTTGCATCTTAGCTGGTCGAGCAATCTCGAGCGGCGTTTGAGGCGACTGCTGGGCGGCTCTCGATCGGAAGCATCGAGCGCCACGCGGCGTTTTCTTAAGCAAGTTGAGGGCGTCGAGTGCTGGCCAGTGGGGTCACGGCTCGAAACACAGATTATTCTTTACCATTTGGCGAAGCGGTATTACCCGGATAAATACCTGACACTTTTAAAGCTGCGAATGCCGTGGTTTTTGCGCATGACGGCGAAAGATTCATACCCGAGGCTGGAGGTTTCCAATCGGACCTCGGGCAGGGCGCAGTTGCTGCTTGGCCCGTTCGTCTCAAGAACAGCGGCTGCTCAGTATGAGCAGGAGACGTCCGCATTATTTCAACTGCGGCGGTGCACGGAAACGCTCGTGCCTTCGTCGGAGCATCCGGGCTGCATTTATGGAGAAATGAACCAGTGCCTGCGCCCGTGCCAGTGTGCGGTAACGGCCGAGGAATACGCAACCGAGGCGCGGCGGGTGAGTGATTTTCTAGCGACAAACGGACGGAGCGCCGCGGCGGTCTTATCTTCGGCCCGCGAGCGAGCCTGCGGGGCAATGGAGTTCGAGCACGCTGCGCAACTCCACAAGCGGATCGAAAAAATCAAAGAAACTGCGGCATTGCGCGACCCCGCAATAGGTGAGATCAAAAAGCTTAATGGCCTTGCGCTTACACGAGCAGCGGCCAAAGGCGAGTTGATGCTTTGGCCCATGGTCGCCGGCGGCTGGCAAACGCCGGTGCCGCTCGATTTTCTTCATAAGGAGCCAACCGGCAAGTCGCTCGATCGGGAGTTGCGGGATTTAGTGTCCGGCGTTCTGGCGGCCGCCCGTCCGTCTCTCAACCAGACGGAAGAACTCGCAATTTTCAGCCGCTGGTACTATTCTTCATGGCGCGATGGCGAGTGGTTCTCGTTTCAGGAATTGTCGGACTTGAACTATCGTAAGCTGGTCCGCGAAATATCGAAGATGGCGCAGGGTTCCGCCGGCCAGGCGGGTTGAGAAGGGTTTTGGTAGCACTATGTCCCTTGACGAAGAATTAAAAGAGCACGCGGAGCATGCGCGTGAACCGTTTGACAAGATTGTCGCGGCTACGATGGCGGGAATCGCGGCGCTGCTCGCGCTGGTGTCCGTCTTAGGGCAACACTACACGACGGAAACGATCGTCAACCAGGAATTGGCATCGGACCAATGGTCGTTTTATCAAGCCAAAGATATTCGCCGCTACATCGCAGGCACAGCATTTGACAGCCTGGCAGCTTTGAAGGGCGATGCGGCGATCGCTCAGAAGTATGCCGCAGATGCCACGAAATACCGGACGCAAGCTCAAGAAATTTCGGAAAAAGCACGCGATTTCGAACGAGAGAGTAAGAGGGCCAGCGCCGTTTCCCACCGGTTCCATTTCGGAGAGGTTTTTCTGGAAGTAGCAATTGTGTTTTCCTCACTCGCGATTTTGACGAAAAGACGCCCATTGTTTGTGCTTGGAGTGGGCGCCGCACTCTTGGGCGTCGTGATTGCCGGGACGGCTTATTGGGCCTAAATCGGCGGAATGCAAGACGCGAATACCTCCGCCAGCGGCTGGCGTCCAAGCTTCGGCCGGATCATGAACGTTCGGGCCTTCACTGACAGCCAGGGCAGCTTTGTAAACACCACGCTTCGCGGCGCGTAATTGCGGGCGCTGCTCCGAATCAGGCCCACGCCTAGACCGCTCTCGATCAAAGCTAGAAGAGTCGCGGGCTCGGTTACGGTGCGTATCGCCTCCGGAGCAAAGCCGGCATTGGCGCAGTCTGCAAAGAAGCGTTCGGTTTTGTGTGCTGAGGCGGATTCCATCAGGAGAATCCAACGCGCGCCGTAGAGGTCGCGAGGCGCAATGCGGCGCTTGCGCGCGAGAGGGTGATCGCCGGGAATGACCAGCATCAACGACTCCTCGCAAACACATGCAGCTTCGAGATCGTCGCCGGCCGGGGCGACAGACACGAACCCTATATCCACGCGACCGGCGCGAATGGCCTCCGCTTGCATCGCTGAGCGCATGCTGTGCAGCTCCACGACGACGTCGGGAACCCTGATTTGGAAACGCCGTAAGGTCTCGGGCACAATTCCGCTCCACATTGCCGAACTGGTGAATGTTAACGAAAGCATTCCAACTTCGCCGCGAGCGCGCCGGTTCGCTTCCGTGCGCACTCTCTCGGAATGCGCGACCAGCCCGCGGGCTTGCTCTAAGAGCCACCGGCCCGCTTGCGTTAACCGGATGCGCTGCCGCTCGCGCAGGAAGAGTTGCAAATCGAGTTCCTTTTCCAAGCGGCGGATCTGGCGGCTCAACGGCGACTGCGAGAGATGCAATCGTTCGGCGGCTTTACCTACATGTTCCAGTTCCCCTACTGCAACGAAGCATTCGAGAAGACGCAAGTCCAGCGGCATAAGACCTTCCTGGTCTTAAGTCGACCATAAAGTGTCTTGGACAGCAATAACACTTAATGGCGATGATGGCACAGAAGAGACAGGAATGTATATGGACAAAATTCGCGCGAGTGTCGCGCTTCTTTCGATTAGCACAGCGTTGCTCTATGCGGCGGGGCAAGGCCCAGTGTTTTCGGTTGGGGGGCCCGATGACCTTTCGTACGGCGCCGCGGATCACTACCCGGTGGGAACCCGCGCAAACTGGTTCGAGAAAGGGTATATGGTGGGCTCATTCAGCCACCTCGACACGCTCTACTCAACGCGCACCGTCTCGCCAGCCGACCATCCTTGGCAATTCCAGCGTCTCGCGGGTCCTTCGCAGATTCACTACATTCACGCGGGGAATCGTTATACGTTGAACGACTATTTAGATCACCTGCCGATCACCGGGCTACTGATTGCGAAGGGCGAGCAGATCTTGTACGAGGGTTACCAATACGGGCGAACCGATCGGGACCGGTTTACCTCTCAATCCATGGCGAAAACGATCGTGGGGATGCTGGCGGGAGTGGCGGTTTCGGAGCACTCGGTCGCCTCCATCAGCGATACAGCTTCGAAGTACATCCCTGAACTGAAGAATGCCGATTACGGCAAAGTCACCATAAGAGACCTGCTGCATATGTCATCCGGCATTACGTGCAGGCTGCAGGACGCCGAAATCGGAACCGCTGGGGTAGACACGCTCGAGCACGATTGCAAGCAATCTGTCCCGGCAGGGACGAGGTTCCAGTACTCGGCGGCCGATTCGCAAATCTTAGGCTTGGCCGTAAGCCGAGCCGTGGGTATGCCGCTAGCTAAGTATCTTCAGCAAGAAATCTGGCAAAAGATCGGCACAGAATCCAAGGCAACCTGGACCATCACCCCTTTCGGCCATGAGTTAGCGTTTTGTTGCTTCAATGCGACGCTTCGCGATTACGCGCGTTTCGGACGACTCTTGGCCTACGACGGCGCCTGGAACGGAAAGCAACTGATCCCGCAGCAATGGTTGCATGATGCCACTACGATCAAAGATTCTGACGAACAGCTAATGCCGGAAAAGGCTTCCCGATTCTTCGGCTACGGATACCAGCTATGGATCTTCCCGGGACCCCGGCGGATGTTTGCCTTATTGGGCGCAAACGGACAGCGAATCTTTATCGACCCGCAGTCTAAATTGATTCTGGTGCAAACAGCCGTGACGGAAAAAGCGATTGATCCGGTAAGAGATGCCGAGATGATCGGGCTCTGGCTTTCGCTGGTTCACCGCTACGGAGCAGAATGAATGCAGGGCCAGGGAGGGTCGAGCTTAATGCTGAAAAGCTTGGTGGGTATGGTCGAGTTGCGCCAGTTGCTCTACGTCCTTTTCGGGCAGAGAAAGCGACACATGCACGCTGTCACCGCTCGTAACAAGATCCATTTTGTCGAGTGCTGCGGCAAAGAGCGTTGCCTTCGGATCCTTACTCCTCTGCATCTGGATGAAGCTGGCCCCGAAGCGAACCACATCGGCCAGCGACGTAGCATCTTGCGGTGAACGCGTAACGGCGTCGAAAGAGAGATCGACCGTATCGCCGAAATGAACGCCGCCCGAGGACTCGCGAATGGATTGAATCGCTTGTGCTTGCGCATGTCCGGCTTGACCGGCGGAGGCTCGCGGAGCCGGGAAGCCAAAATGCTGCGGGAAAGAATCGCCGCCCACAATCGAAGCAAACCAGGCGTCGTTCTTAGCGCTCACGGCATCAATCAATTCCTGAAGTTGCGCATTGAGAGGAAGGCGCGCATTGCTGTTATCGAGTACGGCGCGAACCGTTTCGAGATCGCCGAAAATGGCGATGTCCGCCTCGGGAAATACGAGGCCCGTCGCACCCTGGTGCCCGGCGTTGTTGGTGATAATCGTCCAGGCGCGATATGGACGCACAATGGAGCCTTTGCTGCGTGCTGTGGCGCTGATCCGGTCCGTATCGAAAACGCCGCGCGCGAGCACGGCAAATCTCCCCTGGCCGCTGTTAGGCGGCCCGAACGTCGCGAGTATGAGCTGCTCCAGGTCCCGGCGCGGATCGAAGCCGGTTCCCCGGGTAAGCTCATCGAGGTGCTGATCGTCCTGATTCATGCGCGCCATTAGAAATTGGCCGAATGTGGAGTTCTGAGCGCGGCTAACGTCGATGCTTGCAACCGTCCGCGCGCCAGGGGGCACCATGCCGAGTAGATCGGAATCAACGGACGCAAAAAGCCCGAAGGGCACCAGCAGAAGGCAAGCGGGAAGCAGCAGGAATCGGCGCATTATTAAACCTTTCGCCCAGAATAAACGCTTTTTTCGAGTGAAAAGTTCCGGAAACAAGATTAATGGAAGACGTCGGGCAGTTCGGAACCGGCGTAGCCGAAGGTCTCGAACGGCAGTCCTTCAGCCGGGCGCAGCGGCAACTCGAACCAGAACGTTGATCCCCGCAGTGGATGATTATTGTTCACACCGATCCTTCCACCCATGATTTCCACCAGTTGCTTGCAAATGGTGAGGCCCAGCCCGGTGCCGCCAAAGCGGCGGCGAGTAGTTCCATCCGCCTGGAAAAATGCTTCGAATATGCGTTCGCGCACGGCATCTGCGACCCCGATGCCCGAATCAATAACTTCGCCGCGCAGCGTCGTCCCGTCCTGCACCGGGTAGAGGCGCACATTGACTGACCCCGAAGGGGTAAACTTGACGGCATTTGCCACCAGGTTCATCAAGATTTGGCGGAATCGCACGCTATCGCCGAAAATATAGCGCGGCAAGCTCGCATCCAATTCGTGGGTGAGCCTTACATCCTTGGCACTGGCTCGCACGCTGAGCAGTTTGATCACGTTTCTGACGCTTTCCTCCAACTCGAAGGGCTCGTCGGTCAGGGAAAGCCGCCGAGCTTCAATTTGCGAAAGATCCAAAAGATCGTTGATGATCGTCAGCAGGTCATTGGCGCATTGATTCACCGCGTCGGCATACTCGGCCTGATCCGGGGTCAAATCGGTCATCTTTAGCAGGTTGACCATACCCATAATGCCATTCATGGGTGTGCGCAGTTCGTGCGAAGTGTTGGCCAGAAACTGCTCTTTGAGCTGGGTCGCTTCTTTGGCCAGATGGAGGGCCGTGCTGAGCTCTTCGTTTTTCAACTGAAGCTCGCGAGACGATTCGAGCAGACGCTGCTGTGCCTGTTTGCGCTCGGTAATGTCACGTCCAATGCCTTGAATCGCAACCGGGTGGCCTCGCCGGTACATAATACGCGTACTTACTTCGAGGAAAAGCAGCCGTCCGCTCTTCGATAAGACCGGCAGCTCGTAATGCTGCGGGGCACTGCCTCCCAAATGCGCGCGGGCGATATCGCGGACAATGGTGCGCGCCTCCGGAGCGATCAGTTCCTCGAAGTTTTTCCCCAGTACCTCTCCCCGCGAATAGCCGGTGAGATGTTCTGCCGCCCGGTTGACCTCAAGCAGCCGGCCCTGCAAATCGTGCAGGAAAATCACATCGTTGGCATTCTCGAAGAGCTCCCGAAACCGCTCTTCGCTCGCCCTCAGCAGTTCTTCAGCCAGGTGATGTGCCGTCTCATTTTCGATCATCACAATACGGGTATTACCGCCCTGCAAATCGAAGGTGAAGGATGCCATGTTGACTACCAGCTCGCGGTCCTCGGAATCGCGGTGGAGAACCCGTGCCAGCGAGTTCATCGGGCGTTCCAGCTCGGCCCCAAGTCCGGGTCGATTGTGCAGAAATGCGGGCGCAAAAAGCTGGAGCAGCTTCCGGTCGCACATTTGCTCCAGGGAATATCCGTACAATTCGAGCGCCTTGGCATTGGCGTTGATAATTCCGAGATCGCAGGCGGAATAAATGATCGCCGGAACCGGGTTGTCATAGAAAACCCTCGCATGCGCAGCCAGTCGCTCTTCCAGACGGTCGCGCGACTCTTCGAGTTGCAAAACCCGGAGGCGCAACTGCTCGGCGGACAGATTTCGTGTATCAGGCTCCAGTTCGAGCGCAGTTTCGCGGGAATCCGGGGTACTATTCAGGTCATCCGCGCTGGACACAACACTTTAATGTAGCAGTGATTCATATTACAGGAAAAGCGGTGAAATGGTGGGGAAAATCCGATATATCTCAGGCTTTTCGGGGGCTCCGCCGTCCCATGATCCCAAAAGACGCTAAGCCGATGGCATTGTTTCTACAAAACGCAAATTGGGACATTTCGCATCCGTTGCGTGAGCCGTTCGACAGCCGAGAATGAAATGCGGTTGTGGCCGAACTGCAACGTGGGTCGCTCGACCTCTGGTCTTGCCGGATTGTGACGAGCGCTGGCGACCAACCTGACTGGTTCGGACGGAAACTGCTATTGCGCGCCCAGGCGTTTTCCGCAAACCTAATACTGCGATACGAGCAAAGAAACCGAGTGTATAGAGCGGATGGCGAATCATGGCCCGATTCGCAGCTCAGCTTCACATGAAGCGCCGTATGTGTCAACGGGCAGCACGTGGATTCGCGCGAGTGGCCCAATGGCCGCTCTTATTTTGCCATGATGAATGAAGACGAAATTGGGGATGTTGAACTGACAGTGAGAACGCCCGGAGCTTCCTATATTCCAGTTCACGTTCGGCTAAGGTTTGGATGGAGTGCTGATTCTGGCTTCTGCTTCCCCTCGCCGCCATGAACTGCTGGCGGCCGCCGGCATAGATCATATCGTCCGGCCGGCTTCCGTTCCGGAAACCGCTCGCGGCGGAGAAATCTCGTCTGCCCTTGTCCAGCGCCTCGCCCGCGAAAAGGCGCAAGCGGTGCGAACGAACGGCAGACGAAATCGTCTTGGGCGCCGATACGCTGGTCTGTGTCGACGGCCAAACGCTCGGCAAACCGCTCGACCGGGAGGATGCGCGTCGCATGCTGAAACTCCTCTCCGGCCGCGAGCATTCTGTCCTTACCGGCATTTGCCTGCTCAAGGGCTCGCGCGAGATCGTCGACCTTTCGACCACCGGCGTCTCGTTTGCGGCCCTGACGGAAAAGGAAATCGAGGAGTATGTGGGCAGTGGAGAACCTGCCGATAAAGCCGGTGCCTACGCGATTCAAGGGCTCGCTTCGAAATTTATCGTTTCCGTGCGCGGCTCCTATCAGAACGTGGTAGGCTTGCCAGTCGCACTCGTTTATCGACATCTCAGGTCGCTGGCTGCATGAAACTCTGGCTTTTAGGCAGCGGCTGCCATTCTTGCCGCCGCCTGCCTTCTCCTGCCGCAAATCCAGGTGAGCCCGCCTAGAGGTTCCGGATTGGCGCGAGCAGGGCGTCATCTATCTCGACCATTCGCTCAATGCCCGCCTGCATACCGTACCCGTGCAAGCCGTTCGCATCAATGGCGGATTCTGGGCGGCGCGCCGCCAAATCACCACTACCCGCAGCCTTCCAAGTCTTCTGACGGAATTAGAAGAGCATGGCGTAGTCGATAACTTCCGGCGATTGCAAGGACATCTCGAGATCCCGCGCCGCGGACGAGCCGCCAGCGATGCCGATCTCTATAAATGGCTCGAAGCCGCCGCCTGGGCGCTCGCCTCCAACGAAACTCTTCCCGGATCAGAAAACACAGCTCCGCGGCGATATCGAATCGCTCACCACGCACATTGCCGCCGCCCAGCAACCCGACGGCTATCTCGATACCTACTTCGTCGGCGATAAAGCGCGTCTCCGCTTTACCGACCTCGTCCATTCCCACGAGGACTTTTGCCTGGGGCATCTGCTGCAAGCCGGCATTGCCTATTATCGCGCGACCGGCAGCCGCCTCCTGCTCGATATCGGTATCCGCTTTGCCGATAATGTGGTCGAAAATTTCGGCCCCACGAAACGGCCCTTCGTTACCGGCCATCCCGAGCTCGAGATGGCGCTCGTTGAGCTTTATCGAACCACGGGCCAAACCAAATATCTGGAATTTGCCCGGTATCTGCTGAGCGGCGTCGAACGGGACCGTCTGAAGCTGAAAGATGCCGACGTCCGCTATATGTTCAGCGGCCGCCCGTTCACCTCCCGTACCGAATTCGAAGGCCACGCCGTTCGCGCCCTCTATGCTGCTTCCGGCGCGACCGATTACTACACCGAATCGGGAGATGCGGCCTATAAGAAGACCATTGATCTCCTGTGGACCGACCTGACTTCCCGCAAAATGTACATCACCGGCGGCGTCGGATCGCGCGCTGCCGGAGAAAGCTTCGGGGATCCGTACGAACTTCCGAGCCAAACCGCGTATGCCGAGGCCTGTGCCGCAGTCGCCAACGTCATGTGGAACTACCGCCTGCTGATGCTCACCGGCGACGCCCGGTACGCAGATACGCTCGAAAGAACCCTCTATAACGCCGTTAATGCAGGTATGTCGCTTAGCGGCAACCAATACTGCTATCGCACGCCGCTGGCTTCCTCGGGCGACAGGCTGAGAAACCCCTGGTATGACGTCACCTGTTGCCCGCCAAACATTGAACGGCTGCTTCGAGTCTTTACCCGGCTACTTGTATGCCGTTAGCCGCGAAGGAGTTTATGTCAACCTTTACCAAACCTCATCCCTGAACTGGCATTTGGAAGATGGTACCCCGATCTGACAGTAACTCAGCTTACTGATTATCCCTGGTCAGGGAATATTCAGGTGAAAGTCATTCCGGTGAAACCAGCGGAGTTTACGATGTATCTTCGCTGGCCGGAATGGTCTTCCACTTTTGCCGCTCCGTGTGAATGGGAGCGCTATGCCGGTAACCGGCGCACCTGGAACGTACGTGCCGATTTCTCGCCTGTGGCATCCCGGCGATACGATCTCGATCGATATGCCTATGTCAGTGACTCCGATAGCGGCTAACCCCCTGGTCCACGATGATTATGGCCGGATTGCCTTACAGCGAGGGCCGCTTGTGTACGCTCTGGAGCAAATCGACCAAAACGGCGCCGTCGGTTGGCGATATCTTCTTCCGGGCAGGCTCACCTGTGACGATCGAAGCCAAAAAAGATTTGCTCGGGCGGTGTAATTCTCTTGAAGAATATCGGGCAAGTAGCCGATAAGTCTTTAGGGGATGAACCGCTATACCAGCCGCTTAGCAGTATGCCGGCGCGGGGAAGGCGTCCTAGTGACATTAACTTTTATTCCGTATTACGCGATCGGCAATCGGGAACCGACTCCGATGGAGGTTTGGGTGCCTCTGTCGCGCGTGGACACGCCGGTGTCGCCTGCACCAACGGTCAGTTCAGCGCAGGGCGCAGTTCAGCGCAGGAGCTCAGTCCCTCAGGGCCGGCAGAATCGCGGCCCTGAGGGAACGGATCTAAAGATGTCTGTGCCAGGCCTTTGTTCCGGCTCGCGGCGAGATACAAGGCGGGATGCACGAGATCCAAAACTTTGTAGAATAAAGGATATTAAACCGAATCAGGTTTTCTGAAGCCATGAATAAAATGACTTCAAGACAGTGTTCCTGTCTTGTATGGACAGGATTACTTTTTTTCCTGTCTCTTTCCGCTTTCGCTCAGGATGTGCCTACATCCCCGCCCTCGTTGCCGCAGGTGACTCCCGCGCGTCCGCCGATTCCCAATCAACAACCCGTTCGCCGTCGCCCAACGACGAGCGGCGGCAGCAAGCTCCCCTTCCTCCAAAGCGGCTGAGCCGGTCAATTCCAGCACTTACAAAATAGGTGCCGCCGATGTCCTGAACATCCACGTCTGGAATCAACCCCAATTTTCCGGGCCGGCCACCGTGCATGAGGACGGAATGATCACTCTTCCTCTGGTCGGTGACTTGAAAGCTGGCGACATGACTCCTGTTCAGGTCGAGAAGGAGGTCACCAAGGCTCTCAGAAATATGTCCGGCAGCCTCTGGTCACCATTACCGTGCAGGAGGTGGGCAGTAAACGCTATTACATGGACGGACAGATTGCCCGGCCTGGAGAATATCCGCTAGTTGTTCCGACCACCATTCTGGAGGCGATCAGTAAAGCGGGCGGGCTGGCCCCGTTTGCCAATGGCAAGAAGGTTTATGTTCTGCGCGGTACCCGCCAGATTCATTTCAATTACAAAGACGTGCTTGAAGGGCAAGAAGATGAGCCAAAACATCGAACTTAAACCCGGCGATCACGTCGTGGTTCCATAACGAGTAAACAAATCAGGATTACGCATGCTTGACAGAGCTTCAGTTCCCCGCCGCGCCCTTGACTTCGATGACTACGTCTCGATGGTCCGGCGCAATTTCCGCTGGCTTTTGGGTCCGCTGTTTGCCGGACTTGTGATCAGCACCGTCGTCGCCTATATGTGGAAGGATACTTACGTCTCCACTGCGCTCATTCGTATCGTTCCCCAGCAGATCTCAACCGAGGTGGTGCCCGACATCACTGCGCAGGACGTCTCCGACCAGATCAATAGCATGGCGCAGACGATCGAGAGCCATAACACGCTCTCGGCGATCATCACCTCCTATGGCCTATACGCCAAAGAGCTGAAAAGCGAGCCGATGGAGGATGCCATTGCTCAAATGAAAAGGGCTATCAAAATAAAACCGATTGAGGGCGTGACCACTCCGACCGGAAAAAATCTGCCCACTATGCAGGTTGCGTTCTCCTATCACGATGCATTGACCGCGCAAAAAGTCTGTGCCGATATCGTATCGCGCTTCGTAGATGCCAGTTCCCAGAATCAGCTCTCGGTCCAGCAGGAAGCCAACTCCTTCCTGACCGCGCAGTACAACCAGGCGAAGCAGGACCTGCAGGCGCATGGACAACAAACTGCAAGAGTTCCGTACTCAGAATGCCGGTCGCTCTGCCCGATGAAATTAACGGGAATGTCGCCGAAATGAACGCGCTGCAACAACGTGCCGCTTCGCTTAGCTGATTCGCTCGACCGCAATTCGGAACAGCGCTTGATGATTCAGTCGCAACTCGAGACAGCCAACGACCGTTTGAAATCGATCCGGGCCAATTCGCCGCAAACCCAGGCGCAAAGTCAGAGAGGTTAACGACCTGGACCGACAAATCGACCAATTGCAGACCACGATTGCGACGATGAAAAATGAATTCACCGACAATTATCCCGACCTGCAAACTGCGCGCGAGCGCTTGAAAGTACTGCAGCAGGAGCGGGATGAGGCCTTCAAAGAGCACTCCGAAAACAGATACTCCCAACCCGGAAAGCCTGATGGTTTCGCGGGACCGGCAGGAAGCAGAGACGGTCGTAAACAGTATCAGGCGGAGCTCACGGCTAATAAGATGGAAGCCAGCCGTATCCAAAAAGCGAGCGCTGCGGCCAACGCCCAACTCGGCAGTTACCAAACCCGCCTTGAAGCGTTGCCGGCAGGCGAAAAAGAGTACACGGAGCTGATCCGCGACCGGGAGTTGATCAAAGAGCGCTACGATCGGTGCTGCGCAGCAGCTCCAACGCTCGGTGGCTTCTCTTGAATTGAACCGCCGCAAGCAAGGCCAAACTCTCGAAGTCCTCGATAACGCTACCTTGCCGCCAGCCCCCAGCGAACCGAAACGCTACGTGATTATTCCGATCGGCGCGGCTATCGGCCTAGCTCTCGGATTAGTGATCATGGTGATGCGCGAGATGAAGGATACTTCGCTGAAAAGTTTGAAGGATGCTCGTCTGTATACCCAACTGTCGGTTTTAGGGAGCATTCCGCTCCTGGAAAACGATGTTGTCGTCCAGCGGCGCAAACAGGTGTTCTGGGTCAGCTGGGCCGCCGGCACCGCGGTGGGCCTTCTGATTATCGCTGGATCCGTTGTTCACTATTACATGAGTAAGGCATAAATATGAGCCGAGTTCACGACGCACTGCGCAAAGCAGCCAATGAAAATCCGGAACCGGCCCGTCCGGCGCCCGTCCGTCCGCCTCTCCCTCCTACAGATTCGACTTTGGACGGTGGAGCAGTCCCCCCGTCGCTCGAGACTGCGACAACCGGAGCCGAAACCGGCATACTGCTGGATCACGAGAGAGCTCCTTTGGGTCATCCGGTAATTGCGACAGCGGAACTGGAGCGCCTCGAAGATATCATCCGGCATACGCCATCAGTCCCGTTCTCGCCCGCCTCTGAGGCCCTGCTGGTTAACCCGTCAAAGCCAAAAGAGGCGCCTGCAGAAGAATTTCGGAGCCTGAGGACCCGCTTAAATCATCTGCAAAGCTCCCGCTCGCTACATACTCTCGTAATCAGTAGCGCTTCTCCCGGGGAAGGAAAGTCTTTCACCGCCTGCAATCTGGCGATGTCCCAGGCGCAATTGGCCGGGAAACGTATTTTGCTGGCCGATTTCGATTTCCGGCGTCCGAGCATCGATCGCATTTTCGGGCTCAAAGGGAAACCGGGCTTAACCGATTACCTGCTCGGCAGGGCCAGCGCCGCTGACATTCTCAATCGGATTGAGGGAACCAATCTCTTCATCATTCCTGCCGGCGAGTCCGTCTCGAACCCGCTCGAATTGTTGAACCTGTCGGAATGCAACACCCTCCTGCAGGCGCTCCGCGATCACTTCGACTGGGTAATCCTCGACAGTCCGCCACTCCTGTTTGCCGCCGACGGCAATCTGCTCGCAACCATGGCCGATGGCACCATCCTGGTGGTCAGAATCGGAACCACTACTTACGATTCGGTCACCCGCGCCATCCAGTCGCTGTGCGAGAACAACGTTTTGGGTGTTGTTGTAAATGGCGCCCACCACAGTGAGCTATACAGCCGCTATTCGTACTATCACGATTATTACTACAGTCCCAACGACCGGTCGGACAAACCCGCTGAAGCAACAGATGTTGAGCCTGTCAAAGTTGGCTAGCCGCGCATCTAATTGCGGTGAGCACGCAAACATCTACTGTCATTCCACCCCCGCCGAGTAAACTGGCGGACACTGTTCCTGGGGTTCACGAGTTGTTTCTGTCTCGTTGGAGCCCCAGATCCTTCTCCGATAGACCCGTATCCACCCATGATTTGCTTGTCTTGCTGGATGCGGCACGCTGGGCCGCTTCCTCCAACAACGAGCAGCCGTGGCGCTTCATCGTGGCCCGCAAGTCCGATGGTCCTTTCTACGACCAAATGCTGAGTCTGCTGGCACCCTCCAACCAAAGTTGGGCAAAAACAGCTCCTGTTCTTATCTTTACAGCAGCCAAAAAGGATTTCACGCGCGACGGGAAACCGAATCTGCACGCCATGCACGATACGGGCGCGGCGCTTGCGCACCTGTTCCTGCAAGCGACCGCTTTGGGCCTGCACGCTCATGGGATGGCAGGGTTCGATCGGGAAAAGGCGCGCACCGAGCTGGGAATTCCAGATGGCTTCGAATTGGGAGCGGCGGTCGCGCTGGGTTATTTGGGCTCGCCAGACGATTTGTCGGAACCTTATCGTGAGCGCGAAAAAGCGGCACGCCAGCGCAAGCCGCTCAGCGAGATTGTCTTTGGCGGACACTGGAACGAACCGCTGGCTCTCTGATTCGAATCCATCAAGGGTTCAGCGTCCTCCGATGTAGTCGAAGTTCACCAAGCCGTTCCGGTAGTCAAGCGTAAGGCGAAATAATGAAAGCACCGGAGCTCCCAAAATACCCGAGATACGGACAAGCTCAGGCACGGGGGATGAATTGTTTAGGTTGACGGAGGTCAGTCCAAGATTGCTTTGTCGAAACCGGGAAAACTGAATCTCGGCTTTATCGGCCTCGAACACCCTGCCGACTGAACCAGAAAGTCCGTGAATGACTTGGCGATCATCACCGCGCAGTTTCGTCGAAAGACGCGCAAAGGTCGAATCGATGATTGAGATGTTCGAGCCGGTGTCGAGCAGAAACAAACCCGTCCCTTTGTTGTTCACCTTGGTTGAGACAAAGAGATGGCTGCCGAAACGAAAAACGGGAGTAAAGCCCGCTTCTTCCGGAAGGGGTTGGCGATCATAGCCCTGCGGATTGTACGGGCGGACCGGGAGCGGTTTCAAATGCAGGAGGTGGCGCTGGAAATCAATGGAGATGATGTAGGCGGAGAAGAAGTCTGCTCCAAGAAGACCATCCTGATCGCTCCCAAGCGCGCCTTTGCCTTCCACCGCGCCGACGACGCAGGTTTTGAATTGCAAGCTGCCGACCTGGCAAGTGTCGGCGACTGCGCTAAACATATTGCGCGTGCCTTTGTCGCCAATACCCCAGGTGAGGTTTGAACCCAGGTGTTGTAGTCCTAGGCGATCAATGGTGCCCGGTTTGAGTAGAATCCCCGAAGCGCCGGTGTCGAGCATGAGACTCAGTGGGCGCCCCCCATTCAGGCGAAGGTGCAGGCCGAGGGCGCGAACGTGGGTCGCATCCGCCATCAGGTTGACGAGTGGCAGAGTGATTTCCTGGGGGCCTCCGGCCAGTTCGTAGATTTTCCGTTGGCCCACCGCGCTCTCTACTGCCGCGGAGGTTTCCTGGCTCGCATCGTAAAACTGATAAAGCCATGGATGCGCCGCGATGAATGGCTTTATCAGTTCCGTGCGTCTGGCAGGAGGGACGTAACGGAGCCATTGGCGCGTAATCAGGGCGTCTTCGGGATCGAGCGAGTGAGCTCGGAGGCAGAGGAGACGTGCTGTGCGATAGAGTGATGCGGCGCGACAAAGCAGCGACATGCCAAATGCCGCGCGGGCATTGTTGTCATTTATCTGGGTGGCCGCTTTGAACAGGCGCTCGGCTTGCGGGAGGTCGCCCATGTGGTACGCCCATTCACCACGGGCCGCAAGGACCTCGGGGGAGTTCGGGAAAGCCGTATTTATGCGGCTGTCAAGATCGGCGGCCTCGTCTACCTGGTCGAGCTGGGTGAGCGAGGAGAGCAACGCTGCCTCTAGGGCGGCATCGCGGGGAGCGGCCGCGGCAGCACTGCGCAGAAGCGGCAGCGCAACCGCATAATTAGCTTGTTTGTAAGCGTCCAACGCTGCGCTCGATTCAGACAAAGCGAGCGCCGGCAGCAATCCGGCTAAGAACACAAAAAACACAGAATCGCATAGGATTAACAAAGTTTTTCGCCGGCCAGAAATGGGCTTGGCAAGCGTACTGCATCGGTAAGCGGGCGGATCCGTTCTTCGATGATCCGCACAGAAGCATCGCTGGGCATTCTGATTTGGTGGGCGAGCGCGCCTTGATACACCACCCGAGGCCAAAGACCAATCAGTTCAGTCTCTTCAATAGAGACGCCTGCCTCAGCCGCAAGTTTCTCGACCGCCTGGTACACCGTATGGAGCGGAGTCTGCTCGAAATCCGTAAGATTCATTGAGACTTGTACCAGATTGCGCGAGACGAGTGGTAGACCGAGTGCTTTGACCCCCGGGAAGCCGCCCGTGCTGGCGCGGATCCGGCGGGCGATAGAGCGGGCAAGAGCAAGGTTTGTGGATTGAAGATTTATATTGAAGGCGATGAGTATTTTGCGGGCGCCTACCACGATCGCCCCCGCTGTCGGATGCAGGGCAGGTCCGCCGAAGTCGGGCACCTTAGCGTTATCCATGGTAGCGGATTCCCGCAGCTCCTCGAACTGTCCCCGGCGCACATTTTCAAGCAGCCGGCGTTCTGGGCTCAGAGCTGCTTCACCGTAGAAATAAACCGGAACATCCAACTCGCGAGCAATGCGCTCGCCGGCCTCATGCGCCAACGCGACACACGCTTCCATGCTGGTGTTTTCGAGCGGGACAAACGGTAAGACATCCAGAGCGCCGATTCTGGGATGAACCCCGCGGTGTTCGGGCAGGCTGATCACATTGCGGGCTGTAGCGGCAGCGGCTATGGCGGCTTCGAGAACCGCCCCACGAGGGCCGGCAAAAGTTACGACGCTGCGGTGATGATCGGGATCGCTCGTCCGATCTAGGACCAGCACGCCGGGAACGCGTGCGATTGCGCCAACGATAACGTCGATGCGTGTAGGATCGCGGCCCTCCGAAAAGTTAGGCACGCACTCTATAATCGGTTCGCTCAGGCGGCGCTCACTTTCCAACCCGTTCGATTCAGGACGATCCGGCCTTCCCGTACTACCATCCCGACGTGGTTCATTCCAAAACGGCGCGGAATTTCCCGGTAATCAGATAGGTTCATGACGACCAGATCGGCACGCTTTCCGATCTCGAGCGTGCCGACCGCGTCTCCCAGACCAATGGCATGTGCCGCATTGACGGTAGCGGCCGTGATGGCCTCTTCCACCGTCAGTTTCAGCCGCAGGACCGCCAGCGCGATCGCGAGCTGCATGTTGAAGACTGGCATTTCCTCTGAATCATAGCCGCTCGACATTGCGAGGGGCGTGCCGCGATCCGCCAGTTGGCGAATCTCCGTGCCTGGTTCATCTTCGAGCATCGAACCCGCGGGGGAGAATACGACGGGCACTGGCGAGTTGGCGAGAACATCGCAGTCATGCGCCGCCAGATCTCGAATCGTGTTGAGAGTGTGGCAGGTCACCGCATCTAACAGCTTGGGAACCAACAAGGAGCGATTGTTTGGCCATCCGAGGTTGACACCGAGGCGGTTCTCTCTCGCCAGGTTGTAAATAGATTGGCTGGTTCGCTGATCGAGAAAACCGCCGATTTCGAGTCTCGCTGCAAGTTTGCGTTTGGCCAGCAGACGAACGGCTGCCGCAAAATCCGGCGAGGCGGCCGGCTCGAACGCTAAATCGTTTTCGATGCGCCAGGTCCGTAGTGTGCCGATTGGCGAATTCCCGATTTGGGCCATTTGCCGTAGCAACGTGAAATCGGCATCTACGTGGAGCGTCTTACTGGTGGCTTTGAGCTGCGTGTTCAACGTTCCATGCTGTAGACACGAACGAACTAGGGAAAGCGTATCTGTGTAGGAGTCCGCCACTTTGCGACGTTTGTGAAGAGCCACATCGGGGAGTGACCGCATTTGCATTCCGGCATCGACAAAGCCGGGCAAGATGATCGCACCAGTTACTTCGATCTCGGCGGCGGAACGGGCTTCCTTCAGGTTCTCCAGGCGCCTCGATGAGCCCACTTGGGCGATGAGGCCATCCCGAATCAGGACAGACCCATCCTCAATAATGGCCAGTTCCCGGAGAGCAGCGCCGCGACGGAAGCCGCTGGGTCCGCGCAAAGTCAGCAATTGCTTCGCGCCCCGGATCAAAAGAAGCTGTGAGGGCAACCCGCTCCATCATGCCACTCCCCAGCCCCGCCCACATACTTCGAGGGAAAAAACTAGCCCGCCCCTAAGGTCCGGACCAGACTTAGGTACGAATGCAGATCCTGCAACCATGCGTACGCCGTCACCGCAACCGCAACTCCCGCCAAGATTCGCCACATCGCTTCCCGCGACGAACCCGGCAGGCTCGGCAACCCCCCTATCAGCCCAACCAGAAATCCGCCAATGAACCCTCCGATATGCGCGGCAATATCGATGCCCGGAAACAGGCTCAGCACAATGCCGATTACCGCCCACTGGCCGTAATGCGAGCGGACCGCCTGTGTGAGCGGGTCGGCGCGGCTGCGTAGCCCCATAGAGAGCATAATGCCGATCAGCCCGAAACACGCGGCAGACGCCCCGAGCGATAAGCTCCCAGGCGACCAGTACAAGCTACACAGAAACCCGGTGAAAGTAGAGAAAACGTAAGCCACGATGACCCGGCTTGTCCCATAAAACTGCTCGACTTCCCGCACCAATATAAACAGCGACCACGAGTTCAGAAAAATGTGCATGAACCCGCCATGCAGAAAACCGGCGGTAATCAATCGCCAGTATTGGCCCGCATGAATCAATGGAGCGTATTTCGCTCCCATCAAAATCGCGACTTGGCCGCTGATACTCGTACTGTGCGTCAGCTTATAACTGATCGCGATTTCAGCCAAGTAGAAAGCTACGTTAATCAGCAGGATGATTACGGTGGTAACGTTGGCCTGCGGAATGAAAGACGCGACGAATTCGCTAGGGCGCAAATCCACGGCCCGTGGGCCCAACTGCACGCCGCAATACGGACAAACCCGGTCAGAAACAGTAATAAATGCCCGGCAACTCGGGCACATGCGGCGCTTCTCCACCGCTTCATTGTAGCTATGGCGTAAGTTTTGCCTTGCTAAAATCGGATTCGAATGAGCAAGACCGAGCAGGAGCACCGGCAGGATCTCCTTCGTATTTGCCACCTGGTCTACGAAAAGGGCTGGGTTGCAATGAACGACGGAAACGTCAGTATCCGGCTCGATGGCGACCGCCTGTTGTGCACCCCGACCGCCGTGAGCAAGGGCTTCGTGCAGCCCGAAGATCTCATCATCTGCGATATGGAGGGTAATAAGATTGCCGGCGCCCGTGAGCGCACGAGCGAAATTGCCATGCACATCACGATCTACGCCGAGCGTCCGGACGTGCGTTCCGTCGTGCATGCGCATCCGCCTACCGCCACCGGGTTCGCCAGTGCCGGGCGAGCTCTCGATAAGGCGATGCTCCCCGAAGTGATTCTCCAACTGGGTGCTGTTCCGCTCGCCGCGTATGGCCTCCCCGGCACCCCCGCGTTGAGCGATGGCATGCTGCCTTACATCTCCCGTTATGACGCGATTTTGCTTGAAAATCACGGCTGCACTACCTTCGGGCGAGACGTTTGGGAGGCGTTCTTTCGCATGGAGATGGTAGAGCATTTCGCTCGGATCACCTTTGTAGCGGAACTGATGGGTGGTGCCCAGGCTTTGCCTCGCGAAGAAGTCGAGAAGCTCTTTGCAGCTCGCAGCCGGTACAATGTGTCATCTAGAGCACACATGGAGCCCGGTATGCCGCTGGTCGCCGAGGATTTGCTTCCCGCCAAACACAAATAGCCCGCCGAATTCATAAGAAGTTTTTATGCTTGTATTCCCTTGCATAAAAATTGCTTCTAGGCTAATTTTGTAGCAGGCCCGGCAAAAATCAGACGATCCCACCGGATTCTCGATAAGTTGGGCTATACCAAACGGTCATGATTCGGATTCAAACACTTGTAGGGATTCTGACGGTAGTTGTACAAACTACCGCTTAGGCACCTTACTTCAACGAATACGGGGCCACCGGCGGGAAAACCAAACCAGCCAGGTGGCCCTTTTTATTTAGGATGGGACTAGAGGATATGTCTTCGAACACGCTTTCCGGAGCAAAGATACTTTTGAACTGTTTGTTACGTGAGGACGTCGACTGCATTTTCGGTTATCCGGGCGGCGTAACTCTGCCGCTGTATGACGCGCTCTACGATCACCCGATCAAGCATGTCCTCGTCCGGCATGAGCAGAATGCTGCATTTGCCGCACAGGGATATGCGCGAGCCACCGGGAAAGTGGGCGTTTGCTGCGCGACTTCCGGTCCGGGCGCAACGAACCTGGTAACGGGTCTGGTGGACGCCATGATGGACTCGATTCCGATAGTTGCGCTTACCGGACAGGTCTCGGCCAAGCTCATGGGCACGGACGCATTTCAAGAAGCAGATACGTTCGGAATCACGCGGTCGGCAACAAAACATAACTTCCTCGTGAAGAATATCCACGAACTGCCGCAGACGATCCATGAAGCCTTTTATATAGCCGCATCCGGGCGCCCTGGCCCGGTGCTGGTGGATGTGACAAAAGACGTGTTCATGGGCAGCGCCCAATACACGCCTGTAACCGAAATTCATTTGCCCGGCTACAAGGTTTATAGCGACGGGCATGGCGGCCAGATCCGGCGCGCTGCGCAAATGATGTGGGAGGCCGAACGGCCCTTCGTTTATAGCGGCGGCGGCGTGATTTCAGCGAATGCAAGCGAAGAATTGCGCGCGCTAGTCGAACTGCTCGACGTTCCTACGGTTTGCACACTCATGGGCCTCGGTGCGCTGCCGTCAGAACATCCAAACTTCATCAGCTTGCCAGGCATGCACGGCAGCTACGCGGCCAACATGGGCATGACGCACACTGATCTGATCATCGCGCTCGGCGTTCGTTTTGACGACCGCGTCACCGGACGTTTGAATTCATTTGCCCCGCACGCCAAGGTGATCCATGTGGATGTGGACCCTGCCGAGATCAGCAAGAACCGGCACGCGGATCTGCCCATCGTCGGAAATGTGAAGCGCGTGCTGCCCAAGTTGCTAAGCGAATTGAAAGAGCTCGCGCCCGCTATGCAAGCCAAGAATTCCGCTTCCCGCCAGGCTTGGTGGAAACAGGTTCGGGAATGGAAGGCCGAAAACCCGCTCTCCCGCGAACAATCCTCCACCGAGATCAAACCGCAGCACCTGATATCGGAAATAGATAAGCTGTCCGGCGGTCAGGCGATCGTCACCAGCGATGTCGGCCAGCATCAGATGTGGTCCGCGCAATTGATTCGTTTTAATGAGCCGCGCCTTTGGATTAATTCGGGCGGCTTGGGCTCAATGGGCTTCGGCTTGCCGGCCGCCATCGGAGCGCAGTTCGCGCGGCCCGACAAATTGGTCTTCTCAATCGTCGGCGATGGCGGGTTCCAAATGTCCATCCCGGAACTTGCCACCATCGCGAATCATGCTCTTCCGATCAAAATTATCGTCATGAACAACGGCCACCTCGGCATGGTCCGCCAGTGGCAGGAATTGTTCTACAACAATCGCTTGAGCCAGGTGGAGCTGACCTCGTTCCCAGATGTCGAGAAGCTCGCCGCGGCGTACGGATTCAAGGGCCGCACCGTCGAGAACGTTGCCGAGATGCCTCAGGCTCTGCGCGACGCCGTAGCCGAACCGGGACCGTTCTTGCTCAACGTTAAAGTGACCCCGTTCGAAAACGTGTTCCCGATGGTCCCGGCCGGAGGAGCGATCAACGAGATGGTGCTGCGTCCACCGCAGCCTGTAGAAGTATAACGGCGAAGGAGCCAAGACATGCAGCAGATTATTTCTCTACTTCTTGAAAACAAGCCCGGCGCGCTGATGCGTGTCACCGGACTGCTCGGCCAGCGCGGATACAACATCGAGAGCTTAACGGTGGCGCGCACCTCTGACGAAACGCTATCGCGCATGACCATAGCGGTCGATGTGGAGCCGCAGATCCGCTCACAGGTGATTAAGCAGATGAACAAGCTGATCAATGTGCTGCAGGCAACCGACGTCACCGAAGGCCCGGCGGTCAACCAGGAATTGGTGCTCGTGCGCGTTCGCACCACGCAGCAAAACCGAACTTCCGTGCTCAAAGAAGCTGAGATTTTTCACGCGCGCGTAGTAGATTCGACCCTGGAAGGCTTCGTTCTGGAAGCAACCGGTGATTCGGAGAAACTAGACGAGTTTATCGACGTTATTAGAAGCTATGGCGAGACTGAAGTGACCCGCTCCGGGATGGTTTCGATGTCGCTCGATAACAAAAAATTGCGCTTGTCTCCGCCAGTCCCGCGCGGAGGAGCGCCTGAAGAAGTTTTCGAGTTTCAAGGCGCCGATTAAACGAAAGCCGATTCAAAAAAGGAATACATGCCAAAGCGTTATTACGAAAAAGACGGGAGCCTTGCTCCTCTCCAGGGAAAGACCATCGCGATCATCGGTTACGGCAGCCAAGGCCACGCCCACGCCTTAAATCTGCGCGATTCCGGGTTGGAGGTAGTTGTGGGATTGCCTGCGAGCAGCAAGAGCGTGGCGAAAGCGAAGGCCGCCGGCTTGAAAGTCTTATCCGTTTCCGATGCCGCCAAAACGGCGGATATCGTCATGATCCTAGTGCCGGATCATGTGCAGGGCGATACCTATCGCAGCGATATCGCGCCTCACATGACCAAGGGCAAAACGCTCATGTTCGCCCACGGATTCAATATTCATTTTGGTGAAATCAAGCCGCCGGCCGACATCGACGTTTCCATGATTGCTCCGAAAGCACCCGGCCATCGTGTTCGCGAGTTGTTTACTGAAGGCATGGGCGTACCCGCGCTGGTCGCCATAGCGCAGGATGCTTCCGGGCATGCGCTTGAGAATGCTTTGGCCTACGCGCATGGTTTAGGCTGTCTGAAAGCGGGCGTGATCGAAACGAATTTCCGAGAAGAGACCGAAAGTGACCTCTTCGGCGAACAAGCAGTTCTCTGCGGCGGTGTTTCCGAGTTGATTCGCGCCGGATTTGAAACGCTCACGGCCGCAGGGTACGCCCCTGAGATTGCGTATTTCGAGTGTCTGCATGAGCTGAAGCTAATCGTCGACTTGATTTACGAAGGCGGTCTCGGCTACATGCGTTATTCGATTTCCGACACAGCCGAGTACGGCGACTACACGCGCGGCCCACGCCTTGTTAACGACCAGACGCGGGCCGAGATGAAGAAGATCCTAAGCGAAATTCAGTCCGGTGAGTTTGCTAAAGCTTGGCTCAAAGAGAATCGCGATGGCCGTAAGAACTTCCTCGCTATGCGCGAGAAAGCCAAGGACCAGCCCGTCGAAAAAGTGGGCGCCGAACTCCGCGCTATGATGCCCTTCTTGAAAAAGCGCAAAGAGGCCGGCGTCCCCGAAGAAGTAGCCACGACCGCTTGACACTCCGGTCGCTTTGCTCGCGGCTCTGATTGCGCTATCGGAGCCATGAGCGCAGCGATTGGAGGTCAGTGATGGTGTCGAAATCATAGGGTAGCTCCATTGGGAAGAAATTCTGCGACAGGCTATCAGTTTCTCCTTCACAGCTACGAAACGCCGACCCTGCTTTCAGTGCGACCCGGACATGGGTTCGGGTCGCACTGAAATACCTAGTGGAACCCAAGTACAAAAGATTTCGCGATCCCGTTTGCAAAGATCGGGATTCCCTTTGAGCCTATCCGTGAAAGCATTCAGCTCATTCAGCTCCTTTGCCGCAGCGATCGCCATGTTGTGATCTGACTGGCTTGCGCGTAGTAGGTAAATCAATCGGATGTGCCGCGCCTTTGTTGGAAGTGGAAAAGGAAGCGGGACCGTTCTCGCTTCCCGTACTGGATTTCCACCTTCCGTGGTTTCGGCTGAAGTGAATCGTAAGCGAATCCCACCGTCACTTGCCGGGTTAGCGGAATAGTAAGAGACTTGATAGCCAATCAAATCGGGCGCAGAACACGCCAATACATTCCCGGCCCGGTGTACACAGGACGTGGCCACTCGGTAGCGCCCGGATCGGACGATTGGAACCAGTACACGCAACCGCCAACCGGGCATCAGATCCAGATACGAGTTGTCGGCAGGAGCGCTCGTCGCCGCTACGGGTCTCAGCGCAGATTTGCGCCAGCATCCAGTATTCGCAGCCCCGCCTAAGCCGATTATCAGTGAAGCGGCCACCGCAAAAGCTGGATTCTTCACCGCGTCGCGATACGCTCGGCATCCGGATTGCCGGGCCCGAAATGTTTCAGCATCACCAGCGGCTCCGTAGCGCTCTCGTTGACAATCTTTACACCGTTCTCCGCCGTTTGCGCGCTCACAAACAATTCGTCGTTCGTCAATTCTCCAAAACGAATCAGGGACGGCGTCTCTACTCGGTGTACGCCCAACTGCCCATAACCCTGCGTCAGAATCAACCCATACGCCGCGGCATCCTTGATCACTACGGACCGCCCCGGCAGTACCGTCAATTCCTTTGCTGAGTAGTGAGGAGTGCCATACGTCACCCACACTTCCCGGTATCCCGCATCCTTCATTTCCGCTTCATCCCGCACCGCTTTCGGCAGCGTCAAATTGTGGCTCGCAAATTCCGGATCGACGTTCGCCTCCCAATCGAGCATGCCCACAATAAAATCCAGATCGTGCGCCTTCTCCTCCGGCACATCTTTCACCAGCAGATCCCATGGCACGTAACGGCCCTCCACCATCGACTGAAACATGCCGAATACATCGCTATTCACTTGCGGCTCATAGGTCACGAGCGAACCCGGCGCGTGCAAAATCCCGGCATTCACCTGCCAGCCCGTTCCCGGCTGCAAGCGGTAGGCTTTCGAGTAATTCAAAATGCCGTTATCTCCGGTCTGCCACTTCCTCAAACAATCGAGCACGTTTTCTTTGGTTGTTCCCGGCTCCAGTCCCATAAATGTGTAAGGGAAGTTATTCGCCTTGAAGTTATACTGCGGCGGAAAATAGTATGCCTCTGGTTTTCCGCGCCGCCCCACGAGTTTCGCGTGCTCGTCTTTCTGGTGCATGTGGTGCGGAATCGGACCGAGGTTATCAAAAAATTTACATAGCAGGTTCCAACCGCCCTCCCGCTGCATCACGTCCGCGCCTAAGAAGCGGTCGCCATGGCCTGCAATCGCCTCCTTGAAAAGCACCTTCTGTCCTTGGAAGGCAAGATAGCTCAGCCCTTCGTCTTCCGGCGTCCCCGGCCCGTTCGCCGCGTTTGTGGTCGAAGCGAACCATCGCTCGTCGATGCCGCCGCGGTGCGCGCCCAATGCATATAGATCGCGAGAATCCAGCTTCAGCCTCCCGCCTGGCATTAAAAACGAACGCGGCACCCAGCACGGCGCAAATTGCACAATCCCTTCGCCCGCCTCCAGCGCCTCTTTCGCAACTCCTTGCTTTGCCATCTAACTGTTAATCCTTTCCTGAACACTCAACCCAAGCGCCCGTTCGCGCCGATCGCAAAACCGCATCCACTACCTGCTCCGTTTCAAACGCATCCTGAAATGTCGGCGCGGTTGGAGCATCGCTTTCCAAATTCTTCAAGAAATCCGCGACCTGGTGAATGAAGGTGTGTTCGTAGCCGATCTGCAAGCCCGGCACCCACCAATGCTTCATGTAAGGATGCTCGCCCTCGGTCACGTGAATCGAACGCCAGCCGCGCAGCCGTGCATCCTCGGCGTGACTGAAAAATTGCAGCCGGTGCAGGTCGTGCAAATCCCAGGCAATAGAGGCGTTCTCGCCATTGATCTCAAATGTATACAGCGCCTTGTGTCCGCGTGCATAGCGAGTCGCCTCGAAAGTCGCAATCGAGCCGTTGTCGAAGCGCGCGAGAAATGCGCTCGCGTCATCTATGCGCACCTCTTCCGTCTCACCGGTCAACGCGTTACCGCGTTGCTTGATGAACGTCTCCGTCACCGCCGACACGGTCTGCATCGGTCCGTTCAACCAAAGTGCCGTATCGATGCAATGTGCCAGCAAATCTCCCGTGACCCCACTGCCCGCTACGTCCGCGCTCAATCGCCAGAGCGCCGCGCCCCCTAACGGAACATCTCCCGAGATCGTCCAATCCTGTAAGAATTTCGCGCGGTAATGAAAGATGCGCCCAAGCTGGCCCTCCGCGATAATCTGCTTCGCCAGCTTCACTGCGGGCACGCGGCGATAGTTGTACCAAACCATGTTGGGCACGCGCGACCGCTCCACCGCCTCAACCATCTGCCGCGCTTCCGCCAGATTCCTGCCAAGCGGTTTCTCGCAGAACACCATCTTGCCGGCCTTGGCCGCCGCCATCGCAATTTCGGCATGCGTGTCGTTCGGACTCGCAATGTCGATCGCGTCGATATCGCTGCGCTCTACCAGCGCGCGCCAGTCCGTCTCGGCCGTCTTATAGCCCCACTGCTCCGCGAAGTGCCGCACCTTCTGCTCGTCCCGCCCGCATACCGCTTCGAGTTCGGGCCGGTATTCCAGCTCAAAAAACTGATTCACCTGCCGGTATGCATTCGAATGGGTTCTGCCCATGAACCCGTAGCCCACCAGCCCAATGCGCAGCGGCTTCTTAGTCATGCGCCTCTTCCCGCCAACCATGCGCCTGCCGTACCGCAAGCATCACACCCAGAATTTCGTTCCAGGTCTCTTCGCGCAGCATGACTGCGTTCGGGAACATGCAGCCATCCCAGCAGATATGCTTCATCGCCCGCGTCAGCTCTCCATCGTCATCGCGCAGCCATAAACCGGCATCGGCCACCAGGTCCAACCGGCCATTCGGATCGTTCGGCAAACAATGTCGGCCCGTCTTGTCGTGTGACCCCGAACCCTTCACCGTGCCGTCGTTCTGCGCGACATGAAAATCGATCGTCCAGGGCCGCAGCGTAGACGCGACCGTGCGAATCGCCTCGTCCAATGCGACCCTGTCGTTCCAGGCAAAATCCTCCGGCAACAGCCGGTTTTCGGGTGAGTTGTAGCCGAGCGTGTAGAGTAGCGTGTGCGCCATGTCCGCTTGGAAACCCAGCGTTTCCGGGCGCCCCACCCCTTCCAGTAAATGCGCCATATCGCGCCAGCTGTGCATCCCGCCCCAACAAATCTCGCCTTCCGCCGCCAGCCGTTCGCCATGTTCTTCCGCGATATCGCATGCCCGGCGAAACGTCTCGATAATCTTTTCCGTGTTGCTCGCAGGCGCCTCGTACCAGTCGTTGGTGGCCGCCGCGGAATCGATGCGAATTACCCCATAGGGCCGGATGCCCGTCTCGCGCAAGATTCGCCCAATGTGGCACGCCTTATGCACCTGTTCGAGGAAATGGCTGCGCTCGTCCACGCTTCCCATGGCTGAGCCGCCGCCGGTCGCGGTCCAGACCGGAGCTACCATCGATCCAATTACTAATCCATGCTCGCGGATCTTGTTCGCAAGAGCTTCTATCTCAGCGGCCGTCGAATCGATGCTCACGTGCGGATCGGATAAGAATAGATCCACGCCATCGAAGCGCGTCCCGTTTACGGAAGCTTCCGCCGTGAGGCGCAGCATCGTATCGAGATCAATGCCCGGTTCGCCGCCCGCTCCTTTCCCGACCAGCCCCGGCCACATCGCATTATGAAGTTTCGGAAATTGAGCTCGCTCGACCGCCATATTTTCCAGTGATGCCATCATACTGCGGCCACAGGAATCGTTTCGGATCAGCCTGCGATTCCTGCATGTTACTTTCGAAGTACGGATTTATGTGGCGCTCTGTCCCGATCCTTGCGTGGCTGCTCATTGCGGGCCTGCTGGCCTCTACGCAGTGCTTCGCCTGCTGTCTTCCGGCACCCGCGCCAGCATCCGGCGCTTGCCCCTATCACCATGCGCCATCCCACCGGAATTCGGACAATAAATGCGCGAAGCACTCCTCTGAAACGGCTTTGGAGGCGCCGACCGCCCCGCCTCTACCCGCCCTGCATGTGATTTTGTTGCCCTTCGCGCTAAACGCCTTGAAGCCCGTTTCTTGTCTGCTCATTTCGGCATTCCCCAACTCCTCCCCACCCACTCAGCCCCTCTTCGTCTCGCTGTCTACGTTCCGAATTTAATTGCCTCTTCCGAAAGTTCGCGGATCAGGCGGTCTTGCCGCCAAAGCAAAGTAACAGGAAGCAGGTTTTATGAAGGATCGTCGGAGTTTTTTTCGCAATGCATTTGGATTCACTGCCGCCGCGCTGTCGGCGCCTGCCGCTTCTCTCAAGCGCGCCAGTTACGTGCCGCCCGTCCCGGTGCAAACCCCCGATGGGCGCGATTTGCCCTTCACTCTTGATAATGGCGTAAAGGTGTTTCATCTGATCGCCGAACCGGTGAAGCAGATTATCACCCCCACCAAGACCCTCGACCTCTGGGGCTTCAACGGCAGCGCGCCCGGCCCCACCATCCAAATCAGCCAAGGCGACCGCGTGCGCATCATCGTCGACAACCATTTGCCCGAGCCCACCTCCATGCACTGGCACGGCTTCGAAATTCCCATCGCAGTCGACGGTGGACCCGGCATTAGCCAGGACCCCATTCCGCCCGGCGGCCGTTATATCTACGAATTCACCCTCCATCAGGCAGGCACGTTTTTCTATCACTCGCACATGGCCATGCAGGAGATGATCGGCATGCTCGGCGGTTTCATCATGCACCCCAAAACGCCCCACTCCCCGCCCGTCGATCGCGACTTTTTGATCCAGCTGCAGGAATACTACGCGCTTCCCAACAACAACGTCCCGAACACTATGAATATGGAGTTCAACTGGCTCGTCTTCAATGGAAAGTCGGGTCCCGCAACCACGCCGCTCCTTGTCCGATTGGGGGATCGGGTGCGCATTCGCTTCATCAATCTCGGCATGGACCATCACCCCATTCACCTTCATGGCCACACTTTCCACGTTACCGGCACGGAGGGCGGCCGCATCCCGGAGACCGCCTGGATTCCCGGCAACACGGTCCTGGTTGGCGTAGCACAAGCGCGCGATGTCGAATTCACCGCGAACAATCCCGGCGACTGGATGCTCCACTGTCACATGCCCCACCACATGATGAATCAAATGACCTCGAACGTCGGCCCAATGTCCCGCGTCGGTTCGCCATCTGCCATGGACATGCCTGGCGAGGTCGCCACGAATGCCAACCAGGTTCCCGGCTTTCCGCAGGATGCCTACATGGAAGGCCCCATGACGGCCATGGATGAAGCGGTCGCGCGCCCGCAAAACCTCGGCTTGCGTCCCGGGTGGAGCGGGTTCATGCAAGGCATGATGACGTTTGTCCGCGTGCTCCCACCTACGCAATTCAATAAAATCATGGCGAAAGTTCAGGAGGCGAAATGAAACTATTTCTCCTGCTTTTTCCGCTCGTTGCGTTTTGTCAGGAAATCGGTACGGCGCCTGGAGACGATCTGCTTCAGGAAGTCCGCGCACGCCCCGCTCTGTCTCTCGAAACGTTTCAAAACTATGCCTTCAGCGCTAACCCCACTCTGCGGCAAGCGCAAAGCATCGTGCAGCAATCCGCGGCGCTCTCCCGCCAGGCTGGCTTGTATCCGAATCCCTCCATCGGCTATCAGGGCGAACAGATCCGAGGCGGTTCTTACGGGGGCGGGGAACAGGGCGCGTTCGTACAACAGTCGTTTGTGCTCGGCGGCAAACTCGGGCTCCGCCGCAACGTTTACGAGCAGCAGCGCCGGGCAGACGAATTCACTCTTGCGGCGCAGCGTTCCCGAATCCAGAACGATATGGGCCAGAGCTTTTACGCCGCCCTCGCCGCCCAGCAAACCTTAATGGTTCGCCAGCATCTTGTATCCGCTGCGCGAGACGCCGTAGAAACCGCTCGCCAACTGGCCAACGTGGGCCAAGCCGACACCCCTGACGTATTGCAAGCGGAAGTAGAAGGGGAGCAGGCCGAACTGGACTACGTGACCGCGCAGCGCGATTATCTGCAAAAATTCGCTGCGCTGAGTGCGCTGGCGGGCAAACCCGATCTACCACCCAGTCCGCTTAGGGGCGATCTCGACCATCCTCCGCAAATCGATCCTGCGCAGTGTGCCGCGACCATTCTGCGCGACAGCCCCGTCATAAAGCGAGCGCAGCAACTGGTGAACCACGCAGAAGCAGAGCTAAAGAGCGCCCGCCGGGAAAGTGTGCCCGATCTTCAAGTACGCGCCGGTGTGCAACAAAATTCGGAACGTATCTCGCAGTTTCCGCCGCTGGCTGTAGGCTTGCAGGGTTTCGCGACAGTTGGCGTCGAGCTGCCCGTATTCAACCGGAATCAAGGGAATGTAGCCGCTGCCCAAGCTGCCGTCGATCGCGCGCGTGCCGAAGTCACCCGGCTCCAGTTAAGCCTGCGCCCCGCCATTGCTGAGGCCGCGCAACTCTACCTTGCGAGTCGCCTCGAAGCCGCGCGCTACCGTGACGCCTTGATTCCGCGCGCCGGTCGAGCCTATCATCTCTATCTCGACAAGTACCGCGCGATGGCCGCTCCGTACCCGCAAGTGCTCTTGTCGCAGCGCATTATGTTCCAGCTCCAGATCAACTATGTGAGTGCGTTGGCCCGAGTCTGGAAGAGCTCGATCGCGCTCCAGAACTTTCTGCTCTCTTCCGGACTTGATGAGCCCGACACGCCCGGCGTTTACAGCACCGCAGGGAAAAGCCAAAGTAGCACTTCAGCCGCCGATCGTTAAAGCTACCCGCCGGGTCCGCTGGAGCTTTTCTCTTGCGCTCTCCACGGCCTCATGCCGCGACTCTTCCGCCGACGGAGCTATCCCGCGTGCCACCATGGCGCCGGAATCAGTGCCCGCCACCTCAGTAATGTGCGAATCGCCAATCTGATACGACGTGATCTTGACTGCCCACCCTTCGAGTTCCGTCTCTTGCTTATTCCAGTTTTCAGCTCGCATGTGCCACCTGTTTGTCTACCGGCTTTGCTGCGCCGCGTTCCACCGGAGCGGCCACCAAGTTTCCCCACTCCGTCCAGGAACCGTCATAGTTTGTTACGTTCTGATAGCCGAGAAGGTACTTCAACGCGAACCACGTATGGCTTGATCGCTCACCAATCCGGCAGTACGTAATCACAGGCTTTCCCCCGTCTACGCCTTCGTTCGCATAGAGCTCTTTCAACTCCTCGAAGCTCTTGAACGTGCCGTCTTCGTTCGCGGCCTTGCTCCAGGGAACGCTCCGCGCGCCCGGGATATGTCCGCCGCGTTGCGCTGTTTCCGCCAACCCGGGAGGCGCCAAGATCTCACCCGTAAACTCCTGTGGACTCCGCACATCCACCAGCGCCGCCCCTCCCTTTTCCACCGCGCTCTGTACTGCTGGCAAAAACGCCCGGATCGAATAATCGGGAGCCGCCGTCTTGTACGTCACGGCTTTTATTTCTGGGACATCCTGCGTAATTTCGCGTCCCTCCTGAAGCCACTTCTTGCGGCCGCCATTCATCAACCGCACGTCCTTGTGCCCATAAATCTTCAATTGCCAGAATGCCCAGGCGGCGAACCAGTTGTTGTTGTCGCCGTAAAGCACCACGGTCGTATCGTTGCCGATTCCTGTTTGCCCGAGCAGCGCCTCAAAGTCCTTCTGCGGAATCACATCTCGCCGCACTTGATCCGCCAGTTGCTTTTTCCAGGACCACCCTACTGCTCCTGGGATATGCCCTTGCTCATACGCGTCCGTCTCCACGTCAACCTCGACCCGCCGCACCGCAGGATCTTTCAGGTGTTCCGCAACCCAGTCGGTCGAAACCAATACTTCCGGATGTGAATAATTCGACATAACGATTCTCTTACCAGCTACCCAAAGTTAATCAAGTATGGGGCTCGTTTGTCAAGCACCTAGATAGGGATTAATCAGAATAGCGGCGGGATTCGCTCTTGCGGTGTAAGATAAAAGCCACGGGCCGACATAGCTCAGCTGGTAGAGCGGCAGTTTTGTAAACTGCGGGTCGGGGGTTCAAGTCCCTCTGTCGGCTCCACCTCGAACCTGTTCCGGACCGGACACATAGGTAACAGATTGTTCCTAAGACATAGGTAACACTTTTGGCCCGAAGGGATTTTCCAGGGGCTGCAAACTTCTTTCCTCTAGGTCGATATAGCCCAGATCGTAATCCATGAAGCTGACGAGCCAGATGCCGTCTTCGACTTCCTTTGATGCCGACAGCTTGGCCAGCTAGACGATTTGCTCAAATTGATTTTTTTGCGATACAGGCAGAGGCGTCCGCAGCAGGTCACCAGCACGGTTTTGCCGTGAAACGGGTAGTGTGGCTGCGGATTCCGGGGCAAGGTGAACGCGATTCCGGGGTGAACGTGAAAAAGTTCCGGAGTGAAGGCGAACAAGATTCCGGGCTGAAGGTGAACAGTGATTCCGGCGGGAAGGCGAACGGTTTTTCGCAATAGCCCGGAATGGTTTTCACGATGAGCCCGGAATGATTTCCACAAGCAGAGTGGCGCTGGACATCACACCCGGCACAATGAACCCTCCAGGGGAGGGTCAGAGTGCCGGCCAGGAGAGTGTCCATGAGGAAACTACGGGAGGTGCTGCGCCTCCGATTCGAACTACATCTGGGCTACCAGCAGATCGGGCGAAGCTGCGCGATCGGGGTGAGCACGGTGTGCAAGTACTTGAAGAGAGCCGAAGCGGCAGGTGTAACTTGGCCGTTGCCAGAAGGTTGGGATGACGCGCGTGTGGAAGCGGCGCTGTTTCCGCGAACGGCATCACCAGCCAAAGTGCAAAGGGCGGAACGCTCCCAGCCGGACTTCGCCGCCATGCATGAGCAGTTGCGGCAACACCGCCATCTCACTTTGCAACTGCTTTGGGAAGAATACCGACAGGCCAATCCAGAGGGCTATCGATATTCACGCTTCTGCGAGCTGTACCAGCGTTGGCGCTCGAAGCTCGACGTGGTGCTGCGGCAGGAGCACAAGGCGGGCGAGAAGATGTTCGTCGATTGGGCGGGCTCGACGATTCCGGTCTATGACCGGCACACAGGCGTCGCGTGGCAAGCCCCTTTGTTCGTGGCCGCGCTCGGCGCCAGCAGCTATACCTGGGCCGAGGCCACGCGCGATCAGCAGATGGAGGCGTGGCTGCAGGCTCACGTACATGCATTCGAACACTTCGACGGCATTCCGACGCTTGCGGTTCCCGATAACGCCAAGACCGGCGTGACCAGGGCGCATCGCTACGACCCGGATCTGAATCCGACCTATTACAATTTCGCGCTGCATTGCGGTTTCGGCATCGTACCGGCACGACCGTATAAGCCCACGCGATAAAGCCAAAGTTGAAAATGCCGTGCAAGTTGCCCAGCGCTGGATTGTGGCGGCGCTGCGCCACCGCAAGTTCTTCTCGCTCGAAGAGTTGAATGTTGCGATCCGCGAACTGCTGGAGAAGTTAAATCACCGGCCGTTCCGTAAGAAGGATGGAACGCGGGCGAGCGTTTGGGAGGCGATCGACAAACCGGCCTTGAAGACTTTACCGATGGAGCCATTCGATCTGAGCGAGTGGTCGCGCGCCCGCGTCAACATCGACTATCACGTAGCGTTCGATGCGAACTTCTACAGCGTGCCCTACAACCTGGTGCATGAGCTGGTCGAGATCCGTTCCACGCCCACCACGGTTGAGATGCTGCACAAAGGCACGCGCATCGCTTCGCATCTGCGCAGCCGAGGGCGCGGGCAAGTTATTACGAATGACGAGCATCGCCCCAGGAGTCATCGCGCGCATCTGGAATGGACGCCCTCGCGCATGCTGCATTGGGCCGAAACCATCGGCCCCGACACGGCACGGTTATTCGGGAGGATCATGAACGACAAGCCGCATCCGGAGATGGGTTATCGCGGGTGTTTGGGCATCATCCGGCTGGCGGAAAAATACTCAGCACAACGCGTGGAAGCTGCTTCCAGGCGTGCCTTGCTCACCGGCGCATGCCGCTACAAGAGCGTCGAATCCATTTTGAAAAACTCGCTCGATCTGGCGCCGCCGTCTTCACCGCCGCCCGGTTCCTCTTCGTCACACGACAACATCCGCGGTGCTGAATACTTCGAGTGAGGACCGACATGCTGCAAGAACCCATGATGGAAAAACTGACAGCCATGCGGCTGCTGGGCATGTCTGGAAGCCCTCAAGACGCAGGAGCAAGACCCGGCTGCACGTGAGCTGAGTTTCCTGGAACGGCTCGGCCTGCTGGTGGATCAGCAGTGGACCTGGCGCGAGAATCAAGCGCTGGCGCGGCGCTTGCATGCCGCCAAGTTGAAGGGCGCCTCCGTGGAAGATATCGACTATCGTGTTTCTCGCGGGTTGGACAAAGAGCGTGATCCGCGCACTGGCGCAGAAGTCGGCATGGGCGGCCAGTCGCGAAAACATCTTCGTGCTCGGGCCCACTGGCGTGGGCAAGAGCTTTGTAGCTTGCGCTCTTGCACAGAAGGCATGCCGGGATGGTTACTCGGCACTCTATATGCGCGCTGCTGCCCTGTTCCGCGATCTTGCCATCGCACGCGCTGACGGCAGTCTGCGCAGTTTGCTGGCGCGCTTGAGCCGCATCGACGTGCTGGTGATCGACGACTGGGCTATGGCGCCGCTGGCCGAAACCGAACGCCGCGACTTCTGGGAAATCTGCGAAGACCGCTACCAAACCCGTTCAACGATTCTGACCTCGCAACTGCCGGTCGCCCGCTGGCACGAACAGATTGGCGATCCTACCGCAGCCGACGGCATCCTCGATCGACTCGTTCATAACGCCCATCGCATTGAGATGCGCGGTGACTCCATGCGCAAGAAGCGCGGCGGCACTCAGCCGGCGAGTTGATGCTCCCCGCAGCTTCTACATTGCTGAGGCGGAGAAAAGGGCTGCCGCCCCTTTCCCCGCACCCCTTTCTCTGCTTCCGGCATTGTCTCCTCCGCTGCGCTCCGAATAGGTTTTTCTTGACGAAGCCGAACACTTCCTGCACAATCAAAATGCCAGCGTCGCTACGCTCCGAAAACTGTTCGCCTTCGGCCCGGAATGCCGTTCACGTTCCCTTCGGAATCAGCGTTCACCGTCGCCGGAATCCTCAGTGTGGGTCCGGGGATGCCCACATACGGTCTGGCAGAAGCGGTATAGAGCTGGGCAGGACACTACATGGCCAGTGCTTCGTGCGGGCGTTCGTTATTGAATTCCTCAATAAACGTGTCGAACTTCCCCTGCTCCTGAAGGATGTTGCCGCCCGCGGGACGGGTCGCTTCTTTCTTTAAAGTGAGGTGTATGCGTTCATGCCGGCCGTTCTGCTGCGGATGGCCGGGGCGAATGCGTTCAATGGTAATGCCCAGGCGCAGCCACCGGACGGAAACCTTAGAAAGCTGAAAAAGAGCATGCGGGGAAGCAAACGGAACGCCATTTCGGAGCGAATGGCCGGGGGTAAACCGCGTTCACGAAACAAGCGCTCAATGGCCTGCAAAGCCAGTTCTTCACGATTGGATTCCAAGGCTTCACACAGGAGCAGATAGCGCGAAGCATGGTCGGTGACGGTGAGTGGATAGCAATGACGTTTGTCGCCGAGTTGGAACTCGCCTTTGTAATCAGTGCACCACAGATCGTTCGGCCGCAAGCCATCGGAAAAAGGCGTGCCTTCGGCTCGGTCCTGGGCCGCGCCATGCGCTTCACCAGGCCATGACGATCCAGCACCGCATGCACGGTGCTGGCTGCCGGCACTTTGATCGCGTGCGGCAATCGTCGCAACAAGCGCTCGCGAATTTACGCGCGCCCCAGTGCGGCTTCTCGCGTTTGGCTGCGACGATCGCCGCTTCCACTTGCTCCGGCAACTGATTAGCATACCGGAACGGTCGGCGTGTGCGATCGCTCAGCCCCTCCAGGCCGCATTGTTCGTACCGCTCGAAGATTTTGTAACCGGTCTTGCGCGAGATCCCAAACTCCCGGCACAGCGAAGCCATGCTTTCGCCGTCCTTGAGCCGGATGACAAACCGCATTCGTTCATCCATAACAGAACTTTCCTTCCACGGCATCCCTCTCCGCCTCCTCTGGGCGAAAAAGTGTAACCCATGTCTCCGGTACGTTCTGTTACCTATGTCTCGGGTCGCTCAACGTTCTGTTTGGTGCTCGGAAGTCTTTTCCGGATTAACCCAGCGGCTCGTTTCCGTTTCCGGATGCTTTCGTTTCAGTGTGATACAACGGCACGGTCCGGAATCTAACCAGGGCTCGCAGCCAGGTAAGGGGATCGCGGATCATAGTTACTTTTTTCCCCTCCTTCAGAGATCGTGAAACGTAGTTGACTGGCAGTTCGAGCGGTTTATAGCCTTTTCGCAACAGTTTCATCGTGATTTCGTAATCGAAATCGAAGCGGTTGCATTCGAAGGACAGTCCCGAAGAGGCAATCCCGGCGAAATACTTTATACATGGTGAAAGGATCGGTCAGACGCTGCCGGTTGATGACGTTGAAGAGCGTAAGGAAAATCAGGTGTCCGAAGTTGAACGTTGCAGCCAGCCCCGGCGAATCGGCGAACTTCCGGATTTTCCAGGTGCTTCTTCTCGGCGTTATGCCGGGAGCCGAGCACAAAATTGCTCTCGAAGCGCAAGATGGGCGCGACCAAGGCGTCGTAGTCGTTCAGATCGTATTCGAGATCGGCGTCTTGAAACAACACCACGTCCCCTTGCGCAACGCGCAAGCCCGCCCGCACAGCATTCCCTTTGCCTTGCGCTTTGTCCTGTAGAATGACTTTCACTCTGGGATGACCCGAATACTTCGCGACTTCCTCACGCGTCCCGTCTGTCGAGTTACTTTCCACAACGATCACTTCGATATCGACTCCCTCGATGGTCTTTTCGAGAAGTGGATTCATCATTTCGACAAAAGTCGCTTTTTCGTTGTAGACCGGGACGATCACCGAGAGTAGAGGGGTCGCCCGCGGCGTTTTCGGTTTGACCAGAAATCGCGTTCTACCGTGCTGGATGCGGAAGGTTCTATTGCGCAATAGAGGGAGATGCCGCCGTTACACCGCGCATAACCTTGTGATGTGCGGTGCGGCGCGGCACCTTGGCAAGACTCTCGCGCAGGTAATTCATGGACACCAAAGTGCGATCTGGGGCGATTACCGGATCTCCGAAGCCGGCTTTGAGGAGCAGATTCTGCAGAGTATCGGCTGAGAAATAAAATCGGTTCGAGCGATTAAACTCCCACCAGGAACTGCGGAACAATTTCGCGGCTCGGCTATCGGTAGTAGGAGCGATGACCAGCAACGCACCGTGATCGGCAAGCACTCGCCGCAGGAACTGGAGCGCGAGCAGCGGGTCTGCCATGCGTTCAAGGGCGCAATACAGAATGCAGAGATCTACGGGCTCGGACCACTCAGAATCGACGGCAGATTCAAACTCCTGGGCGGAAAGCGCTTGAACGTCGAATCCCCATTTGTGCGCGGCGGTCGTGAGCGACTCGTCGCCTCCAATTAATAGAATGTGGCCGCTCTGCAGGCCGGAGTATTGGACGAGGTGCCGAATTTTTTCTTCAGAGTTCGCCTCTCGCAGAGCCGCATAACTGGGCGACACCGGAGGCGGTGCATCCTGAACGGTCCCGGCCGCTGCGGGATTCAAAAACAGTAACCCGCAGGTTTGACAACGGCACACCGGCGATTTTTCTATAAGGAACTCGTATTCGAGATGGAGGGATGCGCAAATCGGACACTCGCGATGCGCTTTGCCGATCCACTCCCGTTCCCGGTTTGCAGCCCTAACTGCCGCAGTGATCATCCACTTCTCTTTGTTCGACGCAACGGATTGTTGTTATAGCTCAAAGCCCGCTTTTTTTGCATCTTCGCTGAACATCTTTATGGTATCGAGCGAGTATTCGTTCAAATCCTTTCCCAACAGGGGCAACTTTTTCAGAATATCGGTAGTAGCGGTAATCACATGACAACCGATTTCACTTGCTTGCGCAACATTAAACACTTCACGCGGGCTGGCCCAAATGATTTCGACGTGCGGAAAATGTGCTGTTTTGCTCACGGCCAGCTTCATAAGCCCGAGAGGATCGCGTCCGGTATCGGCAATTCGACCGGCGAAGATTGACAGATATCCGGCAGGGCATTCCGCTAGAGCGGGGAGCACTTCGTCGATTTGCTCGGCCGTCATCATCGCAGTGACGTTCACTCTGACACCCATGCGCGCCAGCCTACAAAGCAACGGTCTGGAAGATTCACCTTCCGTATTCGTAACCGGAATTTTCACGTAAACGTTCGAGCCCCAGCTGGCAATTCTGAGGGATTGTCTTTCCATCTCGGCGAAGTCGTCGGAAAAGACCTCGAAGGAGATCGGCCGGTCGGGAATGGCGGCAAGTACTTCGCGCGCGAAACTTTCGTAATCGCGAATTCCGGCTTTGTGCATCAACGTAGGATTCGTCGTGAAGCCTTGGATGTAGGGCTCGCGGTACATGGTCAACATGTCAGCGAGGTTGGCTCCATCGGCGAAAATCTTCACGTTCAATTTGGAGAATTTGTTCAAACGGACTTTGCCTCCTCTTGCAGGATCCAATCGACCGCTTCCTGTAACGACTGGGCACGCTTATCCGGATCGCGCTCAGGACCTCGCTCATTATATCCGCGATCGATCAAAATCGTGCGGCAGCGGACGGCTGCACCGGCATCGATATCGCGCCAGCGGTCTCCAATCATATAGCTATCTTCGAGATCGATGTGGTACTTGAGCGAAGCCTGTTCTAGCAGTCCAGGCAATGGCTTGCGGCAGGAGCAGGCATCCGGGTCGTCATGCAGGCACGTAAAGAAATCGTCGAGCGGAAGTTGTGACGCGAGGATTCCGTGGATCTCCTCCACTTCTGCAGGTTTCGTTTTTCCCCGGGCCACATCGGGCTGATTCGTGACCACAATAAGCAGAAAAGAATGCTGCTTCAATTTGGTAAGCGCCTGTTGCGCGCCGGGAACGACGGTAAGGTCTTCCGGGCGGCGCGGCGGATACGGCTTGCCGTCGTGCATGTGAGGCTCATTGATGACGCCATCCCGGTCCAGAAATACCGCACGCTGCCTCATGGCGTAGCGATCGACTCCCATCGAGTCTGGACGCCTTTCAAGCATGGATGAGAGACTAAAAGATGCCAGACAATGGCCTGAAAGGCCTCTGAATGGGGTGTGATGTGCGCCTGGTTGACGGTCGGAATGATCACGCACGCATCCGCGTTCTTGGCGGTGAATCCGCCGTCGCGACCGACAATGCCAAGAATCTTGACGCCTCTCGATTTCGCGAGTTTGAGAGCCGAGACAAGGTTCGGGCTTACCTGCTTTTCCAGATCGCCGCCCCCGACTGAAAGAACGAGAATGCAATCGACGGATTGCAGACGGCTAACCTTGAGCCAGCTCTCGAAAACGGTGCTCCAGCCTTCGTCATTGGTGCGCGCGGTTAGCTCAGACACGTTGTCGGTCGGAGCATAAGCTTCGATTCCGCAGATTTTGCGAAAGTCATTGACGGCATGCGAGGCATTCGCGGCGCTTCCGCCCACACCCAAGATAAACAGGCGGCCGCCGTTATCTCGCGTGTTCGCCAGAAGATCGGCCATGCGCTCGAGCGTTCCAGCGTCCAGTTGTTTTGCTATATCCTGCACTTCCAGCAGGAATTGTTCAGAGAAGCTCATATTGTGCTTGCGAGATAGGTTTCGAGATCGGCTATTCCCCCAGGAGATCCGATTTCGTAGAACCGCTCAGGAACTTCGAACGAGCTTAGCTGCCTTTCGACGAGAAGCCGTTGATAGACATCCGCCAGATCGCATACTCGATCCGGTTCGATTTCATCGAATACCGATCGGTCGAACACGCCCAAACCGTAATCGATATAGTGCATTCGATCCGACCTGTTGCGCTTATCATAGCGAACGATTGTTCCGTGTTCAGCTTCTACGTTGCTCGCATCAAATTGACCCAAGTTGCGGTAAATCGTCATGAGTCCTGGACGGCCCCATTTTATAAACGAATATCCGATCGAGGCATAGTCGCAGGGGAGATAGGAATCGCCGTAGAGTACGAAGAAGGCTTGGCCTACCAATGGAAGAGCACGGCGAATGGCGCCAGCGGTTCCTAGGAGCTTCTCTCCGTCCTCGGAATACGAAACATGCAGCCCGAGTTTGCCGCCGTCGCCAACCGCATGCTTAATCATCTCTCCCAAATGCGCCACACACAGGACCACCTCGCTGATCCCGTTCGAAGCAAGCAGGCGCAACTGATGAAAAATGAAGGGCTCGCCATTGACCGGGACGAGCGACTTCGGAATTTTTTCGGTAATGGGGCGCAGGCGTGTGGCCAACCCGCCGCACAGAATGGCAACGGGAAGCATTTTCACGATTGAGTAACCAGCATGGTGCCTTGGAAATCAAAGCGGGTTCGGACCTCCCGCACGCCGGCCTGACGCATCGCATGGCGCAGACGTGTTTTGTCTTCCGTGTAGAACATGAGAAATCCACCGCCACCGGCGCCGATCAGTTTTCCGCCGATCGCGCCGTTATTGCGGGCGAGCGTATACCATTCATCGATAGTGCTGTTCGTCATGCCCGTGGACCGGCGCTTTTTGTGTTCCCAGTGAACGTGCATCAACTGGGCGAAGCGTGTTAGATCGCCTGCTTCGAGCGCCTTTTTGCTGTCGAGACCGAGTTCTTTTACGAAATGAAGGTTGTCGACCATGGCGGAATCACGCTCTTTGCTACGCGTGTCCTGATCGCGCAGAATTTCGGAAGCCGAGCGGGTGTAACCGGTGTAGAACAGCGTTAGATTGTCTTCCAGGTTGGCGAGTGTTTCGGCGCTGACTTGCAAAGGATTTACCGAAACCGAGCCGTCTTTCTGGAACACAAAAGAAGTGATGCCTCCGAATGCCGCAATGTACTGATCCTGCTTGCCGACGGGTTCACCCAATTTTTCAATTTCAATGTGGCAGGCTTGCTCGGCCAGGGTCTCGCGCGGAATGATGGTGTGGTTGTGGAGATGAAGCGCTTGGAGAAGCGCGGTAAGAAAGCTGCCGCTCGAACCCAAGCCGGTGCCCGCGGGAATGTCAGACATGCTGGTGATTTCGAGCGCGGCTGGCGAATGGCCCGTTAAGATCAGCGCCTCCCGTATCAGCGGGTGTTGGATATCTTCCAGGCGCCTGACCCGCTCCATGTGGGAGTACTTGATAATCAGGTCTTCGACGAATGTCTCGTGAATCGTGATATAGACATATTTATCGATGGCTGCGGAGAGAACAAATCCGCCAAAGTCACGGTAGTAAGAGGGTAAGTCGGTGCCTCCGCCGCCTAGCGAAATCCGCAGCGGGCTCCTGGTAATAATCATTTGGGAGCTCCGTAGAGTTTCTCGACCAGTGTTAACGATTTGGAAGCATCCTCGAGCCCTGGTTGTGGCGCCCGGTTTAACCGAATGTCCTCAAAAAACTCTTCCACTTCCGTTTCCCATGAGTTATCCGCCATCGGATACTCATAAATCATAGTGGGGGGCGGGCCCATTTCGGAGAGCATCTGATAGTGGATCAGACGTTCCAGGCCATAGCTTCCTCCCAATCCAGTTACTTCCAGTTTGCCCATTTGCCCGAAAATTTCAAAGGAGAACAAGTTCTTCCACTCGGTCCAGCTTGTATGCAGCATTGCGGTTTGTCC
Source organism: Terriglobia bacterium (assembly GCA_963767485.1). GTDB lineage: Bacteria > Acidobacteriota > Terriglobia > Bryobacterales > Bryobacteraceae > Bog-105. The sequence goes on along the minus strand of CAVYDZ010000012.1, from coordinate 603,899 downwards.
TGCCGCAGTTTCGAGGAGAAAGAATGCGTTGTCTTCGACCGGCATATTCCAGAAATACGTTCGCGCCCGCCCGCTGACGAATTGCAAATCGCCTAGGAACCAATGCGCGAGGTCCAGTAGATGCATGCCTTGATCAATGGCTTCGCCGCCTCCGGAGATTTCGGGATTAGCGCGCCATTCCTGGTCGTAACCCGGTCGGCCACCGTGGCCGTAGCGTGCCCGTATGTAGATGAGATCCGACAAAGCGCCCGAGTCTACAATTTCGCGTGCTTTTCGGAATGCGCGGTGGTAGCGATGATTGAACCCGATTCGGACTAATACGCCCGTTTTTTTTGCAGCCTGATCCACTGCTTTCAACTCAGCCGCAGATCTGGCCCCTGGCTTCTCAACAAGCACGTGTTTGCCTGCGGCGGCCGCGCCCGCTGAAATACGAGCGAGCATGTCGTGTGTTGTGCATACAAAGACCGCGTCCACATCGTCCCGTTGCACCGCGCTCTCCCATTCCGTAGACGCTCGGGCTCCGGGGTGCTTGGCCGCTAGTGATTCAGCGTGGTCCGCGTTCAGGTCGCAACAGACGGTTATCGATGCCCGGCGTGTCAGACTCTGGGCACGTTTCTGCCCGATCAGGCCGCATCCAATAACCGCCGCGCGAAGTTTTTCCATGCCTTCCGACGATCAGCCCCAGGCGAGACCGCGTTCCCCTGGCACGATCCGGCGGAGCGTGTAGACGTCCGTTTGCTTGAGGTCGTCTTGATGTTCGCTGAACTTTTGCCACGGATCCCAAACTGCGCTGATGAGCTTACCGGTAATTCCGTCGCTGTCGCTGCTCGCGAGATATACGCAAAGATCGGATCCTTTTTCGAGTGGCGTGCCCCCAGATGCCTGCTGCTTCAAAGCGGAGTTATAGAAATGGCTGCCGACTTTGTCCGCGCCTGCCTCGAGTACCTCTTGCAGCATACGCGTATTGAGCGCGCCGGGAGCAACACTGTTTACATCGATTCCGTGCTCACGCACTTCCTCCGCCAGCGTTTCGCCAAATCGTACAACCGCCGCTTTCGAGGCCGCGTAAGCACTGAGATTTGGAAGTGGTTTCGTTGCGCCGCCGCCGGAGAGCAGGATGATCTTGCCACGCGTGCTCTGTTTCAGCAGTGGCAAGAATGAGCGGCAACACATTACTGTTCCGAGTAAGTTGATTTGGATGGCGTGCACCCAGCTCTCCCACGGCACGCTATCGATGGATCCTTTGGGTCCGTAGACGCCCGCGTTGCAAACCAGGACGTCCAGCCCGCCCAACTTTCCTTGCGTGGCGGAAACCAAGTCTTGCACGTCCGATTCCTGCGAAATATCAGCCGATTGTTCAAAGACTTCAGCATTCGCGGTTCGTTCGATTTCTTCACGCGCTTCCCGTAGTTCCTGACGGTTACGTGCGCAGATCAACACGCTACAACCTTCGTTCGCGAATAAGGCAGCGATGTTGCGGCCTAATCCCTGACTCGCTCCAGTGATAAGCGCACGCTTTCCCGTCAGCTTCATATGCCTCTCCCTAATGCAACATACTCAATGGCGGCTTCTTTTCCCAATAGCGCTTCGAGGTGCCTTGCAGGATCGAGCACCAGTCGGCGTCTCATCCTTTGGCTAAATAGTTCAGCCGGAATTGATTTAAATTCCGGCCAGGGCGTCAAAATCAAAACAGCATCTGCGCCAGCGAACACCTCTTCCGGCGATTCTTTTAATTCCACACCCGGGGCGAGATCCTCCGAAAGTTCCTTAATCGCAGGATCGAAAGCGCGTACGGTTACTCCTTGTTCATTGAGCGAGCGGCAAATTTCAATTGAGTTCGACCGGCGCAATGTGTCCGTTCCTGGTTTATACGTGAGGCCTAGCACGCCGATTGTCCGCTGGCGTAAATCGCCCAGCAACTCTTTTAACCGCCGCTGCACCCATTGCCTATGAGCGGTGTTGCTGTCGATTACACCGCGAAACAAATAGGCTGGCAGTTGATGCGTGTTGCTGAGACAACGAAGAAAAGAAAGGTCTCTGGCGAGCGTGCCGCCGGCGAAGGCGCTTCCAGGGTGCAAATACGCCTGCTCTCCGATTCGAGCGTCGCTTTTGAGACCTCTCTCGACTTCCTGCGCATCAGCCTTGGTTTGCTCGCACACGCTCGCAAGTTCATTGATGAACGCGACCGATGTTGCAAGAAAGGCATTGATCGCATGCTTTGTCATCTCGCCCGACTCGACGGACATCCATTCGATTTTGTTGGTGAACGGTGCAAGAAGGGCGACAATCTTTTCGCGGCTTTGTTCATTACGGACGCCCACCACGACACGATCGGGCTTCGTAAACACCTCAATCGCTTTGCCCAAGCGTAGATTTTCGGGCGAGTATGAGAAGCGAACGCCCGGATTCGACCTTTCAAGCCAGGAAGTAGAGCCAACCGGCAATTGCGAAGAAATCAGTACCTCCGCAGACGTGGGCAGATGAGGCAGCAAGCTCTCAACACGCGAGAGAACGTATCGCATATCAGCTTCGTCATTTTCGTTGACCGGTGTGTCGTAGCAGACCCAGAGAATATCCGTCAATGAAAGGGCGCAGGGATCACTGGTGAAACGCAGATTCCCGGAAGCCATTTGCGATTTGATCAGCGCTGCCAATCCAGGCTCGTCGACCAGGGGCCGAGACTCGTTCAGACGTGCAATTACATCGGACTGGTCATCGAACCCGACGACTTCATGGCCGCCGTAAGCGCAGCAGGCTGCCGTAACGGACCCCAGGTGCCACAATCCGGCGACCGCAACCTTCATAGCCGGTTTCCAAATAGTTCCGGGCTCTGTTTGAGGTAACGGACGGTCCGGACAACGCCTTCTTTGATACTGAGTTTGGGCCGCCAGCCTAGTGTATGCGCCGCAGAGCAGTCCAAAAAGATATACGGGTTGTCCCCGATCCAGCCGCGCTCTCCGCCCGAGTATTGCAGCGTAGGATTCAACTGGAGTTCATCGCAGATCCAACGGATGGAATCGTTGACCTCGCAACATTCATTGGTGCCGAGGTTGAAAATGTTTACCCTCGAATCGGAGTTCTCGATCGATTTCAAAATGGCGTCGATGCAGTCGTGCACATAAAGGTAGGACTTGCGTTGTTCGCCGTTGCCCAGAACACGTAAAAAATCAGGATGCTCCTGAAGTTGTTGATAAAAATCGAAGATATGTCCGTGAGTGTAGCGCTCGCCCAGAATGGAAACAAACCGGAAAACATAGCCCTGCATGCCGAAACCCTCACAATAGGCTTCAATGAATCCTTCGGCCGCTACTTTGGATGCGGCGTACAGTGAGGTTTGGACAGGAAAAGGAGCCGTTTCGGGGGTTGGGAAAACTTTCGCTTCGCCATAGACAGATCCTGTGGAGGCAAAAGCGATACGCTTCGTTCCGGTCGCACGCATAGCTTCGAGTAAGTTCACGGTGGCGATCGTATTCTGATGCAAGTCCCTGGTGGGATGCTCTGTGCCGAAACGAACATCGGCGTTAGCGGCGAGGTGGAACACGAAGTCGCTCCGGTCCATTGCTGCAGTTAAGCTGGCGCCATCCAGGAGATCGCCCTGGTGCAGGCGAAATCTTTCGTGGGAACAAGCGGCACGTATGAAAGATCGACGGCCGGTAGAAAAATTGTCGTAACCGGTGACAGTATGTCCCAGAGCCAGTAGGCGTTCGGTTAAATTACTACCAATAAACCCGGCGCATCCGGTTACGAAACAGCGCAAATTCGGTTCCTCAAGGCGAGCATAAACCCTTAATGTAGCATCGCAGCTAAATCCTGGCGGCGAAAACTTATCTCTGCCTCAGAGCTGAATTTTTGAAGTTCTCTCGGCGTTTTCGTAACGATCGAATGCAATATGGAGCGGCGACCGCGATGACGACCATGTTGGTCACAATAGACGGCCAGAGGTAGGGCAGCAGCGTGGACGGCGACGCGAAGAAATATCCCTACGTTCAAAAAGCTCCCCGCCGCGAGCGCGAACAACACTAACCGTGCGCCAGGCGAGTAAGATAGCATGAAGCACAGGATTCCGATCGCCAGGGCCAGCAGAATGAAGTAGACGAAAGGCCGATCGACAAAACTGTCCGCAAACGTTTTGAGATACGCGACGAGGATGCTATCAGCCTTGGGATGTTCAATATGATACCCGAGCTTATTCGGATCGACGCCGGGATGGTCCGTCACAGCCTCAGGAATGTGAAAGTTAAATCCAAGCAAACCTCTGAACATCTGATAACGCTCCGTAACGTAGTACGCCGGATGTTCTTTGATACATTCCAGCCAGGTATGAACGATTTTGGATCGATCCGCCGGATCCGGATAAAGGTGTAGGGGCGGGACGGGACGCCCGCCGAACCCCAAATAACCGAAATGTCAGGTTCATTCTTGCGAAAAATTTTCTGTAGGTCGGCCAAACTCTGGCTAGGGAAGTGTTTCGGATCTATGGATAGATGATGGGCCCTCAGAGAGATTGCGGCGATATCGCATAACGCCATGGCCTCGGCAGGCTCTGCGTGAACCGGGTGCTGCAATATCCGCCTGAGCAGACTGTTCCCGCAAAATTAAAAGGGCAGCCAGGATGAGGCAGCTCCCAACAATTGCTGTGGTCCAAAGTATCCGTCAGACCATCCCACGTCAGGGCCGAGCAGACGCCCAGCGGGCCGGAGTGAGTGTGGCAACTTCATGTAGCTTGCGGTGCTCGATGCCTGGCAGCACGCTCAGCAGATAATCCTTCACCGGTACGCCCAGCCGCCGGCACGATTCCACCGCCGACAGAATCGCCGCTAGCTTCGGTCCGGATTGTGCACTGCCCACATGCAGCCAGTTCTTACGGCCTAACGCCACCGGCCGCATCGAGTTCTCGGCCAGATTGTTAGATAGCTCCACCTCGGCATAATCGAAACAGCGCCGCAGCTTCGGCCACATGTTGAGCGTGTAAGAAACAGCTTGACCCAGCGCACTCTTAGGCAACGTTGTCTTGCTGAGTTTCACGCATTCATCGTGAATCTCGGCCGCCCACGATTCGGCATGCTCGCGGCGGAGCGCCAATCGCTCCTCGATACTCAACTGGTGTTGCCGCGCTTGGCGATCCACCAGAAACAGCGCGTCCATGCGCGTGACCATCTTCATGGCCTCGCCATCCTGCGGATTCACTTTCACGGCGTCAACAAACTTGCGCCGTGCGTGCGCCCAGCAGCCTACGTGCACCAGTCGCTCGCCGCCGATGTTGTCGTAAGCTTGATAGCCGTCCGTTTGTAATATGCCTTCCCACTGACCTAGGAATTTTCGCGGCCCCTCCCGTCCTCGGCCCAGCTGAAAGTCAAATACCGTTTCTCCGCCCGGCTTGCCGTATTGCCATAAGTACGCCTGATGATCACTGCCGCGTTTGTCGTGCATCTGCACCGGCACTGTTGTTTCATCCGCCTGTAAGTACGTCTCCGTGAGAAGGCCGGAGCGCATGGCGCTAACGATGGGCTGCAGTAACTCGCCTACCCGCATCACCCATCCATCGAGTGTGGCGCGGCTGATTTCGACACCGGCCTCGCGCTCCAGAATCATCTGCTGCCTGTATAACGGAAGATGATCGCAATATTTTGCGACCACCGTGTCAATCACCACGCGATCGCTCGCCAGGCCTTTCTCCACGATGCGCGGCTCGCGTTCTGGCATGGCCACCGTCGAGCACTCGCCGCAAGCCCGCTTCTCGCGTTTGATGACCCGCACGAACCAACGCGCCGGTTCATGATCTAGCTGCGCACTCTCGTCGTATCCAATGACTCTGGTCTCTTTACCGCACTTGCTGCAATGCGGTTCTGTGCACGGAATCACTTGTTCTATCCGCGGCAGCGTATCCGGCAGTGGGTTCCTTCCGGGATGTGGCTTTCGCTCACGTATCGGCTTTGCTGGTAGGGGTTCGCGGCGCGCTTCGGCTTCTACTTCTCCGGCTGTCGCGCTGGGTTCTTCCTCAACGAGCAACTCCAGTTGTAGATCGCTGAGGGTTTCACTGAACGGGCCGAGTAGCTGGACTCGTCGTTGCCGGAGCTGTTCCTCCAGCGCGCGGATCTTCAAGTGTGCCCATTCGATCTCCACATTCGCCGCTTGCAGCTTGTTTTCGAGTACCGCAATGCGCTGATGGGGATCAACCACGGCCATGGGAATAACCCATGTTAGTCGAATCCGCAGCGCGGTTCCAACATTTTGTTACGCGCTCTTGCGATACCACTTGCGTTGCTTCGTTTGCGTCAAGTCGAGACCATTCATCAGCATCGCCAACTCTTCGGCCCGCAACGTGATGCTTCGCGTGTGTTCCGCCTGCGGCCAATGAAAACGCCCTTTTTCGAGGCGTTTCGCACAGACCCACAACCCGCTGCCATCCCACACTAACGCCTTCAAACGCGTCTTCGTGCGATTCGTGAACAAGAACAAGTGCCCGCTCAACGGATCCTGCTCAAGGTGATCGCGCACCAGGCCATACAGACCTTCAAAACCCTTGCGCATATCAACGGTGTCGACCGCAATGAAAATCTTCGTCGCCAGACCGGGCGAGAACATCACGCGCTTTCGACGATCCGAATCAAGCGTGCCAACTCCGCATCGACGAACCGCCACGAGCTCTCGATCCGCCGGCCCTTGGCTAAGCTCAACACGAAGTGGCCCAGCGGTTCGCTGGCGGCGGCGATCTTTACCTTCACCATGCGCGGCTTGACGCGGAGTTCACGACGCCAGTAGTCGAATGTCGTTAACGACATTCCGCGTTGCTCACAAAACTGCTTGCGGCGCAAACCGCTCGCGGCGTATTCTTCCAGTACACACTGCATCTCCGCAGACCGCTGTGTCTCTTTGCCCATGCTGATAGTCTGCTGCTGAAATCGGCCCCAGGCAAGGTGGGTTGCTCAGACGCTTACTCTTTACCCACGAAAGCATTCCGAGTGCGTCGGCATCCATGTGGCCCGGAGCAAAACAAGAAGCCACAATGATGCACAACGTCGCAACTGAGGCGACAGCGATTTGAGATCTGTCCAGCGCTGACCAAAGCGATGCAATGCCGGCGTAGAGTTCGACAGAAGGGCGGAAGCGGCTCTTCATCTCGGTCACTTACCCCTTTTTCAGTTAACTTTCTTCGCTATCGCAACCATGCCGCTCGCAACGATGCGCAAATGTTTTCGGGCCAACTTTGTCGGAATAATGCCGCCAGTTAACTCGATCAAGGGCGTCCAGAACGGCACGCGAAACTTTCGGAAGTGAGCACGGATGTATTCAAACGAAAGAATCTTTGTATTTGGCTCAAACGCCACCTTGCTAAAACCGCTGCTCGTTAGCAAATAGCCGAGCGATTTGCGGTTGAAGTAGAAGAGATGTTCCAGTTTATATTCCATCCATCGACGGCCCATCAGTCGGCGAGACCAGCTATCTGTGGAAGGGGTAACAATAAAGACCAGTCCTCCGGGACGGAGGCACCGATTGATCGCACTCAAAAACCGCCGGGGATCCGGAACGTGCTCGATTACGTCCGAAAAAACCGCCGCATCGTATTCCGCTTCGAGCAAATTAACCGTCTCGATTTCGCCGCGTTTTACAACTGGGGCTCCTAAACGCTGGTTGGCAGTTGCGGTTGCATCCGCTGAGGTCTCAATTCCGGTAACCTCAAACCCCCGGCTTTGCGCTTCCATCAGGAAGTCACCGGTTCCGCATCCAATTTCCAAAAGCTTGCCCTTCTGATTACCCCGGGTTGAAAGGATCTGGTCAACGTAAAGCTCTGCCGTGGTTCGTTTCAGCCGATTAACTTCGGCAACCTCCACGCCCTCTCGGTCAGACAGAAAATAATTTGCCGAGTAAATCTTTGCAAGCACATTTGCGTCGGGTTGCGGATGCAAAAACTCGACCGAACAATCACGACAGTAATTAACGCCATATGCACCCAAATGGAAGTATTCAAGAAGTCTGGGTGCCCCACATAACGGGCAATTATCTGCGGTCATCTACCTTGAAGAACGTGGCGAGAAATCACGGGCATCCCCCTTTTTATCACACGGCCCGTGAACGCCCGAATGGAAATCGATGACCTTTATACGCTCATTCTGACCGAACACCCGAGCGGACGTATCTCGGGCAATAGTGCACCGAAGTATTCGGCACGCGGCTAGCCGGCTATTCAGGCATCCTACCCGTTATACCCACTCGTATTTCCATAAGCTATCAAATTAGAAGCCATACCGATGACCCTAATTTTCTTCACCTTGACATTTACGCCCGGTGAAAACATATCGGCGAACTGTCTACCTGTCAGCAGGTTCAGAGTTGATTCTGTTGACCAAAATTCATACCGGGACCTCCGGATCAATGATCGGAAGGTTCGCGCGGGAAGAAAGTGAATAATCGGAAGGCCGGTATGATGTTCAACCGGAAACCACCGGTTAGGAGTCGTAACGAAACAGCTCTTTCCGACCCGGCACACTTCTTGCAAAAATCTCGCCTGGGCCTGTCGACTACCCACGTGTTCAACAACAGCATTGCTGAAGACAATGTCAAACTCGTTCGCGACGAAAGGTAACGGTTGTTCCGGCTGTATTCGAAGATATTTCAGACCCGGGTACTCATGCTCCAAATGGGACCCGTCTTCGGTTCCCACACAGGTGATCCGATCCGGATACGGGTAGAGCTTTTCGAAGTAGTTTGATTCCGGATGCGCTTTATCGGAGGTAACCCCCACATCCAGGACTCTCATCTCCGGACTCGGGCGGAACACATCCATGAACACCTCAAAGATTCTGCGCCGAACAATAAACGAGATCCTAGAAGCCAGCGGGATCGATTTTGAATGCCGATAGTAAGGAGAGAGGGGCGTCTGATCCGGGGGAATTGTCAGTGACATCACGTAAGGACTGCGACTGTCTTGGTGAGTTTGCTACACCTCTGCGGAAAAACGCGAGGTCGAACGGCGTATGGTACGAAATGACTTTTGGATATCGTATCACACCGAATACCCCAACAGATCTTTCCGAGGATTCCTGCGTGGATCACGATCGAGACCATAAGGTAGATTTATTTCGATGGATACGCAACCCGAAACTGGGCCTGAGGTCAACAGAATTCTTCGAAAACGGGAGAATTCAACTCGCCGCTTTCAGCGGCTGTTATTCCGGGAGACCTACCCTGCCGCCTTCATCCTGCTTCTGATCTTGGGCTTCGATTTCTTCCCTTGCACTTGGGGAAACAAGACCTTTTCTAGAAAGCGAAGAAGGTTGCCAGGGCATCATGCCCTCCGGCTCATGGCAAGGTAAGGCCGTCGGCCTCATGCATTACAAGACGCTGGACCCGTGCGCGGCTGCTTGGATTACAGAGCCTTATATGGCGGTGGTGGGCCAAGACTTACTGCACGGCACGTTCCCTGCCTGGAATCCGTACCAGGCATTCGGAACGCCTCTTGCTGCCGATATGCTTTCGCAGCCCTTCTATCCGTTAACAGCCCTCTTTTCGCTTCACGCAAGCCCAACCGCCTACAATTACTTCATCTTGGCAAGGCTGTTTATCGCCGGAATTTGCGCCTTTTTATACCTTAGGTTATTCATTTCGTTCACCCCAGCAATTTCTGGAGCAATCTCGTCGATGTTAGCGGGATACTACTTACTCTACGTAACGATTGCGCATATGAGCGTTGAAGTGCTCCTGCCAGGATCTCTGTTGGCCGCTGAGTACTTATTAAGAAGGAGAACGTTCGGGACTGTTGTTGGCTTCGCGGTCGTTTTGGCCTTAACCATTATCGGGGGTATGCCGGAGAGTACTTTGCTCTTGCTGCTCTTCGTCTACTCCTATCTTGTATTCCGTTTGATAACTGATAGACAGCTACGAGCGGAGTGGTTAAGAACATCTTGTCATTTATTAGCTGCCACGCTAGCTGGGTTCTGCCTTTCAGCGTTCCTGTTGCTACCGTTTGTCGAGCTTTTGCGGCATTCCTTTAACATACACGATTCCGACACCATTAAAGGTTTACAGGCCTTCCTGGGCGTAAGAATTCCCGGCGTACTACACGACCCCTTAGATCTGTCACTTTTTACTTATATCTTCCCGCTCCTTTACGGGCCTCCCCTAACTCAAACTCTTAGCGCTAATTGGACGGGCGTAAGAAACTATGTAGGCATAATCGCCTTTTTTCTTGCGCTAGTCGCAATTGTTCAGGCATTTCGAGGCAGTAAAGCGAGGCAAGACCGGACACTGAGACAAATCACGATTTTCTTCTCGGCATGTGTTCTTCTCGTTCTGCTGAAACGGTATGGAATAGAGCCAATAAATTATCTTGGACGTTTGCCGATGCTTCGGTTCGAGTTCTTCTTTAAGTATGATGAACCGATCCTGTCCGTCTCCGTGGCTGTTCTTTCCGCCTTGGGGCTTGACGCCTTGATTAAGAGACAGGTCTCAACTGTAGTTCAGATATGCGCCCTGCTGTTCGCATTCTCGGTAGCACCGGTAGCTCTCTTCCTTTCACGTGCGGTGCTATCTAAAGAGCTACTCACTGAGCACATCTTGCCAGCATTTCCCACGATAGCCGTCGGCTTACCTGTTTTCTTGTTATTTATTGTCGCTGTGTGCCTCCTCGCCTCAAATGGAAGACCTCAGGAACACCAACTCTCACGCCCGGCATTCGCTCGTTATCTTGGAGTGGGAATTGTTGCACTATTGACGTTGGAGCTATCGGGAAACTATATTCCGGAGCTCTACTATGCACTGAATGTGTTGCCAGACAAAACAGAAAACCCCTATGTAGGTGCACCTTATATTACGTGGTTGAGAGATCACAATCCAAACTCGTATCGGGTATTCGGGCGGGAGGGTGCGTTATATCCGAACTGGGCATCTGTTTTTCACTTGTTCGACATACGCAACTTAGACGCGCTCTATTACAAGAAGTACTTGCCTTTCGTTCGAGCATTTCTCATCTCTCCTGGGCAACTAGTGCGCGACGACCTTCAGGACCGATTCACCGGCTTTAGCAATTATGAATACTCCTTCAGTACTCCTCTCCAGAAGAGGCTCTTGCAGTTATCTTCGGCCAAGTATCTCATCACAGTCAACCCATACTCGTCGCCATTTAACCTCGAATACAACAAAGAGTTGAAGATATACGGTTATGATAAAGTACTGCCGCGCGCTGCTGTGTATTACAACGTGCGAATCCTACCTGATGAGGCGGAAGTTTTGAAGACCCTCACCGATCCGAACCTCAATATATTTCGGACGGTTCTCCTCGATAAGACTAAGCTAAAGCCCCAGGAACTCGAGGCCGTCATGCATGTGAACAGTGGGCAGAGTGAGCCGGTCCAGGCAGCCACAATCACTTCAATCGAACCAAACAAAGTTGAAATCTCCGCGTCCCTCGACCGAAGCGGGATCCTGGTCCTGAACGATTCCGATTATCCGGGTTGGAAGGTAACCGTCGATGGAAAGCCCGGTGAGTGGACTAGCGCCAACTACATCTTTCGCGCAGTCGTTCTGCCACCGGGCGCCCACAAAGTCAACTTTATCTACCACCCAAAGACCTACTTTGTTGGCGGCGGTATTTCCATCTTTACTGCGTTGATATTGTGCTTTTTCCCCGTCGCGCGGAAGCGTTTTCGAATTTGGGTCGCGCGGGAACCCGCGCCGGTATGAACCAAACCGCCTGTCCTTCCGTACCGATCGTGGCCGGAAAACCATGACCATCCTGCGCAGCTTTGTCTCTTCTTGCGAACTGAACAAAATCGATCCGTTCGCCTGGTTCCGCGATGTGCTCGGCCGCATCGTCAGCCATTCCATCCAAAACTAGACGACCTGCTGCCGCACAACTGGGCAGCCGTCGAGGTCAGCTAAAACACCTTGCGGTAAATTCGCAACACTCTATTGATCGCCCGGTCGCGGTGTTCACGGGACGCTTACGACGTTGCGCCTGCGAAAACAATGTCTCCAACTCCTCGACCGACCGGGCGCGCAGCAAGCTGTTCGACAAGTTTGTCACCCCCGCCTGAATTGTCCGGTTCGCCCCGCCGGGTCCCCGATAAGTCACCGTCGTGCAGCCCCCGCAACTCGAGTTGTTATAGTTGGTCGCAGTTTTCCAAGTGTTGTTCCGTATTCTTGGCCCGCTTACAATGGAGCGTGGAGACTAATGTTGGCAAGTAATGGGGCCACGCCGGCACCCGCGGCCATTCGGCCGATTTCCTTTGGCGATAGCACCCGAACCCATCCAAGCGGTTCCGCCGATCTTCCTCTTCCGACTGAAAGCTTGATGTGGAGTGTAGGCTCCTCGATCGAAAACTTTTTGGCGGTGGGAAGGATTTGGGGGCAATTGGTGAATTCCTTTACGCCTGAGCATTCGACCGTCCTGGATATTGGTTGCGGCTGCGGTAGGGTAGCCCGATTTCTAATCGATAATCTGCGCATCGATAAATACATCGGGTTTGATGTTATCCGGGAAAACATCGGCTGGTGTCGTCAGCATCTCGAGCCGCATTGGAATGGGAGAAGCGAGCTGTATTGGTTCGATCTCTATTCCGCCGAATATAATCCCTTGGGCGCTGTGAAGGCGAATCAGTTGGTCTTCCCCTGCGAGAGCGGCGCCGCCGATATCGTCTTCGCCGGCTCGCTCTTCACTCACCTGCTCGAACCCGATGCCGTCCATTACTTAGAGGAAATCCGGCGTGTTTTGAGCCCGCGCGGCAAAGCAATTCTTAGCGTTCACACACAACCACCTCCCGGCAGTTTATTCTTTGGAACGGAACGCCGCATCGACATAGACCCGAGTTACTTCATCCAACTGGCAGCGAAAGCTGGACTGCGCGAGGAAGGCCGGCAAACACCTCATGATCCCACCTTGCAGATGGACATCATCTTTGGATGCCGCTCGCTAGAATCGGTCGCAACAGAGCATGAGAATTCATCCGATATTTCGCGCCTTCGACTCGAGACTCTAGCTGCAGAACTTGTTACGCTTCAAAAGACATCGATTTCAGAAGTTGACGCCTTTCGGGCTGAGATAACCGGCACACAAGAAGAGGTGGCTAGGCTACAAGAAGAGGTCACCAGGTTACAAGGAGAAGCGGCTATGCTACAACAAGAACGCTCTCGGTTCCACGAGGAATTATTAGGAGAGCAGCAACGCCGCCAGGCTACGGAAGAGATTCGCGCTGCCATCGAGCAATCCGTTTCCTGGCGGGTCACCCGGCCTGCAAGGTCCTGCATGCATTTCCTGCGATATCTGCTCGCTGGACGCTGGATCGTGCATTAAAACTCAGAATCCCCTGCTGTTGATCTCTGCCCGGTCGGCGAGCATCGCATTGTAATCGCCCACGACAGGTTCGCGCATGTTCATTGAGCCTCGGCCTTCTGCCCGGCTACATAGCTATAGAGCGCGGCGATTGTTTGCTTTTGGAACCGTTGTCGTGATTCGGATGCTTTCGGCGAGGTTGCGTACGGGCAAAACGAGTGAGGGCTCGATCTTGGGTCAGCTTTCCTCATGCCGGATCGTTACCGAACTTTGCTGCGCATGCTAACTTCTGCGGCACTGACTTTGGGGAATCACGGCGCCGTGTGTGAACTTGAGCCTGCCTCAGACTTCCGGAACTGGTGCCGAGCGAAGATGACCGCGGCGCCGGCTCCCAAGATTGTGGTCAGGATCCATGCTTGCGCGAATTCGTCATCCTCCCACTATGCGTGTCCGCTTCGCTCACCGCCAGTGGTGTTTATGTGATGCTTACAGATAATCGAAGGTAAATCGTTTATCGGGAATCGCAAGAATCAGACGCCCTCCCGGACGTAAGACCTCGGCGATTTCGCGCAGCCAACCGAGCATGTCCGGAACGTGTTCGATCACGTACGAGGCAATCACGTAACCGAACTGCGTACCAGGGGGGAAACACTCGCTGATCGTCCGATCGCCCCAAACCGCGTCAACTGGCACGATCTTCTGCACATCCACATTCGGATCGTGCGAATACTTCTCTATTAACGTGTCTCGATCCGCATGATCTACATAGAAGACGTTCGACTCCTCTTTCGTAACGATCGACGACATCAACGGCCCGATCTCGATGCCGCTCATCTGTCTTAGATCAAGGTCGCCGAGGAGCTTCTCACGCCGCGTCACAGTCGAGTGCGCCTCGCATCTCTGTGTTGAAATCTGTGTGGCAATCAACACCGATCTAATCACAAGCCGCAAGGAATCAGAAGACCTTCGCGGATTCGTGTCACGAACTGTAGACAGCCGCACTTTCCCCTTTTTGATATCCTCGGAAGTTAAGCGCAAGCAGAGGAATTCTCCATGTCTGGACATAGCAAATGGGCCACTATCAAGCACAAAAAAGCGGCTCTCGATAGCAAACGCGGGAAAGTTTTTACGCGGCTTATCAAAGAAATTCAGATCGCGGCGCGCAATGGCGGCGATCCCGACGCCAATCCGCGCCTCCGCACCGCAATCGTGGCGGCTAAAGCTGAATCCATGCCGGCAGACAATATCAAGCGCGCCATCATGCGTGGCACGGGCGAGCTCGAAGGCGGCCAAATCGACGAAATTCTGTTTGAAGGATATGGCCCGGGCGGCGCCGCAGTTCTCGTGAACGTCGCTACCGATAATCGCAACCGAACCGTCAGCGAAATTCGTCATCTCTTCTCTAAGAATGGCGGGAACTTGGGCGAACAGGGAAGCGTGGCCTGGATGTTCGAGCGCAAGAGCCAGATCATTGTCGATGCGGAAAAGGTCTCCGAAGATCAGCTGATGGGAATCGTGCTGGACGCCGGCGCAGATGACATTCGAGATCAGGGCGGCGCCTGGGAAATTCTTTCTGCTCCCGAATCGCATGAGGCCGTCTTGCAGGCCCTCGAGAAAGCGAAGATTCCGACCGAATCCGCCGAGATCGCCATGATTCCGAAGAACACCGTCAGGCTGGAAGGCAAAACAGCGCAATCTATGCTCAAGCTTTACGACATCCTCGAAGAGCACGATGATGTGCAGAATGTTTACGGCAACTACGAAGTGGATGAGGCGGAAGTAGAAGCGCTTGCCTAGCTCCGGTGATCCGGGTGCTTTGGGCCGACTCATGCGAATCGCCGGTATAGACTGTGGGACCGAACGAACTGGCTTCGGGGTCGTCGATACAGACGGACGATCACACCGCTTCATTACTGCCGGCGTTAGCCGAACAAAAGCTGCCGATCCGCTCGCGTTTCGCTTGAAGTCGATCGCCGCTGATTTGCGTTGCCTACTCCAGGATTTCTCGCCCGACGTCGTGGCCGTAGAAGAAGTATTTCATGCGGTGAATGCCAAATCCGCGTTGAAACTCGCGCATGTTCGCGGCGTAGCGTTGCTCGTCGCGGCGGAGGCTGGGTTGCCCGTTTGCGAGTACTCGCCGCTCGAAGTAAAGATCAGCGTTGTCGGCTACGGCCGCGCGGAAAAGCAGCAGGTGCAGATGATGGTCCTGTCTCTGCTCGGCATCAACCAGCAGTTTGCTTCCTTCGATGCCACTGATGCCTTAGCGGTCGCGATCTGTCACGGGACGCGCGCACATTATCCGGTTGCAGCGGGCGGACGCGCATGAGGGCGGCTGTTTTTTTCTGCCTGCTTGCGGCTTGCAGTTTAACCGCGAGCACTCCCGCCAAAATCACCTACACGCGCGCGTTTCCCGGCAGCATCCCGCCCTATTTCCGCGTCGCAGTCGATCAATCGGGCGATCTCGAATATTGCGAATCGCCGGCCGGCGACCAAGCGCTGCACGCCCATATGAAGCCGGATGCAATCGCGACCATCTTCCAAATGGCTCACCAATTGAACGATTTCAAAACGCCGCTCGAATCAGGCCTCAAGGTCGCCGACACGGGTAAGAAGACCTTCCGGTACGAAAGCGGCGATGGTGCGAATTCCGAGACCACATTCAACTATTCGACCGACCTCACCGCGCAGCAGCTACTCGATAAATTCGAACAGGTCGCGGCTTCCGAGCGGGCGTATCTCGACCTCGATCGCACTGTTCATTTCGACAAGCTAGGGGTTAACGATTCGCTTGCCGAAATCGAATCGCTCTGGCTGCGCAAACAACTGGCAGCTCCTGCGCAGTTCCTGCCCCTGCTCACGCGCGTGGCTACACATGACTCGTACATGCACATCGCGCGCGACCGGGCCGCACGTTTGAAGGACGAATTTCAAAAGCCTCAACCGTCAACGACCGAGGGAGATTCCAAGTCGAAATGAGCGACTCCGGCCGCGTATTTCAGCGGGTCATCTGGATTGTTCTCGACAGCGTGGGGATTGGCGCAATGCCGGATGCCGCCGCGTTCGGGGATTTAGGCAGCGATACTCTCGGCAATATCGCGAAGAGGCATGGGCTCAACCTGCCGAATCTTACCCGAATGGGCTTGGCGAACATAAAGCCTTTGGCCGGACTGAGCCCCTCCAATCGCCCGGCCGGCGCCTTTGGACGCTGCGCGCTTGCTTCGCCAGGCAAAGACTCGACCACTGGACATTGGGAAATGGCAGGCATCATTCTCGAAGAGCCACTACCGCTTTATCCGAATGGCTTTCCCGCCGCATTGATGGCCGAATTCGAGGAACAAATCGGCCGCAAAACTCTGGGCAACAAACCTGCCTCCGGAACCGAGATCATCCAGGAGCTTGGCGCCAAACAGATGCGAACCGGGTTCCCCATCGTGTACACGTCAGCCGACAGCGTCTTTCAAGTAGCTGCGCATGAAAGTGTGATTCCAGTAGCGGAGCTGTATCGGATTTGTGAGATTGCCCGCAAGCTGCTGTGCGGTCCGAATGAGGTAGGCCGTGTTATCGCCCGGCCGTTTGCTGGCGAGCCCGGAAATTTCAAGCGCACGGCCAACCGTCACGATTACGCGATCCCGCCGCCCAAAGGCATGCTGCTCGACAAACTGGCGGAGCACTCGATCGCGGTATATGCAATAGGCAAAATCTCGGATATTTTTCTGGGCCGCGGCATCTCGCATTCGGTGAAGACTGCAAATAACGAAGAAGGAATGAAAAAAGCAACTGCCGCTTTGGAAGAGCAGACTGACGGACTGATCTTCGTAAACCTTGTCGATTTCGATCAGCAATACGGCCACCGCAATGACATCGACGGCTACGCGGCTGCCCTGGAACAATTCGATCGATGGCTGCCTTCGCTCAACCTCGCGAGCAGCGACTTGTTAGTCATCACCGCCGATCACGGCTGCGACCCAACCACGACCTCCACCGATCACTCGCGCGAATTTGTTCCCTTACTCGCGTTCGGAGAGAAGGTGCATCCCGGGGTTAATCTTGGCACCCGCCGCTCACTCGCCGATATCGGACAGACTGTGGCGCGCAACTTCGGCACCTCCCTTCACCATGGCTCAAGTTTTCTCAATGACATTCGCAAAGGATAATCACATAGTTTTCAGCTTATGAGACGGCGTATCACCGCAGGGAATTGGAAGATGTACAAGACGGCCGCGGAGACGGCCAGGTTCTTCGCCCGGTTCAATCAAATCTCGAATGCGATTGAGCGTTGCGACATCGTCGTGTTCCCGCCCGCCCTCAGCATTCAAACCGCGGTTGAGGCGACGGCCGGAACAGCGATTCAGGTCGGCGGCCAGAATATCTATTGGGAATCAGAAGGAGCGTTTACGGGCGAAATCTCAGCTCCGATGCTGCATTCGACCGGTGCCAGATGGGTGCTCGTTGGACACAGCGAACGGCGGCATAAGGTCTGCCACGAAACCGACACCGAAGTGCTGAAAAAAGCGCAAGCAGCGCTCGTCGCCGGGCTCACCCCCGTAATCTGCTTGGGCGAAAAACTGGAAGAACATAAGGCCGGCAAAGCGCATGACGTGCTGGTGAAACAGTTCGCGGGCGGAATCGCCGGATTGACCGAAGAACTATTTTCGCAAACTGTTCTCGCCTACGAACCCGTCTGGGCGATTGGCACGGGCCAAACAGCCACCCCCCAGATTGCCTCCGAAGCCCACAAGCTGATTCGCGGAGAAGCGGCGAAGCGGTTTGGGCACGATGCCGCGGCGCAGATTCGAATCCTGTATGGCGGCAGTGTGAAGCCCGACAACATCGAAGGATTGATGCGCGAGCCGGAGATTGATGGAACCTTAGTTGGCGGCGCGAGTCTCGACCCGGAGTCGTTCCTGAAAATTGCCTCAGCGGCTTAATCCTCCTCGGTCTCCTTGTCGCTCGAACCGCCCTTGCCAGCTAAATCGAAAGGATTCTCATGCACCCGCTCCCGGATGCCGGCGTGCAATGTCTTCGCGAGGGAAATGCTAGCACTTCCGAAACGATTGCGAATATGATCGACCGAGCGAAATGCATTGCGCAGGCGGGCGGTTGCGGCTTCTTCCAGTAAATTCATTTGCCCTTCGACATTCTGTAGCCCTCCCGCATGTACACCGAGCAGGCGCACAGGCGTTTTTTTGTCCCAAGCCTGCCGAAACAGCCGTACCACCGCGCCAGCCACTTCCCGATCCAGTTGAGTGGCGTGATCGAGCGACGAAGCCCGCGTTATGGTCGAAAAATCCTCGTAGCGCAGCTTCAGTTGAATGGTTCGCGCATAGAGTCGGTGCTCCCGGAGACGTTTGGCGACCATCTCTGAAAGTTTCAGGAGCGTGATCTCCAACTGATCGCCGCGGGCGATGTCTTCGCCGAAGGTGTGTTCGTGACTGATCGATTTCGGATCCTCGCCCGCACCGATTTCCGCATCGAACCAGCCTCCCGCGTCCATGCCTTTCGATTTGCCGGCCAGCGCCAAGCCCCAGCGGCCAAAGTGCGATGCCAGAAACGGTTCGTCCAATCGTGCGAGATCGCCTACCCGCCGAATACCTAGTTTATGTAGCGACAATTCCGTTTGCTTTCCAACGCCCGGAATCTGCCGGACTTCCAGAGGCGCCAGGAAACGGGCTTCCTGCCCCGGCACAATGTAAAGCACGCCGTTTGGCTTTGCCTGATCTGACGAAACCTTCGCCACCAGCCGCGAAGAAGCGAGTCCCAGCGAACAGCGCAAATTCACTTCACGGCGGATCGCTTCATGCAGCGCGTGCGCGGCTCGCATTGGCGGCCCGTGTAGGCGTTCGGTCCCGGTCAAATCAAGATACGCTTCGTCGATCGAGGCCATTTCCACCTGCGGCGAGAAACGCTCCAGCAGTTTCAGAACTTTCTTCGAGTATTCGCGGTACCGCTCAGGATGCCCATCGACGAAAATTGCTTGGGGACACAACCGGCCGGCGGTGCGCAACGGCATGGCCGAATGAATACCAAACCTCCGCGCGGCGTACGATGCCGCTGCGACGACGCCCCGCTGATCGGCCTTGCCTCCCACCACGACAGGCTTGCCCTTCAGTGACGGGTCGAACAACTCCTCGACCGACACAAAGAAGGCGTCCATGTCGACATGGCATACCAGGCGTGGCATACGGTTCCCGAATGAAGATCGGAGCTTGCCGTTTACCGTCGCAACTCTGCCCGGATCACGCGCGGCAAGCCCGCCAAATCTGAGCTTACTCGAAGAGCGGTCCAGTGTGTAGCGAGCATGGCGCGTACCGCGTCGAGGGATCGATAGCCAAGCTCCATTAACAGCACTCCTCCTGGCCGTACGACCCGTTCCGCGCCTGCGATCAGGCTTTGGTAGATCTCTAGTCCCGAATCGCCTGCGAACAGAGCCACGTGCGGCTCCCAATCCCGCACTTCACTCTGCATATTCGCAGCATCTGCACCCGGCACATACGGAGGATTCGAGACCAGCACATCGATCGATTGCGATTGCACCGCCCCGAGCAGATTTCCGGCGAAAAAGGCGAGTTTAGCCCTATGGCTCGCACGGTTGCGCTCCGCGACCTCCAGGGCCTCCGGGGAAATATCGGACGCAAACACCTTTCCCCCGCTTTCGATCGCAAGCGTTATCGCGATGGCGCCGGAGCCGGTGCCCACATCGAGTATGCGCCTACCGCCTGTTAGCTCTTTGAGTGCTGCCTCAACCAAATGCTCGGTTTCAGGTCGTGGAATCAGTACTCGTTGATCTACGAAAAACTCGCGGCCGTAAAACTCCTGTTTATGCGTGATGTACTGAGTTGGCTTACCGCGCAATCGGTCGCTCAGATATCGACCGTAATGAATCCAGTGGAGTTCTTTGAGCTCATCCGAGCCATGCGCGTAAAGGAAACTCTTTTCACAGCTGAGCGCATGGCACAGCAGCACTTCTGCCGTCAAGCGCGGCACACCGACGCCGGCTTTGTCCAGAATCTCCGTCCCTTGGCGGAGAGCTTCCCGAATGGTTAGAAACAATCTCTCAGGCGGCTTCGCCTTCGGTGCGGAGCCGCTCTGACTGGTAATAGCTCGTTAGGGCATCGAGAATCGGTTGAAGACGCCCTTCGATCACCTGATCCAACTGGTGCAGCGTGAGTCCTATGCGGTGGTCCGTCACACGATTCTGCGGGAAGTTATAGGTACGGATCTTTTCACTGCGGTCGCCCGTGCCTACCATGCTCTTGCGTTCTGCGCCAATCTGCGCTTGTTGCTTTTCAAGCTCCATCTGGTACAGCCGGGAACGTAACACCTGCATCGCTTTGGCACGATTCTTGATTTGCGATTTCTCGTCCTGGCAGGAGACCACTGTGTTGGTGGGTAGATGCGTGATGCGGACGGCTGAGTACGTTGTGTTTACCGATTGCCCTCCAGGTCCCGAAGAACAGAACGTATCGATTCGAATGTCTTTTGGGTCGACCTGCACGTCTACTTCATCGGCTTCCGGCATTACTACTACCGTAATGGTTGAAGTGTGGACGCGCCCTTGCGTCTCGGTTGCGGGCACGCGCTGCACCCGGTGAACGCCGCTTTCGTATTTCAGCCGGCTGTAGACTTTCTTGCCGCTGAACATGGCAATCACTTCGCTCAATCCGCCGACTGACGATTCGCTAAGAGAGGTGACTTCCACCTTCCATCGCTGCTCTTCGGCATAGCGCGTGTACATGCGGAACACTTCCCCGGCGAAGAGCGAAGCTTCGTCGCCGCCCGCCCCTTTCCGGATCTCAAGGATAATGTTCTTCTCATCGTTCGGATCTTTGGGCAAAAGCAACAGCCGCAGATCATTTTCGAGCGCCGCCGTTTCGGGTTCGAGGCGGGTCACCTCAAGCTCGGCCATTTGGCGCAAATCCGGATCGGTCTCCGTCAACATCAGCCGAGCGTCCTTCAGTTCCTGGTCCGCCTTTTTCCATTCACGGAACTTGGATACCAGATCGAAGAGCTCACTCTGCTGCTTGGCGATCTTCCGGTATTCGTCCGCATCACTAATGACCGCCGGATCCGCCATCCTCGCGGTGAGCTCGTTGAAACGGGTTTCCGCCTCTGTTAGTCGATCAATATATTGCACTATTCAGATGCCTTTTTGGATGAGGCGTTTTGAATTTGCTGTCCAGCCTGCTTTCGAGAGCTTGAATCGCGCTATCGAAATACTCTTGGATAGGGAGAGTGTCGGCCATGGGTTGTACTTACGCAATCACCAAAACGCCGCCCTGCGCCTCTTCAAGGGCCATTGCCCGATCAAGCGCACGAATCGCCACGGCCGTCTGCCCATCAGATGGAGGTTGCGTTGTGATCCTTTGCAGCCAAAGACCGGGCCGCGTCAGCAGAGCCAGCACGCTCCCTTGCCGCTTAGCCGCGTAGCGAATAATCTCGTAACTCACACCGATCACCAGTGGCAGTAGTGCAATGCGCGCGGCCAGCTTCAGCCAGAAATTATCGATCGGCAGAAATGCATAAGCGATCATCGCGACGATGAGAACCACAAACAAGAAACTCGTGCCGCACCTCGGATGCCAGGTCACAAAACGCTGCGCATTCTCTACGTTCACGGGTTGGCCCGATTCAAAATTGAAGACCACTTTGTGTTCCGCACCGTGATATTCGAATACGCGCCGGATATCCTTGGTTCGCGAGAGCAGAAACATGAACCCGAGGAAGATCGCAATCCGAAGCGTGCCGTCGACCATATTGATCGCCAGCCGTCCTCCTAGTGGGTCCACATGATGTCCTAGGATTGTTGCCAAATACAGCGGCACAAACTTGTAGAGCCCGATCATAAAAATCAGCGAGACGAGAACCTGCAAAATCATCGCCGCCGAACCACTCTGCTTCTTGGCGCCCTTAACTTCCGCGGCATCCGTCGTATCCTCCATGGCGCAGGAAGCCGAAAATCGGAGCGCTTTCATGCCCAGCCACATCGCATGCCCGAGCGTCCCCAAGCCACGAAACACGGGCAGCTTGAAAATCGGGTACCGGTCGGAAATCCGTTCGAGCGAACTTTCTTCCGTCACAATCTCGCCGTCCGGTTTCCGCACGGCCACGCAGTAGCTTTGGGGCGAGCGCATCATGACCCCTTCCATAACAGCTTGGCCGCCCACGAGCGTGGTTTCTTCTCCATTTTCGAGGACAGGAAGAAACTGGATGTGCGTCAGAAGGCGCACAAGATTACGCAATTGCAAACAGGGTTCTCCTGTCTAAGTATATCTTGCAAGTACGTTTATTTAGCGCACGGGCGGAACAATAAACGTACCCTCCCCAGCATTCCGCGCGTTGGAACAGGCCACCGGCTCCGGAGTCATGCTCTTGCTCATGCAGATTTGAACTTCGTTCAAATAATTCCTTCGAAGCTGGATCGCAATATCCGAGTCTTGCAGTTGTCGGTTCGCCGCCTCAAACGCCTGCTTCAACTCGCGCGGACGCCAACTGACGGAAGATGCCGGCGCCTTCAACCGGTCCGGGATAGCAATCGCGTCGTGCAACTTCCGGATCAAGGCAAAATAAGCGTTTCCACTCAGTCCGCTGCACGTGCCGTGCTGACGCCATTCATGCTGAATGATTTCGGCTGGCATAATGCCGTCTGCTGCCGACGTGTTGCCGGGGGGCGGCTGATTTGTCGCACAATTTGACGGGTAAGTGCCATCACTATTTTGCGGCCATAACCCGTGAACGACGAATCCGGTGTGCTGTCCGCACTCCGCTGCCGCCGGCTTGCTGTAGCAGAATTCCGGACTCCAGGAGAGGACGAACAAGTAGTAATCGAACTGGCCGGCTTGGCCGTTGTGCGGCCTGCTTCTCTTGTGATGGGAAGCGAATGCTGCGGTGGTCAACGCGAGTAAGGCGAGAGCAAATCGAATCAAGCGCATCTTAGACCTTCAGCATGCCAGTTAAGCCGCCTTTGTACAAATGCCCACAGAATTCAGAACGGAAAGGTCATCGGCGGGCCTCCAAATCGCGAAAAGGGCTGAGCCCGGCTGTAGCGATTCTCCCCACGCGGTCGTCCATACATTATGCATACGGCCATCGATTGCACAGTAGTAGCGGTTTACGAAAATCAGACGGACGCACAGTCTGCAGTTAACGATCTTCAGACGGCCGGGCTGAGCCCCGAGCGTCTTTATATTTCGTCGGCCAAAGACGCGGAAACAGTTACGTCCTCACCTGCTCCGCCCACCTCATCGGGCCACGAATCCTTCGGCCATTGGCTCAAATCGCTATTCGGGCCAGTAAAACACGCCCACCAGGACACTTATCAGCAAGCCTATACGGGCGGCAAGCACATCGTGAGCGTCGAGGCTTCGGAATCCCAAGTGCACGCAGTTAGAACCATTTTGAACCGCTTTTCTCCTATGGACGTTCACACCGACGACTACGGGGCGGCGCACGGGGTCGAGACGCCCGATACGTATAACTACGTATATCAAGGCAGCGCATCCGATGTGCTAAACGCGAAGGATGAACTAGCGATGCCGGTTACGACCACGGGCTCCGTTGGAATTCCGGGTAGAGCGGTGCGCGTGTATCCAAAGGAAAGACGGGAAGCCGTCGAGCAGGCAGACGCCGCTTCCGCCAAGGTGTCTGTGGCTTCTAAAACTATGTAACCGCCGACACGAGCCGAGACTCAATAATGCGCTCGTCAGAAGTTACTAGCTTCAATCTGTGAACGCGTGCCGTAGCAACTAGCGCCCGATCGGCGGGGTCGCTGAGTTGACCATTGAAGGTCCCCACTTCCATCGCTATCGTGAAAGTCAGGGGCAATAGATGGAACAGCGGATTTCCGTCTATTTCTGCCAATATGGCGTCGAGCCGCGCCGTGATGCGCCCACGCCTGCAGTGATCCGCAATTTCAAGCAGGCTGACGGGGCTGATAGCCGTCGGTTCATTTCGCTCAAAGGCGACGTTCAGAGTACGTCTCTGTTCGCGGGACAGTTTTGCTGGCTCAATCAGACAGCGAACGATGACGTGGGTGTCGAGCAGCAGTCGGGGCGTCAAGGATTGAGTCCACGATCCGGATTGACGAGCGCTTCCCACTCGAGCGACGGACCCACAAGATCTCCAGCGATCCGCCCCTGCCCCGCCAAAGCACCCATGGGTGACCGCAGCTTCGGCCTCCGCGCGGGACCGAGCGTGGCTACTGGAATGCCCCGCTTTGTGATCGTAATGCTGGAAGACTCGTCCGAGACTTCATCTAACAGAGCCAGGCACTTCGCTTTGAATTCGGTAGCGCTCACCACTACATTCTTCATAAGAAAAGTCTACCACGTCAGTGGTCATCTGACCAGTTCTCCCTAAATCTTATAGGCGATTACCCGCAGCCGCCGGTAATCGGCAAACCACTCACCTTGACGATAGAGCGTCGGCTTCAAATAAGAGACTACTTCTGCCAGAGCAGCATTCCGCTTTTCAGGAGGTAGCGGCTCAAAGTTATACCAGCCGAACTGCCGGATCCAATTCTCCATGCCGGCTTCGCCTTCAAGCGGCGTCGGGCGATCGAATAACTGGGCGAATCGTGTTTCAAGGCCGACGTCTTGCAAAATGGACGTATATTCCGGAATAGATGGGAAGTAATTTTTCTCGACACGCGAAGCCGGCAGAATAGCGTTCCAGGCCTCCCTGATTCTCCGAATATTACCTTTACCGCCGAATTCAGCCACCAGCCGTCCGCCTGGCTTGAGCGCCCGGGCCATCGAGGCGGCGACCGCTGCCGAGTCCAGCATCCAATGCAAAGCGGCATTCGAGAAGATCGCATCGAATTCACCGTCGAATTGCATAGCTGACCCGTCGCCAAGCACAAAACGAAGCTTGGGGTAGTTCTGCCGCGCCTGTCCGATCATCTCCAGCGATGAATCAAGGCCGACTACTGTGACGCCTGACGCGGCGATTTCATTGGTAAGCTGCCCCGTACCGCAGCCTAGATCGAGAATAGTTTCGCCCGGCTGAGGCTTCAGTAACTCCAGCACGCCTTGACCGAGTTGCCAGACAAACGAGTGCCGCGCTTCGTAGAGCTCCGTGTTCCAGTTCTGTTTAACGCTCATGAGGTGTAGGCATGCAGGACGAAATAAACAATCACTCCGGTAGCGGAGACGTAGAGCCAGATTGGAAATGCCCAGCGCGCTACCCTGCGATGAAATCGGAATTGCGTGCGCAGCGCATACCAGAGAGTCGCCAGAATGAGCGGCAACGCAATCATTGAGAGGCAGATATGCGTAATCAACACGAAAAAGTAGCTCGGGCGAATCCAGCCGTAGCCCGGGAATTTCGTGTCGCCGTGAAAGTAGTGATAAGTGATATAGCTGACCAGAAACAACGCCGAGAAGACTGTGGCGCTCACCATAAATCGCATGTGGACGAGGCGGTTGCCGCGCCGGATATTCACATACCCCAGCAGGAGGCAAAGCGCGCTCAACGAGTTGAAAACAGCGTTCGCTGCCGGCAGATAACCGACCCAAGCCGGGCTGGCGACGCGCCCTTTGAAATAGATCAGCCAGATTAATGCCGCGAGAATAAACACGCTCAGCACGAGAATAACGGGCAGAGGTCGGCGCGCCAGTTGCGCATCGCGCGGCTCACTCGGAACGGTCGCCATACCGGCTACTGCGCCTCAGATCTCAACGCGGAAAGATCTTTCAGGAGTTTCGGAATGTCGTCGCCCGTCGCATCGAGCGTCGAATAGTAGCCTCGGATGTGCTGCTTTTTATCGACCAACACAAACTTGGTGCTGTGCTCGATTTTGCCGATGATATCGCCCACATGAAAGGTGTTGTAAGCAACTTCATGAATAGTCGCGGGAGTGCCGGTCAGGAAAAGCCATTGCTTCGTCGGACCGCCATAACGCGCCGCGAAAGCTTCGAGCGCCTGCGGTGTGTCGCGCGCCGGATCGACTGAAATGGAAACCAGCCGAATATTATCGTCATCGCGAATTTGCTTTGCCACGTTGTGCATCTTAGCCGTCATCATGGGACAGGCCGCCGGGCAATTCGTGTAAATGAAGTCCGCCACCCACGCTTTGCCGGTGAGTGTGCGGCTATTGAACGGATGACCGTGCGAATCGGTCATCGAAAAATCGGGCACGGAGCCGTAATCGGGAAGACTGGCGGCCCGGTTTCCGCAGGAGAGACAGAGAAGACAAGCGGCGAAAAAGATAAAAAGAATCTGTCCGCGGGTCTTCACAGCCGGATAGGATCGATCAACATCAACAGGTACAGAACGGGCAGGTACACCACCGACGTCAGCAAAACTTTACGCGCTCGGACTTTCGTGCGGTCGAGCGAAACGCGCACCCCCGAGTAAAAAAACCACAGGCCCAGGCAGAGCGCACCGACCAAATATAGGTTGCCCGTCATGCCCATCCATTTCGGCAGCAGGCTGATAGGAATCAACAGCAGTGAATAGAAAAGGATCTGGCGCGTAGTCGATTCGCCGTCTGGTTCCACCACCGGCAGCATCTGAATTCCGGCGCGCGAATAATCTTCGCGATACATCCAGGCGATCGCATAAAAATGAGGGAACTGCCACAGAAATAGGATGGCGCCGAGAATCCACCCATCCGCTGTCAAAGTGCCGGCCGCACCTGCGAAGCCGATCAGCGGCGGCATGGCGCCCGGGATTGCTCCAACTGTGGTCGACCACCAAGTCTTCCGCTTCATGGGCGTGTACACGAAAAGGTACAGCGCACAGGTGAGCCACCCCAGTCCCGCCGTGAGCCAATTAACTCCGAAGCCCATCTCCAGCCCGCCCGCCAACGCCAAAGCGGTGCCAAACCACATAGCCTGCGCTGGGCGTAATCGTCCTGCAGGAAGTGGACGGTTCTGGGTGCGCCGCATGTGCCGGTCCGCGTCCCGCTCGTACCACTGATTCAGCGCGGCCGTTCCCGAGGCAATTAGCGCAGTTCCAAAGAGTGTATGAATTATCGACCACAGCAG
This sequence comes from Terriglobia bacterium, assembly GCA_963767485.1. Classification (GTDB taxonomy): domain Bacteria; phylum Acidobacteriota; class Terriglobia; order Bryobacterales; family Bryobacteraceae; genus Bog-105. Next base: position 576,647 of record CAVYDZ010000012.1, on the reverse strand, counting down.
CCACGGGCCGGAATGGCCGAAATAGTATCCGATCGCCGTGCTCATGACGATGAGCCAGGTGACGCGCGGTTTCGTGAGCTCTAGGTAATCTTTCACGAGTGATGACTTCTGACGAGGAAGATCACTGCCGGATGCCGCGCCTAGGTCGGAAGCTGCCCTTTCCACTAACACTGTCAGTGTACTCCTTCTCGTTTAACAAGAACTGCCAGAATATCACTTTACGGTCGAAACGCCAGGAAAATGTGACCGCTCTGATTTAATAGCTCTGTTACCTCTATGGCATCAAGTCAAGTTCCCATCACAGTCGCCCATGGCGACGGCATCGGGCCGGAAATCATGGCCGCCTCCCTCCACATCATGCGCGAGGCGGGCGCACGACTCGCGATCGAAACCATCGAGATTGGGGAAAAGGTTTACCTCAGCGGCAAAGTGACCGGGATTGATTCGAGCGATTGGGAATCCCTGCGCCGCACGAAAGTTTTTTTCAAGGCCCCCATCACCACGCCCCAGGGCGGCGGTTTCAAGTCTCTCAACGTAACCACCCGAAAGACGCTCGGTCTGTATGCGAACGTTCGGCCGTGCGTCTCGTACGCTCCATACATCCAGACCAAACACCCCGGCATGGACGTGGTGATCGTGCGCGAAAACGAGGAAGACCTCTACGCCGGCATTGAGCACCGCCAGACTGACGAGGTCTATCAGTGTTTGAAACTCATCAGCCGCCCCGGCTCCGAGAAGATCGTGCGCTACGCCTTCGAATATGCTCGCCGCAACAACCGTAAAAAGGTGACGTGTTTCACGAAAGACAACATCATGAAGTTCACCGATGGCATCTTTCACAAAGTGTTCGACGAGATCGGAACCGAATATCCGGAGTTCGAGAAAGAGCACTGGATCGTTGACATCGGTGCGGCCAAAATGGCCGACACGCCCGAGGCCTTCGACGTGATCGTGATGCCGAATCTATACGGCGACATTTTGTCGGATGTAGCCGCGCAGATCGCCGGCTCGGTCGGGCTGGCCGGTTCCGCGAATATCGGCGACCACTGCGCCATGTTTGAAGCAATTCACGGCTCTGCCCCGCGCCGCGCCGGACAAAACCTGGCAAATCCTTCCGGCTTGCTGCATGGCGGATTGCTGATGCTGGTCCACATCGGACAGCCGGACGTTGCCGAGCGCATCCACAACGCCTGGCTGCGCACCATCGAAGACGGCGTCCACACCTACGACATCTATAAAGAAGGCGTGAGCAAACAAAAGGTGGGCACGAAGGAATTCGCTGACGCGGTGGTCGCGCGGCTCGGACAAAAGCCGCAGCGCTTGAAAGAAGCTTCCTATTCCAAGGAGCCGCCCAAGGCATTTGCCCGGCACATGGGCGAGACCAAGCGCGCCAACAAACAATTGGTCGGCGTCGATGTATTCTTCCAATGGAACGAGCGCAACCCGATCGAATTTGGCAAGCGGCTCGAGAAGGCGAGTGGAGATGGGCTGAAGCTCACGTCACTGAGCAATCGCGGCGTAAAAGTCTATCCCGGCGGTTTCCAGGAGACCTTCCTTACCGATCATTGGCGCGCCGGATTCATGTCGGAAAAAGAGAACGGCCCGGTCACGCACGATCAGATCGTAAAGATCCTCGACCGGCTGCAAAAAGACAATCTGGACTTTATCAAAATCGAGAATCTCTATACGTTCGACGGACAGAAGGGCTTTGTCGCGTCGCAAGGCGAGTAGGGCGGCGGCATGAGCGACGTACGGCCCCTCGTCGGCGTGATCATGGGCAGCAAATCCGATTGGGAAACCATGCAGCGCACGGGCGAGATGCTCGAAAAGCTCTCGATCCCGCATGAAACGCAGATCGTGTCCGCGCATCGTACGCCTGATTGGATGGCGGAGTACGCCAAAACTGCGGCCAGCCGAGGTCTGGAAGTCATCATTGCAGCGGCGGGAGGCGCCGCGCATTTGCCGGGCATGGTGGCGGCTCACACAACCTTGCCAGTGCTGGGTGTCCCGATCAAGAGCAGCATATTGAACGGCATCGATTCGCTGCTCTCTATTGTCCAGATGCCTGCGGGCGTTCCGGTCGGCACCCTCGCTATCGGCGCGGCCGGCGCGATCAACGCGGCGCTGCTTGCGGCGAGCATTCTAAGCATCAAACATCCTGCCATTGGCGAACGGCTAACGGCATGGCGCAAGCTGCAAACCGACTCCGTCCTTGAGAATCGCCTGCCGTGAAACCAATACTTCCCGGCAGTACAATCGGCGTCTTGGGCAGCGGGCAATTGGGCCGCATGTTCGCCATTGCAGCGCGCCGCATGGGCTACCGCGTCCATACTTTTTCGCCCGATGAGGATACGCCCACTGGCCAGATCGCCGATCTCGAAGTCACGGCGCCCTACCAAGACCTGGCCGCAGTCGCCAAATTCGCGAGCAACGTTTCCGTGGTCACGTTTGAGTTTGAAAACGTGCCTGCGGAAACGGCCGCCGCTGCCGCCCGCTGCGCTCCCGTTCGCCCCGGCGGCCACGTGCTGCATGCGGCCCAGCACCGGTTGCGCGAAAAAACATTTTTAACCAAAGCTGGATTGCCGGTCACCGCGTTCCGACACGTTCGTAGCCTGCAGGAATTAGCGCGCGCCGCCGCCGACATCGGCCTTCCAGCGATTCTGAAAACAGCGGATTTTGGCTATGACGGCAAGGGTCAGTTTCGTATCTTTTCGCCCGTCGACTTCACTGCGGCCTGGGAAGCCGTAGGCGAGCGCGAAGCCGTCCTTGAAGCGTTTGTCGATTTCGATCACGAAGTCTCGGTAATCGCCGCCCGTTCCGTCGCCGGTGAGTTCATCCATTTCGGCGCGGTCGAAAATCACCACGAAAGCGGCATTCTGGATATTTCGATCGCGCCTGCCCGCGTCTCGCCCCAAATCGCCCGCGATGCTGTCGAGATCGCCCGCGAGGTGCTTGAGAAACTGGACGTGGTTGGCGTGCTTGCAGTGGAATTTTTCGTCGGGCGAAATGGGCGGTTGCTCATCAACGAACTCGCGCCGCGCCCGCATAATTCCGGCCATTTTACTTTTGATGCTAATCTGACAAGCCAGTTTGAGCAGCAACTGCGAGCAGTGTGCGCTCTCCCGTTTGGAGCCGTGACGCAGTTCGCTCCAGCCGCAATGGCGAATTTACTCGGTGACGTCTGGACCGAAGGCGAACCAAACTGGACGGCCGCCGCGGGATTCCCCGATGTCAAAATCCATCTCTACGGTAAATCGGAAGCCCGCCCGGGCCGCAAAATGGGGCACCTTACGGCACTCGCGCCTACCGTGGAACAAGCGCTGCGCGATGTGCAATCCGCCCGTGCCGCGCTCTAGACTCCCTGTAAACTAGAGATTTACTCCATGAAAATCTGCTATTTGGATGCGTTTTCCGGCATCAGCGGCGATATGACCGTAGGCGCATTGCTCGACGCGGGTGCAAACTGGAATGCCCTTGAATCTGCCCTCCAAAGCCTCGATCTTGGTGCGCAATACCGCGTGGAAAAAACTAAGCGTAAAGGCATCGCAGCCTCTAAGTTTTCGGTTAGTTTCGAAGAACAGAAGAAACATCGCCATCTGCCTCACGTTGAGAAGATCATCCTGGACGCCAAGCTCTCCCCGCGTGCAGAGGAGAATGCGCTGGCTGTTTTTCGGCGATTGGGAGCGGCGGAAGCCAAATCGCACGCCGTGCCCATCGAGAAAGTTCATTTCCATGAGGTCGGCGCGATCGATTCGATTTCGGATGTAGTGGGCGCATGCGTGGCGCTCGACCTGCTTGGTGTCGATGAAGTTCGCAATTCGCAAGTCAACGTGGGCAGCGGAACCGTCAACACCGAACATGGAGTCCTGCCAGTGCCCGCGCCCGCAACCGCCGAGCTCTTGAAAGACATCCCGGTGTATTCGTCGGGCCCTGCCACTGAATTGACCACGCCCACTGGTGCGGCGCTGCTGAGCACGTTGAGTTCAGGCTCGGGAGGGATCCCGGCATTACGCGTTCTCGCTCAGGGCTTCGGCGCAGGCGACAAAGATTTCCCGGACCAGGCAAACGTACTGCGAGTGCTTATCGGCGAGCGCACGGGAGCCAGCGAGGCGACCACCGTGAATGTGATTGAAGCGAACCTGGACGATACGTCGCCCCAGGTGCTCGGGTACGCCATGGAACGCCTGTTCGCGGCTGGAGCGCTCGATGTGACGCTCACGCCAATTTTCATGAAGAAGAACCGGCCCGGTTCCCTGCTGTCCGTAATTGCAGTTCCCGAGCACACCGACACGCTCGCGCAAATATTATTTGCTGAAACCACCACGCTCGGGATTCGAACCTACCGCGCAGAACGACGCGTTCTAGCTCGCGATTTCGCTGAAATCGAAACACCGTATGGCGCCATTCGCGTGAAATATACCCAGAACGGCGGGTACGCACCGGAGTTCGAAGACTGTCGCGCCGCCGCGGCTGCCCACAAAGTCCCGCTGCGCATCGTGATGGCCGAAGCAAGCGAGCTTTTCCGGAAGCAGCACAAATTTTGATGAGTAACGGCAAGTACTACCTGACAACCCCGATCTATTACGTAAATGCCGCGCCCCATATCGGCCACGCCTACACGACCATCGCCGCCGAAACCATAGCGCGCTTAGAGCGCATGAAAGGCAAGGATGTCGTGTTGACCTCGGGTACCGACGAGCACGGAACAAAAGTGGAGCGCGCCGCCAAAGCGCAAGGCAAGACGCCGGAGGAGTTCACGGATCTGATCTCGAACGAATTCCGCACGCAGTGGCACAAGCTCGATTTGCAAATCGACCGGTTTGAGCGCACCACTTCACCCAGGCACGCCAAACTCGTCAACCAGCTGTTCGAAGCCTGCAAGGCCAACGGGTATATCTATAAAGGCAGCTACACCGGTCTTTATGCGGTAGTTAGCGAATCGTACGTCAACGACGCGAAACCCGGCGATGTAGATCCCGAAACCGGCAAGCCTTACGAAGAAGTCACCGAAGAAAATTACTTCTTCAAGCTTTCGGCCTTCACCGACCGCTTGCTTGAATTCTATGCGGCCAATCCGGATTTCATCCAGCCCGAGATTCGCCGCAATGAGGTGCTCGCGTTTGTAAAGCAGGGCCTCTCCGACCTTTCAATCACGCGCACCAGTCTGAAATGGGGCATTCCCGTTGAAGCCGATCCCGCGCATGTGTTTTACGTCTGGTTCGACGCGCTCATGACGTACATTACAGCCGTCGAGGGCGAAAATCGGTGGCCGGCCGATCTGCATTTGATTGGCAAAGAAATTTTGCGTTTCCATGCCGTCTTTTGGCCGGCATTTTTGATGGCCGCCGGTTGGCCGCTTCCAAAACGCATCTTCGCCCACGGCTGGCTACTGTTTGAAAACGACAAAATGAGCAAGTCGCGCGGAAATATTGTGCGGCCTTCTCCGATTACGGACGTAATGGGCGTAGACGCACTTCGCTATTTCTTGCTGCGGGAAATTGTGTTCGGGCAAGACGGCAGTTTCTCCTTCGATGCGCTGGTCGGTCGGTACAACTCCGATCTGGCGAACGGTCTCGGCAATCTTTCAAGCCGCACGCTCAATATGATTTCGCAATATCGGGGCCGCTTCATTCCGCAGCACCCCGGTGACCCGGCCATCGCTGAGCTGACTCGCTCCGCAGTTCAATCCACACTCGCCGCCTATGACGCCTTCGAATTCTCCCGTGCACTGGAACACACCTGGAGCATTATTGCGGGCGTCGACAAATTCATCGTGGAACGCGCTCCGTGGAAGCTGGCAAAAGACTCGTCTCCTGAGGCTCAAGCGCGCCTCGACGAGACGCTCTACACTGCGGCGGAAGCGCTGCGCATCGCCGCCGCCCTCGCCCATCCTGTAGTGCCTCACTCGACTCAAACCATTTGGAACCAGCTCGGCTTCACAACTCCGCTGGATGAATTCCGAACCGCCGAGCTCGCCTGGGGTGGTTTAGTAGCCGGTCAAAAAATCGGCGAACTCGGACCGGTTTTCCCGCGTCTCGATATCAAACCAACTGTCGCTAAGATGCAAGAGCTGGAAGAAGCAGAAAAGCAGCGTCAGGCGGCGATCATGGGCACCGCGCCCGCGCCTTCGTCGAAACCGGCCACTGCGCCCATCGCCGAGACCATCACCATCGACGATTTCGCCAAAGTCGATCTGCGCGTCGGACAAATCAAATCCGCCGAGCCTGTAAAAGGCGCCGACAAGCTCCTTCACTTGAAAGTCGATATCGGAGAAGCTGAGCCACGAACAATTGTCGCCGGGATTGCGCTCGCCTATAAGCCCGAGGAGTTGATCGGGCGCAAGGTAGTTATTGTCGCGAACCTCGCACCACGAAAATTGCGCGGGCTCACGTCGCAGGGCATGATCGTCGCCGCCAGTTTGGAAGGCGATCTTCCCGTACTTGCCGGCTTCCTGGAAGAGATCACTCCCGGCGCGCGTCTCAAGTAACAGTGCAGCTAGCCGACTCTCATTGCCATTTGGACGACGTGCAATTCGACGTAGATCGTGAAGCTGCGATCGAACGCGCGCGCGAGGCTGGCGTCAAATACATGCTGGCCATCGGCACCGGCAACGGTCCGCCCGATCTCGAGGCGGCTATCCGGTTGGCCGACCAACACGCCTGCATATACGCGACCGCTGGCGTCCATCCAAATGACGCGCCGAAAGCGAATAACGCAACATTCAACCATTTGCGCGAATTGCTGCGCCACCCGAAAGTCAAAGCCCTGGGCGAGATCGGCCTCGATTATCATTGGGGCGTTCCGCGCGAAGTTCAACTCCCGGTATTTACCGATCAACTTGCGTTGGCTGCAGCCGCAAGCATGCCTGTCATCATTCATACGCGCGATGCCTGGGAGGATACGCTTTCCGTGCTGCGCAAACAATGGGCGCCCACTGGGCTGCCCTGCGTGATGCACTGCTTTACCGGCACTGAGGTGCAAGCAAAGGAATGCCTCGCCCTCGGCTTTCATCTGGCATTTGGAGGTGTGGCGACGTTTTCAAAATCAAACGCGATTCGCGAGGCCGCCCGCGCCACGCCGCTCGATCGCATGCTGCTCGAAACCGATGCGCCATATCTCGCCCCCGTTCCTCATCGCGGCAAGCGTAATGAGCCCGCGTACGTAGCGCATACCGCGCGCGTGATAGCCGAAGCGCTCAACATCCCCGTTTCAGATCTGGCAGCCGTGACCACGCGAAATTTCGAGCACCTCTTCTCAATAGGACGCGATAGAGACCCGCTACACTGAGGGTTTCGCCTACGTAAGGACATCCATGCTCAGCAAACTTCGACAATCCATCTCGGCTCGCGAGGCATTCGAACTCGTGAAACCGGATTTAGTCGAAGTCGAGCGGGAGATCAGCGCGGAATCGGCCGCTTCTGTCGAGACCATCACCACCATCAACCAATACCTTCAGGCGGGCGGCGGCAAACGATTACGGCCCGCGCTCCTGCTTCTGTGCAACCGGCTCTTCGGCGAATCGACTGAGTGCGCGCGCCGCCTTGCTGCTGTCGTCGAGATGATTCACACCGCGACACTCGTGCATGACGACGTGATCGACATCGCCAAAAGCCGCCGGGGACGGCCCTCCTCGAACGTAGTCTGGGGTAATCACGTGTCCGTCCTTGCCGGAGACTGGCTCTACATGCGCGCCTTCGAACTAGCCCTGCGCGAGCGCAATTTCCGCATTCTCGATGTACTCATTTCTCTCACGCAGATGATGGTCGAAGGCGAACTGCTGCAACTTGAAAACCTTCATCGCATTGAGGTCAGCGAAACCGATTACATGGAGTTAGTCGACCGCAAAACTGCCGGACTTTTTTCGGCATGCGCTTCGCTCGGCGCTACCGCGGCCAACGCGGACGAAGCTGTCGAATCCAATTTGCGCGAGTTCGCCTGGAATCTCGGGATGGCCTTCCAGCTAGTCGACGATATCCTTGACTTCACATCATCCGAAAAGATTCTTGGCAAGCCCGCGGGCAACGATCTTCGCGAGGGCAAGGTTACGCTTCCCGTCATATATGCGCTCGAAAATGCCTCTTCTGAAGAACGTGCCTCCATCGAAACGGTGATGACCGACGGCAGCTACGAGCACGTCCCGTTCATGCATATCGTGCAGATTCTCGACCGCCACGGGGCGGTTACGCGCGCTTACGACCGTGCCCGCATTTTTACCGACATCTCGCGCAATATCCTGAGTGCCTTTCCTGATACCCCCGCGCAGCGCGCGCTGCAGTCAATTGTCGATCTGGTCACGGAACGCAGCGCTTAGCTCTTCATGAAGTCGCTTGAATTTCTTCTTGCCGCCGCGCTCTTGCTTCCTGCCGGTTGCAGCCGCGGCCCGAATGATGGCGAACTCGTGCAGCAGGATCAGAAGCTACTCGTCGAATTTCAAACCACGCAGAACGAATTTCTGAAACACCAGATTAGCCGAAGCGAATACATTTCCCGCCTCCAACAGTTCGACAGCCGCCAACAGGCCACCTTCGATCAGGTACGCAAACACAAATTCTCCGACATGACTGCGGCTAGTTATTTCTTTGGCGATCGAATGAAGTTTCCAAGCCCGATCACTCAAGAGGAGAAGCGAATGAAGGGGCAGTTACCGGGCAGCCCGCCGGTGCATCCCTAGCTCATTTGCCCGGGCGCCAGTTTGCCTTCGGCCGCGCTACCGCGTACATCTCAGAGCTGATTTTGTCGAATAGCGCCTCGCGATCCTCACCCTGCGTATAAAGATCGAAGTGCGTGCGTCCCTCCAGATACGTGAAGTGCGGCTCTGCTCCTAAGCGCGTCAGCACCGCCTCGAATTTATGCGCCGCTCCGTCCAGGTAAAACGTATCCGCCGTACCCACAATCAAGTGAATGCGGCCCTTCAGATACGGTGCACGCTCCACCCAATTGATTTCTGTCACGCGCGCTAAATCGTAGTGATCGCTCCAATAATTGACGACGTAAGGATCGACCGCGCCCGTCTTCCGGTCGAACATCGGTTCAGGTGCGCCGCTTGGGCCTTTTGGCGAAAACACCCAGTTGAACGAGCTAATTTGTCCGCCATACGGTCCCAGCACCGCTTCCAACTTTGCAAATTGCTCGAAGGTGGCGATCACTTTTCCGTGATCGCGTATGAGCGGCGTCGGCGTGCCATCCCGCCGGTGATAGACGTTTGCCCCTGGCGCATAAAGATCGGTGCCGGTGAAATCGTGAAAATCGCTGGGATCGGGCGAAGTAGACCAGGTGCCGCCAAAGACCTTCGGGTAATTTACTTCGAGTTGCAGCGTGGCCCAGCCGCCGCTCGAATGGCCATTCAAAAACCGCGCGTTGCGCCGCGCATCCATGCGGTACTTATGCTCCAGATACGGCAGGAATTCGGTTGTAAGCGCCGTTCCCCAAGGCCCATCGTTCACCGAATCGGCGAATTCATGCGTGCCCTGCGGAATCGATTCGTCCAGCATCACCCAGATCATCGGAGGCATCTTGCCGTCCTGCATTCGCTTTTGGATACTAAGAGCCTCCGCTCGCGAATTCTGAATATTTCCTCCGAAACCATGCGTCCAATAAACCGTCGGATAGCGTTGCTTAGTCGCCGCATACCCGGGCGGCAAAACAATCCAGGCTTTGATCCGCATGTCCCGGCCCCAGAAACGCGTTAGTAAAGGGCTGCCCCATTCTTCTTTGCGCACAGCTTCCGTCGAGATCATCGCCGTCGCTGTCCCTCTTGGATGTTCGGCCAGCGTGAGCAGCGGCTCAATGCCCTCGCCGGGCGTCCACTTGGTGAGAGTCGCCACATCGCTCACCCAATCCGTCGCGTCCCGCCCGCTGTAGTTGTAACTGTGATTTACATCGAGCACGGCCTGCGCCTGATAATCGCCAGCCGCCATTTGCGAGAACGGTTTCGGATAAGCGATCTGATCGGCGTCAACTTCTAACGACTGACCGGACACAAGGTCGTGCACTTCTTCGGCTGCAACCCAAGTGCTCTCTGGGTGAAACTCATCGGTATCGACGTCCTTGCTAGCGGAGCCGGGTTTAACGAAGATCAACAATCGCCCGCTGAGCGATTGCGGCAACGAAGCGCCCGCCTGCACGCGGAAGAAGACGTGCCTCGGGCCAGTACTCTGCCCCTCAATGCCGGCGGCAAGCAGCAGAATGCAGAGACTCCGACTGAACACGCGCATCAGCGGAGATGATAACAGGGCTGCCGAACCGTTCTTTAGTTCAAGAGCTTACCGGCCCCGGCTCAGCACCTGCGGCCCATGCTGCTTCTTTTTCGCCATGCCTGACACCGATTGCGCGTGATTGATAGCCGCGGTCAGAGAGCCGCCGCCAATTATGTTTCCAATCAGCGTCGGCAGCAGATAACCCAGCGCAATGGCGCCCCAACTCTTTGCCCCTACCATTACCAGGAACAAAACCTCAACCGAACCCGCAATGATATGCGTGAAACTTCCCAGACCCACGGTATAAGTGAGAATCACAATAATCGCAATTCGTCCGGCATCGGAAGCAGCCAGCATCCACACCACCATCGCGATGAGCCAGCCAGCGAAGATTCCGCGCAACACGGCCGTCCAAAAGCCAACCGCCGCGGCTTCTGTCGCAAGTTGCAGCATTGAGTGCTGCACTTGACGGCTGAACATGGGCGTATTGCCGGCCACCCACGCGAACAAGTGCGCTCCGACGAGGTTTGCCACAAGCACAATGCTCCAGAGCCGCAGCACCTGTACAAGCGTAGTGAAATTGCGGCGCGCTAATAACGGAATTATGGCGGTCAACGTATTTTCTGTGAATAATTGCTGCCGCCCGATGATGACGATGAGGAAACCAAGCGGGTACCCGAGCCGTACCAGCAGCGGACGCCATGGCTTGTCCGGCAAATAGGCATGAAGCAGGGCTTGTCCAACAAGCGAGAAGCCCATCGACATGCCGGCTGCAAGACCGGACCATGCCAGCGCCGAAGCGGGCCGCCCCAGCTCTTCTTCGCCGTCGTGCCGGATCGCCTCATGCACCACGACGGCGCTTACCGACGTGCGCTCTTCCGCTTCTTCCTGCTGTTTCTCCGTTAGCTCCGGCGCGACCAGACCGTCGTCTGTCTCAATATCCTGACCCTTTTCGTCTTTTAGCATTTTTCGCCCGCGCTTTTGGGATACGCTGATCCGCTTTGCTGCATAAGCTTTGCCACCAACCCGGTCCATCCTGTCTGATGGCTCGCGCCGAGCCCCTTGCCGGTGTCGCCGTCGAAGTATTCGTAAAACAGTACATACGGCGCGAAGTTTGGATCGGTTCGGAGCGGATCGCCGCCGGCCGCCGGTGTCTTGCCCTCCTGATCGGGCAAGAACAACTCCGACAACCGGCAGGAGAGATGTCTGGCAATTTCAGACAGACGCATTTGCTGCCCGGAACCCGTTGGGAACTGGACCGTAAAGCTGTCGCCGTAATAATAATCAAACCGCTGCAAGGCCTCGATCAGCAGAAAATTCATCGGAAACCATACCGGGCCGCGCCAATTGGAATTGCCGCCAAACATGTTTGTTTGCGACTCCGCTGGTTCGTAGTTGACCCGATACGTGCCGCCTTCGAGCGAAACTTCATACGGATGATCGAGGTAGTAACGCGAAAGCGAACGGATGCCATAGGGCGAAAGAAATTCGGATTCGTCGAAAGTGCGTTGCAGGATGCGCTTCAGGCGGTCCGGATTGACCAGCGCCAGCAGGCGGCGCTGGCTTTCCCCCGTCTCAGTCATTGAAGCCAATCCCGAAGTCAGGTCCGGCCGGTTATCGATGAACCACTGCATGCGCTTTTGAAAGCCGGGGTGCTTCGCGAGCACCTCCGATTCGAGCGTCAACACGCCAAACAATGGCACAAGGCCGACTAGCGATCGAAGTTTGAGCAAGACGGTGTGTCCCTCATCTTTGAGCAGCCGGTCGTAATAGAATCCGTCTTCTTCGTTCCACAGGCCGGTTCCGTTGTGATGATTGATGGCATCCGCGATATAAAGGAAGTGCTCAAAAAACTTGCTCGCGACATCAGCGTAGACCGGCTCCGCTTCCGCCAGATCGAGCGCCATCTGCATCATGATCAGGCAATACATGCTCATCCAACTGGTGCCGTCCGACTGTTCGAGCACCCAGCCGCTGGGTAATGTCGCATTCCGGTCGAAGACACCGATGTTGTCAAGTCCTAGAAAGCCGCCTTCGAAAATGTTGTTCTCTTTGGAGTCTTTCTGATTGATCCACCACGTGAAATTGATCAGCAATTTGTGGAAGACGCTTTCCAGAAAGTCTCGATCCGGTTTGCCTTTGATGCGCTGGTCAATTTTGTACACGCGCCAGGCGGCCCACGCGTGGACGGGCGGATTCACGTCGCCGAAATTCCATTCGTATGCGGGTATTTGCCCGTTCGGATGCATGTACCATTCGCGTAGAAATAGAGAGAGTTGCGCCTTGGAAAAATCCGGATCGGCCGGCGCGATTGCGACTGTATGAAACGCCAGATCCCAAGCCGCGTACCACGGATATTCCCATTTGTCCGGCATAGAAATAACATCGTCGTTGAACAGGTGACGCCATTTATGATTACGGCCTTGTTTCCGTTCCGGAGGCGGGGGCGCCGTCGTGTTGTCGCCGTTCAGCCATGTCTCAACTACGAAATGATAGTACTGCTTGCTCCAGAACATGCCCGCGAAAGCCTGTCGCTGTACGGCCTTCGACCGCTCGTCCAAGCCGTCGCAGAGAGTTCCATAAAACTCTGAGGCTTCGTCTTGACGTGCGGTAAATACCGAGTCCCAAGACGCACGCTTCAGATCCGGCTGGCCTTGCCGCCATAACCGGAAATGAATGGTTGCTTGTTCGCCCGGAGCAAGCGTGTATTTGTAAACTGCAGCTGCCTTCGTTCCTTCGTGGTTGGGATTCACCCTTTCCGTCTTGCCGTGCAGAATGTACTCGTGAAAGGCGTCTTTTACGTACGAGCTTTCGCTTGCTCGCCCCCAGATCCGCTCAGCATTGGTTTCGTTTTCGGTGAAAAGCAGTTCCGGCTCGCCGTCGCCAGTGAGGATGAAGGTCCCGAGCTTAGGATCAACTGCAGTAATTTCCGCCGCGCCGGATTTGGTCAGCAGTGGCTTCTTTGCCCAATCGTAATTCTTGTCCCAGCTCCAGATGTTGCGAAACCAGAGCGTAGGCAGCAGCGTGATCTCCGCGGCTTCCGGACCGCGATTGATGACTTGCACCCGAATGAGAACGTCATCAACGTCCTGCTTCGCGTATTCAGCGAAGATGTCGAAGTAGCGATTCTCTTTGAAAACACCCGTGTCTTCAATTTCGTATTCGGGATCGAGCCGGGTGCGCCTGGCATTCTCGTTCACCAGTTGATCGTACGGATACGCCGCTTGTGGATACTTGTAAAGCCCTTTCAGATACGAATTCGTAGGCGTGGCGTCGAGATAATAATACAGCTCCTTGACGTCTTCGCCGTGATTCCCTTGCGGACCCGTGAGCCCGAACAACCGCTCCTTGAGAATCGGATCCTTCCCATTCCAGAAAGCCAGCGCGAAACAGAGATGTTGATGGTTGTCGCAAATACCGAGAATGCCGTCTTCGGTCCAGCGATAGGCGCGCGAACGCGCGTGATCGTGCGGCAGGTAATTCCAAGCATCGCCGTTTGCGCTGTAATCTTCACGAACCGTTGCCCACGCACGTTCAGATACGTAAGGCCCCCATCGTTTCCAATGTTTCGTGCGGGCTTCTGATTCAGCTAAGCGAACGTGCTCAGCAGTGTTCGGTGTAGACATAGGGAGCGAGTAAATTGTACGACGCTCCCTTTCGATTTTGATTACGCAACGCTCGATTCGGCCGGCACTTCAAGTGGCCGCTTGTACTTGCACTCGTTATTCGGACATTGCGCCACTGGGCCGGCCTTCAGATACTTCTCGATGAGATAGCTGCTGCCGCAATCCGGGCACTTCTCGGCAATCGGCTTGCCCCAGGCAACGAAGTCGCACTCCGGGTAGCGATTACAGCCGTAGAACGTTTTGCCGCGCTTCGACCGCCGCTCGACAATTTCGCCTTGCGAGCAATTCGGGCACGGAACGCCGATCGTCTTCTGCTTCACGTACTTGCACTTCGGATAATCGCTACAGGCCACGAACTCGCCAAACCGCCCGTATTTCTGCACCAGATTGCTGCCGCACTGCGGGCACTTTTCTTCCAGCGGTACATCTTTGCGCTGCTCGCCGCCGATCTGCTTTGTCGTTTTGCAATCCGGATAGCCGGAACACGCAAAGAACTGTCCGAAGCGTCCTTTCTTAAGGACCATGGGACGGCCGCAGTTCTCACAATACTCGGCTTCGTCCTGTTCGTTGAAGTCGGCCTTCTCGCCTTCGGGCCCCTCCACCGCAACTTCGCGCGTGTTGCTGCACTCTGGATAACCTGTGCAAGCGACGAAGCTGCCGTGCTTGCCCCATTTGATTACCATCGGCTTCCCGCACTTCTCGCAGACCAAGTCGGTGGGCTTCTCCATCCGCTTGATGTCGGTCATGTTGCGTTCGGCATCCGCCAGATTCTTTTGGAAGCGGCCGTAAAAATCCGCCATGGCGGCGCGCCACTCGATCTTGCCCTCTTCGATTTCGTCCAGCTCTTCTTCCATCCGAGCCGTGTATTTCACATCGAAGAGATCGTTGAAGCTCTCAAGTAGAAGATCCGTGACAACGGTTCCGAGTTCGGTCGGATGAAATTTGCCGCCCTCTTTCTTGACGTATTCGCGATCTTGAATGGTCGACAAGATCGAAGCGTATGTCGACGGGCGGCCCACGCCATCGGATTCGAGTTTCTTCACGAGAGTCGCCTCGTTGTAGCGGGGCGGCGGCTCCGTGAAGTGCTGCTCCGGACGGATTTCTTTGAACCGGAGATCTTCCCCTTGCGTCACCGCGGGAAGCTTATGCTTCAAGTCCTCGTCGTCTTCGTCCTTCTGATCCTTACCCTCTTCGTAGACTTTCAGGAAGCCTTCGAATTTGAGAACGCTGCCGGTCGCGCGGAAGGTATAGGACGTGGTGCTCTTGCCCTTCGCGTCAATATCGATTGTCGTCTGATCCAGCAGAGCTGGATTCATCTGCGAAGCCACAAAACGCATCCAGATCAGGCGATACAGTTTCAATTCGTCTTCCGCCAGGTACTTCTCGAGCGACTCGGGGGTGTGCAGAACGGAGGTCGGGCGAATAGCTTCGTGGGCGTCCTGCGCATCTTTCTTCGTCTTGTAAACGTTGGGTGAGGAAGGCACAAATTCTTTGCCAAACCGTTCCGTGATCAGGCCGCGCACTTCGGTGAGCGCGTCTTCCGAAACACGGGTAGAATCGGTACGCATGTAGGTGATCAGACCGACTGCGCCTTCTTTGCCGACCTCTTTCCCTTCATAGAGACCTTGCGCAAGCATCATCGTGCGCTTCACGCTGAAACGCAGCTTACGCGAGGATTCCTGCTGCAAAGTCGATGTGATGAACGGCGGGACCGGATTGCGTTTCTTTTCCTTGGTGCCGACGGATTTAACAATGTAGGCCGCGCCGTCCAAATCAGAAACAATGCCCGTCGCCCTCTGCTCATCTTTTACGGAGGAGGCCGCGTCGGCGATCTTATTCAACCGCGCGGTGAGGACCGGGGGCTTTTTCGCGTGTAACGCAACGTCAATGGTCCAGTATTCTTCCCTTTGAAACGCTTTGATTTCGCGTTCGCGGTCAACAATCAGGCGCAGAGCAACCGTCTGGACACGGCCCGCGGAAAGGCCGCGGCGCACTTTGTCCCAGAGAAGGGGTGAAATTTTGTAGCCGACAAGTCGGTCGAGAACCCGGCGCGCCTGCTGAGCGTCTACCAGGTTCACGTTAACCGCGAGCGGCTTATCGAACGCTCTTTTGACCGCGCTGGCCGTAATTTCGTTGAACATCACCCGGAAAATGGCGGGTTTGTCCGATTTCTTGGATTCCAGTTCTTCTTTCAGGTGCCAGCAGATCGCCTCGCCTTCGCGATCCGGGTCAGCCGCCAGGTAAACGGAATCGACGCCCTTAGCAGCTTGCTTCAACTCGGCGATCAGTTTCTTCTTGCCCTCGATCACCTCGTATCTGGGTGTGAAATCCCGATCTACATCTACCGCCAAGTCCTTCTTGGGCAGATCTTTCACGTGCCCGAGGGAAGCCTTGACGATGAACTGCTTTCCTAAGTATTTCCCTATAGTTTTCGCCTTCGCCGGGGATTCAACGATGACGAGAGATTTTGCCATAACCGCTTATCTGTAACCTTAATTAATGTGATTCCGGGTGCCGGTGGAAGATTCCGGCTCTAGAACGCTACCCTTTTACCACACCTTGACGAAGTTCTTCCCGGGAAGCTGCCGGATTAGGCCGGCCATCTCGAGGTCGAATAGCGCACTGATCAACTCTGATGAGGAGGCGCCTTCAAAAGTTTCAAGCAGCGATTCAAGTTGTTGAGGCACATCGACTTTTAAGAGATTCAGAAGCTTTCGTCCCAGGATCTGAAGGGGTTGTTCGGGCTGTTGGGAGTCGGCCAGAATCCGGTCGGTTGCGTCGGGCAAAATTTGTTGCTGGGCCTTCGAGACAAGGTCCCGGCGGACGGCCGCCGGCAGCTCGTTGGTTACGTCGCTCCATTCCTGAACAAGTTTTGCACCGCCTACTTTAATCAGCAGGTTCGGACCCCAACTCATTTTGGAGGTGATACTGCCGGGAACGGCAAAGACTTCCCGGCCCTGGTCCATGGCAAGCTTGGCGGTAATGGCGGATCCGCTGTGCTGGGCGCCTTCGACGATCAGAACGCCGAGTGCGAGGCCGCTGACGATGCGGTTCCGGACGGGGAAGTTTTGCGGGAACGCGGGCGCTTCCATGGGGAATTCGGAGAGCAGCAGTCCCTTTTTCGCAATCTCGTCGTAAAGCTTTCGGTTGCTCGAGGGATAGAGTACGTCGACTCCGCAGCCGAAGACCGCGATGGTCTGGCCGTTCGCTTCGAGAGCTGCGCGATGGGCAGCGGTATCGATGCCGCGGGCCATCCCACTTACAATCGTCAGACCGGCCTTGGCCAGATCCGCGCTGAGGCGTTCCGCGACAGCTAAACCGTAGGGCGTGGGGCTGCGGGTCCCCACCACGCCGACAGAATGGGTCGAGACCAGATTGAGATTGCCGAGGGCGAATAACAGGAGCGGCGGGTCGAAGATTTCCCGGAGTTGTTGTGGGTAATGAGCATCGTGGAGGGTAAGCAGCTGGGCGCCTACCGCCAGCATACGGTTCTGCTGATTCACGGCATCTTCAAACGAGCAGCCCGTCGAGATGTTGCGGGCCTGAGACGCGCTGAGGCCGGCCGCCTCCAATTCGCTTGCCGAAGCGCGAAAAATGGCTTGGGGTGTTTGCAATTTAGCAAGGAGCTTGAGCGTCCCGAGGGTGCCGAGCCCGGGAACCATGCGCAGGGCCAGCCAGTGGAGAGTTTCTTCCGGAGTAAGGTTGGTCTTAACCACGTGGAATACGTGGGCGCCGGGGTAGCGACTTCTCAGCCGGCAAGCGATTCCGGTTCCGGCCGGACCCAGCGCGCGAGTACCGCTTCGAGGTGTTCGCGGGAAATCGGCTTGGGTAAGTAATCGTTCATGCCCGAGTCCAGACATTTTTCGCGTTCTCCGACCAGAGCGTTGGCGGTAACGGCGACGATTGGAATACCGGATCGCCCAGAAGGGCTGCGGCGGATGGCCCGGGTGGCTTCGAAGCCATCCATCACGGGCATTTGGCAATCCATAAGGATTACGTCGTATGCAGGTTCCCGATCAAAGGCATTTACCGCCTCGGCGCCGTTCTCAACGATATCAACGCTAAAACCCAAACGTGTCAGCAAGTGTTTCACCACTTTCTGATTTATCGGATTATCTTCGGCGACGAGGATATTTCCACGTTGACGGCGGACCGGAGGATGACTGGGCTGAAGGAGCACGGTGACCGGCGCTTGCCGCTCTTTCAGCTCTACCGTGATCGAGAATGTGCTGCCGCGGTCGAGTTCGCTTTCGACGCCAATTGAGCCGTTCATCATTTCCGCCAGACGTTTTGAAATTGACAGGCCCAGGCCCGTACCCCCGTACTGGCGGGTAGTGGATGCCTCGGCCTGAGTAAAGTTTTGAAACAGCCGTGCCTGCGCTTCCGGAGCAATCCCGATCCCGGTGTCGCTAACGGCAAACTTCAGAAGGATCTTGCCGTCTTCAGAGCGCTTGACTAATGAAGCCTGCGCGGAGATGGCGCCCGCTTCTGTGAATTTGACAGCATTCGAAACCAGATTCAACGCGATTTGCTTCAGCCGCACAGGATCGCCCGCAACCCAGCGCGGCAGTTGCGGATCGAGAGTCAAAGAAAAGCCGAGGCCCTTTGTAGCGGCAGCGCGGCCAGGGAGCGCAACCGCCTCTTTCAAGGCGGTCTCCAGGTGGAAATCCGCTTCCTCCAGGGCCAATTTGCCGGCTTCAATTTTGGAGAGGTCCAGGATGTCGTTGATGATTGCAACCAGAGCGGAGCCGGAGTCGCGAATCGCATCCACATATTCCTGCTGTTCGAGGGAAAGCTTGGTATCAGAGAGAAGTGCCGTCATGCCGATAACACCATTCATAGGTGTGCGGATCTCATGGCTCATGAAGGCGAGAAACTCGCTTTTTGCGCGGTTGGCCTGCTCCGCCTCGGCTTTCAACAGCTTCTGTTCGCCGAGACGGCGGTCGATCTCCTCTGTTCGCTCCGCGACCAGACGTTCCAATTCGAGCCGTCGTCCAGCGAGGACGAACTCGCGCCACCGCCACACCAGAATTGAGAGGAAGAACACGAGGAACCCGAGCGTCGAACGAAACAGATTGGTGCGCCACCAGGGGGGAGCGATAGAAAACGTTAGCGAGGTGATCCGCGACACTTTTCCGCTATCAGTGTCGACCACCATGGATTCGAAGCGATACGACTTGGGATTGAGCGCCGGATAACGAACTTCGTGTTGGACGGTTTCTTCCCAGTTCTGTTCGAGGCCGAGCAAACGATACCGGAATCGAATGCTCTTTTCGTTGCGGAAATTTAGCGACGCAAGATGGATCGTTAGCGGCTGCTTGTTCCAGTGCAGGGGGGTCGACTCGTCAAGAAGACTGCGTTCGCCGTAATCGGCAGATAACAATACGGGAGATCGGGGAGTGGCAAGCTGCGCGGATTTTGCCGCCGAGAAATGGGATAATCCGCCGCTCGTACCGAACCAGACAGAGCCGTCGGGATCTTGCCAGAAGGCCTCGTCATCGAGATCATTCCAGATAAGTCCGTTATCGACAGAGTATTTCTGCCAGGTGCGGCCATCGAAGACCTCGACACCCTGATCCTCGCCAACCCAAACAGATCCTTTGCGATCGACACGCAAGAAGAGGATGGAATCGGACACAAGGTGTATCCGTTCTGGATTGGTCAACTTATCGTGTGCCAGGCGGAAGCGGGTCACACCGGTGGTGTCGCCGCCGATCCAGACGTCGCCGGAGTAATCAATGGCGATTTTGGAAAGATCCTTGCCCAGGTGAAAGGCCGAGAGATCGTGAGGTTGCCAGACGTTGTTCTTGAAGCTGAGAAGCTGATTCGCCGCCAGGAGCCAGATCGTGCCATCGGGAGCTTCTGTAACGGTTTCGAAGCCGTTGGAATCCGAGTGAAGACCGGGCACTGGAGCGATCGTACGGGTATTGCCTGACCCGCGCGACACCAACAGGCTGTTGTCGCTGATCACCCAAAGCCGGTCGGCTGTATCGACAAAAAGCTTTCGGACGTTCGCGACGGGGAACCGGCGAGTTTCGCGAGTAGCCGGGTCGATACGGGTCAGGGAATGATCTCCCAAGCTGCCCCAGATGAAACCATCCTTCGAAATGGCGAGTGACATACAGCGGCCGCGGAGCGCAGCCGGAAGGTCGAAGGTTCGGAATGTGCGCTGTCCTGGAGAAAGCGTGCTCAAGCCACCCTCGTGACCCGCCCAGAGCGTACCGGAGCGATCGCGCAAAATAGACCAGACTTCGTTCCGACCTAGGCCCTGCTCTTTCGTCCAGTGCTCCCATTGACCGTAGCCGAGCCACTTGCGAACGCCGTGTCCGGCGATTCCGATCCAGATTAGGTTTTGGCGATCGACGTACAGGGAAGTGAGGGTGCCTTCGTCCAGGTTTGTGCCCACGTCGAAAACGTTCCAGTGGTCTTTCACAAAGATGCCGACAGCGGGCCCAAGTGTGGTCATAATGTGGCCCGAGGGGTCCTCGGCCAAAGCATAGTAGGTCACTTT
Organism: Terriglobia bacterium; assembly: GCA_963767485.1. Taxonomy (GTDB): domain Bacteria; phylum Acidobacteriota; class Terriglobia; order Bryobacterales; family Bryobacteraceae; genus Bog-105. Next base: position 556,314 of record CAVYDZ010000012.1, on the reverse strand, counting down.
CGCACTGGGCGCATTATGCGTCTGCCAGCGGTGACGGTCGGGAGAATAAACGGCGATGTTGTTGTCGCCGCGGGCCCAAATCTCGCCATCCTTCTTCTGAAGGAAGAAAGCCCACTGATCGGAAGGCAATCCTTCGAGGGCGCCCCACATCACGAGAGACGGACCCTGTTTGCTGCAAATGCCGGTACCGCAACCGAAGAAAACAGTATCGCCGTTCAGGGCAAGCACCCCGCTTTGGTGAGAGATCTGCAGCCGGACGCCTTCGTCCTGAGAAAGCAAGGGCCGAACGGTCCACTCGGTCTCGGTATTGCCCGGACGAAACGACAGAATGCCGAACTGGGTCACGGCATAGACAAGTCCTGAAGCGGGATCGCCGGAGATTCCCGAATGGTAGGGAATTCGAAGGTCGGCGCCCTGATAGGGAAGCGAGAGGAATCGGCCAGCCCGGCTACTGACTGCCAGACCCTGGGAAGTTCCTACCCAGAGACGCCCCTTCCCGTCGACAAACAAGGACCGGACGAACGAGCCCGGCAAACCTTCACGCGGCCCGTATTTTGCATAGCTAGAACCGTCGTACCGATACAGGCCGTTCTCAGTGCCGATCCACAGAAAACCCGCATGATCTTCGACCATGCAATTCGGATCGAGGTTATCCAAGCCTTCTACATAAGCTTTGAAGGTGGCTCGTTGCCCAAAAGCCGCAGCCGGCAACAGGACGCTTAGCATCAGCGTCACCAGCATGCAGCGTTGTAGGCGCGGCGATATCATCTTGCAGAGCCTATCGGCAAAAACTCGGACAAGCTTTAGGAAACAAACCACGAAATGAATCCGGCAAGAAGAAAGTGGGAAACGCGCAGAAGTTTTCCCATCCGAAGCGCCTGAATTCGTCAGATAAGAAGAGGCCCCAAACGACGCATGAGAATCCTTGCCGCAGCCAGCGCACTCCCGAAGCACTACTACCCGCAAGACGAATTGGTAGAGGCATTCCGCAAACATTGGGGGCAAAGGCTCGAGCGGTTTGGAATTCTGGAGCGGCTGCACGCAGCCACGCAGGTAGACGGGCGATTTCTATCGCTTCCATTGAGCGAATATCCAATGAAGACCTGGGGGGAGGCGAACGACCAATGGATCAAAACGTCGCTCGAGCTCGGAGAAAGGGCAATCTGCCGGGCCATGACACGAGCCGGCATAGGACCACAACAGATCGGAGCGATATTCTTCGTCTCTATTACCGGGATATCCAGTCCGTCAATTGAAGCGCGGCTGATCAACCGCATGGGGTTGAGCAATAGGACAAAGCGGATCCCGATTTTCGGGCTGGGTTGCGTGGCGGGCGCGGCCGGGGTGGCGCGAGCAGCCGATTATGTACGAGCATTTCCCAAAGAAGCGTGCCTGGTGCTCGCGATTGAACTCTGCTCGCTTACCGTGCAGCAGGATGACCTTTCGGTAGCAAACCTCATAAGCACCGGACTGTTTGGCGATGGAGCGGCAGCTGCGATCGTTGCCGGCAGCGAATGTGCAGGGGCAGAGGGACCGGCGATTGTGGCCACGCGCTCGACGCTCTATCCGGATACGGAACGGGTCATGGGCTGGGATATTTCCGAGAAGGGGTTTCAGATCGTCCTCTCGCGGGAGGTGCCTGACGTGATCCGGGAAAATCTTGGGCGCGATGTGGATGAGTTTTTGAAAGAGCATGGTTTAGCCCGCGCTGATATCGGCAGCTGGGTGATCCACACGGGCGGACCGAAAGTACTGGAAGCGACCCAGGACGCGCTTGGATTGCGGAAAGGGGAGTTGCAGGTCTCATGGGATTGCCTGCGGCGAACGGGGAATCTGTCTTCAGCGTCGGTGCTGTTTGTTTTGGAAGAGGTCTTGGAGAAGCAGCGGCCGGAGCCGGGCGTGTGGGGAGTGTTGGCCGCCATGGGGCCGGGATTCTGCTCGGAGCTGGTTTTGTTCCACGGGTAGGAGAGACATCTTGATTTACATTGAACGCACACCGGCGCTTCCTTTGCGCCGCTTTGTGCGGAGTCTCTGGTATGCGTGCACTCCCGGTGTAGAACATCGGCATGAGCGCGTTCTCCCCAGCGGTTGCGCCCACATCGTGTTGAGTCTCTCCCGGGACTTTCTCACTGATTGCCTGGAGGGCGAATCGGAACAGCGCACTGCGCCGGCCCTCATGGTCGGTCAACGTTCTGTGTACGAAGTCATCGCCACAGCGGACCTGGTCGACTTGGCCGGTGTTCTCTTCGTCCCCGGCGCCCTGCCTGGGCTTGTTGCGGATCGTGCCGATCTGCTCAGTAACCAAAACATTCCTCTGGATCAGGTATGGTGCGGATCTGGCGATATTCTGCGCAGCCGCATGCTTGAGGGCCGCTCGCCGAAAACGCGACTTCGCATTCTCGAGGATTGTCTCGCGGCTAATCTTCTGGCCGGGCGTGCTGATCCCCGTTTGGATCTGCACCCATCAGTGGAATTTGCGTTAGAGCAGTTTGCGCGGCCCTCAAACCGGCTCTCTATTGCGGAGGTGGCGCGAAGAAGCGGCTGGAGCGAACGGCGGTTCTCGCAGATCTTTCGCGAGCAGATTGGCTTCGCCCCAAACGTGTGGCGCCGTCTCCAGCGGTTTCAGTCCGCAGTGCAGCAGTTGCGCAACGGTGCGGAGATTCGGTGGGCTGATCTCGCCCTCGAATGCGGTTTCTACGATCAGGCCCACCTGGCAAACGAATTCCGGTCGTTCTCCGGGATTGATCTGACGACTTACACTGCTACGCGTCACGGCTTATGGGCAAATCACACGCGCACGGAATAATGAAATTTCCGAATTTTCCAAGATCATCGAGTGTTCCGCGGTTCAACATAGACAAAGAGGAGATACCAAATGACAACCCCTGCAGCAGTTACGAAATCGACGATTATGCCCGGCCTGCGGTATCACGACGCCCCAAAGGCTATTGAGTGGCTGTGTAATGTGCTTGGCTTTGAGCGCGGTGCCATCTTTCCCGGGCCTGATGGCCTCATCGCTCATGCGGAATTGATCCTGAATGGCGGTATGGTTATGCTGGGTTCGCAAAAGGACGACGAATACGGGCGCAATTTTAAATCCCCGAACGAGTTGGGCGGCTTCGAAACTTCTAGCACGTACGTTATTGTTCCGGATGCGGATGCTGTTTATAAACGCGCCCGGGAGGCTGGCGCGGTTATTGTGAGGCCAATCGAAGACACACACTATGGCAGCCGCGAATTTAGCGTGAGGGATCTCGAAGGGCATAGCTGGACGGTTGGCACCTACGATCCGTGGGCGGAAAAAACTGAAATGAAGCCCGAGTAAGTTCCGGGAGATCTCAGTCTCCTCCTGTGGGCTTTTTCAACCCCCCCTTTTGAATTCCCCGGTTCGCCTGTGGTGGATACCCACCCGGAGTGGTGGATTTCAACCACTGGCGAACCTCGCGCAAACATCTAACGCTCTTAGTATTCAATGGCTTAGGAATGGTATCCGGCGTGTTATCACATTTGCAGCAGTATGATACGCGAACTCTTAGCGATGCTGGTGGCCTATTCGGTGCTTTTGCTCACCGTCACTACGCCAGCAAGTGCCCAATTCGCGCAAGCCGGATCCAGCTATCCGCAAACATCCCAGCAGGAACCGCAGGACGCTCCTCCGCAAACAAACCCCGATGCCAACTCAAACGATGTGCCGTCCGATCCACAACAGGATGCGGCCAGTGATCAGAAACACGGTATCGCGCGCGCCAGTATCATACAAGGCGACGTAAACATCCAGCGCGGCGAAAACGGGCCTCTCACTAGCGCGGTCGTCAATGCACCGCTTGCCACAGGGGACCGCCTGCAAACTTCTGGTGGCTCGCGCGCCGAAGTCGAACTCGATTACGCCAATCTTGTACGTCTCGCGCCCGATACCGAACTAGTGTTTGCCGACCTTGAAAACCGCCATTACCAGTTGCAGCTTGGCGCCGGTACGCTCATCTATCGCGTGCTGCGCAACTCTGACGCACAGGCAGAAGTCGATACGCCGAACGTTGGCTTTCGACCTACCGGTGAAGGCGATTTTCGGATCTCTGTCCTGAACGACGGCTCTACAGAAATCGCCGCTCGTTCCGGACAAGCTGAAATATTTGGGCCGCGCGGCTCGCAACCACTGCGGTCCGGCGAAACCGTGCTCATTCGCGGCGATGCCAGCGACCCCGAATTCAAAGATGTCGGCCCACTTGCCCGCGATCAGTTCGACGATTGGAGCGCTCAACGCGACTCCGAATTGCTCGGCTCGCAAAGCTATCAGTACGTCAGTCCCGATGCCTATGGAGCCGACGACTTGGATCGCTACGGCAACTGGGTCCCTTCGCAATATGGACAGGTATGGACGCCGCAAAACGAGCCCTCCGGATGGTCTCCGTACAGCACAGGCGAGTGGACCTGGCAGGATTACTACGGTTGGACCTGGGTCGATTCCGCGCCGTGGGGTTGGGCGCCGTATCACTACGGCCGTTGGTTCTGGAACGGCGGCCATGGCTGGTGCTGGTGGCCCGGTGGACTGCACGCTTCGTTTGGCTGGAGCCCGGCGCTCGTTGGATTCTTCGGCTGGGGAGGGTTGGGCCTCGGCTTGGCTCTTGGCGGATTAGGCTGGGTAGCCTTGGCTCCGTTTGAAGTTTGCCATCGCTGGTGGGGACCCGGCTGGTATGGCCACGGGTGGGGAGCGTTTGGCCGAGGTGGATTCCGTTCCTACGGGAACTTCACGCGCAATGTCGATATTGCTCGCACCTATCGCAATGCCGCCTATCGCGGAGGCGCCATCACGGCCCGCTACAGCCAATTCGGCGGGCCCCATCAACGCTTCTCGCCCGCTACCCACGCTCAGTTGATGCAAGCCAGCGCATTTCGGGGCGGCCGCTTACCAGTAACACCTACGCGCGCCAGCCTGCAATTCTCGAATCGCAGTGTTACGGCAAATTCGCGCTTGTCCGCGTCCGCTAACCGGCACTTTTTTGCGAACTCGCAATTTAATCGCGCAACCGGGTATCGCGCCGCTCCAACGCATACATTCAACGCGCCTGCTGCGCCCCAGCGATCGGAATTCGGCGCGAGTACGCGAGCCCAGGAGCACGGCGTGCCTCCGAATCTCCGGAGTACCCCGAACCGCTCTTCCGGCGGCGGCTGGCAGCGCTTTGGCGATCCGGGCAGCGCCGGCTCCTTTCGGCAAGGCTTCAAGAATGACTCGGGTGGTTGGCATAGCTTCGGACAATCCCAACGCCCGGCGCCCTCTTATCGCCCGTCCGCACCTAATTCATACGGAGCCCGGCCGAGGAGCGCGCCTTCGTACAATGCACCCCGCTATAACGCGCCTCAGTATAACGCTCCGCGCTCCAATGCACCGCGTTATAACGCTCCTCGCTATAATCAGCCTTCATTCAATCCAGGACGTGGGGCGGGGAATTACGCTCGCCCGCAAAGCCAGGCGCCCCGCGGCGGAAACTCCCACTTCTCTGGCGGCGGCCATAGCGGAGGCGGATTTTCGGGCGGTGGCCACAGCGGCGGTGGCGGCCACTCGGGAGGCGGTGGCGGCGGACATCACCGCTAGCCCAAACAATTTTCCCTCAGCCGCTCCAGTTGCCTGACAGAACTGGAGCGGCCATTTTTTTTCAAAAGTTCGAAAATCCGGCTCGTTCCAGGCCCCGCTGCGCCTCGGGATTTTTCATGAACGTCTCCCACACAAACCCGGTGCGCAGATTTTCTGCCATCAACATCGAAATGCCCGTATCGATCCCCACCACGTCCGTGTCATACCACCCCGTCAGCGGATTGAACGCATTCACGAATCCGTATTTGCTCCAGGCTTTCGCGCCATATTTCGTGCGCATATTTTTGAGCACCTTCAGCGTCTCGTGCGGCATAAACGGTAGCGATCCGGCGGGAGCGCTCGGCACAACCGTTCCATCAATTGGCCCGAGTTCCGGCGGACCGCCCCACACCACATATCCGTGCGCCGAATCCGAAGCGGTGATGCCCCATAACTCATCACTGTAATCCGAAAATCGCGTCTGTCCCAGTTCAATACACCACCGCCTGTGTACCTCAGTCGCTACGATGGAATTCCGGAAATAGTCGATATACTCATCCTGCTTGCCGCGGAAATCGAACCACGCCTGCGAGTATTGGTGCACGAACAAAGGCGCGAAAGAGCCTATGTAGCGCAAGCCCTCGTATTCGAACGTTTTCCGGTTCCACGCCTTCCAAACGTCGATCGGCAACGGATAACGCGTGGAACCCAGGCCGAGCAAATACATCATCATCAGCTCGCTGTAATCGTTCCAAAGGTAAGGCAGAAACCCGCTCCCCGGAGTCCATCCATGCGGCAGCAGATTCGTATCCTCGGAAAGCCACGTCCACTCCACGCGATTGAAAATGTCAGTCGCCAGGTGCGTAATCTGCGAACTCCGGAAATGCGTCCGGCAGGTCAGAATGCCGCATAGAAGGATCGCGGTGTCGATTGACGAGATCTCCGAGTCCCAGATACGTTCGCCTGTCTGCGCATTGGCAAAGTGAAAAAAGAATCCGCGATGATGCGGCATCTTTTCCCAAAGGAAGCGCAGCGATAGAATGACTCGTTCGCGCGCATCCGCTTCCGAAACATAGCCGCGCTGTTGGCCGATGCAGATCGCGGTCAATCCAAAGCCCGTAGCTGCAATACTCGCCACGATCGAATTGTCAGTCTCCCGCACCGTACTGCGGTCTTTGATTAACCCGGTTTGCGGATTCGCCTGTTCCCAGAAAAACTGAAAATTAGCCTTCTCCATCTCTTCGAGCAATTGCTCTTCGTCCGGCGTCAGCGGCACGGCGGCGAACTCCGGCGAAACCACTACCGTCTCCGGCTTCTGTGCGGGTGCTCGCGAGATCATCGGCCCCAGTGCCGCGGCGCTAGTTAATGCTCGAAGCGCGTTCCGCCGCGACAGTCTGTCAGAATAAAAAGTCTTCAATGCTTCCAGTTCCCGCCGTAACAGATCGCCTCTACAACAATCATAAAATTTAACCACGAACTTTCATGAGCCGATCGAAAAAGATACTGCTGGGCATAGGCTTCGCGATCATAGTTGCCGCCGTCATCGCTGTCTCGCTTCTCAAAACTCACGCTCCGCCCGCCGCGAAACCAATCGTATTAACCGGCGTCACGTTAGTCGAAAACAACGATCCAAAAAATCAAGTGCCAATCGCGGGAGCAGATGTTTCGGCTACCCGGGGCACAGAAACGGTTCGCACTACGTCCGATTCCTCCGGCCTCTGGCGTATAACACTGCCGCCCCAACAAGCCAGCTCGCAGCAGCCTCCCCCCTCGATTCGCCTCAGTTTCAAACATAGCGGATACCAACCCGTCGACATGGCAGTCTACGGCTCGCACAGGATCTTCATCGCCCGCCTCACGCCGATCGCCGAGCTGGTGAACGCCGATTCCCGCAAATCCGACATCGTCATCTCCAACGTTCGCGTCCGCTATTCCGAAAAGTCGACTTCCACTTCCAACACCGGAAGCTTAGCGGAGGAATTGCAGGTGCCGAATCAGGGCGGTTACCCTTGCAGTGGAGCGAAGACGTGCTCGCCCGATGGGAAATGGAAGGCCACCGAGCGTTCCTTCTCCATTGGCGCCCAAGGCAACGAACTCCGAAGAACGCGCCTCTCCTGCGTTGCCGGCCCTTGCCCGTTCAGCAAAGTTGTTACCCAGGACCTCGTCGATCAGGGCCGCACCATGAAGATCACCATCCTCAACTGGTCCGATACCGTTACCTATCTGCTCGAAGCGGAAGTCGTTCGGACCGAAGTCAGCGACATCATTCGCCAGTCTTACCCGGCGCACCTCGGCGATTCCATGACGTTCAGTCTTCCCAACACCGCCGAAGGGCCCAGCATCGAAGCCGAACTTGCCAAACAGGACATCGTTTTCCCGCTCGGCCCTTTCCTCAAGCTCTCCTGGGCATACTGCACCGAAAAACCCGGTCAAAACGACTCCAAGTTGTATCGCTGCGACCTGAAACCCGGCTACCGCTTCGGCCAGTAGTGGACCAACCCGCGAACCGTTCTTGCTCTTGCTACAATAAATTCTTGTGTGTCTGAAGGCGTGCTACACCGGCGGCTGGCCGCTCGGTTACTGCAGAGGTGTATGTGTTTATTAGCCTCCAGGAATTAGAATTACGAGTCGTTCAATTCAAGGTGGATGTTCCCGCTGGGCAAATCGATTTTGATTCCAAACTAAAACAATCGTCTAATCTACATGCTGAAGGTTCGGCCCAGCTTCTCAACCAATCGCTTGGGGAAATTCGGGTGACCGGCGATCTGACCGTCGCAATCGAAGGCACGTGTGACCGTTGTGTCGAGCCCGCGGCCTACTCGGTCGAGAATCACTTCGACTTAATCTACATGCCGGCTGAAGAAGCGGCGAGTGGCGGAGAAGAGGAGATCGATGAGGCTGCTGTCGAGGTTGGATATTACCAGGGAAGCGGCCTCGAATTGAACGATGTGTTGCGGGAAGTCGTCTTGTTGGCGCTTCCTATGCGGCTGGTTTGCCGGGACGATTGCAAAGGAATCTGTCCTGTCTGCGGCCAAAATCGCAATCAGGTGGAATGCCTATGCGAACAGAAGCCGGCTGATGATCGCTGGAATAAGTTGAAATTGCTGCGGGCGGAGTTGGGCTCGCAAAACTGATAGGCCTTGTCAAGGGCTTGAGTAGGCCTCATTAAGGGCTGGAGATTGTAAAGAAAGTAGAATTATGCCGAATCCTAAACGCCGTCATTCGAAGCGCCGCACCTCGACCCGCCGCGCTCATGATTTCCTCGCCGTTCCGCAACTCACCGAGTGCCCGAATTGCCATGAGAAGATCCGCGCCCACCGCGCCTGCCCCCACTGCGGCAAGTACAAGGGACGCGAGGTCATCGAGGTCGTAGAAGCCTAACCCTCGACTCCCAAGATCGATCCCCGAATCTACAGCCCATAAATCATGGTGACCATAGCCCTCGATGCCATGGGAAGCGATAACTTCCCGAAGCCGGAGGTAGAAGGCGCATTCCTGGCGGCCAAGACGCTCGACGTCAAGGTGATCCTTGTCGGTCGCGAAGAATTGCTCACGGCGGAACTCGACAAGCAAGGCGAATGGCGCAGTCTCCCGATCGAGATCAGAAACGCAAAAGATCAGATCACAATGGGCGACAGCGCCGGGAAAGCCGTCCGCGCCAAAAAAGATAGCTCCATCCGCGTCGCTTGTAACCTGGTGCGCCATGGCGAAGCGGCGGGTGTTGTCTCAGCCGGCAACACGGGTGCGGTGATGGTCACGGCCAAACTCGTGCAGGGCATGCTGCCCGGCGTCGATCGCCCCGCGCTCGCTACGGCCTTTCCCACCATCAATGGCAAGTCCGCCGTTATGCTTGACGTCGGCGCCAACGTCGATTGCACTCCGAAAATGCTTGCCCAGTTCGCCGTTATGGGCAGCGCCTATTCCCGCGTCATCTTCCGCAACGCCGAGCCGCGCGTGGGTCTCCTTTCCATTGGCGAAGAGGAGCACAAAGGCAACTCCCTCACCAGCGAAACCCGGCCGCTCCTCAAGATGCTGCATGAGATCGATTTCATCGGCAACGTGGAAGGCCGCGACCTCTATACCGGCAAAGTCGACGTCATCGTCTGTGACGGATTCGTCGGCAACGTCGCCCTCAAAGTGAGCGAAGGCTTGGTCGAAGTCATCGCCCGGACGCTTGAGGATTCGCTTACCGAAACCGCCATGCGCAAACTCGGGGCCTATCTGGCGCGCGGCGGATTTCGTGAGTTCAAGAAGCGGGTCGACGTCGATGAGTACGGCGGCGCGCCCTTGCTCGGCCTCAACGGACTCTGTGTGATTTGTCACGGCCGCTCGAACGCCAAAGCAATTCTCAACGCCATTCGTGTAGCCCGCGAATTCGCCGACGGTAAAATCGATGAACGAATCGCCAGCGAGCTGAACGAATGGTCCGCGGCGGCACTCGCTTCGAGCACCGCCGCGGCCAGGTAGCTGATCCGCTTTTACTGCTGCTCCGCCATGCCGTAACCGACCGGCAAATAGTCGGAGGCGTAGACCGGCTGATAATTCCCGCTCACATTGGCCAAGATCCAGACCACGCCCGTTCCCGGCCGGTAAATCAAAAGATGGTCCTGATGGCCCGTGCTGCTGTAGTCATACGCTATGATCCGGTCCGTGGTCGATTTCAGATCAAAGCCGCCAATCCCGGAGGCCGATCCATAAATCGGCGTGAAGTATGTTGGCGTCGATATCGGCCCTGTAAATTGCAGAATAAAGGCTATGCCCGAGCCCGGCCGGTACGCCAACAAATGATCCATCAGGCCCGTGTCGCTGTAATCGAACGGGATGATTTGATCGTTTGCAGACTTTAAATCATATCCCCCGATTCCTGCGGTCGACAGATATTGGCTGGTAAATGCGCTTCGTCAGGCCATTGATGAATGACGCAATCTGCCCGCCCGGCTGGTACCCGATCAGATACCTTGCGTCATTCTCACCCGGAATATTAAAAGGAATCAGCCGGTCGGCAGAAGATCCCAGGTCGAACTGGCCCAGTCCGGGGCCATCGTAACCTGAGTAAGTAAGTCCTGGCGAATCCCCCGGTGATATTCACCTCGTTCGTCATCACATAGGCCACGTGCGTGCCGGGCCGGTAGAATACGATCGAATCGTAACGCCCGTCCCCGTTCGCGTCGTAAGCAAACCCGATATCGCTGGTTGTCATCAGATCAAATCCGCCAATCCCTGCGGTGCTCGTCAAAACTGGGTAAAACGCGCCGCCATTATTCGCCAGAATGTAAATGATTCCAGCCCCCGGTCGATAACAGACGAGATGATCCATATGCCCGGTGCTGTTGTAGTCCAGAGCGAAGATCCGGTCGTTTGTAGATTTAAGATCGTAGCCGCCTATACCGTTGAAGGAGGCGAACACTGGCGTGAACGACCCGTTATTGTTGGCCAGGATCCAAACGATCCCCGTCCCAGGCCGGTACAGCAGCAGATGGTCGGCCTTCCCGGTGCTGTTATAGTCGAACGCAATGATCTGGTCCGCCGGCGACGCCAGATCGTACCCTCCAATGCCGTAGCCTTGCCCGAAAATTGCTGGCGTGGGCAGCAAGACCGCCGCCAAAATCGCCAGGGAAAGTTTCCCTATGCTGCTGTAAAAACGCTTCATCGTACTTTTGCCTCTCATCGGTTTCCAAACAAAGACCGAATAGAGACTATCACAAACAAAGCGAGTGTTACGCTGTTAAGTGTTTCCCGCCCGTGCGGATGTGGCGGAATTGGCAGACGCACTGGATTTAGGTTCCAGCGCTCGTAAGGGCGTGGAGGTTCAACCCCTCTCATCCGCACCAAACCTAGCTCTTCTTCTCCTCATAGGCGTTGATTCCTTCCTCCAGCAGTTTGATCGCCCGCTTCGGACCTTTCAATCCCAAAACTTTGAATTTCTTCCCCCGGCTCTTGTTGTATGTGACGAAAAATTCCTCAACCTGGTCCATGATCGGCTTGTTCACTTCCGATATCGAGTGAATATGCTCGTGATTGTAAGAGTGGATCGCAATCCCAACCAGCCGGTGATTTGCAATCGTCTTACCTTCCTCGGTCTGCTCGGCCTCGATCACTCCGATGATCCGCACTTCGAGCACACAACCGACGTGCGCTGGCTCATCCATCAGAATCATCACGTCCACCGGATCCCCATCATCCGCGACCGTCGAAGGAACGAAACCGAAATCATAAGGGAAGCTAAGTCCTTCGGCCAGCAAACCGCCGAGCGTAAATGCCTCAAGCTGCGGATCATAGTCGAACTTGTTGCGGCGGCCCTTGGGAGTCTCCACGATGGCTCTGCACTGGCAAGTTTTTCTGTCTAGCAGATGAGGAAGTGATGCAAGATTCATTACGCAAACCATAGCAAACCCGACAGGCCCGCACCGCTTGAAACTGGCCGGAACGCGTGCGCCTTCCTTACATTGCGCAGCGCAGAACCCTCGCCGCCGCGAGTCACGGATTTTCCGGCACAACCTGCATCAGCGTCAACGATGGATGGAGTATTCGAAATCCGCCCGAAGCATCGCCGCTCACGATGAACATACAATCGTAATTACATGCAGCACGCCCATTCTGCTGACCGCCGCTGCCTGACTCACGCCTTTCTGATCGTCCTGCTTCTCTGGTTCCTATGCAGTTCCTTAGCTGCCCAGCGTGCTTCCGTTACAGAAGCAGGCCCCAACCTGCTCATCTTCGCCACCGCAACCGGCAATGTCGTAGCTTCCGTCGGCCCCGATGGAGCGCTGCTCATCGGAACGCCATCCGTTTCTGCCACACCACAGATCAGCAGCATCCTTGACGGTCGTACGAAATCTTCTGCCCGCTACGTTGTCGTCTTTCCACAAAATCCAGCTAGCTCGGAAGGCGATGCAGGATGGGGCCGCCGCGGAGCCCTCGTGGCTATGCAGGAAAATGCGCTCAGGCGCATCGGCGGCGATGTCATGGGGCGGCCTCTGCCAGTTTCACCCCGGTTTCTTAAACTCGGAGTCGACCGCCCGCGTATCGCATTCGACCATGTGTTAGCCTTCGACCTCAATGGCGATGCGATCCACGTCGTCCATCAACCCGCCGGCTACAGCGATGCGGACGCAATCGCCCATTTCCACGCCGAGGATTTGGTCTATCTCGGTGAGGTCTTCCCGGGCGACGGCTATCCCGAAATCGATCCCAGCCAAGGCGGCAAATTAGACGGCCTTCTAAAAACGCTCGGCGCTTGGACCGGCAACAGCATGCGCGTCGTGCCTGCTCGAGGCCCCATTGCTTCCGGCGCCCAAGTAGAATCGTTTCGCAACATGATCGTTACAGTCCGTGATCGTGTTCAGCGCATGATCGCCGCCGGCAAGACCGAGCCGGAAATCCTGGACGCCCATCCCACAGTGGAGTTTGACGCACAATGGGGGCACGGCCACGTCTCTCCTCAATCTTTCGTACAAACTATTTATGTCGCGCTGAAACGCCCATCCTGAAAATGCGACAGGCACAAGGACCAGATTTGCCGGCAGTTAATGCGCGCTTTATTCGTTCTTCTGAAACTCCACCCCGTCCTTGATCTCACCCACTAGCCGCGCCAGCCGCGTCCGGCACTCTTTGATCTCGGCCCGGTGCTTCTCAATCAGCGTATGGATCTGCCCGGTTGGGTTCTCATCCGCCGCATCGAGATACGCGCTTTCCGCCGATTCCTCCCCGCTCTCGCACGAAGCAAGAATCCCCTTTGCCGAGTGACCGGACAGAACGGACTTCACATCCATAAACCCTCGGTGCAGCGCTCCGCCTACAGTGCCCGAATCGGAAAACGTCCCGCCCAGCCGTTCAATTTCTTTTTGCAGCTCCCCTGCAAACCTCGCATGCTGCTTCGCATAACTCCCAAACACCGTTTCCAGTTCCGAGTTTTCTGTCTGTTCGGCCGCCGTGAGAAATCCTTCTTCGGCATCTTTGTTGATGTGTATCAGGTGATTCAATCCGTCAATAATTTTGTCGTGAGCCATCGCGCATTCATCTTAACTTTGTCTCCGCGCAACTTGCCAGCGCGCACCGCTCCCACGCCTGCTCGGTCACCGGGTTCACGGTGCCGAACGTGGTTTAGACTTTGAATTGGTATGCCGGTTCGCTCCCCCGTTAAGCCAAACCGCTCTTTGGCCCCGTTCATCGTGGGCATTGTGGCCGTTCTGATCGCGATTGCCGCGTTTGTCTATCTTTCCAGGCCACCCAAACCGGAACCCGGGCAAACGACAGTCGGTCCTGAAGTGAGAGCGTATCTCGCCCACTTAGCCCTCAGCGACGTCAAGATGCTCGCAAGTGAAAACTTCATGCGCCAGCAAGTAATCGAAGTTACTGGGAACATCCAGAACACCGGACCAAAGTCACTCAAGTCGGTGGAAGTGTATTGCTTGTTTTATGGAGTGGATGGCCAGGAGATCCATCGCGAACGCCTGCCGATTGTTGGCGCTCAATCAAGTCCATTGAAGCCCGGTGAGACACGCCCGTTCCGGTTGCCGTTCGACACCCTTCCCGACGGTTGGAATCAAACGCTGCCCAAGATGGTCATCGCGCAAATTACATTCGCCGGTTAGCAGATGACAGTTTTGCTGGTGGATGATGATGAAGACCAGCTCTTCGTGCGCGAAATGCTATTTGCACAGGCAGGCTTTATCGTTTTAAAGGCGGCAGCCCCCAGCGAAGCCCTCCAAATTGCACACCAAAACAAACTGAGTTGTGCAGTACTCGATTTGTGTCTGCCGCAGGAAAAAGACGGACTGAAACTTATCCGCGAATTAAAACAAATTGATCCCTCTCTGCCACTTGCGGTCCTCACCGGCAAACGCATCCCCGGCTTACAAAACCGCCCCGAAGCGAAACTAATTGCAGCGGTAATTACTAAAGGAACGCCGTCGGCCCAGTTACTGGCAACCATAAGAGCGCTGTGCAAGTGAGGGGAAAACATTGCTGTCCCGCGCTATTCGAGGCTCACTTCCTTTTGCGTACGTAAATTTGTCCGTTAAACGACGTGAACTGATATTCCGGGCCCCCGCCGTTGATCGTTCCATGGAGCGCCCGGTCCAAGCGCAGATGGTAGGTTCCATCTTGCTTCCGTCCGGGTTCGTTGGAGATAATCCGCGACCCTCCGGCGAGCTTCACGTCGAAATCACTGTAGATCTCGCCGTTATCGGTCTTCATCCGGACGTTTGCTTTCACGCTTTCGGGAAGCGTAACATCGATGTCTCCGTTCATTGTGCTGAACGACATCGGCTTGGATGCATCCACCTGATCGAGCGACACGACCACCGCGCCATTTAAGGAATGCGCCACCACCGAACCCAGAAACATGCTTAAGCGTGATCTTGCCGTTCAGGTCATCCGCATCGATTTCGCCGTCCACCTGCTCCACCTCAATATCGCCGTCGTTCAAACACTTAAGCTGCAGAGACGAACGCCGCGGAACCGTGATCAGCAGATCAACAGGCCGGTTCCAGGACGCGGTCTTAACGTTGACCACGTTGTTATCTTCCACCACATCGAGCCCCGCGTTTCCGGGAAGTTCCAGCCGTTTCATTCCATCGGCGCGCGCTGGGTGCGATTCCTGGCGTTCGCCTCCTGAGCGCGAATGCGCCTCTACCACGACATTCTTTATGTCCGCCCCTCGCACCTCGATGCCGCCCATTATCAGTTGCACATGGATGCGCGCTGGGCGAGACGGATCGCTCAGCGGAACCGTCGTCTTTTCCGGCCCGTCCTGCGCCAGCAGGGCTCCCGCGCATAGCAACACCATCCCTATTCCAGTCATCTTCTTCATTGCTTGTTACTCCTCTACTGTTCCCGATGCAGGCGAATATTGCCGTTCAAGGTGTCAAAGGATAGTTCGGGTCCGCCGCGACCTGCACGTCCTCCTCTGAGCCGGTTGCTGTGATACACAAATTTGCCGTTGCGCTGCTCGGCCGTTGTCGCCGGAATCGTTCTCGGAGCTACCTCGAAATCGCTATATATCTCTCCGTTGAACGTCTTGAAGAGCAGGTCGGCGGAGAGCTCCGGCGCGAAGTAAATATCCAATTGCCCATTGACGCTTTTGAAGCTGCTGGCCCTCATTGGATTCTTCAAGAAATGAACCGCGATTGGCCCATTCACGGTGTGTGCGTCACCTGAACCCGCGATGCCGTTCATGCTGATTCCTCCGTTTACGTTCTTCGCGTCGAAATCGCCGTTGACGTTATCGATTCGCAGATCCCCGTTGTTCACTGTCGATATAACCGTTCTCGCCTCCCGCGGCACTTCGACATCGATGTCATAGGTCACGTTGTAGAAGCGGCGCTGATCGCCGCCGCAGCATCCGCCGCAGTTGCTGCGGCACCGCCAGGGTGCGTCGTAGTAAATCGAGACTGAGCCCGGTTTCTCGTTGAAATCCAGCTTCACCTCGCTCTTCGCTTGTTGCAGATCGCTCTCTGTTTCAGCACGGATCGTTTTGTGGGCAGTGATTTTGACTTGAGAGCTGCTCCTCCCGGTCACGTGAACAAATCCATCCAGGTTGTCCACCACCAGCCGCATCGGCTCACCGGAGAGCGTCAGAGTCTTCTCAATCGTCTCCTGCTCCCGTACCGTCCATCTGTCTTCGTGTGTGCTGCCAAGCCCAAGCGCTGCAACTAACAGAACCGCGGCGCTAAGCAGGCCACTTGCGAGTCGTTTAGTGATTCTCACGTCCACTTCTCCACTAAGAGGCCAGTCTCTTCAGGCCCCATTCGGCCCGCTGTCGTACGGCTGCATTCGCTGTCGTATCGTGCGTCAGTTTGCGCAACTCCCCGGCCGCCCCGTTATCCCGTGCATTCACCAGCGCATCGATCAGCGCAATTTGCACCAGCGGCGAATCCTGAACCGGGATTGAACTCACTAAAGCCTTACGGATCGAAGCATCGTCTGAAAACTTTTCCAGGGCATCCAGCGAGGCCAGGCGCACATTCGTATTCGGATCATGATTGAGCGCCGTCACCAGCGCAGTGAGCAGGTCGCGGTCCGGCCGGTTAACCTGGCTGCTCCACGAAATGCCCTCCAGGCGCGAGGTAGCGGATTGCCTGTCCAGAAGCGACAAGGCCACGGTCTGCCGCAGATTTTGAACTTCGTTCTGCAACTGTGCCGTATCCGTTGGACCCGGCCGGCTGCTCATGCTCACGCGTCCGATATACATGCCTAGGCACACCAGCGCAAGCGACAGCGTGAGTTGGCGCACCAGGCCCGGCAGCCCCGGCTTCCACCAGGCAAATCCGCCCGCCACCCGGCGTCCCTGTCCAGTCTCTAAATCTTTCAACTTTCCATAGAAGCGCGCCCGCATCGCGGCGCTCGGCTGCTCTTCCGGCAGTAAGCCCAACCCTTGCCACATCGCACGGATCTCCTCTACTTCAATGCGCAATTCCGGACTGGCGTTCAGTTGCGCTTCGAACGTTGCATGCTCGGTGGACGTCAACCGGCCCGAGACATATCCTGGAATCAAATACCGGAACTCGTCAGATGTCATAAAGCCTCTCCCCGCGAAGTTCGCAGAACGTTTCGCGCAGTTCTTTCAAAGCGCGATATACCCGGACCTTTACCGTGCCGATCTCGCATCTCAAAATGGAAGCGATCTCTTCGTACCGCAAATTGTGAAATCGGCTGAGCACCAGAATCTCCCGCTTGTCTTCAGGGAGTTTTTCCAGAGCTTCATGCAGAAGCGTCGTTTCCTGCTTGCGGCTCAGCAGTTCTTCCGGCATTGGTTCCGCGCTGCGGACCTCTCCCAGTTCGCTCCCGGTAGTTTCGAAGCGCTGCTTATGCGCGGAATCGAAATAACAGTTGCGGGCCATGCGGTAGAGCCACACTTGGAAAGGCAGGTGCGAGTCATAGCTCGCCGCGTATTTCAGAACCCGGAAAAAAACTTCTTGAACCAGATCCTCGCTGAGCGTCCGGTTCCGCGTCAGGTGCAGCAGATAACGAAACAGCGGAACGTGATACCGCTCGAAAAGAACGGCAAGCTCGCTGATCTCGCCGGCCTGAACCAGCCGCATTACTGAACTGTCGCTTTGCGTCTCCACTCGCCCTCGATCATCAATACTGCGCGATGATCAAAAGGTTACAACCAAATTCTAAATCCAGCGTTTCCTGCGGGAATTCTTACTTGTTTCCGGTTTGTTCCGCTCCGGCACCCCGCCGGGAGCGTTCCATATCCAACATCAACTGCCGCGCTACTTTCGCGGCTACGTCCGCGCTCGCGCCCCGGAACTTCGCTCCCTGGCTCTCTTGCGTAGTCGACCAGATCACATCGCCGTCTTTGTTGCACAAACGCAGTGCCGCATAGGCCTCGTGCTTCCGCTCATTCGAATGATGCGACTGATTGTCCGTAAGGCTGAGTCCGGAATAACCGCTATTCGATTTACTTGAGCTGGTGCTTCCGGTGCCTGCGTACTTACCCGCATTTTCCCGAACCCCGATGCCTTCCTGGATATCGTGGGTTTCTGTAAACGCATGCTCGTCCGCGGCGCCTTTCAGGATCGCATCCGCCCGGTCCGCGTTATCGGTCAGCACGAATAATTTGGTAGCCGCCAAACTCGAAATCAGCAGCGCCCGCAGCTCATCGGCCTGCGTGCCCGTCAACTCCGAAACATACACTCGCCGGACCTCCGGCAAACTCGTCACCGCCGAATCCGCCCCGCTGCTTTGCGCCCAAACCCCGCCCGCTGTCAAAGCCAGCGCCAGGAAATACCGGTTCATCCTTTGCCCGCCATTCTCGCTTCGTCGTCCTGATACTGCACCGTTTGCCCCGTCCGCGCTTCGAGTGTTACCAGTGCCAGCCGGATCGCATTCTTGTCGACCTTGAAGACCATTGCCTGCTGCTGCCCGTCGTCATCCTGAAATCCTACAGTCAGGAAGTGCTCGCGCTTCTTCGCAAGCATGAATAGCGGCGAAATCACCACCGCCGCCAGATATCGCCGGTCCACTTTTTGTCCGTATTCGAGCAGGTTAATCCGCTCGAACGGCACCTTTACGCGCACGTGCTTCGATTCGAAGACAAAATAAACCCGATCGGATACTTCAATCAGCCCGGCATCGTTGGCTGGCACGTCAGCTCGCGTACCGCCCATGTATTCTGCCCGATCCCCCGAAGCCGGCGCTGCCAGCATGACAATCGGTAAACAAAAGGCACAGAGTAAGAATAGAGTTCGCATGCGTTCCGGGAACAATCCCAGAAGCAAAGTGCACGCATTGCCGCCAAAGTCTCTCCCAAACTAGCGTTCGTGAAGCCACTACACCGCTTCTCCGTTCTGGCGGTGAGGGGCATGTCACAACCAAAAGGGAGGCACTACAACCGGCGCTCTAGAACTTTAAATGCAGTGCAACCTGCAAGATGCGCGGCCCATTTTCCGTCGAACCATTAGCTCCTATGGTGGTTGAGACTTGCCCAAAGGTCGAGCTGCTGATATTCGTATTCGGAATTCCGAAATTGGCGTGATTGAACACGTTGAAGGCGTCCAACCGCAACTCTGCATCAAGCTTCTCGCGAAAGACGAGCAGGTGCTTGGATAAAGACACGTCCGTATTGATGAAGCCGGGTCCGCGCAGTCCGTTTCTCGGGAAGCTGCCTTCCGTGAACTGACCTGTCAGCGCGGCTGGTTGACTTTGAAAGCGCATCAAGAGTGATCAGGTTAGTATTTGAAAACGCTGCTGGATTAAAGTAATAGTTCCCCGCAACTCCATTGATTGCTTGATTGCGGCGGGGATTATAGGTTCCGACCGAGGCTAGGACCTGATCCGCTCGAACGAGATTGGGCGAACCATCGCCGGCTGGACCCGGATCCGTGTTTGTCGCTGTCAGTCCGGCTAGCACGTCGAGAGGGAAGCCCGTCCGCCAGCTGACAATCGGATACAAGCTCCAGCCCTTCGTTAATAGATGCGGTCCACGCGACCACATTCGATCGAAAGGAAGGGTCCAGCCGCCCGACACGGACAGGTTCTGACGAACATCCGTATCCCCGGACGCCCGAAAATAATTCTGGTCATAGTAGGGTACCTCGCTATTTCGTTCGCGGAAACCGGAAGCATTGTCAATCTCATGACCCAAGGTATAAGCCACGGTGAAGAAAGCGCTGCCGAACTTGGTGTCGCCATAACGCTTGGTCAAATCCACTTGCATCGAGTTGTAATTGGCGCGCGAGACGTTCTGGAATTCCAGCACCTGGGAATAAATGGAGTTCGAATCATCCGGGTTGTAGAGGCGGACGTTTGAGCCGAGCGGAAATGGGTTGATATCGTTGAGCGACGTCAGCTTATGGGCGTCATAACCGACATATCCAATCTGCAGGGTAGTGCCAGCGGCGAGTTGCTGTTGAATGTTTAAACTGTACTGGTAAACGTAGGGCGTTCGAAGGTGCGGATCTACCAGGTAAACTCCGCCGGCGCTACCCAGGGGCTCATAGGGTGCAAAGCTGACACTCGATGAAGGTGGCCGGGATGGAAATCCGTTTGGTGTACCTGTATTGTTCGTCTGGAAAGGATTCGACAGATAACCGGTCGGCCCCGATTCTGTTCCATCCAGTGGACTGAAAAATACCGCGGGTTCGGCGTAAAAGGGCGGCGCGCCGTTAAACTGCAGATTGTCCTCGCCCTTCAGCACATCGTAGAAGACGCCGAAGCCGCCGCGAATCGACGTTTTGGCGTTTCCGAAAACATCCCACGCAAAACCAAAGCGCGGCGCCCAGTCGTTCTTGTCGGGATAGTTAACGCCCTTCGGCGCGCCGGGATCGCCCGGATATACCAATCCAAGCGGAGCATTCACAAAGCGCTGCGACTGCTCGCCGGGAATAAAGACGAACGAACGTCCCTGGGTGTCGTATTTAGGCTCCGAGTATTCGTAGCGCACGCCGAGGTTCAAGGTAAAACGCTTCGTAACGTGCCATTCATCCTGTGCTAGCCGGCGTATTGATGCGTGCGGATGTTGCTCAATGCCCTTGGGCCCTGATTGTATTCATCGGTCTATCCTAAAAGGAAATCAGCGAGTTCCGTTCCGGAGCCCGTCGCCGTTGACTGTCCAAAGAAAGTGAATGCGCCGTTCACGAAGTAATCGTAATTAGTGTTGTTTTGATAAGGCGAGAAATAAAAACCATACTTCATGTCGTGCGCGCCTTTTATCCAGGTCAGATTGTCGTAGTATGCGTAAACCGTATTGGCAAAACTTGAGGGGCCGGCGAGAATCGAAACCGGTATCTCAAGCCCGATCCGGAGAAAAACAATAGGGGCGGCCCAGTGACCTGGTCCGGCGTGATGTTAATGCCGAGTTGAGATGGGCCCGGAAGCGTAGTCGTTGGGACACGCTCGTCCGGCGTGGTTCGAACGGCCGTGGCTCGCGCCTCGTTCAAAAGCGATGGCGTGAAGGTATGGGTATAGTTCAGTGCGGCTGAGTAGGTCTGGTCGTAGGCGTGCGGTCGTGTACCCGGTCACATTGCTTCCGCCGTCGCCCGTGAAAGGAAAAGTTTGATCCTCATCACGCGCCGTGAAGGTGCCCGATATCGTGTCTTTAGCGGTGGCCGTGAAGTCAAATCGCCCCAGATATTCATTCGAATTGTCAATGGCCGATGCCGTGGGAAAGAGAAAGCCCGTAGCAGAGGTTGGGATCAGATTGTTCTTGAAGTAGGCTTGCGCAACCGGATCGATGCTCGCCGGATTGATGATGCCCTGACTCGCCAAAACAGGATTTGGCTGATAGTAGGGATTGCTTTGCAGAAAGCTCACCACGTTCGGGTCAGGCCCGCCGTTAACGGCTTGCGAGAAATCACCGTTGGCTTCGGCCGGAGTAAATGTCTGGACTTTTCCTTGAAGCTGCAGTTGAGTCTGCTTCTGGCCTTGATAGGAGAAGAAGAAGAACAATCGGTTGCGGCCGTCGATCACGTGCGGAATAACGATCGGGCCGCCAATCGTGCCGCCGTATTGCTGGCGCTTCAGTACAGACCGCGGCAGGCCCTGTTCATTGTTGAAGAAATCGTTCGCATCGAAATAATCGTTGCGCGCGTAGTCATAAGCGGTCCCGTGGAGTTGATTGGTGCCGCTCTTCGTCACCACGCTGACGATACCGCCTGCGTTACGTCCATACTCGGCGCCATACGTGCTTTCGATGACTCGAAATTCCGCCACCGCGTCGGATTCGGATTCACCACGATCCCGTTGCTCAAGAGATCGTTATTCAAGCCGCCGTCTAACAGATACGTGACAGAATCCGTGCGGCCGCCTGCAATGCTGTAATTCCCCTCTGCACCGCTGTCCATGTTCGACAGAGTCACCCCCGGTTGAGTTTGCAGCAAATCGAGCGTGTTGCGTCCGTTCAGGGGTAGTTCAAAAATCGCCTGACCCGTTACTGTTCCACCGACGGTAGAATTTTCGGTCTCAACCGTACTGCCTTCAGACCCGACACTTTCGGTCTCCGTAACGTTGCCCACCTGCAGTGCCAGGTCAAACCGCAGTGTCTGGTTGATATCCAATGCCGAGACCGCCGATTCGACCTTGCTGAACCCCGGCGCATTTGCCTCAACCTTATAGTTGCCTATAGGCAATTGATGAACTTCATAGTAGCCTTTGTTGTCGGTTGTCGTGTTTTTCCGAATATTGGTTCCGACGTTTATTACGGTCACGGAAGCGGCTGGGACCAGCGCTCCCGAAGGATCAGTAATGACACCGGCAATCCTTCCTGTTGCATCCTGGGCCAGAAGGCTCAAAGGAAGGAGAGAAAAAACAAGAACTCCGAGCCCACAGCGCAACAGCTTCATAGACTTAGTTACTCCTTGAGAAAGGCGCGAAACGACGTGGAACGCACCGCGAATGATTAACTTCTAACAAATAACAGAGCCCCGCACCCAAGCACTTGCCGGATCAGATATCTACTTTTTCCACCGGCACGCCCCGGTGGCACAGGTCGCACGAACTCGCGTCCTTGTAATACACCGCGTCCATCTTGGCCAGATGGAACAACGGAATATTGCCTAGGTCCGCGATGGTCGGATTGGGTTGATATACCGCCACCGCCAACCCAACGATCTCCGCGCCGCGCTCCTCGATGAGGCGCTTCAGGTGAGTAACCCGCCGCCCGGAGCGAAGGATATCGTCCACGATCACGATCTTTTCGCCCTTCTCTGGTTCCAGGAACTGCCGGAAGTGCATCGGAGTCGTTTCTGTATCCTGTTCCGCCCAGTACGCCTGCTTGGCGCGCAGCGCTTCACACACCCCGAACGCAATCGGCAGTCCGCCGGTCGTCGGACAAACAATCGAAAGCTCTTTGATCATCGCCCGAATCTCCGGGTCCGACCGCAAACGCCGGCTCAAACCGACACTTAACAGCTTGGCATTCTGGTAATAGCGAAACGCGAGCGGAACCTGCAGGTACTCGTCGGTATGCATTCCGTTCAGGAACTCGAAATGTCCCTCACGCAAGGCCCCGGTCCCGCGCAGCAGGGAAATCACTTCCTCGTTAGTCGGTATAAGATGCATAACCTGAGCTGAAACTAATGCGCCCCTTTCCCCGCTAGCACATGCGGAATGGTCCGCAGAATAATCGACCAGTCCAATTGCAGCGACCAGTTCTCGATATACGAAATATCCATCCGCATCCAGGAATTGAAATCGATGTGATCCCGGCCGCAGACCGCCCAGATACACGTCAGACCGGGCCGCATCCGCAAGCGGCGCTTCTGCCAAAGCTCATACCGCTCCACCTCTTCCGCCAGCGGCGGACGCGGTCCCACGATCGACATCTCCCCGCGCAGCACGTTATACAGCTGCGGAATTTCGTCAATCGAAAACTTTCGGATCCAGCGTCCGATCGGCGTAATGCGGGGGTCGTGCCGGATCTTGAACGCAATGTCCCGGTGGCTCAAATGCTCGTACTGCGTCTTCAACTCGTCCGCATTCACCACCATCGAACGAAACTTATACATCGTGAACTTCCGGCCGTTCAGTCCGCATCGCTCCTGGCTGTAAATCACCGGCCCGCGCGACGTCAGCCTGATGATCGCGGCCACCACTCCAATGAAAGGAGCCAACACGACGAGCGAGCCCGCCGAGATCACGATATCGAGAAATCGCTTCACTACCAGTCGCGCATCTTCAAGCGGAGCCGCCGAGAACGTCAGCAGCGGCGCGCCCCCCACCCGGTCGAGCGAAATCTCGCTATTCACATGCGGGAAGAAGTCGATCGCCACGCGCGTCCGGACTCCTTGCTCGTCGCAATGGAGAAATATTTCTTCGAGCCCTGAAAGCCGGCTGCTGTCGACATTGAAAATCACTTCATCGACGATCCGGCTCGCCAGCAGGTGCGGCAAGCTGTGTACGCACTCTTCCGCGCCAAGCTGGGCCACAATCTTGATGCGAAATGGCGACCCTTGGCTGAGCAGGTTCGCGAGTGCAGCCGCTTTCCCCTCCTCGCCCACAATCACCACATGGTACGGACTACCGAACCCGCGCTGAAACGCGCTCACAAACGCAGGTGCGTACCAGCGGAATGCCGTCAGGAGAAACAAACTATATAGAAAAAACAGCAGCAGGAAGCTGCGGCTCAGCGGCGGTTCCAGCCGCACCAGGTACTGAAATAAAATCAGCAGAATGATACCGAACGAACTCTGGCGGAACGTTCGCATCAGCGCCCGCTTGGGATTCGCCGAATCCAGGTATTCGTAAACCCGCTGCATCGACCCGAGCGCCACCCAGGCAATGGCACAAAAACTCAGGAACAACACGTGCGTCCGCGGCGCAAGAAAAAATACCCGCTCGAGCGTTAGTTGGGTGCGCGTGTAATACGCCGCCTGGAACGCAATGATAATCAGGATCAGGTCCGCGGCGGCGAATAGGAGTTGGATTTTCTTTCTCTGATGCGCGAACACGAATCGCCCCTACTCTATCAGTTCTACCCGAGTGCCTGATCCAAGTCCGCCTGCAGGTCTTCTAAGGATTCGATCCCGGCCGCTATTCGAATCAGGTTCTCTTTGATGCCCATCCGTTCCCGCATTTTCGGCGCGACATTCCGGTGCGAGGCCATCGCGGGATGGAGCAATAACGTATGTACGTCGCCGAGCGAAGTCCCGGGTACAATCATCCGCAGCCGGTCCATCAGCTTGTGAACATCCGCGGCCGTCCCGCCTTTCAGCTCGAAACTGACGATCGCCCCGTACAAGCCAGGCTGAAAATATCTCTGAATCTGTGCAGCATCCGGATGCGCCGGGTCCGCGCAGTAGTAGACGCGATCCACGCGCGCATGCCGTCCGAGCCATTCCGCCAGCCCCCGTGCGTTGCAGCATTGGCGTTTGAAGCGCAGCGCCAGCGTCTTAACGCCGCGCATCGTCAGATAACTCTCGAAGGGCCCCAGCACCGGTCCCACCAGGCGGGAAATCATCCGTACCTGCTCATGGTGCGCTTGGTCGCCGATTACCACCCCGCCCAGCACGTCGCCGTGCCCTGCCAGATATTTCGTCAGGCTATGGACCACCATATGCGCCCCCATCTCCAAGGGCCGCATCAGCATCGGCGTACCGAACGTGTTGTCCACAATGAGCGCCGCTCCCACTCGGCGCGCTAGCTCCGCGATGCGCGCAATATCCCCCACACGCAGCAGCGGATTCGAGATGCTCTCGATGAACACACACCCCGGCTTCTTCTGCTCGATTACCTGCTCGAGCTTCGTCAGGTCGCAAATATCGGCGTACGTAATCTCTACCCCGCCCGGGGCGAGCATCTGATCGAAAAACCCGATCGTCGCGCCGTAAATCGAATGCGATGCGACTACGCTCTGTGCCCGGTCGAGCAGCGCCGCCTGAACTGCGATCTGCACCGCCGCCATGCCGGAAGCGGTTGCCAGCGCCCCCGCACCCCGCTCCAGGTCCGTCAGTAGTTCTTCGAGAGCCAGGTTCGTCGGGCTGCCATACCGGGCATAACTGACGCCTTCTTCTTCATGTCCTAAAACCCGATCGAGAACCTCAGCAGACTCGTAAAAGTACGTAGAGCTAAGATGGATGGGCGTCGTTGACGGCACCGCAGCACCCGGTCGCCGCTTGCGGTCGCCCGCATGTACCACTTGCGATTCGAACGTCATTTTCGTTTCCAGCGCACCCCGTCTTTGGTGTCTTCCAGAACTATGCCCTTTGTTTAACAATGACATACGGATCTCGTCGGCGAGCGCGAAGTTCTTCGCCTTCTTGGCTTGAGTTCGTTTGGTAATTTCCGAGTCGATTTCCGCGTCCGAAATTCCGCCCGGCGTCCCCGAGTTCGCTCGGCTTCAGAACGTCGAAAATCGAGTCGAACACCTCGAGCACCCGCGCCGCATCCCAGCGGTTATCTTCGAGCAATTCGCCCCGATCGAGCGCCGCGTTCACCTCGCGAACGTATTCGAAAATTGCCCCCAGCGCTTCCGCTGTATTCAGATCGTCATCCAGGGCATCCTCGAATTCCCGGACTGCCGCCGCCGACCGGTCACTGAGCGCCTCATTGTTTCCCGGCGGCAATTTCGCCGTGCTGATCCGCAACTCGAAGTCCCGCAGCCGTTCAATCGTCTTCGCTGCCGCCACCAGCCCTTCGAATGTGAAATTCAGCTTCTTGCGGTACGGTACCGAGGCCAGCAAATAGCGAATCGCCTCCGGCTGGTACCCCTGATCGAGCAAATCCCGCAGCGTATAGAAGTTACCGAGCGACTTCGACATCTTCTGCGATTCAATTTGCAGGTGCTCGGAATGCAGCCAGTAATGAGCAAAAGGCTTGCCCGTTATCCCTTCCGATTGCGCAATCTCGTTCTCGTGGTGCGGAAATACGAGATCAATGCCGCCCGCGTGAATATCCAGCGTTTCGCCCAGGTATTCCATTGCCATGGCCGAACATTCGATATGCCAGCCCGGCCGCCCCGCGCCGAACGGCGTGTCCCAATACGGCTCGTCGCCTTTGCGCGCCTTCCACAGAACGAAATCCCGCGCATCCGCCTTGTCGTATTCGTCCAAATCGACCCGCGCCCCGCTTCGCATCCCGCTGAAATCGTTATGCGAAAGCTTGCCGTATGCGGGGAAGGTCGCGATCCGGAAATACGTCGAGCCGTCGTTCGTATACGTCGCGCCTTTGGCCGCCAGTTCCTCGATCGCCTGCACCATTTGCCCGATGTGCTTCGTCGCCGGAGCGACATGCTCGGGTTGCTGCAGGCGCAGCGTCGCGGCGTCCTCAAAGAATGCTTTCGTATACACCGCGGTGTAGTCTTCGATCGACTTGCCTTCGCGTGCCGCCCCCGCAATGATCTTGTCGTCCACGTCCGTCACGTTCATCACGTGGTCGAGCTGGAAACCGCGGTATTTCAACCAGCGCCGCAGCACGTCCTGAAAGGTAAACGTCCGGAAGTTGCCTATGTGGACGAAGTTATAAACGGTCGGCCCGCACGTGTACATGCGGACCCGATTCGCTTCCTGCGGACGGAAAACCTCGACCTCTTGGGTAAGAGTGTTGTAAAAGCGCAGCGCCATTCAATCGGGGAATAAGCCTCAATCGTAACAGGGGGAACCATTCGATCGGCCACAATGAAAGATTGACCTCCGCGCTCCGATTCGAAATTCAAGCGACGTGCCCTGAAACGGGCGCCCGCGCCGGACTTCTCCACACGGCTCATGGCACGATCGAAACACCGGTTTTCATGCCGGTGGGCACGCAAGCCACCGTCAAGGCGCTCACACCGCGCAACCTGATCGAGGACTTGGACGCTAAGATCATCCTCAGCAACACGTATCACCTATTTCTTCGACCCGGACATGAGCCGATCCGGCGCTGGGGCGGTCTCCATCGCTTCATGGCATGGCCGCGGGCCATCCTGACAGACTCCGGTGGCTTCCAGGTCTTCAGCCTGGAGACGCTGCGCAAAGTGACCGATGAGGGAGTGCTGTTTCAATCGCATCTGAACGGCGACACTCATTTTTTCTCGCCAGAAAGCACTGTAGATGTGCAGCTCGCGCTCGGTAGCGACATCATGATGATGCTCGACGAATGCCTGGCGTATCCGGCATCGCACGATCTGGCGCAAACGTCAATGCGCCGCACAATCAACTGGGCGCGCGCTGGATACCAGCATTATCTGCGACGCGAAACCGGACTCCACTGCTCCTTGTTCCCGATCGTGCAGGGATCGATGTACCCGGACCTGCGCGCCGCCTGCGCCTCTGAATTGGTTGCGCTGGACGCGCCCGGATATGCTATCGGTGGCTTGTCTGTAGGTGAACCGCGGGATCTAAGCCTGGAGATGACCGAGCGCACCGCCCCACTGTTGCCTGCTGACCGGCCGCGCTATGTGATGGGCGTGGGTATGCCCGAAGAACTGCCTCAGTATGTAGCGCGCGGGATCGACATGATGGATTGTGTGCTGCCCACACGCAACGCCCGTAATGGTTATCTGTTTACGTCCGAGGGGAAAGTAGTCATCAAGCAGAATCGCTATGCGGCGGACGAGAATCCGCTTGATCCGGAATGCCCTTGCTACACCTGTCAAACCTTCACCCGAGCTTACCTGCGTCACCTGTTTCAGGCGGGGGAGATCCTGTTCTCCATGCTCGCTACCCTCCACAACATTCAGTATTATCTTGACATTATGCGCAGGATGCGGGAGTCTATTTTACTTGGGAATTTCCCTGCTTATTTGAGTTCCGCCAGATTTGAGCGCGCCGGCAAGGATGCTTAAGGTTCGCGCCCGCGTGGGTGGCGGAACGTGGCACTATAAATCAAAAAACTATGCTGTTTTCTCTTGTCTTACTGCAGGCTGCAGCCGCACCCTCCAGCCCTGCCTCCTTCCTGAGCGGCGTGCTTCCGATCGTTCTAATGATTGCGATCTTCTACTTTCTGGTGTTTATGCCAATGCGGCGACAGCAGAAGAACCAACGGCAAATGATCAAAGCGCTCGAGAGCGGCCAGACGGTTCAGACTTCCGGCGGCATCATAGGCACGATCGTTGCGGTTAACGATGATACTCTTATATTGCGAATTAAGCCGGACAATCTGAAATTGCAAGTTGCCCGAAGTGCTGTAACCAGCCTGGTGAACGCCGATGGAGCCGTTAAGAAGTAAAACGGACGCGTGACCGGTACCGTATCAAACTCCCATGAACCGCCATTTACGACTGAAGTTCTTATTTATCATCGCCGTAATTCTGATCTGCATTTACGGCATCATTGGAATACCGACGAGCAAGGCGGAGCTGATTGCCAACTGGAGGAAAAACATCCACCTCGGGCTCGACTTGAGCGGTGGTACGTACCTGGTAGTCCAGGTGCAGGAGCAGGATGTTTTCAACGCACAGGCCAGCACCGTCGCCGACCAATTGAAGGCATCGGCGGCAACGGCCGGTGTCCAGTTCTCCAGCGTAGACGTCGAGGAAGCGACAGATTTGAAGTCGGCGGTGAAAGCTGCGGTCGTCGTCAAAGGCGTACCCTCCACGCAGGCCGGCTCGCTGCGGGGCTTAGTTAATGAAAAGTTCTCGCAGTGGGTGCTGACGCCAGTCGGTACGACGGATTACCGGCTAACGATGAAACCCTCGGAGGCTCTCTCGCTATGGAGCCGGGTCCTGGCACAGACGAAGAACACGCTCGATAAGAAGATCAATGCCTTGGGACTCAGCGAAGCCACTGTACAGCAGCGGCGATCGGATCAGGATGCGGAGTTGCTTGTACAACTGCCAAACGTGGACGATCCCGCTCGCGTGAAAGAGATTTTGCAGACGGCGGCACAGCTTGAACTCTATCCGGTGAAGGGCGGCCCTTATGCGAGCAGGGAAGAGGCGCTGGCGCAAAACAATGGCGTATTGCCGTTAGGAACCAAGTTGATCGGCAACAGTCCGATTGAAGGAAATGGGCACGGTGGCGTGTATCTGGTTACGCGCAGCGCGGTGGTGCGCGGCCCCGATATCCGGGATTCCCGGCCCGAGCAAAGCCAAATGGGCGGAGGCTGGCAAGCGGCTTTTGTGCTGAGTCAGGATGCGGCCCGGCGATTTTCAACCTACACGGGAGCCAATATTGGCGGACGGATGGCGATCGTGCTCGATGGAAAGGTTC
Source organism: Terriglobia bacterium (assembly GCA_963767485.1). Lineage (GTDB taxonomy): Bacteria > Acidobacteriota > Terriglobia > Bryobacterales > Bryobacteraceae > Bog-105. The sequence continues at coordinate 526,671 of CAVYDZ010000012.1, read as the reverse complement.
TGGAAGCCCCTCGCATAGACGGCCAGATCAGCGACAACGGCGTGATTGAAGGCATAGGGAACCGGCAGGAGGCAATGGATCTCTCCTTGAATCTGAAAGCTGGCTCGCTCCCGGCCCATGTGAAATACGAGCAGGAGAACACGGTCGGCCCGTCGCTCGGCGTCGATTCGATCCACGAGGGCTTCGCCGCTGGCATCGCGGGCGTGGTGGCGGTTATTATCGCCATGCTCGTCTATTACAAGCGGAGCGGCATCAATGCCTCGCTTGCGCTGATTCTGAATGCGGTTATTCTGATCGCATGCCTCAGCTACTTCGGCGCCGTGCTCACCCTACCGGGCATCGCAGGAATTGTACTTACGATCGGTATGGCGGTTGATAGTAACGTGCTGATTTTCGAGCGTATTCGCGAAGAACGGCGGGCCGGTAAGTCCGTACTTCCAGCGGTGGATGCGGGCTTCTCGAAAGCGTTCGTCACGATTATCGACACTCACATTACTACCGTCGTTTCCTGCGCCATTCTCTTTCTGTTCGGATCCGGCGCGGTAAAAGGATTTGCGGTTACTTTGGTGATTGGGCTAATCGCCAATCTGTTTACAGCGGTTTTCGTTTCGCGCGCCATCTTTGACTGGGAGCTTTCCGGGCCAAAGGCGGAAACCGCGCTTAGCATTTGAGGGAGTATCATGCAAGTCATCGATTTTCTCTTATACTTCATGCATAGATTGGGAACATTTACTACAAACCGGTGTCTACCTTCTGTAGATGCCTGCCTATAAAGCTCGATGGAAATTTTCAAGCAAACGAACTATGACTTTCTCGGCAGGAAATGGCCGTTCATTATCCTGTCACTCGTACTTACGGCTGTGGGCATCGGCAGTTTGTGGGTGAAGGGCGGTCCGAGGTACGGGATCGATTTCACAGGCGGCGCGTTGATGGACTTGAACTTTATCCACCGGCCCTCGGCGGAAGCCATCCGGTCCGCATTGCGCCAGAAGATCTCGGGTGACATCGAGGTGCAGGAAGTAAACAACGGGCCGCAGTCGCAGGAGATGGTAATCTCGACGGGGGCTAAAGACGAGCAGGGTCTGGAAGCCGTTCGCAGCAATATGCTTTCGATTCTGAACGCGAAATTCAATCCTGCCGCAGACGGCAAGCTCGACTTGAATACAGCCAGCCAGAAAGCGATTGCCGACCGATTACGCGATCCTTTGACGGCGGGCGGAGTTGCGCTCAGCGACGATCAGCTTGCCGCGTTAGCGAAGTCGATTGCGGGCTACCGTGACGCGCATTCCGGATTGATACGCAATATCGACGACCTCGCGGGCGTTCCCGGCGTTACGCCGAAGGTTCTTGCTGTTTTAAAAGCGCAGACGTTTGCCGGAAGCTTCAATGTGCGCGGTTTTGAATTTGTTGGTCCGAAGATCGGGGCCGACCTCCGGCAGCAGGCCATAAACGTGGTCCTGATCGCCCTGGGCGCGATGCTGGTTTACATCGCCTTCCGCTTTGAATGGATTTATGGCGTGGCTGCGGTAGTTGCTGTCTTCCACGACACGATCATTACGATAGGATTGTTTTCACTGTTCAACAAGCAGATCGATCTCACCGTGATTGCCGCTCTACTGACGCTGGTCGGATATTCGATGAACGACACGATTGTTACCTTCGACCGGATTCGGGAAAATCTGCAGTTGCAGGTGCGCGGAACCTTCAAAGACATCGTGAATCTGAGCATCAACCAAACACTGAGCCGGACGATCCTGACCTCGGGCTTGACCTTTTTGACAGCGTTATCGTTGTTCCTGTTTGGCGGCCAGGTGCTGAACGGCTTTTCCTTTGCATTGGTTGTAGGTATTATCGTTGGGACATATTCTTCCATCTTTATTGCCAGTCCTATCCTGATTGGTTGGCGCGATGCGATGGAAGGGCGAAGGCGAAGGGCGAGGCCGGCTCCTTCGGCGGGTGGCCGTCCGTCCGCGGCAGTAACGAAACCGGTCAAGAGTGTGAAAGCGGTACGGACCGCAAAATAGAGGAAATAGCTCAAAGTGGTTTGGACCTCCGCTGGGGAGGCAAAAAATGAGGAGGCAAGATGTTTGATCAAACATTTGTAGACGGGACCACTAAGACAAAGAAGCCGTACACGATTCTGTTGTCGCTGCTGCTGCAGATCGGCGTAATCGTAGTACTGATTCTGATCCCGCTGATTTATACGCAGACCTTACCGACTGCGCAATTAAAGAGCATGCTGGTAGCGCCTCCGCCCCCGCCGCCGCCGCCTCCGCCGCCGCCGCCGACGCCAAAGGTGCAGCCGAAGCCGGTTATCAAGCAATTCGTGGCCAATCAATTGATCGCCCCCAAGGTGGTCCCCAAGCAGATCAACCACATTGAAGAAGCGGCACCCCCGCCGGACGCAGGTGTGGGCGTCGTCGGCGGTACGGGTGAAGCGGGAGGAGTGGCCGGCGGAGTGCTCGGCGGCATGATGGGCGGAGCCGGAGCGGCACCCCCGCCTCCACCTCCTCCGAAGCCGAAAGGCCCCACCGGCCCGGTGCGCATCGGCGGCCAGGTTGCAGCGGCTAATCTGATCCGGCAAGTACAGCCGGTCTATCCGCCGCTCGCTAAATCGGCGCGCGTACAGGGATCGGTGGAGTTCAAAGCCATTATTAGCAAAGAAGGCAATATCGAGGACTTGCAGCTTGTGCGTGGCCACCCATTGCTGGTAAATGCCGCGAAACAGGCGGTATTGCAATGGAAGTACCGGCCAACCATGTTGAACGGACAGCCCGTTCAAGTCGTGACAGACATTACGGTGAACTTTACGTTGAGCCAGTAGGCAAAGAAAAGTAGTACAGTAATTTCGAATCCAGTTACCAATTCAACTTAGGAGATAAACATGTTATTGCAGCTTCATGTGTGGGCCTTCTGGCTTCTACAAGAGCAAACAGGAATCAGCTTCGATCCGCGATCGATCTGGGGCAATATGGGCACTCTGGCAAAGTGCGTGGTGGGGGTTCTCTTCATCATGTCCGCCTGGTCCATCGGTGTCATGATCGATCGTCTGATCGCATATAACGCGGCCAGAAAACAGTCGCGCGCATTCGCGCCGGCAGTGGCTGGAGCGCTGCGGGAAGGCAAGTTGGACGAAGCTATCAAGATCGCCGACCGTTTCAACAAGAGCCACCTGGCGAAAGTCGTTGTCGCTGGCCTGCAGGAATTTAAAGCTCATCAGATGAGCACCGAAATTCCGGGCGAAGATATTGAAGCCTCACGCCGTGCTCTCGAACGCGCCGAAGCAATCGTTCACGCCGAACTGAAACGCGGTGTCAGCAGTCTGGCAACTATTGGGTCGACAGCGCCGTTCGTCGGACTGTTCGGCACAGTCGTCGGGATTATGAACGCGTTCACATCGATCTCCAGTTCTAAGTCGACCGGGTTGGCCGCTGTGGCTGGCGGTATTTCGGAAGCTTTGATTACGACCGCTGTCGGTCTGTTCGTGGCGATTCCGGCGGTCTGGATGTTCAACTATTTCACGAATCGCATTGAGGCATTCGATGTGGAAATGGGGAATTCCAGCTCCGAATTAATCGACTACTTCCTGAAGCGGTCGCAGCGCACCGTTACGAAGTAGATAGAAGTACGTTGGCCGGTGTTCCTTTGTTGAATTGGTTTGGGGGGTGCCTCGGAGCGCTCCCCTTACGAGATGGCAAAGATAGCGGGCCAGGACTTTGATTAAGGAGTATCCAATATGAAGCTAATGAAAGCTCCCCCGGTTGTATCTGACATTAACGTGACGCCTATGGTGGACGTCATGCTCGTGTTGCTAATCATCTTCATGGTTATCACGCCTATGTTGACTAAAGGCCAACAGGTAACCATGGTGAAAACGCACAACGACATCAAAATGGCGGAAGCCGACAAAGAAGATGCCATACTGATCGCCATCACGCGCGATGGCCGGGTATTTCTCAGCCCGGGAAACCAAATGGTGCAGCCAGACCAGCTTGGCAGCAAAGTAAAAGATCTGCAAACGAATCGATCCGACAAGACGGTGTACATCCGGGCGGACGCGCGTGCGCGCTTCTCGAGCTTTACCGATGTAGTAGACAATTTGCGAACCGCTCAGGTGGATCAACTTGGGCTCTTGACGGAAGAAATTAGGGACAAGAACCGAAAAGACACGGGCCTGTAGAACAGGCCGCGAGGAGAATTCATTATGTCAATGGCAGTTGGTGGCTCAGGCGGAGCCAAAGCAGATATCAACGTAACGCCGCTTATCGATGTGCTCCTGGTGTTGCTTATCATCTTCATGGTGATTACACCGTTAACCCAGCACGGTCTCGACGCGCTGGTGCCCCAGCCGCCCCCGCCGAACCAGCCGCCCGTGGATCCGAATCAGGATCCAACGGTCGTCGTTGACGTCAAAAAAGATGCCACCATTGAGATTAACGGCCAGCCGGTAGCAGCAAGAGATTTGCAAACGAAGCTGGAAGATATTTTCAAGACGCGTGCGACAAAGATTTTGTTCGTCAAGGGCGATCCAGACGTCGACTATCGGTATGTTGCGCAGGCGATCGACGCGGCCAAAGGTGCTGGATTAGACAAAGTCGGAATCATGACGCCAAAGGTGGAGGCAGGGCAGTAGCTCCCCTGACATCAGCGAGAAAATGCGATTCACAGTGAATAAGTCTTCAATAATGCCGGTGCTCTTGTGTTCCGGCGTAATGTTCCTCACCGGGTGCTCGAAACTCGAGTCGCACGATCAGATGAATCAGGGCGTCCAGGCTTTCAAAAATAGCCATTATCCGGATGCGGTGCGACACTTCAAGGAAGCTGTGCGTCTCGATCCATCGAACGAAAACGCTCAAGCATATTTGGCAACTTCATACTTCATTCAGTGGGTGCCCGGTGCGGATTCGCCCGATAACAAGAAGAACTATGAGATGGCTCAGCAGGAGTTCGAGAACATCCTGAAAAAGGATCCTACGAATTCGCAAGCGCTCGCTTCGATGGCCAATATGGCGTATAACTCGGCCACCAGCGCGGGTAACAGTCCGGAACAGCGTAAGACGGCTTTCGTCGAAGCACGTAAGTGGAATCAGCGGCGCATCGAAGTCAATCCGAAAGATGGCGAGGCCTACTATTACCTTGGCGTCATCGATTATTACGACGCGCTGGCAGATATCAATTCGTCGCGCATTCAGGAAAAGATCTCTCCGAATGATCCGGGTCCTTTGAAGGACAAGAAAGTCAAGGCTGACCTCTCCGACAAGTATTCGAAGTCGATTGACGACGGTATTGAAGAGCTGAAGAAGGCCTTGGCTATCGACAAGGAGAATGAGGACGCAATGTCTTACTTAGGTCTGCTGTTGCGTGAAAAAGCAATGCTGTCGGATACCCCGGACGATGCGAAAGCACTGGTAGCCCAGGCAAACGATTGGATGGAGAAATCCCTCAACATGAAGCGGATCAAAGCATCGAGGCCGCAGAAGAGCACGGAAGCAAGTTAGGCTTCTGCAACAGCAACATAGGGGAGCCAGCCGAATGGTCGGTTGGCTCCCCTTTTTGCATGTGGAGGGTACTTTAGCGCCGCTGAATATTGCGAAAAACGGCCTCGATGCTGAGTGTTTTCGTGTTCGCCTTCGTTGGCACCCTGTGTCTTAGTTCAAGAAGTACGTGCGATACAAAGTGTCGCGCTGCTTAGGAACAAAACCAGCATCTCGAATCAAGCGCCGCAACTGCTCTTCCGTAGCCCGATGATGGGTACCCGCGGCCGAGACCACGTTCTCCTCAATCATGATGCTGCCGACATCGTTCCCACCGAAGCGTAGACCAAGCTGGCAAACTTTCAGTCCGGGGGTAACCCACGAAGCCTGAATGTTGCGGATGTTGTCAAGATAGACGCGCGATAACGCAAGCATTTTGAGATACTCGACGGCGGTCGCTTCTTCTTTAACGAACCGGCCGAGCGAAGTGTTTTCTCGTTGGAAGAACCACGGTATAAAGGCCGTAAACCCTCCCGTGTCCTCTTGAATCTGGCGCACTATTTCCAGGTGATTTATGCGCTGCTCGATCGTTTCGCCCGTGCCAAACATCATCGTGGCGGTGGTGCGCATGCCTAGCGAATGCGCAGTGCGGTGCACGTCGATCCAGTCTTGCGTGCCGCATTTCAACCTGCTGATTCGATAACGGACGTCATCGTCCAAAATTTCGGCGCCGCCGCCCGGGATGGAGTCGAGCCCGGCATCCCGCAAGCGCGCGATTGTTTCGCGCAGCGATAGGCCGCTCACTTCGGCGATATTCACGATCTCAGGAGCAGAAAAACAGTGGCACCAGATCTCAAAGCGGGTTTTGATTGCTCGCAGCAGGGTTTCGTACCACTCGATCTTAAGATCGGGATGCAATCCTCCTTGCATGAGAATGCCGGTACCGCCTAAGTCAATAGTCTCCTGAATTTTCTCGAGAATCGTTTCTAGCGGAAGAACATACCCTTCTTTGTGACCAATCGGGCGATAAAAAGCGCAGAAACTGCAGTACTCAGTGCAGAAATTCGTGTAGTTGATATTGCGATCGATGATGTAACTGACAATGCCTTCCGGATGAAGTTTGCGCCGCACATGGTCGGCTTCCATTCCAAGGCTCACCAGATCGTCGTTCTGGAAAAAATCGAGCGCCTGTTCGCGTGTCATCATGCTGTTTAGATCCTTCCGGCGAGCGCCGGTCTGTTCAGATTCGCCAGTTCGTAGAAAGCCTGAAGCCCACGTTCCTCTTCGCGCCCGATCTCGAAACGAATGTGATGGGTTAAATAGTGTGCGGCCAGCTCCCTACTGATGGATCGCACCACGAATTGCTGCTCTATAATTTCCGAAAGATGAGCTTTCCCGAACTCGTACGAATCGCGAAAAATATAGCCTAGATGCTCGATGGGAATGCCCGGCTTGCCGGCCCAGGCGGCGAAAACGAACGGCAGGCGCGTGAGTTGAAACCACTCGTCCCCCAAATCAAGACAGGCGAAGCCTTCACCCGAAGGGTCGAGATGCAAAGCCGGATCACCAATAATAAGCGCGGCATCGGAATGGCCGAGCATGTTTTGTAGGACGGGGGGAGCTTGCGTTATTTGCGGTTCCACGCCGAACCGTTCGCGCAGAATTACGCGGGCGAGCTGGACGGAGGTACGGGAACTCAGGTCGGCCGCCAAATGGCGCACCTGTTTCCAGGGCACTTTCGAGAAGAGCAGAATGCTGCGCACGGCCCCCGAACAAGCGATGCCGACTCCGGGCACAATTTCGAGGCCTTGCCGCGCGATCTCCGCAACTGGAACGAGTCCCACCTGCTCGCTGCCGTTCTCCACGTCTCGAGCGCATTCGGAGGGGATCGAGAAAGACAAATGTACCGCCTCTGCTTGTGGGCCGTGCTGCATCCCCCAAACAAGCGGCACCGTATTGAGATAACTTACCGCACGAACTTTCAACTTTCAGTTTAGCGAAGCGATCAAACCCCGCGGCGGTCGCCCCACAGATCCACGTGCAGGCGAGGACTGAAGCGGAAGCCGGTCTGTTTACAGACTTCGGCGAGCCACAAAGCGCGCTCATGCAGCACATCGCCGCGAATGCCTTCCGGCATTAAGATTACGCGTGACCGATCGACTGCGCAGTTCGAGCACAACTCTTCAATCTCCGCCAGATCTGCCGGTGCGGACACAACGAACTTGAATTGAAACGAATACTCGGCTGTAAGCCGGCGCAGGATCGCGGGTTGTATCCGTAATCGGTCATGCTGGGCAGCCCAGCGGCCGCCTTCGCGTTCGAGCGGAATTGAGTTGCGGAGCTTCGGGCTTATGCTCATAAGGTCGCAGGCCACCGGCGCATACACAGTCCCTGCCGTTTCGATAGTTACATGCAGGCCGACTGACCGGAGGCGCTCGGTTAAATCGACGATTTGGGGGGCGATCATCGGTTCGCCTCCGGTGACTACGGCGTGCGAAGCTCGATAGGCCCGCACCTGCGCGAGAATCCCGTCGAGCGTGAGTTCCTGCCCTTCTGGATTCCACGAGGTGTACGGGGTATCGCACCACACACACCGCAGATTGCAGCCCGAAGTTCGCACGAAAACGGAAGGAACGCCGACGAGTGAGCCCTCCCCTTGAATCGAATAGAAGATCTCGCTAATTTTCACTGCGCGACCAAAGGATCAGGAACCCCAGCTTCTTCGAATCCCTTTTGGCGGAGAATGCAGGAGTCGCACTCCCCGCAAGGGCGCCCGTCCGTACCTGGATCGTAACAACTGTGTGTGAGGCCAAGATCCACGCCGAGCGAAAGGGCTTTCCGTACTATGTCGGCTTTCGCCATGTACAGCAGCGGTGTCGCGATCGTAATTCTGTTGCGGCCTTCGACGCCGGCCTTCGTCGCCAAGTTCGCCATGGTTTCAAAGGCCGCAATAAATTCAGGACGGCAATCGGGATAGCCTGAGTAATCGATCGCGTTTACGCCTATGAAGATGTGAGACGCAGATGAAACTTCGGCGTAGGCCAGCGCATAGGACAAGAATATGGTGTTCCTGGCGGGCACGTAGGTCACCGGGATCTCGCGAGCGATCTGGTGGCCATTTCTGCCCTTCGGCACCGGCAGCGCGGCGGTCAAGGCCGAACCGCCAAATACGCCCAGATCGATCTTGGCCGTGCGGTGTTCCGCGGCGTTCAAGCGATCCGCCACTTTGGCCGCCGCTTGCAATTCGATGGCATGTCGCTGACCGTAATCAAACGAGAGGCAATAACATCCGAAACCCGCTTTTTTTGCAATCGCGAGGCAGGTGGTTGAATCGAGGCCGCCGCTCAGCAGGCAGACGGCGCGCCGGTTAGGGAATGCGCTCAAACCTAAGTATAAAATCTCGGATTATCCGTTCGGTTCTAAGCCGGAGACGCCAGTGGCCATTGCGCCGATTTCCCCCTGGCTTACCCGAATCCTAAGTGCCTCGCCCGTCGCAACGTCTGCGGCCTGGCGAACGATCGCTCCGTCCGCCTTTTGGACAACTGCATAGCCCCGTTCCAAAATGGCAAGCGGACTCAGTTGCCGCAAATGCAAAGCGAGCGAACTCTGGCGATAGCGTTTCTTTTCGAGGCCTTTATGAAACTCCTCGACCAACTGACGGGTGGCCAAGTCGATGCAGTGGCGCACGCGGCTCAAACGCAGCTGCAAATTGGCCGCTTCGAGCCGCTTCTGCATCTCGGCTAATCGGGCGCGCTTCCGCTCGAAAAAGAGACGGCGGTTCTGATCGAGTTGCTCGTCGCATTCGTCGAGGCGTTGCGCGAGGCCGGACAACTGACGATGAATCAGACGGTCTGCCCGTTCCATAGCGCGTGCGTTTAGATCGCGCGAGGCCGAAAGCAGCCGGTAGCGGGCGCACTGTAATGCCTTTTGCCGCAAGACCGAGATTTGTTCGAGCAGACTCTCAACGGTGCAGATGGCGATCTCGGCCGCAGCCGAAGGAGTGGGCGCGCGCAGATCGGCGACAAAATCGCTGATAGTGAAATCGGTTTCGTGGCCGATGGCGGAGATGACCGGAACACCGGACCCGGCTATGGCCCGGGCGACTGCCTCTTCATTAAAGGTCCACAAGTCTTCGAGCGAACCGCCGCCGCGCGCCAGAATCACCAGTTCCGCCCAGCCGCTGCCGAAGTATCGCAGACCGGCGCAAACCTGTTCGATTGAACCCTCGCCTTGCACGAGAGCCGGAAAAACTCTGATGTGTAATCCGCGGAAACGCCGTTCAAAAACGTGCAGGATGTCTTGAATCACCGCGCCCGAAGGAGAAGTGACGATACCGATGCGCTGCGGGCGTTTGGGTAAGGCGCGCTTGCGGGCTCCATCGAACAGTCCCTCCGCGGCGAGTTTCTGCTTGAGTTGTTCAAACGCGATCTGCAGCGCGCCCGCCCCCTGCGGCTCGAGGCTCTCTACGATCAACTGATATTCGCCGCGCGCGGAATACAGTTCCAGATTTCCGCGAGCGATCACCGCCAGGCCGTCCTGCGGCTTGAACCGCGAAAATCGCGCTGAGCCTTTGAAGAGCGCGCACTTAATCTGGCTCTGACCGTCCTTGAGCGAAAAGTAGTAATGGCCGCTCGAGGCCGTGCGGCAGCCGGAGATCTCGCCAGATACTAGAATTCCGCGAAAATCCGAGTCAAAGATCTGCTGCACAGCATCATTCAGCTCGGTAACCCGGTAAATCCGCCGTTGCGCTGGTGCGGAAAATTGGAAGAGACTTTGCTCGCCTTTGACTGATGCCGGCATTCTGTGTCCAGTCTTAAGTATCCGCTGCTTGGACGGAGCAAGCGAAGTGCGATATTCTGGCGAAGACTTTGGGAGACGCTATGAACGGAAAAGAGGCCCTCGACTTTGCCAAGCAAAACGATGCGCGTCAGGTTGACTTACGTTTTACGGACCTTCCCGGTCTGAACCAGCACATTTCTTACCCCATTAACATGCTCGACGAGGGTTCGTTCGAAGACGGCTTTGGCATTGACGGGTCGAGCATTCGTGGGTGGGCGGCGATCAACGAGAGCGATATGCTCATCATCCCCGACCCTTCGACCGCCTTCATGGATCCGTTCGGCGAAACGCGCACGCTCGTGATGATCGGCGACATTCTGGATCCGATTACCCGGCAGCATTACGACCGGGATCCCCGCTGGATTGCCAAGAAGGCCGAATTTCACCTAAAAAATACGGGAATTGCGGAAACAGCGTATTTCGGCGCTGAAGCCGAGTTCTTTATATTCGACAACATTCGTTTCGACCAGAACCAACACAGCGGGTTTTACTTTATCGATGCCGAGGAGGGCCGCTGGAATTCCAGCCGTGAGTCCAACAACCTGGGCTACCGGCCACGTTATAAGGAGGGGTATTTCCCGGTGCCGCCTACAGATCATTATCAGGACCTACGGAGCGAGATGGTCTCTACGATGCTCGAATGCGGACTGAGCGTAGAGTGCCATCATCACGAAGTCGCGACCGGAGGACAGTGCGAGATCGATCAACGGTTCGATACGCTTGTCAAATCCGCCGACAACATGATGCTCTACAAATACATTGTCCGCAATGTGGCGTATCAATATGGGAAGACCGTGACGTTCATGCCGAAGCCGCTGTTCGGCGATAACGGCAGCGGAATGCATACTCACCAGAGCCTGTGGAACGGAGACGGGCCGTTGTTTGCGGGCGATGACTACGCCGGATTGAGCCAAATGGCCCTCTGGTATATCGGAGGATTGCTGCGGCATGCGCGAGCTCTTTCGGCTATTATTGCGCCGACCACGAACAGTTACAAGCGCCTGGTCCCGGGCTACGAAGCGCCGGTAAATCTTGCCTATTCACGGCGGAACCGCTCGGCTGCGGTGCGCATTCCGATGTACTCGAATAACCCGAAGAGCAAGCGTGTTGAATTCCGGCCGCCCGACCCGGCTGCCAATCCTTATCTGGCGTTTGCCGCAATGATGATGGCGGGACTGGACGGGATCTTGAATAAGATCGATCCGGGTGAGCCGCTTGATAAGGACATCTATGACTTGTCGCCGGAGGAGATGAAGAAAGTACCTTCTATGCCGGGGTCGTTAGATGAGGCTTTGACGTGTTTGGAAGACGATCACGAATTTCTGACAAAGGGCGACGTCTTTTCTGAGGAACTCATCGAGACATTTATCTCCTACAAGCGAAAATCGGAAGCTGAGGCGGTGCGGCTGCGACCTCATCCATACGAGTTTGCATTGTATTACGATATTTAATATCTTAATTAAACGACAAGCCGAATCGCCTTCGCGTTTAAGAACGGCGTTTATGGCGTAGGGCGATAGCTGCCCAGCAGTTTGACCGACTGTGTGCACTCGCGCAGGTTGCTTACAGCGTTTTGGGTCGTTTTCTCGTCGAGACTTCCGAGAAAATCCACATAGAACATATATTCCCAAGGTTTTCCGCGGAACGGCCGTGACTCAATCTTGGTAAGACTGAGATCCCGCAGGGCGAAACAGGCTAACGCGCGAAACAGAGCGCCCGGAGTGTTGGCGGTCGAGAACACGAGGGAGGTCTTCTGTTTGCCGTTCGCGGTAGGTGGCGTGAACGGTTGTTTCGTCAACAGAAAAAATCGTGTGAAGTTCTGGCGAAGATCTTCAATGTTTCGTTTCAAAATGGAACCGCCATATGTTTCTGCGGCGGTCTTGGAGGCGATGGCCGCAATGTGCTTCGCGTTCTGCTCACGCAGCGATTTGACGCTGCCTGCGGTGTCGTAATACGGGACGGGAACGAGATGCTTATAGCGATCGAAGAAGCGTTTGCATTGGTTGAGCGCTACCGGATGGGACAAAACCTCGCGAATACTTCCAAACGGCACGCCGGGCATTGCAATTAGCTGATGCGATATTCGAACGCTGGTTTCCCCCGAGATACTAAAGTTATAGTCGAGTAAGTTGTCGTAATTCTCATGAACACTCCCATGTAGCGTGTTTTCAATGGGAATAACGGCGCAGTTTGCCTCGTCCAGTTCTACTGCCTCGAACACGTCTTTAAAGGTTTTTCGCGGGAGTAGCGAAATGTTCTCACCGAGAAGGGCCAGCCCCGCGGCGTGGCTGAACGCGCCAAGTTCGCCTTGAAAAGCAACACGGCATTTGGATTTAGGCATAGAGTTACTTATCGATCGAGGGAATTCGTAAGCGAGCCCGGCCCAATTACCCGCACCCGTCCGGCTCAATTGCTCAATGACTGATCATAACGTGCCGAGGTCCCGCGCAGAACGACATTGCGGTATCGCCGCTTGAGAATGGCGGAAGTATTTTGGCTTCTGTTCTGATAGCGGAACAAACTTCAGGGAAGTGTGGTTTAATACTGGTGCGCAAGGAGGTGTGCCGGTTCCGGCGGGTGTGGAAGATCCAGGGCGTCAACTCAGGCGGGTCCGAGAAGCGTTACAGCTGAAATACCGCGATGTCGAGGAGGCCAGCCAAGTCATTGCGCGGATCCGCCAGAATCAGGAGTTTTCGGTTGGCCTAAGTCGACTGGCGGATATCGAAAATAAGGGTACCCTCCCATCGTTATACCGGCTGTACACGCTTTGCGCTATCTACGGATTGAAACTGGATACCGTTCTCGAGTGGTATGGAATCCACCTGAACGAACTGATGGGGGATGCTGCCCGGTTGCCGATCAAGTACACTCGGCCGGTCGATTTTGAGTGGTCAGGGGAACACCCCGGCACGGACTCGAGTCCTGCGGGCGGGAGCCATCCGCTCGATTTCACCAGGACGGTATATCTGAATCCCCAAATACGCCGGGAGCGAAAGTTGGCGTTTGCCGAATTGGGCTCGCACGATTTGAAGCGGCATCGATACGCCCTGGTGGGTACCGAAGATTGGTTTATGCATCCAGTTTTGCCCCCTGGATCGTTTCTGCAAATCGACGAAAGCAGGAAGAAGATTGTGAACGACGGCTTTTCGGATGAGCACGAGCGGCCAATTTATTTCATTGAGCACCGGGGCGGGTATCGATGCGGGTGGTGTTCGGAAAAGAACGGCTTACTGATCGTGCAGCCTCACCCCTCGTCGGGAATGAGTCTGGAAATTTATCGCTCTCCCGGTGAGGTGGATGTTTTGGGACAGGTGACGGGTGTGTCTAAGCGTTTGGATCTGGTGAAGCGACGCCATACACGTTTTTGAGAAGGCCCAGGATCGCCTCGAAATCCGAAACGTGTTTCTCGCGTTCGGGCCCTTGGATCGATGCCGGAACCAGGTTCTTGTAGGGAGTGAGCCGCAGCCATGCGTCTATCAGTTGCACCCGGTCCACTTCGCCTATTCCGCTAATGTACAATTCGATATCGGTCTTCTTGTCTCGAAGAGAGTAACGAACCCACTCTTTGAAAACTTGCTCATGCACGCGGCGTAAAGTGCGGCTAGCTTCCACGTCCTCGTGCGCATTCCGGACCTCTCCGAAGTAGTCATAACGGCCAGTATCCGGATTGCGCAAACCCGCGAGGTAAACTAGCTTACCGTAGGAGGTCTCGATACGGGACAGATCGTGGGCAAAGGCTAATTCGCCAGGATCTTTCGCGGAGCGTACACTTTTCCCGGGCATCATCAAAACGCTCCTTTAATTTGGCATACTTAGAGCAGGCATACAAGGTGCTCTAGTACCACTAGAACTTTGCGTTCCGATGTCGGAAAACGTGGGTAGGCTCGCGTTTGCGCTGCCGCAGCTTCCGGTAACGTACGGTCGAGGAGAGTTTTCGTTTTGACCACGAATCTTTATCGACCTATGAAGCAGCTTTTTTTCCCCTTTTTGATCGCGAGTTTTGCCTGCGGTGCGTTCGCCTCCAGCGATGGTTTATCGCATCATCTTGGCGCGGCTGCAATTCATATGCCAAAAACGGCGCCGAACAGTTTGATTGTCGCCGATTTGCCGACACCGCGCCCGGGTGACTCACACGTGCCGCTGCTGGCCGATTTGCCGACACCGCGCCCGGGTGACTCGCATGTGCCGCTGCTGGCCGATTTGCCGACACCGCGCCCGGGTGACTCACATGTGCCGCTGCTGGCCGATTTGCCGACACCGCGCCCGGGTGACTCGCACGTACCGCTGCTGGCCGATTTGCCGACACCGCGCCCGGGTGACTCACATGTGCCGCTGCTGGCCGATTTGCCGACACCGCGCCCGGGTGACTCACATGTGCCGCTGCTGGCCGATTTGCCGACACCGCGCCCGGGTGACTCACATGTGCCGCTGCTGGCCGATTTGCCGACACCGCGCCCGGGTGACTCGCACGTGCCGCTGCTGGCCGATTTGCCGACACCGCGCCCGGGTGACTCACATGTGCCGCTGCTGGCCGATTTGCCGACACCGCGCCCGGGTGACTCGCACGTGCCGCTGCTCTCGATGGTGTAACGTGGGCTACAGCGCTTTTGGGAAGCGCACTGAACTGCCACCGCCCAGATAGTTGCAGCTCGGAAGATCTTTGCTTTACCATCCAATAGACACCGATGGGAGACTCATGAACTGGGTGCGGTTCGGGTTTATACTCACGAATTTGTTGAGTATTGTCCTGATTTTTCGGTTGGTATCGCTGCGTCTCCATAAGGTCTACAAAGTTTTCTGCATTTTTCTTCTGTTCCAAGTGCTCACCAGTTCGTTAGTTCTGGTAGAGAAGTTTACCTCGCTGGACCGTCTGATCGATTACCGCGTGACTTGGTTGTGTGTCCAGGTTGGCGTCTGGGCGCTATGGATCTGGATGGTGTATGCCCTGCTTCACGCAATTTTGGAGAATCTCCCTGGAATTTTGAAAGCGTCGAACCGAGCCCTGAATATCGTGTTTCCACTGGCGATCGGTATTGCCGTTATCAGCGCAGCCCCGGAATACGTCGCTTCGGGTGCCGGCAAGATTACCGCTCCCCTGGATTTCCTGGTCACTCTGGCCCTCATAGCGGAGCGCGCCGTCAGCACAGTAGCACTGCTCACGATTCTTCTCATGCTGGTTTTCATTCTCTGGTTTCCCGTACGGATGCCGCGAAATCTCGCCGGCTTCAGCATCGGATTCGTCCTTTACTTCTCGGCGAAGACATCACTCTTATTGCTAAGAAGCTTTTGGGCCCACGGAAACTTTGCAATGCTCGACGATGGGGTTACGGTTATACTTTGCTCCTGCCTCGTTTATTGGATAATTTTTATAAATAGTTCTGGAGAACATCGCCCCGTAACTCTTGGACACAGTTGGCAGACAGCCAAGAGAAACAAGCTGATCGGCGACCTGGAAGCGCTCAACGCGTCGCTTGCCAGAGCCGGCCGACGATAAACCAGCCCCTATCTGGCTGCTTATAATTCGTCGACTTTTTGCAAAGCCCGGCGATTTATCCGAAGATTTTTCCTTCTTCTGCAAAAAAGCTGCGATTGGGACTTGAACATCAATTGGCGATGCTGTAGGGTATATGGTACGGAGAGGTTCGTGGCTTCAGCTCTAGTACTCACGCCCATACTACTAATAGGCCTAATCATTGCTTTGATCCTGCCTGTCGCCATCAAGTTGCTAAAACAGCATTCGGCGGAAGAGATTACACCCGAGTGGCTGGAAAACTTTTCAGTGGCCTCGTACCACCCAATGGAACGGTTGCTGAACGACGAAGATTTTAAATTCTTGTGCCGGCAGCCTGGTTTCGACCTGTCCCTTTATCGAAAACTCAGGCGGGAACGGCTGCGCATCTTCAAGCAGTACTTGAATCGGTCAATCGTAGATTTCAACCGTCTGCATACAGTTCTGCGAGTCGCGCTTGCCTGTTCCGACCAGGACGGCTCCGACATTCTCGGTCGGCTGATTGGTATCCGTTTGCGGTTTTTTGGGTCGGCTGTCCGCGCTGAACTCAACTACCGGCTGTGCATAATCGGTTTCCGGTCACTCAGCGTGCATTCCCTGATCGTCCATTTAGAGGAGATGAACTCCGAGTTCGGGCTGGTGTTTGCTCCCAGGGCTGCGGCCTAGATTCCGCTGCACCGAACCTAGGTTCCTCTGCTTAATCCGTCCAGGAAACGGTCGAGTTCCCGTTTTGCTTTGATAAAGTTCTCAAAGTTCGCTTCTGCCTGCTTGAATTCGCGTGTATGCACGCAGCGGCGCGCCGCTCTTTGTACCGTCGGAAACTTGAGATGGAGCATCTCGTGGAACATCACGTAGCTTACGAGGAGACCAGGCGCTTTCGGGGAATCAAGAATATTACTCAGCACGATCGTGTTGTGCGATGGATCGTAATGCCCCAGAGTCGTGCGTGACGGGCGCAGGCTCCAACCAAGATTCGGGCGGGCCATCAGCCCGAAAAAGTACTCCAGGTTGAGGGCTTCGAAAACCTCATACAGGTTAAAATGCCGCCCAACTGGATCAAGTACGATTTTTCTGCCTCGATTCTGTTTTAAAAGTTCTAGTTTTGTCCTCACGTCGGAGCGGTTCAGGTAGCGCCGATACCGAGCCACCACATGGGTACTGGGAGTCCTTCGAAACAGCTTGCTAAGCAGAATCGAGGCTAGCGCCTCATGCACCGCGGCCGGCGCTTCCTGGAGGATGTCACTGATATCCACGGTTAGGGCACCGTTTTCGAGCCGAATACGGCTATTGGCATTCGCATACTTCCGAAAACGAACGGTCACCTCGGGGGCGGCGCTGCGTGGAGCTAAATCCTGAAAAAGTCGTAGGTAAATCTCTTCGGTCGGTTCGAAAGATAAGGCGCAACGGAGCGCGGCGTGATCGGGCTCAAGTAAGAACTGGTCAGAACCGCTCTGGTCAGCGGTTACGTTCTTTTGCATGGGACATGTGTTGGTGATGAGTCACTCAGCTTTTGGTTTAGCCGAGCGGCCCGCTCGATGTAGCCGATCGTACTCGCGGGTCACACTTCGAATGTAACGGATCGTTTCGGCGTAGGGGGGGACGCCACCGAATTTTTGGACCGCCCCCGGACCAGCATTGTACGCCGCTAACGCCAGGGCTGAATTACTGTGGTATTTCAGCAGAAGAGCGCGCAGATATTTCGCGCCGCCCAGAGCATTCTCGGTGGGCATACGGGGATCCACACCGAGACCCCGAGCGGTCGCCGGCATCAATTGCATCAGGCCCAATGCCCCTTTGTTCGAGACTGCATCCGTCCGAAAGGCGGATTCAACGATTGCCACGCTGCGCACAAAATCGGGGTCCAGGCCTTGGGCGGCGGCAGCTTGTTCGACAAGGTATTTCGTCCCGGCGGGTGGGCCCCCTGATGCCCTCCTGTCCGGCCCGTAAGGCTGGGATGGCCCCGGGGTCGGCTCAATACTTACGACCTCTGAACTTTGAAGATCAATTTCGCCGGACCCCATCCGAAAATGATAGGTCTGGCCACTTTGTGTGTGTGCCTCGGCGTGCAGGCAAAATCCGCTTTTCAGGCAAACGTCTTCAGAGGTTCCGCCCAGAGCGGCAATGCATAATCCAAGGCTGATCGCGCGAAGCAACATTCAAAACGTAGCTGCCGATGTCCGCAAATCCTCGAGTTCCGGCTCGGATTCAAACTCGGAATCATTCTCGAGCAGGAGAAGCTCATGTTCAAGCAAAGTTGCTGAAACCAGAGTTTTTACTGCAATTTCTGCGATACTGCTGTTCTTTCCGTACCGCGCTGTGAACAGATCAGAAACATCCTGCAACTGTTTTCTGATACCGGACAGGTATCGAGCCATAGCGGCGTGTTCGTCCCGGC
Source organism: Terriglobia bacterium (assembly GCA_963767485.1). Lineage (GTDB taxonomy): Bacteria > Acidobacteriota > Terriglobia > Bryobacterales > Bryobacteraceae > Bog-105. The sequence goes on along the minus strand of CAVYDZ010000012.1, from coordinate 508,454 downwards.
TTAACGGATACTGCACGTGCGCTCCTTAGCGAATGTAAAATTTACTCTCATTGTGTCATAGAAAAGGGCGGACTTTCTGGAAAAGTTTCAATTGTTTACCATGCTTGCATATGGGCTCCCCCACCCGCCTCGTCTGCAGCCGTTGCGGCAGAAACTACTCGCCTGACTCGCTTACAAACACCTGCCAGTGCGGCGGACCGCTACTTGTCGATTACGATCTCAAGCGTATTTCCGCCCAGTGGACGAAAGATGCCCTCCGCGGCGCTCTGACCAGCATGTGGCGGTATGCCCCCGTTCTGCCTGCCAGCCCTGAAGAGGCAGTCAGCCTCCATGAGGGCTGGACACCGCTGCTGCGGGCCGATCGGCTGGGCCGCCAAATCGGAGCCCGCAATCTCTCGGTTAAGGACGAAGCGCGAAATCCCACGGATACTTTCAAAGCTCGGGGCTTGTCGGCAGCCATCACTATGGCTAAAAAGCTTGGTGCCGCAAAAATTGCAATCCCCTCTGCCGGAAACGCGGCCAGTGCCTCGGCGGCTTACGCCGCGCTCGCCGGCCTGGAAGCCCACATCTTCATGCCGCGAGATGTTCCACAATCGAACTTCATCGAGTGTATGGCCTTTGGCGCTCGGGTCACGCTGGTAGATGGCTTAATCAGCGATTGCGGCCGGATGGTCTCAGAACGGAAAGAACGGGAGGGCTGGTTCGACGTGAGCACGTTAAAAGAACCCTACCGCGTGGAGGGCAAAAAAACCATGGGTTATGAGCTTGCCGAGCAATTGGATTGGCGCCTGCCCGATGCAATTCTGTATCCGTGCGGTGGAGGAGTCGGACTCATTGGGATGTGGAAGGCGTTCGCCGAACTCGAGGAACTTGGCTGGATCGCAGGGAAACGACCCAGGATGATTGCCGTCCAGGCGAGCGGCTGCGCCCCAATCGTTCGAGCATTTGACGGAGGGGAAGCCACGAGTGAGTTTTGGGAAGGTGCTTCCACGGTGGCAAGCGGTTTGCGCGTGCCCAAACCGCCGGGCGACGTACTGGTCCTCGACGCTCTTCGCCAGAGCGGCGGGACTGCTGTAGCTGTGCCCGATTTCGAAATGATCGATTGCTGCCTGGAACTGGCACGATATGAAGGCCTGTTCGCCGCACCGGAAACCGGAGCCTGCGTCGCGGCCGCCAAACGTCTGTTGCAACAAGGCTTTCTCAATCCCGACGAAGAGATTGTGATCTTCAGTACGGGTTCGGGACTCAAATATGCGGAAGCGTATTCGACCCGTTTTTCGCGTCGTTCTATGAGCGAGCAGGAAAAGTTGGGCGGCATGATTACACCGCGCTAACCCCCGGTGTGCGTAAAAGTTCGAGTTTGCTGTCAGGCTGTTTTCACTGTACAGTTATGGGACCATAATGATGTAAGTTTGGATTTCTCGAATTACCCGCCTTGGATGACCTCGCGTTGAATGACCTCACGTTGTTCGCCCTTGCCAGCGATGCGAGTTTCCGAACGACAGTCAGGAGATACACTAAGTGACAAAGCTATTCGTAGGCAATTTACCCTACAAAGCTACGGAGGCTGATATTCAGGCTTTCTTCGCAGAGGCGGGCGTTCAGGTCGATAGCGTAACTATTTTGCGCGATCGGTTCAGCGGCGAGGCCCGAGGCTTCGGTTTTGTGGAAATCAACGACGATTCACTGGCCAGTCAAGCTGTTCAAGCGTGTAACGGACGTGCACTGATGGGCAGGGCTCTGGTAGTAAACGAAGCGAGACCCCCCGAGCGGCGCGAGCGCTCCCAAGGCGCTAATGCGGGCCACCAGCGCGACTTTGGCGGTAGCAAAAACCGCTGGTGATTACCCGTATGACGCGTTCAGGGTGTTACCGGTCCTGGACGCGCCCCTTCCATACTCCGCCTCGTCCATTCCAATACCTGAATGCCGAATGCATTGTAGCTCCTAGATAGAAGATTGCCACCATGGGAAGCGAGAAAGCCCAAAGCATGGATTGCCGATAAAAGTGGATCATGGGCAAGTAGCAACCGGCCATAAGTAAGAGCGTAAGTAATCCAAGAATGCGGGTCGGCCCGGTCAGAGTAAGTGCAAGTAACGGAATCAGATAAGTCAGAACCAGACCGGCTACCGTAAACCCGAGCAGCACGCCTGAATGCCGGAGTTGGCTGAAGGCAGAGCGGGATATCATCCGGCCGATCTCACCGGTGGTTCGATAGGACCGAGTACTGGAAACTTCATCGGTCAGACCCAGCCAGATGCGGGCGCCATTCCGTTTCAGGAGCCGAGCCAGTGCGCAGTCGTCGATCACGCTCCCGCGAATCGCTTGAATACCACCCGCCTCTATCAACGCCCGGGGACGAAGCAACACACAGCCGCCCGCGGCCGCAGCCGTCCTTCGTTTCGGTGAAGCAACCCAGCCCGGTGGATATAGCTGTAGAAAGAAGAATACAAAAGCGGGTATAAGGGCCTTCTCCGGTAGAGTCGTGCAAGTCAGCTTCGCCATGCAGGATGCCATATCCAGGTTCATCTGCTCAGAAAAGGCTATGAGCCGAAGCAGGCTTTCTTTTTCATGCGTAATGTCGGCATCCGTAAATAAAACGTAATCGGGATCGAGCCCGGCCGCGTACTCGAACCCCTGCGCCATTGCCCAAAGCTTGCCCGTCCAGCCAGCCGGCAGGGGTCTGCCTTGCAAAGTCGTAAGCTGAGCGTGTCTGCCGAGCTTTGCTGCGAGCTCACACGCTACTTCCGCTGTTCCATCACTGCTAGCATCGTCGACCACCACAATGTGCAGCGCAGTTTTTAGATTTTGCTCAAACAGGGATGCGAGCGTGCAGCCGATCGTCTCTGCTTCATCGCGCGCGGGAATGATGACGACTGTTCGGCATCCGCTGTCGAAAAGCGATTCCTGTTTAATTTTATTGATGGAAACGCGCCAAAAGAAACCGCGGCCAAGAAAAAGATACAGCCAGATCAGAAATGAAAGACAAGAGAAGAAGAGCCAGAACACGGCGGTCTATTGAGGCTGCTGCTGCGTCATGCAATGCAGAGTTCCCAAGCCCAGCACAAGATCGGTGCTGGCAACGCCAATCACCTGCCGGTTCGGGAAAAGTCCCGCCAGAGTATTGAGCGCAAACCGGTCTTTTGCATCGTTGAAGGTCGGCATCAGGACGATATTGTTTGCGATATAGAAATTGACGTAACTGGCAGGCAGGCGTTGACCGTCGAAGAAAACCGCATCCGGCATCGGCAGCGTTTCCACCCGAAACGGCCTTTCCCGCAGAATCGCTACGTTCTCCTGGAGCGGTTCGAAATTCACCTCGTTTCGATCCTGCTCTTCTGCTATGACGATCGTGTCCTCTGAGGTGAATCGGGCCAGATCGTCCACGTGGCCGTGCGTATCGTCACCGGCAATGCCGTTACGCAGCCAAATCGTATCGGTTATGCCCAGGTATTCCCGAAATACCGCTTCATAATCTTGGCGCGTCAAACCCGGATTACGCTCTTGAACATGACTCAGCAAGCACTCTTCTGTGGTCAGCAGGGCGCCCGCGCCGTTAACATCGATGCTGCCGCCTTCGAGTACCACGCGGCGGTCCCGGTAAATAGGCGTGTTTGCGCTTAGTTTCAAATGCTGTGCGATCTGCTCGGGAACGGCATCATCTTTTTTGTGGTTGTCATATTTGGCCCAGCCGTTAAACTGCCAATTTAAAATACACTGTGAACTCAATTCGCGGTTCTGCACAAACGTTGGGCAGAAATCCCGGGTCCAGCTCCGATCCGTAGGAATTTCGAAAAAGTCGACCGCCGTCATATTCACATGACAGCGCGCGAGCACCGATCGCGCATTTTCCGTTTCACTGGCATCCTGTGTCAGGACGCAAACGCGCTCGTGCTGCGATAAATGACGCACGATCTCTCCGTAAATCCACGGAATCGCTTCGAATTTGCCGGGCCAATCGCTTTTTTCGTGCGGCCATGCCAGCCAGGTGGCGTCGTGGGTCTCCCACTCCGCGGGCATGTAGAAGTTCACAGTTCTCAGTCCAGCCATCGATTGCTAATCGCCGAGTAAGCATCAATGCGGCGATCACGCAGAAATGGCCAGTTGCGCCGCACCTCATCCATTTGTTTGGGGTCGCACTCTGCGACGAGCACCTCTTCCTTCTCCGTGCTCGCTTGCTCGACGACGCGGCCGAAAGGATCTGAAATAAAAGAGTTCCCCCAGAATTCCAGTCCGCTTTCCGGTGAGCCCTCGAAGCCCGTACGATTCACCGCCGCCACAAATACGCCGTTTGAGATTGCATGCGCCCGCTGAACAGTCCGCCACGCGTCTAACTGCGCTTCGCCGTATTGCGCTTTTTCCGCCGGATGCCAGCCAATCGCCGTCGGATAAAATAAAACGTTCGCCCCCTGCAAGCTCGTGATTCGTGCGCCTTCTGGATACCACTGATCCCAACAGATCAACACTCCGATGCGCGAATGCCTCGTGTCGAAATTCTGGAAGCCAAGATCACCCGGTGTGAAATAGAATTTCTCGTAATAGAGCGGATCGTCGGGAATGTGCATTTTGCGATAAATACCCGACAAGGATCCATCCGCATCGAGAATTGCGGCCGTATTATGATATAAGCCTGCTGCCCGCTTCTCAAATAGCGAGGCCACGATAGCAACCTGCAGTTCTTTTGCGACGGCAGCTAGCGCTTCTGTTGACGGCCCGGGAATCGTTTCGGCAAGACTGAAGAACTCGGCGTTTTCTTGGCGGCAGAAGTACTGGCTGCGAAAGAGTTCCTGGAGGCAAATGATCTCAGCCCCTTTCGCCGCCGCCTCGCGTACTCCTTTTATCGCTCTGTTGAGATTCGCTTCCGCATCGGTCGAGCATTTCATCTGCACCAATCCGATTGTGAATTTGCTGTCGCGTAAGGCTCGGTGTTTATTTGTGTGCGTGACCGTGATAGGAGCCATTACATGTAAATCCCGCCGTTCACATCGAGCACATGCCCCGTGATGAACGACGCATCTTCACTAATCAGAAACCGTACCGCCGCCGCGATTTCTTTGGCAGCGCCCATCCGTTTCAGCGGCGTTTCTTCAATCATTTTCTGCTTCAATGTGGCAGGCAGTCCTTCTGTCATCTCCGTCTCAATAAACCCGGGCGCGACCGCATTTACCGTAATGTTCCGGCTTCCAACTTCTTTTGCCAGCGCCTTCGTCAGACCAATCAGCCCAGCTTTGGAGGCAACATAATTTGCCTGCCCGGGGTTGCCGCTCTCTCCTACAACTGACGAAATGTTCACAATTCGCCCCCACCGTTCTTTCATCATTCCCGGTAAGACCTGCTGAACCGCATAAAACGCGCCGCTCAGATTCGTGTTCAACACCACTTCCCAATCGGCTTGCTTCATGCGAACCGCCAAGCCGTCTTTTGTGATGCCGGCATTGTTAATCAGAATGTCGATTCCTCCGAATTCTTCCGCTGTTTTCTTGAATCCCGATGAGATCGAGGCTGGATTGGCGAAATCGATGGCTACGGCGAACGCTTCGCCGCCCGCTATCCGAATTTCAGCTGCAAGTTCTTCCAGTTTCGCTGTGCTGCGTGCGGCGAGCGCCACCCGGACCCCGGTTCGCGCGATTTCGAGCGCGCACTCCCGTCCAATGCCGCGGCTTGCTCCTGTGATCAACGCCGTTCGTTTGCTCATGAGTCAATCTCATGATAATGGGTAGACGGTTCTAAATGCCTTTCAAAGATCTGCGTGAATTTGTAAGCGCCCTCGAACGGGCAGGCGAGTTGCGTCGCGTCAAACTTGAAGTAGATCCGCATCTTGAGATCACCGAGTTCGCGGATCGGGCGGTAAAGGCGAATGCGCCCGCACTACTCTTCGAAAATCCGGCCGGCTCCGATGTGCCCCTTCTCATCAATGCGTTCGCAAATATGCGCCGTATGGAAATAGCCCTAGGGGTGCCAGACATCGAGGAAATCGCGCAGCGCATCGCCGGGTTTATTGAAATGCAGCAGCCGCAAGGCTTGCTCGACAAGCTGAAACTCCTACCGAAACTCGCCGAACTGCAAGCTGCGTTTCCCAAACTCGTCTCCTCAGCTCCGTGTAAAGAAATAGTCGAGCACGATAATCTCAGCTTGCATGACTTTCCGATTCTGCATTGCTGGCCGGGCGACGCGGGCCGCTTCATTACGCTCCCTATGGTCTTCTCAAAAAACCCCGAGACGGGTAAGCGTAACTGTGGAATGTATCGCATGCAGGTCTTCGATGATCGCACCACTGGCATGCACTGGCAGAAACACAAACAAGGCGCGGAGCATTACCGGCGTTTAGCTGCCGAAGGAAAACAGACGCAAATGCCAGTTGCGGTTGCAATCGGGAGTGATCCGGCAACGATGTTCTCTGCCGTCCTCCCACTGCCGCCCGCGCTCGACGAAATGCTATTTGCCGGATTTCTGCGGGGGAAGCCTGTGGAGCTTGTGAAATGCGAAACGTCCGATCTCGAAGTCCCAGCGAACGCCGAAATCGTGCTCGAAGGACATCTCAACATAGGAGAGTTGCGCCGCGAAGGGCCCTTCGGCGATCACACCGGATTCTATTCGCTTGACGACGATTATCCTGTCTTCCACATTGATTGCATTACGCGCCGTAAGAAGCCCATCTACGCCGCCACCATAGTTGGTCCGCCTCCTATGGAAGATTTTTTCATGGGCAAGGCCATCGAACGCATCTTTTTGCCACTGATGAAAACGCAATTGCCCGAGGTTCGGGACATCTGTTTTCCGGCGGAAGGCGTGTTTCATAACCTGATTCTTGTTTCGATACGTAAATCCTATCCGGGCCACGCCCGTAAAGTGATGCACGCGATCTGGGGGCTTGGCCAAGCTATGTTCAGCAAGTGCATCGTGGTGGTGGACGAAGATGTGGACGTGCAAAACGTAGCGGAAGTGGCCTGGAAGGCACTCAATAATATCGATCCTGAGCGCGACATCGAGTTCAGTCTCGGCCCCATTGATTCGCTCGACCACGCGAGCCGGCTGCCGAATTATGGATCGAAAATGGGTGTCGACGCAACCACCAAGTTGCGGGGCGAAGGCTTCGCCCGACGCTGGCCAAACGTGATTGCTATGTCACCTGAAGTCAAGCAAAGAGTTGACGAACTCTGGAAGCGCAGCGGGCTGTCCCGCGCCTGATGATGGACCGGCTACCCTATCGGGCCACTGAATCATCAGCCTCTTACGAAAACCTCCGATTGCCCGTTACGCTGCTGCTCAACAATATCCGCAGCATGTATAACGTCGGCGCGTTTTTCCGGAGTGCCGATGGCGCGGGTGTTGAGCGCTTGCTGCTGAGCGGCATCACAGCCCATCCGCCCGAGAACGCCATTCGAAAAACAGCGCTGGGCGCGGAGGAACGTGTCGCCTGGCAGGCGGTGAGCGATGCGGTGGAAGCTGTTCGAAACCTGCAGCATCATGGCTACGAAATTGCCGCCATCGAAACCAGTCCGCAAGCCGTCGATCTGTTCGATTGGCGGCCCGGATACCCGGTTTGCGTGCTCTTCGGCCACGAAGTTGACGGATTACCAAACGAACTCCTGGACCGATGTGACAGTCACGTGCGCATCCCCATGCTCGGCTTGAAACACTCTTTGAATGTGGCGAGCGCCGGAGCCGTCGTTATGTACGAGCTCTTGCGCAAATACCGGGGTCTAAGAAGCGGCTTCCGCTAGAGACGGGCTGGGATCAATAGGCCGCCACTCGCGGCCGTCGCGCCGTAACAACTCATCTGCTTCCGCGGGACCCTGGCTGCCAGCCGCATAGTTCGGGAAATGATTAGGAGCCTCCGCTTGCCACTTTTCCAACACTGGTTCCACTACTTCCCAACCAGCCTCGATATTATCGGCGCGCTGAAATAGAGTTGCGTCGCCGGCCATAACGTCGTAGATCAGCGTTTCGTAGCCGGTTGAAGGCGCCGTTCCGAAGTAGTCTTTGTACTTGAAATCCATGCGCACATCGCCCAGCTTCATAGCAGGTCCGGGGATCTTTGCGCCAAATTCGAATGCAATTCCTTCATTGGGCTGAATCCGGAGCAGCAGCCAATTAGCGCTGGGTTTTCGGATGCGTGTGTCGCGCAGGAACCCGGCGGGTATTTCCTTAAACTTGATGGCGATTTGCGTTTTACGATTCGCTAGCCGCTTGCCGGTCCGAACATAAAAGGGAACACCGGACCATCGCCAGGTATCGATCGACAGCTTCAAGGCGGCGTACGTCTCCACATTTGAATCCGGCGCGACATCGGGTTCCGAGCGATAGGCCGGTACTTTCTCTCCCTCGATTGTGCCTGCGCCATATTGCCCCCGCACCGCGGAACAGCAGTTCTTGTCGTTACGGCAGACGCGCACCGCCTCTACTACCTTCGCCTTCTCAGCACGCACGCTATCGGCGCTGAAAGCATTCGGGGCCTCCATAGCCATCACCGAGACAAGCTGCAAGACGTGATTGGGAACCATGTCCCGCAGAGCGCCCGTTTTCTCATAAAAGCGGCCTCGCCTTTCTACGCCAATCGTTTCGGCGACTGTGATCTGCACATGATCAATGCGATCGCGATTCCAGAGCGGCTCAAATAACCCATTCGCGAAACGAAACAACATGATGTTCTGAACGGTCTCTTTGCCGAGATAATGGTCAATTCGATAAATCTGGCTCTCCTTCGCAACATCGAGAAGGCTCTTGTCGAGCGCCTGGGCGGAGGCGAGATCGTGGCCGAAAGGCTTTTCCACAACCAACCGCCGCCAGTGATCCTCGCCGCATTTCATCAAGCCCGCTTTACCAAGGTTGGATGCAACCACTTCGAAGAAGCGGTCCGCTACGGCAAAATAAAACAGGTAGTTGCCGCCCGTCCCGGATTGCTGGTCGATTGTTTCCAGCTTCGATTTCAGTTGGTTGTAGCTGTTTGCGTCAGTGAGGTCGCCGCGGACATACGTCATCTTCGAAGTAAGCCAGTTCCAGACGCCTTCGTTCAGCGGTTCTTTCGAGCCGGCGCCATCCACAAACTCTTGCGCCATCTCTTTCAACTCCGCGTGCCACGCTTCGTCGCTTTGGTCCGCCAGATCGAAACCCACTATCGCGAATTCCTGCGGCAGCAACTGGCCGCAAGCAAGATTGTAAAGCGAAGGAACAATGAGTCTCTTGGTCAGGTCGCCCGCCGCGCCGAAAATGACCATCGCGCAGGGTCCGGCAGGTTTTACGCCGCTCTCTCGGTTGTATGGCATTGTAGATTCTGCTGTCTCCTTATCGATGATGGCATGGGACTTAAAGGAGTCGGAGCATGAGCATAGGCGTGCAATTGGCTTTCTTGTTTATTCTGGCGATCCCGATAGCCTGCGTCGCCTGGACCGTTACGCACGAAGACATTTTCCGGGAACCGAGAGAGTGGTGCAAGAAGAACAGTGAGAGCTGCAAGCGTCTGGTAAAGAGGAAATTCTTTTATCTGTTCACTTGCGAATACTGTTTCAGCCATTATGTGGCGGTAGTATTCTTGTTCATTACGCGCTTCAAACTGCTTTATGAGGACTGGCGCGGGTACCTGGTGAGCGGCTTCGCGCTGGTGTGGGTTGCCAACATATATATGAACCTTTACGCGCGTATCAGGCTTGACATCAAACGCGAGCGGGTAGAGATTGCGGCACAGGAACAGGCCGCGAGTTCATCAGGGCCCGAGTAGTTTCTGTTTGTCGGATGCGGTGAGCGAATCATATAGCCGCGTGAATACCGCGTTTGTCCAACCAAAACCGGCTTGATTCGCACTGTATCCATAGTGTATTTGCGATTCCACGTTGGAACTGCTATTCACTACGTCATATTTCTCGACAATGTATCCCCGGCGCAGAAAATCGCGGTGAATAAGGGAAAGCCACTTCATCGAAATCCGTTCAGCATCGTCCTGGTAACCGTATCTGCGGAGCCCCTCAACCGCGATCATCTGCAGCGGCGCCCAGCCGAACGGCGCGTCCCATTGATTTCCGCTCACATTGGTGCTGGTTTGCAAACCTCCGTCTTTTTCAAATAGTGACAGGTTATCCCGCACCCGTTTGGCTTGTTCTTTGCTGGCAATGCCTGCCCATAATGGGTAAAACGTAGTCAGGAACGGATAACGTCTGCGCTGCCCAGTAGCGAAGTCGTAGTCGTAATACAGTCCGTCGTTTTCATCCCACATCAGGTGATTGATTCGTTCAGCCCGCGTTTTTGCCAGTGCCAGCCATTGCTGCGCTTCCTGATTTTGACCGAGCGTCCGCAACATACTCGCGGTCTGTTGCTCCATCAAATACAAGAGGGAATTCAAACAGACCGGATTGTAATGGATGATGTCGATGTTAAAGGGACCGAAGCGATTGGAAGGATCGAACCCAGACTCGCGCATCGAGCGGTCGCCTTTGTAAAAGAGCGGCGTGAGGCTATCATTGGCTCGATCGTAGTATTCATTGACGTCGTAATCGGGTATCTGATGCGTGCGGAAATATTCTTTGACCAGATCGTAATGGGTTTTACCCGCGGCATTTCTTTCTGCCGATAACACTTCGGGTGCCGGTCCTTCCCCAAAGTCCCAGTACCGTGCTAATCCCGTTTGCGGAGTCAGATGCGGTTCCGTCGACCATAGCTTGTAATACTGCTCAATTTCGACCAGCGCCGCTGCGAGCCACTTCTTATCGCGCGTCTTGGCAAAAACACCGAGCACCATCTGGGTGAGGAAGGGCGGTTGCGAACGATTCAGGTAATATGTGCGATTGGCATTCAGTACCTTTCCACCATAATTTTTTACCTCATAGAGGAAGTTATCGGCCATGTCCTTTGCGTGATCGAGATCCTGATCCCGCAACAATCCCAATTCAATGAAGTAGCTGTCCCATCCATACATTTCGTTGAACCGGCCGCCTGGCACCACATACGGATGCGGTAAATACAGCAGCCCTTGTTCACTAATGTGATTGATATCCGCCGGCAGCGGACGCAGCGCAACAGTCTTCATACCGGCTTCCGCTATTTCGCCGCGCAGTTCGTGCTCGATTTGCTTCAGATCCTCATGAGCCGGAATATAGACCGGCCACTGCCCTTGCGGGTCGGGATGAAACTTCGGATCCACAGCGGCGAGCGGCAAAGTTCGATTCGAGCGGCGCAGCACCTTCCAGGTCTGATCGATGTATTGCAGGATGTCGGTCGTATGCGCGGGCGGCGAAGGATTCTGTGCATGCGCGACAAAGGCGGTACACAAAGCTGCCATGAGCGCTCGTGAGGATCGGGCGAGGTGCATAGGGATCACTTCCAGCGAAAAGTTACAGTCTGCTGCTGATAACCGTTGCCAGTTGGAAAGAGTATCAGCAGGTGACCGTTTGCGATTTCAGCGCCGTCGACGGAGAGATGCGGCCGGTTTGCTCGTAAGTAGAGCGATTGAGAACTGCCCCCCTGGGCCGCCAGAACAAAGGTAGCGCTATCGGATGTGCGGCGTTCCTCGATCACTTTCAACTGGGTCGTTTCTGCTCCGGGAAGAGGCAAGTGCGCCGGAACGCCCAACTCAACCGGAGGAAGGTCAAGCACGAGTCCAGAACCGCACATTTTGCCGGAGGTTTCCCCCAGGCAAACTTTACGATCATTGCCTTCATCGACGATGATATTGTTGCCTCGTCGCCTGATTGAAAGATCAACCAGATGATCGCCGACTCTTACGTTGTGCAATGTCGCACTTTCCCATTCGGCCGGAAACTTCGGCGCGACCTGCAGTGTGTTGCTCTCGGCGTTTGGGTCCAGTCCGAAAAGCCCGCGAAGCAACGGGGAGATAATCATCGCCGAAGACCAAAGCTGATGCGAACTGCTCCTGCCGAGCGGCTGAAAAAATTTGCCCGAAAGCAGTTCCGTCACCGAGCCTAGGTCCTGTGTCCAGGTGAGATCCGTGTTCTGCATGAGGTGCGCGTAGCCCGAAAGCGGACGTCCGGCGCGGTACTCGGCAAGCGATACCCATCCAGTGAACAGCGGCCAAATCGAGCCCTGATGATAACTGATCGGGTCGTAAAACGAAGTGTGGTCGCTGATATCACGGGTACCCCAATCCGCGGAAAATTCAGCCGAAGCCCAGCGCGACAACATGGGTCCTGCATTCTTTAAACCGAACGTTCCATCCCACCATGCAACCGCCGGATAGATAGTGGCGGTGGTATCGAGCGACCCATCCGGATTGCGGCTGAACGCATAGGATTGGTGACCGGCGATATAGTACTCGCTCTCAATTATTGCGGCAATGTCCGCGGCTCGCTGTTTTGCGGCTGCCGCTGCGGGTTGATCCTTCATCAATAGAGCCAATTTCCCCATGGCGGCGGACGACTGCTGATCTAAAGCCGCCAAATAGATTTCCTGATGCGGCATTCCCTGCGGCCACGATTCCACCCAGCCCGTCCCTTCGCGATTCGAATAAATCCCATTATTTCCTGTGTGCGAAGTCATAAAGCGATACGCCTTCTGAATGGCTTCCCAGTTCGCCTGCAGATAAGCCGAGTCGCCGCTACTCTTCACGTAATCCCACATCGCCATCACCAGTAGCGGCGTCGAATCGGCCGAAGCGTAGAAGTACGGCGTCTTCGTCCAATCGAGCGCATCGGCCGATTGCGAATACTCGTGCATGATTTTGCCGTCTGCACGCTGCCGTTTGATCAGGAAATCGAGAGCGCGGCGCGTGAGCGCGAAGTCGCCGTAGCTGTTGATTGCATACGTGGTCCAAAGCGTGTCGCGGCCGAAGAACCAGGCGTAACCGGGGCGTGCTGAGTCTGCCGATTCGTAATACCCCGCCACCAACCCGATCTCTCCGTTGTGCATCACCTGTGCTTGATCGATCGCAATCTCCGCCCACCGGAGCGCGTCATTCAGCCGGGCGTCGGGCGTGTCGATAGTGAGCCTCTTATCGAAGAAGTGCCGATAATACCCAACGGTCTTTCGATATAAGTCGGGTACCGCGGCGAGCGCATTCGATGCCTCCTCAGCCGCACTCCCTTTGAGCAGCGTCGCGATCAACGGGAAAACCAGGCCGCGGTCTTTCGCTGGATCGAAGTGAAGTTTGAGTTCGAGAGGATAGGTTTGCGGATGCTCCTGATACGGAACCAGGATGCCCGGCTTCGTTCTGGGCATAGCCACTAGACCGGAAAAATTCGGATCGTCTGTATGCAGAATATAGACGCCGCTCTCGCCTGATGGCACCCATTCGCCATTCGGCCGTCCATGTCCGGGTGCAGGCCACATTGGCAACATATCCGGTGTGAATGAAAAAGTAAGGTCGAGCGGCCGCGCAGATTGAATTTCGAAGAACACGGCCGTGGCGCTCGTTGGGGCATCAGCTCCGCGAGCGGCGAACATGTGCTGCCTGACGGTGAAGGCTGCATGCGAGTAGGTGATCGTTGTCTCGGCGGGAGTAACTTCGATTTCCGCCGCTAGTGCATTCACATCGATGGGCACCGGATAATCGGCAAGTTCGGCATGGATACCGAAGTTGCTCATCAGCTTCACCGGCCACTGCCAGGCTTCGAACGTCCCGCTCTGGCGTCCGAACAAAGCGCCGTGCTCGCCCGCAACGGTCCACGGCATACCGGGCTGACAAGGAGAGACGATCTGGAGCTTGCCGGTGTCTTCTGAAAAATTGTCTATGGGCGATGCCGGTGTGGAGCCCCACCCCGTTCCCGCCACGCACAAGGACAAAAGCAGCCATTTCGACATAACCCTCAGTGATACATCTAATGTTTGCCATATGCAAGCAACAGCGCAGTTATCATTGGATCTCACGGATTTGAACGAAGCGCTTTCCACTGCCGAGACGGCGTTGCGCGCCGGAGTGGATTGGCTCGAAGTGGGAACGCCCCTCATAATCGCGGAGGGCATGCATGGGGTGCGCGCGCTGCGTTCCCGCTATCCGCGAGTGCCAATCGTCGCCGACTTGAAAACTATGGACGGCGGCGGACTTGAAACCGAACTGATGGCCGAAGCCGGCGCAAGCATGGTGGTTGTAATGGGGCAAGCGCACGAAGAAACGGTCGAATTGGTGGTCGAGGCTGCAAAGAAAGCCGGAATCAAAGTAATGGGTGACAACATGGCTATGCAGGATCCGGTTCTGGGCGCGGTTCGCCTGGCCGAACTCGGCTGCGATTACATCGTCCACCATATCGGTTTCGACATGCGAACGCTGCGCCGCAAGCAAGGGAGGCATGCTCCTACCCCGCTCGATCGCTTGCGCGAAATAGTTGCCGCGGTTTCCGTGCCGGTGCAAGCAGTGGGCGGACTCACCGTCGAGCAAGCAGTGCAAACGCCGTCCTATGGAGCTCCGCTGGTGGTGATTGGGGCGCCGCTCGCGATCGATGAGAGCGCGTTTCGCGCCGCGGCCGGAGACTTGGAAGGCACTCTCCGTAACATCTGCAAGAAGGTTCACGCATTCGGAGATGTAAAAGTAGGATAAGGAGGAACACGTGTCTACTGAGATGCCCGCGCTCGTCAATTACGACAGCGCGCCGGAGTCCGTCGAAATGCGCGAAGTGCGTGTGCCGGAAATCGGCGAGAGTGATGTGCTGCTGCGCGTAGGCGCGGTGAGTGTCTGTGGCAGCGATTTGCATCAATGGCGCGGATCCCATGCCTGGGCGGTGAATTATCCGTGTATTTTGGGCCACGAATTTACCGGTACTGTCGCCAAGGCGGGCTCGCGGGTCAAGCAGTTCAAGGAGGGCGATCGTGTCACGAGTGAAACCGCGGCCGTGATCGATGAAAATTCGCCGCTGAGCCGATCGGGTTTGTATAACCTTGATCCGAGCCGCCGCGGTTTTGGCTATGGCGTAGATGGCGCTATGACGGAATACGTCAAAGTTCCGGAGCGTTGTCTGCATCGCATCCCATCTACACTGCCGTTTTCGAAAGCCGCGCTGACTGAACCCTGCTGTGTGGCCTATAACGCGGTTTGCGTGAATGGCCGAATTCGCCCCGGCGACACCGTGCTCGTCCTGGGGCCCGGTCCTATCGGTCTGCTTTGCGCCAAAATGGCGATCCTGAGCGGCGCGGGGCACGTCATGGTTGCCGGCCTACCCTCCGATAAATCACGTCTGGCGGCGGCTCGCCAACTCGGGGTCCACAGCACGGTAGAAGGTAAAGTGCTCGAGCATGTGAAGCAACTGGGCGACGGATTCGGCGTGGACGTTGCGATCGATAGTTCCGGCGCTTCCATTACGCTGCAAATGGCCTTGCAAGCGGTGCGGCCCGACGGGCAGATCATCAAAGTTGGCTGGGGACCCCAGCCGCTGCAGTTCAGCCTGGATCCCCTGGTCCAGAAGAATCTCACCATAGCTGGCAGCTTCTCTCACAACTGGCCGATTTGGGAACGAGTGATTTCGATGATAAGTTCCGGACAAATCAATTTGGATCCCGTTATCAGCCGCGTGGCCCCGCTCTCCTCCTGGCACGAGTGTTTTGAAGGAATGGAACGCGGCGAGTTGGTGAAGGCAGTACTCGAACCCTGATGCCGCCAAAGCTTTCCGCCTTTCCCAAGTGCTATCTGGAAGACATCGCGAGCGGCCGCATGTCGCTTTTCGAATGGATCGAAAATGCGCGCCAGCTTGATGCGGATGGGCTCGAACTCTATTCGGGTTTCCTCACCAGCTTCGATCGTCCGTACTTGGATCAGATTCGCGACACCATCTCCGCCGCGGGGTTTGCGATGCCGATGTTCTGCTGTTCACCAGATTTGACCGCGCCCGATTCCGAGATCCGTAAGCGCGAGATTGAACGCGAAGCGGAGATGATTCGTGTAACTCGCTATCTCGGGGGCCCGCGAGCCGTGTGCCGCATTCTGAGCGGGCAGCGCTATCCGCAGGTCGCTTGGGAGCAGGGAAGAGACTGGGTGCTCGCCGCCATCCACGAGTTGCTGCCTGTGGCTCGCGAGCACGAGATTGTGCTCGGTATGGAGAACCATTACAAAGACGGTTTCTGGCAGTATCCCGAGTTTGCACAAAAGATGGAGTGTTTTGTGGATATCGTTTCACAGGTTGAGGATCGTGAGTACTTTGGCGTGCAGTATGATCCCTCTAACGCGGTCGTGGCTGGCGACGATCCGGTAGAACTGCTCAACAAAATAGCCGATCGCGTCGTTAGCATGCACGCGAGTGATCGTTATCTGGCGCCGGGCACGTCGCTCGAAGATTTGCGCCAAAGCGATGGCACGTTGGGTTATTCTCCCGCACTACGGCATGGCGTGACCGGGCAGGGCCTGAACGACTACGATGCGATTTTTCGCATATTGGCAGCCCATCACTATGCAGGTTGGATCAGCATCGAAGACGGCATGAACGGCATGGAAGAAATGGCCGCATCCCTCGCGTTCCTCAGGAGCGGAGTCGCCCGCTTCTTTGGTTGAGGCAGTCAATCACTCCCTATCAGCGCCTCGGACACGAGGAGATCCCTGACTGGTAAGGCCAGCTACGAACCCGCGATATTTCCGAGCCGAAGAGAGCTAACAATCGCGGATTACGCGCTTGCCAGCGACGAAATGGGCGGCAGTGGCGCGTCCGGCATATAGCCCGCGAACTGCTCCAGCAGCACGTTGCCTTTATAGTTAATTTCTTGATGAATACCGATACTCGTCGTGTAATAAGCAAACACAACGGTATTCTTTAGCTGGCCCCAGAATCGCTCGGCATCCGATTCTTCGTTTTGATTAGGCACGTCTTCTTTTGCAGACATCTTTTTTAAAACAGCGCTCTGCTCATGTTTTCCCGCCTCCACAAAAGGCTTGTTATGCAAAGACTGGGAAAGCGTATTCACTGCCGCCAAGCCCTTGCGCCAGGATGTCTTGTCACTGGACAGAAGCGCATCGGATACAAATCTATCGATGTACGGCGCAACTCCCGCCGCATGTGCGCCAGGCGAATGATCGTCCGCCGGAATGATCATCTCGGATAAGGCATCGAGCAAAGCAAATTCATCTTTCGTGAAATAGAGCGGCTCCCCTGTCCCGGCCGCCGGTAGCGCCAACGGCGCAGTCAGCGCAGCCGCCGAAAGAAATTTGAGCAAATCACGCCGGTTGAAACTCGAGTCCATTAGATTTCTCCTTTGGCAAGCTGATCGGCGAGGTAATCGCAGGAACGCCAGCAGAGCGCCATGATCGTCCAGGTGGGGTTTTGGCAAGACGCATTTACATGGGTGCTGCCGTCCACCACAAATAGATTCTTCACGTCATGGAATTGTTGGAACTGGTTGACCACGGACGTTTTCGGATCGTTTCCCATGCGCGATGTGCCCAATTCGTGAATCGACCAGCCTTCGGTCAGCATTTTGTCTGACGATGAAACAACTTCAAATTTGGCAGCCTCGAACATTTCTCGTCCTGTACGCGCCATATCCTCGCACATTTTGCGTTCGTTCTCGCCGAACTTGTAATCAAAGCGCAAGGCTGGAATGCCCCAATGATCTTTCACGTTAGGGTCAATATCCATCTGATTGTCATAGCGCGCCAATACCTCGCCGAAGCCGCCAATATCGATCGTCGCGCCAGCCATGCGCCGCGCATTCCGTTTATATTCTTCGCCGAAACCCTTCGTGTCATAGACGCTGCCGGGCACCATGCCGCAGCCGCTGCCGCCCTCGAAGCCATACCCGCGCAAAAAATCCATTTTGCTGGCCTTATCCAGATTTCGAAAGCGCGGAATGTAAAATCCGCCTGGGCGCCCATCGTCGAGCGTGCGCGCTTTGCCCACCAGTTCCGGCATGAATCCGGCCACGGACGGTCCCATCACATGTTCGCAGAAATTATGCCCTACGTGATTGCTTGAGTTGCCGATGCCGTTCGGGTAAGTCGTCGATTTGGAGAGCAGAATCAACCGGGCCGATTCGAGCGTCGAAGCTGCCAGCACTACGGTCTTCGCTTTAACCGAATAACTCTGGCGGCTATCGCTGTCGAGAAAGGAAACGCCTGTTGCCCTCCCGGTGTTCTTGTCGACGGTAACTTCGTAAACCGTCGAATTCGGGCGCATTGTGAGATTGCCCGTGTCGTAAGCGGGCCGGATCAAACCGGTCGGCGAATCGAAGGCTGCGTGAATATCGCACCCGCCCACGTGGCGGTTGCAAGCCCCGCGTCCATAGCAGCGGCTTCGATACTTGTTGTGTTTGAGTCCATCGGTAGTTACACCTGCGCGATACGGAGTCAGCACGCGATTCATGCCCTTCAGCGTGTTGCGCATGTGCAGTTCCGAGTAGGTCAGTCTCACCGGCCGCTGGAACTTGCTATCGGGCAGCCAGGGAAGTTTTTCCGGAAATCCCGAAACGCCCAGATACAAATCGACCTTGTCGTAATATGGCTCGATGTCTGCATAGGAAACGGGCCAGTTGTCGCCGTAGCCGTCGTGATCCTTTGCTTTGAAGTCGTAATCGGATAAACGCAGGGCAAGCCGACCCCAAATGGTTGTCTTACCCCCTACTACGCGTGACCGCACCCATGCGTACTTGGTTCCTGTGTATGGATTTTGCTTCTCATCGACCACCAGCGTCTTGCTGTAATCTGTGCCGCTCCAGCCTTGCACATACGACATGACCTTCTGATACGGCGAGTTCTGCGCGTAAGGCAACGACCGGAAATTGTACTCGGCCGCGGTCAATGCATGATCGGTCTGGGGCATCTTGCCGCGGCGGGGATGGTCGTACGGCCACTCCATGGAGTGCAAAATCTTGCCGGTATCCTGGTACTTCCCGGCCTCAAGAAGAAGCACTTTTAAACCGTGCGAAGTAAGCACATGGGCAGCCATGCCCCCGGCTGCTCCAGACCCAACGACGATTGCATCGTAGGTCTTGTTTAAATCGATTTCCGAATTCGGCGCAGGGAATTGGACAAGCATGAAGTAAGCCTGCCGTTTATTGTAGAACTTCCCTACGCAAACGTTTTCGCTTAGAAGTTGCCCGAACGCGCTTGCGCCATAATTAGCCTTGCGAATCACCTGCCTCAGCCTGTTCGCCGGTGCCGCTCTTTGCTTCGCGGCGGATCGCGCGCCGCAGAAGTATGTCGGCGCCCAAGTATGCGCGGGCTGCCATAAGAATATCGCGGCCACACAGTCAACGACTGCTATGGCGCGTACGTGGCAAGGGCCACAAACCACAGCACTACCTCGGGATTTCAGCGCCTCGAAATCGGGTGCTCCCGGAAGCGCGGCGTATCAGGTGCGGCGACGCGGTAATCAATTCGAGTATTCCGCTCAGCTGCCGGACGGTAAAAACCTGACTTTGCCGGTCGAAGTTGTCATGGGCGGCTCTCGGCACGGCTTCAGCTTTCTTAGCCGCCTCGATAAGTTGGGCACCACCTTCACCCTCGACCGCCCCGCGTTGATTGAAGCGCGTTATGCCTACAGCCCCTCCCTGCATTCACTCGTCGTCTCGCCGGGATTTGCTTTGGAGAAGCCGCGCACCTTTGAAGATGCGATTGGCAATGTGCTCAGCCCGACTTTCGAACAGAAATGCCTTCAGTGTCACGGCAAGCCGGGAACCTTGGGCGCCGGGCATGAGGGCGGTGTGCGTTGCGAAAGCTGCCATGGGCCGGGTTTCCAGCATTTGGCCGCGGTGGGGAAGGGAACGCCGCAACAGGGAGTGATCAGTCCCGCCCACCTGAGCCCCGACCAGCAACTCGAATTATGCGGAGCGTGCCATACCGGATTCACTTATCAATCGGATCCTCTACCCCAGGATCTGCTCGTTTCCAACCAGGTAAATGCACTGCGGCGCGCTGAATGCTTTATCCAGAGTGGAAAGCAACTCACCTGCACGAAGTGTCACGACCCTCATCAGGATTCGCCGCGCGTGGAGGAAACGACAATCACGACCTGTGTTTCCTGCCACAGCACAGCGCGAAGCGATCATGCATCGATCTGCCCGGTGAACCGCACCGCGAATTGCATCGGCTGTCACATGCCATCGATCCAGAAGGGCTCGTTTCACATGACCGATCACTGGATCCGTGTTCATCCGGAGCAAGGAATCCGTGCGAACCAGACGCCAGGCTCGGATATGCGCTCCCGTGTTGTACCGAAAGCGGAATTTCTGCGCCTGATCGTAACTGCGGACCAAACCACTGCGGAACGGGCACAACAAGACCTGCAGGAAGGTGCTGCGTTTGGCAAAGTGGCTCGTGAGCTTTCTGCCGATCCTACCGCGCCCGGCGGCGGTTATTTGGGTGAGATGGAACTCTCCACGATGGATGAGCGGCTTGCCTCCACCGCTGCCTCTCTGCAATATGGAGCGACCAGCGGCATCATCAACCTTGGTGACCGGTACGTGATTCTGCATCGCCTGTCGCGCGATTTCAAATGGGAGGCGGACCAGGCGTTCGAGCAGGCGACTGCCCTGCAGGACAAGGGCGATCTCAAAGGGGCCATCGGTAAGGATCAGCAGGCTTTGGATATCTATCCGTACTTTTTGCGGGCCATGATTCTTATGGCGACCTCGCTTGGCCAGGCGGGCGACGCCAACCGTGCCGCCGAAATCCTGCGATTCGCCGCCCAATCGTTCCCGAAAGATGCTGCGGTCCAATTCAACCTCGGCCTCACCCTGGTAGGTCAGCCGGCGGAGCAGATCGCTGCGTTTGAGCGCGCTATCGAACTCGACCCCGATATGGTCCCCTGTTATGAAAATCTGGGCGCGACGCTGTATGCGTCCGGTAGAAAGCAGGAAGCGATCGAAACGTTTAAGAAAGGCCTATTGGTAGATCCGCTCTCCGCGAAGCTGAACTTTGACTTGGGGCTTGCGTTGTCGAATGAAGGCGACAAGGCAGAGGGCGATCGCCGAATCGCACTCGCGCGGCAAGCCGATCCCAGCCTGGCTCAAAAATAAGTTGGATTGACGGCCCCACTCTTTTCATTCGACGTCAGCTTTTCCCGTTCCACTGATTCGTACCAGTTCGTTATCAACCAGTGAGTCGGGCGGATTTGCAACCACGCGTGCATCAGCCGGCAGTCCAGCGATCACTTCTACCGTGGTGCCGAAGTCTTTTCCCAATGTGACCGGGAGCAAGCGTATCCGGTCTCCGGCGCCCACTACCGGAATGCGTAGCCCTTCGGAGCGAAAAATCAAAGAAGTGGACGGAACAATCAACGTCGGAATCTTTGAGTTCAGTTTGAAATGCACTTCGGTGTACGCGCCGGGAAAAAGCAAGCCAGTCGAGTTGACTATATCCACCTCAACCATCAGGGTCCGAGTCGTCGGATCGATCGCCCTCGCTGTGCGCACGAGAGTTCCCGTGAATCGCCGTCCGGGCAATTCCGGTAGCGTGAGATCTGCATGAATGCCCGGCATAGTGACGTGCGAGTATACCTGCGGAACCTGAATAAAGACGCGAAGTTTATCGATTGCAGCGATATGGAACAACTCACGCGTCTGCCCTCCCGAAGAACCCGAGTCGATCAATTGGCCGATATCGGTGTTACGCGCCGTGATCACTCCGTTGAAGGGCGCATACACTTTCTCAAAACCGACCATCTGCTCCAGTCGTTGAACGTTTGCCTGGGCGGCGTGGAAGGTCGCGCTCTGCGCCGCAGCGCTCTGAACCGCATTATCCACGTCCTGCTTCGCAACGGAATCTGTCTTGAACAGGCCTGTGTAGCGCTCTGCCGTAATCTGCGCCAGCTTTAGATTAGCGGCGGCCGTGCGGACGTCTTCTTTTGCCTGCTGCAATTGCCGGTCGACTTCCGGGCTCTCAATTTCGGCCAGAAGTTGATCTTTTTTTACATGAGCGCCGATGTCGAAATACCAGCGGCGTAGATATCCATTGGTGCGCGCATAGATGGGAGCATCAATAAAGGCCTGAACATTACCGGGCAGCACCACTTCCTCAGCAGGCGATTTGCGCTCGGGACGCAAGACGGCTACGACCGGTTCAGCACTTCGCGTCGTGCGTTCGCCCAGCAGTTGGCGAGCGCGCAGCCTGGGCAGAATCCCCAGTACGACTAAGCCGCCGATCACTGCCAGTACGAGCAGCAGACCCAGTAGAGATCTAAACCGCATTGATATTCAGTTATCCAGCTTTCCGCCTGTCGTGCAGCAGGCTGAAGAATACGGGTACGAAAAAGAGCGTCGCCACGGTCGCTACCGACAGGCCTCCGATTACCGCGCGGCCCAGCGGTGCGTTCTGCTCGCCTCCCTCGCCGAGTCCCAACGACATCGGAAGCATGCCGATTATCATGGCAAGCGCAGTCATCAATACGGGACGAAACCGGGTATAACCTGCCAGCAGCGCCGCATCTGCCGCGGAATTTGCATCGGGCAACTGTTCTTTCGCGAAGCTAACCACTAGAATGCTGTTCGCCGTGGCCACGCCCACGCACATAATGGATCCCGTAAGCGCCGGAACACTCACGGTCGTATGGCTCAGGAAAAGGAACCATACAATCCCCGCAAGCGCCGCAGGCAGGGCCGAAATAATGATGAACGGGTCGAGCCACGACTGAAAGTTAATCACGATCAGCATGTAGACCAGAATGATCGAAAACAGGAGCCCCGCCACCAACCCCCGGAACGAAGAGCGCATTGTCTCAACTTGCCCCCGCGTCACTATGCGAGAACCTCTGGGCAGCGCATGTTTCGCTTTGGCAATAAGGGTGTCCACCTGACGTGAAACACTGCCTAGATCCGTTCCATCAACCGCGCCGTATACATCTATGACCGGCGCAATATTGTAGTGCGAAACCGTTCCGAAGCCCTGCCCTCTCTGAATCGATGCGACGCTGTTCAGGAGCGCCGGACTTGCACTGTTGCCGGTAACCGGAATGTTACGCAGATCCTGCAGCGTGTCCATGTCGTATTGCGGAGTCTGGGTCGTGATGTTGTAACTGACGCCGCTTCTCGGATTCAGCCAAAACGTGGGCGACGTTTGAAAGCTGCCGCTCAGTGCTATTAGCACGTTCTCGGCGACGTCCCGGGCACTGTATCCAATCAGTTGCGATTTCGTCCGGTCGATATTCACACGCAGCTCCGGTTGATTGAATGGCTGCTGAATGTGTAAATCCACCACTCCGGGAATCAGCTTAACCTCTTGCATCAAATTGTCCGCGAACGCGCGATTGCCTTCCACATTCGGCCCGAGCACCTGTATATCAATCGGGGCCGGAAGGCCGAAGTTCAAAATCTGCGATACCATATCCGCGGGCAGAAAGTAGAATGTAACGCCCGGAAATTCGGCGGGCAGTTTTGCTCTCAATTCGCGAATGTAATTGAGCGTAGGATGGTGCGTCTCGTTGAGCGATACCTGCACGTCGGCATCCGCCGGACCGATTGCGCCCGAGTTGCTGTACGAAGTGTTGATCCCGCTGTACGGCAGGCCGATGTTATCCAGAATGTTCGAGACCTCGGCCGCGGGTATAACGTTTCGAATACTCTGATCCACGCGGTCGCAGAGTTTGGCTGTTTCTTCGATACGCGTGCCGGTTTGCGCCCGCAAGTGCAGCTTAAACTGGCCCGCATCGATTGCCGGGAAAAAATCTTCTCCCAGCCATGGGTACAATCCCACCACCGAGAGCGCGCACACGGCGAAAAAGCAGAATGTGAAGAGCACGCGATGGCGAATGCACCTTTCAAGGACGGTCCGATACGAGCCGCGAAAACGTTCGAAACCGTTTTCGAACACAAGTTGCATACGCACAAACGGATTCTTCCGATCGGCATGCGCTACTGCTTCATGATGGGAATGGCCTTTGAGCAGATACTTGGCCATCGTGGGTACGATGGTTCGCGATAGAACGTAAGACGCGAGCATCGCAAAAGAAACTGCTTCGGCCAAGGGTACAAACAAGTAGCGCGCGACTCCGGTCAGGAAAAACATCGGCACAAAAACAATACAGATGCTGATAGTGGAAACGAATGCCGGAACGGCGATCTGCGCGGCTCCATCCAGGATCGCTTGTTCGATCTCTTTCCCCATTTCGAAGTTGCGGTTGATATTTTCAATCTCGACCGTGGCGTCGTCAACCAGAATGCCTACTGCGAGCGCCAGACCGCCCAGCGTCATGATGTTGATCGTTTCCCCAAGCGCGCTCAGCAGAAACAGCGAGCACAGAATCGAGAGCGGGATTGAAACGGCGATAATAAGCGTACTCCGCCAGCTCCCAAGGAACACCAGGATCATGAAAGCGGTCAGGCAGGCCGCGATAATCGCTTCGCGCAACACTCCATCGATCGAGGCGCGCACAAATATGGACTGATCCGCTACGGGCGTCACTTTTAAATTCGGCGGAAGCGACGCCAGTACCGTCGGTAGCATGGCCCGAATGCCGGCGACGATATCAATGGTCGATTCATTGCCCGATTTCAGTACCGACATCAGAGCGCCGCGGATTCCATCCGAGCGGACGACGTTAGTTTGCGGAGGGTAGCCGTCGCGTACGTGTGCTACGTCTCGTACGTAGATGGTTGCTCCGTTCACGGATTTGATAGGGAGGTTATTTAGTTCGGCAACCGTTTGCGGACTCCCGTTCAGTTCCACGTTGTACTCGAGCGTGCCGATCTTTGACGTCCCTCCGGGTAGGATCAAATTCTGGTTGCCGATCGTATTCACCACGTCTGCCGGTCCCAAGCCTTTTGCCTGCAGTGCCTGCGTGTTCAAATCCACTTGCACGTCCCGCTGCTTGCCGCCGTAAAGATTGGGAATCGCTGTACCGGGCACGGTCACCAATTGTGGGCGGACAAAATTCGCCCCCAGATCGTATAACTGCTGTTCGCTGATGCCCCGGCCCGACATGGCTAACTGCAGAATCGGAACGGTCGACGCGTTATACATGATGATCAGCGGCGGTGTGGTGCCTTCGGGAAGCTGCCGTATCTGCGTTTGGGAGATTGCCGTGACTTGTGCGATGGCTGTCGCGATATCGGCGTGCGGCTGAAAGAAAATTTTCACCACCGCAATCCCCGTCATGGATTGCGATTCCACGTGCTCAATGTTATTAACCGTTGTGGTGAGAGCGCGCTCCGTGACATACACGATGCGTTCTGAAATGTCCCGAGCAGACAGACCGCTGTAATGCCAGACAACGCTTATCACGGGGATATCGATATTGGGGAAGATGTCGGTCGGCGTCCGCGAAATCACTACCGGCGCCAAAATGAAGAGCATCAAGGCTAGAACGACAAACGTGTACGGCCGCTTAAGGGCGATGCGAACGATCCACACAGTAACTCCTTAGGGCTCACCTGGGCGCGTTTGAATTCGGCTGCAGATGCGGGCGCAAATGGCGGAATGCCAATCTCGCGGTTCTTTGCGGGTCCAAACTCAAATACCAATTACACCAGATCGAAAACTGCTCTCCGCGTGCCGCCGAATATGTTAGGCGGGCTGCCCGCTCGCTGCTTGCGGCCGATTAGCACCTCGTCCTTTGCGAACCCAGGTTGCGATTGACCAGATGCTGCCGGCCACGCAAACGGCCGTGAAGATGTACATGAATGTTCTGAAACCCGTAGAATTCGCGATGTGAATAATCCACCGCCCAAAACGTATTGCCAGTGCACCCAGGATCAGAAACCGGACTGCCCGGCTGCCCGCCACGATAAGCAGCATCTTTCTCCGCGGATATCCTAGCGCGCTGTTCACCGCCACTACCATCGTGAACGGAAAAGGCGGGGGCGCCAGGCATCCTATTATCAGCGCTGCTGCGCCGCGCTGGCCGATTTTGCGCTGGAGATATAGGAAACGCTGCTTCCCGGCGACTTTTGTAACCCCTTCTTCGCCAAGTTTTCTGGCCACTAGATCCAGAAAGAAAACGCCCAGCGTAGAGCCGCACACCGCCGAGACCACATAGTACAAGTACGCATCATGATGGCGGGCGGTGAGCGCCACCACCAGCAAATCGTTGCCGAACGGGAGAAATAGAAACGACGAATCGAAGACACCCATTACGAACGGGCCGAAGTAACCGAGATGAAACAAAAAATGCAGAATCGCGTGAAGCATGTTTCAAGGCGCGTCACAGTGATGATACGACGGTTCAAGCGTTGCTGTGATACCGTTTCCTATGATCTTGCCGAAATACCGCCGTTTTATAGAAGGGAAGAATGAAATGAAATTGAGTCGTTCGCTGCCGCTTTTGGCCTTTGTGCTTGCCGGAATTGGTACGCTCGGCGCCTTAAGCCATTTGCATGCGCAGACCGCGGCGCCAAAGACGCCACCTCGAACGATGAAGCGCGTGTTGGTGATCTCCGAGACCAAAGGCTTCGAACACGATTCGGTGCCCGACGCAATGGCCAATATCTGGCGCATGGGACACGACACAAAATTATGGGACACCACGCTGCGAACCGATACCGAGCTGCTCACAAAAAAAGACTTGGGACGCAACGCCAAGAACCTGAACGATTTCGATGCATTAGTCTTTGCCAGTACAACGGGTGAGCTAGACATGCGGGACGATCAGAAGACTGACATGATGTCGTTTATCAAGGAGGATGGTAAAGGCTTCGTCGGTATTCACGCCGCGCTCGACACGAATTACAAATGGCCGGAATACGGCGAAATGATTGGCGGCTGGTTCGATCAGCATCCCTGGTTCACTTTTGAAGCACCGATTATCAACGAACAACCGGATTTTCCAGCCGTGCGGCACTTCCCGCACGCGTTCACCAAGCGCGACGAGATTTATCAACCGAAGGCTTGGTCGCGCGACAAAGTGAACGTGCTACTCAGTCTGGATCCGACAAAGCTCGACTACAGCAATAATCCGCGTATTCACCGGCAGGATCACGATTTTGCGGTGGCGTGGTCGAAAATGTATGGCAAAGGTCGTGTTTTCTATTCCACCTTGGGGCACACCAAGGAGGCATGGGACGATCCCGACATTCAAAAGATGTATTTCGAAGCGATCAAATGGGTTCTTGGCATGACCGAAGGCAGTACCACTCCGCACCCCCGCCCGGCCGCTTCGGAGACAAGCAAATAAGCCTAGGCCACGGTCACGAGATCGCTCGCGACCCGTTTCAACTGTCCGCAGGCCGCGTAAATATCGCGGCCTCTGGGCTTCCTTACAAAGCAGGGGATCGCTTTCCGCACTATCGTTTGGAAACTCGCGACCCGCTCTTCGCCGGGGGTTGCAAACGGAATGCCCGGACCCGGATTCAGCGCGATCAGATTCACTTTACAATTTAATCGGGCGAGTAAACGCACCACGCGCCGCGCATCCGCATCCGAATCGTTTACGTCTTTGAGCAGTACGTATTCGAAGGTCAATTTCTCCCACGTCCGCAGTGGATAATTTCTACACGCTTCCACCAGATCCCGCAAATGATACTTCTTCGTGATCGGCATCAGTTCCCGACGCTGCTCTTCTGTCGACGCATTCAAAGAAATTGCGAGTTTCGGGCGTACTTCTGCTCTGCCCAGTTCCCCAATTGCCGGAATAATGCCCGATGTCGAAAGGGTAATCCGCTTTTCCGAGATCCCGATCCCGGCTCTATCGGTCAATAAGCGTGTTGCTTTCAAAACGTTCGCCAGATTCAGCAGCGGTTCCCCCATCCCCATCATGACGACATTCAACCGGCTGCTCTGCGGCGCTAGCGCATTCTCGCGGGCGACATATAGAACCTGCCCGACAATTTCGCCGGCCGTAAGGTTGCGTTCCAGTCCCATCAGAGCCGTCAGGCAGAACCGGCAGTCTACTGGACAGCCAACCTGGCTCGAGATGCAGACGGTATCCCGAGATTCCTCGGGCATGAGTACCGCTTCCACCGTCCGGTTATCACCCAGCGTGAGCAGATACCGTCGCGTGCCGTCGCGAGAATCGTAGCGGTGCTCGGCCCGGGGTAAACCCAGTCCCATATTTGCAACTAATTGATGCCGAATGGGTTGTGGTAAATTCGTTATATCCGACAAATTATCCACACGTTTTCGATAGATTGCGTCAAATAGTTGCCGGGCTCTAAAGCTGGGTTGATCTGGCCCAAGTAGCATCTGAAGATCGGCCAGGTCCATTCCGACCAGCGCCTCGCCCTTAAGTTGTTGCAGCACTCAGTTTTAGTGTATCTTCCAAGGTTCTTGAAAGGCTGTCGTTATGCTTTCTGTTTCTCCCCATGTCCGCGAAATCGAGCGGGCTGGTCTCCCGAATGGGATCCGCATCGTTACCGAGGTTATGCGCCACGTTCGATCGGTCTCGCTTGGAGTTTGGATTGGCAGTGGATCCAGGATCGAGCGCGGAGCGGAAAACGGACTTTCCCATTTCATCGAACACATGTTGTTCAAGGGCACTACCAACCGTTCGGCCGAAGATATTGCACGGTCCGTCGATTCAGTCGGTGGCGGCCTCGACGCGTTCACTAGCAAAGAGCTTGTTAGTTTCAACACGAAGGTACTTGATGAGCATCTGCCGTTTGCTTTTGACGTGCTATCTGACTTAGTGCTGAATCCCTTGTTTCGCCAGGATGACATTGAAAAGGAAAAGGGAGTTATTCTCGAAGAAATAAAAATGGAGGCGGATCAGCCCGAGTTTGTGCTGCACGAAACGTTCCTTAGCAACTTCTGGAAGGGACACGGGTTAGGTAAGCCGATCCTCGGCACCAAAGAGACAGTAAAAAAATTCGAGCAGAGTATGGTCTCGGATTTCTATAACAGAGTTTATTCGCCGAGTAACATCCTCATCACCGCGGCCGGCAATCTGAAGCATCATGAAATTATGCGATTGGTGGCGGACAAGTTTTCCTCGCTGCCCGAACGCGAACGTCCGGCAGCCGGTTCTGTTCCGCGGCCGCACGCCCCCATCATCCTCAAGAAGAAGGATTCCTTGGAGCAGGTGCACATTGCAATGGGCGTACCTGCTTATCCTCTGGCCCATGCGGCTCGATTTCCTCTTTACGTGTTGAATACGGTGCTGGGCGGCGGCATGAGTTCACGCCTGTTCCAAAATATTCGTGAGAAGCAAGGTCTCGCTTACGCGGTCTATTCTGAGCTGAACCTCTTCAGCGACACGGGATGTTTTACCATCTACGCGGGTACCGGGGTGGAAACGGCCAAGCAGGTAGTTGATTCCGTCATTCATGAGTTCCGCGAACTTAAAGAAGAGCTGATCGGGGATGAGGAACTTCGCCGCGCTAAGGATCATCTGAAAGGTTCATTGATGCTGAGCCTCGAATCTACCTCGAGCCGGATGTCTAATCTCGCTCGCCAGGAACTCTACTTCCACGAATTTCTCTCGATGGATGAAATGCTCGAGAAGATTGAATCAGTCACCCGCGATCAGGTGCAGGCGATTGCCGCCGAATTTTTCCAGCCTGAGAATATTGCGGTTGCAATGCTTGGCAGGTTGGGCGATACTTCTGTGATTCGCGACGACTTGGTCTGCTAAAAGGTACCTGCTAACACATTTCAGGTACGCATTCGACATGCCATTGTTGTAACCGATTCTGCGGGATTACACGTCAGCTTTAAAGTAAGGAAAAATATCTTGAAGTTACTTCGCTGCTTCTCTATCATGGCTCTTACTTTTGCGGCCGGTTCACAATTCGCGCAAGCGCAGGAAGGGCCCGACGTTTTTTTCGGCGTGGGCACGGCGAGTGCTCCGTCCAGCAACCAGCAGATCGATACGTTCGGCGACGGCACTCTGTACACACCCCAAAACTTACCGGAACATTCGGCAAAGTGGGCGCTGACATCATGATTACTCCTCATTTCGGAGTAGGTGGCGAAACCGATTTTCGTTTTTCGCAAAGCGGGTATGCGGGTTTGAATTACCGGCCCACCTTTTACGATTTCAACGGAATCTACGCTCCCACATTTAGCCGGTTCAAACGCATCGTTCCGGAGTTTCAAGCGGGCCTTGGCGGTATGAATATGAAGTTCTACTATACGAGCGCTTATTGCGACCAGTTCGCTGGCTGCCAGTCGAATAATCAGTACATCGAAAGTTCGAATCATTTCCAGTTTCATATGGAAGCCGGGCTGCGCATTTATGTCACGCCTCACATTTTCGTTCGGCCGCAAGTCGATGCGCACTGGGTAAACAACCTTTATCAATTCGGCAGCAATTGGGTTCCTGAATACGGCGCTTCTCTCGGATGGAGCTTCAGCGCCCATTAGCCCTTCCTGCTTCTCAATCCGGCGTCGTGGGACAATCGCAGCGAAGATTGTCCCGCCATGTCTTTTAGGCCCCTGCGCATTGTCATCCCTGGAGGATCGGGGCAAATCGGCCGGATTCTGGCCCGGCATTTTTACGAGCTTGGTCACGATGTGGTCGTGCTCTCTCGCAATCCCCAGCGCTTCGAATGGAAAACCATTCACTGGAGTGGCCACAGCCTCGGCGATTGGAGCCGCGCCATCGACGGGGCTTCTGTTGTAATCAACCTGGCCGGCCGCAGCGTGAATTGCCGCTACAACACAGCCAACCGGCGCCAAATTCTCACTTCGCGCACCATCACCACGGGCCTTATCGGTCAGGCGATCGCGCAATCCGCCCAACCCCCTGCGTTGTGGCTCAACGCGAGCACAGCCACCATCTACCGCCACAGCGTGGAGGCGCCCATGGACGAAGTCGATGGCGAAATCGGTGGGCACGAACCGGACGCTCCCGCCCGCTGGCGTTTCAGTATCGAAGTCGCGCAAGCTTGGGAGCGGGCACTGTTTGCTGCTGACACACCACATACGCGGCGGGTGGCCTTGCGCAGCTCGATCATCATGAGTCCCGATTCCGGCGGAGCTTTCGATCTCCTCCTTAACCTGGTGCGCTGGGGATTAGGCGGCGCCACCGGTCCCGGGACGCAATACGTCTCCTGGATTCACGACGTCGACTTCATTCGTGCCGTAGAATTCTTAATCGATTCTCCTGAGCTTTCCGGCGTAGTGAATGTTACTTCTCCGTCTCCCGTTCCCAATCGGAAGTTCATGAATCTCCTGCGGCGATCCTGGTGTACCAGTTACATTGGCCTTCCGGCCCCCGAGTGGCTTCTGCCGATCGGCGCTTTTCTCCTCCGCACCGAAACCGAGCTGATACTTAAGAGCCGCCGTGTGGTTCCCGGCCGGCTGCTCGAAGCGGGTTTCGATTTTCATTTCCCGAACTGGCGCAGCGCGTGCCACGATTTGACGGAACGCTGGAGACTGGCTCACCCCGAGTAATGATCCTTAAACGCAACCGATAGGATACTCTGAGCGTTGATCGGGAATTATGCGCCAATCCATTCGGCATGCCGATCGGCTCTCAGACGGACCCTGTCCGCAGCCATGATTGCCCGTGATTGAACGGATTGAATTGTGCTCCCCGGTGACATACGCCGAGGGACGCTCGGCGCAAGCCTGTATCCAGCAAAGCCTGCATAACGAAGAATTTGAACTTACTAGCGTGGACGGAATCTGACCCCGAACGCGCCTTCCGTTTCAGCCAGTGCCGGTGCCCGCCGAAGCGGCCTGAATCCGTGACTCACCGTGACGCTCATCAAACCGCCCGAAAATCATCTTTCCCGCGGTTGTCTGCAAGACGCTGGTTACCGTGATGTCGATCGTCTTTGAAATAAGCCGCCGGGCGTTGTCGACCACTACCATCGTGCCGTCATCGAGATAGGCCACGCCCTGGTTGTATTCCTTGCCTTCTTTTGAAATGAACACCCGCATGGTTTCGCCAGGCAGTACGATCGGTTTCAACGAGTTCGCCAGTTCATTGATGTTCAGCACTTTTACGCCTTGCACCTGGGCCAACTTGTTCAGGTTGAAGTCGTTCGTGACGATCTTAGCGCTGTGCTGTTTACCGAATTCGATCAGCTTGAGATCGACTTCGCGGATAGCGGGGTAGTCTTGGTTGGACACTTCCAGTTTCAACGAAGCCATAGATTGCAGCCGGTGAACGACGTCCAGCCCGCGACGCCCCCGATTTCGTTTCGAGGAATCCGCCGAGTCGGCCACCATCTGGAGTTCATGCAAAACGAACTCGGGCACGATCAGGCGGCCGTCCAGGAAGCCGGATTCGGCTATATCGGCAATCCGCCCGTCGATCAGAACGCTGGTGTCGAGCACTTTGGCTGAACTGTTCCCCGGCTTGCGATCGGAAGCCAAACCGACCAGCTTCGGGTGGATCAGGTCCGATTTGGCCGCTCCCACGCGGACTCCGATGTAAGCGCCGAGCAAAGGGAGCGCGAGCCGCAGGAATTGGGTGGTGGGACCTTGCAGCATCGCAGACTGGTTCAGCACAAACGCAAACATCAACCCAATACCTGTGCCGATCAACATCCCGCACGAACCGCCGATCAGAGCGTTTACATTGAGCTGCCGCATCCGGATTTCTATCCAGGCGGCGCAAGCGGCCACCAAGATGCCGCAAACTGCGGCCGCAGGGGGTGACAAGCGAAATGGGTGCGTAAACCCTGCCAGCGCTCCGATCAGAGCGATGAAAAGGCCTCGGGTTACAAGTTCCCAATTCGAAGGTTTCACGTCTTGAAATTTCCGCCAAAGCTGACGAACAAAGGAGGGATCAACTGCGCCAGACCAGGAATCAGGACCTTCCCCGCCTCTTTTATTATCCTCTATTAATGTTTCGAGGGATTATAGCATCGGGCGGCGCACTGAAATTTATGGGTGTGGAAGGAGGGAGGAGAGGAACTTCGCCCAAAGCCCTACAAGGCCTTAGCGAGTTCCTCAGCGAATGCACTGTTACGGGCAGGAGAACCTGTCGTGCGCCGTCCGTTAGCGCTCTTGCGATTCTGCAAGGCGCCAGTGGTTCCGGCTGGGGGACGTTTGGAGCGGTCCGCAGCGGCCACGCCTTTACCTACCGGCTTGCCCGATTTCGGGGGCTGCGCAGGGTTAGCGCGGAGTAAACGATCTTCTAGGGGAGCGCGATCGAATCGGCGGATAATGGCGTTCATCTCTTCCTGATTAGGAGATTCGATAAACGCGAAACCCTTCGATTCTTGTGTTTCCGGGTTGCGTATGACCTTGACCGCGTCTGCGACCAGGTTTTCTGAGGAGAGCCACGACTTGATATCGTCGGCCGTCACCCAGACTGGGAGATTTCCGAGAAATACGGTAAAGCTCATGTATGTAAGTTTTGTATGCTCCGAGGGAAAGTTAACGAGGCGAACCTCGCTAGGGTTTGAGCACCCCGAGAGGCTATTAGCATGCTAACATAGCGCTCGCAAACAAAGAAAGCTAAAAATCGCCTCAATGTGTTGCTTGCACACCAGTTAGTCTTCTCTTTGGATGCACCGAACGCGTAATTTGACACATAGAATCTCGCCCGGCAGATTGGCAGCGTTCGAAACGCTTGAGGCCGTGGCCGAGGGCGCGTACGCGTCCGATTTTTTGCGCAGCCGCACAGCTCCTCTTTCCTCGAGAGATGCAAGTCTCGCCGCTCAAATCGCGTTCGGAACCCTGCGCTTCCAGGGCCAGCTCGACTTTCTGATACAAACCTATTCCGGCCGCGAAGCAGCCTCGCTCGATGAGATAGTGAAGGTGGTCCTGCGCGCCTCCATTTACCAGTTGCGCTATCTGGAACGCATTCCCGCCCATGCCGCCGTGCATGAAGCGGTCGAGTACATCAAACACCGCAGGCGAGCCGCGGCTGGACTCACGAACGCCGTCCTCCGCAAGGCGAACCGCGCACCCGTCGCATGGCCGGACGCCCCCACCGAACTTAGTCTGCCTCCTTGGCTTTCCGAACGCTGGCGCCATCATTTCGGTAATGAACAAGCTGAGCGAATTGCGCGGGCGGCACTGGCCGAACCCGAACAATACGTTCGTATTCCTCAAGGTGCGCCGATGCCCGGTGAACTGGACGCTGAACCCTCATCCGTTCCCGGAGCCTACCGCCTACGCTCTCCCGCTCCAGCCGGCTGGCGGCTGCAGGATGCCGGCTCTCAGGCGATTCTTCCTCTTCTTGAGCTCACTCCCTCCGATACCTACCTCGATCTCTGCGCCGCACCCGGCAACAAAACCGCGCAAGCGCTCGAAACAGATTTGTCTCTGGCGATCGCCTGTGACAGCAGCGAAACACGCCTCCGCGAAATGCCTCCGATCTGCCCCAAAGTGGTGCTCGACGCCGCTGAACCGCTGCCGTTCTCTTGTTGTTTTTCGAAGATTTTTGTCGATGCCCCCTGCTCCGGAACCGGTACCATCGGACGTAATCCCGAAATTAAATGGCGGGTTACAGAACCGGACTTCGCCCGCTTCCACCAGAAACAAATCGCGATTTTGAGGCAAGCCGTCCGGCTGCTCGCGCCCGATGGACGCCTCCTGTACGCCACCTGCTCACTCGAACCAGAGGAAAACGAAGCGGTCGTGCGCGCCCTGCTTGCCGAAAACCGCCATCTCTCACTTGAACGAGAACTCTGGCGTTTGCCGGGCCGCGATGAAGGCGACGGATTTTACGGAGCCGTCTTGCGAAATCGGGCCGATTAACTCGGCTCCATCGTCACCTGGTCTACATAACACCAAATCCAGTCCTCACCTGGTTCAATCGACTGGATCAACGGATGCTCCGTATGGTGAAAGTGTTTCGTCGCGTGCTTATTTCTGGAGGAATCGCAACAACCCACGTGTCCGCACTCGAGGCACATCCGCAGATGAACCCAGCTATCGCCGGTTTTCAGACACTCCTCGCAGCCTTTTGTATTTGGCTTAACAGGACGGATTTGATCGATATGGCTGCAGGCAGGCATGAAGAACTCGAGTATTGGACTGCGGCGCTGTCAGGCCTGTGACAGGTATTTGTGCGCGAACGTGACCGCCATTGCGCCCTCCCCAACGGCCGATGCGCAGCGCTTCACTGAACCGTGCCGTACATCCCCCGCCGCGAACATACCTGGCTGATTACATTCCAGGTAAAAAGGATCGCGCTGGAGCGGCCAGATCGTCGACAGCTCGCAAAACTTGAGTAGATCCGGCCCGGTTACCAGGTAACCGCCTTCATCGCGGATCAGTCCCGCCTCAATCGCCCAATCCGTGTGCGGCTGACCGCCGATACAAAGGAAGAGCGATCGCGTCCTCACGTTCTGTTCTACTCCCGAAATTACATTGCGCAGTGTTACTGCTGAGAGCATTCGGTCGCCTTCTAAAGCGCTCACCTCGGTTTGCCGGATGATTTCGATGTTCTTCGTATGCTCCACGCGATCCACCAGATATGTTGAAAGAGTTCGCTGCAGGCAATCGCCGCGAATGATGATGCTCACCTTCCTGGCAAAGCGCGAGAAGTGCATAGCCGCTTGTCCCGCTGAGTTGCCGCCGCCTACTACCAAGACGTGCTCATCGCCACACAGCGAAGCTTCGCTCGAGCCTGCACCGTAATAAAGTCCTGCTCCTAGAAATTGCTGTTCGTTCGGTAAATTGAGGCGGCGATACGCCACGCCGGTAGAACAGATTGCGGTCCGCGCCACAATTTTGGTGCCGTCGGTCAGAAAACCGACTCGCCTGTCGAGCTGGAACTCGCCCCGAAAGGCCTCCCGCGCGATAAGAATCTCGGCCCCGAATTTGCACGCCTGTTCCCGCGCCCGCTCGGCCAGATCCGCTCCGCTGATTCCGTCGGGAAAGCCCAGGTAATTCTCGATTCTTGAACTGCTGCCCGCTTGGCCGCCGATCGCGGAACGTTCGATCAGAATGGTTTTGAGTCCTTCCGATGCACCGTAAACCGCCGCGCTCAGTCCTGCCGGACCTCCGCCATAAATCGCCAAATCGTATTCCGAGCGCGACGGATCGCGAAACCAGCCGAGCTTTTCCGTGATCCGCCGCACCGTTGGATTCTCCATCCGCGTACCGTCCGGAAACAGGCAAACTGGCAAACGGGAATCGCCGAGTCCGATAAAACCAAGGTCTTCTGCCTGTTCATCCCTTCGCAGCTCGAAATATTCAAACGGAACGTCGCTCCGTTGCAGGAAGTCGCGAATGCTATAAGCGGCGGACGATCCGGGAGCGCCATACAGGCGCAGGGGAGCCGTGGATGAAGTCAGGTCGGCCATAAGAGCAGTGTTAATGAAGTCCGCTGAAGCGGACCCCAAGCTCGCCGGCGACTCCGTTGAGCCGCTCGTCAAACGTCCAAAACCAGCATTTTGTGAGTGAAGCGGACGCCACCAAGTGCCCATCGATCCAGCCGATGCCGCGGTCCCATAACGTCCGGTTCTCGATCATTTTCGTGCCTGCTCACAAGCCCTACCCCAGCTCTCAGTACTCCCCTGCGTCTCCTTGATACGGGGTATCCTGCGCCGGAGCCCCAACCGCCAATTCTTGCAGCCGGCTGGAGATCTCGCTCGCACGCTGGTGATAGCTGCTGATGCCCGTCAGGGGTGCTTCCTCCAACGTGTGGCCGGCCGGATCCTGATACACGACGTGAAATTCGCCCGGCAAGTTCGTACTGTAGACCTCGGCTTTGAAGTCGCCGTGTGTGACCGTGCCAACAAGCTGTCCATCCATGACTGAATTTTAGTCCTATTTAGCTTTCTGCCTGCGACCGACTATTGCTGCCCGTTCGCCTGCTTCCGCACTTGGTCCATATAGTTGCGCACATATTGCCGCAGCGCAATCGGTATTTCACTCCGATCGATTTCCCCGCCTAAATCCGCGTGGTGCCCGACCTGGCCCGAGTACTGAGTCCGTAACTGTTGATGATTCGAGTGCGTCTCGACCGTCATGTCGCCGGTGAGCGCCGCCGAACGCTTGCCGATGATCTCCTCAAGCTTCCCCATCGCCTTGAGCTCCTCTGCCTGTCTCAGCGATTTTTCCCCATTTTGCCGTCCAATGCCCGAGTGCGCATCCGAACCCTTGCGGTCTGTTCTCTGATCCGATGCCTGACTCTGGTTGGATGGCGATTTCTCCGCCGCCTGCGCGGCCGGCTGCCCTTGCGCGGCTTGTGTGCGGCTCTGATCCTTGCTACCCGGTTTGCTTATTGCATCTTGCTGATTCTGGAGAGCATTCTCTGGCGATTCCTGGCCCGGTTTCGCCCCCTGCTCGGATCGATTTTGCGCCGCATCGTGGGTACTCTGCTGCGGCGGATGCAGTTTCGCCATAAGGCCCGATAACGCGTCCTTCATCCGATCCATTAAGCCGGGCGATGGCTTTTCACTGGCCCCATTCTTTTGATTGCCATCCTTCGATTGCGCGTTCAAAGGCGATTGCTGAGGTTGGCGGTTTGCCGCCTCTTGATTCCCGTCACTCTGCGGCTTCCCTGGATTCGCCCCTGCCCGGCCGTTCTTGCCATCCGGTTTATTCGCTTGGAGAGGAGTTGCTGGAGTTTGCTGCTGTTTATCGCCGGGCAGAGCACTGCGCGTCGCGTCCGGCGATTCCTTACTTGAATGCTGCGCGCCGTCTTTAGGTGGAGCAGTTTGAAATTCGCTTTTCGGCCAGCGCTTGTTCCGGCAATCGTTTCGCTTCAAATCTCGTCCGCGGCTCGGCGAACCGCTCCACCACTTCGGCCCAGGAAGGCATATGCAGTGGAATAAGAGCCTGCCGCAAATCCAGGCTGCTCGTCACCAGATACCGCACGGCAAACAGTCCAAGAGCCACCATTGCCAGCGCACCCGTCAATCCCCAAGCACGCTGCCAGACGAACGGAAACACTGCCGACGGGTCAACCCCGCCCGCCGCTTCCTCGGCTCGCGCAATTTGGCCGGCAGCCAGGGGGGCAGATCTTGTGTTTAGATCACCGAGCAGATACCAGGCAGTCGACAGCGAATCGCTCAATTGCAGACGGCGATCCACCATTTGAGCCACCGCATAACCGCCAACGAGCTGCCGCCGAACCCGGAGAATCGATAGGATTAGGCCAAGTGCCGCGAGCAATGCCAGCCAAGGCCACTGCAAGATCTGCGTTCCAAGTAGCAAAAGCAGCACGATGCCAGCAAAAACGGCGGCTAACGCCACTGCCGAATGCT
Organism: Terriglobia bacterium; assembly: GCA_963767485.1. Classification (GTDB taxonomy): domain Bacteria; phylum Acidobacteriota; class Terriglobia; order Bryobacterales; family Bryobacteraceae; genus Bog-105. Next base: position 470,611 of record CAVYDZ010000012.1, on the reverse strand, counting down.
CCACCGCCAGGACAAGGTTCCGGCGCCGGGATGCAGCCTCGATTACCGTTCTCACCCGGCTCTGGCCCGAGTCTGCCCAATGGTGCAAAGATCGCCTGCCTGCCTCAAATTATGCCACGCGGAACGCTTGCTCCTGCCATTTGAGAGCGCCCCGTCCGCTACCATGAAAAATTCCGATGCTTCGTTTCGAAACGGCTGGCGAGTCCCATGGGGAGTTCCTCGTAGCCACGCTAACTGGCCTTCCCGCAGGCATACCCGTCTGCCTTGATTACATCAATCGCCAACTTTGGCGGCGCCAGCAGGGCTTTGGCCGCGGCGGCCGCATGAAGATCGAGACCGATCAGGCGCGTCTCGTCTCCGGCGTCCGCCACTCGCAGACTATTGGTTCCCCTATCGCCATCCTGATTGAGAACAAAGACTGGAAGAACTGGACCGGCACTTTACCCGTCGAAGCCGTCGATGCCGACGAAAGCAAAGCGAAACCCGTCTACCGCCCCCGTCCCGGACACGCCGATCTCGCGGGAGCCATTAAATATAATTTCGACGACGCCCGCTACATATTAGAACGCGCCAGTGCCCGCGAGACCACCGCCCGTGTGGCCGTAGGCGCCCTCGCCAAAACCTTTCTCCGCGAGTTCGGTATTGAAGTGCTAAGCCACGTGATTGGCGTCGGCCCGGTCCGGCTCAACCGCCCCGCCGCCTGGCAGGAGATCGTCTCCCTCAGCGAACGTAGCGAAGTCCTACTCGGCTGCGTCGATGCCGAAACAGAGCTGCTTATGAAAGAAGCGGTTAACCACGCTTACCGCACCGGAGATACCATTGGCGGCATCTTTGAAGTGGTGGCTCACGGGTTACCCCCCGGACTGGGCTCGCATATCGCTTGGGACACACGTCTCGATGGCCGCCTTGCCCAGGCCATCGTATCCATTCAGGCGGTTAAAGGCGTGGAAATCGGCTTCGCCGAAGAAGGTGCTATGTCCTATGGCTCGGCCGTTCAGGACACAATCCACTACGACAAGGAGGCAAGCGAATTCAAACGCGGATCGAATCGCGCCGGAGGCATCGAAGGCGGCATCACCAACGGTCAGGACGTCCTTGTGCGCGGCTTTCTCAAACCGATTTCAACGCTCCGCCGCCCGCTTGAATCTGTAGATCTGCCCTCGCGCGAACCAGCGCTCGCCGCATACGAGCGCAGTGACGTCGCCGTCGTGCCGGCCGCTGGAGTAATTGGCGAAGCCATGATTGCAATCACGCTTGCCTCTGCCTTCCTTGAAAAGTTCGGCGGCGATTCGCTCGGTGAAACCCGGCGCAATTTCTCGGGCTATCTCGAGCAGGTAAAAAGATTTTAGATGGTTAGAACAATTTTAAAGTACGGCGAACCGATCCTCGAGCAGCCGGCCGACCCCGTCACCCAATTCGACACACCCGATCTGCGCCAGACGATCGATGATATGTGGGAAACCATGTACGCAGCGAAGGGCGTCGGCCTGGCCGCGCCACAAATCGGCGTCAAGCAGCGCATATCGGTCATCGATACGAGTGTCGGCGAAGACGAGACGAAGAAAATCGTCATTATCAATCCCGAGATCACGTTTCGCGAAGGCAAGCAGACCGGCGAAGAAGGATGCCTGAGTATTCCCGGCTTCCGCGAACCTGTTACCCGCGCCAGCAAAGTAAAGGTCCGGGCCCGGAACGTCAAAGGCGAAACAATAGAACTGGATGGCGAAGAGTTGGTAGCGCGAGCCCTCGAGCATGAAATCGATCACCTGAACGGCATTCTTTTCCTCAACCACTTGAGTGCCCTCAAACGCGATATCATCCGCCGCAAAATCAAAAAGCTGCAAAAATCTGGCGAATGGGATTAGGCGGTTCCTCCCCATGCGCGTTGTTTTTTTAGGTACCCCAGAGTTTGCTGTCCCGTCATTGAAGAAACTGGCGGAGCATCACGAAGTCCTGGCCGTATTTACGCAACCCGATCGGCCCAAAGGCCGCGGTAACAAGCTTGCCGAATCAGCTGTCAAAGCTGCGGCCAAAGCGTTAGGGATAGCGGTTCATCAGCCGGAACGCATCCGCCGCGCAGCGAATCCGGAGTTGCTCGCCGGCTTCGAAGCCGATCTCATGGTAGTGGTCGGTTACGGGCAGATCATTCCGCAAACCATCATCGACCTGCCGAAATACGGAATCCTGAACGTGCATGCCTCGCTCTTGCCCAAGTACCGCGGCGCCGCTCCCATCCAGTGGGCCGTCGCCAACGGTGAACGCGAGACGGGTGTCACTATCATGCAGATCGACGCCGGGCTCGATACCGGCGACATGCTGTGTTCCGCTTCCCTCGCCATTCATCCCGCTGAAACCGCGCCCGAGTTGAGCGGACGGCTTGCTCCGTTGGGCGCCACCCTCCTGATCGAAGCGATTCATCAGATCGAAACCGGCACAGCCCGTCCCCGGAAACAGGACGACGCTGCGGCCACGCTTGCCCCCATCTTGAAAAAAGAAGACGGCCAGATCGATTGGGCGCGACCTGCCGGCGTGATTTACAACCGGCTGCGCGGTTTCACTCCGTGGCCCGGTGCCTACACCACTTTTCGCGGCAATCAACTTTCTGTTACACGCGCGCGCCCCGCCGAATACACCGGCTTACTACCTGGCCGCTTACTCATTGACCAGCGCCGACTTTTCGCCGGTTGCGGAAAAGCCACTTCTCTGGAACTATTAGAAGTTCAGCTTGCCGGAAAGAGCCGCATGAGTGCGGAAGCGTTCTTGAATGGTTATCAGCCGGCCAGTGATCCAATCCTCGGAGGAAGTTGAATGCATCTCCCCCTCGGCTATCGTTATGCCTCGATCTACGCGGGCATTCGCAAACAGGAGCGTGACGATCTTGCGCTCATCGTTTCGGATTCGCCCGCGCAAGCCGCCGCGGTCTTTACGCAAAACGTCGTGCAAGCAGCGCCAGTGCGGCTCGCCAAAAAGAACCTTAAGGCCAGCAAAGGCACTGCTTCCGCCATCCTGGTAAACGCCGGCAACGCCAATTGCGCTACGCGTACCGGCGACAAAGTAGCGCTCGCCTCGTGTAAAGCGGTAGCCAAAACGCTGCGCGCCAAACTGCAGCGTATCCTGCCCGCCTCCACCGGGGTCATTGGTGTCGAACTCGACCCCAAGCTGCTCATCGAACCGCTTCCGGAGCTTAAAACTCGCCTTTCGCCCGATAATTTCGAAGCCGTTGCTCGCGCCATTCTTACCACCGATACGCGTACCAAACTAGCTTCCGAAGAACTGCAACTCCGCGGCGGCACAGTGCGTGTGGCGGGCATGACCAAAGGGCGCAGGCATGATCCATCCAAATATGGCGACTACGCTGGGCTTTGTCATGACGGACGCTGCCGTTGGAGCGCGCGAGCTGCGCGAACTTCTGCTTGCCGCGAATGAACGCTCTTATAACTCACTCTCGGTCGACGGCGATACTTCGACCAACGACATGGTGGCCCTGCTTGCCAACGGCGCTTCCAAAGTCAAACCCGAGCGCAAAGAGCGACAAGCTCTGGCGGAGGTGATTACCTGGGTGATGGAGACGCTCGCCGAGCAAATTGCGGCTGATGGGGAAGGCTGCCGCAAACTCGTAATCGTGCGCGCCCTAGGCTTTCGCACCACGGAGCAAGCCCGCTGTGTAGCCCGCGCCATCTCGAATTCTCCGCTGGTCAAAACGGCCATCGCCGGGAGCGATCCAAACTGGGGACGCATCCTCTCGGCTGCCGGATATTCTGGGGTCAGCTTCGATCCCGGTAAGGTCGATATCTATCTCCAGCGCGTGCTGGTTTGCAAGAACGGCTTGGCCGCGAATTACAACGAAGACGAACTCAAACGGAAATTAAATGAATCCGAAGTGCGCATCCGCGTCGTCCTCCAAGGAAACGGCTCCGGCGAAGCCCGCTTCTTTACCTGCGATCTAACCGAAGGCTACATTCAAATTAATGGCAGTTATCGCACGTAACGCGCGCCTCGTAGTGCTTGCGGCTTTCGCTACTTTCGCTCTCCAGGCCGCCGATAACGCCGATATTCGTGCGACGCTCGGCACGGTAGCGAATGCCCTTACCGCAAACGATCCCTCTTCCGCCATGGAGCCGTTCTCAAAATCATTCGCCAAGTACGATAAGTTGCGCGACTATTTCACCGGTCTTACGGCGGCTTTTTCGATCGTCAATGAAGTGGATGTGCTCGATCAGCAGGATTCGCAGGCGACCGTCCGCTGGGCGATAACGCTTGCGAGCAACGGAAGCAATCACAGCACGCATCGCGCCGCCGAAATTCACTTGCGCATGGCGCGTGAAAAGAAGAAATGGAAGATCGTAGACTTCTCTCCAATCGATCTGTTCGATCCCGCGCAAGCGCAAACGCCCTCTTCAAAGTAGTTCCCGCAAACTTGCATAATTGCTCTGCGTCACAAGCTGGAAATCGACCGGCAGTTCGGAAACTCTTGTAATCTCGTCGTAAGCTTCCTCGGTGGGGACGGTGGTACTCGCCACTAGCAGGCGTCCCGATGCAACGCCGATCGGCACTACCCGATGCCGCTTTTCTAAATGCGCCGGCAGGGTGCGGATCGCGCGCGCATCCATCGCCTTCGGATCCACTCGCGCCGTGGCCAGCCCCGACTGCAAGCTGATCGCCTTACAAAGATCTTCTTCGCTCACGAGACCGTTCGCGAGCAGCAGCAGGTCGAGGGTGGCACCGTCCGCCGCTTGCATCTGCGCCGCCTGCAGAGCCTGTTCCGACACATAGCCGCAGCCCACCAGCACGTCGGCCAGCTTGCGGCGCTGCCCGTGTAATGCTTCGCGCGCGGGATACGCATGCTCGGTCTTCTGCCAGGCCAGCACGCGCTTCTCCCGTCGAGCGCCAAAATAATCGCGCACGGCCGCTACCGCCGCGCTGCAATTCATCAAGTTGGCATGGAACGCCCGAAGCGGCACCCCCAATGCTGTACTCATTCCAAAAATGCGAGCCACGCACAGCATCCGCAGGCCCACGCGCGCACACTGCAACAGCATCGTAGCCGCGCACAGCCTGGCGAGTCCCGCGTTCGGAATCTCAAATAGCCACGGCCAATGAAAGAGCTGGCTCAAAATCCAATCGAACATTCCGGCTATGAACAACACGTTCGCCGCCACGCTCAACGGATTCGTAAGTAAGCCCTTGCGGTCGCGCCAGAACCAATATCGAGTTCGCCATGAGCCCCGCCATCCCTGCCGCTCCCAACATTGCAGCGCGATTCCCGTCACCCAGCGCGTCCTCTGCCGGATTGCCGCTTTCATCGTGCGCGGGAAATACTCCCGCGTTGCCACAAACTCCCCATCTTGTTTAGCCAAAGGCACGAAACACTGCCGGTATCCGAGCGCATGAATGCGCACACCGATCTCGTAATCTTCCGTCAGACTGCCCGGAGTGAACACCTGCTCATTGGTTTCGCGAGCCAGCCGCGCCAGCATCATCCGCGAAAATCCAGTACCCACCCCGTTTGACGGCACAAACGACCCGCTCGCTTGCCGCGCCCGCATATCTATCGTTTGGAACTCTGAAAATTCATCAATGTACACACCATGTGTCGCTTCCGAAAATCCCGTCGGGAGCGGCAACACCGGCACCTGCACCATGTCGTACTGCGCCCGTTCCCGGTTAATCAGCGGGAGAGCCTGCGGATGAATCAAATCCTCGGCATCGTGCAGCACCACCGTATCGAACGCCTCGCCCCGCTCTTCTTCGAGATACTGCATCTCCCGAAACGCCCAGTTCAGGCAATCGGCTTTCGAAGTCGGCCCGGGATGCGGACACTCCGCCACATGCACATTCGCGAAATCGCCCGCCAGTTGCCGCGCTACCCGCACAGTGGCCTCGTCGTTCGGATAGACCCCCAGGAAAAAATCGTAATTGCGGTAGCAAATCGCCGCCAGGTTATGGCGCACCATGTTTCCGATCACCTCCGATTCCTGCCAGCAGGGCACCAGAATCGCAACGTGCCGCTCGGTTGCAACACCCGGCGCGGTCGCTGTCCTCTGGCGAACCCAGCCCCAAACGCACATCAGCAGCGGAACGAAATCATCGATCCCGCTGGCGAGCAGCGCGACCGCCAGCGCGCCCAGAAAGCCCGGCCAAAGCGTCGATCCGGCAAACGAAAACAAAGCGGTTCGTGCAATCTCCCATAGATACTGTGCGCCGCCGCCCTTGCGAATTGCAGAAATTCCTTAGAGTTTTCGCCGCGCCGCGCCACTCTCCTTGCGTGACCGAATTACCAGTGTCCAGTCCGGACTGGACCTCGTTCTGCCAGCTCGTGCAGCAATTAGCTGCCGGCAACGTGCGCCGCTATACCTTCACAAAATGGGAAATAGACCTGCTGCTCGACGTGCAGATGGCCCGCATGCGCCGCTCCTCACGCCCCGAGATGCTGCGCCGCTACCTGAAAACCATCCATCGCCAGATGGCCGCAGGTGACCCGGCCCCCACGCGCTTCGCCGCCTTCTTCGAGAACGAGACCCAACCCGCGTTATCCAAAGCCAGCTAATTGGCCACAGATGAAAACGGATGAACGCGGAACGAACTAACCGAACGCGTTATCGCTTCGGCATTTACTGTCCCCAATACCCTCAAGTCTCGAAATCTGCTTTCTCTCCAACTTCCAAAGCCAACCCGTAGAATGGAAACGGCTGGTGCGCTCCAAAGCCCAATTGATTAATTCTTATTCGGCGTAAATCTGTGTTCATCTGTGGCCAATCTTTCGCCTAAGCTATCCTCAAAACATGGCGAACCCAGAGCGAACGGTCTACTGCGTTAAGCTCCACAAGGAACTCCCCGGGCTCGACGAAGTGCCCTTTGACGGCCATCCTCTCGGCCAGCGTATTTATGAAAACGTCTCTAAAGAAGCCTGGCGGATGTGGGTCGAGCAGATGAAAATGATCATGAACGAATACCGCCTAAACCTCGGAACCGCCGAAGCCCAGGAATTTCTCTTAAAGCAGATGGAAGAATACTTTTTCGGCGAAGGTGCCGCCCATCCGCCCGGTTACGTCGCTCCGGGCCATTAGCGCCTGCACGCTTCCCCCTTTCCTTGCGTCTGTAAGACTTTGAAGCGATTTGTTTTGTGCCTGCTTGCGGCTAGCCTGTGTGCGACGGCTGCCGATAACGCCGCCGTAGCCGCACGCTTGGCCCGACTCGCCCGGAAAGCAGAGAGCTCCGGGCAGACCGTTCGCGCCTATCTCTTGTTCGGCGAAGCGCTCGCCCGCGATCCGCACAATTCCTCATACCGCGAAAATCGCGACGCCCTCGCGCCCGCCGCCAACCTCCTCACGAAATCCCACATCGAACCATCGCCCGACGTTTCGGACGACGTGCTCACCGCGGAAGACGAAGCGGCCCACCCTGTCCCCCCCATCGAGCGCGTTTCCCAAGCCGACTGGGCCAACCTGAACCCCGTCCCGCACGTTCAACCCGCGCCCGGCATGCACGATTTCGATCTTACTGGCCCGGCACGCAGCTTGCTGCAACAAGTAGCCGCCGCTTACGGGATCGGCGCCGTAGTCGATCGCGATCTTCCCGCCTCCAGCTCCCCCATTCATTTCGAACTGCAAGGCGCGGATTTCCATACCGCACTGGAAGCCGTTACCGCCGCCACTCACACCTTCGTCTTCCCCGTCTCGTCGAAAATCGTCGACTTCTCCGTCGACACTCAGCAAAAACGCGATCAACTGGAGCCGGTGGTCCTACTCACCTTCCCTTTGCCCGAAGCGTTGACGGAAAAGGACCTCATCGATGCCGCCAATGCCGTGCGCAGCCTGCTTAGCATGCGCAGCGTTGGCTGGGATGCGGAAAATCGCATGGTCATGGTACGCGATCATGCCACCCGCGCTCGCGTCGCCCGGGGCCTCATGGAAGCACTGCTCCTGCCGCGCGCTCAGTTCTCATTCGATGTCGAATTCCTCACCGTCGATACTGATCGGAGCTATCAGTACGGCGCCACACTGCAATCGTTATTTCAGTTGATCTATCTCGGCAAAATCGGTGGTTTCCAGAGTGTGCTCCCCGCCGCCGTCGGCTCGAGTGTGTTCCTCCCCTTCGGCGCCGGCGCCACACTCTTCGGTGTCGGAGTTGCCGACGCGGCCGCCTTTGCCATGTACAGCGACTCTAACGCTTCCATCCTCTACGACGCTACGGTCACTGTAGCCGATCGGGAAACTGTCGACCTGCACATCGGTGACAGATATCCCATCGCCAGTTCCCTCTACACCGGATTCAGCTCGGGTCCTTCATCCATTTACAACCCCGCTCCGCAAATCACCATGGAAGACCTGGGACTGGTTCTAAAAATGAGTCCCCACATCAACGGGGAAGGTGACATCGATCTGAACATCGAAGCCGACTATAAATCGCTCGGCAGCCAAACCGAGGACAGCATCCCAGCCATCAACGAGCGCGCTTATAAAGGCACCGTCAGCCTGGCGCCGGGCCAGTGGGCCGTCATGGCCGGCATGGATGCCACCTCCATCAGCTACAGCCGCAGCGGCTGGCCTGGCATCGGTCAACTTCCCGGCTTACGCGAGCTCCTTACCAGGACCAGCCGCGAAACCCAAACCAGCAACACTTTGCTCGTCATCAAACCAACTGTTACCCGGCTTCCAGTGACCAATATAATCAGTCCGCAGTTTCTGCTCGGACCGCGCCGCGGCGAACGCGTGCTGCTCTAATCGCCCCATCCTCCCCCAATCGACCCGCGGGCGTGTCCCCCGTCCGAACGCCTCTGCTATCTTCACTAACATGTCAACCATGCGCGAGGAGATCTGCGAACAGCCGGCAGCGATCGAACGCACGCTTAGAGATGAATGGCCACGCGCCCAAAAGCTGCGCACTCACTTCGAGCGCCATCCTGTTCGCCTGATCATCTTGGCCGCGCGCGGCACCTCCGATAACGCCGCGCAATTCGGACGCTACCTGCTCGAAATCACAACCGGCATCCCCGTCTCGCTCGCCGCGCCTTCCGTCTTCACCCTCTACCGGACCGATCTGCACCTGCAAGACGCCGTGGTCGTGGGCATCTCCCAATCCGGCGAATCCACCGACACGAATCTTGTCCTCGAGCAGGCAAAAGATGCCGGCGCGTTCACTATCGGCATCACCAACGAGAAAGACAGCACGCTCGCCAAACTTGCGGATGAAACATTTCTGGTGCGTGCCGGTAAAGAAAAGAGCGTCGCCGCTACTAAGACCTATACCGGGCAACTCAGCGCCTTCTACCTCCTGGCGCACGCCTTAGGCGCAGCGCTCAGTTTCGAAGATTTCGAGCACATTCCCGATTGGACCTCCGCCGCCCTCCAGCTCGAAGACACAATCCGCGAACGTGCGCAGCGCTATTGCTTCATGCAGCACGCGGTTTGCGTCGGCCGCGGTCTAAACTATTCGAACTCGTTCGAATTCGCGTTGAAGCTGATGGAGACCTGTTACGTCGTAGCCGAACGTTTCTCATCGGCGGACCTGCTGCATGGACCGATCGCAATGGTCGCGCAATCCTTCCCCGCGTTTCTCTTCTGTCCTTCCGGCGTGACGTGGAAACCTATGCGCGAACTTTACGATAAGCTGAAATCCGTTGACGCGGAAACGCTCATCATCACGGACCGCAGCAACAGTGAGATCGCAGGATTGCCCGGTCTCGCGCAGCCCCCGCTCGTAATTCCCGCCGCACTCGGCCAACAAAACGCGAGCTTGCCGGAGGATTTGTACACACCGATCCCGTACATAATTCCTGCTCAGTTGTTCGCGGCGAGTTTAGCGGAGGTGAAGCGCCTGGACCCGGATAAACCCAGGTCGCTCAATAAAGTGACCCAGAATCTCTGAATGCGTGAATTTACTTGCGAGCGCCGCGCGTCGTGCCCTTAAGCTTCGACTGGCGCCGCTTGGCATCCTTCCGCTTCGGCTTCGAGATCCGGAAAGTGCCGCTGCCTACATACTCGGCTTGATAAATGTTATCTTTCTGCTGGATCTTGCTCGAAGCGCCATGTGCGCCATGCTCGGTCGTCTGCTGTTCGGCCATGAAAGAACTCCTTGAAGATGAATCTCCAGTGTAGCGAAGTGCCAGCGCTTAAGACTCCCAAGACGTGGCTCCCGGCAAGTGCTATACACGCTCCTCGCCCTGCTATTTGTTATTGCGGTCGCCTACCAGGTGCGTGCTGTCGAACAAACTTTCCCGCAGTGGTTCGGCGCACGAATCGTACAGTGGCCGTTTTACCTCGATGCTGAAGACCAGCCGCATTTCATATTGGAGTTCGTGTTATCCAATGCACGTGCCGCAGGTCTTCGCGACGGCGACATCCTGGTCGCTATCAACGGTGTCTCTGTCAACTCTCGATCGACCTACTCCGATATTCTCGCTGCGGCTCATCCCGGCGATCAGATCGACGTATCCTACCGCAGAAAGGGAGAGACCCTCGAACGCCATGCCAGGATCGTGCTCGAAAAAGTAAATAGCCACCTCGATCTGCTAAACCTCCTGTTTTACGCCGCTATGCCGGCGTTCTGTCTCGCGTTGGGCTTTTGGGTGGTAGCGGTCCGGGTAGAAGATGTTCGCGCCTGGTTGCTGCTCGGCGTGATGCTAAGCCTCGCGACCTTTTTCAATGCCTTCCCTGAGTTCTGGAGTCCCTCGGTAAGAACGCTCGGCACCATTTACTTTAAATTCCAGAACGATGCTTTGTGGGGATGGCTATTCCTGCTCGGCATCTATTTCCCGGAGCCCTTTCCCAAAACACTCCGTTGGAGGTGGTGGAAGTGGCTGGCGTGGATTGTTCTGCCGCTGTGGGTCGTGATCACGGCGGCTGACGTCGTCAGCTTCACCGCTGAACTCTACAGCATCCGAGCCGCCATACCGTTGAATCAACTCATCGGGGGAATGAAGATCGTGAGTCAGCTTTGGTTCTCTTCAGTCGTGATTGGTTTTCTCGCTTTCATCGCAGTCAAATACCGCCTCGCCTCCTCGCTCGACGCCAAACGCCGCTTGCGGATACTCTATGCCGGGGCCGCCGTGAGCCTGCTGCCGTTTTTTGTCGATTTCACGATCAGGCGTGTGAAAGGAGTTACTGAAGAGTACTTTCCGTATTGGATAAAAATGACGATCTACCTGGCGTTCTTGCTATTGCCCGCAACGCTCGCCTACCTCATCGTCGTCCAGCGCGCCATGGACTTGCGCGTTGTCATCCGCCAAGGTCTCCAATACACGCTCGCCCGCCGCGGCGTCCTAATTCTCCAAATTCTGCTCAGCGCCGCCCTGTTTACCATTCTCGCGATCCTGATGACCTCGCATGCCTTAAGCCCAATCGCCACAGTTCTGATCTTGGCCGCGGGAATCTGGGGCACGTTCCTGCTCCACGGCGCAGCCCAACGCCTCGCTGTGTGGGTCGACCGCCGCTTCTTCCGCGATGTCTACAACGCCGAACAGATCCTCAGCGATCTCGCCGAAAGAGTTCGCACCATTGTCGAGACGAAACCGCTGCTCGAAACCGTCGCCCAGCGCATCTCCGACTCCCTGCACATAAAGCAGATAGCCGTGCTGCTGCAAGGCAGCGAGGGTTACCATCCGGCCTACGCTCTGGGCTATGCCGCGCCTCCGAAGCTCGAATTCTCTCCGGATTCCGCCACCGTGCAACTGCTGAAAACTGAAAAACAGCCCACCCGCGTCTACTTCGACGATCCTGATTCCTGGGTTTACCAAACACCGGAAATGAGCAACGAAGAGCGGAGCCGGTTAATCACGCTCCAACCCGAACTCCTGCTGCCGTTCTCGGTGAAAGACGACCTGCTCGGCTTCATCAGCCTCGGCCAAAAGCTCTCCGAAGCTCCTTATTCCAGCACGGATCTGCGGCTGCTGAATTCAGTGGCCGCGCAGACAGGCTTAGCGCTGGAAGTATCCCGCCTCACCACCGCCATGGGCTTGGAACTCGCCGCGCGCGAGCGCCTGAACCGCGAACTCGAAATTGCCCGTGAAGTGCAAGAGCATCTCTTCCCGCAGCATTTCCCGTCGATCGCCGGCCTTGACTACGCCGGACTTTGCTGCCCCGCTCGTGAAGTGGGCGGCGACTACTACGATTTCCTCGAACTGCCCGAAGGCAAATTCGGCGTTGCCATCGGCGACGTCTCAGGGAAGGGAATCGGCGCATCGCTCATGATGGCCAGTCTCGGAGCATCCCTGCGCGGCCAGGCCGCCGTCGTCGAAAGTCTCCCCGAACTCATCCAGCGCGTAAATAATCTCGTTTACGCCGCATCTTCCATCAATCGCTACGCAACTTTCTTCTATGCCGAATACGATCCGCGCAACCGCCAGCTCTCTTACGTAAACGCCGGCCACAACCCGCCCGTCATTGTGCGTCGCAATGAGATCTTCCGTTTAGAAGCAGGGGGGCCGCCCGTCGGTCTTCTGCGCAACACCTGCTACCAGCAAGGCTCAATTTCCTTAGAACCAGGAGACCTGATCGCGCTCTTCACGGACGGCATTTCCGAATCGATGAATCACCAGGACGAAGAGTGGAGCGAAGCGCGCCTGATCGAACTCGCAAAAACCTGCGCTGGCCTCACTGCCGCCGAAGCCATGAACCGCATGATGACTGCCGCTCAAACGTTCGCCGCCGGCGCCCCGCAGCACGACGACATGACCGTAGTCATTCTCCGCTGTGGCGCAATTGGGAAAGACTCCGGCTAAATTAATTTGTCAAGCCTTAGTAAGGCCGTGCCGCTCTGCAGCTATTTCTACTGCTTCGCTAAGCCGTGCGTGCGAATAAGGAAGAGTCGGGCCAGTTGGTACGGTTCGGGTGCCTGCCGAAAATACTCCCGAAGATAAACCCCTTCCTCGGCTTCGTCAGAAGAATCAGATGCCACGACCGCCAGGTCAGCTGGTTCTCTTGAACGACCGACGCTCAGTGCATAGTCCAACCATGGCTGACCGTGATCGATTGCCCAGTCAGCGCTAAACTCTGCTGCTCGGCCAGGTAAATCGCAGCTTCGGCGACCTCCGCAAGCGTAGTGAACTCGCCATCGACCGTATCCTTCAGCATCACCTTTCGAATGACATCCTCTTCCGACAGCGCGAGTAACTTCGCCTGTTCAGGAATTTGCCGCTCAACTAAAGGCGTGCGAACAAAACCCGGACAAATTACATTCGCACGAACGCCATGAGATGCGCCTTCTCTGGCAACGGCACGGCACAAACCCAGAATTCCGTGCTTGGCTGTCACATACGGCGCCTTTAACGGTGAAGCAATCCGCGAATGAACCGATCCCATGTAAATGATGGAACCGCCTCTTCGCGCAGCGTACATGTGCCGCAGACAAGCTCGCGTCGTCAGGAATGCGCCATCCAGGTGCACGGCCAAAATGCGTTTCCAATCGCTAAAAAGCATTTCGTCCACAGGCGAGATATGCTGCACCCCGGCGTTGCTAACGAGAATATCGATGCGCCCGAAATCATTGGCTACTCGCGCCATCCCAGTTTCGACAGCATGCTCGTCTGTGACGTCCATCGCGACCGCCAACCCGTCGATTTCCGAAGCAACCGCCGCAGCCCCAGCCCGGTCGAGATCCGCAACCGCAACGCGCGCTCCTTCCGCGGCGAACTTCTGCGCAATCGCACGGCCGATCCCCGACGCGCCCCCCGTCACAATGGCGACTTTCCCCGCCAGTCGGGAACTCATTAATGCGCTGGGCCGGTTTGCAGCCGGTATTCCCCATTCCGCTTCTGATCGACAAACGTGAACTGACCGTGATCGCCGATCTTCACTTCTCGATACCCCCAGTATTCAGTTCCTGCCGCGGGATGGGAGTCAATTTCATCCGGCGGTCCATACACGATATAGACGTGCCCGCGATCGCTCTGCCAGCCGGCCATAGTCGCGGTCCCAAAGTGCTGGTCAGCATAGTCGATGCGCCGGTAGTGTTCCTCTTTGAACTCGTTCACGGGCGTGCTCGGCGTGGGATCGCGCCGTTCCCAGAACTGCTCAATGAACTTGTCGCGCTCCGCATCGGTAGTGAGCTTTAGAAATGCGGAGCGCTCCGCATCTTGAATGATGTAGACGACGTCCTCATTGAGCCATTTGGAATAGCGGTCGGTGCTTGCGCTATCCGACTGCATGGCACTCGGCATCGGGCGCCATGCCGCCGCCCCAGCGGCAGCGGTTGCGGCAAGCACCAAAATCGCCAGAAACGGCGCCCAGCCGGCCCGCGGCCCAGCAGGATATAGTAACCGTCGAATTCGTTTCACGAGATTTCCTCCTGTGGCGGCAACGGCCGGTTCCTGGCCGTGCCACCGCGTTTGTTCTAACGTGGCAAGCGCCCGTGCGTACTCGTGCGCGTTGCCGCTGATCGACACGGCCACATCATCGCAGCAGTTCTCCCTCTCAGCCCGAATCACGTGGGAAATCCACCAAACTGCCGGATGATAAAACAACAGCGCATCTATCACACGCTGCAAGACATTCATCAGATAATCGTGCCGCCGGATATGCGCCAGCTCATGCAGCAGAATGGCTTCCATTTGCGCCGCCGGAAACCCGGCAAGCACTCCAGAAGGCACCAGAATCACCGGGCAAAAATATCCGAGCGTTACCGGCGCCTCCGTCAGGCAGCTTTCAAGCAGCGAAACGGGCCGCGAAATGCGCAACTGGCGTGCGAACCTCGCAAGCTCTTCTTCCCAGCGGGCCGGGGCGCAGCACACGCCCCTTCGCCGCAGTTGCCCGGCAGAAACAAAACCGATTACGTTCCGCAACGAGAAAATCAGGACACCCGCCATCCAAAACGGCGCAAGCCAAGGCACAAACCGTGCGAAACTCGGACCCCAAGCCGCTGAGGAGCCCGCAACTGTAGTCCAGTGCCATCCCGCAGCGGTGCTTTGCCTGACGGCTTCCACCGAAGACCCGCCTTCCGGCATAAGCGCGAAAAACGTGAAAATCACACCGCCAAGCAACACCATCATCGCCCCGCAAGCCGCGCCATACCGAACCCGGGGAGATCGCCAACGCAGTAACGTCGCTTCCAGCACTGCCGCGATAATCGCGCCCTGCCAAAACGAATTGAGCAGCGTCCATCCAATTACGCCGGCTAACGGAGAATTTGCCCACCCGTCGAAGAAACTCATTTCTCCTCCGGCCGGTATTCATCCAGCAGTCTTCGCATTTCGGCAATCTCTTTCTTGCTAGCCTTCCGCGCCGAAAGCGCTCCCATCAATAGTGACTTCGCGGAACCGCTGAAAGCCCGTGCGAGTAAGTCTCCGGCAAGCTGCTTTTGGGTCCACTCACGAGATTGCGCGGCTTCATAGACGTGCGCCCGCTGCGATTCGTCGCGCCGCACCAGCCCCTTCTCCGCCATAATCTGCATGAACTTGAGAACAGTGCTGTACTGCACCGTGCGGCGTCGGCTGATCTCGTCGTAGACGTCGCGCACCGTCGCCGGCCCAAGACTCCAGAGCGCGGCAAGAATTTCCAGTTCGGCGTCAGTGGGTTTCGCTGGCGTTTGCGCCATATACGAAAACGTTACTAGTAAACGCTTCGTATGTCAAGTGCATTCAGTTCGCGCAGTTTTTCCAGCTCCGCCGCGCTCTCTCGCAACCGTTGCTCTAGCGAAAGGATAACCGCGTCGATCTTTGATTCCGGCGCACGTTCCGAAGACGAATTGTGAACACTGTGTGGCATTCGATCTGCCTGGGTAGTGCCGGAAAACGCCTATTTCTCTCAGTGTTTTCCGATTGCCCCGCAAAATCGCTTAATATGGATCAAATGCGTACCCGCATAACCGGCAAGCTTCTCCTGGCTGCGTTTCTGCCGCTGCTTGTACCGGGCGCCGACCTCACGTTTTCGCGCGATGTCGCGCCCATCCTCTATAAGCGCTGCACCCAGTGCCATCATCCGAACGATGTCGCGCCTATGTCGTTGCTGACCTACAAATCCGCCCGCCCATGGGCCAGCGCCATAAAGGAAGCAGTTCTTACCAGGAAAATGCCTCCTTGGCAGGCCGATTCCGCCCCCGGCCAGTTTGTGAATGATCCGCGCCTCACGCCCGCCGAGCTCTCCACTCTCGTAGAATGGGTCAAACAGGGAGCAAAAGAGGGCAATCCCGCCGATTTGCCCCCGCAGCCCACCTATCCCGAAGGTTGGCGTATCGGCAAGCCGGACGCCATTGTCCCTATCCCCAAGGATTTCGTCGTAAAACCTGGTGATCCCGATCAGTACGTCTATCTCCGCTCGCCCACCAATTTCACCGAAGACCGCTGGGTCACGGCTGTTGAACTGCGTCCGGGCAATCGCCGCATCGTGCATCACGCTCACGTCTATGTTTACGTCCCGAAAGATGAGAAACAGCCCGCGCCCACCGCTCTGAAATCGACTTCTATGGAGCCGTTCATAAAACGTGGCGGCCTGAATCACATCAATCCGCTCATGCCGGTAGTCGACGACGGCTGCGCTACACCCGATGGCGGAAATCTTCCCGGACGCCGCCCGCAGGAGAGTAATATCCTCGGCTCCTACCTCCCCGGCAAAGGGCCGGACGTATTCGCCGATGGCTACGCCCGCAAGATCCCCAAAGGAGCCATCCTCGAATTTCAAATTCACTACAACGCCGCCGCCATCTCCAAACAGGAGCTCGACCGCACCAGCGTCGGTTTCATCTTCTCCAAAGAGCCACCAAAGCAACCCTTGCGCCGCGTCGATATTTCGAACTTCCTGTTTCGCATCCCAGCCGGCGACCCCGATCATCGAGTCACCGCCTGCTACGTCTTCGATCAGGACGTTGACCTGATGTCCTACACCGCTCATATGCATCTACGCGGAAAGGATATGAAATTCGAAGCGCTCCATCCCGATGGCCGCCGCGAAACGCTGGTCTCAGTGCCGAACTACGACTTCAACTGGCAGAACGAATACAAACTCGCGCATCCGGTGCCTATCGAGCGCGGTACGAAGATCATCATCACCGCCCACTTTGATAATTCGCCGAATAACCGCGCCAACCCCGATCCAACGAAAACGATTCGCTGGGGCGAGCCAAGCTACGAAGAGATGATGGACGGCTGGGTCGAGTTTGTCCTTCCGCCATCAGCTCTCCAGGCAAGTACCAGCTTCAAAGCAAACTGAACCTCAAAGCCCGTTCCTCGATTCCGCAGTGTGTTCGCGCCGGATCCGCCCCCGGCAAGGGAGAGTTCGTTGGCGACTCGCTAATCGACCCCTGCCCAAACGGGCGATGCGCCTTCCGCTTCGATTCCACAAAACTGAGTTATGAGTACCTCACCCACCTCCATCCTGGCCGGTCTCTCTGGTGCCATCACCTCGTGCCGATCTGAGCCGGCGCTATCGAGAAACACTCGGATCACGACCCTCCCCAAACGCAATCTCTCATCACCCAAGCAGCCCGCCAGTCTGAAACGCGACCGTCAGAAGACCCGGGAAACGCCAATGTTATCCTCTGGTTGCATGAGTGGGGTGGTGCTCGACGGAAAGAAAATCAGCCGCGAAATTCAGGAAGAACTGCGTCCGCGCATAGCGGCCCTCCAAGCAAAAAATCAACCCCCAGGTTTGGCCGTAGTGCTGATCGGCGACAACCCGGCATCCCAGATTTACGTCCGCAACAAGATCAGGTCATGTCACGATCTGGGAATTCACAGCGTGGAATTTAGGCCTCCTGGCGATATCTCAACCGAAGATCTCTTCGCCCTGCTCGAGCCGCTTACAACAGATCGCTCAGTGCACGGAATTCTCGTACAGATGCCCCTGCCAAAGCAAATCGATGCCGAAGCAGTAGTCGCCTACGTTGTCGATCCAATGCGCGATGTGGACGGCTTTGGAACGCACAGCCTCGGGCTGCTCGTGCGCAACAAACCAGGTCCGCGAGCCTGCACGCCCGCCGGCATTATGGAGATGTTGCGCCGCTACCGAATTCCTATCGCAGGCAAACATGCTGTAGTCGTCGGTCGCAGCGATATTGTTGGGAAACCTATGTCGCTCTTGCTGCTGCATCAGAACGCAACCGTAACCATCTGTCATTCGCGCACCGCAAATCTCGCTGAGGAATGCCGTCGAGCCGACATTCTGGTGGCCGCCATCGGCAAAGCCGGAGTAATCGCTCGCGAACACATCAAGCCCGGCGCGGTGGTAGTCGATGTTGGAATGAATCGTCTCACAGATCAGGCCGAAGTCGAACGGTTCTTCGCGCATGACGCGGCACGGCTCGCCTCGTTTGCAAAAAATGGATCTACCCTGGTGGGCGATGTCGAGCCGCTCGCCATGCAGGAACTCGCTTCCGCCTATACACCGGTTCCCGGCGGCGTAGGACCCCTCACGATTGCCATGCTGATGTCGAATACTGTGGGCTTGGCGGAGGGAAGCATCTGGCATGACTGACGGACCGCGTACGCTGTGCTTAAAGTCGGTCTGACCGGAGGCTACGCGAGCGGCAAATCGTTTGTCGCCGCTCAACTCGAACGCCTGGGATGCCACGTCATCTATGCCGACAAGCTTGGCCATGCCGTCCTGCAGCGCGATGGCGAGGCCTATGCGCCAACCGTTGAAGACGTTTGGGCCGGAGATCCTTGACTCCGACGGCACAATTGACCGCACGAAGCTCGGCGCTGTGGTCTTCCACGACGAAGCGCGTCTGAAGCAGTTGACCCAGTTTGTTCATCCCGCCGTTTTCCGTCTGGAGGAAGCGATGCTTCAGGCGATCGCACGCGAAGATCCCGCGGCAGTTGCCGTGATCGAAGCGGCTATCCTGATAGAGACCGGACGCTACCGCACTTTCGATCGCATGATTCTCACCGCCTGCAGTGAAGAGCTTCAGATCGAACGCGGCACAAGGCGCGATCACCTTACCCGGGAACAAGTGCTGGCCCGGCTAGCCAAACAGATGCCTCTCGAAGAAAAAAAACGCTTCGCAGACTATGTCATCTGGACCGGGGGATCCAAGGAGCAGACCATAGAAGAAGTGGAGCAAGTGTTCGCAGATTTGCTGCGGCGGCGAGGCGCTTCCCGATGAGAGTGCGTCTGATCATTTTGTCGTTTTGCGTCACCTTTGGCGTGCTGTGGTTGACCTCGCAGGCCAACTGGAGTCTGCGAAACATTACCGCGCCGCTGTTCCGAGCCGGGCTGAAATGGTCCGAACCCGAACCGGTTCACGGCGCCGGCCTTTCGCCCGAAGAACAAAACAATATCGATGTCTACAAGTCGGCCCGCCTCGCTACGGTGTACATCACCAGCACCACCGTGCGGCGCGACTTTTTCTATGGGCCGGTCGCTTCCGAAAGCCTCGGCTCCGGATTTCTCATCAATGACAACGGCTTCATCCTGACGAATTTCCATGTCATCTCCGGCAGCAGCCGTATCCAGGTCACGATGCAGGATCAGACACAGTACTATGCGACGCCAGTCGATATTGACCGCTCAGACGATTTGGCTCTCATCAAAATCAATCCGAAAAAGAAGCCGCCGTTTCTCCGGCTGGGCGATTCGGACCACTTGCAAGTAGGACAGAAGGTGCTGGCAATCGGTGATCCGTTCGGCCTGGAAGGAACGCTTACCGTGGGTGTCGTAAGCTCCATTGGCCGCGCCATCAACAGCGAAAACCGCGAGCGCCTGGAGGGCATGATCCAAACCGACGCGGCGATCAACGGCGGTAACAGCGGCGGACCGCTTCTCGATTCCAACGGATCTGTCATCGGGATCAACACCGCCATTCTCGGCCGCACCAATATCGGCATCGGTTTCGCCATGCCTATCAATCGGGCCAAGGCGCTGTTAAGCGATTATCAGGCGGGGCGCGTTACCGAACGGCCCAAGGTTGGCGTGCAAACCGAATATGTCAAGGGCGACCTGGCTGCCGCCCTCCAACTGCCCCAGAACGGTGGCCTGCTTGTGCAAACGGTCGAGCCCGGCTCTTCCGAAGAAGCTGCCGGCATACACGGCGCCCGGCAGCTCGTCGACATCGGTAATTACGAGCTGGGTGTCGGCGGCGACTTGATTACCGGCATCGACGGCGTTCCTGTCCAGCGCGAAGATGCCCTTACCCAAGCCATCTCTAAAAAGCGCGTGGGTGACACGATCACGCTGACGATTTACCGGAACGGACGGACCCGGCAGGTTCCGGTGAAGCTATTGAAGCCCCCGCCCGACGCCAATTGATTCTTCCTGGCGTGTAGCAAACGGGTTGAAATTTGTCCCGTAATCGAAGTAGTCGACGCCCTCGGCACGTTTCAAATAGTTCACCACGGCATATGTTGCAGGCGTCATCACCGTTTCGTAGAGCACTTTGATCAAATAGCCGGAAACGATCAGTTTCAAAATAATACCGAGCGGGAGCGTCCCGTAAAATCCGGCGAACATCACCACCGTGGTATCAACCGCCTGCCCGACAATCGTCGAACCAATGGTGCGCGTCCATAGATAGCGTCCTTCGGTCAACAACTTCAACTTGGCCAGCGTGAAAGAATTCGCAAACTCCCCGCACCAATACGCAAGCAGACTGGCCGCCACGATCCGGCCCACTGGCGTAAAGACCGCCGCAAACGCTTTCTGATTCGCGAATTCGGGCGCGGGGGGAATGATCACGGCGACATAACTGAGCACAACCAGCAGAAACGACGCAAAGAAACCGTACCAGATGGCGCGGCGCGATGCAGCGTAGCCGTACACTTCCGTAAAGATGTCCCCGAAGATATACGTCAAGGGAAACAGCACTTGCGCCGAACTGACGCGCAGGCTGCCGATTGCAAAGAATTTACTGGCAATGATGTTCGAAACCAGCAAAATAGCAACGAACAGCGTGATGAAGGTGTCAAGGTACTTGTAGCGGCGGTCGCTTTCGAGCAGTCCGCGTATGCGGCCGTTCGAAACTTCTTGTAATGGCTTATCTGGTGTATGCAGGAAGGGCTCCGAAGCCCCAATTTTAGCGTTTGCCGAAAAGCCAGGCCGCGTCCTGGCGACTCACTTTCCTAAACGGTATACACTCGCTGTGGATGGAGTCTGGGTCGAATAGCGCAAATCAGGTCACCGTACTTCTGCAAGCTTGGCGAGAGGGCCGCGCGAATGCGCGCGACGAACTGATGACGATTGTCTACCCGCAACTGCGCTCTCTGGCGGCACGCTACATGAGCGGCGAAAAGCCGGGACACACCTTAAGCGCCACCGGACTTGTTCACGAAGCCTATTTGCGAATTCTCGGATCGGAAGTGCCCTGGGAAGATCGTGTCCATTTCTTCGCTGTCTCGGCGCGCGTCATGCGGCACATCCTGGTCGATCATGCGAAAACCAACCGGCGCGAGAAGCGCGGCGGCTTGGCTGCAAAGGTTTCGCTGGAAGATGCGATTGTGGTCTCGCCCAAACCGGAGGAACGCCTGCTCGATCTGGACGAGGCACTTCACGAACTCGCCGAAATCGACCGGCGCAAAGCTGACCTTGTCGAACTGCTCTATTTTGGCGGTATGAATCAAGCAGAAGCGGCCGAGGTCCTTCACATTTCCGAGGCCACCGTACAGCGGGATCTGCGGTTGGCGAAAGCGTGGCTTTACCGTGCATTGAATACAGGCGCTTAAGCAAGGTAATTCCGCTACAATGTAATTCCAGGACGCACAAAATTGGAAGCAGCCTCTCCCCGCAATCCGAATCGGTGGCGGCAGATCGAGGATGTGTTTCACGAGGCCACGCAGTATTCCGCAGAACGTCGCTCCGCCTTTTTGGAAGAGGCCTGCGGCAGCGATTTAGAGCTTCGCCGCGAAGTTGAGACTTTGCTCGCGAGCCTCGATGAGAGTGCCCCATTTCTCGAATTTGCAATCCAGGATGCCGCGCAATCCTATCTGCGCTATCAGACCGCTCCCGCATTAGCGGAAAACTCGAGGCTTGATCACTATCGCGTGATCCGCCGCTTAGGGTCCGGTGGAATGGGGGAGGTGTATCTAGCCGAAGATACCCGGCTAAAGCGCAAAGTGGCATTGAAAATCCTGGCGCAACCCCTAACGCTCAATTCCGAATCTTTGCGCAGGTTCGAACAGGAAGCACAAATGGTTTCCTCCTTGAATCACGCGAACTTACTCACCGTTTTCGATTTCTGCCAGGCTGACGGCCGGTATTTTCTCGTCACGGAGTTCGTAGAGGGTGAGACGCTGCGGCAACTCATCAATCATGGGCGTCTGGAGCAGAGCAAGGCCGTCGACATTGCGATCCAGGTTGCTGCCGCTCTGAGCGCCGCCCATGCCTCGGGCGTGATTCACCGCGACATCAAACCGGAAAACATCATGGTGCGCCCGGACGGATGCGTGAAGGTTTTGGACTTCGGCATTGCGAAATTGAGTGAACCGATCCGTCCGCAGAGCACGCCCGTTCCCGGCATGAATACGGTGGCCGGCATGGTGCTCGGAACGCCGCGTTACATGTCGCCGGAGCAGGCCAGGGGCCTTACAGTGGACGCGCGCACCGATCTCTTCAGCCTCGGCGCGGTGCTCTATGAAATGCTCACCGGCACCGCGGCTTTTCACGGCGAGACGCAAAGCGACTTGATTGCCGAAATCCTGCGCAGCGATCCGCCGCCGCTTTCGCGGTCTTTTCCAGGCGTTTCAAAAGCTTTGCAGCCAATAGTGACTCGATCGCTCGCTAAGGACCGGGCCGCCCGATATCAGAAAGCGGACGATCTGTTTGCCGATCTCCAGCGATTTCGCCGCGAGCAAGAGTTTCGCGTCCGCACCCGGAGCAGCCGCGCATTGTGGCTAGCCGCCCTGGCCTTGCTTGTGCTGCTGATTCTAGGGATCACGTTCCAGACCTTTCGACCCAAACTGCAGCGGGCCGCCAACCCTCCTCCGCCGCGCAGCCTCGCCGTGCTGCCGTTTCGCAATCTGCGGCCCAGCGCCGAAACGGACTTTCTCGGCTTCTCGCTGGCCGATGAAGTAATCGCAAAGCTCGGCTACGTGAAAGCACTGATTGTTCGCCCGGCTTCCGCCGTCAATCGCTATCGCGAGGGCGCGGGCGATCTGCGCAAAACCGCTGCGGACTTGAATGCCAGCATGCTTCTCACCGGAACTTATCTGAAAGAGGGAAGCGATCTGCGCATCAACGCCCGGCTAATCGGGTTTAACCCCCAAACTATTCTCTGGCAGAACACCCTGAATGTGAAATACGGCAACCTGCTCACCGTGCAGGATAGTGTGGCCCGGATGATCATTCAAGGGCTGGAATTGCGCTTGGGTCCCGATGAGCAGGCTCGCCTAAAGCCGGCCGCCCCCATGAACAACCTCGCGTACGAATATTATCTTCGCGGCGTGGATCTCTACGCGGTCTCGAATTTCGGAGCGGCGATCGCCATGTTGAAAAAATCGGCCGCCATCGATCCGGATTACGCCCCCACCTGGGCCCATCTGGGCCGGGCGTACACGACGAATGCTTCCCTCGAGTTCGGCGGACGCGAGGATTACCGCCTCGCGGAAGCCGCCTATGAAAAGTCCATTGCTTTAGATCCGGCGTCCGCGGCGCCGCGCGTTTACATGGCGAATTTACTGACCGATACTGGCAGAGTCGAGGAGTCCGTTCCCTTGCTGCGAGTCGCCCTGCGCAGCAGTCCAAACGACGCGGAAGCGCATTGGGAACTGGGATATGCGTACCGGTTTGGCGGGATGCTCGCAGAGTCTGCGAAAGAATGCGAACTGGCGCGCCGGTTGGATCCCGAAGTAAAGATCAACAGTGCGACCTTAAACGCGTATTTATACCTTGGCGAGTACGATAAGTTTCTAAACAGTCTGCCCTCGAACGATTCGCCGCTCCTGGTCTTCTATCACGGTTTAGGCTCTTACTATAAACACGAATATAAGAGTGCCGCAAGCGATTTCGACCGCGCCTATGATCTCGCTCCCGATTTGCTGCAAGCTCAGATTGGCAAGGCGCTCAGCGATGGCCTCCACGGTCATCCAGCCGCCGGAATTGCGCGGCTTAGCCAAACCGAGCGCAAAATCAACGAACGGGGAGTGACCGATCCTGAAGCCATGTACAAAATCGCCCAGGCTTACGCCCTGCTGGGAAACAATACCGATGCGGCGCGCATGCTCGAACGGAGTATCGTAGGCGGGTTCTTCTGCTATTCCTACATTGCGCGCGACCCGCTGCTCAATGCATTGCACGATACTCCCCAGTTCCACAGAATGCTCGAACAGGCCCGCCAGCGCCAGCAGCATTTCGAACGGCGCTTCGCGGCGAAAACATCCTGAAAAAGACGCGCTCCAGCGATAAACCAGAGCGCGTCCCGGCCGCTTCAACTATGCAGTGGAATTAACGCGCGACCGAAGTCCAGATATGCAGCGTGTTGCTAACGTCATTGACCGCAGCAGGTTGAAATATCCCCCATCCGATCGAATCAGTATGAACACAGGAATTATCCGCGTCATTCAGATAAGCGACAAGCTGCAAAAAAGCCCTCATGCATGGCGACCGGATAGCATGAAGTGAAAAGTGCGCGTTGTCCAAGCCTCGGGTGTTGTTGCATGTTCGATCCTGTTCGCGGTCGCTGCCGCTCGGTGCGACGCACAAATTCCCCCTTCGCAAAAGCTCTCGCCGGAAGATTCGCAAGGCTTTACCCGGGAACTTGAGCGTCTCGATCATCTACTGCTCCCCGGAAACGACAAACTTTGGGTAGAGTTTGAGATCGCGCGTACTTACGCAGCCGGAGGCCAGTATCGCGAGGCAATCCACTGGCTGCAAAAAGTCCTGAACGCTAACGCCGGATTCGATCCGAGCCGGGACAAACTTTTTACCGCTCTTGCACAAACCCGGGATGTTGTTGAAAAACTCCAGCGGTATTCCGTGATTCCCGATTCCAGGTGGCGAATGAAAGAAAATCATTTAAGTGGCCCTTTTGGAAGAAGAGACCAGCCGATTTCTGGAAGCATGGATGAGGGTAAGGCAGGTCGTTCAAGCTGCCAACTTCAATCGTTTTTGTCGAGCAGGGTTGAGCGCCACACAGTTCATGGCTCTCAATGTCGTGCCCAAAGAGGGACTAACTCTGTCCGAGTTAGCACGGAAGCTGAACCTGAGCCCTGCCTCTTTAAAGAAGACGATTGATTCACTCGTGGATCGGGAATTAGTCGTGCGGCGCCCCCGCTCGGATGACGCCCGCAAGATCAACATTCTTAGCACCGCAAAAGGCAGGCGGCTTCAAAATACCGCTTCCGGAGCGTTCCACAGCTTCATGACCGGTCTTTTTGTGGGCATGTCCCAGGAAGAGCGACATGGACTGGTCACCGGTCTTGAACGACTGGTTGAACTTAGTTCAGTTGCAGACTCACAGGAGCCGTCGGCTATTCTCCACGTTGGTGTCGCTCCTCAGGCGAAGCGTAGTGTTCGGCGATCTCACCCGCAGTAATCTCGATGGTGCTGTTGTTCCGTATGGTGGAAGCAATCTCTTCGTCGCTCTGGCCCTGCTTACGTAGCGACTCGACTTCATCACTGATCATCCCGACAAACGCTTGGATCGGAAAAACCTCCGGCCCAAGTCCAGCCCGGGAGCGCAAGGCTTTCTGTGCTTTCAGTGCTTCCTCTAATACGTATACTTTCGGTTCGTCCATAACAGCAAGCCCTTTCGTAGTACGAATGGTATCACGTAGCTGAAATCCAGTTCACTGCTCGTGTTGTGGCTATACACATTCATGTCGCATGCTGCTTGTGTCAACCGGGGGTTGATCCCTTAGCAAGCGCACAAAGTGGGCTAAGAACGTATAAAACGTTCCAGCACTTAAATGTTTTGGTGACTTTTGAGTGTTCGCGAACGTCTTTTCATTAATTCCTTGATGTCGTTCTCAATCTACTTCTGCGGAGGCGCGCTGCTCATCATGATGGGTCAACAAGCTCGTTCTGAATCACTCTTTTACTATTTTCGAATCGAAGATCATATCCCCGAAGATCATCTGTTGCGGCTCATCGATCGCCACATCGATTTCGCTTTCGTGCGCGAGACTTTGAAGGCGAGCTACAGCCACACGGGCCGGCCTTCAATCGATCCAGAAGTCTTGTTGCGCATCCTCCTGATTGGTTACCTTTACGGGATCACCAGTGAGCGCCGCCTGGTCGAGGACGTTGCAATGCATCTTGCTTACCGCTGGTTCACTGGCCTAGGCTTCGACCAAGAGATTCCCCATCACTCGACATTCTCCAAGAATCGGCACGGCCGTTTTCAGGAGTCGCCGCTCTTCCTCGAACTCTTCGAGCGAATCGTCCAGCAGTGCATGAATGTTGGACTGTTAAAAGGTATCGACCTTTCAGTGGATAGTACGCAGATCCGCGCCGATGCCAGTCCTAACCGGACGATCACTCGTGAACAACTTTCAGAAGCCGCTAAAGTCAATCGCACCGTGCGCGAGTACGTCGAGCAAGTCGAGCGCGAGAATGTTATCTCGGAACCAACAGAGACTCCGGATCAGTCTGGGTCCGAGGAGAAAGATAAACCCGAACTTCGCCGCACGTATCGGAACTTGCCGCCCATGAAAATCTCGACGACTGATCCGGAAGCAGCCCTGTCGAGCAAGCGAGGCGCTTCCGAGTTCGCCTATTACGACAACTACCTGATCGACAATCGAAGCTGCATCATCGCGGGCGTCATGGCAGCCCCCGCACGCCTCAGCCAAGAAATTATCGCGGCCCGTCAGATGTTAGACCGAGCGAAAGAGCGCTTTGGCTTGCAACCCGCCAGCGTCACCGCTGACAAAAGCTATGGCACGGGTGAATTCCTCTCTTGGCTGTCGAATCGGCAGATGACTCCGTACATTCCGGTGTTGGATCGAAAGCAACAAACAAAGGGCTTCTACACGCAGAATGACTTCATTCGTCTCCCCAAAGAAAACGCCTATCGTTGTCCGGGAGGCCAGGTGCTTCACTACATCGGGTTGAGTCGAGGTTCACAGGGCTTTACATACAGCGCAAAGCCGTCGCATTGCCGAAACTGTTCCTATAAGCCTGCGTGCACGCCGTCGGCAACTCACCGTACGCTGAGAGTGAATTGGTATGAGGACGTGCGCGAGCAGGTTCGAAAGCTCAGCCAAACGCCGGAATTTGCGATTGCTCGTCGCACCCGAAACAAGATCGAGGCGTTGTTCTCCGAACTACGCAATCAAATTCGCCTTCGTAAGCTGCGGTTGCGCGGACTGCCAAGAGCCGGAGAGCAGTTCATCCTCGCGGCAACAGTTCAAAACATCAAACGACTGGTCCGGTTCGTAAGCCAAAACAAAGAACCGGAATCAGCGATGGCCTGAAGCGGCCATCGCTCAAGAGTCAAGGACGCTTAACGCGGAATACGTTGGCTCTATTTCCATTTGGCGCAGAGGGTTTTTCAACAGCATCCCGGGAGTATGGAGCACTTGAAAAAACCGTCCGGACCGATACTCCGGCGGTGCTGCGAAGTCATCTTCTCGCCACAATTCCAGACACCGGTCTGTCCCCCGAGAACCTCGCTTATGATCCGGTTAAGCAGACCTTTTACCTCGGGAGTACGCGACAGAATGAGATCGTCCGGTGCGACCTTCAAGGACTCTGCAAGCCATTTGTCTCGCCCCACCAGGACGGCTTAGGCAACGTGCTCGGACTCAAAATCGATCAGCCGTCCCGAACCCTGTGGGTTGCCGGCAATGCCGCTCATGAACACAGCATTCGCCAGTATGATCTCGATTCGGGAAAGCTGCTCGGCAATTACCCCTTGCAGGGCGCGCATCTCTTCAATGATCTGGTGATCTCGTCGCAAGGCGCTGTGTTTGCTACCGATACCAAGGGCGGTGCCGTCTACCGATTGCCGCACGCCGGCACGAGATTGGAGCGCATTGCTCCTCAGCATAAATTTACGTCAGCCAACGGCATTGCGCTCTCCGCAGATGAGAAGAAGCTTTTCGTTTCAGCCTTCCCGGCCGGAATCGCAGTCGTGGACCTTGCTTCGCACTCGGTGCAGCCGATTCACCATCCCGCGAACGTTTGTCTCGCCTATATCGATGGCCTGTACTCCACAAAAAAGCAGCCTCATCGCGATTCAAAACGGTCCGATGGTTCCGCGGATCGTTCAGCTCTTCCTGAACGCCGCGCACGATATCACCGGCATGCGGATCCTGGAGCGCAGAAATCCTTTGTTCGACGGCATTACTACCGGCGCGCTCATCGGCGTCAACTTCTATTTCGTGGCGAACGGCCAGAGCGCCAAACCGGAGCCGCTGCGAATATTGCAACTCGACATTCCGGCCTCAGTACACTAGAAGTTTGGAGTCCTCCCGATGAAACTGTTGACCTCTTTCGCCGCCCTGGTGCTCGCGGCCGGGTTCTTGATTGCCGATACAAACGGCCTTCGGAAAGCGCCGGAACTCGCGTTTACGCTGCCCGGGCAAGGGGACCGATTACTAAGCCAATATCGTGGCAAAGTGGTGGCGCTCGAATTTATTCTCACCACGTGCCCCCATTGCCAGGCCGCGTCGCGTTACATGACGCAATTGCAGCAGGCATACGGGCCGCGCGGTTTCCAGGCGCTCGATCTCGCAATCAACGCTCTCGATGACGGACGCACGCCCGCTCAGGCCAGCTTGATGACCGAAACCTTCGCGAACAACTTCCAAGTCGGCTTTCCGGTTGGCTTTATAGGGCGCGATCCCATGATGAGCTTTATGGGGTTCAGCATTATGGATCGGATGGTGGTGCCGCAACTGGTGCTGATCGATCGTAAAGGATTCATCCACTATCAAACGCCCGCCAGCGATGCTGACGATAACTACGAAAAGATGATGAACCAGGGAGCCATCCGGCAGCACATTGAGGAATTGCTTGCCGCCCCGTCCGCCGAAACCCATCACAGATCTGTTGCCCGTCGCAGCAGCTAACGCTCAGTTCGGTTTCTCAGGAGCCGTCCGGCGTTGCGCCCACATACTGCTTTTTAACACCGCCGGCCCAACTTCGATTAGCCTGGGCAGCAGATTAAACACGGCAGTCGCGTCCCACGCTTCTCCCTCGCGCGTAGTGTAACCCGCCAGATTGAGCTGGGTCGCGATCTCCGTTATCCGTTTTTCTCGCACGATTTGTTCAAACATCAGCAGCAGTATGGCCGTCTCGAAAGGGTTCTCTTCAAGATGGGATCCATCGGCCGCCATGCGCAAGCCGTAAGGCACCGCGGTCCCCTCCGGCGTATGCAGAAAGCTGTGCTCGTCTGATGCCCCGGGCGTTACCTGTTGCTCGCCCTCGCGGACCCACTCGATGCTCGCAATCTTCCAGCCCGCCGCCGCCCGCTCGACCAGGTAATCCAGCGTGATTTCCCCCGTCACCACATCGCGCATTTGCTGTTTCATCAGCCGCTGATTTGCAATCGTCTCGCCGTTTGCCGAAAACGCAAAAGCGCAGCTTTGTGCGGCGGACGCCTGAATTACCGTCTGCTTTTGGGAAGCTACTGTCCAACTCTGGGACGAACGCTAGACTGAAAGCGCATGCCCACCAACGCCCTGATTCACGAGAAGAGCCCCTATCTCCGCCAGCATGCCGGAAACCCGGTCGACTGGCTGCCTTGGGGCGAAGCGGCGTTTGCGAAAGCTCGCGCGGAAGACAAGCCGATTTTTCTGTCGATTGGGTATTCCACCTGTCATTGGTGCCACGTCATGGCCCACGAGTCGTTCGAAGACCCGGCGGTCGCAAATATATTGAACGGCAATTTCGTCCCGGTGAAAGTCGATCGCGAGGAGCGCCCGGACGTAGACCGCGTATATATGCTTTTTGTGCAGGCTTCGACCGGCAGTGGCGGCTGGCCCATGTCAGTATGGCTCACGCCCGAATTGCAGCCGTTTTTCGGCGGCACATATTTCCCGCCCGATTCGCGATACGGGCGCCCCGGTTTCAAAGATGTTCTGGAGCATCTTGCGCGCGCCTGGAAAGACGAGCGCCAGCGGGTGGATGCTTCGGGTAAGAGCGTGACCGAGCAATTGAAGGAATTGGGCCCGCAACCTGGCGCCCCCGCAGAACTGGACAGTGCGCTGTTCGAAGCGCCCTTTGTCCAATTTCGGCGCGTGTTCGATCGGGTGTGGGGCGGGTTTGGCTCGGCCCCAAAATTCCCCCGGCCCTCGGCCTTTAACTATCTATTGCGCTTCTACGCGGTCACCGGCAACGAAGAGGCTCTCGAAATGGTGACCCACACGCTTCGCAAAATGTCCGAAGGCGGCATGCACGATCAGCTTGGCGGCGGGTTTCACCGCTACTCAGTCGACGAACGCTGGTTCGTGCCGCACTTCGAAAAGATGCTATACGATCAGGCGCAACTCGCGATCTCCTATCTGGAGGCGTACCAGATCACCAACGACGAGCACTTCGCGGATGTGGCCCGCGGCATCTTTCGTTATGTTCTCCGCGATCTGCGCGATCCGAGCGGCGGATTCTACTCAGCGGAAGATGCCGACAGTCCCGATCCCCTGAATCCATCGCACTCGGGCGAAGGCGCGTTTTATATTTGGTCGCAATCCGAAATCGAGCAGCATTTGCCCTCCAATACCGTCACAGCGTTTTTGCGTTACTACGGCGTGAAACCGGACGGCAACGTGGAGCAAGATCCCCAGGGCGAGTTCACCGGCCGAAACATCCTGCACGTCGCGATGCCCCACTCGGAGTCCGGGCCGACCGATCCTTTCGATGCAATGCGAGACACTCTATTCCGCGTTCGCCAGCAGCGTCCGAGGCCCCATCTCGATAACAAGATTTTGACTTCCTGGAATTCGCTGATGATTTCAGCTCTCGCCAAAGGCTTTTCCGTTCTTTCCAGTAATGAATACAGGCAAGCCGCGCAAACCGCGCTCGATTTTCTGCTCGCCAACATGTACGATGAGCACTCCGGCCAACTCTTGCGCCGATATTGCGCAGGGGATGCGGCGATCCCCGGATTCCTGGATGATTACGCTTTTCTGGCGCAGGCCCTGCTGGACATGTTTGAAGCCACTGGCGAAGCGCGCTACCTGATTGTGGCTCAGAAACTCGCTCGGAACGGGTTCACTCGCTTTGAGGATTTGGACAAGGGCGGATTTTTCAGCACCGAAGCAGGCGCCAAGGATTTGCTGCTGCGCTTAAAAGACGATTACGATGGCGCCGAGCCGGCCGGCAACTCGATTGCCACCGATGTCCTGTTGCGATTGGCGCATCTCACCGGCAGCCCCGCGTTTGAGGCAACCGGCCGCAAGTCATTGACTGCGGCCGCCGGCAAATTGAAGTCTCAACCGTCTGCAACCCCTCAACTCGCGGTGGCTCTCGGCCGGTCTCTCAACCCGCCGGCGCAGAAGATATTCCGCTGTGCCGTGGAGGACGAGCAGGTGCAAACCATGGTGCAGACTGCCCGCAAAACATTTGAGCCGAACGTCGCCCTTTTCATATTGGACGACCGTTCGGCTCAGGAGCTCAAATCCTCATCAGCATTCCTTGCGCAACTCGAAAGGGAAGGACGACTGACAATTTACAATTGCCAGAATTTTACTTGCTCGTTACCCCAGAGTTTCGGCTGAAGCAGTTCTGCGGCGCTTCCAGATAAAGGCCGCCGCGAAGAGACCGGCAGTTCCAAACAGGCCCCACGTAGCAGGTTCCGGAACCATCGGCGCTAAACCGAAAGCGTAATCCGGCAGAGTGGTGTCTGCCAGGAATGACGTCGCTCCGCTAGAGCCGTTGAACGAGTAAATCGCATTCGGCGCAATAATCGAAGAAGCAAACAAAGATCCGTGGCTGCTCACCAGCGCGCCGAAATCTGTCGATCCGCTATTGCCGACGTATGTCGCTTGGCCGGTAACAGTATTGATGGTGTACACGTTCGAGGCTAAAGCGATATACAGCACGTTTGATCCCGTGGACATCCCAACGCTATTGGTTCCCATGTTCAACAGGGTCGAGCCGATAAACGTCGATTGGCCGGTCGCCGGATTGATGTTCCACAGCCCGCCCACCGTATCCACCATGTAAAGTCCGGTGTTAGTTGAGCCAAAAGCGTAAAACGATAGGCTGCTGTTACCGATAGAATGCAGCGTCCCGTTATTGGTATCAATCGAATACAAAGTCGTGCCGCCTTGGGCCGTGGTGTAAACCGTATTACCTAGCTCGCCCAGGCCGGAAGGCATAAAACCAAGCGATGAGATTTGGGAGAACGAGCCCGTATTCAGGTCGATGGTGCCGAAGTTCTGGCTGCCGGCGGCAACCCATGCCAAGTTATCCGCGAACGCGAAGCTCGACAAACCTACAAATGCAAGTACCGCTAACGATCTTTTTATTACTTTCAAGCTCCAACTCCTCTACAACAACGACACGTAGGCCATCATCCTAAGTGGTACTACAAAGTAAATTTAGCACGAAATGCCAGTCTTTCCTTAGAATTAGGAAAACTTCCCTTAGGACTTGTACTAGAACCAAGGTACTGACGACTACGGAGAATTCTCGGCCTAAGAAAGTGCCCCGAAACGTCACGATCTAATCCCAATATCGGACACCCAGCCTCCGTCTTTCGCCGGGCAAGTTGATTCTTTTCAAGAGCTTATAGCAAGACTTTCGTCTGGCTAGTAAAATGCCTTACCTTAAGGCGTGAGCATGGATGTCCCTCGCGGGAAAGAAGTCGCGCGTAAGCGCCTCATCAAGAGAGTTGTCCTGATTACGGTGGCGGTCCTCGCCATCGGCGGCGCAACCGTCGCTTTAGGGCGGCTGAAGCCCGCCGCGCCGTCGGTCGATATGAGTGGACTCTGGCCCGGTACCGTGCGCCGCGGACCCATGGAGATGCAGGTGCGTGGCCTGGGCGCGTTGAAGCCGGAGGAAATCAACTTCATTGCCGCCGCCCAGGATAGCCGAGTCTCCAAAATCGTCCGGCGCGCCGGCATCGACCCGGTGAAAGCAAACGACGTCATTCTGGAATTGAGCGACCCGGACCTGGAATTGGAAGCCGAAAAGGCAGAATGGACTTACAAACAAGAACAGGCCAATTTGGCCAAATTGAAAGTTGATCTGCAAAGTGCGAAACTGAACCAACAAGCCGATCTGGCCCAGCTCGAATCGCAATATACCCAAGCCAAGCTGACCGGGGACCGCGATTTGGAGTTGACCCGCCTGAACCTCAAGAGCGATTTGGAATCCCGTCTCTCGGTGGACAATGCCAATCAGTTTCGCAA
Source organism: Terriglobia bacterium (assembly GCA_963767485.1). Lineage (GTDB taxonomy): Bacteria > Acidobacteriota > Terriglobia > Bryobacterales > Bryobacteraceae > Bog-105. The sequence continues at coordinate 437,457 of CAVYDZ010000012.1, read as the reverse complement.
TCGCGTGGCTTTGCAAAAGGAGCGCCTGGCGATGGTGGACGCTGACAACAAGGCACAGGTTGATGCGCAGGAAGTACAAGTTGAGAGCGCCCGCGCCGCCTACGATTTGAAACGGCGGCAGGTCGATCAGTTGACGATTCGCGCCGGCATCGACGGCGTGCTCCAGGAAGTCGACGTCGAAGTCGGCCAGCGCGTCACGGCGGGAACCATTCTCGCCAAGGTCGCTGATCCCAACAAATTGAAGGGTGTCTTACAAATCGCGGAAACGCAGATGAAGAATGTGCGGATCGGCCTCGACGCCACGGTAGATACCCGCAACGGCATCATCCCGGGACGCGTAATACGAATTGACCCGGCCGCGGTGAATGGTACCGTAGCCGTGGATGTGGCGCTCCTCGGAGCGTTGCCTCCAGGCGCCCGGGCCGATTTGAGTGTGGATGGCACGATTGAGATCGAGAGGCTCGCGGACGTGATTTTTGTCGATCGCCCGGTATCCGGCGAGCCCGATACGACGATCGGCTTATTCAAAATCGATCCCGACGGCAAGGGAGCCAGCCGTGTGAACGTGCAACTGGGAGCAGCTTCCGTCAACACCATACAGGTCAAAAAAGGACTCAACGTGGGCGACAAAGTGATCTTGTCGGACATGTCGCAATATGATCAGTACCAGCGCATTCGATTGAACTGAGAGCGAGCACTGGACGTATACGCTAGGTAATACCGAAAACAGGGAGAAACAGCAGAATGACAGCATCCGATCCGTTGATTCAGTTGGAGGGCGTAACCAAAGTCTTCATCACCGATGAAGTGGAGACCCACGCTCTTTCGGGGATTCACATCGATATCAAGCGTGGGGAGTACGTGTCGATCTCGGGACCTTCCGGCTGCGGAAAGTCGACACTCCTGGCGATTTTGGGATTGCTCGATTCGCCGAGTTCGGGCACCTACATCCTGAACAACAAACCGGTGCAGAGCTTAAAGCTCTCCGAGCGGGCTCGCATTCGCAATCGCGAGATAGGCTTCATCTTCCAGGCCTTCAACCTGATCGGCGATCTGAATGTCTACGAAAACGTAGAATTACCGCTGACCTATCGCGGCATGCCGTCCAGCGAGCGGAAAAAGAAGGTGCATGAGGCGCTCGAGCGCGTAGGCATGTCCCACCGCATCAAGCATTATCCGTCGCAACTCTCGGGCGGCCAACAACAGCGCGTCGCAGTGGCTCGTGCCCTCGCCGGCGATCCTTCGATTCTGCTGGCCGATGAGCCGACCGGAAATTTGGACTCGCAAAACGGCGAACAGGTAATGGATCTGTTGCGCGAATTGCATCGCGGCGGCGCGACCATCTGCATGGTGACCCACGACCCGCGCTATGCGCGATACGCCGACCGCTCCATTCACTTATTCGATGGCCGTGTGGTGGAAGAAAATATGGAGGTTCCAGTCTGATGTGCAGGAATGTGGATGTTTGGGCAATTGGCCTGATTCTGGTCTTGATCGCTGTGGTGTCTGAGGTGCGTAGTTCGGATGTAGTGCTGCATCAATCGAAGCAGTTGGTGGAGTTCACAATCGATCGGGCGGCGCCGTTCTCTGGAACCGTGCGCCTGCCGCAACTCTGCGTAACGCGCGATTGAACCGCTCCCGCTTGGGCAGCGATTCTTGTTCCCATTACGCTATAAGTATGCTGTACCTTCGGCTACCCCAATGATTTCCTTACGCAACATCGAAAAATTCTTCGAGCATGGTCCCACCAAAACCTATGTCCTGCGCCGCATCAGTGTCGACATCAAGGAAGGCGAGTTCATCTCGATTATGGGACCCTCCGGGGCAGGGAAATCCACCCTGCTGCATCTGCTCGGCATGCACGATAGCGCCTGGACCGGCGAGTATCAGTTTCTCGATCACCCCATTCACCGGTTGAACAAGAAAGACCGCTCCGAGATTTACAAGAAATACATCGGCTTCGTTTTTCAGAGCTATCATCTGCTCGACTCCCTAACCGTCTACGAAAACCTGGACATTCCGCTCTCCTACCGGAATATTAAGAAGTCGGAACGCCAGAGTATCGTGTGCGACGCGCTCGACCGCTTCAACATGGTCGGCAAAAAGGATCTGTATCCGAACCAGTTGTCGGGCGGTCAGCAGCAATTGGTAGCCATTGCGCGCGCCATGATTGCCACCCCGAAGCTGATCCTGGCGGATGAGCCGACCGGCAATTTGCACTCGAGCCAAGGCAGGGACATTATGGAGCTGTTCAAGCGATTGAACGAGCAGGGCACCACGATTGTGCAGGTCACGCACAACGAGAAGAATGCCGAATACGGCGACCGCATCATCTACATCGAAGATGGCTGGATCACCAAGAATCCCTTGGTTGCATGAGTATTGTTCCTTCCCAAATGCGCGTGCTGATTGCCGACGATCAGCCGGATGTACTCGAAGCGTTGCGGCTGCTCCTGAAGCGCGAAGGCTATAAGATCGAGGCGGTGGAATCGCCGCAGCAGGCCCTGCAGAACATCGAGAATAAAGATTACGATCTGGCGATCATCGATCTCAACTACACACGCGACACGACATCGGGCCAGGAAGGGCTCGATCTGCTCGCGAAAATTCAAACCTCCGATCCCATGTTGCCGGTCATTGTTATGACCGCCTGGGGAAGCGTCGATTTGGCGGTTGAGGCGATGCGGCGAGGAGCCCGCGACTTCGTCCAGAAGCCCTGGGAAAACGAGCGGCTGTCGTCAATTGTGCGTACCCAACTCGAATTGAGCGAAGCGCTGCGGCGCGGGCAGCGGCTCGAAGCCGAAAACCAGCTTTTGCGCGGCGAGAATTTACCTGTCATGATCGCCCAATCGGCTGCCATGCAGCCCGTGCTCGATTTGATTACCCGCGTCGGGCCGTCGGACGCCAACGTGCTGATCACCGGCGAGCCTGGTTCCGGCAAAGAGGTGATTGCACGCACGCTGCATGCGATTTCGGTGCGTGCCAACAAGCCCATGGTCACGGTAAACGCCGGAGGATTGGCGGAAGGCGTATTCGAAAGCGAGTTGTTTGGCCACGTGAAGGGCGCCTTTACCGATGCCAAGATGGATCGCGTCGGCCGCTTCGAATTGGCCGATACGGGAACGCTCTTCCTCGACGAGATTGCCAACGTGCCGATGAACTTGCAGGCGAAGCTGCTGCGGGTCCTCGAAATCGGTGAGATGGAGCGCGTGGGCTCATCGAAAACGAAGAAGGTGGATGTGCGCGTGATCTCCGCAACGAACGCGAATCTTGCGGAAGAGGTGCAGAACGGGCGTTTCCGCCAGGATCTGGTGTTCCGGCTGAACACGATCGAGATCCACGTGCCGCCGCTGCGGGAGCGCCGCGAGGACATCGCCCCGTTAGCCACGTATTTCCTCGGCGTGCATGCGCGGCGCTACCGCAAAAACATCAGCGGCTTCGATCTCAATGCGGCGGCGGCCATGCAGGATCACGCTTGGCAAGGAAACGTGCGCGAGTTGAACCACGTCGTCGAGCGCGCCGTGCTTATGGCGCAATCGAACTGCATCAAAGCGAGCGACTTGGCGTTGCGCAGTGGTCCGGCCACAGCCCCCCGGCTCGAAGATATGAGCCTGGAAGACGTGGAAGGGTTCCTGATCAAGAAAGCCCTGAGTCGTTATGCCGGCAATGTAAGCCATGCCGCGAGTGCCCTCGGCCTGAGTCGCAGCGCGCTCTACCGCCGCTTGCAGCGTTTCGGACTATAGGCGCATGCCGGCGGCGCCTCGATGAAATTTGCGCGCTTTGAAATAAAAATCGGCCATGACGCACGCGTGCTCCTGCTCGCGCTGCTTGCCGGATTGCCCGGCGTAGTTACAGCCGCCATTTTGCTCGCGGTCGGTGGCTTCTCGGGCCGGGTGCAATGGACGCTCGATCTGCTAGTCGTCTGTTGCTGGTTGAGTTTTGCGATCGCCGCCCGGGGGCGCGTTGCCGGTCCGCTACGAACGCTCGCGAATTTGCTCGAAGCTATGCGCGAAGGCGATTACTCGATCCGCGCGCGCGTGGAAGATCCGAAAGAACCGCTGGGCGAAGTGATGCAGCAGGTGAATGCTATGGCTGCTACTTTGCGCGATCAGCGGCTGGGCGCGGTCGAAGCTACGGCGCTGCTGCGCAAAGTGATGGAAGAAATCGAAATCGCGGCTTTCGCTTTCGATCCCCAACAATCGCTGCGCTTGGTGAATCGGGCGGGTGAGCGGCTGCTCGGCCAACCGGCGGAACGCTTGCTTGCCAAAAACGCGAGCTCGCTCGGCCTCGCTGAATATCTTGTGGGCGACAGCGAGCAAACGATTCAACGCTCATTCCCAGGAGGTCAAGGACGTTGGGGCATTCGCCGCAGTCAGTTCCGGGAAGGCGGTTTGCCGCATCAGCTGCTCGTGTTTACCGATCTGACCCGGCCGCTCCGCGAGGAAGAACTGCAGGCCTGGCAGCGATTGGTGCGCGTGCTTGGGCACGAGCTGAACAATTCGCTTACACCCATCAAATCGATTGCCCAAAGCCTGGAACAAGTGTTGAAAGCGGATCCGCGCCCCGATGACTGGGCCGACGATATGGCGCGCGGCTTAAACGTAATTGCCTCCCGCTCGGAATCACTCAGCCGCTTCATGAGTTCGTATGCACGGCTGGCCAAGCTGCCGCCGCCCAAATTCGGCGCCGTCGAAGTGAACGGGCTCATCCGCCGCGTCAGCAGTCTCGAAACAAGAATGCCGGTGTTCTTCGAAGAGTGCCCGCCGCTAACCATCCAGGGCGACAGCGATCAGCTCGAACAGGTGCTCATCAACCTGGTCCGCAATGCGGTGGATGCCGCGCGCGAGACATCGGGCCGCGTATTTGTGAAGCATCAGCGTACGCCCGAACGGGGTTGAAATTCTGGTGCGCGACGAAGGACCGGGTCTGGCCAACACGACCAACCTGTTCGTGCCCTTTTTTACGACCAAGCGCGGTGGCTCGGGAATAGGGCTGGTATTAAGCCGGCAAATTGCGGAAGCCCACAACGGCACGCTGACCCTCCAGAACGCAATAGACGGGCCGGGCTGCGTGGCGAAGCTAACCATTCCGCTTTAACCCGTGTGAGGCAGCGGTCCCGCCCGACGCCATGCTCTCACGCCCCGAACCTCAACTCATCCGGCCGTCGCGCATCGTGACAATTCGATCGGCGAACGCGGCCGCCTCCGGATTGTGCGTAATCATCAGAATGGTCTGTCCGATCGATTCATTCAATTGCCGCAGAATAGCAAGAACGGCATCGGAATTGGCGGTATCGAGGTTTCCCGTCGGTTCATCGGCAAGCAGAATCGCGGGCTGGTTCACCAATGCGCGCGCAATTGCGACACGCTGCTGTTCGCCTCCGGATAGAGCCCGCGGCCGGTGATCCAAACGATTTCGAATCCCGAGTTGCTGCAAAACCTCGTCGAAACCGGGCGGATACTTCGAATTCCTGGCAAGTGCTTGCGCGATCCCAATGTTATCGCGGGCCGAAAGCGTCGGCAGCAGATTGTACTTTTGAAAAACGAAGCCAATTTTTTTCTGGCGCAGCTCCGTTCGCTCGGATTCCGACATACGGCGCAGTTCCTGGCCTTCAATCCAGACTTCGCCATCGGTCGGCGGAGCCAGTCCGCCGAGAATATGAAACAAAGTGGTCTTACCGGAACCCGATGGCCCTACGATCGCAAGAAACTCGCCGCGCTTGACTTCGAGATCCACGCCGCGCAACGCTTGCACCGGCACATCGCCTGTCCTGAACGTTTTTTGCAGGCCGCGAATGCGGATGATCGGCTCGCCGTTATTCATAGGAGAGCGCCTCGATGGCATCCTGGCGTGCTGCTTTTAGACCCGGATAGCTCGCGCCGAGTAAAGCGCCGATAATCGCGATCACCGCCGCCGCCGGCCACCATTCGGGCACGTTGATGATTTGCAAACTGGGCATCAGTTTGGGAAGCAGCGACTTAGCCGCGATCGAAAAGATGATTCCGAGCACGGTCCCGATAATCGCCAGTACGAGAGACTCGCGGACGAGCAGATCGAGTATCGTACCCGGCTTCGCGCCCAACGCTTTCAGAATCCCAATTTCCCGTGTGCGCTCCACAACCGCCGTGTACATCGAAAGAAACACCACCAGGAAGCCTACCAGGATCGCCAGGCCCTCGATCACACGAATGAAAATCTTAAGCTGCGGAATATTGTTAATGTTGAAATTCGATAAAATTTCCTGCATCGAATAGGCTTTCATGTTTCCTTTGAGAAGCGTGCTGAGTGTCTTCACCTCCTGGTTCGTCAAGGCTGGATTGTCCAGCTTCACCAGGATCTGCGACACTTTTCCCGTTTGCGACGTCAACCGCTGCAGCGTGGCGAGCGGCACGATCAGGTGCCCCAGCACTCCGCCCTGCATGATGCCGCAGATGGTGAACTCATGATTCAGCAGCTTCCATTTCTGCCCGGGCTTCAGATGATTCTGCTGAGCATAAAACTGATCCACCAATAAATCGTCCGGATCTTTCGGCACGTGGCCGGAGATCATCACGATGCCGCCACTCATCTTTTCAAGCTGCTCGATATCGACGCCTTGTACGGTAGTGATCAATTCGACCGTCTGGCCCAATACGCCGATCGCTTCGGCCACATGCGGCTGCTGAGCCACGAAGCTAACCAGGCGCTCCGATACCTGCCCGCTGCCAAAGCTGATCGTCGCCATGCCGTTATCGGGTTTGAGGAAAATGTCGGCTCCGGTTCCCTTTTGACGCGTGGCCGATTCCTGCAGAAGTCCGTCGCTCAAACCAATGAGCGTCAGGATCGACATGACTTGCACGCCGATCACGAGCGCGGAAAGCAGCGTTCGCACCCAGCGGTGTCGAAGATTTTCGAAGACTAATTTGTTGATCATCTTGATCGATCAGTAATTTGGCCGGGCCTAAGGCTGCGTTGCGAGGAACTCGGCAGCAACTCTTGCCGGCGACAGGTGACTCTTCTCTACTTTCTCATTGAGCGCACGCATCGTTCGGTCGTCGATTCGGTTTCCGAGTAACTCGAGAACCTCGCCCACCCGGGGATGCTTCTTGAGGAGTTCCTCTCGCAGGACAAAACAAGCATTGTAGGGCGGAAAGGCTCTCTTATCATCGCGCAGCATCAACATGGCCGGATCGTTCAACTGCGCATCGGTAGAATTCCCCGCCGCCATGTCGACCCGCTTTTGCTCGAGAGCCTGATAGAGCAGACCGAGATCCATGCTTTTCGGCGTCCCATTCCAGGGAATGCCGTAAACTTTGTTCAACCGTTCGAAGCCGTCCGGACGGGTGAGAAATTCATAGCCGATCCCGAGTCTCCAGGCTCGGCTGCGGGCTGCTGAGAGATCCGGCGTACGCAACTGCTTTCCATCTTCACGACGAATCACCATCGCAAACGTATCGTTGAAGCCGAGCGGCGGCAGCCAGACCAGATGAAAGCGGCGCAGGTATTCGCGTTTCACAATCGCGTAAGCGGCACCCGGATCCGCTGGAATACTTTGTTTTAAGACGACGCTCGCCGCGGTGCCGGTGTATTCAGGATAGATATTGATGTCCCCTTTGACCATGGCAAGATGGGCCAGGAGCGTGCCGCCAAGGTCGAGTTGCCTTCGCACGGGCACGTGGAGCTTCCGCTCGATTTGTTGCGCGGCAATTTCCCCCAGGACCAACTGTTCGGTAAAGTTCTTCGACCCCACCACAATTTCATCGCGCGGCCGGCAGCCGCACAAAGTGATCGCAACCGCGCAAATGACAGCGATGCGTTTCATCTTCTGGAGATGCGCCTCTCCAGGACCGACATTCCGGCGTCCGCCAGCAGGGCGAGCGCCGCGGCAGGTATAGCCCCCGCAAGAATTTCCATCGTATTCACCGAGGCGACCCCGCGAAAGATCAATACGCCGAGGCCGCCCCCGCCGATGATCGCCGCAATCACGGCTGTGCCAATATTCGTGACCAGCGCGATCCGGATTCCCGCGAGAATCGTTGGCGCGGCAAGAGGCAGTTCCACCCAGCGCAGCAACTGCCGGTCCGTCATGCCCATCGCTACCGCTGCTTCGCGCACCGGAGGATCTACCGAATTGATGCCGACAATGGTGTTGCGCAGAATCGGTAGCAGCGAATAAAGAACCAGGCAGAGAATAGCGGTGTGTTGGCCTATGCCGCCGATAAAAGGCACAGGCAGCAGAAAGCCAAACAATGCGAGGCTGGGGATCGTCTGCAGCACGCTTGCGATCGCCACAGAGATGCGGCGCAGCAGCGGACGGCGCGTTGCCGCGATGCCCGTACCTACGCCAATGACCACTGCCAGCCCGCAGGAAACGGCCACGATAAGAATGTGCTCGCCGGTTAACGAGATCACATCCGACAGAAGAGCTTTCAGAATGGTTGGGTCCAAAGCGATTGTGATATGTTGACGCTCAATTGTATTCCGGTCGAGTGCTGTGTACGACTACATCATCGTTGGCGCTGGTTCCGCTGGATGTGTATTGGCCAATCGGCTGAGTGAGAACCCGGCTGTCCGAGTCCTGTTGCTCGAAGCCGGTGGCGAAGACGAAATGCCGGATATTCATACGCCGGCCGCTTGGCCCACTCTGCGCGGCGGACCCGCTGATTGGAACTTCTCCACCGAACCGATGGACGAGCTCGAAGGCCGAAGCATCGCGTGGCCCCGCGGCCAGGTCCTGGGCGGCTCAAGTTCGATCAACGCGATGATTTACATCCGCGGCGATCGCGCCGACTACGATCTCTGGCAGGAGCTGGGGAACGCCGGTTGGGGCTACGAGCAGGTGCTGCCCTTCTTCCGCCGGGCAGAAAATCAGGAGCGCGGCGCTTCCTTCTATCACGGCGTCGGCGGCCCGCTGCATGTTTCGGACCCGCGCTGTGTCAGTCCGCTTTCCGAAGCCTTCATCGCCAGTTGTGAACGCTTGGGAATACCCCGTCTTGAAGATTTCAACGGTCCATCGCCTCTGGGCGCTGGCTTGTTCCAGGTCACGCAATGCGGCGGCCGCCGTTGTAGCGCAGCCGTGGCGTATCTGGCGCCCGTCCGGTCCCGGCCGAATCTCCGCATTGAGGTGAGGGCTCGCGCGCTGCGCATCCAGTTCCGGGGCACGCGCGCGACCGGCGTCGAGTATTTTAGCGACGGGGCTATCAAAACCGCACAAGCGGGCAGCGAGATCATCCTGGCCGCCGGCGCGATTGGAAGTCCGCACCTTTTGCTCCTTTCAGGCGTCGGGCCCGCGGCGCAGCTCGCGGAATGTGGCGTAGCTCCATTGATCGATCTACCGGGAGTGGGGCAGAACCTGCAAGATCATCCCATGATCCGAGTCAGCTACCAGTGCTCTGAGCCCGTTTCCATGTATGGCGCCGCCACCCGGGAGAACCTGGCACTCTTCCGGGAACAAGCTCGTGGGCCGCTCTGCTCAAACGCTGTCGAAGCGGGCGCATTTCTCAAAACGCAGCCGGGACTATCCGCGCCTGACCTCCAGTTACACTTCGTCGGCTATTGTTTCGAAGGAGCGAGTGCGCTGGCCGATCGCCACGGGTTTTCAATTGGCCCCACGCTGCTTCATCCAAAGAGCCGCGGGGAACTGAGCCTCCGCTCCAGTGATCCGCGCGTCGCTCCTGCCATCCGCCCGCGCTATCTCGCAGAGCGAGCCGATGTCGATTCCTTCCTCGCAGCAATCGATCTCGCCCGGCGCATCGGAACCACCGGCGCATTCGCTGAATTTGGACCGAGTGAATTCAATCCCGATCTGCATGTGCGCAGTAAAAGTGATTTGGAAAGTTGGATGCGACGAAACCTGGACACCTGTTTCCATCCCTCCGGAACGTGCAAAATGGGTCACGATCCCATGGCTGTCGTCGATCCGGAGCTACGGGTTCGCGGCGTCGAACGGCTGCGCGTAATCGATGCGTCCATCATGCCCGAGATCACAAGTGGCAACACAAATGCGCCGACCATCATGATTGCCGAGCGTGGGGCGGCGCTGCTCGCTGCTTAATGCTGCGACCGCACCGCAGAACGATTCACAAGAATCATTGATGAATTTGTTGTTCGGTCGTCACCGTAAACAGGCGGCATTTTTGTAGTTCTTGTCTGAAACGGAAGCGTGCATGCACAAACAGCGCTGCCCGTGCGTCGCCGCTGCCCTGCACGTCCTTCGTGATCCACACACCGCCGGGCTCGCGCTGCTGCGTGATATGCAGCCAGAATCCCTTGTGTAGGTTGGCCAGCAGGCCGCCCCCGATTCTGACGTCCCGCTTCGTCTGAAATTGAATGTCTATAGGCGTGCTGGACGGCTCATCGATGGCGATTTGTCCGGTGAGGGCTTCCGCGAAGCGCTCGTCAAGCGTCTTGGCGTGAAACTTGGGATCGCCTGAAAGATCGTAGACCAGCGTTTCGCGTCCCAGCCGTTGTTCTCTGCGGCCGTTCGTCAATTCCAGCGCGCGCAGAAACGTGACGGCCTGTTTCTCGTCCCGCGTCCGCACTTTGTCGGCTTGCGCGGGATCGCTGTATTTTTTCACTTCTTTGTCGACGCGGGCCTGTTCCTTTTTGGCTTCGGCCGGCGCTAGCGGCGCGCCATTCCGCTCCAGAGTGTGTTCAATCTGCACGCGGTTTACGAAAAATTGTTCCTTGACCGAAGAGCTGCGCTTTTTCACGGTGCCCTCCGCACCGAGCTCGTCGGAGGACTCGCGAACCATGCAGGAATAACTTTCTAGAGCGTCCTGCGACGCGCGAAAACTCTTCACCACCCGCTGCTTCATCTCGCTCGCATCCGGAATGGGCTTCGCGGACGGGACAAGCATGGCCCAGGCGAGCAGCAATGCCCCGCTCACTGAGGCCTCGGTGCGCTGGCCGGTCTCATCGTATCCGGCAGCGTTTCCCGGAACGCCCGTGCCGTCGGTGTATCGATTTGCCAAAATTCATCGGGAGTCACCAGCGCCTCCAGTTTGCCCTCCCCGAGAATCGCAATGCGCGTTGCGATCCGGAGCGCTTCGAGCAGATCGTGCGTAACAAACACGGCCGCCACGTTGTAGCGCCTTTGCAGGCTGGCAAACTGTTCCTGCATCGCCAGCCGCGTCACCGGGTCCAAGGCACCGAACGGTTCATCGAACAGCAGCAGAGTGGGTTCCGCGGCGAGCGCGCGCGCCACCGCCACCCTCTGCCGCTGTCCGCCCGATAGGAAGTGGGGACGCCGCTCTGCAATCCCGGCTTCATTCAAACCAACCTGGCCCAGTAATTCGGCCGCGCGGGCCCTCTGCTTCTCCTCGGGCCAATTCAGCAGCCGCGGAACCAGAAGGATATTCTGCTGAACCGTCCAGTGAGGAAGCAACCCGAATTCCTGGATCACGTAGCCGATTCGCCGACGCAGTTGAATCGCGTCCAGATTGGTGACGTTCTGGCCGTCGATAAAGATAGCGCCGCTGGTCGGTTCGAGTAGTCGATTGATCAGCCGCAGTGCGGTCGTTTTCCCGGAACCGCTGCTGCCAAGCAGAACCAGCGTCTCTCCGCGCTCGACTGCAAAGCTGAGATCACGCAGGATCGGGCGTCCTTCCACCGCATAGCTAACTCCTTGAAACGATAAGTGCGCCAGTTACTTCCCCCCTTTTATTATCAGCATGGGATAATAGAAACCATCCGGGGCTCTTTATCCGACAAGTAGCGACTTGTCAGATTTTCTCCCACAATTTGGAAAATGGATTGCAAGGAATGCAACCGTTCTCGCACTACTCTTCAAGATCCTACTAGCTAGCGATGCCGTATCAAATCCAGCCGTTAAAAGAATTTCTTGTCCGTCCCGCCTTGCCGCCGGCTCTGAGCCGCCTTTCCGAAATCGCCTACAACCTGGTCTGGAGCTGGGATCATACGATCCGCTCTGTCTTCCGCCGTCTCGACCCCGGTTTATGGAAAGAGTCGAATCATAATCCAATTGCTTTGTTGGGACGTATTTCGCAGGAGAAACTGGATCGCGCGGCCAGCGATCCGCGTTTCCTGCTCCTCTATCGGCGCGCTTGCGAACGGCACGACAGTTATCTACACTCGAGCACTCCCACCGAACAGACGCCCCGCATTGCATATTTCTCCATGGAATATGGGCTGCTCGATTGCATGCAGATTTATTCAGGTGGTTTGGGCATTTTATCGGGCGACCATCTGAAGGCCGCAAGCGACGGTGATTTTGCCCTTACGGGCATCGGCCTGCTCTACCAGCGCGGCTATCTGCAGCAGCATTTGAATCCGGACGGATGGCAGCAGGAACGTACCCCGCTCAACGACTTTTATACTCTCCCCGTGCGGCCCTGCCTGGACCAGAACGGCCGCGAAGTTTTGGTCAGCGTGACACTGCCGACCGGCGAATTGTTCCTCAAAGCCTGGTCGATCGAAGTCGGACGTGTGAAGCTGTATCTGCTCGACAGCAACATCCCGCAAAACACCCTGCAGGAGCATCGTGAGATCACCGATCAGCTCTATGGCGGCGATATCCAGAAACGCATCCGGCAGGAGATTGTGCTTGGCATTGGCGGTCTGCGTCTTTTGAAGGCGCTCGGCGTGAAGCCGACCGTCTATCACATGAACGAAGGCCATGCCGCCTTTCTTGGAATTGAGCGTGTGCGCGTGTTGATGGCCGAAGAAGGGCTGACCTTTGAGCAGGCCCTTGAGGCCACCCGCGTCAGCAACGTTTTTACGACGCATACCTCGGTCCCGGCCGGCATCGATCTGTTTGACTCGAGCCTCGTGTATGAGTATTTCGAGCGCTATTGCCGCGAAGCCGGGTTTCCGTTCGAGAAACTGCTCTCGCTTGGCCGCAAGAATCTGCAGGATCCGGCCGAACGCTTTTCCATGGCGGTGCTGGCGCTCAAGACATCCGCTTTCCGCAATGCAGTCAGCAAACTGCACCGTTATGTCTCCCAGGACATGTTCCAGGATCTGTGGCCGCGCTTGCCGGTGAACGAAGTGCCCATTACGTCGATCACCAATGGCGTCCATTTGCCGACCTGGATCGGCGGCGATCTCGCGGCGCTTTACGACCAGTACTTGCAGCCGGAATGGCGCGAGCGGCTCGAAGATACGAAGATGTGGGAGCTCGTGCAGGAAATTCCCGGCCAGGAAATCTGGGAAATGCATCGCAAACGCAAGCGCCGCATGGTCGCATTTGTGCGCGAGCGCGCCTCGGGCTCCGCCACCCAGCGGAAGTCTTCCGCCACCGAAATCAGGCGCTTGCAGGAAATTCTTGACCCCGATGCGTTTACCATCGGCTTTGCGCGGCGCTTCGCCACCTACAAGCGCGCCACGCTTCTGTTTCGCGACGTTGCGCGTCTAAAACGCATTCTTAACAATCCGGATATGCCCGTGCAGATTGTGGTCGCGGGCAAGGCGCATCCGAAGGATCACCCTGGCAAGGCGTTAATCCGCGAGATCTACAACTTGTCGCGCGATCCGGAAATCTCAAAGCGCCTGATCTTCGTCGAAGATTACGGTATCCAGGTAGCGCGAGAGATGGTGCAAGGCGTCGACCTGTGGCTGAACAATCCGCGCCGCGGCGAAGAGGCATGCGGCACTAGCGGTATGAAGGCCGGCATGAACGGCGTATTGAATTTCAGCGTGCTCGACGGCTGGTTCGATGAAGCGTTTGAAACTTCTGCCGGTTGGGCCATTGGCGATCGCGTCCCTTATTCAGAGGACCAGGACGACATTCACGCGAGCGCCATCTATTCCACGCTCGAGAATGAAATTCTCCCGACCTTTTATGAGAATCGCCGGAGTGTTGACAATGAGATCCCCGACGAATGGGTCCGGCGCATGAAGACCTGTATGGCAAACGTGACGCCGCGCTTCAGTTGTGGCCGCATGGTGGCCGAGTACATGTCCGAGCTTTATCTGCCGGCGCATAAGCTCTGGCGTGAAATTTCTTCGAAGAACTTTGAGGCGGCCCGTCAGAAAACTAACTGGGATGCGCGAGTAAATGAGAATTGGGGCCGGGTTCGTTTTGTCGAACTCGGCGAAGGACCGGGCGGACCCGTGATGAGCGGCTCCTCAATACCGCTGCGGGCCTCCGTTGAACTTGGTGGGTTGTCGCCCTCCGAAATCCGCGTCGAGGCCGTCATCGGACAAATTGGCGTTAATGGCGAGTTACAGAGCACCTATACCCTCCCGTTAGAACCGGTAGAGGAGAAAGGCACACTCACCGTCTTTGCTACGGAATTCACCGTACAGCAAACCGGGCGCATCGGTTATTCGGTCCGTGTCAGCCCCAACCATTTTGATAATCCACTTACCCGGCCATGTAATTCGTTATTGCGCTGGGTTTCAGATAGTAATTAGTACAGGATCCCGCGCCACAGTAGCCGATTCTGTCCCGTATTGGTACTGAAACGAAGTTAATTTCTTGAGGAGAGAGCATAAACCACTGGAAAGTGAACGCAATCCGTGGTACATACAAAACAGGTAAAGACAGAGAGTCAATTTTCTTGCCATGACATCGTTCTGATCTTTACCTGTATTCAGCAGTAGAGAACGTCTTTCCTCGACCTGGATTTTTATAAGTTGTAGGTCCGGCCATTTGCCACAAGGCGCTACGTATGTAGCCGTATGTGCCAAATACCGGATCTCTGAAGGAGCCGATCCACAAATATGGACGGAGATCGTAAGTATAGGCAGCATGGCTATCAGGACATTGACCGGGGCTCCGGTTCATCTCACGCCGAGCGCCCCAAGCCGCAGGGCCCGCGCCCATCGATAGATATCACTGGCCCCAAATTACCGCGGCTGATTCAGAATGTAGTGGCCTCGCGCTGTTATAGCTGTGCGACCGCCCTCGCGCCTGACGCCGACTTTAAAGGAACTTGCCCGAAGTGCGGCGCTGCGTTGCATTGTTGTAAGCAATGCGTGAATTTCGATTCATCCACACGCTTTCAGTGCCTCAAGCCGGTTCCGGTGCGCATCGTTGTCAAAGATCAGGCAAACTCCTGCGAGTTGTTCGCCCCGCGCGTCACCGTTGCGCGCGATGCGCTGCCGCAAAGCCACATCCCTCGGGCCGCGCAGGCGAACGTAGTCGCCCCGCCGCGTAGCGCGAGCGATGCCCGCGCCGCCTTCGACAATCTTTTCAAAAAGTAAGCTCCGCTCGCCTTCTCCCAGGTTGCGGCCGGCGGGTTCGATAGCTTTGGATTAGATGGCTGCATCCAAAATAAAAAAGAAGTCTACCGGCGTTAAGGTTTCTGCGGTTCCTAAGCAGGGCGCCATACCGTGTCTGATTTTGGTTTTCCTCGTTCTGCTTGCAATCGGACTCTTGCTCTACTTTTCATTGAGGAGTGCCACCTGACGATGCGAGTAGACGGAAGATCCCCCGAGCAGTTACGGCCCACTCGTTTCACGCCGGATTACCTGGTTACCGCCGAAGGATCGGTGCTCGTCGAAGCCGGCAATACACGCGTCCTCTGCGCGGCCTCTGTCGAAGATAGCGTCCCGGGCTTTCTGCGCGGCACAGGTAAAGGTTGGATCACCGCCGAATATGCCATGCTCCCGCGCGCCACTGTAACCCGTACGCCCCGCGAAATTGTGAAAGGGCGACCCTCGGGACGAACACACGAAATTCAGCGCTTGATCGGACGCTCCCTGCGCGCTGTCACGAACCTTAAGACCCTCGGCGAGCGCAGCATCGTGATCGATTGCGATGTGCTGCAGGCCGACGGTGGCACGCGAACGGCGGCCATTTCGGGCGCTTACGTCGCGCTCGCTATTGCGCTCGGCACGCTCGTGAAATTCAAGGCGCTCCCAAAATCCCCTCTGATCGATTCCGTCGCTGCCACCAGTGTGGGCATTGTCGGCGGCGTTCCCATGCTCGACTTGGCCTACGAGGAAGATGCGCGCGCCGACGTCGACATGAACGTCGTACTCACCGGCTCGAGCAAATTCGTCGAGTTACAGGCAACCGCCGAACACACGCCGTTCGAAGACCAGGCATTAGAACAAATGATCACCCTCGCGCGCTCCGGTATCGCGCAGATTCAGAAGCTGCAACAGGAAGTCTTGACCACCCGCCCGTGAGCGAACCGGTGCTCTATGCCTGCTCATCAAATCCGGGCAAGCTGCGGGAATTTCGCGTGCCTCCCCTCCCGGGATTGGAACGAATCCCAGCCCCTGTCGAAAGCGGTTCGTCCTTCGAAGAAAATGCCTCGACTAAGGCGGCCTTTTATTCGGGATTCTCTACCGAACTGGTATTTGCCGACGATTCCGGGCTCTCGGTGGACGCGCTCGACGGCGCGCCAGGGATTTATTCCGCCCGCTTTGCCGGCCAAGGTGCCACGGACGAAGCGAATAACGACCTCCTGTTGCGCTGCATGTCGGAGATCCACCAGCGCACTGCGTCTTACGAATGTGTGATTGCTCTCGCCCAGGCCGGCCGGGTACTGCAAACTTTTTCGGGTTCCGTGCGCGGCGAAGTCTTGTCCCGGCGGAGCGCTGGAACCCATGGCTTTGGCTACGACCCTCTCTTCTTCTTCCCGCCCTTGAACAAATCGTTTGCCGAGCTCGATCCTGAGCAAAAATGGCAAGTGAGCCATCGCGGCAAAGCGTTTCGACTGATGCTACAGTACCTTTCGGCAAGCTCCGCAATTCGCTAAACTACTGGATGTGCACCAACATTTGCTGCATAACGGTCAGGTGCGCAGTGCGACGGACGTCTTACTCTCGCCAGGTCAGGTCGGATACCTGAATGGCTGGGGCGTGTTCAGCACACTGCGAGTCGCGCAAGGCGTGCTGTTCGCCTTTGAGCGTCACTTTGCTCGCCTGAAGCGCGATGCCAGGCTGTTGCGCGTCCCTTTCGACTGGTCGCCGGCGGACTTGCATTCGTCGCTAAGCAGGCTGATTGAAGCCAACGCAGCTTTCGATGCTGTGTTGCGTGTGGCCATTGTCCGCAATCACGGTGGAATGTACGAAGGGCCGCTCCCCACTCCTCAGTCGGATCTGGTGGCCTTTACCGCCGATCGCAAGTTCTGGGGCTCGGAAGCCAAACTAACCTACGAGCCGCATGCCCGGTTCGGCGCATCTCCCTTCGCCGGAACGAAGATTACTTCGTGGGCGCAAAATCTGGCGCTCTACGAGAAGGTTTCGCAAGCGGGGTTTGATGAAGCGGTTCTCTTGAACGAAGAAAATCAGGTCAGCGAATGTACCTCGGCCAACATCTTCGCGATCCGGGGAGAGCACGTCTACACTCCGCCTCTGGCTACTTCCGGATGTCTGCCGGGCATCACGCGCGCCATCCTCCTCGAGGAGATCGATGTCCCCGGCGTAACAATCAACGAGCAGGTATTAACACCCTCCGATCTCGAATCGAGCGATTGCGTGTTTATTACTTCGAGCACGCGCGATCTGCTATCCGTTCGCTCCATCGCCGGCCACGAATTGCGCCAGGAAATGGAAATTTTCCATGCTCTCAAGAGTGCATTTGCGTCTAACCTTCGAACCTACGTTGCGGGCGCTTCTTCCGGCAAAGTCTTGGTCACTTCCTAGCTGATTCATGATGCATCCTGAATTTACCTGTAGTGCTTGCGGCGGTGTCAATCTTAGACGCTCTCACTGCCAGTCCCTGGCGGAGTTGCCGAAAATGGCCATGGGCATCTATCCCTTTCGCTGCTTGGATTGCAAAGAACGCTTTTTCATTAACATCTGGCTGTTCTCGAAAAAAACCGCCGCGGTGTGTCCGCGTTGCCTCACAATCGAAGTGAATCCGGCCAGTCTCGAAGGAAAGCGGCTCAGTCTGCTGCAGCGGATACAGGTGGCGATAGGCGCTCGTGGATACCGCTGCTCCACTTGTGGACGGCGCTTCTTGAGTTTCAAACGCGCGCATTCTCTGCCCGCCTCGAAACCGGCGGATCATGCGGGCCAGGCGCTCCAAGCCGAACCCGCCCCGGCTGCTTCCGCCAGCAAGTAATGGCTATTTCAAAAGAGGCGCGGCTTCAATCGTTTTCTGCTTCAAAAGAACCAGCAGGCAACCCACCTGCTCGCCGAGTGTGGACAGCATTTCCATATCATCCCCGGAGTGGACCCGCGGCTCGCGATTTTGTACGTTGATCACTCCTACCACGCCGCCCTGCGAAATGATCGGAACCGACAGAAATGCTTCGAACGTATCCTGCGGAAGATCTTTAAAGAATTTGAAGCGGGAATCGTTGTAGGCCTCGCGCGAGATGGCGAGCAATCTTCTCTCTCGCGCCACCCAGCCAGTAAGGCCTTCGCTCAATCGCAGCCGCACGGCGCCCAGATTCCGGGAGTCGCCATCGCTCGTCGCGTAGAGCACAAGCTGCCCATCTTCGACCAGGTAAATCAGGCAGGAATCGCACCTCAGAAAATCTCGAATGAGCGTGACTATCTCGTTCAGGATATCCTCAAGATTCATGTCGCGCGTCATCAGGCGGCTCACGCGTTGAAAGAGACGCAGTTGCTGTTCCACGCGCTCCAGACGAGTCTCGAGTTCCCTGGTCTTCACGTGGTCTATTATCCCAGAAGAAAGTGCTTCTGGTTCTGAATGTACTCGTACGCTGTTTCCTACTGCTGCGGCCTGTTGGGAGTAGTACCATGTAGGCAGCTAATGCGAGGAGACACCCTTTTAGATGTGGAGTAAACGCAGAGAAGACGAGCTGTCACCAACGCCGGAACCGAGGTCGCCTACACCGCCGGCCACCCCCAGATCTCCGGTAGAACCCCAAAGAAGAGAGACGAATACTATGGCAACATCGCGCAGTTTTGAACCTGAACCCAGCGTCCGCAGCAGCGGCGGATCGGCCGCGCTCGGCAAGAACGTCACAGTGAAAGGCCAGATCTTCGCGCGTGAAGATTTGACGATCGACGGTGAAGTGGAAGGCACGGTTGAGTGCCATGAACATCGCCTGACTATCGGGCCGAATGCCCGCGTACAGGCGGGGCTGAAGGCCCGCGAAATCGTGATCCAGGGTTCGATTCATGGGAACGTCGATGCTTCCGATAAGATCGACATCAAGAAAGAGGCGAAGCTGGTCGGAGATATCAAGACAAGCCGCATCGTGATCGAAGACGGCGCTTATTTCAAAGGCAGCATCGATATTTCGAAGCCGAACCCCGCCGCAAAACCCACCGCCGCGCCGGCCGCCGCTACGACAGCTCCGTCCTCCCAGCCAGCCGCCGCCACGGCCGCCACCGCCCCGCAGACCGCCACCAGCACCGCTGGAAGCTCAGGCCGTTAGATTTCGTGTGGAGTAGGCGCCTTCGCCTGCGCTTTTCGGTTGGCCTATGAGATTTAGTTCCGGCAAGAGCGGCACGGCTAAATTGACTGGGCCTCGCGAACAGGCGATCGCCCGCCACAGCAGCGGCTTCGAACAGTTTTGTTCGATGATCCAGTCGGTTGAAAGCCTCTCCATCCTCGACATGTCCGCGGCCAGCCAGGCGAACATCGCTTTCATCACCAACTACGGCCATCGGATTTCCTCGGACGATGTCGTGGGCACCATGCAGCAGTGCTTCGGGTCGGATTTCCATACCAATCAACAGGCCGCCAGCAACGCTCATCGCTTTTTGGAGCAGACCCTCACTTTTCCGGACCGCTCCTTCGATGGCGCCCTCGTCTGGGACACCTTACAGTTGCTGGTTTCGCCGCTGCTCGAAGATATGGTGGCTAAGTTATTTCGTGTGATGCGTCCCGGCGCTCCGATCCTTGGATTCTTCAGCGCGCAGGAAAAGGCGAATCTCGTGCCTGTCTATAGCTATCGCATTCAGGATTCGAAAACGGTGCTCCAGACCGCGCGCGGTACACCGCAGCGCTGCGAATACTTCAATAACCGGCGGTTGGAACGGCTCTTTGAACGTTCCGCCTCAGTCAAATTTTTTCTCACCCGCGGCGCGCAGCGCGAAGTCATCGTCCGCCGCTAACGCACTCTTGCGGGCCCGAGGTTTACGGCTGATTCGATTCAAATTGCGTAAGAGAAAATCTCTTGCACTCGCCAATACCTTTTCTTGCGCCGCGCAATCCGGCAGCATGCGCGCAATCTCCACGGCTCCGCAGAGCCATCACACACAGCTTCAGGGTGCGACTGCTGCGCGGCACAAACCAGCGTGTCGCTGATCTCGCAGAAAGCCTCGCGCAACGAGTCTAGGAGCAGCTCATCTTTGCTCGGGAAGTGCTTGTAAAACCCGCCATGCGTCAGACCAGCGTCGTGCATTACCCCCGCCACCCCTGCGCCGTTTAAGCCCTCGGCCGGTACCCGGCGCGAGGCACAGCCGGATCGCGGTGGAGCTGACGAAATTATTTGAATCTATGGGATGATGTAAATCATCCCAACCGCAGAAAAGGAGAGATTCACATGAACCACCCAATCCTGATTACAGGCGCAGCCGGAGGTCAGCAGGGATCAACCGGTCGTCTTGTCGCTGATCTTCTGCTTACGCAGGGGATTCCCGTTCGCGCCTTCGTCCATAAACTCGATTCCAGGTCCGAGGGTCTTCGGAAGCAAGGTGCGGAGATCATCGCGGGTGATCTTCTCAACCCCGCTTCGGTTCAGGCGGCAATGAAAGATGTGAAGCGCGCTTTTTTCACCTACCCGGTGACCGATGGACTGCTTGAGGCAGCCACAATCTTCGCTGCAGGCGCTCTCGACGCCGGACTGGAATTGGTGGTGAACAACTCGCAGTTTCAAGGAACACCGGGCGACCCTGCATTTCGCGATCTTCAAGACGCGCCTTCCTTTCGAAACCTGCAGCATCGCCTGGTAGATCGTATCTTCGATTGGGCGCAGATCGGGTCAGTTCATCTTCAGACCCCTCCCTATTACGAAAATGTGCGCGCTCTTATCGCCAGAAGCGTGACTGAGCAAGATACAGTTTTCCTGCCCTGGGGCAAAGGCGAAGCCGTCATCCCACTCGCCGGTGCAGAGGACGTATCCCGCGTAGCCGCAACTCTTTTGGCCAACTCCGGCGCTCCCTCCCAGACTGTGTTCCCTCTGCTAACCGAAGTCCAAACAGTGCGGGAAATTGTCGCAACTCTCAGCAGAGCGATCGGACGTCCAATTCGCTATCTGCCGATCACAGACGAGCAATGGGCGGAGGCAGTCAGCGAACGGCTTAACCCCCACGCGCTTGATCATCTGAGCCATCTTTGGCGGTATTTCCGGAACGGTGCTGGACGCCACCACCCTACCGGCACAATCCGTGCGGTAACCGGACGCAGTCCACAAACTCTGGAGGAGTTTTTCCGGGCGAACGCCGGTTCCTTCGGCTCCGCAGCTGAATCAAGTCGACGCGTTTCGGTCAGTGCGAAAGGATCAGAGTCGCTGGGCTGACATATGTCGTCCCAGCACAATGCGAGGTCACCATGTCGTCATCAACAATCTTTCTAATTCAACTCGTTTCAGGTTATGTCGCGTGCCTGCTTTGGTTCCGCACCTACCTTCTGCCCAGGCTAAGGTCGATGGATCGATTCGAAGCGCACCGTGCCATCGCTACCTTGCACAGCTTCCGCTTCTTCGGACTCGTGTTTATCCTTCCCGGCGTCGTCGGCCCCAATCTGCCGGCGGGCTTCGCCACTTTTGCCGCCTACGGCGACTTTGCAACTGGAGTTATAGCTCTTCTCGCCCTCTTCACCGCACGGTCGCGTTCGCTCTTTTGGATTTTTGTCGTCGTCTTCAATCTCGTCGGAACAACGGACATCATCGTGGACTATTACCATGCGATCAAGCTCGGCCTTCCTGCGGTCGCCGGGCAACTGGGTGCTGCGTACGCGATCCCGATCATCTATGTGCCCATGCTGATGATCACGCACGTCGTCGCGCTCTATTGGCTGCTGCGCCGCCCACAGCCCGGTAAGTAATGGACCCAGCTCTCTGGCCTCTCAGGACCTCGTAAACCCAGGCCTCTACACTGGGAACTTCAGGGGCATCCTCTTTTTAGCATTAGAAGATCATCTCCTGCATCAGCGTCACGAGCGCATTGAGTAGATTCGTCAACGCTTTCTGGGTGTCCAGGTATGAGTCAAACGATTACAGTTCGCGATATTCCCAAGGCGGGCGTCCG
This sequence comes from Terriglobia bacterium, assembly GCA_963767485.1. Taxonomy (GTDB): domain Bacteria; phylum Acidobacteriota; class Terriglobia; order Bryobacterales; family Bryobacteraceae; genus Bog-105. The sequence continues at coordinate 415,389 of CAVYDZ010000012.1, read as the reverse complement.
GCTCCTACGGAATAGCGATCCCCTGTTCGGATCTTCATTACCTTCTGATCTGCCTCTTTCGAGCGTCGCCCTGCTGCCATACGCCGTTGTTATCAGCAATGACACCGAGCAAGAGGTTTTTGCATATTCTGTTCGCTGGACATGTACTGCCCCGGATGGTAAGTCGGTAATACAGGAATCCACAATCTACAACTTGGCCACACTCCGAGGAGTGCTACCTCACTCTCGGCAATTAGTGCCGGGTGTAGCAACGCTTCGCGACGAAAAAGACGTCACTACGTTCTCTACCTTCTATCAACGTCAAGCGAGTATCGAAATCTCGCTCGAAGCAGTGATATTCTCTGATGGAAAAACCGTCGGCGACGATACCGGGTTTCACATTCCTCGCATCAAAGCATGGGTTGACGCAGAACGAGACTTGAGTCAGGAAATCCAGGGCACTACCTCCGCAGAGGCTCTGGCATTAGCGTTGATCAAGGAACGAGACGAAGGACTTGCGGAACTCAGTACACCGGATATGAGGCAGGCCGGACTTGCTGTTGCCGCGAATCGCGCTCCAGCGTACCAGAACGCCTACAAGCTGGCCAAGGCAAATTTTGCAAAACAAATGCTAGAAACTGTCCAACGGCTAGGTTTCCAGAAGGGCGTTGCTTCCGTTCGCGAGATGTCGAATAGCAAATGTTGGCCTCTCATAGAAGACAACCGTTCGAGGGAGAAATAGGATATGCGTACGTACTTTGAATCGGTAATTCTGTGTCTGTCCGCAATCGCCTCACAAGCCGTGTATGCGCAATGGCAGATCCCATTGTTCGACATTGTCATGTAATATCTCAGGCATTACGGTACCGTCAACCCTTGTGCGGTGTGACAAAACGCCGGCCAGGCGGCAATCAGCGCCTCGGTTGCAGTAAATGTCCGAATCACAGGGTTCTGGAACATTCCCATAAGTACCAGCTTTACGGGCGGAATCAACACGGCTCCCAACGAGTAAAGGCCCACCTCTACAATAAGAACTTCGGGAGTATTCTCTTTTTGGCATTAGAAGATCATCTTCTGCGTCAGCGCCACGAGCGCATCGAGCAGATTCGTCAGCTTGGCTTTGCGCCCTATGGGCACGCATTCGACGCGACGCACCGCGTAGACACAATTTGGCAGGAGTTCGGCGACAAAACCGCCGAAGAGTTGACCGGGCGGGTCGAGGTTCGCATCAGTGGCCGCATACAGAGCCTGCGGCGCATGGGCAAAGCAGCAGGCTTTCTGCATATACAGCAGGAGGGCAGGAAATTGCAGGTCTACGTGCGCAAAGATGCTCTGGATGAAGCCAGCTTCAAACTCTTCGACTTGCTCGATATCGGCGACATCATCGGCGTGCGCGGCTACTTGTTCCGCACCAAGACGGGCGAGCTCAGCGTGCATGCCGAAGAGCTTTTCTTTTTGTCGAAGATCATGCTGGCATTACCCGAAAAATGGCATGGCCTGGAGGATGTCGAAACCCGCTATCGGCAGCGGTATCTCGATCTCATCGCCAATCCCGAATTACGCGGCGTGTTCGTCACCCGCTCGCGCGTGATTGCTTCTCTGCGGCGTCAATTGAACGAGCGCGGCTTCATCGAAGTGGAAACTCCCATGATGCAGCCGCTCTACGGAGGCGCCGCCGCCCGCCCGTTCGTGACCCATCACAACACGCTCGATATCGATCTCTATCTTCGCATCGCACCGGAACTCTATCTCAAGCGGCTGGTGGTCGGCGGCTTCGACCGCGTCTTCGAGATTAATCGCAACTTCCGCAACGAGGGTATCTCAACCCAACACAACCCGGAATTCACGATGCTCGAGTTCTATCAGGCCTACACTGATTACCGCGGCCTCATGAACCTCACCCGCGAATTGCTGCGTCAGGCTGCCATCGATGCCACCGGCTCCGAGCAGACTTCCTTTGCCGGGCGTACCCTCGATTTCAGCCACATCCGCGAGCTTTCCATGCGCGACGCTCTAGTAGAACTCTGGCCCGCATCCGTCCCGGGGAAGCCGTCTCCCGAGCAGGTGAGAGATCCGGAATGGCTGCTGCGCCATTCCAAAGAAACGTCTCCCGGGCTCGCGCTCGTCGATTTGTTTGAGCGCCACATCGAGCACCAGCTATTCGAGCCCATCATGATTTACGATTTCCCGGTCGATGTTTCGCCGCTTTCCAAAAACAAGCCCGACGAGCCAGCCTTTGTCGAGCGCTTTGAGATCTACGCTGCCGGCATGGAGTTGGGAAATGCCTTTACTGAGCTCAACGATCCTCAGGAGCAGCGCCGCCGCTTCGAACAGCAGCTGGCCCGCAAAGAAAGTGGCGATCAGGAAGCGCACATCATGGACGAAGACTATATCCGTGCCTTGTGTTACGGCATGCCCCCCGCTGGCGGCGAAGGTATTGGCATCGACCGCCTCACTATGCTCCTGACCGGCGCCAAATCGATTCGAGACGTTATCTTGTTCCCTCTGCTTCGCCCTGAAGGCGAGATCGGTTTGGTAGACCGCCTCCGCGAACTCGCTCCCTAAGCGCGGCATGGGACGCTTTGAGTGGACCGTCGCTCTCCGTTATCTCCGCGCGAAACGCAAGCAAACTGTCATCTCCGTCATTACGGTGATCTCGATTGTAGGCGTCACCGCGGGTGTGGCCGCCTTGATCATCGCTCTCTCGATTAATAACGGGTTCGCGAGTACCCTGCAGGCCAGTTTGCTAAGCGCCACTGCCCACGTCAGTATTCAGGAACGCAACCCCACCTTCGGCATTGACGATTGGCAGCGTTTGATCCCGTCTTTGCAGCGTTTGCCCCGCGTGGTAAGCGTTACGCCTAGCCTCTACGCGCCCGTTGCATTGCAAGGGCCGCTCGTCACCGCGACCGCCATCCTGAAAGGCATTCCGCTCGGCTCCGGTGCTCCGAAACAAGAGATGCTGCGGCATTTGAAAGCCGGATCGCTTGCCGCCTTCGATGATCCGCGTCTGGCGCGCTCGAGTATCGTGCTTGGGTCGACTCTCGCCCAGCAGATCGGCCTGCGCCTGGGCAGTCCAGTCAAGGTAATCGGAAACGAACTCACCCCCTTCAGCATCGCGCCCGCGCTATTTCATTTCCGCGTGGTCGGTATCTTCGAGTCGGGCCTGTATGACCTCGATTCCACCTGGGCCTTCGCCTCTCTCCCCGCTGTGCAAAGCGTGCTCGATTTGCCGAATGTAGTAAATGCCATCGAATTGCGGCTCGATGATGTCTACCGCGCGCCGGCGGTTGCGCGGGAAGCGAACCGGGTGATCGGGCCCAAGCTGGTTGCCCAAACCTGGATGTCCCAGAATCATTCTCTGTTGAATGCGCTGCGCCTTGAGAAAATCGTGAGTCTCATCACCGTTGGCTTGATTGAACTGGTCGCCGCCCTGAATATCCTGGTGGTACTCGTCATGCTCACGATGGAGAAGCATCGCGATATTGCGATTCTGATGTCGCTTGGCGCGCGCCGGGAACAAATCCGGCGCATTTTCCTCTTACAGGGATTGATGATCGGCTTGATCGGTTCGTGCCTCGGCCTGCTCGTTGGATATTCGGTTGCGCTCTTGTTCAATCACTATCGTTGGCTTCGCCTGGACGAGCAGATTTATTCGATCAGCTACGTGCCGTTTCTAAGCCGCTGGACCGACGGCGTCTGGGTGGCGGGATTGGCGATCCTGACGAGTCTCATCGCCACTCTGCATCCCTCCCGCAGCGCCGCCAAGATTGCCCCTGCCGAAGCGCTGCGGTACGAATAACTCATGGCGTTTTGAAGCGCCACCACAGCGCATGAAAATGGGAGCGTTCGCTAAGCTTCTTCGCTGCGCTGCCGCGGCGTCCTTTGGAGAGTGCAAAGGAACGTGTTACACTCTTCTGTTTAATGCCCAAAGGAAAAGCATTCGAACAGAAAAGGTCTGAGGTTTTGCAGGGGACGCTCGACCTGATGGTCCTGAAAACGCTCGCCGCCATGGGTCCACAGCACGGTTACGGCATCGCGCGCAGAATTGAACAGCTTAGTGAGGATGTTCTGCAGTTAAACGAGGGTACTGTCTACACCTCTCTATTACGCCTGCAGCAGCAAGGCTGGATCGCCTCAAGCTGGGGCGCGTCGGAAAACAACCGCAAAGCGAAGTTCTATTCGATTACGAAACCCGGACGCAGACAGCTTGCCCAGGAGACAGAGAATTGGGAGCGCATTTCCGGTGTTATTGGGAGAGTCTTGCAGGCGCAGGGCGGAGAATGATTCGATTTGGGACTTTCGTAAGGGAACAGCTTGCGCGGATCAGGGGATCCTTGCGGCGCGGCAAGTTCGACAGCGAATTCAGTCGGGAATTGGAAGCTCATCTGGCGCTGCTTACCGAGCGCTTTGAGCGTCGCGGCGTGCCCCCGGAGGAAGCGCGGTATGCCGCGAGGAAGCAGTTGGGAGGGGTTACGCAAATGAAGAGCGAGCTTCGCGATCGCAGTACGTTCCGGCCGATCGAGGCCTTGTTGCAGGACAGCGTGTATGTGGTCCGGCAGTTTCGGAAGTCGCCCGCTTTCGCGGCCGCGTGTGTTCTGACTCTGGCCTTAGGTATCGGCGCGAATACGGCGATTTTCACATTGGTCAATCAACTGATCCTGCGTCTTCTTCCGATTAAAGACCCGCAGCAGGTAGTTGGCCTTGTTGCGCAAGGACAATACTACGGCGACAACATGGGGTACCACGCGTTGTCGTACACGATGTATCAGACACTGCGCGACCGCAATCCGGTATTCAGCCAGATGATGTGCCGGAGGTGGGCCTCATTCACCGCCAGTGTGCACTCGGACAGCGAGGTCTTGAGCGGGGAATTGATCTCCGGAAATTACTTTCCGATGCTCGGGATTAAAGCAGCCGCCGGGCGCGTCTTCGATGCAAACGACGATTTGCAACCGAATGCGAATCCGATGGCGGTGCTGAGCTATGCGTACTGGCAAAGCAGGTTTGCAGGCGCCCATCAGATCGTTGGAAGCAAGCTGCTGGTCAACAACTATCCGCTGACCATTGTTGGGATTGCGCAGCCCGGGTTCGACGGCTTCGACCCCGGACTGCCTAGTCAGATTTTTGTCCCTGTGATGATGACCCCGGCGCTGTTTCCGAATCTCGATTTCCACAACATGTTCGATTCGCGGCTGCGCTGGGTTAATGTGTATGGACGGCTTAAACCAGGCATCACGCTGGAGCGGGCAAAGGCGGGTCTTCAGCCGCTCTTTCACGAGATCCTTGAGGCGGAAGTGGGGGAACCGGGCTTCGCGCACGCTACGCCGGACGATAAAAAGCAATTTCTGAATATGTGGCTTGATGTGGTCCCCGGGAGCCAGGGAAGCAGCACACTGAAGCGGCAATATGAGAAGCCATTGTGGTTGCTGATGGCGGTTACCGGATTCGTGCTGTTGATTGCCTGTGCAAACCTGGCGAGTCTGCTGGCGGCCAGAGCCGCCGTGCGACAAAAGGAAATTGCCGTTCGCCTGGCGATCGGATCGAGCCGCGGGCGCATCATCCAACAGCTGCTTACGGAAAGCCTTTTGCTCGCGCTCGTTGGCGGATCCGCCGGTATCGCACTGGCAATCGTCCTCGCTAAGGAGCTGCTCACTTTTTTGCCGGACAATCCGACTGGATATGCAATCTCGACTTCGCCGGATCTGCGCATACTCTCGTTCGCAGTTGGTTTATCGCTCCTTACGGGTTTCATTTTTGGACTGATACCCGCATTGCAGGCCGCGAGCCCGAATTTAGCTGATACCTTGAAGGCAAAAGCAGCCAGTGTGGCCGGCGGTACAGGGCAAGTTGGTCTTCGCAAATGTTTAGTCGCTTCCCAGATCACGCTTTCGCTGCTACTGCTGATCGGCGCCAGTCTTTTCATTCGGAGTCTCGCTAATTTGCGCCTGGTCAATCCCGGATTTGACACGAAGAACCTCGTGCAATTTGACATGGACCTCGGCTCGATCGGCTACGATCAAACTCGCGCTCACACGTTTTATAACGAGCTGGAGACTCGGCTCCAGCGCTTACCCGGAGTCGAAGCGGCCGGCATAGCGCTGAACCCCGTGCTGGCTGATAGCGACTGGGAAAGCACCATCCGTATCGCAGGAACCGTGAGCAAACCGGGCGAAGACAAGCTGGCATATGTGAATCGCGTCAGCCCCGGTTATTTCAAAACGTTGAGTATTCACCTGCTTTCGGGACGCACATTCCGCGAGAGCGATACGGCGACCGCCCCGAAAGTAGTGGTGGTAAGTGAGAGCTTCGCAAGGCATTTTTTCGGTGAACAGAGCGCGCTGGGCCATTGGATCGGCCGCGGTTTTGACCCGAATGCGCCAACCGATATGCAGATCGTGGGGGTGGTCAACGACATCGATTTTCAGGATCTTCGAGAGAAGGACAAACGCGAGCTCTATCTGTGCGCGCCTCAAGGGAAGGAGCTCGATACGACGGTTTACCTCAGAGCGAAAGGCGACCCGCGGAGTGCCCTGGCGAGTGCGCGAGGCCTGGTGCATCAAATGGAACCCAAAGCGCCCATCACACGGACGAAGACGGTCGAGCAACAGCTTGATGAATCGCTCGCGACCGAGCGGATGATTGCATCTTTATCCACGGGATTCACGCTGCTGGCTGTGGCGCTTGCGGTACTGGGGCTGTATGGCGTGATGGCGTACATGGCGACGCAACGCGCCCGCGAGATTGGTATTCGCATGGCGCTGGGCGCGCAATTCGGCAACGTTGTCTGGTTGGTGATGCGCGAGGTCATGGTGCTAATTGCCGCCGGGATCGCGGTAGCTGTTCCTTTGTCCCTCGGATTAACCCGTTTGATTCGTAGCGAGCTGTATGGAATTCAGCCCGCGGACCCGACTATCGATCGCTGCAGCAGTGTTTCTGCTTTCGGCGATCGCGTCACTGGCAGCTTTCGTACCCGCCCGGCGGGCGGCTTCGGCGGACCCGCTCAGCATTTTGCGCTATGAATAGCGGCCGCCTAGGGCCGGGCCTCCGATACCGCAAAATCCCAGACCAGCAACTCCACATCTTCAACGTCGTCTTTATCGGAATATTCAACTAGCGCATATTCGCCCGGCGTGAGCGGCTTCTCCGGCCACACACGGTATAAGCCGTCCGCCACCTGCTGCTCGAAAGTGTCCATCTGTTTCCGTTCTTCAATCGCCTGTTTCGCTACCGGCACAATTGAGATGTTTTCAACGATGCGCGTGTTTTTCTTGGGCGTGAGGCGGACGATGCCGAACCTCTCTTCTTTCGCGAGACGCAGGTAAAAGGAGGGACGCACTTCAGTCACGACGAACTTTGCGTGATCGCCTTTCACAACCACTGTTGCTTTGCCAGGAATCAAAGGCACCGGGCTGATCATCTGAAGCGCCCGCCGCTTCTTGTCGGTGATCACCTGGTAGTCGGCCGAAGGAACCGCTTCGATTTTCTTATCTCGTTTGTAATACGCGCCCGCGTCCATGGGAATTGAAGCGATTTCGCGCTCCTCGGCGCGCTCCGCTTTGTCTTCCTCAACTTCTGCGCGCCCGTCTGCCGTCCTCTGGTCTACTTCCGCCTTGTGCTCGCGGGCCGTCTTCGTCAAATCGACTAAACTGACCGGTATATCTTCCCACTGGCTCCGCTCCGTGCTGTAAAAGTGAACGCGGTTGCCCTGCACCTGATATTCGCGAACAAGCTGATACGACCCGTCATTCAGGTAAAGCTTGAACGTTTCGGCGAACAATGCTGAGGCGCCAAGCAGCAGCAGTAAAAAGAGACGCACCCTACCGCCATTTTCCCACCTCGCGACGACGTCCCTCGAACACACCGGCCGCTGAGTCCAAGCCCGTACCTCACTCTTTTGAGTAGAGCCGTAGCCTGCGTCTCGGAGAACATAGAATCATGAAAATCGCCGCGATTATCGAGTACGCCCAGGACAAAGAGAAAATCAAAGCCATTGCGCCAGTTCACCGCCAATACTTGCGGGGTTTTCTCGAAAATGGCCAGCTGCGTGCCGCTGGTCCGTTTGCCGGCCATGCTGGCGCCTTGTGGATTTTAGAAGTCGAGACAACCGAGGAGGCCGAAGAAATCATTAAAGCCGACCCGTATGCTGCGGCCGGTGTATTCGTGAAATGGCAGATTCGTCCTTTGTCTTACTGGTCGGCAAAGGAAGCCAAGGGAGCATGAGCCAGCCATTCCACGCGAGAGCTCGAACAGGATATCCGAAAATCTTACAAGCGCCCCATCCGGCCCGCTCGGTAGTCCTCTACCGCCTGCCGGATTTCATCCTGCGTATTCATCACGAAGGGACCGTAACTTGCGACCGGTTCCTCAATCGGCTCGCCGCTCAGCACCAGCAACACCGACTCTGCCTTTGCCTCGAAGGCAATCGTCTCGCCGGAAGAGCTCAGCTTTGCAACTTGCGCCGTTCCCTTCAGCGTCACCGACCCATTCACCACAACATCCCCGCGCAGCAGCACAATTGCCGAGTTTTGCCCCGCGGGCAGCCGCACTTCACCGCTCGCGCCGGCCCCCAGCCGGACATCGAACACATTGACCGGCGTAAACGTCTTGGCCGCGCCTCTGACCCCGTTCAATTCGCCTGCAATGATCCGCGCGTACGCTCCGGGGCCCAGGTCCACTCGCGGAATTTCCGTACTGGACAGCGCCTGGTATCGCGGCTTGCTCATCTTTTGTGCCGCGGGCAGATTGACCCACAGCTGCACCATCTCGAAATCCCCACCCTTTTCCGTGAAGTCTTTCCCATGCATCTCTTCATGCACAACACCGGAAGCGGCCGTCATCCACTGCACGTCCCCTGGCTGAATTGTGCCGGAGTTGCCTCCCGAATCGCGGTGATCGACAGTCCCTTGATACGCAATCGTGACCGTTTCAAATCCGCGATGCGGATGCTGCTCTACCCCGCGCGGCTTGCGCGAAGGCTCAAACCGTGCAGGACCCGCATAGTCCAGCATCAAAAATGGACTCAATTCCTCAACGTTTGAGTAGGGGATCAGGGTTTTTACCGGAAATCCGTCTCCCACCCAGTGGGACGATGCAGCCCCATAAACACCCAATACTTTCTTTTGTTCTGACATGTCTTATCGTCCTTTCTTTGTCTCGTTCGTCGCTTCTGCTTCGCGTCCTGCTTTTCGTAGAAGCGCTGCCAGCTGTTTTCGCTCTCGCCCGTCAAACCGCGCAAATACGTTCTCCATGTCGCGTTCGTGTTGACTGAATATCTTGCGAATTAGCATCCGTCCGCTCTCTGTTAGGTGCACGATCCGCGCTCGGCGGTCTGTGGCATCCAAACGGCGTTCCACCAGGCCGCCCTGCTCCAGCCGGTCCGCCGCCGCAGTCATCGACCCGCTCGAAAGCAGCACCTTACTCCCAAGAACATTCACCGGCAGCGGGCCTTTGTGAAGCAGCGCTTCCAAAACCCCGAAATCGCTCAAACACAGATCAGTAGCCTCCACGCTCTTGTGCGCCCGTGCTTCTACAGCCTTGCTCGCCTTCCAGAGCAGCAGCCACAGGTGTACCCCGCTCGGCTCCGCTTCAGCCTTTTTCATATGTCTCGATATAAAGATGCTTGATATCGAGGAAAGATTCGTCACGCGATCGATTCGCTCATTCTGAGCCGCGCACGCAGTAAGCGGGTTTCGTCACCTCGTCCAACGGTTGCAGTATCTTACAGAACCCCGACCGTCAGGGAGGGGCTAATCCCCGCCCCTCGCTACGAGACTCGCCGTCTTCGTGTCGTACACGTATCCGGGTATCGTCCCGTCCTGGATGCGTTCGACTACTTCGTCCACCAACAAACACGGGAACCAGGAACCACTCGCGCGGAATCACCGGCATGCCGAAGCGATCTTTAATTTCGATATCCAGGCGCGCCCGGTCGAACACGCGGTGGATCAGCTTCTCGAGCTTGGTCCGATGAATGCCGTACAACTTGTAAGTCGAAACACTTTCCACCTCGGCCATCAAAAAGGTCGGGTCCAGTTTCGCATTCGCGATGCGCGCCGAGAGGTCGCCTCCCGTCACGCCAATCTTGTGTACGATCTCGCGGTGAGCCGCCACAAATGGATGGTCGGAATTGCTGCGCAGCACATAAATCGTTCCGCTTGCCTGCTCATCCATCCGAACTCCCGCCTGGCGAACAGCGGCCCTAGATCTGGATTGGTGATCAGCCGGCCAGCCTCGTCCCGGTAAAGCGACCGCTGAAACGAGCGCATCAGCAGATTGCTTTCGGTCGCGTTCTCGTAGATGACGCGCAAGCGGCTGTCCCGCCGGTCATATCGCCAAAGGCAGAAAAAAGCCAAAATGGTCGGGAAAACCCGTGTAAGCGCAGGCGATCGTTTTGCCGCTCGCCACGTTCTCGGCCTCAAAATCCACGCCGTCCGTCGCCAGAATGAACTTGGCTTTTGCTTTGGCGGTCGCGGGACTCGCCTTCAGCGCAGCCAGAGTCCTTGTCGCCTGCCCCGCGCCGCACGTCGCGATGTGGATATTGTTAGCCTGGAGAACTCCCCCAACATCGGATTTGTTTGAGACGCCCGTCCGCAGCCTCTTAAGAGTCGCCTCCTTGTTGCCGAACGCTTCGAGGAACGCGTACGGAAAATTGGCCCCGTCAAACGGCTGCTCCGCCAGTTCCGAAATGGCTTGTTCTATTTCAACGGCGTTCAATCGTGCCCATTATCTCCGAAAGGATGTCTCCCTCCCCAAAAAAACCCTAAAATACAGCCATGCGCCCGCCCACGCACGAAGTCCTGAATCAGCCGCCCCCGCTTGTCGATTACAACCTGTTCGAACGCGATCGGGAGCTGATGGAAGCCGTATCCCGCGAAGGCGCTTCCTGGGCGCACTCCTCGCTCCACGAATTCGGCAAACAACTCGGCAGCGAGCCAGTTATCCGCTGGGGATTCGAAGCCAACGAAAACCCGCCCGTGCTCCACACGCATGACCGCTTCGGCAACCGGCGCGACGAAGTAGAATTTCATCCCGCCTGGCATGAACTCATGCGGCTCTCAATGGAACACCAGCTGCACAGCCTTCCCTGGAGCGAACCCCGCCCCGGCGCCCATGTGGCGCGCGCCGCAACGCTGCTATTAGCCGGACAGAACGAGGCCGGGCACACCTGCCCCCTTTCCATGACCTACGCGAGCATCCCGGCCCTCCGCCAGCAATCGGAACTCGCCCGCCAATGGGAGCCTCGCATCCTCCAGCCCCATTACGACCCGCGCTTTCTTCCAGCCAGTCAGAAACGAGGCGCGCTCGTCGGCATGGCCATGACCGAGAAACAGGGCGGATCCGACGTCCGCGCCAACTTGAGCACTGCCCAGCCCATCGGCAACGGCGAATATTTGCTCACCGGTCACAAGTGGTTTTGCTCTGCGCCCATGTCTGACGCCTTCCTGGTCCTCGCGCAAGCCCCGGCCGGCCTATCCTGTTTTCTTCTCCCGCGCTGGACGCCCGGCGGCGATCGCAACAACTTCTTTCTCGAGCGCCTCAAACAGAAACTCGGCAACCGCTCTAACGCCTCAAGCGAAGTCGAGTTTGAACGCGCGTGGGCCCGCATCATCGGGCCCGAAGGCCGCGGTATCTCGACCATCATGCACATGGTGAATCACACCCGGCTCGATTGCGCGCTCGGCTCAGCCGGATTAATGCGCCAGGCCCTCACGCAAGCCATCCATCACGCGCGCCATCGCAAAACCTTCGGGCGTCTGCTCATCGATCAGGCGGCTATGCAAAACGTGCTCGCCGATTTGGCGCTCGAGTCCGCCGCCGCCACTATGTTCGTCATGCGTCTCGCCCGCGCCCTCGATCGGGAACGCCCGCTCGCCCGCGTCGCCATTGCCCTAGCCAAATACTGGGTCACCAAAAGGTGCCCTGCGCACACCGGCGAAGCGCTCGAATGTCTCGGCGGCAACGGCTATGTAGAAGAATGCATAATGCCCCGCCTCTTTCGCGAGTCGCCCCTCAATTCCATCTGGGAAGGCTCCGGTAACATCAACTGCCTCGACGTCCTCCGGGCCATTCGCAAAGAACCTGAAACAACCGAAGCCCTTCTTCAAGAGCTAAGTCTCGCGAAAGGTGGCAACCCCCATCTGGACGCCTACACCACCCGGCTCGAAACCACCCTTCACAGCGATTTGGGGGAAGCGGATGCGCGCCGCTTAACCGAACAACTCGCGCTCGCCTTCGAAGCGTCGTTGCTCGTTCGTCACGCCCCTGCCGCCCTGGCCGATGCTTTTTGTGCCTCCCGCCTCTCGGGCGACTGGGGCCATGCCTTCGGCACCCTTCCTTCCGGGACCAACTTCCCCCAGATCCTCGATCGCGCCTGGCCCGCGTAACTTCTGCGTCGCGGCTCGACTACTGCGTCCGCTCGGGTATGCCACCGCTCCGCTGCTGCCACACGAGCGAACGAGATTTGGTGTATGGACCTCAAGGGCAGCTTCGAGTGCGGTAACGGTGAGCCCTGTCACCCCTTCGTCACCGATGCGTTTAGCCGCTCCTCCTATCCTGCCAGGTGATCAAGAATCTCAATCATGAACAGGTCGGCCGGATCTGCCACGAGTTGATGACCAAGTATGGCGTTCCTGGGCGAATTCGTAGGTGGTAACGGCACACCATTCATCTACCAAGCAAGCCACCCCGGAACGGCAGGACACGAGACGCTGCATCCGGGCACTGAAGAGGACACAGCTTCGCCCCCCGGCCGAGAGCTTAGCCCAACAGCGCGAGCGCTCTGTCGTGTTCCAGCGGCGCTTGCCCCATTCACTCGACGAGATTAGTTACGATAACCGCCATATAACCCGGCCGGTTCGCAACAACGGAATGATTCGGTGCAAAGAGCAAAAAGATATTCGTACCCGAAATCTTGCGCCGTGAACGCATCGGCCTCATCCCGACACAAGCCGGAACACTCGACGTGTTACTTTGGAAAACTCCGCCTCGGAGTTCTGGACAGTTGCACGGGCACATTCAAAGCGAACAATGCATGTCTCACCACGAACTCCGATACGTAACCCTTTGCGACCAGGGCGGATCTATGTTGCCGGTGCCCATTTCTGGATGAGAGAAGACTCTGGCATACACAAGATCTGACGTAGACTAGCCGACTGCCTCGCAGCCCCGATTAAAAAGATGGATTGCCCGCGCTACGCTATCGACTGATATGGCTGACCAGCTTAACACCGACGATCTTCTTCTGCCGTTCGAGAGGCACGTTATCTCGGGCGAATATCTGGAATACTACCGAACCAGGCGCAACAACTTCTTCAACTGTTCAACAGCAGGGTGACCTTTGGAACTATCATCTATTGCTCGATGAGATTTGGATGAGAGACATCGCTGATCTGAAAGTTGCAACTGACCCAGCCAGATCATTCCCGATGTTGTTCTTTATAACGGCCCACGCCAAAGTTTGCATCAGCATTGAGTTAGGGTTTTCGGGTTGCATCCAGGAAGCTAGATCAATCATGCGAGATGCTGTAGAATCGGCGGCTTTCGGCCACTACATGGTTCGCAAGCCGAATTTGCAGGAAGTGTGGCTCAGAAAGGACGATCCGAACGGACAAAAGGCATTTTCGCAAGCTTTCGAAAAAGACAAGAAACAACGACTATTCGCCGGGTTAGACGAACTTCACAGAGCATATTCGCTGCTCTCCGAAATAGGCTCTCATGTGAATCCACTCTCGCCGTCCAGCCGCCTTCAAATTGCCAATGACGATAGGACTCGTTCGTTCCTGGTCGCATATACGGGCAGCGGTGTGGACGAAACAACCCTGGTCACCAGTATATTTTCTCTGCTTCTTACCTGCTTCACAATCGAGAACACATTTTTCGATGATTACAATAATCGCTTGAGTCTGGATCATACACTGATCGAGATACGCCACGAATTCGACCGCTACAAGGAGCACTTGCGGCGACGGATCATCAGCAAATACAGCGTAGCCCCGCCTAGCGATCCCAAAGCAACTACTTAGCGCGAACATTCCGTTCGCGGCTTCACGCACTCAAGGCTTAATTGAACACGCGGAGCTGTGCGCGTCGGTTTGAGCCGACGGATTGCCTCAATCGCCTCTCAGGATATTGCCCAGTCTTAGCCCCGCTGCCCGATAGATGGCCTGTATAACGATCTGGTGCGATCTGAGAAAGCAAGCCAGTCTGGCGATTACGTGACCCTTCCTCGACCACCGTTCTCGATCCGAGCAGCAGTTCTCACCAGGTGACAATATGCTCATGTGGCATGCTTCCGTCTCGCCGACAGGCTTCTCCAAATCCGATCAGATTCGGGTTTCCATCCAACAGGGGTAATTGCCGCTAAGGCCCTTCGATGCAGGTGATTCCGGCCGGCACCGATTCGGGTTGCGTTGCGCTTCGTCCTGCGGCCAGAGATGATAAGAATAAATGCTGTGAGCGAGAGAACGTATGCGTATTTCATCGCACTCGTCGGCATGGTGTGCGGGTGGGTCGTCATCCATCGCTCCTTCTCTCCCGCTTCGCTGACCCTGCGTGATGCTCTGGTGCAAGGCTTCTTCGTCGGCTTCGGGCTAGCCGTTGTCACGATCGAAATTGCCGCGAGAGTAAAGGCCACGAGGATCAACGGCTGGATGACGATTTTCGGGTGCGGCGAGCCGCGCAATGGCATGTTTCTGAGGGCCGCGTGCGCTCGGATATTTCCCGGCCCAGTGAACTCACCTCAAGAAGCGATGTATTGGAGAACTCAGGTGGACGGCGCGGGTCATATGCTCTCCGGGGAGCACAATTACGTCCTGCATTTCCCACCGGACGGTCTTCCGCCGGTCGATGCGTTTTGGTCGCTGACTATGGCCGATGCGAAAGAACATTTTGTGGCGAATCCTATCAACCGGTATTGCGTCAGCAATCAATCAGGATTGGTGCTAAACACCGACCGATCCGTCGACATTTATCTCCAGAACGCTGCTCCGAAAGGCCACGAATCCAACTGGCTACCTGCACCAAAAGGTAAGTTCCGACTCTGGCTGCGCGCGTATATGCCCAGCGAGGCCATTCTCGACGGCACGTATACCGTACCGCCGGTTGTGGAAGTGAAATGATGCACATGGCATACGAACATTTGCTTATCTTCGGCATGGTTTTTGTCGCGGCATGGTTCCTTGTGATCTACTTTTGGCCGCGCATATTTCTCTCAGTGTTCAAGAGAGCAATCCTCGTTAAAGGAGGGGGCGACGGCCCCATTCCGATCAATACGCTCTATACGGAGCCCCAAATGCTTTTTGCCGATCCCCTCCACCCACCTGCCGGAGCCTCAAAGTTATGGACCACCGGCGTAAATCACGACACACTCCTTACCGTCGGTTGGCTAGATCTCAGGAAAGGACCGCAAATCTTGCATGTGCCGGACATGGCCGGCCGCTACTACAGCGTGCAGTTCAATGATCCGTCAAAGAACGCTAATTTTGCCTACGTCGGCAAGCGCACGACGGGAACCGGGGCAGGCGAATATCTAGTCAGCGGCCCCCGCTGGAAAGGAACCGTGCCCCAAGGAATGACCCAGATTTTTTCACCGAACAATTCGGTACTTGTCATCGGCCGTATTCTCATATACATCGATAGCGATCTCCCGACCACCTATGATCTTGCGAAACAGATTCAGGTGGCGCCACTCACCATTCGGCAACCCAGCCATTAGCATTTTTGCGATGCTGCGTGTTCGCGCAGCATCAGGTGGGAAACGAACTCTTTTGAGGAAGTGATCTGAAATTGGCTGCGTGCGACTTACCCTGACGGTAAACGCCCCCTGATGAGATCTGGTTTCTTGATCATTGATCCGCCCTGACGCCTACTGTTTACTGATCCGCGGTGCCAAGTTTCGGGCCCTCCCTCTACGGATCGCGAAGACCTACTCCTGAACGCTTAGATGCCCGCTGGAGTTCGGCCAAACGCCCATTGGATCATCAACGGAAACTCTCGTTTCCACATCTCGGCGTCGTGCCCCGCAGCCCTCTGGATCATCAAGACATCCGCAGCTGCATCGTGCAACGCGGCCGCCCACCGAGCCGCATTGTCAAGGAAGAAAGGTTCTCGCTTGCCGGCCACAAGATAGGTTCGCGGCAATCGACTCGGCATTGCGTCGGGTGGCCGATACCCGCCGCCGGGCGACGCTGAAAAGATCACGCCGTAAAGCTCGGGATTTCGAAGCCCAAGAGCAAGCGCGAGTTCCCCACCTGCCGAAACACCAAACACGGCCGTGCGCTCGCAGGGCAGCGTTACGCCGAACCGCGATCGCACCCAGCCGCCGACGTCCTCGACGAAAAATCTCTCGTGTGCGGCAAACCGTTCCGCATCGAACTTGGGTGAATACTCGTGGAGCCGCAGCGTCTCGTCGCCCACGCGGTGCACGCCAACGATCATGGTCGAGGGCACGTCCGCTGCTTCAAGAGACCTTCCCCATTGAGAGATCATCTGACCATCACCGGCAAACACAATCGCTTCGGGCGAAACCGGCGGGAGATACACCGTGACCGGCCGCCCATCGTCGTAGTCGAATGTTTCAGTGATAAACTCGCCCGTAATCGAGTCGACTTGGGACGGTTCTGGCTCTGTCTCAGAGAATTCGCTCATCTGTTCATCCTCAACGCGCAAGCCCCCTAAACATCATTGTCGACCGCTCACATTTTTCTCGCTGCGATCCGTTCCGAACCGTTGGACCCCGACCCGTTATCGAACTGAAACTCGGCAATGCCACCGATAGACCGCCGGTGACGGCGGCGAAAGTGTTACCCGCCTCCTGGACCCACAGACGCTCAACCGGCCTGGATCCCCCTCTCCTTTTCCGTCCGGTCTGCGGCATTGGCAATCTCCCGTTCCATCGCCATGCAGATTTTTCTTCTCCCAGCCCATCAATGACTTATCTCCATTCCGCCCGGCTCAGCCATTGCTCCCCCTTGCCATTCTCTTGTCAAAGGAGCCCGAATTTTCATGAGCCCACGTTCCATCCGCCGCGCCGCCGAGCGCCGCACCCAAATAGAGGCCCGCCAAGCCGCGGAATCTGCACCTCCCAACAAGAGCACCGGACCTCGCACTCCTGAAGGAAAAAAACGCAGCTCGCAAAATTCTTTCAAACACGGTATCTACGCCAAAGTTCTCCTCGTCCAGGGCGAAAACGCCGCCGAATTCGAAGAACTCCGCGCCAAACTCCGTGCCGAACACCAACCCGCCAACACAACCGAAGAAATCCTGGTCGACGAACTCGCTCAGCATTTCTGGCGCTTGCGCCGCTTCCGCGCCTACGAAGCCACGCTCTGGGAGCCGGAAACTTTCTGCAATCTCGCCTGCGAAAAGCACATCGCGCTAGTCCTCCGCGCCGCCTCGAGCGCCGAACGCGGCTTCCACAAGGCACTCGCCACTCTACGCCAGCTTCAGAAAGACCGCCAGTTCGTTCCTTCACCTGTAGAGGAGTTCGTTCCCTCATTTTCTTCTTTCGTAAGCCCCGAACTGGCCGAAGACGGCCTACCCTGCGACCCGAACCATCCCTTCTATCGCGAAGCCATCGAGCTTCGTGAGCGCGTCCACCAATCCGCGTTCTCAGAACCGCGACCGTAAGGAAGCGTTTTCGTCCGTGTCATCAGAACCGCGACCGTAAGGCAGCGTTTTCGTCGGTTCTTTGAAAACTGAATATTGCGTTAGCGGGCCTCAGCGTCCGAAGTGCGCCCATTGCGCAGCGGAAGTGCGTCAGCCAAGCTGCCAATCACTCCTGGTAAAATCGGCGGGTGCCAAGTCTTTCTACGAAGCCAGCCGTCGCACAGGACTCACTCAAATCTCTCATCCGTGAAGTTCCGGATTTCCCCAAGCCCGGTATCAATTTCTACGACATCACCACCCTCCTGAAAGACAAAGCGGGTTTTCGCGAAACCGTCGATGCGCTCGCCAGCCATTACCTCGGCAAACCCATCGATGTGGTCATCGGTATCGAAGCGCGCGGCTATTTCTTCGCTCCCGCCATGGCGCTCGCTCTCGGAGCCGGCTTCGTCCCCGTCCGCAAACCGAAAAAACTGCCCCACACCGTCCGCAGCGTCGAGTACGCCCTCGAATATGGCACCGACCAGCTCGAAATTCACGCCGACGCCATCGAGCCTGGCCAGAACGTCCTTATCATCGACGACGTCCTTGCCACTGGCGGCACCGCCTCCGCTGTCGCGCGTCTGGTCCGCCAGCTCGAAGGCACGGTGGCTGGGCTTGGTTTTGTAATTGAGCTTACGTTTCTAAACGGACGTCAAAAGCTCGCCGGCTACGACGTCTTCTCTCTGCTTCAGTACTAGCCGTGAAGGTCACGGTTCCGTCACTCGCCAAGCTCAATCTCGACCTCCGGGTGCTCTCGAAACGCCCCGACGGGTTTCACGAGCTCCGAACCATCTTCCAAACCATCAGCCTCGGCGACAGGCTGTCGATCGAGTTCGATTTTGCGAAAAGAACTCAAATTGATCTAACTAGTTCGATCGACATCGCGGACAATCTGGTAGTTCGTTCCGCAAAATTGCTTCTCGAGCACCTGAACGTCAAAGCTTGGGTTCGTTTTTCTCTTTTGAAGCGCATCCCGATGGGCGCGGGCCTCGGTGGCGGATCGAGCAATGCCGCCTCTGTTTTGTTAGCTTTACCGGCGCTCGCCGGAAAGTCTGTCCCGCAACCTGAACTAGTTCGTTTGGCAGAATCGCTCGGAAGCGACGTTCCATTCTTCCTCTATGGCGGTACCGCCCTCGGCATCGGGAAGGGAACCGAGCTCTATCCTTTACCCGATCAACCGGGCCACGCCGCCCTGGTGATCGCAACCGGCATCCACGTCTCGACGGCTGATGCGTACCGTACCTTGGGCCGCGATGCTTCGAATCCGTTGACTTCAGAAGCCCAGTCTCTTATGCTGGGGCGTGGCAGCCAAGCGACGCTTGGACTACAGAGAAGCGAAATCGCCAAGCAGTCGCGAGAGCGTTGGCGCGCGATTATTCTGGAGTTTCAGACGGGTGCCTGGGCGTTAGCGGCTCACCCGCTGGACCAAATCCCGGTCAAGAATGACTTTGAAAATGTTGTGTTCGGGCAACACCCGGAATTGGCCCGGGTTGTGCGCAAATTGAAGCGCCTGGGCGCCAGACCGGCCTTGATGACGGGCAGCGGTTCCGCCATTTTCGGAGTGTTCCCATCGGAATCGGAAGCGCTCGCGGCCGCATCGCATTTCCCGATCGGAACCGCTCATTCGGTTCGTTTCGTAACCCGCCGGCGCTACCAAGTCGTTATGGCGCCGGGCGCTTGCCAAAGGAGAGAGAACCGATGTCCGCCCCTAAACCGGCTCGAGCCCTGTTCACCGACTTCAAAGTGTTCAGCGGCACAGCCAACCGCCCCTTGACGGAGGAGATCTGCGACGCCCTCTCCTGCCCGGTCGGCTCGGTCATGATTAAGCGCTTCGCGGACGGCGAAACGCACCTCCAGATCCAGGAAAACGTGCGCGGGGCAGACGTTTTCGTCGTCCAGCCCACCTGCACCCCAGTCGATCACCACCTGATGGAATTGCTGCTCATGATCGACGCCTTGAAGCGCGCCAGTGCGGAACGCATCACGCCAGTGTTACCCTATTATGGGTACGCAAGACAGGACCGCAAGGACCGTCCGCGTATGCCAATTTCCGCGAAGTTGGTAGCCAGCCTGATTGAACGCGCCGGGGCCAGCCGGGTTTTGGCGCTGGATCTGCACGCCGCGCAGATTCAAGGCTTCTTCGATATCCCGGTCGATCATCTGTTTTCCGCGCCGGTCATGGTGGACTATTTCACCAAACGCTATGAGCGGGGAGAATTAATTGTTGTCTCGCCGGATGCGGGCGGCGTAGAGCGGGCGAGATCGTTCGCCAAGTATTTGAATGCGCCGCTGGCCATTATCGATAAACGCCGCACGGATGCAAACGTGGCCGAAGTGATGAATATCATCGGTGAGGTCCGCGGGAAGGATTGCCTGATTGTGGACGATCTGGTCGATACGGCCGGCACGCTCGTAAAGGGCGTGGAAGCGTTGATCGGACAGGGCGCGAAAAGCGTTGCGGCTTGTGCCACGCACGCGGTGCTGTCGGGACCTGCGGTCGAGCGCATCAACGGCTCGGCTCTGCAGGAGTTGGTAGTCAGTAACTCCATTCCGTTGAATGGAAAAGAGAGCGCGTGTCCGAAAGTCCGAGTGCTCTCGGTCGGCTCGTTGCTCGCGAGAGCGATTCAATCGATTCACGAAGGTGGGTCGGTGAGTACGCTATTTATATAGGTTTCAAGCAAGTGCCCGGTCGAACAGAGCGGGCGGATCGAAGCCGGGTTCCGGTGGCAGAGAGCGGCCGCCCTGGCGAAGAGGAGAGAGATGAGAAAAGATATTACCGTTACCGCCGAGTCGCGTGACTCGCGCGGCAAGAATGAAGCGCGGCGCCTGCGCGTGAAGGGTTCGATGCCCGCTGTGGTCTATGGCGGCGAGGCGGGCGCCACCGCCTTAGCCCTTAATCCGAAGGAGCTGACGCGGATTCTCAACAGCAAGACCGGCCACAACACCATTTTCAATCTGGGATTCGATGGCGGCAGCACGCCCGTCATGATCGTCGACTGGCAATACGATCCCATTCGCGATTCACTGCTGCACGTTGATTTGAAGCGCATCGATCTGACGAAGCGCATCATCGTCAAGGTGCCCGTCGTCACGCAGGGCGATCCGAAGGGTGTCAAGCTGCAGGGCGGTATTCAGGACGTGGTCACCCGCGAAATTGAAGTCGAGTGCTTGCCGGACGATATTCCCGAACAGTTCACCGTCAATGTGGCCGACCTGATGATCGGCCAGAGCGTTCGGGCGTCAGATATTCCGATGGAAGGTTCGCTGAAGCTGTTAACGCTGCCCGATACTGTGATTACGCACGTGATCTCGATCAAGGCGGAAGAGGAGCCCGCGGCTGCCGAGGCCGGTGCGGCGACGCCCGGAACCGAGCCCGAAGTTATCAAGAAGGGCAAGAAGGAAGAAGAAGCCCCAGCCGAAACTCCCAAGAAGAAGTAGGGCTGCGCTCTGTCTTTGGGCGAGGGAATCGTTTGCCTTGCGGGGCTGGGGAATCCGGGCAGCCGCTACGAGGATACGCCGCATAATATCGGTTTCCTGGTGATGGACGAACTCGCCCGGCGGCACGGCATCAGCGTTGCGAAAAAAGATGGTGCGGCGCTGGTAGGCAGCGGGCGGATCGGGGATCGAAGCGTGATCCTCGCGAAACCGCAAACGTTTATGAATTTGTCGGGCACGGCGATTGCTCCCCTGTTGAGTTACCGCAACCTGACAAATGAGGATTTGATAGTGATTTATGACGAGCTCGATTTGCCTTGGACTGCGCTGCGGATCAAGAAAAACGGCTCGGCGGCTGGGCACAACGGTGTCAAGTCGATTTTGGCTGCTCTGAAGACCGATGTCTTCACTCGGGTGCGGGTGGGTATACATCCCAATCACGAGATCGACGATGCAGCCGAGTATGTTCTGGCTCCCTGGGAGCGGGAACTGAGGAGTGAGATAGCGGAAGTCGTATCGTATACCGCGGATGCGGCCGAATCTATCGTTGCTGAAGGCGCCGATAAGGCCATGGCGAAATTCAATCGCCGCGCCCAAGGCAGTTTAAAAGAGGAAGAATGAGAACTTACGAAGAGTTGTTCATCGTTCGACCGGATGCCACTGAGGAAGAAGTGGATCCGCTGATCGAACAGTTGAAGAACGTGATTACCACGGCGGGCGGTTCGCTCGAAAAGAGTGAAAAATGGGGTGTCCGCAAACTCGCCTACCGTGTCATGAAGCAGAGCGAAGGGCAGTACATTTTGCTCGAGTTCAAAGCCGGGCCGCAGACTGTGAAAGAGATCGAGCGCCGCTTGCGGGTAGCCGATCTGGTGATGAAATTCCTTACGGTGCGTACCGACGAGAAGATGAAGCGCATCGAGAAGCGGCGGAAGGCGCGCGAGAAGCGGGCAGCGCGAAAGCCGGTTGCCGTGCCAATGCCGGCCGCTGTGGCGTCCCCGCTAATGCCGCATGAAACGCCGGCGCCGGTGCCCGGTGCGCCGGGTGCGGCCACGCCGGCTCCGACCCGTTGCTGAGGGAAGTCCTGCTGAGTAGGGAAGGGAATTATCATGGCAGAAACTAGAGGCGGCCGCCCGATTGCGGCTTCACAACGTCCCACCGGCGGCGACAAAGCGATCGCCACAGGCAAGAAACAATATTTCCGGCGCAAAAAGGTTTGCCGCTTTTGCGTCGACAAAGTTGACGACATTAACTATAAAGATGCAAAGCTGCTCGCGAGCTTCATCTCCGAGCGCGGCAAGATTACGCCGCGGCGCATCTCGGGTGTCTGCACGCCGCATCAGAAACGATTGAGTGAAGCCATTAAGCAGGCGCGCAATATTGCGCTCTTGCCATTTGCTTCGCGTGTCTGAGGACCAGGAGAAGATCAATGGAAGTCATTCTCAGAGAAGATGTAGAAAAAGTTGGCTCGCGCGGCTCGGTCGTGAAGGTCGCGAACGGGTACGCCCGTAATTTCCTTTTGCCGAAGCGCCTGGCCGTGGCGGCGACCGAATCCAACAAGAAGATTGTCGATCAGGAACGCGAAGCTCACGTGCGCCGTGAAGCAAAGGTGAAGAGCGAAGCCGACGATCTGGCCAAACTGATGTCGAACGTGACCGTAACGTTGCGCCACCGCGTCGGCGAGAACGATCATCTGTTCGGCTCGGTTACGGCAAAGGATATTGCAGACGCGCTCGAAGCACAGAATTTTCATATCGAGCGCCGCAAAATTCAGTTGGAAGAACCGATTCGCACGGTGGGCGAGCACAAAGTGCCGGTGCGCCTCTATCGTGATGTGTCGGTCGAGGTCAACGTCATCGTGGAACCCGAGAAGTAGCGAACCCGTTGTTTCTCGATCCGAATCACTTACTCGATGTGAGTCCGGCCGAGGTTTTGGACGCGGCTGCCCGCGGACATCTCGGCCTTGACCATCGTTTCCTGCACGCGATTCTCGACCGGCCCGAAGAATCGCTGCCCGCCGTTCGCTCCGTTGCCGAACGCGACCGCAGCAGCGACGCGGTCGATCTCGCCCCGGAAGTACTCGCCATCCTGCGTTACTGGAAAACACCGGGCGCGGTTCCGTTCCTCATCAACTATCTAAAAGAGGATCCGGAAAACGTTCCGGACGAGCTCATCGAGACGTTGGTCTCGATGCCGCGAGAAACGCTCGAACCTCTGCTCAAGCTGTATAGCGAGCTCGAAGAATCCGAGTCCGGCGAAGTCGCATTTATTCTGGCGAACCTTCGCATTCGCGATCAGCGTATTATGCAAATTCTGATCGATCGCCTCGATTATGATCTGCCGGACACTCTGCTTTTGTTAGGCATTTACGCCGACCCGGTTGCAATCCCCGTGCTCGAAGCGATTCAGTCGAAGTTAGGCGCCGAAGACAAAGAGTTAGAGAAAGAAGTCGCCGATACGCTCGAAACGCTGCGCCGCGATAGTGCGCACGAACCGGAACCGACGGAGGAATTCGATATTTGGGCGCTCTATCCGGAAACGGAAGAACTGCCGGTCGATCAGCTCGGAGAAGACGAGCGCTTCGAATTGTTAACGCATCCGGATGAGAACGTCCGTGCTGCTGCGGCGCATTCGTTCTTTAATAGCGATCTGACCGCGGAAGCACGGCAACGGCTTCTAGCGCTTGCCCAAGAGGACGAGTCTCCTGCCGTACGGGGCCGCGCCTGGGAAGCGCTGATCAATTCAACCGAAGATTCGGAAGTGGTGGAAGCGATGCTAAAGGCGCTTCGATCCGACCGGCCCGTCGAGGAGCGCAGCGGCCTGGTCGTGGGCCTTGCGCCGGAAGCAGACCGCAACGAAGTGCGAGACGCGATCCTCAACCTTTATAACGCTCCGGAAGGTCGAGCGAAGGCGATCGAAGCGATGTGGCGCTCCATGCATCCTGCGTTTGGCGACGTGTTTGCCCGGCACTTAGACGATCCCGATCTCGAAATTCGGCGCGGGGCGATCTGGGGCGTAGGGTATTACGGTGTGCGGAGCGAACTCGACCGCCTGCGCAAATTCTTCACGGACGAAGAACTTCGATCGGACGCCTTGTTTGCCTATTCGCTTGTGCTCCCCGCCGAGCTTTCGCGTGGCCGCATGAAAGGCCTGCTGAGCCGCATCGAAAAAGACGCCAAGGGGCTCTCTGAAATGGAAGAAGAGCTGGTGAAAGCGGCGCTCGACGAGCGCTTGATGCTGGCTGGCAAAGAGCCGGTCTTCCGGCAACTCGAAGACTAAGCGCGCGAAGTGCTATAGCGGCTAAAGCTGAACTGTAACGAGCCCAGGAATGCGGCTAAAATCACGGATGTTGCTGGTACCGATTGTGTACCGGAGTTCCAGAGCACACGCTCCGATGATGAGATCACCAAGCGGAAGATTGATGCCTCGGGCTGCCTGCTCGCCTCCTATGCGCGCGATGATTTCGGCTGTCGCTTCCGTTATTGGACGAATCGGGACTGTTGCTTTCAGTTCGTCAAGGAAGGCCCTTCGACGGTTGCGAATTTCTGGTGCCGCGGCGCGATAGACACCGTGGCCGATTTCTGCGATTGTTAGGGAAGACAGGATTATCGGCACGTCGCCGACAATCTTCTGTACTGTTTCGATAACTTGTTCCGCCTTCAGTTTCCGGCGCTCCGCCGCAATCAGGACGCTGGAGTCAAGGACTATTCCCAGGTGAGTGGAGTCCATGGCTGCCGGTCTATTTTGATGCCTTCCTCAATGTCCTCGGCGAAGCTGTCATCCACAACGGAGTTCGACCCGCGGGCCCTCAAATCCGAAATGACTTTGGATATCATCCGGCCCCCGGGCGCTGATGGCTTAATAACGGCTACCGGACGGTTACCCTGCTCGATGACGATTTCGCTGCCTTGCCGGACCTTTGCCAGCACGGCGGCGATATGCTTCACCACCTCCGCTTCCGACATGTGAAGAGTCGCCATACACCTCAATCATAGCCCGCATGTTCCAAATCTGTTATACTCCGCCCTTATGTATCGAACTCTCCTTGTGGCTGGCGCACTGTTAAGTTGCGCTCTACCGGCCTTTGCGCAAGACGGGCCACCAAAGGTCGTCAATGGCTATTTTGTGGAGTGGGGGATTTACAATACGCCCTCTCCTTTCTTTGTGAAGAACCTGGTGTTGAATGGAGACGCCGCCCGGCTCACCAACATCTCGTATGCATTCGCGACCGTAGCCAATGGCAAGTGCAGCCTGACGGATCCGTGGGCCGACATACAGCGGCCGTTTACGGCAAACGAAAGCGTCAACGGCGCGGATGATTCGACCTCTCCTACTGCCCTTCACGGGAACTTCAATCAGCTTCGGGAGTTGAAGCAAAAATATCCGTATCTTAAGATCGTCATCTCGCTCGGCGGCGGCGGAGTGGCTGCGCCGTTCAGCGCCGCGGCGGCCACCCCGCAGAGCCGGCAACAGTTCGCTGCCTCCTGCATTGCGACCTTCATCAACGGTAACTTCGGTTCCGGCACGGATGTTACGCCGGGCATCTTCGATGGCATCGATATCGATTGGGAATATCCGGTGGCAAGCGACACGCAAAACCTGATCGCGCTGGTGCAGGAATTCCGGCGTCAATTGAACCAGGTCCGGCCGGGCTTGCTGCTCACCATGGCGACTTCGGCCGCAAGCTGGGCCTATCAGAACATCAACTTGCCGGAAACCGCCAAGTCCTTAACGTTCTATGACGTCATGACGTATGACTACAGCGGTCCCTGGCAGCCGATGACCGGCTTCGTCGCGCCGCTATATCAAACCACGTACGATCCCGATCCCACCAACAATGTCGACGCAAGCATTCGCGCATATCTGGCGGCAGGTGTTTCCCCAAACAAGATTGTCATGGGCATCCCGTTCTATGGCTATGGATGGACGGTCTCAGGTCCCGCCCAGAACGGGCAATTTGTGCCGGGCGTGGCGGTCGATCAGGGCGAAGCGTACTCCTACATCGCAGGCTTGATGCCGACCTTCAAGGAATACCGCGATGAACCGGGTGACACGCCCTTTTTGTTCAACGGTACGCAATTCTGGACATATGAAGACGCCCGCTCCATCCGTGTGAAGATGCGTTATGCTCGCGAGTACCACCTGCGCGGCGCGATGGTTTGGAATCTCAGTCAGGATTTGCCGGATGGACATCTGCTTCACGCGGTGGCAAACGGCATAAACCCACGATATTAACGAGATGCTTAGTTACATTCTGCGCGAGCTGCAGGGTGCCGTCGCGCTTCAGCACGTAGCGCCGTCCGCGCCAATGCACTGTTTTGCCAAAAAATCCGGCAAGCCAGAAACTGAAGCTCAACAGATCATGCAGCGGAAGTAGAAACCACGGCACAGGAGCTTTTAAGGTGCGCGTCGAAGTACTCCAGGCCGAACCCAGGCGAAGTGCCAGCGTCACCGGAACCAAAACTTTCCATAGGGGAAGGGCACACAGAATACAAAGAAATGCCGCCGCTGGATAAGTAAAGAACTGGCCAATGTAGCCGACGGGCCGTGAGCGGCGAGTGGTACGCGCCCAGCGCAGCCGGTGCGAGAAATTCTGCAGCAAGCCCTCGGACCCGATCCGATGCTCCACTACGTAGCCGGACATCCGAACGCCAAAGCCGGCTTCCGCCGCCATGCGGCCGAGCATAAAGTCTTCCGAGAGATAATCTTTGAACCGCTCCATGCCGCCGAGTTTCAAGAGCGCCTGGCGCCGAATTGCAATCGTTGGTCCCACCGCAAATTTCGCGCCTTCCATCATCACCGCTGTAAACAGGCCTGCGTGGAAATCCGTATTCATTGCGACGGCTTCTAATTGCGACCATAAACTGTCGCCGGCTATCGCGCGGTACGGACACGTGACCAGATCGAGCGCGGGATCCTGATACTCTCTTGCCAGGGCCCGGCAAAAATCATCGTCCACTCGCACATCGCTGTCGCTCATCACGATGATCTCGCCATCCGCAGCTTCCAGCATGCTTTGTAACTTAAATACCTTATCGTGCGGATAGGGCGGTTCGCCGGTGATGAGTAACTGGGACCGCACCGACGGATAAGCTGCTTGTAACTTGCGGACCAGAGCGGCAGGCTCGATCCGCCGCATCGCTTACCGCAAAATAGACCGCCAGATTGTCGTAATTCTGCCGGAAGTAACTTTCGAGATTTTTTTCGAGACCCTCATCTGGACCGGAAAGCGGCTTAAGAATCGAAATATTCGGCTGCCGTGCCTGATACGGCAATCCACGGGGCGGCGGCAGCCGTAAAACCGCAATCATCGCCAAAATACAGTAAATCCAACAGCCCAGCAACAGTAAGAGTGCAATGATCAAAGACTATTCACGGAGGCTCTTAGCGTTTACTACTTCGGTTAGCTTATGGATAAACTCCTCCACCGTGACCACCCCTTGGTCCCCAGCTTTCCGGTTGCGGACAGATACCTGCCCACCTTGAGCCTCACGATCCCCTACCACCAGCATATACGGAATCTTGTGTACCTGGGCTTCGCGGATCTTTAAGTTTACTTTCTCGCTGCGTGCGTCTAGTTCGGCGCGAAATCCGGACGCAATCAATTTGTCATGAATCTGCCGCGCATACTCCGTCTGCCGGTCGGTAATCGGCAGCACCGTCGCCTGTACGGGGGCGAGCCATACCGGAAAGGCTCCGGCATATAGCTCAATCAAATACGAAATCATGCGCTCCATTGTGCTGACAATCGCACGATGGATCATCACGGGCCGCGCATGCTGCCCGTGCGCGTCTATGTAAGACAAATCGAACTGGTTGGGCAGATGAAAATCGATCTGAATCGTCGAATACGTCTCTTCATGTCCCATCACGTCCGCGAGTTGGATATCGAGTTTCGGCCCGTAAAACGCCGCTTCGCCCGGAGCTTCCGTGTAAGGCAATCCAAGAGAATCCATGGCTTCCCGTAATACGCGTTCGCCAAGCGTCCACATCTCGTCGTTGTCCACGTACTTCGTCTTGTTCGCTTTATCCCGCAGCGAAAGCCGGTAGCTGTACTGCGTAATCCCGAGGTCTTTATAGACGCTCTCGACCAGCCGCATCACGCTTGAAAACTCTTCTTTGATCTGTTCCGGCGTGCAAAAGATATGCGCATCGTTCAGCGTCATACAGCGCACCCGGCTCAATCCGCTTAGCACGCCGGATCGCTCATAGCGATACATTGTGCCGAGTTCGGCGAGGCGCACCGGCAAGTCCCGATAGCTCCGCATCTTCGATTTGTAAATCAAGATGTGGTGCGGGCAGTTCATCGGGCGGAGCACCATCTGCTCTGTCTCGAGGTCCATGGGCGGGAACATATCTTCGTGATAATGCTGCCAGTGCCCCGACCGCTGATAGAGCTCTACCTTCGCCAGGTCCGGCGTGTAGACGTGCTGGTATCCTTGCTGCCGTTCTTTCTCGACGATGTAATCTTCCAGGGCGCGCCGCACCGCCGCGCCTTTCGGCAGCCATAGCGGCAGGCCCGCGCCTACCAGGTCGCTCACCGCGAACAGCTCCAGATCTTTGCCGATCCGCCGGTGGTCCCGCTTCTTCGCCTCTTCTAACCGGTTGAGATACTCGTCCAGTTCTTTCTGCGTGAAAAAAGCCGTTCCGTAAATGCGCTGCAGCTGCGGATTCTTTTCGCTGCCTTTCCAATACGCACCCGCAATCGAAAGCAGCTTGAATGCCTTTAGCTTCTCGGTCGAAGGTACGTGCGGCCCCCTGCAGAAGTCGATAAAATTCGGCCCCAGCGTGTACTCGCTAAATATTTCGCCCGCGCGCTCCTCGATCAGCTCGTGCTTCATCCAATCGTTGCGGTATTTCTCAAGTCCTACTGTCTTGGGCGTCAGTTCGCGATCGAACGGGAGATTGCGCGCCTGAATCTCATGCATGCGCCCTTCGATCTTCTCGAGATCTTCCGGCGTGAATTTCTCTTTACGGTCGAAATCGTAATAGAATCCCGTTTCCGTAGGTGGCCCGATCCCAAGCTGCGTCTCCGGAAACAATTCGAGCACCGCTGCGGCGAGAAGATGTGCCGTCGAATGCCGGTAGACTTGCAACGCCTCCGCGTTCTTAGTCGTAAGAATCTCGAGCTTCGCATCGCTTTCGAGTGGGCGCGTGAGGTCATAGAGATCGCCATTCACGCGCGCCACAATGGCATCATTGGCAAGGCGCGGGCTGATGGATTTGGCGACATCGATAGGACGGGTGCCGGACGCAACCGTCTGCTGGCTTCCGTCAGGCAGAGTAACAGTAAGACCGCTCATTTGTGGAGTAAATTCGAGGGTATCATTCCAATCGCAGCGCCTCAATCGGATCCACTCTTGCTGCCTGCCGCGCCGGCCAAAAACTTGCGGCCAGCGTAACCGCCAGCATCAGCAGCGGTACGGCGATAAACGTAAGCGCGTCAGTGGGGGCCACCCCGAACACCAGCGTCTGCATAAACCGCGCCAGGCCAAATGCAGCGGCCGTGCCGATCGCAATGCCCAGAATTGCGAAGCGTAAACCCTGCCCAACCACCTGACGCACCACGTCTTTCGGCTCTGCTCCGAGCGCCATGCGAATGCCAATTTCCCGCGTCCTCAAACTCACCGAGTAGGCGAGCACGCTGTACAAACCCACCACCGCGAGCAGTAACGCCACGCCCGCAAAAGCCAGCAGTATCGACATGCTGAAACGCCGCGGCGACGTCCAGTCATGCAGTATCTGATCCATGCTGAGCACTTTGCTCACCGGCAGGTTCCTGTCGATGCTCCAGATCTGTTTCTCGATCGGCGCGGCCATGGCCAAAGGATCGCCCGCGGTGCGCACGACCAGAATCGGTCCCCGCAGTTCCTCGCCGGGCAAATAAAATTGCGGCTTACTGCCCGCTTCCGGCCCCATCTGGTCTTCATTACTCACCAATCCGACGATCCGGTATCGAATTTGTTTGCCGGCTTCGTTGGCAAACAGAATGACTTTCCCGATCGCATCGCCATGCGGCCAGTTGGTACGGGCGAACGCCTGGTTGACCACCGCTGCCGATGGATCCTGTGCGCCCAGATCAGTCGCTTTCAAAAAGCGGCCGCGCAGCAGACGAAGACCGAGCGCTTCGAAATATCCATCGCTGACTCGAGCCCAATTCGCGGCCATCACTTCGCCGCGCCGCAGCGTCCGGCCCTCCAGGTTGTACGAAGACTGGCTGACGCTCCGCATCGGCAGCCCCGTCGTAATCGCTGCCGCTTTCACGCCCGGCTCCTGGCGCACGGAGGACAGGAGCTGTCGATTGAAGTTCGCCACGCTATCCGACGTCTTATATTGCGCTTCTGGTAAGGCGATTTCCATCGTCAGTACGTGCGCCCTCTGGAAACCGAGATCCGTCGAAAGGAGCGCAGCCATGCTCCGAATCATCAGCCCTGCCCCAAGCAGCAGAATCAACGACACCGCCACTTCGATGACCGCAAGCGCGCCCCGAAGGCGGTTGGAAGCGCCGCTCACCGAACGCGCGGTCCGGTTGAGCGCCGCGTTCAGGCACTGGCCCAATGAATGAAAGGCGGGAGCCAGGCCGAATAGCAACCCAGCGACGATCGCCACGCCCACCGTGAAGCCAAGTACCACCGGGTCAATCGCCAATTCGTGAAAACCGTGCGTGTCGTCCGGCGCGAAATGTGCGATAAAGTGCAGTGCGCCATAAGCCAGCACCAAGCCGAACAGCCCTCCCATCAGGCTCAGCAGCAGACTCTCGGTCATTAATTGCCGCATGATGCGCAGGCGTCCCGCCCCCAGCGCCGCCCGAACCGCAATCT
This sequence comes from Terriglobia bacterium, assembly GCA_963767485.1. GTDB lineage: Bacteria > Acidobacteriota > Terriglobia > Bryobacterales > Bryobacteraceae > Bog-105. The sequence continues at coordinate 384,511 of CAVYDZ010000012.1, read as the reverse complement.
CCTTTTCCCGCTTAATGGCGCGAGTCAGACAAAGATTAGCTACGTTCGCGCATGCGATCAGCAGAACCAGTCCTACCGCGATCTGCAGCATGATCAAACTGGAGCGCAGGTTCTGGCTGACATCTTCGAGTCTTAACGGAAAAACCAGCGTGCTGCTTCCCAGATTCTCGTCCGGCTGTTCGGCCTGCCTGCGCCCGCTGAGCTGCGCCATTTCCCGGCGCGCTTGTTCGAGGGAAACACCGGGACGCAGCCGGCCAAATACCAGGAACGACATGTGTCGCGAGGCTTGTAAACCGGGATTCATATCGGCCGGAATCAAAACTTCCGGATTTGACTGATCGAATCCCTCGCCCACGGCAGGCAACTCGAACCACTTGGGCAGAACTCCGACGATTCTGAAGGCATTCTTGTCCGTATAAAGTAACTTCCCGAGGATTCGAGGGTCGCGGTTAAAGCGCCTCTGGTAGAGCCCGTCCGTGATGATCGCTACATCGCTATGGGCGGATTGCGATTCGGCGGAGGTGAAGTTCCGGCCCAGCTCGGGCCGGATGCCAAGCAGTGGAAGGAAATTCGATGAAATGCTCGCGCCAGCAACATCTTCCGGCCTGCGGGTATCGGAACGGTCGACTAGCCGAAAAGATTGATCGTTATACAACGCCAAATCGGAAAAGGAGCGGTTCTGCTGCCTCCAGGACTTGTATGTGGTCAGCCGCACCGGTATGCGGCCGCCCGGGAAGACGTTCAGCCACGGAAACTTCTCCCAAACCACCGCCAGGCGATCCGGCTGTTTTAAATGTTGAAATGGACGCGAGTTCACCAGCACCGCATTCACCACGCTGAACATCGCTGCGTTCGCTCCAATGCCGAGCGTCAGGGCGAAGACCGCCGCGGCCGTGAACCCGGGATTCTTTAGAAGCATCCGTACGGAGAAGCGCAAATCCTGCAGCACCCTTTCAGAATAAGCGCTTCCCGGGCTCTCCAGGCTCATTGCTAGACTTGGAGTTACCCCGCGTGAGCACGTCCAGCACATCCCCAGGCAGTACATCTTCAGGCTTCGACGAGTCTGCCCTGGTAGCCCAAGCCAAGGCCGGCGATGCCGCTGCCTTTTCGGAACTCGTTCGCCATTACGACCGCCGTGTGTTCCGCATGGCGAAGCAAATCACCCAGAACGACGACGATGCCGAAGACGTTCTCCAGGAAGCGTTCCTCAAGGCCTACACCCACCTCGACGATTTCCAGGGAAATTCGAAGTTTTATACCTGGATCGTACGCATAGCCGTCAACGAGGCGCTCATGAAGCTGCGGAAGCGCCGCTCTGACCGGACCGTACCGCTCGATGAGCCGATTGATACCGGGGAAGACGAAGTTGCCCGCGAAATCGCCGTCTGGGAAGACAATCCGGAAGAGACGTATTCGCGCGAAGAACTCGCTGAACTGCTCGATGAAGCCATTCAAAGTCTTAAACCTGCTTATCGCACCGTTTTTGTGCTGCGCGACATCGAAGAACTGTCGATAGAGGAGACGGCTGAGGCTTTGAATTTATCTATTTCGGCGGTGAAGAGCCGCCTACTCCGGGCGCGCTTGCAGCTCCGCGAAAAGCTAACCAGGCAGTTCAAGAGCAAGGGGGATAGCGCATTTGCTTACCTGTAAGCAGTTTTTGCGGGAGCTGAACGACTATCTCGACGAAACGCTCGATCCAGCCTCCCGGGCCTCCCTCCAACAGCACGTTACCGAATGCCCGAATTGCTGGGTGGTTGCCGATACCACGGCGAAAACGCTCAAAGTGTATAAAGGCATGGAGGCGCAAGCCGTACCCGAACACATCCATGATCGGCTGATGGCCGCCTTAGAGAAGAAAATGGAAGTGGAAGGCCCGTGCTGCCATAACAAAAAGAAGGCAGAAACAGAACCGCAACGGTAAGCGAGCTCAGTGCCGGGTTGGACCGATCAGCTCTTTGAACCGTTTCTGCTGCTCCGGGGTAAGAGCCTCTAAGATCTGCCGCCGCCCTTGTCCCGCAACATCTTCCCGTTCGTCTTCGATATTCTGATAAAACTTCCCGTAGTCATCGAGAATTTTTGAAATTGTGCGCTCCTGCTGGGCCGTCAGATTGAGTTTGGTTCTCAAATTGACCAGGCCCACGTGGCGGGCTTTTTCTACCGTCGAAATCGCGGCCGGATTAATCCCCCAATGCTCTCTAAGAAACGCCTGCGTACCCACGACTCCCACTGCTGCCCCACACAAAAAGATCAGGAACAACGTGGAGAGCACCTTCGGATTCGACCAGGTGGCCTCGCCACGCCGGACAGCGGGACGCGGAAATGAACGAGCGGTGGCTATCGGATTTGCCCTTCAGCGTTGCTTAGGTGGTACGTTTCAAAGTTTTCGAGCACTGCGTCGCGCCGTTGCGAAGCATTGCCCATCACCGGTGCATCGTAATGAGTTCCTTCGGTGTAGGCCATCAGGCTTTGTGGCGACCGCACGTGTGCGTCCTGGACGACCACGTATCCGCCGAGCGCGAGCATCACAGTGAGCGACGCTAAGGCAATCCGGCGTGCATAGGTTGCCTCCACAAACAGAGACCAGATAGAACATCCCTGCCGCTCTTCAATCCGCTGCAGCACTCGTGCGTAGAATCCCGCGGTCGGTTCCAGATCTTCCGCCGGTCGGAGGCTCGCTAGCTCACGGCCTTGCGCTCGCATTTCATCCAATTCCGCCGCGCATTTCGTACAGGTAGTCAGGTGAGCTTCAATATCTCCGCTGTAGCATCGTCGCAGATCTGCGGCAAGCAGATCCTCCAGCCGATCCCGAATGGGCCCGTGCATAGTTCCCTCTGAGTAAAAACCTTAAATTGGCGAATCTTACCGTTCGCTTGTTTCAAATTTACACCTGAATCAGCTACTAGACCAGCTAATTCGAAGGCAGTAGCGGCGCCCGCTCCAAACGCGCCGCCGCCTTCACCAGTTTCTGCCTAGCCCGGAAGAGCTTCACTTTGATCGTGTTCTCATTCATACCCGTCATTTCGGACAGTTCTTCCACCGAGTGACCCTCAACCTCCTTCAACAATAGGAGCGACCGGTCCTCTTCCGACAGCTTTGAAAGCAATTTCAATATCAAATCGTGTTGCGCGAGCTGCTGATCGACCCCCGGCGCGGGGCCGCCCACCGGTTCGGCGTTCTCCATCCGCAACGTGTCGTCGGACGAAAAATCGCTCTCATAAACCAGCTTTCGAACCCGTTTTTTCCGCAGGTAGTCATAACATTCGTTTACTGTGATCTTGTAAACCCAGGTCAGCAGCGAGCTCCGGAAATCGAAGTTCTTTATGGAGAAGTAAATCTTGGCAAATACTTGCTGCGCAATGTCTTCCGCGTCATTGCGGTTGCGCAAAATGCCGTAAATAATGGAGAAGACTTTGGATTGGTACCGTTCCACGATTTCGCGGAAGGCCATTTCATCCTGGGCCTGCACACGCCGGACTAACGCCGCCTCGTCGGTGGTTCGATGATCCAATTTGCTCTTCGCACGGGTCGTTTCCACGCCGGTGGCTGGGAAGGGAAGGCTTGCAGTCAGCCCGTTCATATGACGTTCCCGACGCCAATCTGTTTGAACGGGTTGCAAAAACTTTCGGCGGCTCCTTGTTTTGCCAAACGAACTGGCACCATCGGCAAACGCCCTTGCATCTTAATAGTGTGACGGTTGTAAACTATAGAGAGCCGTAGAGCTTCAAGGAGAGATTACAAATGGTTCAGCTTACCGAGACCGCTGTTGGCAAAGTCAATGAAATCTTAGGGATGCAGGATCCAAAGCCGGCCGGACTGCGCATTGCCGTGGTGGGTGGCGGATGCTCAGGATTCAGCTATTCGATGGCCTTCGAAAACCAGCCGAATATGCTCGACAAGACCTACAATTTCGGCGATCTCAAAGTGTTTGTCGACCAGGCCAGCCTGCTCTATCTCGACGGGGCCGAAGTCGATTACGTTGAAACGCTTGAAGGCTCAGGCTTCAAGTTCAACAACCCGCAGGTAAAATCCACTTGCGGCTGTGGCAGCTCCTTCAGCGCCTAACGTTTTCATTTTCTGGAACTTACCGGGCCGGGAGGTGTCAGCCTTTCGGCCCTTATGCTTATGGCCCATCATCTGCTCACCGAGCAGCAGAATTCCTCTTCAGAATCGATCGATTCCCTCACGACCCGCCAGATGCTTGAAGTCATCAACCGCGCGGATCAGGAGGTCGCCACGCGCAGTAGCGAAAGAAATTCCTGAGATTGCGCGTGCCGTGGATGCGATTCTCGAGCGGCTTCACTCGGGGGGCAGGCTGTTCTACATCGGCGCCGGCACGTCCGGACGGCTAGGCGTGCTTGACGCGTCCGAATGTCCGCCCACTTTCCAGACCCCGCCGGAACTCGTGCAGGGCATCATCGCCGGAGGTGATTTGGCGCTCCGACGCTCCATTGAGAACGCCGAAGACGATCCAGCGGGAGCGGAACGCGATCTCCGGGCGCGCGATTTTTCAGCCGAAGATGCCCTTGTCGGGATTGCCGCCAGCGGCCGCACGCCGTACGTGCTCGGCGGACTCAGGTTCGCTCGGAAAATCGGTGCCCTCACAATCGGCCTGAGTTGCACCACTGATTCTGAAGTCGCGAAAACGAGCGAGATCGCCATCACGCCCCTTCCCGGGCCCGAAATCGTAACGGGTTCAACGCGCATGCGCGCCGGCACCGCTACCAAGCTCGTGCTGAATATGTTGAGCACCGGCGTCATGATCCGCATGGGCTACGTTTACGGCAATCTTATGGTGAACGTCCAGCCGACGAACGGCAAACTGGTCGATCGCGCTCGCCGGATTATCGCGCAAATCGCTGACGTTCCTTATGATAAAGCTTCGCAGTTGCTCGCTGAGAGCGGTTCGGTTCGCACCGCCATCGTCATGCACAAGCTCGGCGTCGACCGCGCCGAGGCCGAAACGAAGCTGGCGAACGCGGCCGGACGGCTGCGCGTCGCGCTCAACCAACAATAAGTTCTGACATGGACAAGTTCAAAATTCAGGGCGGCCATCCGCTGCATGGCGAATTGCCGGTTAGCGGCTCGAAAAACGCCGCGCTTCCCGCCTTAGCCGCCTCGCTGCTGACCGAAGAGCCCGTTGTGCTGCGCCGCGTTCCCCGCGTTAAGGACATCGCCACCATGGAAAGCCTGCTGCGCTATACCGGAGCCAAGGTCGAAGCAGCGAAGGGCGCGGTCCATATCGAAGCGCGAGCGCTCGACCGTCCGGAAGCACCGTATGAAGTGGTAAAAACCATGCGCGCTTCGAGTCTGGTTCTCGGTCCCCTGGTGGCCCGCACCGGTCGCGCGCGCGTGTCTATGCCCGGGGGGTGCGCGATCGGGGCCCGGCCCATCAATATGCACGTGGCCGCACTGGAACAACTGGGCGCAGAAATCGAACAGACACATGGTTATGTGGAAGCGCGCGCTCCGCACGGGCTCAAAGGCACCCGTATCCATTTCGATCGCATCACAGTCACGGGTACAGAAGACGTGCTGATGGCCGCCGTTCTCGCCAAAGGAGAAACGATTATCGGCAACGCCGCCCGTGAACCGGAGGTCACTGATCTCGCCAAGCTCCTGATAGCCATGGGCGCCAAAATTGAAGGCGCGGGCAGCTCAACCGTTAAGATTCAAGGCGTCGAACGCCTACACGGCGCTGAGCACGAGATCATTCCCGATCGCATTGAAGCGGGCACGTTCATGGTTGCCGCCGCGATTACTCAGGGCGATGTTCTGATTCGCGATTGTCAGCCCGAGCACGTCTTCGCGCTGACCGCTAAAATGCGGCAGGCCGGAGCGGAAATCACCGAAGACGGTTCCAACGCCTTGCGCGTACGAGTCTCCGGCCGGCCCACCGCTGTCGATGTAACGACGGAAGAATACCCCGGGTTTGCCACCGATCTACAGGCGCAATATATGGCTTGGATGACGGTCGCGCGCGGCATCAGCTTTGTCACCGAAACGATTTTCGAAAACCGCTTCATGCACACCCAGGAACTGGCGCGCATGGGAGCCAATATCCGTATCGAGGGGCGACAGGCAATCGTGGCCGGGGAAGATCGTTTGACCGGAGCGCAGGTGATCGCCTCCGATCTGCGCGCCAGCGCCTCACTCGTTCTGGCAGCGCTAATTGCCCAGGGAGAATCGATTGTCGATCGGGTCTATCACATCGATCGAGGGTACGAGCAAATCGAGCGCAAGCTAGCGGCAGCAGGGGCCAAAATCAACCGCGTATCTGCCTGAAGGCGACGCCTTCAGCTTGCTTTCGTCTCAGTAGGTTTAGAAGAACCTGAACTCTTGGTCTCTGTCTTCGACGCCGTATCCTTGGACTCACCTTTGGCCGAAGACTCGCTCTTTACGCGGAAGAGTCACCTTTCGCGGAAGACTCGCTCTTAGAAGATCCGTTAGATCCCGATCCTGATCCCTTAGCGTAATCCGTGATATACCAACCGCTGCCCTTAAACTGCAACGCCGGCGCCGACAGCAGCCGGTGCACAGCGCCGCCGCAGCCTTCGTGTGTGGTTAATGGCGCGTCGGCGAACTTCTGCCGCACCTCAAATAAATCACCGCACTTCTCGCACTGATATTCGTAAGTAGGCATAGCACAGACTTCCTCACGCTAGGGCTCTTGTGGGCTCTTCTGGAGTATCGGATGTCCTCCTGCGCCCACGGTCATTCCATTGGCGTCGTTGGACAACTGGGCAATGGTCGTCTTGCCCGTCACCAGTTCCACAGATTGCTTTAGCAGATTATCTTCTTTACTTTTTGGCGCAGTGCCGGGCAGAGGGTTGCCGTCCTGGTCGTACTCGGGAGCATTATCGTTTTCGGCGACCTGTACGGTGGGAACGACGCCTGTATCCTGGATCGCCTTGCCGGCCGGCGAATAGTATTTCGCGACGGACAGAATCACTGCTCCGCCATCGTCCATCTGGATGGTCTTGCGCAAACTGGCATCACCGTAACTTCTTTCCCCGACCACTTGCGCCCGTTTGTCATCGAGCAGCGCCGCAGCCGCTATCTCCGCGCCGCCAGCCGTAGCCCGATCGGTGATTACTACCAGCGGACCTTTCCAAATCGCGTCAGCCGGATTCGCCGTAAAATCTTTCTTGGGCGTCTTTTGTCCCTGCAGATAAGTGATTTCGCCTGAATCGAGGAACAGATTCGCCAGTGCGATCCCGTTCTGCTGCTCGCCTGTCGAATTGTGGCGGAGATCGAGCACGATGTATTTCGCCCCGTCCTTTTTCAGATCCTGAAGCTTGTTTTTCGTCTCGGCGAGCCGGTTCGTTCCGAGGCTCGCAACGTGGAGATAGCCTACCTGATTCGGCATCATTTTGGCCGTAACCTCGGGCAGCGGCACGTTCGCACGGGTGAGCGTCAGTTTTTGCGGATCCCGATCGCGCATCCGGAGGACCGTCACTTCGATGGTCGTGTTCGGATTGCCGCGCAGCAGCTCTTCGGCATAGGCCAACGGCATGTCGCGCGTCGCTACGTTATTGATGCTTTCAATCAGGTCGCCGCTCGAAATGTCCGCCTTCTCCGCTGGAGATCCCGGAAGCACGTCCACAACGGCCACATAGCCGTACTTTTTCGCCAGAACGAGTCCCACTCCGGCCTTCGACGAGTCCTCAGTCTTCTCGTATTGCTTAAACTGATCGGCGTTCAAATAGCTGGCAAACGGATCCACCGACTCCAAAAGCCCGTTGATGGCGCCCAGAGTGACGCTTTTCATGTTGGGCTCTTCCACATATTCAAGCTTGATGTGCTCGAGAACTTCCGTGTAAACCTTCAAATGCCCGTAGACATCGTCGCTGCTAACTTTATTCCCGCTCTTCGCTCCAACGAGCAGCAGCACCACGACTAGGGTCGAGCTGCCTACAATCATCCACTTAAAACGGCTATTCATGAAAGGAGTACCGGAGGGCTGTAAATAGAAGTATAACGGATTGAGGGCCTTTCGAGGGCCCCGCTATTGTTTTCGACGTGCGATCCAGTCATCCGTTGCGCCGTCTAAACTGCAATCGGCGTTCGATTCGTCTTCCCCGATCGCAAGCTGTACCGTAAAGTAAAACCTGCTTCCTTCCCCGGGTTCACTCTCCACCCAAATCGTTCCGCCCATAACGTCTACCAGTCTGCGGCAAATCGCCAAGCCTAAGCCGGTGCCGCCGAACTGCCTGGTGGATGAAGTGTCGGCTTGGGAAAAGGCCTCGAAAATCGAGCTCTGCTTGCCCGGTAAAACGCCCATCCCCGTATCCGCAACGCAGAAGCGCAGCGTCGCTTCCCGGGCGCTCACCGCTTGAAGCGAGGCTTGTACGTGGATCGAGCCCTCGCTGGTAAACTTGATCGCGTTATCCAGCAGATTTGAGAGAACTTGCCGCAATCGCGGCCAATCGCCAATCAAGCGTTCGGGGATGCGCCCGTCTACCTCACAATCCAGGCTCAAATGCTTTTGATGCGCGCGCGGAGCCTCGGCCTGAACGAGTTCATCGAGCGAACTGCGCAGCGACACAGGCGACCGGTCGAGCTCAACCTGCTTTTCCTCCAGTTTGGAAAAATCCAGGATGGTATTGACGATGTTCAGCAAGGAATCGGCCGAAAACTTCACCATCTCGAGATAATCCTTCTGCTCGTCTTCGAGTTCCGTGCCCAGGGTCACTTCGGTCATGCCGATGATGCCGTTGATGGGTGTACGGATCTCGTGGCTCATGTTTGTTAGAAATTCGCTCTTTGCACGATTCGCCTCTTCCGCGGATTCCTTCGCCAGGATCAAATCGCGATTTGCGCAAACCAGTTCGCTCGTCCGTTCCTGCACTCGCAATTCGAGCTCATCCCGTGACTTCCGCAGTTCGTCTTCGCTTTCCCGCAGCGCAGCCGTCCGCTCATCCACCAGTTCCATCAGACGCCGCTGCCGCAAGGTCAATTGCCGTACCCGGATCCGATATCCGGCCATACAACCCGAAATCGCAAGCATCAGAGCGAAGACTGAAAAGAGCTTCGTTTCGTAAAAATGCGGTTTGAGCGTGATCGGAAAGCTCGCCGCCGCATCTCGCCAGACGCCATCGCGGCCAGCCTGCACCTGGAACACATATTCGCCGTGCGGAATATTCGTGTAATAAGCGGTTCGGCGGGGTCCCGCGTCCGTCCAGTCTTTATCAAAACCTTTGAGGCCGGTAGCGAAATTCAATTTTTTCGGGCGCGATCGAGGTGGGTGCCGTAAATTGAAATTCGAGACTTCCCTTACCGGGGGGCGCTACGCCGCCTCGGCCGTCCGAAAGCTCAGACCCGTCCGCTTGCACCCGCTCAATAATTGGTTCTGGAGCGCCGACTTTGGCCACAGTGTGCGGATCGACCACCACAAAGCCTTTCACGGTCGGAAACCAGAGCCTTCCATCTTCTGAGCGAAGTACTGAAGGCTGGAATCCTCCGTTGCATTCCGAACTGTTGATGCCGTCGGTTCGGCCGTATGCAGTCGATCGAATCCGTTTGCGCTTTCCCTCGGCAAACTCGTCCAACTGTTCTTTGCTGACCCGGAACACGCCGCGATTCGAACTGAACCATAAGTTTCCTAGCCGATCATCTAAAATCCCGAGCACGGTGTCGTCATGCAGCCCGGCAGATACTCCGTAATTCGTAATTCCGCCATTCTTTAAGCGAATCAGGCCCCCGCCGGTCCCGAGCCAGAGCGTGCCGTCACGCTCGCCGTAAATCGACCAGATCACATCGTTACTCAGCCCGCTACGTGTCGTGTACGCAGTAAAACGGCCCCCTAAAAACCGGTCCAGCCCTTGTCCCGTTCCGATCCACAAAGCCCCCTGCGCGTCTTCGAACAGGGCGACTACCCGGTTATTCGACAACCCGTCTTTCGTAGTGTAGGTCTCAACCGAACCACCGCGCAAATGCTTGAGGCCGTCTCGTGTGCCTGCCCAAACGCCGCCTTCTTTGTCCGCGAAAACGCAGAAAACCGGAGATCCGCGTACAGCACCTACCGCCGAGATCTTGCCGTTCTTCAAAGTGGCCAATCCCTGGCGTGTACCAATCCAGATCGTGCCCGCTAAATCCTGAGCTACGGAGAAGATCAGATTGTCGGGCAGGCCATCTTTGGTTGTATAGGTTCGAATCTTGCCCGGCCTATAATTCATCAGTCCCTGGTTTGAGCCGATCCAGATTCCGCCGGAGTTGTCTTCGAACATCGGCAGGATCAGGTTACTTGCCAGGCCGCTCTGCTCATCGACGGTGGAAAATAGTCCCGCCTTCAAGGAATTCAGCCCTCCATCGCCGGTACCCACCCAGAGGCTCCCCTCCCTGTCTTCGAGAATGGACCCGACTTCTTTTCCACTCAACCCGTCTTTCCCGGTGAAGCTGCTCATCCGGCCTTCGGCCCAGCGGTTTAAGCCGGCTGCCGTGCCGATCCATAAACTTCCGGCGCGATCTCGCCGCAAGGCGAAAACGGTGTCACTCAGCAGCCCGTTTCGCACGCTAAGGTGCTCGATTTTAGAACCGCTGATGTGAGTTACGCCATTACCGCTGCCGGCCCATACGCTTCCGTCCGAATCGGCATACAACGTGTGCACAAACTCGCCGCGGAAATCGTTCCGCGTCGAAAATCGCGACGCGCCGCTCTCCAAGACACTGAGTCCGGCTGGAGTCCCGGCCCAGAGGCGGCCCGCTTTGTCGCCTACCAAAGAGAAAACGGAATTGTCCGCTAAGCCGTCCGCTTTCGTGAAGGCCTGCATATTGTTGTTCTGCACTCGAATCAGACCGGCGCCATCCGTGCCGATCCACAAATCGCCCCGCGGGTCTTCGTACAAGCTGCGAATCTGGTTAGAGGGCAGTCCTTCCTTAGTTGTCAGCCAGTGAAAGTGACCCCGATGAAAACGGGCCGCTCCGCCCCCGTAGGTTCCCAACCACAGATTGCCCTGATGATCTACCAGCAGCGCCGAAATCAGATTATTCTTAAATCCGGCTGTTCGGGTGTCGAACACTGTAAAGCGTACGCCGTCAAAGCGAACCAAACCCTCTTCGGTTCCAAACCATAGATACCCATCTGGCGTCTGCGCCGAACACAATATGGAATTCTGGGGCAATCCCTGCGCCGTTTGCCAGGATTCGTGCAGAAAATGCGCGATTGGCAGCCTTGGGTCGAGGCTTGCGTTGGAAGGCAAGCACAAAATGGCCAGCAATACCGCCAAATGACAGCTCTTAGCCAGCAATTTCACGCATCCTCCTGAAAGTCTAATCGACAACGACTTCGAAAGAGGATGAGGGATGCCGGAGGATTAATTGGAAAAAGTAGAAAAAGAGGAACGGAACTGTTTCAAATCTGACGTAGGTGCAGGCGTCCCGTGCCGAAAAGCTCTGGTTTCAGGTCACCCCGGTGCAACAAACGCCACACGTCCTCCGAGTATCTGGTTGGCTGATGTTGGGCTACTTCGGTTGTGAAAGCATCATAATGGGCCGTGTCGATCTATGAGGAGTTAGGCGTGATGGCCTACATCAACGCAAACGAGTGGTACACCTCGATGGGCGGTTCCATGCTCGCGCCCCCCGGTGATCGACGCAATGGTTGAGGCCTCTCGGTGGACCGCACGAGCGGAAGACTTCCAGTACGCTGTTGGAAGCGCAATCGCAAAGCTAGCGCAGAACGACGCCGCGTGTGTGACCTCGGGCGCGACTGCCGGGATTGTGCTGGCGGTGGCCGCGTGCATGTCTGATCTGGATGCAAAGAAGAGCGAGCGCCTTCCCGATACTCGGGGGCTGAAGAAGGATGTCATCGTCCACCGGTGTGACCGGTTCGACGAAGATGCGGCGATCAAGATAACAGGCGCTCAAATCGTCGAGATTGGAGATCAAGACGGGGCGTGCGAGGAAGAGTACGAAGAGGCTCTCACCAAACAAACGGCAGCCGTCTTTACGACTCCACCCCGAGATCGCATGATTTCCCTTGAGACGATCGTCCGTATGGCACACGAGAGAGGGATTCCAGTTATCGTGGATGTCGCGTGGTCTCTTCCCCCCAAAGAGCATCTTTGGAAGTTCACAAGAGATTACGACGTGGACGGAGTTGTGGTCAGCGGCGGCAAAGGTCTACGCGGCCCGCAAGGGAGCGGGCTGATATTGGGGCGAAAGGCGCTTGTGGAGGCTTGCCAGAACATGGTCGCCCCACATTGTCGAATCGGCCGCCCGATGAAAGTTGGCCGAGAGACGTTGGCAGGCATCTATGCAGCGGTGAAGCATTTTCTAAACGGAGGAGCGGAGGCGACTCAGGAGATGGCGGAATACATCGCCAACGAACTAGCCGAAATCGCCGGGGTTTCCGTCACCCTGGACAGGGCGCGGTCGCACGTCCATTTGCAGTTCTCTCCGTCGGGTTCACAGTCCATACGCGACCGAATCAAGAAGCAATTACTTCAAGCCGAGCCCAGAGTGCTGGTTCGCGACAGCGGACCTGGCGGAATCCGGATAAACGCCGGGACCCTTTCCGAAGGGCAAGAACGAGTGGTTGCCGCACGGCTCAAGGCCGTTTTGGACGAGACGATGGAGTAATTCAATCCGATCCGTTTAGAGCATGTCATCCACTGAAGAACTCGCCGCGTCAGGCTTTGTGACAATCCCAGGCCCACTCTCGGGGGAGCGTTTCAACGGCTTACTTACCGCATATGACGATTTGATGACCGCAGCCTGTGGTCCGGATTTCAACGTCGGGAGCACCACTACCCGCATGTCCGACCTGCTCAGTTTCAGCTCGGCGTTCAATGAAGTCTTTCTTTACCCCCCGCTCCTTGAGGCTTGCGGCAACGTTGTAGGGGAACGCTTCAAACTCAGCTCGTTCCTAGCAAGAACTCTCAGAACGGGAACGCCCGCTCAGGAACTGCATGCCGATCTGCCTCGCGATTCGGAGGATTCACCGTTACTGGGCTTCATCCTGATGATTGATCCCTTTCGGGAGGAAAACGGCGCGACGCGCTTTATTCCTGGCTCGCACCTCTGGGATGACCTTCCAAGGGATCGAGTATCAGACACGCGGGCCAAGTACCCCGGCGAAGTTCTGGGCTGCGGCGAACCCGGAACAATGATTCTCTTTAACGCCGCCATTTGGCACGGCCACACCGCCAATCTCACATTGTGCGGGCGCCGGTCCATTCAGGGCTACTTTGTCCGTAGAAACGCACGGTCAGGCTTTGACTTTCGCAACCGCTTGCCTGATGCAGTCCGCACTCGCTTGAGCCCCTTGGAACGCTATCTTTTGGGTATCGACGAGTAGCCGCTGTAGATGGCGGCAGAGCACCCGAGCTCGCGGCTCACAAGTAGCGCGGACGCTCTGGGGCGAGCATTGAATTTCTTCCATCGCCCACTGATGGGTGTTGACTGTGTTAATCAATTTGTGACACACTCTCATCAGTAGGCGATGGGAAGAAATTTACAAGCGGGCGAATTGCTGCCGGGGACAGTGGATCTCCTATTGCTGCGGGTTCTCGCTACCGGACCCAGGCACGGATACGGGATTGCCCAGCGCCTAAAACAAATTTCAGACGATGTGCTTCAGGTCGGCGAAAGTTCGCTTTACCCGGCATTACAGCGGCTTCTGGTGAACGGTTGGGTGAAAGCCGAATGGGGTGCCTCGGAGAACAATCGCCGCGCGCGCTATTACACTTTGACCGCGGCAGGGCGAAAACAACTAACGGCTGAGCGCAAGGAATTCGCACAGATGATCGATGCGATTCAAAAAGTTCTCGAGACGGCGTGACGGCATGTTGCACCTTTGCGGACGAATTTGGCGGAGGCTTTTGTTCTGGGTACGACGCGATCAGCTAGAGCGGGAACTTGGCGAGGAGATGGAACTCCATCTGCGGTTAAAGGAAGCGGAAGGAAACGGCCAGGGGATGGGGAATCTGACGCTCGCGAAAGAGGAGAGCAGAGACATGTGGGGATTTGTCTGGATCGATAATCTGGTTCACGACCTTCGCTACGCGCTGCGGATTTTCAGGCGAAATCCCGGATTCGCCTGTATTGCGATCTTTTCGCTGGCGCTTGGGATTGCTGGGAATACGGCGATTTTCAGCATCATCAATACGCTCCTGATCAAACCGCTGCCGTACCATGAGCCGAGCCGCCTGATGCGGATTACACAGCTTTATCCAAAGGCGATCCTGGCGTATTTCGAGCAGCGCTCAAGAACCATGGACATTGCGTTCGTAAGTTCAGGTTCGGAATATAACTTGACCGGCGCGGGCCCAGCTTCGCGAATCACAGGAAGCGAAACTTCGGCTAACTTCTTTGCGGTGTTGGGCGCGACGGTGGAAAGAGGGCGCACGTTTGAGCCTGGAGAGGACCGGCCGGGAAATGATGGCGTGGTCATTCTAAGTCATGAGTTATGGAGGGACAAGTTCCATAGCGATCCGGACATTCTGGGCCGGGCCGTAACGCTTGAGGGCATCAACCGGCGGGTGATTGGCATAACTCCAAGCGATTTTGCGTTTCCTTCAACCAGGGTGCAGTTCTGGATTCCGGCAAGAATTGACCCGAGTAACACAGTGGATTATTGGGGCGGCGAGTTTGTGCCGTTGATAGCGAGGCTGCGGCCGGGTGCGAACTTACAACAAGCGCGGAATGAGATTCATTCGCTAGCCGCGGGTGTCTGGAAGCTGTTCCCGTGGCCCATGCCGAGAGCGTGGAATGCGGATTCCACGGTGATCTCGCTGCAGTCGGATCTGGCGGGCGACACGCGCGCCGAGTTGTTCATCTTATTGGGCGCGGTGGGTATGGTACTCATCATTGCGTGCGCAAACGTAGCTGGCCTGCTACTGGCGCGCGCCACTACGCGACGTAAGGAAGTCGCGATGCGCGCGGCACTTGGAGCAGGATCGGCCAGGATCATACGGCAATTACTAACTGAGAGTGTGGTGCTTGCGCTCACGGCGGGTGCACTTGGGGTGATTCTGGGAACGACTTCACTGTCGCTGTTTCGAGCGGTGGTTCCGGCCGGGATACCCGGAATGGCGAAGGTAGGACTGGATTGGCGTGTTTGTCTCTTCGCCGTAGCGCTATCTATTCTTACCGGCTTGTCTTTTGGAATTATTCCAGCGCTGAATGCAGGAAAGTTGGACCTGGTGGAAGCGATGAGGAGCGGGAGCCAGCGGTCCGCCACCAAGGGTTGGATGGCACTGCGAGGCTGGCTGATTGCAGGCGAAATAGGATTGACCGTGGTGCTGGTGGTTGCGGCCGGCCTGCTGATGAAGAGCTTATACGATCTGACGGCTGTGAATCCCGGCTTTGATTCTGCGCGGATTCTAACGATAAAGGTCAGTCCGAATCAGTCGTTTTGCACACAACGCGAATCCTGCATCGCCTTTTATAGACGATTGCTGGAGCAGGCGCGCGGCCTGAGCGGTGTACTTAGCGTGGCCGCTGCCAATACGGTACCGCTGGACGGCCAGCTTCCCACTATTGCGGCAGATGTGCAAGACCACCCCAGAACGGCGGATTTTCCGTCTCCGGTGCTATGGACCGGGGCGGTGACACCCAGCTATTTTCGACTGATGCAAATTCCGCTTATTGCGGGGAGAGTGTTCAACGAGACGGATGGACCGGACGCAGCGCGGGTCATTCTGATTTCGGCATCTACGGCCAAGCGTTTCTGGCCAGGAGTCGATCCAATCGGCAAGCACATCAGGAAGGCGGGGGAGAATGGCTGGCGGACCGTGATCGGCGTGGTTGCCGATGTAAAACAGTTCAACCTCGAAGACCGCTCCCCGAGTTCCATCAGTGGGGCCATCTACATGCCATACGTTCAAGCCATAGAGGGAAATGGCCGGATTCCGGTGGTGATGGACCTACTGGTGAAGACCGCTGCGAGTGCGGAACAAGCGCCCGAGGAACTGCGCCGCATTGCAGTGCAAGCCGATCCCGATGTGCCCGTGGGAAAAGTGGTCAGCCTCAGAGAAATCGTCGGAAATTCCATTGCGGACCTTCGTTCAACGATATGGGTGTTTCTCAGCTTCGCGGGAGCCGCTCTGCTATTAGCTGCGATCGGACTTTATGGCCTGCTGTCTTATTCGGTGTCGCAGCGAACCTATGAGATCAGCGTGCGCATGGCAATCGGCGCATCGGCGAACAGCGTAGTCGCTTTGATTCTGGGTCAGAGTTTGCGGATCGCGCTGATGGGGATCGTTGGCGGGATTTGCGCGGCGTTTCTGCTGACGCGGCTCTTAGCGAAAATGCTATTCGGGGTGACGGCCACGGATCCTTGGACCTTTGCTGGTGTCGCGCTGCTGGTGTTTGCGGTCACGGTGGCGGCTAGTTTGATTCCAGCGTGGCGGGCCGCACGCATTGATCCGATTCGAACCCTCCGAGCCGAGTGAAGCAACGGCCAATGACGAATCTGGTTCAATGTTGCAATGATGCGGAAGCTGATTTCATGTGTTGCCTGTCTGTCCGCATGTACTTGTGCCTCGGCGCTCGCCGGGCAGCAGGTCGTACTCCGGGGTTGTCTGAAAGGCCGCCCGAGCGACTTTTACCTGGGAATTCCTGGCAAAAGTCAACCATATAAGCTAACCGGCAACACGGCAGCTCTCACAAAGTACATTGAAAAAGAGGTCAGACTTGAGGGCAGCGTCAACGGGTCGACTCAGCCCTGGCCGTCATTCAGAGTTGTCACTGTCAAGCAGGTCTTCGAGGTACCGCAACCGATCCTCCGCGCATCCTTTTCCGACTCGTCGCTTTGGCGACATGAAACCGATCCCATATACGGAATCACATACGCTCATCCGCCGACCTGGACTCGAGTGCCCGGCTCCGGATCAAGCATGGTCCAACCTAATTTCCCGGCGAGTGACGGCGCGGTAGTCCTGGGCAGGTTTCAGATACCGCGTGAGCTGTACCCCGGAACTAATTTCAGCGGCGGCGCGTTCGGTGTCTTCGTTAACCCGCGACTTATGAATGCACAGAGCTGTGCTGAGTTCGCGGACGCAGATCCCCGGCTTCGCTCGTCTCGCAGGATCGGCGCTGCTGAGTACAGCACCTACACGGCCCGCGGAGGTGCCATGGGAACGTTTTACAGCCATAGGGACTTCCACACCTTTCAGAACGGCATGTGCTTCCAGATCAGCTTTGAATTCGCAGAATGGAACACGGGCAATTCGGATACCGGATGCACCGTTCCATCGTTGAAGCCAGTGGATGAGTTGAAGATTGTCGATCCGTTGATCGGCGCGATTTCGTTCTCACTCGCCGTCAATCCGCGTCTGTCAAACGAAAATAGTTCGCATTTAACGCCGCGCGTCATCGAGTTCAAAGCCAGTTCTGAAATGGCTGACCCCGCCGCGAACCGGGGCCGGATCACCTTTTCGTGGAAGGCCGAAAACACCGATTACGTCGAGCTCTCATATAGGTGCTCTCCTGCGCTTAAAGGAGCGGGCGTCGTGATCTCTGAAGAAAACATTCAGCGCGATTGCGAAAACAACACACTGCCTCTTGATAGCGGCATGAGGCCGAATCATTCACCGGATTCAGCAGCCGTGGTCCTGTTCGGCAATTTTCTCAAAGCTCAACCCGTTTCGATCACCGTGATGCTCACTCCGTTTTCCGGCGCAACCCCATATCCGGCAGCGGCGAAGTACGTTATTGTCGGCGTGGCTCCATTCAATCCGTTTCCGGCCGGCGTGCCCGCCCCGAACGGATACGTCACCCTCAAATATTCGCCGGAAGTGCGCGCTAACGGAAATTATCAGCAGGGATCTGCGCTCAGAATTCAGTGGAATGATGAATTCTCATTCCGCGATCCTTGCGTAAACCTCTATCTCGCGCAGGATGACGGCAGCGGAGCTATGCAATACCGAGATCATATTGGAGACGCATGCTTGAAACCAGCACGCGGCGGCTCATATCAGTGGATCATCCCGAACACATTCTCCGGTCGCGGATATCGGATCTTCGCTATAACTCCCGGCTCGACTTCGAGCGGGTCGGGACCCGCGTTCGCGATTGCTCCCGCGTCTCGCCGTGAGAACTGAGCAAACGGAAGGCATCCTTCTCCCTTGTACCGGGTGCGCTGGCCCGCGGCTAGGGCAGGATCTCGATGGTACCGTGCGTTCCGTCCACCCGAATCCGCTGCCCATCCCGGATCAGCCGCGTGGCATGCTCCACCCCCACAACCGCCGGCAACCCGTACTCCCGTGCGATCACCGCGCCATGGGTCATCAGGCCCCCCACCTCGGTCACCAGTCCATTGATCGCAACAAACAGGGGCGTCCAGCTAGGGTCCGTGTAAGTGGTGACCAGGATGTCGCCCGGCTCGAGATCGGCCTCCGCTATGTCCAGGATGACGCGCGCCCGCCCCTCGACAGCGCCTCTCGAAACCGGTAAGCCGGCGAGTGCGCCGCTCGGCAAATCGTCGCGCCGATAAGCCCCGGTGAGGACCTCGCCATCTGACGTCAGCACCCGCGGGGGCGTGAGCGCTTCATAGAACCGGAACGCGTCCTTGCGCAGCCGGATGAGCTGGTCATCCACTTGATTCGTGCGTACCGCGCGGTGGAACTCCTCGAACGTTACGTAAAAAATGTCTTCCTGGTCGCGAATCACGCGCTCTTGCATCAGCCGCCCGGCTTCTTCCAACAAGGCCTGCTTGTAGATGAAGTAGCGGCTGACAATGCCGTATTTCGGATACTCCCGGTAACCGATGAAACTCCGGACCTGGTCAATCATCCGCTTGGTTTCTTCGGCCTTCCGCTCCCCGTCCGGCAACGCCCGCAGGCGCTCCAGCAGCTCCTGTTCTTTCTTCGATGCCTGCTCCCGCCCTTGCTCAAGCGCCGCTTGCCGGCGCCCGGCTCGAAGTTCTTGATATTCCCGAGTATCAGCGGCACGAGCGTGCTGGGGCGTTCGCTCCAGCGGGGCCTGCTGATGTCGATCTCTCCGGCACAGCGCATGCCGTACTTGTCGAGCCAGCCCTGGATAGCTTCGCGCGCTTCCCGCCCGCCCGCGAGCCTGGGCAGCTCGTCCACGAAGCCCTCGCCCTCGATGTGTTGTAAAAAAGCCACCAGCTCCGGATGCGGCCGGATCACGTCCGCGACGTCCAGCAGCGCCAGCCCCATCTCCGACGTGACGTTGCCGGGTGCGGACAGCGTGAGCGTGTCAGCCGCATTCTTCTCGCCCAGCCACTCCTGCAGCTTGTCATTGAGCCACCACGTGGCCTCCATCCCCGCCATGATCGCCTTGAGGTTCAGCGGATCGCTGAGGACTCGCTTGTGCTCCTCGAAGGCCTCCAGCAGAAAGTCGAACAGCGCCGGTCCGGTCTTCGTCCGGATGTTGCGCCGCAGGGCGGCGATGGACGCCTGGATGCGCTCGATTAGCTCGGGGACGATGGCCGGATCGGCCTCGATCGGGGCGGACGCGCCGCTGGCCGGCAGTCCGCCGGGACCCGCCTCCGGGAGCGACGGAACGAAATCGTCGCGGTCGAGGATGGTCTTGAGCGCGTCGCCGGTCAGCGGATCAGATTTTCCCACGAGATTCAGGAGCGCTGCGCGGCTCCCTGGCGAAGCGAGGCGCCGGGTGACATCGACAAACAGCCTCCCGCCGGCCTCGTGCATCGGCGTCATGGCCGTCAGGCGCCACACGGAGAGTCCCAGGGGCTTCATGGGGTCGGTCATCATCTGCTGATGACCGACGGAGAGATAGACACGGTTCTCGCCGACCTGATTCTCCCCCACATAGTTCTCCCGATCGCCGGTCTCGGGGATGGGGAACAGCGTGGTGATCGGCCGGCTCTGGACGATCTGGAAATCATCTTCGGCGAGGCACCATTCGACGTCCTGGGGACACCCGAAGTGCGCCTCGATTCGCCGGCCCAGATGGGCGAGCCGCACAACTTGCGCATCGGTCAGCGCCGCCTCTGTCTGCCGATCCGGCTCGATCGCCCGCTGCTCCGTTCCGCCTGCGGGCGAGGCCTGGATCGCAAGCTGCTTGCTGCCAATCGCCTTGGCCACGACCTTGCCGTCCCGCACCTTGTACACGTCCGCGTTCACCAGCCCGGAGACCAGGGCCTCGCCAAGGCCGAAGCTGGCCTCTATCGAGGCGACCTTCCGGTTGCCGGTGACCGGGTCCGCCGTGAAAAGGATGCCCGCCGCTTGGGGGAAGACCATCCGCTGCACAACCACCGCCATCCGGACCTTGCGGTGGTCGATGCCGTTTCGCAGGCGGTACGTCACCGCCCGTTCGGTGAAGAGCGAGGCCCAGCACCGGCGAACGTGCTCGAGGATTGCCGCCGTCCCCACGACGTTCAGATATGTGTCCTGCTGGCCCGCGAAGGAGGCCGTCGGTAAGTCCTCCGCCGTCGCGCTCGATCGGACGGCGTAGGCCGCTTGCTCGCCGAGCCGGATAAGCAGCCGGATAATCGCCTGCGCCAGATCGTCCGGAATAACGATCCCTTCGACGGCCTCGCGAACCTCTGCGCTGAGCGCGTTTATCGCCTCCCGGTCGTCCGCCTTCAGGCGCGCCAGCCTATTGAGCCGGTCGTTGATCGACGGCGCTTCCGCCATGATCCGCTGAAAGGCGTCCGTCGTCACGCAAAAGCCCGCCGGCACGCAGACGCCTTCGACGCGCGAGAGCTCGCCCAGGTGCGCACCCTTGCCGCCAACGGTCTCGACCTGCGTCTGGTCGATCTCCTCAAAACCCAAGACGTAGCAACCCATCGTTCCCTCCCTTGTACGCTCTCTAAAAGAATTCGCCGCCCTCTCACCCGAGCCCCAGGGCGCGAGGCTACAGCAGGCGATTATGCGGCATGACCCGGGTCTTGCGGCAAGCCCCCCATTTCGCGATATCCTGATAGTGGGAAGGGCGCATTCCTTCATCGCCGCCGCGTCATTACCACCGCGTGGCAGCCATATTTGGCCGCCGGCGCACACACAACGGCCCCCGAACTTAGCTGGAACTCACATCTCGCGACAACGAAGCAACTCTAATTAGTTTGCGCGTGGCGTCGCGAATACGGTGCGGACACAGCCGCCTCGATCAGGAAAACTCCAGCTCCATTTGCGGCATGATAATTTGCACCATAGCACTTAAAACGAGATTCTTTAGGAGAAGAGCTAATGGGCGCGTGGACGCGAAGAGGATTTTGGGAGTCGCTTTCGGGGGCAGCTGCTGCAACGGCGTTTGCGGGTCGGGCGGCCGCTACTCCACAGAGTCCTCCCGAAAGGCGCACCGGGAACGTTGCGATCAAAATCACCGACCTGAAGTGTGCCGTCATCGGGCGCAATCCGACGGTGCGAATCGTCACGGACCAGGGAATCTCCGGCTATGGTCAGGCGGAGACCGCCAAGCCGTATCTCAAGCCGATGGTGCTGTTCTATAAGCGCTATCTCATCGGCGAAGACCCCACGAACGTCGCGAGGATCATGCTGAAGATTCGCCGCATGGGCGCGTTCAAGCCCTGGGGCGCGGCGATCAGCGCAATCGAAATCGCGCTCTGGGACGTGGCCGGGCAGGCCGCCGGATTGCCGGTCCATAAGCTACTGGGTGGAAAGATTCGTGATCAAGTCCGTCCGTACGGAAATTCCGAAAACAACGCGCCTGACTTCACACCGCGCACGCCGCAAGACTACGCGGAACTCTCGGCGAAGATGAAGGAGGCGAAAGAGGGCTACACACTTGTCAAGCAGCCCGTCGGCTTCCATAATGCGGCGATGATGACGGCCATCCCTGATGCGTGGTACGGCAGGGAGTGGAAAAGGGCGATGCCGTACATGGATCGCGGGCTGATGACGGAACGTGGGCTCGATCATGTGATCGCCTGCGTGGAAGCCTCGAAAAAGGCTCTTGGCAAGGACATCGGGCTGGCGCTCGATTGCGGGCCGGGCTGGGCGGTCAAGGATGCGATCCAATTTGCGCGCGCTCTCGAACCGCTCCATATTACATGGCTCGAAGACTTGATCACCGGCGACTACACGCCTTACCCGAACGCGCAGGTCTTCAAGCAGGTGACGGATAGCACATCCACGCCGATTCACACGGGCGAGGAGATCTATCTGCGGGAAAACTTCAAAGATCTGATCGAGACACAGGCGGTGAATGTCATCGGGCCGGACCCGGAGGATGTGGGCGGAATCGCCGAATTGAAGTGGATCGCCGAGTATGCCAATCTGCACGGCATTCTGGTCGCCCCGCACGGAATATTCGACGGTCTGTTTGGCGTGGCGGCGCAAGTGCATATGGGAGCAACACTGCCGCAGAACTATATCGCTTTCGAATATGCGAAGGGCGATCCGGCATGGTGGTATGACATTGTGGATGGCTTGCCGGATCCGGTCGTCAAGAACGGCTTGATCGAAGTTTGGGATAAGCCGGGTCTCGGGATCACGTTCAACGTCCGCGCAGCCAAGGCGCACCTCAAAGCTGAGGATCGAGACTTTTTCGACTAAGGGGTTGGCCAAGCGCTCATGCGCCGCGGCGAACGAAAGAATTTCACCCCAGGAATGTACTCCTTGGAATCGTATGATGGGCTTCCAGATGCGATGTTCTCTCGGCGATTTCACTGTTCCGGTGCTGCTCTTCTTGTCCTCTATCGGGCAAGCTGGCGCCCAAACCACAGCCTGGAAAGACGGCCTGTTTTCAGTCGATGCCGCCGGGCTGCTCAGCCGCTCCGATGTCGTGCTGCACGCCCCGAATTCTTTGCCGTCGGAAGCCATGCCCTTGGGAAATGGCCGCCTTGGCGTATCGGTCTGGGCCGCTGACGGATTCACCGCGCAATTGAATCGTGGAGACACGCTGCCCTATCGCGACTCTCCCGGCCAAGTCTCCATTCCAAGTCTCACGGCGCTTACCTCGGCCAACGACTTCAGCGGCCGTCTCGATCTCTATAATGGAACGCTGATCGAACACGGCGGCGGTCTCACGCTGACCGCCTATGTTCAGGTCTCTACCGACACATTGGTCATTGATGTGAGAGGTGCAAATCCGAAGGCTGTCCAAACCGCCGAACTGCGCCTTTGGCCGCCGCGTGACCCAAAGGCGACCGCTTCCGGCTCCTCCGGCAAACTCGCACAAACCTGGACAGATCACTATCGGCCCGGGAGCGACCGGCAAGACGTTCGGCTCTCTTGCCGCGATCACCGCCGCCGGGCGCGATGTTTCTGCCCGGGTGAGCGATTCGCGCACCATCGCGATCCGCTTCAGGCCGGCGGTCGACGGGCATTTCCGTGTGATCGTCGCATGCCCTCACTACGACGGAGCCCGCTCCCCGGCGGACAGCATCGGAAACGCATTGGCGAACGCAGATCCACAAGAACACGTAGCCTGGTGGAACGCTCTCTGGCTGCGCGCCGGTCTCATCAAGCTCACCTCTCGCGATGGCTCGGGGGAGTACCTGGAGAATCTGCGGAACCTGTATCTATACGCTGCTGCGGCCGAGAGTGGCGGGCGTTTTCCCGGCTCCCAGGCGGGCGTTGCCGATCTTTTTTCTGCGGTTCAGGATTCTCACCATTGGGACCCCGCCGCCTTTTGGCACTGGAACCTCCGCATGCAGGTGGCCGCCAATCTTGACGCTGGACTTTATGCATTGAACACTCCCTACTTCCGCCTCTATCGCGAAAATCTTCCGAACCTCGAACAATGGACCTTCAAACATATGGGCGGCCGTGCGGGCATCTGCATTCCGGAGACGATGCGCTTCAACGGGCTGGGAATCGAGTATGAAGTGGATCTGGATAGATCAAAGCCGCCGATTGTTGGGCTCGATTGCGATGCAGCCTCGCAGCCTTATTACAATGCCCGCACCCTCTCGACCGGCGCCGAGGTTTCACTCTGGATATGGCAGCAGTATCTGGCGACCGGAGACCGCAACTTTCTCGCGGAAAACTACCCGGTGATGGCCGCGAGTGCGCAATTCCTGCTGGCATATGAACGCCCAGGGCCCGATGGAAAGATGCACACGGATCCATCAAATGCGCACGAGCAGGAATGGGACACAACGGATCCCACAACGGACTTGGCCGCGAGAGCGACGCTATATCCGGCGTGTATCAGCGCCGCCAAACTGCTCAACACCGATGCCAACCTCGTCAAACGGTTGCAGACGGAACTAAATCGAATCCCTTCATTCCCCCGAGAAGAAAAGATCTCTTCTCCGAACACGAAGCAGGCGGTGATCGCCCCGTCGTACAATCTCGCCGCCTCTCAACACAACGAAGAGAATATCGGGCTCGAACCGGTTTGGCCGTATTCTCTGATCGGCGATAGCTCTCCACTCTTGGCGTTAGCGAAAGCCACTTACGCAAAGCGTCCTTACCCGGTTCACCAAGACTGGAGCTTCGATCCAGTGCAGGCTGCGCGGCTCGGGCTCAAGAATGAAGTCCGCTCGACTTTGATTGCTTTGACAGAGAAGTATCAGACATACATAAACGGCTTCTCCAATTGGGGCGGCCCCGCAGGTGAGTTTTATACGGAGCAGCAAGGCGTCGTCGCGCTCGCGATCGCCGAAGCCCTGGTTCAGGATTTCGATGGTCTGATTCGCATCGCCCCGGCAGTCCCGGCAGAATGGGATTTTGCAGGCAGCGTGTGGGTTCGGGATCGCACCCGGGTCGACGTACAGACCAGGGCGGGAGTGCCGGTCACCGTCGTCATCGAAGCAGGAACCAACGAGTCTCTACGGATCCGCAATCCGTGGCCGGGTCATGGCGCGCAGGTTTTGGATTCGCAGAACCATATCCTCCTCAAGAGTGCCGATCGCATTTTGGTGCTGCCGGTCCACGAGGGTGGCCGCTACCTGCTCACCCAGGCAAACGCGGCGCCGCAAGCCTTCGCACCGATTACCGGCGTGCGCGCACTGTCGAGTAAAGTGCTCGGACCTGTCCAGATTGGAAAGTGATGATGGGAGTCCTCAGCAGATCTACTGCAGCATTACTTGCTCGGCGTTCGACTTGCTGGCGCCGCGGCCTGCGCGGGCACTCCCTGCCACCAACTCCGGGAAGCCCCGACCGAAATGCACTCGGCGCATTCGAATTGGGGAAAACGAACTCCCTCGTTCGCACCCAAGTACAATTCTAAATAGAACCGCAACTTGATCTGCCCGCGTCTCGGGTCGCCCAAGTTTCCCGGACTACTCTCTGAAGGTGAGATCAATAATGCGCAGTAACGGCAAATTGTGCGCCGTGCTTTTCCTCGGGGCTATCCTCAGCGCGTCCAGTGCGTTGGGCCAGCAGCCATCTCCGCCGGTTGCGCCGCCTACCGCCGCGAAGCCAAACCCGCCTCCCCACATCGTCCAGAAATTCAATGCGGCCAGTAAACGGGCTCCTGGCGATCCGGCGCAGATCGCGCGCGGAAAGACCATCTTCGCGATCAACTGCCGCGGGTGTCACGGTGCCGACCTCCGGGGCGGTGACCTCGGCGGGCCCAACCTGCTCCGTTCCCAGGTCGCGCTCAGTGACCAGAACGGCGAGCTCATCGTTCCCATCATCAATGGCGCCCGCCAGAAGCAGGGCATGCCTGCTATTGGACTTAGTCCTGCGGACGCGCTCGCCGTCGCCGCATACGTGCGCAGCGTGATTGATACGATCCAGGGACAAGGCGCACCGCCCGATGCCGGCAGAGAACCTCCGAGCATCCTTGTCGGGGACGCCCGCGAAGGGCAAGCCTACTTCGCTGCCAAGTGCAGCAGCTGCCACTCGCCAACCGGCGATCTCAAAGGACTTGCAACAAAAATATCCGATCCGAAACGGCTTCAAACCGACTGGGTCGCGGGCGGCGGCGATGAGGACGAAAATTCTCCCGCACGTACTCCAATTGCCGATATCACTCTGCCTTCCGGCGAACATGTATCGGGTCAGCTCGAACATATCGACGATTTCCTCGTAACCGTTAAACTCGCCGACGGTTCCGAGCGAACTCTGCGGCGCACCGGCGATATTCCGAAAATCGTGATCCACGATCCCATGAAGGGCCATCGCGACCTATGGCAGGAATACACCGACAAAGATATCCATGACGTCACAGCCTACCTGGTGACCCTTAAATGACATTTCACAAACTGTTGCTTACTGCCTCGTGCCTGGTCTGGCCCGCGCTGTTGCCGGCTCAGGGAAATGGCGTCACGCCCCAGGACTTACTCAAACCGCTCAAAGACTCCTGGCCCACTTACAATGGCGATTACTCGGGCAAACGCTACAGTGCTCTGAAGCAGGTGGATAAAACCAACGTTCAACACCTGACGCTCGCCTGGATGACGCACGTAACACCCGGCCTCGATAACGATTCGCGCCACCGCCGCCGGAATCCCGACGAGAGCGTCATCGTCGGCGGCGAAGGCCCCGGCGATATCGCAACCCATGGCGGCTCCATCAAAGCCTCTGTGCTTGAGGTGGACGGCACTCTGTACTTCACCATGCCCGACAACGCCTGGGCCGTGGACGCCCGCGACGGCCACGAGCTATGGCATTACTTCTGGAAAACGAAGGGCGGCACCCACATCGGCAATCGCGGGCTCGGTATGTGGAACGGCTATTTGTTCATGGAAACGCCCGATGACTACCTGGTGTCCCTCGAAGCCAAAACCGGCAAGGAACGCTGGCATAAAGTCATCGCCGATGTCGACGCGGGATACTTCTCTACGCCGGCCCCCGTCGTCGTTGGCAACCACGTCCTCGTCGGTACCGGCAACGATATCGATTCCCCGGGTTTCCTCGAATCCTTTGACCCGGAAACTGGCGACCTGCAGTGGAAGCACTACACGGTCCCGATGGAAAAGGGTGACCCAGGTCTAGATACCTGGGCCAGTCTCGACGCAGCGCGGCATGGGGGCGCTCAAACCTGGATCCCTGGGGCGTACGATCCCGAAACCAACCTTTACATCTTTGGCACTGGAAACCCGACACCCGCCTTCACCAATGGAACGCGCGGCGAAGGCGACAATCTCTTCGCCTGCACTCTTATCGCTTTGAACGTCGATACCGGGAAAATGGCTTGGTATTTCCAGACCTCGCCGCATGACATGCACGACTACGATTCCGCCCAGACGCCCGTTTTGGTCGACGGCATCTTCAAAGGTAAAAAACGAAAGCTTGCGCTGACTGCCACGCGCAACGGTTACTATTTCACTCTGGACCGGGTTACTGGCGAGCACCTGGTAACCAGTAAGTACGGTCTTCTGACGAACTGGGCAGACGGCTTGAATAAATTCGGCGGTCCCAAGCGCAATCCCGAAAAGGACGCTACTGTCGGAGGCTCGTTAGTATCTCCCACCTCCGATGGAACAATCAATTGGGAACCGCCGGCTTACTCGCCGGATACCGGGTTGTTATATGTAGGCGAGAAAGATACTTACTCCATCTTCTATCTCACCGACCTGGATCCGCGGGGTTCAATGGGCCTCGGCGGCAAAGAGGAAGATGAGATCGGGTCGGGCGGCACTTACCTGACGGCAATCGATTATAAGACCGGCAAAATTGCCTGGCGTCACAAGTATTACAGCGGGGGAGGAGGCGGTGGCGGCGTATTAGCGACCGCCGGAGGATTGGTGTTCGCGGGGGATGGCGCAGGCAGTCTCGTAGCCCACGATGCCGCAACCGGTAAGCCCTTGTGGAATACCCGTATTGGTTATGTGACGAATCCTCCCCAGACTTACAGCCTCGACGGCCACCAATACGTGATCGTCGCAACTGGCGACGAGCTCTGGGCCTTCATGCTTTATTAACAATGCTGCTACGCGAACTCTGCAAATCGAAAATACATCGCGCCACGGTTACGGGCGCGGATTTGGAATACATCGGCAGTATTGCAGTCGACCGGGATCTTCTTCGCAGGACCGATATCTGGCCAGGTGAAAAAGTATCGGTCTGGAACTTGAATAACGGCGAGCGCATCGAGACGTATGCGCTCGAAGCTCCGGCTGGATCGGGTTCGATCATCATCAATGGTGCCGCCGCCCGGAAATTTCGCCCGAATGATATCGTCATCATTGCCGCGTTCGCCCTATCGGACAAGCCGGTCGAACCGAAAATGATTCTGGTCGACGAGCATAACCGCTTCGTTTCGGACCTGGTCGATAATCGGCCCCTCCAGAGGGAGATTGCCGAAACACGGTAATCGACGAGTTTATTCTGAAAGCGCCGATTATCATAGTCAGTTGGCACGCACAAAGTTTGACTCTAAACATCTACGATGGGGCGCGTGGGTAGCGGCCTGCTCGCTGCTATTGGCTGCCGAAGCACTGGCAGGAAATAGCGGGCCGCCGGCTTGGGCGTACGGCACTGAATTGTCCCCGGCGTCTCAGAGCGCTCCCAAGACGGACCGCCCAAAGGAGAATGCCTCGGAGAACGGCCTGCTGCACGTGCCGGGCAGCACGCTTGAATTTACTCGCGCCCAAATCAATAACCTGTTCGGCCCCGCGGATTGGTTTCCGCAAGATCACCCAAAGATGCCCGCCATCGTGGCCTATGGCCAAAAGCCCGAGATCTGGGCCTGCGCCTTGTGCCACTATCCGAACGGGAAAGGCCGCGCCGAAAATGCCGGAGTCTCCGGACTCCCCGTTTCCTACTTCATCGAACAGATGCACGAGTTTCGAGAAGGGAACCGAGCGAGCGCCGACACCCGCAAGAAGAACACTGCCCGCATGGCAGCCTTCGCCAAAGCCATGACGGACGACCAGATCAAGCAAGCGGCCGATTACTTTGGCGCGATCAAATGGACGCCCTGGATCCAGGTAAAAGAAACCAATACAGTTCCCAAGAACTATCTCTCCGTGGGCATGTATCTGCCGCTGAAGAACGCGGGCACGGAGCCGCTCGGCAATCGCATCATCGAGATGCCCGTGGATCCGGAAGCCACCGAAGTTCTGCGCAATCCGCGGTCTGGTTTTGTCGCATATGTACCGGTAGGCAGCGTGGCGAGAGGCAAGAAGCTTGTCACCGGCGGCGGCGGAAAAACGATCGCCTGCGCCGATTGCCACGGAACGAATTTACTCGGACTCGGTCCCGTTCCTGGAATCGCCGGCCGTTCCCCAAGCTATCTCGTGCGGCAGCTCTACGACATGCAACAAGGCACGCGCAAAGGCACGTGGACCGAGCTCATGAAACCGGTTGTTGCACGTCTGAGCGAAGACGACATGCTGAACATCGCAGCTTACACTGCGTCTTTGAGATGTCAATCGGTAGAGCTTTGGCTGATGCCCGGCCACCTCGGTAATAACTCCGGAATTCACCAGATGCTCGAGGTTCCCGGCCAGAGCATATTTGAGTTCCGGATCCACTGCGCGCGGCCACGATCCAAGTTTTGGCCCGAGTGCCGTAATGAGTTGGCCAAGCGTCATTCCTTTCGGCGAGGCCAGCAGTTGCTCGATGACGAGTTCTTCCGCGCGTTTGACAAACTCGCGCGTCTCGCCCAGAAACGCACCGATTTCCGGCCCGCTCATGATCGGCCAGTGGCACGTGAGCAGCTTGTCAATCGGCAGCGATTCGAAATAACGCACCGTTTCCAGATACGGACCAACATGCGTGTAGGTGGGACAAAGGGCCGGCTGCCCTCTCAATTCTATGAACGCCTGGTGCGATCTCCATCACTAGTTTCAGAGGCTTGGCTGCTCGCCCTTTACGCTGGCCCCGCCATCCACGCAGATATTGGCGCCGCCCACCAGGCTCGCTTGATCTGACGCCAAAAACGTAACCACGCTGGCCACTTCGTCGATTGTTCCAACTCGGCCCCTGGGTTGAGCCGCGTCGAACGCCTTACGCGTGCGAATGGGTCCGGCTGTTGGGTTACAAATTCATGCAGCATGGGCGAATCGATGGTTCCCGGAGAAACAGAATTCACCCGGATACCCGCCGGTGATAGATGCCATCAAAACTATCGAGCCGCCGCCTGCCTCGCGCATAAGCTGCCGCTTCACGGCAGTGCGGAGCATCCCGATCCAGTAGCCCTACACGTGCGCCTTCTTCCGCTAAACGCACAGCAATCCCCCGTCCGATACCCCTGGCCGCGCCCGTGACCAAAGCAATCTTTCCATCGACTAAACCCATTGCTAGTGCTTCTTTGGCAGCCATTGCCGTTCGATGTCCTCGAGCGTGCGTCCCTTCGTCTCGGGAACAGCCTTCAATACGAACAGGAACGTGCAGGCGCATAAGAACGCGTACAGTCCAAATGCCCCTTGAATCGTAATCGCACGAACCAGCGAGAGAAACGAAGATGTGATGGCGAGGCAGGCTACCCAAAGGCTGATCGTCGCGAGCGACATGGCGCGCCCCCGCACCCGTGTGGGAAACAGCTCCGAAATCACTACCCACACTCCGGGCCCAAGTCCGACCGCGAAAAATGCCACGTAGCAAAGAATCAATCCAAGCAATACCGAACTGCTGATCGCCGAACCCGAGATGAGCAAACTAAGTATCAGCAGGGAAGCGCCCATACCCGCCGAAGCCAACATCAGCACCGCTCTGCGGCCCACCCTGTCGATAATCATCAAGGCCACAATGGTGAAGACCAGATTTACCGCTCCGATCACCACGTTTGCCCACAACGCTGCCGAGGTACTTTGCGATTTGAATTGATTTGAAAAAATGATGGAGCCGTAGTACAGGATCGTGTTGATGCCGGTAATCTGCTGTAGGACGGCGAGCGTAATGCCGATCGCAAGCGGTCTCCCCATCCCCGGCTGAAACAACGTCGCATTGGCTTCTTCGGCAATCGCCGTGCGGATCGTTTGTACACTCGACTCTGGTTCGCCCAAGCGCCGCAACACTGTAGCGGCCTCCGAATCCCGATCCATTTTGACCAGCCACCGCGGACTCTCCGGTACCCCAAACAGCGCAAAGAAAAACAAAATCGAAGGCGCAGCGGCGGAGGCAAACATCCAGCGCCAGCTTCCTCCGCCCAAGAAGGACAAGCCCCAACCGGTCAGATACGAAATCAAAATTCCCAGTACGATCGCCAACTGATTCAGGCTCACCAGGCGCCCGCGAATGGCTTCCGGCGATACCTCCGCTATATAGAGCGGAGCGAGCATCGACGCAATCCCAATCGCCAGCCCCGCGATCAGACGCGCGATCACGAACTCCGTGAGATTGTTCGGCAGCGCAGTCGCCAGCGAGGACAGTCCGAAGATCGCGGCCGACGTCAGCAAAATACTGCGGCGCCCATACCGGTCGCTTAGCCAGCCCGCCGCGCCCGAGCCTATAATGCACCCCACGAGCAAACTGCTGGCGGCTGCTTCGGTCTGAAAATCGCTCCACCCGAATTGCCGCTTCAGAAATAAAATGGCGCCGTTGATAATCGCCGTATCGAAGCCAAATAGCAAGCCGCCGAGCGCCGCCACGGAAGCGATTCGAAAAATGTAACCCGAACTCTTGCTTCGGGAAGTCGCAACAGTTTGAATGGGATCGGAATTCATGGAATGGCCGTTAAGCCAAAGTAACAAGCTGCGGGCGCTGAGGCGCGCTCACCGGAGCCAAATGTTCCTTGCCGCCGATGTTGGAATTGGTCGTCCTCAAGCCACGGAATCGGCCAGCGCTCGCGTCCCTCGAGCTTCCCGAAGATCTCGTTCACCGGATCCCAGCCGAGCGAATCGTTCAGGCACGAGAACACCCACATCCTGGGGCAGCTTCTGATGAAAATATTCGAAATGCCGCACCACGCCGCCCCATCCTGAAAGCACCATGCGCTTTTGCGGCGCGTGCCGTCGCAGAAAATCGTAGGCTTGTTGAAACGGCGTAACCGAAAGCGGAACACCCGTCTTGCGGCTTTCCCAATTCATGTTCTCGTCTTCCCACAGCCAGACGTAGTCGATATCGGGATAGGCATCCAGCAGTTCGCCTAACCGTGTCTCGAGCATGCGGCGCGCCACCACCGATTCCACATCGAACGCAGCTTTACCCGGAAACGGCTTGTCCGCTTTTGGTTTGATATCCGGTGGAAGCGCGCGCAAAGTCGCATTCGGTATCTGATAAGGCTCGAAGCCGACGCCCGTTGCCAGGCCCAGCTTCTTGGCGTACGCTAGCCCGTGCCCAAAGGTCGCTTTCGTCCGGTCCGCTATTTCGAAAATATTGCGGCTCAGGACGGTAGCATCTGCCCCAAACACCTCGCCCGCGAAATACTGCGTACCTCCCATCCCAAACCGCGACGTGCGCTCCGGCAGATAGCCCCACCGCTGGCTGCTGCTGTTGTCAAGATACGCGCGGTGCGCCGCGCCCGCAAAATCGAACGAGAGATACGATTCCGTGCCCGACCCGGCGCTCTCGGGAGAACTATACACGTGCATCCCGAACATGTTGAACCGCATCCGCAGCATGGCTTCGAAATAAGCTCGGAAATCCTCATCGTTGAACACCGTGATGCAGTTGAGAAAATCGGGCCAGGGCAGTAGCCCGCGCGTCGCAAAGCGCGGCTCCGCGTCCCAGGGCTGATTTGGCGGCGGCAAAATCAACTCGCTCGGCAACTCCGGCGGATAGTTTTCGCCATCAATGCCAAAGAATGCCCCTTGCCGCTCGAAGAAATCGAAAATGGAGTAGAGCAGCCCGTTTTCTGTTGCGGCGCTGAAAGTAACTTGGCCTGGCGCAAACGCAATCGAATAGGCCTCTTTGTTCTTGAACCGCGTCGGCTCCAGGTGCAGCCGAAAGAGCAGGCCGTTTGCTCCCAGTTGTTCTCCCGGCGCCTTGAGAAGAAAAATCGTGCTTCCGGCAAGAGCGCATTGCTCCAGAAAGTCACGCCGGCGCCTTGCGGCACTGTCAAGCGAAAACCACTGCCTTGTCTCGCCGAAACGGGCGCTTGTTAAGATCGTCGGGAGTAAGTAGAAGCTGGGAGCTGCATTATGTTCTGCCCTAATTGTGGTACCTCTGTTGAAAGTTCCGCGACCTTCTGTCCAAACTGCGGCGCCAATCTCGAGCCCGTCCCGGGCCAGGCGCAAGCACAAAGCGGCTGGAGCGAACCGTACGCTGCCTCCGCCTCCGCCATTCCGGTGACTTATGCCGCCGTCCCCGAAGAAAAGGGGCGCCGCGTTGTTGCGTATTTGATTGATGTCGTCCCGATGCTTCTGCTCGCCGTAATTCACTTCCTGCCCATCTTCGGCTGGATGCTCTACGGCCTGATTCACGCCTGCTATTGGCTGCTGCGCGACATCAACGGCGCGAGCCCGGGCAAACACGTCATCGGCAGCTACGTGGCAAGTTCGGACGGCACGCCCGCCACCACCTCGCAGCGCATCGTGCGCAATGTCCCGCTCGCCCTCCCCGGCATCCTCGGGATGATTCCGCTTATCGGTATTTTCTTCGAGTTCGGTTTCGCAGTACTCATCTTCGGTGGCGAAGCCATTCTTCTGCTCGCTACCGGCCGGCGGCTCGGCGACCGGTTAGCCAATACGCTCGTCTTTCGCAAGTAGTCTTACTCGTTTTTGCGCGCTGCGCGAGGCGAGCGAAGTATCTTGTTGAGTAGTGAATCTGCTCGATGCGAAAAGCGCCTGGCTTGCCCGGCTCTTCCTGGAGCGCGGTATGGCTGTCATCTGTCTGATCGCCTTCCTCGTCGCGCTGAATCAATGGAAAGGCCTGCTCGGCGATCACGGCCTCCTGCCTGTTCGCTTGTTCGTCAAGCAGGTGCCCTTTCGCGAAGCGCCCAGCCTCTTCTATTTCTGGACTGGCGACACCGCCGCTTGGATAGCAGCCTCTTTGGGAATCGCCCTTTCCCTTCTCGCCCTCCTCGGAATCGCCGAGCGCACTACCTGGTCTCATGTGTCGGTCTGGCTCGCCATTTACATCCTCTATCTTTCCTTCGTAAATGTGGGCCAAACGTTTTACGCATTCGGCTGGGAATCGATTCTTCTCGAAGCGTGTTTCCTGACCATCTTTCTCGGTAGTGCGCGCACCGTCCCGCAAGCCATCCCGATGTGGCTCTTCCGCTGGTTACTGTTCCGGATTGCTTTCGGCGCAGGCTTGATCAAGCTGCGCGGCGATTCCTGCTGGCGGGACTTAACCTGCCTCAATTACTTCTACGAAACGCAGCCGATGCCCAATCCCTTGAGCTGGTATTTGCATTGGTCGCCTCACTGGTTCCTCCGCTGCGGGGTGCTCTTCAACCACTTCGCGGAGCTGATCGTGCCCTTCGGCTTCTTTCTGCCGCAGCCCATTGCAGGAATCGCCGGTCTCATCAGCATTGCTTTTCAATTGACCATCATCGCGGGCGGCAATCTCTCCTGGCTCAATTGGCTCACTCTCATTTTGGCCTTCTCGACCCTGGACGCCCGCTTCTTAGGCGCCCTTCGCTCCTGGGTTCCCCACCTTCACGCAGCTCCCGTAATGAGCCAGTGGGTGAACTACTTTCTATTGTTTTTCGTGGTTGTTATGAGCATCCCGGTTGTCACCAACATGCTCTCGGCCCGGCAGATCATGAATACGAGCTTTAATTCGTTTCATTTGGTCGGCTCCTACGGGGCTTTTGGATCGATTACCAAAACCCGCTATGAAGTGATTGTCGAAGGTACTTCCGATTCCGTAATCACCCCGAGCACAAAATGGAGCGAATACGAGTTCAAGGGCAAGCCCGGCGCACTCGGCGCTATGCCGCCGCAAATTGCCCCTTATCATCTCCGGCTCGATTGGCTGATGTGGTTTGCCGCTATGTCGAGCTATCAGAACTACCCCTGGTTCGTGAACTTCGTCGCCAAACTCTTGCAAGGCGACGCCAATGTGCTCGGCCTGCTGCGCAACAATCCGTTCCCGCAAGGGCCTCCCCGCTACGTGCGCGCCGAACTTTATGAATATCACTTCACCACCCCAGCCGAGCGCGCGAAAACCGGTAACTGGTGGAAGCGCTCCTTAACCGGGCTGTATTTCCCGCCCGTCTCGCTGGACATGCCTGGCTTCCGGCGAGCTCTCAGCCTCGAAGGCTGGCTCGATTCGGCAAAATAGCTCCTCATGTCTTCACCCGGAAATCCCTTTCGCGATTCCATCTACGTACTCGGCCGTTACCTGCGCGCCCAGCTCTTGATCGCGTTGATCCTCATCGCGCTTTATGCGATTGCGTTCGGATTTGCCCGCGTCCCGTTGTGGCCTGTGATTGCTGTCTTCGGCGGCCTTGCTTTCTTCATCCCGCGCGTCGGCTCGCTCGTTCCCCTCGCCCTGGCCGCGATCAGTATTGGCTGGGTCGATTGGAATTTGGAGCACTTCTTGATCGCCTTTGCCGCCTGGCTCGCCATTCAAGTGCTCGAAGGCTTTTTCATTACCCCGCGCCTCCTCAGCAAGCCGCTCGGTCTCAGGCCCGTTCCCGTATTCCTCGCATTACTCGCCGGCAGTTTTCTTTTTGGACCCATAGGCTTGTTTCTGGCCGTCCCCATCCTGGCCGTGGCCGCTGTCTTTTACCGCTATTTTCGAAATCAACGCTCTCCGAATCGCCTGAATTGAGGGTTGACGCTGGTTGCCTCGCATCCGAATAGCCCCGCGCGGGGCGAACATGAGGCGAAACACTTCACCCATATTCGAGTCTCACAAGCAGGTAACGAAAGAATGGGAATGCAAGATCTTCGAGAAAATCCGATGATGAATCACCTCGTCCAAGCCCTCGAGCGAAATCAAGATATTGGCCATTACGGCAGGCTTGTGCTCGTGATGGTGAGTCAGTACTTTCTGACGGACGACGAACTGGTCGAACTGATGACTAAGGACCCGGATTGCGATGAGGACAAGGCCCGCACCATCCTAAAGCAGGTCAAGGCACACGGATATAATCCGCCGAAACCCGATCGCATTCTGGATTGGATGAACCAACAGGAGTTTCCGATCTGTGAGACCGCTGATCAGAACAAAGATGCGTGCAACGTCTATAAGTCGCTGAAGTTCCCACCAGAAGTTTACGACCGGATTTCGAACTACTATCAAGCCGAGCGGTAGCGAATCGATTTTTGCGACCGTGCTTTCGAATGCTGTCCGAAGAGTGTCCGTCGTGCGTGCATATCCAAGTTGCCCTCAGCATGCGCATTCGATCCCCCAGCTTGTATTCGACGCGAAGCAGCCAGTACGCGGATTTGAAACAGTAGGCGTTAACGAGCCAGCGGTCAGGAACCCGGAAAAATCGACAGGATCCGAGCGCCGAACAGGATCGCCGCCGCGGAAGCTCCAGCCGGCGAATACTTCAAGCCGAGTTAATCTGAGTGTCAGCACCTCGCCATGGACGAACGATCTACATCCTTTACCCAGTACGAGATCCTCGCGCCTCTGGAGCTTACGAGAGGAGAACTTCATCTATGTCGCCACCAAAGATTTCTGGCGGTGTGGTACACGAACTGCCCGCCGATTTAGGAAGGGCACTTAGATCCGATCCGAAAGTATTGACAGCGTGGGAGGACATCACGCCGCTCGCACGCAATGAGTGGATCTGTTGGATTGAGTCCGCTAAGAAAGCAGAAACTAGAAGCCGCCGAATCGAGTGGGGCTGCTCAAGCCTTAAGGATGGGAAACGACGCCCCTGTTGTTGGCCCGGATGCGCCCACCGCTAATCCCGAGACGTTCCAACTGAAGCTTGCGACTTCGGGCCCAATTTGGCCAATTTCCGGGGTGCGCGAATCATCGAAATTCCGCGAGCAGCACCTAACGGAAAGAAGGTTCCCACCGGCAAAAGCGCCCAGCAAGCGGCCGGGGCGGCTCACCCCTTACGCCGGAGAGAGCGAACTGATCGTAACGTAATATCCGTCCGGATCTCGGAGCGAGAACTCCTTTGTTTGAGTGTTCGGGTTCACGTGTGGATCCTCTTCGAGTTGACCCACGAGAGAGCGTGCCCTTTGCAGCGCAGCGTCGAAATCGTCGACACGGAAGAATAACAGGAGGCCGTTGCCGGGTTTCCCGCGATCGGAGCTCATCAATGAGGGGTGCCCGTGCGCGCCCCACTTGTGCAGGCAGAGCAAGACAGTTCCATCTGCATCAAGGATTCGCCCAAAGTCGTCGTGGGCAGGAAGGGTGGCCGGCTGACCGAACAGCGCCTGGTACCATTTGAAGCTGCCCAGCACGTCGCCCACCCCTATGATCGTCCATGTGCGCTTCATCAGGTCCCCTTCTGCCGCCTAATACTGGTTTACATCGGCTGCTTGTAACGAATGGCAAGAAGTGTCCGGAAAACATCCCCTCCCGCCCCTCTGATATATTCTCAGTCGTTTTCCCTGAGGGTTGCTGCCAGTGCTGACGCCCGGTCTCTTCGACACATTCCAGCGGTGACCCTATGTGCCTGTCCGTTGCTCAGAAAAAGGTCCTGGACGAACAATTTCCCGCCGTCTACGACCAGCTCCGGCGCATCGCACGCTCGATATTGGGATACCGGGCAAATACAACTCTCACGCCCACCGCCGTGGTTCATGAAGCCTACACGCGTCTGGCCGGTTCCGGCAAAATCCCGGAACTGACGGAAGCGTCATTCAAGCGTGTCGCGGCCCATGTCATGCGCCAGGTCCTCTGCGATGCGGCCCGGCAGCGCATGGCCGCGAAGCGAGGCGGCACCGAGACGGTTCGCCCATTGTACGTGCCGGCCCTGAACGCCGAATCGAGGAAAATCGGCGATTTTGTTTCTCGAGCGATCCCGTCATCACTTGGCCGTCCGTGCTCACGTCAAACGGCAGCGTGAGATTCCAATAGTAAGTTTTGCCGTTCGCGGTGACGGGAAGGTTGGTAATCGAGATCGAATTCGTAGTGCCGACGACGGTCGCATTCTGAAATGAGCGGTGTCGGACGGCCTTGTGGTTAAAGCGGTTGTCTGTGCCTCTGAAGGCAGAGTTGTACTCAGAGAAGCGAGCGTCAGCGCCGCAAAACCACGCCTGTGTAAACGAAGCATGAGTAGAATCCTCCGGTGTAAATTGTTGTGAAAGGCAACTCTGGCGCCCTTCACAACACAATGCGGAAAATCCGCAACAAACCTGTCAAATTGCTCCGAGAAGCCTGCGAGGTGAGAATCGCCCGCAGTGAGCGAACGTAACCAAATAGTCCCGGAAACGGTCAACATTTATCGAGGCCAACTCAAACCATGAACCGATTCGCCATCGCTGCGCTCTCCACAACCCTGCTTTGCCTTCCGTCTCTCGATGCGGGCCAGCAGCCCTCGAACGAAACCAGCACTCAGAAATCCCAGGACGTCCCGCAGCAAAAACCCAAGACCAATAACCCCGACGTCGGTGTTCAGAGGGCACCGAAACCCAAACCGCACGAGAGCGAACAGCATAAGAATGACGTTCCGGCGCAAAAGCCGACCACTAACAATCCCGATCTCAGCGATCATCATCGGGCGCCCAAAAAATCAAAGACCAAAACGTCCACCGAGAGCTCCACTCACTGAAGAACCATGAACTCCGTGAAGACCGTGTTGCTGCTGGGAGTGCTCAGCGGGTTGCTGCTGCTTTTTGGACAGGCATTTGGCGGACGGCAGGGGCTCTTCGTCGGCCTCGCGATTGCCATCGCGATGAATTTCTTCTCCTATTTCTTTTCCGACAAAATGGCACTCGCGATGTATTCCGCCCAACCGCTGACTCCGGAAGAAAATCCATCCGTGTACGCCCGCGTCTATCCGATCGTCGCCGGACTTGCGCAGCGCATGAGCTTGCCGATGCCGAAACTCTGGCTAATCCCGGAAATGTCGCCCAATGCATTCGCTACCGGACGGAACCCGCAGCATGCTTCCGTTGCCTTTACCTCCGGCATTCTCCAAACTATGTCCGACGCTGAGATCGAGGGCGTTATCGCTCATGAACTCGGCCATGTCCTTCACCGTGACATTCTCATCGCTTCGGTTGCGGCCACTATCGCTTCGGCCATCACCTTCCTCGCCCGCATGGGTTTTTTCTTTGGTGGTACGCGCGATGACGATGACCGAGGGGGAGGCTGGAGCGGTATTCTGATGCTTATACTCGCCCCTCTCGCCGCCGTTGTGATCCAAATGGCCATCTCGCGCAGCCGGGAGTTCGATGCCGATGCGGCGTCCGCCAAGTACACCGGCAACCCTAATAAGCTGATCGCCGCTTTGCGCAAGCTCGAAACGTACTCGCGGCAGATTCCCATGGATGCCTCTCCTTCAACGGCTCACCTATTCATCATCCAGCCCTTGACCGGAGCAAGCCTGATGCGCTTGTTTTCGTCTCACCCACCGACCGCAGAACGAATTCAGCGGCTCGAAGCACTCGCCGGCTGATTGGCCTCTTACCAGCGCGCCCGAAACTCGCGCCGGTCCAGCGGTCCTGCTACTCCAGTTGCCCTCGATAACGGCTGCTTCTTAGGACGAAATAAACGCAGGATATAAGCAGCCAGCTTCCGCACCTTAGCACCTCTCCTTGTCTTTGTATCACAAAGTACTTTAATACGACCCCGCTGAAACCTTGTACCCTTTTCCTTCGTCCCTTCTGTCACTCGCATGCTTCAGGAGAATTCGTGTATCTTTCTGCAAACAGGAGGGCTTTCCTCCGTTCGCTGAGTCTCGCCACTGCTAGTCTCGCCATCCGCGCTCAGGACAAACAAACCGAACCTGTCTATGAACCCGGCGGCGATGTCAAAGCCCCTAAGTTGATCCATTATGTAGAACCCGAATTCTCGCCTGCCTCGAAAGAAGCCTACGTCGAAGGAACCGTCAAATTGAGCACCGTGGTCACCCGCGACGGCAAAGCTTCCGCCTCTAAAGTCATTCGCGGCTTGAGCGCCGAAGAAGACCGGACCGCGATCGAAGCTCTGGACAAATGGACGTTCGAGCCAGGAACCAAGGCCGGACACCCGGTTTGCGTCCACATCACCGTGGAAATCGACTTCCACCTCCTGTAGCGTGCCGGCCGGTCTTCGAGCAACTTAACGAGCCGGAGCTTCTCCAAATTGAATGCCGCGAGTTCCGGTTATGAACGGGCTTATCGGTGCTTTTGCCGAGTCTTCAGTGGAGTGTTACGCTGAAGTGATTATTGTTCTGCGGGGTTGGCCTAGAGGTTGGGCGTCAGCCTTCCAAGCTGATTTACACGGGTTCGAGTCCCGTACCCCGCTTTGATCTACGGCTCCACCCCACCGGGCATTTTAGGAAATCGCCGCCCCCCCACCCAAGTAGTCCAAAATAGAGAATTAGATCTTTATGCGTGAAAAAATCGCGATCCTGCTGCTCGCCCTGGCCGGCATCCTGCTTGCCCGCAATCTGCACGACATCTTTCTCGTCTTGCCGGACGATGCTTTGCAAGGCCCCATTTACCGCATCATGTTCTTTCACATCCCGGCTGCGATTATCGGAATGCTCGGCTATTTCACCGCCCTCGCGCTCAGCGGCTTTTATCTGTTCTCCAAAAATTTCGCTTACGACTCGCTAGCCGCCTCTGTGGTAGAGGTCTCCGTGGTATTTTCCGTGGTAAATCTGGTCACGGGTAGCATTTGGGCGCGCGTAATCTGGGGCATTTGGTGGACCTGGGACGCGCGGCTCACCTCCGCGCTCGTGTGCGTACTGATCTTCGCCGGCTACTTGATGTTGCGCCGCGCCATAGACGAGCCCACCCAACGCGCCCGCTTATCTGCCGCGCTCTGCATTTTCGGCTGTGTCGATGTAGTGATCGTTTGGAAGTCGATCGAGTGGTTCCGTACCCAACACCCGGGCCCTGTGCTCAGTGTGCGTACAGGCGGTGGCAATATCGATCCAGCGATGGAGCACATGATCTACTGGAACCTGCTAGCGATGCTGTTGTTTGCCGTCGCGCTGGTTTTGGTTCGCACACGCCAGGAATCGACCGCCCGCGAAATCGATTCCCTCCGCCGTTTCGCCAACCTCGCCTAATTGTTCAAAAGGATTTCTAATGGACGCTCGTAACTTCACCTACATGTTCTACGGCTTTCTCGCCGCATGGCTCATCTTGCTGCTCTACGTCTTAAGCCTGGCGCGCCGTAACGCCCGTCTCAAGAAGGAGCTCGATGGTATCAAAAACTTGATGGCTTCCGCGCAGAGCGAGCCTAGCGGTTTGCGCATCGAAGACCGCGTTCGCTAATCTACAACGAAGTACCCGATGCTGAAGACTATTGCCCTCGCACTGGCCTTCCTCGCCCCGCTCGCAGCAGAAAAACGTCCGCTCACCGAGAACGATTTTGATTCCTGGCGCCATATCCAGAATCAGACGCTCTCAAACGATGGACACTATCTGGCTTATGCTCTTTTCCCGCAGCAGGGTGATGGCGAAGTCGTAGTTCGCGATCTCCGCTCCGGGCAGGAAGTGCGGCAATCGATCGGCGAATTGCCGCCTCCGCCTCCGCCCGACTATTCCGATCCGCAGCGCGAAGAGGCTCCGCAGCAGCATCCTGGAATCTCTATAAAGTTCACGGCCGACAGCCGTTTTCTAGTCTGTTCCACTTTTCCGCCGCGCGACGCAGTCGAGCAGGCTAAACGGGGAAATCTGACGAGCAATGAACGGCCCAGAGGTGATTTAATCACGATCGATCTTCAAAGCAAGACAATTTTCCGCGCGCCGAATGTGGGCGATTTTCAATTGCCGTCTCAAGCGGGCGAGACCGTGGCGTATCGGGAGTTGCCTGTGACTCCTGCTTCGAAAAAGACCCACAGAATCGAACCCGGCGGATTGATCGTGCGCAATCTGCGGGACGGTTCGGAACGGCGCTTCCCGCAAGTTTCGGAATATTCCTTCACCCGCGACGGCAAGATTCTGATCTACGCTGTTTCCCTTGAAGATTCCGATTCGAGCGGCGTGTATGCCTGGACGCCCGGCGCCCCTGGGAATTCGGTGCCTCTCGCTACCGGCAAAGGAAGCTATAACAAGCTCGCCTGGGACGACGCGCAAACCCGCCTGGCTTTCTTGAGCGATCGAGGGGATACCGCTGCAGGGCAGGTAGGAGCCGCTGTCAAGAGCGGCCAAGTCGTCCGAAAGCGCGACTACAAGCTTTATACCTGGGATCGCAGCGCCCCGGCTGCCATCGAACTCGTTTCGCACGCCACGCCGGGTTTTCCGGCCGACTGGACAATTTCGGACCGGGCGCGGCTTACCATTGCCGCCGGAGGGGGCCGCATCTTCTTCGGGCTTGCGCCGCAATGGAAAATTCGGAGTTTCGATAAAGATCTTCCTCCGGATGAACGTGTCTCGGTCGATCTCTGGTCGTGGAAAGACGATTACATCCAGCCCATGCAGAAAATCCGCGCCGGCAGCGAGCGTTTCCGCTCATACCGCGCCGTCTATGACCTCGCCGAAAAACGCTTTCTCCAGATTGCCGATCGCACCATGAACGAAGTTCTGCCGAGCGATGACGGCCGCTACGGTATCGGCACAGACAATCGCGCCTATCGCCGGTTGCAGGATTATCAAGGCAACTATACCGATTCCTACATAGTCGATATCGAAACCGGCCAACGCCGCCTTGTCGCGCGAAAGCATGTGAACCGCCTGACCTGGTCGCCTACTTCCAAATACGCGATCTACTTCGACGGCAAGGACTGGATTGCTTTGTCGACCGCCAATGCCCAGTCGATTAATTTAACCGGCAAGCTCGACGTTTCCTTTGCGAACGAGCAAAACGACACGCCCGGCACGCCCGGTTCCTACCGCTTGGCTGGCTGGACACGCGATGGGCGCTATGTCTTGATTTACGACCGTTACGATATCTGGCGGTTTGCGCCGGATGGTTCATCCGCGGTTGATCTAACCGGGGGATTCGGGCGTAAGAATCGCCTGCAATTCCGGCTCGTCCGGTTTGGCTCCGACGATCCGGCATCGCGTTGGATCGATCCCTCCAAGCCGCTGCTGCTGCGCGCCGAAAACGATCAAACGCACGACACCGGCTTCTATACGGCTCAATTCGACTCGGCTGCCGTTCCCACCAAGCTGATTTATGCGCCGAAGAATTTCGCGCCGCCGATCAAAGCGAAAGATGCGAATGTATACGTCACCGCGGCATCGACCTTCAGCGAGTATCCCGATTTGTTGGTCACCGATGGAAGCTTTCGTCATTTCG
Organism: Terriglobia bacterium; assembly: GCA_963767485.1. Taxonomy (GTDB): domain Bacteria; phylum Acidobacteriota; class Terriglobia; order Bryobacterales; family Bryobacteraceae; genus Bog-105. The sequence continues at coordinate 341,579 of CAVYDZ010000012.1, read as the reverse complement.
CAAAGGTCACCGACGCGAACCCCCAGATGGCCGAGTTGCGCTGGGGTACCGCCGAATTGGTCCGTTATAACAATCTCGATGGCGTTCCCCTCCAGGCCACGCTCTACAAACCGGAAAACTTCGATCCTCATAAGAAATACCCGCTGATTGTCTACATTTATGAGCGCCTGACGCAGAACGTTCACAACTTTATCGAGCCGCGGCCCTACAACTCCATCAATCCAAGTTTTTCAGTGAGCAATGGCTACCTGGTGCTCGAGCCCGATATCGTGTACCGTGTCGGCTACCCCGGGCAAAGCGCGTTGGATTGCGTGCTGCCGGCGGTACAGGCGGTCGTGAATAAGGGCATTGTCGATGAAGACAGTATCGGCATTCAGGGCCATAGTTGGGGCGGGTACCAGGTCGCCTACATGATTACCCGAACCAATCGTTTCCGGGCCGCCGCCGCCGGAGCGCCCGTCGCAGACATGATCAGCGCCTATGACGGCATTCGTTGGGGCCCCGGTCTGCCGCGCCAGTTCCAATACGAGCACACCCAGAGCCGCATTGGCGGAAGCGTTTGGGAATATCCGCTGCGCTTCATCGAAAATTCGCCGATCTTTTCCGCCGATCGCGTGCGCACTCCGCTGCTCATGATTCACAACGACGCCGATGACGCGGTGCCATGGTATCAGGGGATAGAGTACTACCTGGCTCTACGCCGGTTAAACAAAGAAGTTTATCTCTTCGATTACAACGGTGAGGCGCACAACCTGCGCCGCCGGGCAAATCAAAAAGATTTCTTCAACCGCCTCACGCAATACTTCGACTATTATCTGAAAGGCGCTCCCGAGCCCGACTGGATGATTCACGGAATGCCCTACGTGGAGAAACCAGGTGTTGCCTTCTCCACCGCTGACGAACCGTAGTCCTGCTTCTCTGCGCTAACCTGAACCGATTACGCTCGTGTTTTTTTCTTGACAGAAACAAACAAATCCATTAGTTTGAACTAATTCGGGGTGTTCATTGTAGCCACGCGGCGCGGCTGACCCGCTCAGCAAGAACGCTCTGCCCGCGTAAAGGAGACGTTATGAGTGGAGTTGCTTTGGGATGCCGAAACAAATCGGCTTATGAATTCTGTCGCGTACTCTTGTTGGCCGTCGTGGTCGCGTCACAGATGCTGCTTTTGGGGCAAGGTTATTTCGGCACAGTAAGCGGCGTAATCACCGATCCCAGCCAGGGAGTTGTTCCGGGAACGCAGGTGACGCTGATCGACCAGAAGAAAGGGTATCAGTTTACAGCGTCCTCTGATAAGGGCGGACGGTATTTATTTACCGCAATTCCGCCGGGACTCTATTCTGTGTCGGCGGAAGCGCCGGGATTCGAGAAGTCCGTACGCACCAATGTAACCGTGAATGTCAGCGAGAACGCGACCGCGAATCTAGCCCTCAAGGTCGCCACTTCCCGGCAAGCAGTTGACGTACAGTCTGAAGGGCGCGCTCTTGCGACCGAAGATGCCGTCACCGGGCAAGTGGTCAATCGGCGATTGATCAATGATCTGCCTCTGGTCGACCGTAATGTGCTCGATTTCGTCATGCTCGGGCCCGGTGTGAATGACATGAGCGATCAGAACTCGGTCAGCGATACCGGAACCAATTTTGTATCGAATGGCAGCCGCGGAGCCAGCGCCGACATCCTCATGGATGGCGCCTCGATTACCAACTTTGAGCCGAACGGCGGCATCACCCAGGTCACCTTTACTCCGTCGGCGGAAGCCGTTGACGAATTCAAGGTGCAACAAACAAATTTCAGTGCGGAATTTGGCTTTTCCGGCGCATCGGTCGTCAACATGATTACCCGCTCCGGCGGCAATGCCTTCCATGGGAGTGCCTACGACTTCCTGCGCAATGCGATCACGGACGCGAACAACTGGTTCAATAACGAGAACGGCATCCCGATCCCGCCGGTGCACCGCAACAATTACGGCGGCACCATCGGTGGACCGATCATCAAGAACAAAACGTTTTTCTTCTTCGATTGGGACGGTACGCGCTCTTCGGATTTGGGTACCTATCAGGCGGGTGTCCCGAGTGCCCCGGAACGCGCAGGCAACTTTGGTGAACTATGCGCGGCCAACGGCGGTACGTTCGATGGAACCGGGCTCTGCAGCGTCATTGCCGGGCAACTCTACGACCCGTATTCCGGCACCTTCCAGACTCCTGCAAACGGTCCCGCCGGGGCATACCGCAGCGCCTTCATTCCGTTCAACAATCTCGCGAGCTACACGAGTCCCGGAAATCCCAACCTGGCCGGCACACCCTTCCAGTTACCGCAGGCGCCCGGAAATCTCATCGATCCCGTTGCCCAGAAGATGATGAACCTGTTTCCCATGCCGAACATCGCAGGAGGCAATATTTACGACAACTGGATCGGCTCAGGAGCATCCCGCAGCACTAACAACCAGTTCGACATCCGGATCGATCACCGCTTCACCGAAAAGAACCTGATCACATTCAAGTATTCGCAGGGCTGGAACGACACCACTCCCTTTAACTGCTTTAAGAATTTCACCGACCCCTGCGGCAGCGGTCCGAATAGCGGTTCGGCCCACTTGTTCGCGGTCAACGATACGGAGAGCTTCAGCCCCACGCTGGTGCTGACCAGTACGCTTGGCTTTACGCGAGGAGCGACGCATATCGACGCTTACAACAAGAGTCTGAACTCGGATCCGCTTGGAACGCTCGGCTTCCCGTCCTACCTCCAGTCGAACGGGTTTTCGGGGGTGCCGGCCATTTTCATCGGCAGTTATTATTCGGCGGGTTTTTCGAGCATCGGCCAGGATCCTTACGGCAACTACAGGCAAGGGCAGGATACGGGCCAGCTCAGTGAGCTTCTGACCATGATTCGCGGCAAGCATGAGCTGAAACTTGGCTTCGAAGGCCGATTGCACCAGCAGAACTACATTCAAACCAACGCTCCGCTCGGCTATTTCAACTTCAACAGCCTGGGCAGTTCCCAATGCCCGGTCTCCGATATCACGCAGTGCGGCGGAGACTCGATGGCCAGCTTCATGATGGGGCAGATGATCGGTGCGGGGGGCGCTTACGAGCTCCAGTTTGAACCGGCGACGGAAAATTTTCAATACGCCGGATTTATCCAGGACAATTGGAAAGTCACGCCCACCCTGACTTTGAACCTGGGGCTCCGTTACGATGTTTCGCTGCCTAGAACGGAACGCCGCAACCGCATGAACTGGTTCGATCCGAATGTGACGAGTCCGCTGAACGGAGGCAGTATCTCGTACACAGATCCGCTCAGCCAGCAGACCGTAACCCGCGCGCTGCTCGGGGGCGAGGTGTTCAACAACGCGAACATACGCACGAATTGGGTGACCGACTGGAAGGACATCCAGCCGCGTTTTGGTTTTTCTTACCTCGCCGGAAAAAACACTGTGATCCGCGGCGGCTACGGCATCTATTACGACCAGACTCGCTCCGGGGCCAATGGCCTGTTGAGTTATGGATCGCAAGGCTTCAACCAGTCGACCAGCGTCGTGACTACCTATAACAACGACGGTGCGACGCCCTATCTGCACTTGAACAACCCGTTCCCGAATGGGTTGATTGCGCCCCCGGGCAGCTCGCTTGGTTTACTGAACGACGTCGGCTACTCAGCCATCGGACCGCTTCGCACCGCCGCGGCCGGGCGGACTCCCTATGAACAAAGTTGGAGTTTCGGCATCCAGCGGCAGCTCGGAGCAAGCACTATACTCGACGTGGAATACGTCGGGAAAAAGGGAACGCACCTCTATTTCGCGGGTGCTAACAACTACAATGTTCTAGGCCGGCAGGTCGAAAGCTTGACTCCGGATCAGATTGGGAATCTCGGGAACTATGTGGCAAATCCCTTCGCGTCGCTCCTCACCGGTCCTTACTACGCCAACAGCGTTCTTTCGAGCCCCACCATCCAGGCGTACCAATTGCTGCTGCCGTTTCCGCAGTTCACAAGCGTGACCACCGATGAGCCGCCTACCGCCGACTCCACCTACCACTCGCTCCAGATCACGGTAGAAAAGCGCTACTCCAACGGCTTGCAACTGCTCGCGAACTATACCTGGTCGAAATCCATCGACGATTCCTCCATTTACGATACGAACGTCGCCTGGCTGGGAAACTACGGGTCCAACTCGGGTTTTGCGCTGCAGGATCCCAATAATCCGTCCGCCGAACGCAGCCTCTCGACTTTCGATATCCCGCACCAATTCAAATTCAGCTACACCTATGATTTGCCGGTCGGACGCGGGCGGGCTTTCCTGAACCATATGCCTCGAGCTTTAGATCTGGTTTTGGGCGGCTGGAAAACCGCCGGCGTCTGGAATATGCATGACGGTTTCCCGCTTCAATTTACTGTTGTAAACGGAGGGAACCCGATTTGGACCTATGGCCCCCAGCGCCCGAACCTGACTGGAACGCCGGCGCGCAGCGGCGGACCCGAATCAAACTGGATCAACAACTACTTTGCGAATCCGGATGTTTTCCAGATTCCGGCGCCCTACACTCTGGGCAACGCGCCGAGAACCGTCGGAACCGTACGCAGCCCGTTCTTCTTTTCGAGCAACTTGTCCATCCTCAAGGAATTCCCGCTCTCCGCCAGCCACGAATCCTTGAGACTCGAATTGCGCCTCGAAGCCGAAAATGCCTTCAATCATCCCGTATTCGGCACCCCCAATACTTACGTCGGCGATCCTAACTTCGGCGTGATCAATTACACCTCTGTCGGCCCCAGACAATGTCAATTGGCGCTGAAATTTTATTTCTAATCCGTAACCGTGTAGAGCAGGCCAGGGTGGCGCGGTCGGTCTTATCGTCAACGGCTATTCTCTTTTTTCTAACGGCCGCATTAGCCACCCCGCAGACCGTTACCGTCGACGCGGCGCCATCCCGCGTCGTAAATTCCTTCAGTCCCTTCCGCGCGCTGGGCGGAGCCATCGATCGCTTGCGCGGCGGCGCAACGAAGGAGGAGAACGAAAAACATACCGAGCGTTTGCTTACCGATCCGGTTCTCAAAGAGTTGCTCGGAGCGGGATGGCAAAGCGTCACCTATCGCCAAAATACCGAGTTGATGATTGAGGCTTGGCACTGGAACGCCCGCGGTACCTGGAGCAATGCTGCCAAAAAGGAGGGCTATTTTGTTGGGAGCGCCGAACCCACCAGCGAACAGATCCGTCACTCCTGGGCTTATCCCCTCCCGCACCGCGGCGCAACGCTCGGCGACGGCAATGGGTGGTCTCGCCTGACCGACGGCAACCTCCAATCCTACTGGAAGAGCAACCCGTATCTGAGCCAGCCTTACACCGGCGACGACGATGCCAAGCACCCCCAGTGGGTCATGATCGATCTGGGCGCCAGGTTAGACGTAAACGCAATCAAGATAGCCTGGGCGAACCCTTATGCAACCCGTTACAACGTCCAGTTCTGGACCGGCGATGTCGAGCCGTTCTACGACGGCATCAATAAAGGCGTTTGGCAGACCTTTCCCCTTGGTGTCGTCACACACGGCAAGGGCGGGACGTCCACCGTCAAGCTGATGAATTGGAAGATCCCTGTCCGCTATTTGCGCATCTGGATGACTGCATCCTCGAATACCTGCGACACCCACGGCCCTGAGGATCGGCGCAACTGCCTGGGATACGCCATTAACGAACTCTACGTCGGAACTATCTCGCCTGACGGGCAATTCACCGATCTCGTAAAGCATTCACCAAACCGCCAGCAGACCATCACCTGGCCTTCCTCTGTGGACCCCTGGCACGCTGCTTCCGACCTCGACTATAGCCGAGGCGATCAGATCGGCTTCGATTTCTTCTTCCATTGCGGAGTCACGCGCGGTCTTCCCGCGATGGTTCCGATTGCCATTCTTTACAACAATCCGGAGGATGCGGCCAATGAGATCGCGTATCTCTATAAACGCAACTACCCGCTTACCGGAATCGAAATGGGCGAGGAGCCGGACGGACAGCGTGTGCTTCCGGAGGACTACGCCACGCTTTACATGCAGTTTGCGAGAGCCATCCACAAGCTGGTTCCCGAAGCGCGCCTTGGTGGCCCATCCTTTGAGGGAACGGAAGGCGATGTCGATTCCTGGGCGGACGGCGCGGGCCGTGTCTCCTTCCTCGGCCGCTTTGTCGCTTACCTCAAAGCTCATAACGATCTACAGGATTTTCGCTTCTTTTCTTTCGAACACTATCCTTGTGGCGCTGGCGCAGGAGAAGGAAAGAAATGCGCCGCCTGGAGTTCCCTCTACTGGGAGCCCCACTACGTCGACCACCTGATTCAGGCCTGGAAAGACAACGGCCTGCCCCCCAGCGTGCCTTTCTACATGACCGAAGGAAATGACCTGCAAGACGGCGGGGCAGGCACCGTGAAACGCGGACTCTGGCTTGCCGACTACGTCGGCTCGATGATGACCGCCGGCGCCAGCGGCACGTATTACTTCCACTACATGGCCACCCAACGCCGCAGCGGCGAAGACGGTTTCCTGCCAATCGACAAAGAAAACCACGTCATCAGTTATCCCCCGCAGTATCTGGCAACGCAGGTGATCACTAAAGAATGGGTTCAGCCGGTCGACTCCATCCATAAGCTCTTTAAAACTACAAGCGACGTGAACGACAAGGACGGAAACACTCTGGTCACCGCCTATACGGTCCAGCGTCCGGACGGAAAATGGTCGATCCTGCTTGTGAATAAGGATGAAGAGCACGACCATGCGGTGAAGGTGGTCTTCGCGGACGCCGTTCAACATCAGAGCCGCTTTTTCTCCGGCCCGGTTGAGCGTATTGTCTTCGGCCCCGCGGAATACCAGTGGCATTCCGATTCCGGCCACGCCGACCCGGACGGTCCCGCCGCCAAGTCGCTGATTTCCGCTGAGGGCGCTGATACCCTATACACGCTCCCAAAGTCCTCGATCATCGTGCTCCGAGGCGAACTTAGCAAGGCGACGAAGTGACTCCCTTGTCGAATCCCCTTTTCATTCGCTTCTATCGCGCGGCCCTGTGTTACCCTAAGTAAGAATAAAATCGAGATTAAGGTAAAGACGAGGAGTATCGTTTTCTAGCATGGCTCTGGCGGTAGAACAAAAGTCCCAAGTAATTAGCAAATACCGGGTCCACAAAACGGATTCGGGTTCGCCAGAGGTTCAGGTCGCGCTTCTGAGTCAGCGTATTTTGGAGCTGACTGAGCATTTTAAGACGCACAAGAAAGATCATCATTCGCGGCGCGGTCTGCTGACGATGGTCGCTCGTCGCCGGAAATTGCTCAAGTACTTGAAAGATCGCAGCCCGGAGCGTTACCGGACTCTCATTCAGAGTCTTGGGATCCGCCGCTAGTTCAACGATTCTCAAGCTGACGTGTGCCGCGCAGAAATTTTCTGGCGACTATGCACGCAACACCGCCTTGGTGGGCGGTTCACCCCTGCTTTCCGCTCTAAGTCCTCACTTAATCCCGAAGTTGATCCGCACGTTACCGGCGTCAAAAACCGGGCGTGCATGCATGAAAGTTTAGATGCGGATCACGCATCGGGAATAGATAAATGTCGCATACAGTTGAAATCGACCTTCACGGGTCAAAGGTCTCGCTTGAGACCGGCAAGATAGCCAAACAGGCCAACGGTTCTGTCGTGGTTCGCATGGGCGATTCGGTCGTGCTCGTCTCGGCCTGTACCGCCGATAAGCCCAAAGCGGGCGCCTCGTTTTTTCCGCTCACGGTGGATTACCGCGAGTACACGTACGCCGCGGGCAAGTTTCCGGGCGGATTCATTAAACGGGAAGGGCGCCTTTCAGAAAAGGAAATCCTCACCAGCCGCTTGATCGATCGGCCTGTCCGGCCGTTGTTTCCGGAAGGCTACAGTCACGAGACGCAGATCATCGCGATGGTGCTCTCGGCCGATCCGGAATACGATCCGGGTGTCCTCTCGATCGTGGGTGCTGGCGCGGCGCTTGCCATTTCCGATATCCCCTTTGAGCACGTGCTCGGCGGGGTGCGTGTCGGATTCATTAATGGCGAGTATCGGGCCAATCCTTCCTATGAGCAAGCCAAAGATTCCAAGCTGAACATCATCGTCGCGGGCACCGAACAGGGCATCGTAATGGTGGAAGCCGGCTCGAATGAAGCCTCTGAGCAGGAAGTTATCAAAGCCATCGAGTTTGGACATGATTGCTGCCGCAAAATCGTGGCTGGCATCCGCGAACTTGTTACCGCTACCGGCAAAACGAAACGCGTCTTTACGCCGGCCGCTACCAATCAGTCCGTCTTCGATAAGATCTCGGAGGCGGTGCGCGCTGATTTGACGGACGCGCTCAACACCGAGAAGTATCCCAAGCTCGAAAGTTACGCACGTATCGATCAGGCCAAGGCCAAGGCGCTTGGACTCTTTACTGACGAAACGGAATTAGCCGAAGCGGGCAAGACCTTCGATCACCTGAAGGAGCGCATCTTCCGCGATGAAATGCTGAAGAATCGCCGCCGTCCCGATGGCCGCGCTTTCGACCAGATCCGCAAAATCACCTGCGACGTCGGCGTGCTGCCCCGCACTCACGGATCCGCCATCTTCACGCGCGGCGAGACCCAGGCGCTCGTCACTATCACTCTTGGAACGAAAGACGACGAGCAGCGCATCGAGCTGTTCGACCTTACCGAAACCTCCAAGCGCTTCATGCTCCACTACAACTTTCCTCCTTTCAGTGTGGGAGAAGTTGGTTTTATGCGCGGACCAGGTCGCCGCGAAATCGGCCACGGCGCGTTAGCCGAACGGGCCCTCGCGCCCATGATTCCGGACGAAAAATCGTTTCCTTATACCCTGCGCGTGGTCAGCGACATTCTCGAATCGAATGGTTCGAGCTCGATGGCCAGCGTCTGCGGCGGAACTCTCTCGCTGATGGATGCCGGCGTTCCGCTTGCCAAGCCGGTCGCTGGCATTGCTATGGGATTGGTGCTCGAAGACGAAAATTACGCCATTCTCACCGACATCGCCGGCGCCGAAGATCATTACGGCGACATGGATTTCAAGGTGGCTGGTACCCGCGACGGCATCACCGCGCTCCAAATGGATATCAAGGTTCCCAACGTCACGACCAAAATCATGGCCGAAGCGTTGGAGCAGGCCCGCAAAGGCCGTTTACAAATCCTCGATACCATGCTTGCCACCATTGACGCGCCACGAGGCCAGCTCTCCCCATACGCGCCGCGTATCTACACTACGAAAATTCCGACCGACAAGATTCGCGAGCTGATCGGCCCCGGTGGCAAGGTGATCAAAGGCATCATTGAGCAGACCGGCGTCAAGATCGATGTCTCTGACGACGGCACGGTAAACATCTTCGCTTCGAGCGGTACTGCGGCCAGTCGCGCAATCCAAATGGTTGCCGATATTGCCGCCGTTGCCGAGGTCGGAAAAACCTATCTCGGTAAAGTCGTGCGGATCGCCGATTTTGGCGCTTTCGTTGAGATCTTCCCGGGTACCGACGGACTGCTGCACATCAGCGAGATCTCGGAGAGCCGCATCAAGAACGTACGCGACGAGCTCAACGAAGGCGACCAGATCCTGGTAAAGGTTCTGGCCCTCGAAGGCAACAAAATCAAGCTTAGCCGAAAAGCAATCCTGAAAGAACAGCGCGAGAAGCTAAAGACGGTTCCAGAATAGGCAATGGGGCGGGTGGTCTTGACCACCTGCCCTTTTTCTTCCTCGAGCTATTTTCTTTTTGATTCAAATTTAGGGTCGCCGCTCGTCCATAAGAGTGGAGCGAGGCATGATCGACCCCAAGCTAAACGAATTAGACACCAAGACCAAGAGCAGTGAACCGGAAACGAACACTGCCAACGCGAAGCCGCGTCCCGGGCTGAGCATCAATGACACCGTGGCATCCAACGCGAGTCTGTCGGTTGGATCTCGGGGAACAGACACTTCCGGCGTTAGGTCCGGATCTGGCGCGGGTGCGGGGGGAGTGCTTTCGACTCCAGCCGCGCCTGGCGAGTCGCCGGTGCCCAATGTAATGCCCGGAAATCCGGGCACTGGAACTACCCCGCGCGGGAGCGTTACGGAAACGGAAACCCAAACTACCGGGCACGGACGGACCGACGACACCTCGATCGGAACCGATTGGACCCACGATGACGTGGCCACCCGTGCCTATGAGAACTGGCACGCGCGCGGCTGTCCGCACGGTTCTCCGGAAGAGGATTGGCATCGAGCCGAACGGGAATTCCGGGAACGCCGGGCCGCGGGTAAAACCTCGGCCGCCTCTGCCTAATGCGAAGGGGGCGCGGCCGCCGAAGCCGCGCCTCCAATTTCCGTCAGAACCACAATGTCCACCCGCCGATTCTTCTCGCGCCCTTCTTCGGTCGCATTGGAATCTATAGCTGCCGTATCTGCGTATCCTACAATCGCCATGCGATTCGCGGCAACCCCGTAGTTCTCTTGGAGCATCCGCAGCATCGCAATGCTGCGGGCAGCCGACAACTCCCAATTGCTTCGAAACCGCGGAGTTTGAATAGGCAGCGAATCAGTGTGCCCTTCCAGCCGCAGCGGATTTGGAATACTGCCGAGAAATTGCCCGAGTTTGTCCATGGTGCGGTCGCTCGAACGCATGATGCCGTCATCGCCCAGCCGGAAAAACGCGCCTGTGTCCAAACTGATCACCAGACCGCGGTGTTCCAGCGCCAGCCGTAACTTCCCACTGTCGATCTCGTCTTTCAGCTTGATTTTCAGAGCCTCAAGTGACTGAGCCAAGGGGTCGACGGCTGGCTCGGGTTTAGCGGGCGCAGGGGCCGATTTTGCAATGGGAGCCGCGGGTTGGGGCGATTTGATCTGCGCCTGCGTAACGCGCCCGGTGAGCGCTTTCTCAATTGATGCCGAAATGGCGCTCGCTTTATGCTTATCCGTCTGGCTGGCGGCAAACAACACGACAAAAAGCGCAAACAATAGCGTTACAAAATCCGCATAGGAGACGAACCAGCGCTCGTGATTATGCGGCCAGGGGCTTCTTGCTCGTCGCATTTCTGTTCCTCGCCGGGGCCGCCTCGCTCTTGTCGCGGAAGGCCTCCAGCTTGCTCTCGATCAGCCAGGGGTGCAATCCCTCGACCATCGAAGTAATTCCTTCGAGCACCAGTTCCTTCCAGCGCAATTCTTCGGCGAGCCTCGCGCGCAGCTTGTTGCTGATCGGCAGTAGAAGTAGATTCGCCACCGAGACCCCATACACTGTCGCCACGAACGCCACAGCGATTCCGTGCCCTACCGCCTCGATATCGCCTAAGTGTTTCATCACCTGAATCAAGCCCAGCACCGCCCCGATAATGCCGATTGTCGGCGCGTAGCCACCGGCAGATTCGAATACTCTGGCTTCCGCTTCGCCGCGGTCTTCCGCCGCTTCCAGTTCGTGCAGCATGATACTGCGCACCATTTTGCTCTCCGCCCGGTCCACTCCCAGGCCGAGCGCCTTTTTAAAAAAGGCGTCGTCGATCAGCTTTAACTGCGGCTCGAGCGACGCGATGCCCATCTTGCGCGACTGTGTGGCAAACTGCAATATCGCCCGCGTGGTTTTCTCGGCCGATTGCGGCTTATGCCAGAAGACTGAGGGTAACTTCTTAAGCGCTCCCACGAATAGCGCTGAGGGTGTCGTAACCATCACCGCTCCCGCCGTCCCGCCGAGTACAATCAAAGCCGCCGTGAGCTGAACCACATCGCCCACCCGGCCGCCTTCAAACAGCAGTCCGCCCACCACACCCAGCAGGGCAATCAAAAGACCGCCCAATGTCGAGAAATCCCAGCGTCCTTCGCCGGACGTGTTCACCGGAGCGGCGGCCATCAGCGAGCTCGAGCTCCTACCGGCAATTTCTTGACAGGCTGCTGTCGAACCTTCGCCGCTCTCGCCTTCTCAACGGCTCCTCCGCTGGGCTTTTCCGCTTTCGTCACCATCAACCAAACAGCCATGCACGCGCGAGACCATTCAACGTGTTTAGGGCGATTGGCGCTCAACCACACGGCGTATCACTTCATGACAATTTGGAGTAGAATAGGTCACCCCCGGAAGGAGGTAAGTTTTGAAGCCAATTCTTTGCCTTGCGGCTCTCTTGGTCCCGTGGTTTGCAAATGCGACCGAGATCAGTTACACGGAAACCCTGAACATTGGCGCGTTAACTCCTAACGGAGACGATACGGTGATAGCCACCTATATCGATCCGAACGGTTTTGTCTCGGCTACGCAGCTGACATTTATTCAATATCCAACGCCGCTGAACTATTGCAGCACGCCCGCCAATTCCGGGCTCACGTGCCTGGGAATGTTTTTCTATCCGGGTGGGACAGTTGCGGGCGGCGATGGAAACGACGTTGTCGATATTGGACTTGGGGTTGGACCTCCGGCCAATCCTTCCGGTCCAGCGGGTTTTTATCCGCTTGGATCGTTGCAGAAGATTGGCAACTACCAATCGCTTTTTGACCCAATGGATTCCTTATCAGTGTCGGTAGCGGCGTCGCCAGAACCTGGCACGTTTGCCCTGTTCGGGGTCGCATCGTTGTTAGCCGGAATGGTTGCTGCAAAGCGCCATGGGCGCTCACTGACTCACCACAAATAAAGCCAACTTCCGAGCACGGCCTCAAGGCTCGCGAGAACCTACGGCCAAGGCTGAGTTTCAGGCGGCGGGGTTACTACGCAGCAAGGATCCCGAGACGGTCTCGATGGCGGCTAACAGGGTGCGAAGCTTGATCGGTTTTGAGATGTATTCGTCCATACCAGCGAGTAGACATCGCTGGCGATCCTCGTTCATGGCGTGAACCGTTAAAGCGATGATCGGGATGTGGCCGCCCGTCGATTGCTCTTTCGCGCGAATGGTTTCGGCGGCTTCCGACCCGGACATCAGCGGCATTTGCACATCCATCAGAATCAGAAAAGCTGCTCGATCGTTTGGCGGCCGATGAGGCACGGATTACAGACCTGGAAGAACCGCTAATCAACAGACGGGTGCGGCCGAAGCGTTAGCCGCCGAGCAGCGGTTTCGGCAGCGAGCGGCCGGCGAGCGGTTTCGGCAGCCGCGGTGCCGCCGGCGCAGACAGCCCAGGTTCAGACGGCCCAAGCACAGGTCCCGCACCTCAGCCTGCGCCTGACACTTCATCCGCGATCAATGTGGCGGATGCGGATGCAGGAAGGCACACGATGGAGATGCCGGGAGGTGGTCTCAATCCACGGTTCGTGGCTCTCTCGATTTCGGAGTAGGTTCGGATGTAACCCGCTGATCTTTCCGATGGGTTTGCCGGCTACAATTTTGCGAAAAGCTGAGGTTTATGTCCGAACTGGTCATCGAGAGCGATCCGACCAACTATTTCGGTCTCGATGTTGAACGGTATTGCTCTCGTACAAAGCGAATAAGTATTTTCAAGTAAGAGTTGGACGGTTTCATCCGGCAATCGGCTACTACAGCACGGCATTTCACCATGGCACCTGGTCCCAAACCGCGATCGGACGGCCATTCATGTATTTGTTTGAAGACAGCGGCGGCATCCTGCCGGTTCATATTGTCGAGGCAACCTTTACAGGTTTAGTGCGCGGAACCGACAATTGGCGCTGCATTGGCCGGCGGAAATAGGAGACGGCAGATCGTCGGATAAGAACGGCGAACCGGTGCAGAATTTCTACACGGATAGAAATCACAATGCCGCGAACTTTCGCTGATTCATAGCTCCGGAGGTGATCCGGGACTGCAGATTGGAGGCTCATATTATCCCGCTCGATGGTCTCAACCTGGCAGCCCAAATTACAAGCTGGCCGTGGGGCAATAACGGGTTCGTGTGTGTACCGGGCGGCGTGGGACACCGCCGAGCCTCTTCGAGCGCCAGAATGATTTTTCTCGATGGGGGGTTGCCTTTGTTGTGGCGCGGCCCTTACTCGCTGCGCAGTGCCGACGTCGGGTCGATCCAGGCGGCGCGCAAAGCAGGCCCCAGGCAAGCTAGCAACGCCGTTAGCCCAATCAATGCGGCGACCGCTGCAAACGTCGCCGTGTCCGCCGCTTTCACTCCGTACAACAGGTTCTCCATCAGCGGCGTAAGCCCTGCCGCGGCGGCGAGCCCCAGTGCGATACCCAGCATTACCATCCGCATCGCTTGCTGTATCACCATTTGGAGTTTCGAATTACGAGGCGCGCCGAGAGCCATTCGGATCCCGATCTCGCCCGTACGCTGCGCTACAAGGTAGGCAATCATTCCATAAATGCCGATCATCGCGAGCAAGAGCGCTGTCGCCGCAAAAACCGCGAGCAATGCGAGGTTAAACCGCCGAGCCGCGACGGAGTTCGAAAGCTCCTCGGCCAGTGTCTGCACCCCGAACACGGGCACGCTCTTGTCAATTCCCGATATAGCCTTTCGCACCGTTTCGGCAATGGCCAATGGATCTCTTGCCGTGCGCAGCGCGATCCGCACTTCTCTTAGCACCGGCATCATCTGGTACGCGGTATAGACCTGGGGTGTCGATTCCACATCCAACTGCCACATCTTTGAAATCCGCTACCACGCCAGTAATCGTCGCGCTTAGAAACGATCCCTTGCACCCGCCGTCCATCACATCCGCGCCGCCGCCCACCTTTCGTACAAAACTCTCGTTCACGAGCGCATCGTCGAGCATTTCATCCGCCGTCGGCCAGCGTCCCGCGAGCAGGGGCATGCCGAGCGCCTTCAAATAACCGGGCGATACGTAGCGCACGGCCCCACCGCCCGAATCATCGGACGAAGCCGGCCGCACGCCCGCCACCCGCTGCGGCTGATTGAACTGTCCGCAGTTGTTCCCGAATGCCTCAATCCCGGCAATTTGCCAAGCTGGTCAAACAATTTCTGCAGGTAAACCGCCTGATGGGGCCACTGCCGGTCATAGTGTGGACCGGCCAGCGAAACGCGCATCGTCAAAATGCGGTCCGGCTCGATCCCGGTGGGTACGAGGTCATCCGCTGGAAGTCTTCAACATCAGACCCGCGCCGATCAGCAGCACCATCGCCAACGCAACCTCTGCCGCCACCAGCAAGCCACGGATGCGCAACTGCCCCGTTGAAGCCGACGAACTGCGGCCATCGTGCCTGAGCGTTTGATCCAGGTCGCGCCGCGCGAACGTCAAAGCGGGAGCCAGGCCGAACAACACGCCGGCGGCTACTGAAACTACCAGCGCAAAGAACATCACACGACATGTCGATATGCGCATCGTCCAAACGGGGCAAAGTAGGCGAACCAACGTGCTTGATAACGGTCAGCGAAACGGCGGCCAACGCCACACCCGCCGTTCCGCCGAGCAGTCCCAACAACACGCTCTCGGCCAAAAACTGCCGGATAACCCGCATCCTGCCCGCGCCCACTGCCGCGCGAATGCCGATCTCGCGCTCCCGCGTGGAGGCTCGGGCCAGCAGCAATTCGCAATATTCGTAACAGCGATCAGCAGAACGAACGCCATCGCACCGAACAACTCGTTTGATGCAGCCCGATCAGTACCGGCAACTAGGACTTTCGCGTGCCGAGGCGAGCGCGCTCGCGTCAGAATACATGTAAAGATTAGAGAAGGAGTACGGAAGTGCCGCAGTCAGCAGAATCAGCGAAACCTTCCGTCAATAGCGAGCGCCTCGCTCCGGGCACCAAACTGGCTGACGGCAAGGTCGTCATCGATGCCGAAGTGGTTCGTACCCCGGCGATCGCCTGAACCTGGATCCCAAGAATGGACAAGTTTCGCGCGATCGTGAGTGTCGGACTCGGGCCTCGCCCGATCAGGCGTTCGGTCAGGGTCTGGAATCGCAATGCTGAACTGATCAAGCGCCGGCAAGACCGTTGGAACGGCCCACCCGGAACCGTCGTCAGTTCAGAATGATGTTCGCCTGGCGTAGTACTGTTCTGCTCGACGCTGCTCTGCCTGGCACCTGCCGCTGCCGAGATGCCCCAACTTGGCCTGCGGGCAACAGACATAAAGCACAACCGGTTGACAGTCGAATTTACCAACCTTACGAATGTCGAACTCCGCATTGCCGCCCAACGAGTAGCTTCTGCCGTGTGCTGCCAGGCGTTATTTCCGCACAGGTACTGGAGCGGCCGTGGGAACAGGAGAGAGATCTCCATGGGATGCTTTTCCTGCGGCGCGAAGCCCCCCGTCGATTCTTAACAGGCGAAACGATGGTCCGTCTTAGCGCCCGGCCATTCGATTCGGGTGCCCGGCGATCTCATCATAATGCTGCCGTTCCATAACGAGGGCGTGTACTGGTTCCGGATCGTGTATAGCCACTCCGCGTTTACGCGTGACGAATTGCAGGAACGTACGCAGGAGCTCAAATCGAACCACCCACCGTCGATTCGCTCTCTGAGCCTCTAGTGGTCGAGTTCCACGCTGGCAAACTCACTTTGTTGCTTGGTACGCCTTAACCTTAAGAGCCCGTCTCCGCCACCCAGAGAAAAGTGTTAGGCTGACAAACGGCCGGTTGAGGGTCCGTACATCGATGAAGACAGTCGTGCTTATGCTGGTAGCGACGGCCATGCTGCTCGCGCAAGATAACAAAATTCACGTGATCGCCTTTGGAGCGCATCCCGACGATTGCGACATAAAGGCCGCCGGAACGGCCGCGTTATTCGCGAAAATGGGCGCCGCTGTGCGATTTGTATCGGTGACTAACGGCGATGCCGGCCATCAGACTATGCGCGGACCCGAACTCGCCGCGCGGCGTTTGAAAGAGGCCAAGGAGTCCGGCCGGCGTCTGGGCATCGATTATGTGGTTCTCGACAATCACGATGGCCAACTCCTCCCCACGTTGGATGTTCGCGAGCAAATCATCCGCCAGATCCGAGCCTGGAATGCTGACGTCGTCCTCGCTCCACGCCCGAACGACTACCATCCCGATCACCGCTATACCGGCGTGCTCGTGCAGGACGCCGCCTACATGGTCGTGGTACCAGCGATAGTTCCCGATGTGCCTCCATTACGTAAGAATCCCGTTTTTCTTTATTACGAAGACCGCTTCCAACGCCCCAACCCATTTCATCCCGATATCGCGGTGGACATTGACGATACGATCGACAAAAAAGTCGATGCGCTTGATGCGCAGGAGTCGCAATTCTACGAATGGCTGCCATGGGTGGATGGCAAACTCGATGAAGTACCCAAAGACCACGCCCAACGGAAGGAATGGCTCAAGCGCACCAGAACCCATGCCATTTCGCCCGAAGTGCGAGCCGCTCTGGTCAAATGGTATGGACCCGAAACCGGCAACGCAACGAAATACTACGAAGCATTCGAAATTTGCGAGTACGGCGCGCAGCCCGACGCCTCACGCATCCGCCAGCTCTTCCCAATGCTTCACTGAAATTTTCCGCTAATCGAGATCGAACGGCCGCTTCGGAGGAGCCGCTCCAGGGTTCTCCTTAGCTTGCTTCAGTAACTCTTCGAATTTCTTGTCGCGCAGTTTATCGCTGCTCAGGTGTGACGCAAAACTTTTCTCGAACACATCGTTTCGCCGCGCCGCTTCTCCTTTAAGCTGCTCTACCGCGCTGTGCAGGTCTTCGATCAACGGCTTCCGCTCCGGTTCCTGATGACGAACCACCAGCTGTGTTTCGGTGTCGATCTGCAGGATCGTTTCGCAACACGGACATTTCACTTCGAAAAGCTTTCCGCCGGGCATACGGGCATCGTATCGCAATTTTAGCGGCTGCTATCCTCTGGACTGCAAAACACGATGCACAGCGTCTTCGACTGGATCTCCCAATACGGCTACGCCGGCTTGTTCGTGTTGCTCACGCTCGGCATCCTCGGGCTTCCCGTACCCGATGAAACGTTGCTGACCTTCTGCGGCTATCTGGTCTGGCGCGGACAGTTGCACCCCGTCGGCGCATTCTTTGCTGGCTTCGGTGGAAGTATGTGCGGAATTTCGCTCAGCTACTTTCTCGGACGCACGTTTGGGCACAGATTCGTCCATCGCTTCGGCCGCTACGTCGGCGCAACGGAAGCGCGCATCGAGCATATCCACGCCTGGTTCGAGCGGCTCGGCTCCTGGCTGCTGGCTGTCGGCTATTTCATTCCAGGCGTGCGCCACTTTTCCGCACTCGTGGCCGGCATGACTCGCCTCGCGTTTCCAAAATTTGCGATCTTCGCTTATCTTGGCGCAGCCTGCTGGGTGGCAGCGTTTCTGTCGCTTGGCTATTTCGTGGGCGACAAGTGGGAGGAAACTGCTCAACTCTTCGACCGTTACATGCTGTTCATTTGCCTTGCGATCGCCGCCGTGCTGCTAGCCGTCTGGTTTTACCGCAAGCGCCAAAACAAGTGATGGGAGAATCGAAAGGAATCTGTATGTTCACCGGATCTTTACAGGCACTTCGCATAAAGCCACGGCTCGCGATACTCGCCTTCGGAGCATGTTTCTCTTTGGCGGCCTTCGCGCAAACTTCGGCGCCCGAAGCCGGTGTCGATTTAAAAGCCATCGACAAATCAGCCGATCCCTGCCAGAACTTCTATCAATATGCCTGCGGGAATTGGATCAAGGCCAATCCCGTGCCGCCCGAATATTCGCGTTGGAGCCGCTTCAGCGAGTTGCTCAACCGGAATCAACAAATCCTGCGCGGCATTCTGGAGGACTCGGCTCAGCATCAGGATCGCTCCCCGATCGACGGAAAAATAGGCGGCTTTTACGCCGCTTGCATGGATGAAAAGGCGGTCGAACAGGCCGGTTACGATCCGATCAAGCCCGGGATGGCCAAGATCGAAGCTCTCAACAATAAGCAGGAACTGGCCGCCGAAGTCGCCGCTCTGCAGAATCAGGGAGTCACCGCTTTTTTCAGTTTTCGGTCCAGCCCCGATCCCGACAATTCGAAAATGACCATTGCCGATGCCGATCAGGGCGGCCTCGGCTTGCCGGATAAGAGTTATTATCTTGGCGCTAAGGACGAGAAGACGCGCGCCGAGTACGTCCAGCATATTTCGAAGATGTTGCAGCTTGTGGGGCAAAGCTCCGGCTCCGCCGATGCCTCCGCAAAAGCCATTCTGGATCTCGAAACGAAACTGGCAAAAGCATCTCTCGACCGTACGGCCCGCCGCGATCCAAACCTGCTGCATCACAAAATGTCGATTGACCGTCTGCAGTCGCTCACGCCCGAGTTCAATTTCAAAGCGTATCTGACCGCTCGCACTGCGCCGTCCTTCGACACCCTGAACGTCGCTGTGCCTGATTTCTTCCGCAGCCTTAACGCTACGCTCGATTCCGCCAGCCTCAACGATTTGAAGTCTTACCTGCTGTGGCATTACGTCTCGGCTTATGCACCCGACCTAAGCAAGGCATTCGTCGATGCGAACTTCGATTTCTATGGCCGCTTCCTCACCGGAGCGAAAGAGCTCCAGCCCCGCTGGAAGCGGTGCGTACACGCAACTGACAGTAGCCTGGGCGAAGCTCTCGGTCAGAAATATGTCGAGAAAGCTTTCGCCGGCCAGTCCAAGCAGCGTACGCAGCAGTTGGTTACGATCATCGAGCAGGAAATGGAGAAGGATATCCAAACGCTTCCCTGGATGAGCGAAGCGACGAAACAGCAGGCGCTCGCTAAATTGAAAGGCGTGACCAACAAAATCGGATATCCGGAGCGCTGGCGCGATTATTCGAGCGTTGCCATCTCCAATACCGATCTTGTGGCGGACGTTCGCAACGCCCGCGAATTCGAAATCGAGCGCGTCCTGCACAAAATCGGTCACCCGGTGGACCGCTCCGAGTTCGGCATGACGCCGCCCACGGTGAACGCCTACTACAGCCCGCTCCAAAACAACATCAACTTTCCGGCGGGGATCCTGCAGCCGCCGTTTTATCAAAACACTGCCGATATGGCGGTCAACTTCGGCGCGATCGGCACGGTTATCGGGCATGAGTTGACGCACGGCTTTGACGATCAGGGCCGCCGCTTCGATGCCGACGGCAACCTGCGCGACTGGTGGGCCAAACAAGATGGGGAAGAGTTCCAGAAACGAGCCGATTGCCTGGTAAATGAATACTCGCAGCTTCAAACCCGTACCGGACGCATCGCTGAACGGGCGGCTGACTCTGGGTGAAAACGGCGCCGACAACGCCGGCATTCGCCTTGCCTACATGGCGCTCCTCGGCGGCTTGGAAAACGGAACCGTGGATAAAGCCAAGCTCGACGGCTACACGCCCGAGCAGCGCTTCTTCCTCGGTTATGCGCAAATCTGGTGCGAGAACGCGCGCCCGGAGTACTCGCGCACGAGCGTTCGCACCGACCCTCACTCGCCCGGCCAGTTCCGCGTCGTCGGTGTCATTCAGAACGTTCCAGAATTTGGCAAAGCCTTCGGCTGTCAGGTGGGTCAACCGATGATGCCCGCGAATGGTTGTCGAGTATGGTAAGTCGGCTTGGAGATAAATTTTAATTTCATGATGAATCGCATAATGAAGCTTCTGGTGTGCGCGCCCATAGTCGCTACCGCGCTGCTCGCACAAACTGGATCGAGCGCTTCTCCGAGTGGCGTGGATCTGAAGGCGATCGATACCTCCGCTAACCCTTGCGCCGATTTTTATCAATACGCCTGCGGAGCCTGGATGAAGAACAATCCGATTCCGCCGGATGAGAGCCGCTGGGGCCGTTCAACGAGCTCGAAGAACGAAACCAGGTGATCCTGCGGGGCATTCTCGAAGACGCGGAAAAGAATCAGCAGCGCTCCGCGCTCGATCAGAAGCTCGGCGGCTTCTACGCCTCCTGTATGAATGAGCCGCTCATTGAAAAGCTCGGCAAGCAGCCGCTCGAGCCCGAACTCGAACGCATCTCGCGTATTTCGAATCCCGAGGAGTTGGTCGACGAAACTGCGCGTCTTCACGATCGCTCAGGTAAGCGTATTTTTTCGTTTTGGGCCGACTCCTGATTTGAACGACGCCAAAATGATGATTGCCGATCTCGATCAGGGCGGCCTGGGTCTGCCCGAGCGCGATTATTAT
The DNA here is from genome assembly GCA_963767485.1 of Terriglobia bacterium. Taxonomy (GTDB): domain Bacteria; phylum Acidobacteriota; class Terriglobia; order Bryobacterales; family Bryobacteraceae; genus Bog-105. Next base: position 320,616 of record CAVYDZ010000012.1, on the reverse strand, counting down.
TTCCGGAACGATCCGAAGTCGGTGCAACTGCGCCAGAAGTATGTCAGCACGATTGCCGCAACGTTTGCTTTGTCAGGCGTTCCCAAAGAGGAGAGCGATAAAAAGGCTGCGACTGTCATGTCGATCGAAACTGCTCTTGCCAAGGCATCGCTCGACGTTACCAGCCGCCGCGATCCCCGCAAGCTTTTTCATCAAATGTCGCCCCAGCAAGCCGCCCAGCTCAGCCCGAATTTCGACCTGCTCAAGTTTTTCGCGGCGGTGAAGATGCCAGCCGACGTCAAGCTCGTCAACGTTGATGTGCCGGCTTTCATCCAGGCCTTCAGCACGCTCGTGAAGGAGCGCCCGATGGCCGATCTGCGCGACTATCTCGCCTGGCATTACGTGCACGCCAGTTCGACCCTGCTATCTAAGAACTTCCTGGATCAGAATTTCGATTTTTACGGCCGCGATTTGATGGGCGCCAAAGAACTACGCCCCCGCTGGAAGCGCTGTGTGGATGCTACCGACGACGAATTAGGCGATGCGCTCGGCCGCAAGTACGTCGAAAAAACTTTCGGCGCAGAAGGGAAGGCGCGTACTCTGCAAATGGTAGGCGAAATCGAGCACGAAATGGCGAACGATCTTGAATCCCTCACCTGGATGAGTCCGGAAACCAAACAGCAAGCCCTGATTAAGCTCCACGCCGTCGCGAACAAAATCGGATATCCGGACAAATGGCGCGACTATTCGAGCGTGGAGATTATCCCCACCGACTACTTCGGAAATCACTATCGCGCTAACGAATTCGAAAATCGCCGCGAGCTCAATAAAATGGGCAAGCCTGTCGATCGCAGCGAATGGGAAATGACGCCGCCCACGGTCAATGCCTATTACGACCCTACCCAGAACAACATCAATTTTCCTGCTGGTATTCTGCAGCCGCCTTTCTATTCCAACAAGGCGGATGACGCGGTGAATTACGGCGCGATCGGGGCAGTGGTGGGTCATGAGCTCACGCACGGGTTTGACGACCAAGGCCGCCAGTTCGATAGCGATGGAAATCTCCGCGACTGGTGGCAGAAAAGCGATGAGACCCGTTTTGAAAAACTGGCAAGCTGCACGGTTAACGAATACGGATCCTTCAGTGCCGATACCCGGCGTAAAGCTCAATGGCAAGCTTACGCTGGGCGAAAATACCGCTGATAACGGCGGCGTGCGACTCGCCTACATGGCGCTGCTTGACGATCTAGCGAAGAAGAGCGTTCCGATCAGTGAGAAAAATGGCAAGTACACCGAAGCGCAGCAATTCTTCCTGGGTTTCGCGCAAGTCTGGTGTGCCAATGACACGCCCGAAATGGCTCGCCTGCTGGCGCAAACCGATCCGCATTCACCCGGCCGGTTCCGTACGGATGGAGTTCTCAAAAACATGCCTGAATTCGAGCCAGGCTTTCGGCTGCAAAGCCGGCGACGCTATGTACGTCGCAAAAGGCCAGGGCTGCCGCGTCTGGTAAAAGAGCATCAGCCTTAAGACATTCCGGAAAACATGAGCGAAGATCTTACAGAAAATCCACTTCTCACAACTAAGCTGCCCGTCCACTTCGATCGGGTGAAAGCGGAGCAGGTCGAGCCGGGCATTCATCTTCTGCTGGAACAAATGAAGAAGCGCGTGGCGGATCTCAGCGCGCCAGAAATTCCGCGAACGTACGAGAATATTCTTCTTGCACTCGATCAAGCCACCGAGCCGCTCGATTTCGCGATGGCCGTCGTCCGCCACCTCGAGTCAGTCGCCACCTACCCGGAGCTGCGCGCCGCCTACAATGCCGTGCAGGGGCCGGTCAGCCAGTTCTATACCTCGATTCCGCTCGACCCGGCTCTGTGGAACGCGGTGAATGAAGTGAACAACACTATTGACCCGCAGGCTCTGGCTCCCGTCCATCGGCGCTTCCTGAATAAAACGCTAACTGGATTTCGCCGCGCTGGCGCCGATCTGGATCCGGACGGCAAGAAGAAACTCGAAGAGATTGATGTCGCGCTCACGAAGGCAACCACCAGGTTTGCTCAAAACGTGCTCGATGCGACCAACTCTTACGAGTATCTGATCGCGGACGAAACCAAACTCGCCGGCCTGCCTGAATCCGCGGTCATCGGAGCGCGTGAAAGCGCAAAAAGCAAGGGCAGGGAAGGATGGCGCCTTACGTTGCAGGGGCCGAGCTACATCGCAGCGATGACCTACCTGGACGACCGCGCCATTCGCCGCGAACTCTGGGACGCCTCGAACCACCGCGCCACCTCGGGCGAGCTCGACAATCGCGGACTGATCGCCGAAATTCTGCGCCTGCGCCGCGAGAAAGCGAATCTGCTGGGCTATCGCGATTTCGCCGACTACGTTCTGGAGGAGCGCATGGCGCATAACGGAGCCGAAGCCGCCGCTTTCGTTGACGATCTCTACGCCAAGACCAAGCCTCACTTCGAGCGTGAAAATCAATCGCTCGCCGAATTCGCAAGAATGCTTGGCTATCCCGAAATCGAACCTTGGGACGTGAGCTATCTTGCCGAAAAACAACGGCGCGCGCTGTACGATTTCGATGAAGAAGAACTGCGGCCATATTTCGAACTGGATCGTGTTGTGGCAGGCATGTTCTCCATCTTCGGCCGCGTGCTCGGGATCAACGTCACGGAACAAGCGGGCGCGCCCGGTTGGGATCCTGCTGTGAAATATTATCGGATCGAAGATGCCGTTTCCCGTGCTCTATTGGGAGGTTTTTATACGGACTGGTTTCCGCGTGAGAACAAACGGGGGGCGCTTGGATGGATGCGCTCGTCACCGGCGATCCGCTGGCTGGCCAACCCCATTTAGGCTTGATCTGCGGTAATCTTACTCCTCCGGTTGACGACACGCCTTCTCTTCTCACGCATCGTGAAGTCGAAACCATCTTCCATGAATTCGGACATCTCCTGCACCATGTGCTGAGCACGGTTTCGGTGCGCTCGCTCGCCGGGACCAGCGTGCCCTGGGATTTTGTCGAGCTGCCTTCCCAAATCATGGAAAACTGGTGCATGGAGCGCGAGTCGCTTGACCAGTTCGCCCGGCACTATCAGACCGGCGAGCGGATTCCCGACGAGCTCTTCGAAAAGATGAAACGCGCCCGCACCTTCCGCAGCGCCAATCTGCAAATGCGCCAGCTGGGTTTTGGCGCCGTCGACCTGAAACTCCATCGCGATTTCACTCCGGGCGCAAGCGGCGACGTGCTGCCTTTCGCACGCGACATCCTGGCGCGCTTCATCGCCGCTCCGCTCCCCGCAGATTACGGTATGATCGCCAGCTTTACGCATTTGTTTGCCAGCCCGGTAGCTTACGGCGCAGGCTATTACTCGTACAAATGGGCCGAGGTCCTGGACGCCGATGCCTTCACGCGTTTCAAGCGGGAGGGCATTTTCAATACCGAAACCGGGCGCGAATACCGGCTAAAAATTCTTGCGCAAGGGGACAGCGCCGACCCCGCCCAACTCTATCGCGACTTCATGGGCCGCGATCCCGACGCGAACGCGCTTCTCGAACGCCTGGGATTGCTCGCAGCCTGAACGATGGACCCGCAACCGGAAAATCTCGAAGCGGCCCGGCAAAGAATTACGCAACTTGAAAAAGAGCTGAACCAAGCGCAGGAGGACGCCAAGGCCGCTACCGACGAATTGCAATATTTCGTCTATGCCGCAAGCCACGATTTGCAACAGCCTTTACGCGCCATCGGTACGCACGCTCAACTTCTCCAGCGTTTGTTTTCAAGTGACCAGACCGCACGCGAGTTCACGCAGGTAGTGGTGGATAACGCGACTCAAATGAACGGGCTGATTACGGACCTGCTCACCTATTCGCGGCTCGGGAATCCTTTCCAGCCGAAGCCGGTAAACTTAAATGCGCCCTTGCAATGGGCGCTCTACACTCTGGCGAAGCCAATCGCCGAGTCGCACGCGACCGTCACGGCGAGCGACTTGCCCGAAGTCTCAGGCGATGAAAAGCAGCTCGCGACTGTGTTCGAAAATCTGATCGGCAATGCCATCAAATTCCGCGCCGCGTCTCCCCCGGCGATCGAGGTTTCTGCCGATGAAAGTGACCTGGCGATTACCGTTTCCGTGCAAGATAACGGACCTGGTATCCCGCCAGAGTACCTGGAGCGGATCTTCGATCCATTCAAGCGCCTCCACGGCAAAGAGATTCCGGGGAGCGGCCTGGGCCTTTCCATTTGCCGCAAAGTTCTGCGTGCGCACCACGGCAAAATCTGGATGGAAAGCGACGGCGAGTCCGGGTCGACGGCTAGATTCTCGCTGCCCCTCTAAATTCGGCCCGCTTCGCCGCGCGGGCCGAGGACCGGCTGAGTGCCTGCCGCGCAACTTGCCTATAAACTGGGCGGTGGAGAGCTATGACGAACACCGCGAGCAGTGCCGGAACGATCACGCTGGGCGACCTTACCGTGAACCGGCTTGGATTTGGAGCCATGCGGCTCACCGGGGAGGGCATTTGGGGGCCGCCGAGAGACCGGAAGAAGGCGATTGCCACCTTGCGCCGGGCTTTGGAGTTGGGGGTGAACTTCATCGATACGGCGGATTCTTATGGGCCGGACACGTCGGAAGAAGTGATCGCGGAGGCGCTGTATCCGTATCCAGCGGGCCTGGTGATCGCAACCAAAGCCGGCTGGGAGCGGCCTGGACCGGGCATCTGGGCGCATAACGCCAGTCCGAAGCATCTGACACAGGCAGTCGAAGGAAGCCTGAAGCATTTGCGCCTGGAGCGCATTGATGTGCTGCAACTGCATATTCCCGATCCTGCGGTTTCGTTCGATGCGTCCATAGGGGCGCTGGTGAAGATGAAAGAGCAGGGCAAGATCCGGCACATTGGGCTTTCGAACGTGACGCGCGAGCACGTGGAGCGCGCGCGCAAGATGACGCCGGTGGTTTCGGTGCAAAACCGGTACAGCTTTGCGGACCGGGAATGGGATTTCCTGCTCGACTACTGCCAGGCGAATAGCATCGCCTTCCTGCCGTGGGCTCCGCTAGGACGAGGCGGCAAGGCGCATCAGGTAGTGGAGGAGATCGCGGCAAAGCTGGGCGCGCCGCCTTTGCAGGTGGCCCTGGCATGGCTGCTGAAGAGATCGCCTGCGATGCTGCCGATCCCGGGGACGTCTTCGCCGGAGCATCTGGAAGAAAATGTGGCGGCAGCCGGGCTGCAATTGCCCGATGAGGACTTTCAGAGGCTATCGGCAGTGACGCCGCCGCCGGCCAGCTGGCGATAAACTGCCGAACGAACTCGGGGGCGGTACAGAGATTAGTAAAGCGTCCCAGTAGCGCTCCGGTCGCTTCGCTCCCGGCTCTGATTGGGCTGCCGGTGGCAAAAGATAAAGAAAAATAATTTCGTTTGGACGCAATAGGTTAGGCGGCTTTTGAAGGGCTTGGCGTACGTGCCGTTTGGGAAACTGCGCGCAGGAATGGCGGAATCCAAAAAGCGCGGGGGCGGGCCGAAGACGCCGGAGGGAAAGGCTCGGTCGAGCCAGAACTCAACAACGCATGGGATGCGGGCGAAGCATGTGCGCGTGCTGGCGGATGAGAGGCCGGAGGAGTATAAGCGGCATTTCGAGGGGTGGATGGATCAGCTCGAGCCGCAGAACTTTCTCGAAGAGCAACTGGCGCGGCAGGTGATTTCGAATTCGTGGCTGATGGAGCGGGCGACGCGGCGGGCGCTGGAGAACGAAGGGGCTGTGGCGGGCGACGAGGATACGCAGCATGCCGCGGACTGGTCGGCGGCGCAGGAACATAAGCTCGAGTTGATGCAGCGTTATAAGACCAGCGCGGAACGGGCGTTTTACAGATCTTTGGAAGCATACCGGCGGAACAGGAACGACGACATGAAAGACAAACTGGCGGTCATTAAGCTGACGAGAGAGAACGAAGAGTTGCGGGCCCGGGAGAAGGCCCGGGAGGAGTCTCGCGAGTGCCAACCTCAGGCGAGTGCGAAGCCCAAGAAGAAGGAAAAGCTGGCGGTTATCGAGCAGTGGGCCGATATTTCGACGAATGCGGCCGGGAAAACGGTGACGAAGCTGGTTCCGTCGAATGAAGAATTGCAGAAAGCGGCTTCGAAGATGGGGCGCACACCGGATCTGGTGTACCGGCGGCTGTTTTTTGCGGGGGCGGTGCCGGAAGAATATCGCTGGACGACGAGCGATCCGCAGATGCTGGCTTATGGCGGGTTGGGGGCGCAGCGGATGACTTGGGCGGCGTGGAAACAGCAGATTGTGCAAGAGATGGTTCTGATGGGCGGCCACTTGCAGCCTTGTGCGAACATGCCGCGGCCGCACGAGCGCGGCGGGTGTGAGTGCAAGGTGTGTACGGAGAATCAATGGATGCTGGCGGAGGCGGGCTTGGAGTAAGGGGCCGGTTGGTTTGGGCCGGGCTCGGCAAACAAGAAGTTGAGCCCGGCTGCCAACGTCCGGTTTTGCCCGTGATCGCTTGAACTGAACTACGAAAGGGTTTTTGGCGGGCTTTTCGGCCTGCCCTTCTTCTTGTCATACCGATGCACAAGCTCGAATATGAGTGCCCAGAGAATCGAGGAAAAGAACGCCCAGGCGAAAGGGAATTTCGTCCCGGTTGCCGCATCCGCTATCCAGAAGCCCAAGCCGATAAGCGCCGCGATCGCGCTAATGATCGCAAGTGACCGAAAGAAGAAGTGCATGGTACACCTTGATGACAACGTACCAGATTTTGTGAGGCACGGGCGGCCATCGAGGGTGATTGCCAGGAGACGAGGTTTATTCAGTCGCCGACGCGAGCATCAGCGCTTCCAAGGACCGGGGCAAGTGGCTTCGATCTCGCCAATAGGAGCTTCTGCCGACAACTCATGCATAACCCGCGCCAGAAGCCCGCGCGCTGCAAGACTGCGTCTTGAACTGCCCGAGAGTGTAAGAATATTCCGCGCAAGCGCTCATCGGAAATTTGATCGGCAATATAAGTGATGAGCGAAGTTGCTTCTCCGAATGCCGCACGCGCAGCATCGTAGTTCCCGAGCTGCGCGTGAAGACGGCCCAGGATCGAATACGTTTTCCAGGCGACGAGCGGCGCTGGAAATTCGCTCAATAACACGACCGCCGCGTTCAATTGGGCTTCGGCGGTTGCCGGGTCACCTTCAGCCATTGCAATCTTTGCCAAGATCGTGTGTGCGGTGACCATGTACTTGCGTGCGCGGCAAAGAGTTGCCTTTTCGAGCAGGCAGAGCGCTTCGGTTTTCGAGAGCGCCTGTTCCGCACGCGCGGCATGCAAGCGAATCTCGAATCGCCAGCGAAACCAAGCCTCGCGCGATACGATCGACTCGACAGATTTCATTGCGGAGGACATGCTTTCGCGGTCTCCCATGTCGAGGTGATCCACCGCCATGTTGATTACTGAATTGACCTCGGCCTCTACTACACCCAGGCGGCGCGCGGTCTCGGCGCCTTCCCGGTCGAAAGCGAGGGCGCCTTCAAAATCCTGCAACTCATGATGAATCCAGCCGAGTGCGTTCGGCACTCGGGAAGACCAGAATAAGTCGCCATTCCGTTCGGCCATCTCCTTTCCTTGACTGAGCATTTCGACCGCCTCGGAGATGCGCCCAAGATTAGCCAGCGTGAGGCTGAGAAAATAATGCGATTTGAGCATCTCAAAAGCGTTGTCCAGCTCGGACGCGGCATTTAGCGTTTCTCTGAACATCCTCTCGGCTTCAGGGTATTCGGACTGGAAAAACGCGAGCCTGGCGCGTACGTCCAGAACTCCCAGCCTTGTATGCTTATCAACAAGAGAGGCGCGCTCGACGACCTCCCGAGTTTCACGCTCTGCGTCGTCCAATTCGCCGAGAGCGAGATGCCCCTGGGCCCTTAAAGCTACCGCTTGCAACCGGGCTTCTTCGCTGCCGGTGCGCTCCGCGACTCGTAACACATCCTCCAGCACCGATTGCATATCATGCAAACGGTGGGCCCAGAACAGCGTGTTACCAAGCGTGTAAAGCGCAACGTACTCCAGCGCCGGTGAAGCAATGAGTCGAGCCCGATCGATCATCTCTTTACAGTCGGCGATGGAGCCATCAAAGCGGCTGGTAGCCAGATAGACGGCAGCACGCTCCTTGTAAATGCGGAACTCCGTTTCCGCACTCGTCGCCGGCGGTAGCTTTGCGGCAAGCTCAAGAGCATGCGTATAGTGATCTGCGGCTTGCGCGTTAGCGTACATACTTCTTGCATTTAGGCCTGCAAGAATGAGAAACTCGATCGCTTTACTCCAGTCGCGTCCACGTTCGAAATGCATTGCCAGTTGCACGGCAATGCGCGGGGCGTAATCACCGTAGTGTTGCGAGAGGTGCTCGCCGGCACGAGCGTGTAACAACGTACGGCGTTTGCTTACCAGCTCGTCGTAGAAAACGTTCTGATACAGCGCATGTGCAAATGCATAACGGGTTGCCAGAGCGCCATCCGGCAACTCCTCTTCTCCCTGGAATTCGATCAGCCGATGCGTCTGGGCCAAGACCGCAAGCTGCTCTTCGACCTTCAGCTCGTTGCTATCGAGTAAGTTCGCAACAACCGTCGAGAGAAACTCCTCGCCTAGTACGCTGGCGTACTGCAGGACAAGGCGGGACTCCGCATCGAGTGCTTCGCTCTTCTTGCGGATCATTGCGCGGACATCCTCGGGGATCTCAAAACCCATCTCAGACAGAGGCTTCGTGAGTATCCAATGAGAGTTGGTTTGCGCAATGTCGCCGCGGTCTCGAAGAAAATCAAGCAGGCTGACGGTGAAAAGCGGCTGGCCGTCTGTCCTTTTTCGGATCAGGCGGGAAAGTTCGCCCGGAAAATCATTGGGACTGAATTTCAAATGAATGAAACCTGCGATGTCTTCCGCACTGAGCACATCCAACCGAATCTCGTCACATTGCTGGTGGGCCTGCATTTCGATCTTGGAGTTCTTCAGCGGGTGATTTCCAGTTTCAACATCTTCGGGGCGCGCAGTCACCAGCAGCAGGACCCGCTGTGCCGGTATTCTGTGGCACAGGTGCCGAAGCAGGTCGACCGTCGAAGGATCGGCCCAGTGCAGGTCTTCGAGAAGCAACAGCAATGGCGCAGCCGACGAAAGCGCCGAGAGGAAATCTCCCATTTCGCGCAACATGCGATGCTTGGTGGCGCCCGCTGTTTCGCGCCGCAGTTGATCCAGATCTCCGCTGGAGTGAAAGCCTGGAAAGTGAAGACACCAGGTGGGTGCGTGAGCGCGCAATAACACCGGCAAAGAGTCTGCGTGCTCGCGCAGCAGCGCAGAGAGCGCATCCAGAAAAGGTAAATAGGATTCACCGGTCCCGTACTGCTCGACAGCTCGACCGGTTGCGATTATCGATCCGGGATGTTGGCTGCGCACCGAGCCTATGAAGTCATCGGCCAGTGCGGATTTGCCGATGCCTGCCTCACCGGTCACAAACACGAGCTTGCCTGTTCCTGCCAGCACCCGCTCAAAATGTTGCGCCAAACGCTTTGTCTCGCGCTCACGGCCCACGAAAGTGCGCGCTTCCGGGTTCAACGGAATCGCTTGCGCCGGAGTTGCCTCACGGCCGAGGGCTGGGTCGCCGGGAATCCCACCCCAATGCCCGGAGGCCTCTGCGGCCGTCACCTGGGCCATAAAACGGTAACCGCGCTTAGGAACCGTCGCGATGTACTGCGGATCGTCCGAGTTGTCTCCCAGCACCTTTCGCAGCGTGGAAATGTTCCGGGCAAGGCTGCCCTCTTCGACGAAGGCGTCGGGCCACACCGTTTCGAGCAGACTCTCCTTCTCAAAGACTCGCCCGCCGCTTTCCACCAGCGCAAGAAGAGTGTCATAAAGTTTTGGGCGCGAGCGGAATGACCTCGTTTCCCCTTGTCAGCAGGCGTTGCTCACGATCGATCCGGTAGGGGCCGAACTGTAAAACGTGATTTAAATCTAGCGCCATCGGCATTCAAGGTTTCTTCAGGATTTTATCCGAATTCTTTCCGTGCGTGCGAAGGACTTTAAACCTGTCACGCTCCTAATATCGATTTAGGTAAAGGATTAGCCGCCGGCCAATGGACATATGGGAGAGCACAGGTCAGGGCGGCGTCGTCATAGCGAATGGATTAACGTGCTTGCCCAGGAGGCTTTACATGACCACAAAAAAATTATTTGCCGCTCACGGCCTTTTAGCGGTATGCGTGCTTACTGTTGCAGTGGGTGCAACCGCGCAGGGGGCTTCGCTAAAAGACTTCCAAGACGCAGAGGCCAACCTGTCCAATGGCGAGAGGCCATGCCTCACTATTCCGTACTCCAATATACGCGAGAACTGCCTGACAAAAGGTGAGGTTGTTACGAATTCTTGCAAAACGGTTCAGTGGCGCTGCACAGGGGACCATGACACTAACAATGTATTGGTGAACATCAAGAAGGCCAACGAAAAGCTCACAACACTACAATCCTCAGGTGACGGCTTAAAGAGCAAACTCAACGATGCGAAGGACGATTCCGAAAAGGAAAACCTCAAGAAGATGATCGAAGCGAACGAGAAGGAGATTGACCAAACGAAGGTCGATCTGAGTAACCTCGCTGACGAACTAGCCGACAGAAAAGAAAAGCTCCGAAAGCGGGTGGAGTTTGGAAAGAGCTGTATATCGGCTCGAGAGGATGCCCGGAAAGAATTTGAAAACGCAATTGATCAAGCGAACGACGAGCGCGATAACGACATACAGAATATTGCGCAAAAGCTAATACCAGTTTGGAAAGCGTCGATTGAAGAGCACAAAACATCTTTGCAAGCGGCGGATGACGGCGTAAAAATTTGCCAAGAGATGGCAGACCGCCAATATCCGCGTTAGTGTTGTCGCGCGGCAGCGAGGCGTGTCTTGCTGGCTCCCGTTGAAAGATGAACCTTCGAAGGTTAACGGTCTGCTTCCGCTGGTATGACTCGCAACAGGATTTTGAGGTCACTTGGAGGCTGCTTTATGGAAAGTCAAGACATCTCTCGACGCGACTTGCTGAAGAGCGGGCAGCGCCGCGTTCGCCGGATTAACGATGTTGCGGGTGGCAGGACCGACGCAAGCTTTCGGGCAATCGGGCGAGGAGGTCATCCCCTGGCTCGATCAGCCTCCGCCCCCTGCGCTCCCTCCGGCTATCCTTGGCAATCAGCTGGTATGGGAGGCGCTCGATTCGTGGATAACACCTGCGAGCGACTTCTTCTACGTCAGGCACTACGGTCAACCGGAGGGCCTGGATGAGTCTACTTGGCACGTGGATGTTGACGGCCTGGTCGCTCGGCCCCAGTCACTGACCATAGCCGACCTGAAAGCCCGTGAGCGGCGCGAAGTGAACTTTACACTAGAGTGTTCGGGCAACAATGGATTTCCGTGGCTCATCGGCAATGTTGGCAATGCGCGCTGGGGAGGAACGCCGCTGGCCCCCATATTGGAACAGGCGGGCGTGCTGGAACAGGGGATCGAGGTGGTCTTCTATGGAATAGACCGCGGCACGGTGACTATCCGTGACAATGGAGGAATCCTCAGCGGCGGTCAAACGGGAACGACCGAGCCGGATCCCGACGGGAATCTGGATCTGACGATTACCGAACAGTTCGCCCGCAGCATGTCCGTCGCGGAAGCGCTCAGCCCGGATAATCTGTTGTGTTACGAGATGAACGGCGAACCATTGCCTCCTGAGCATGGCTTTCCCGTGCGCCTGATCGCCCCGGGCTGGTACGGAGTGGCGAATGTCAAATGGCTAACCCGCATCGAGGTGAGGAGCCAGCGCTGGGCAGGCCGTTTCATGGCGCGGGATTATGTCACGATCCGGGAGGAGCAACACGATGACCAGACGGTCTGGACCTTCGCCACCGTGAGGCATGATCGGCTCAAGTCGGCGCCGGCCAAAGTCACGCGTCGCGATAACCACTACGCGATCATGGGTGCCGCCTGGGGAGCACCGATTGCGGCGGTGGAGGTGCAAATCGATGATGGGCCTTGGATGGCAACAACACTGCGCAGCCCCGCATCACGCGAGAGAGGAATGCGTAATTACTCCTGGGTGTTCTGGCACTTTGACTGGAGGATGCCCGCATCAGGCAAGCACGCGATCCGTTCGCGAGCGATCGACATTGATGGGAACGTCCAGCCAGCGCCGGATGACCCATTTCTCAGAAGCAAGATAACGTACTATGAGAGCAATGGGCAGATAACCCGCCGGGTTCTGATCAAGTGATGTTGCGCCATGTGTTCGCATGGCTATGATATTTGAGGTCTTAATTACATCCCCGCTCTCCATACGTCTGGAGCAGTCGGGGTGCGCCGAGGCAGAACCTCAGATTGCATAAACTTCTCCTGTTATGATTCTCGGACGATGAATCCTTTCGCTCGCCGCGAATTGCTGAAGCTCCCGCCGTTTGCCCTCGCCTCCACGGTGGGCCGCGTCTCCTTAGCACAAGCCTCTACAGAAGCGCACGCGAGCAGCAGCGAAGCTTTCTTCAACGTACGCAGCTACGGGGCCACCGGCGATGGCAAAACTGTGGATTCGCCGGCGGTCAATAAGGCGATAGAAGCGGTTGCCGGCGCGGGGGGCGGCACGCTGGTGTTCCCCGGCGGCGACTATCTATGCTTCACGCTCCGGTTGAAGAGCAAGGTGGAACTATATCTCTCGCGCGGCTGCCGCATCGTCGCGGCCGACTCGCCGAGGCCTGGTGAAACCACAGGCTACAATGGCGGGACCTACGACCTTGCCGGTCCATCGCAGCCGTGGGAGAAGTATCAGGATTACGGTCATAACCATTGGCCCAATTCCCTTTTCTATGGCGAGGGGATCAGCGATGTCGCCATCGTTGGCCCGGGGTTGATACATGGCAAGGGACTTTCCTTCGGGCAAGGCGGAACGCGAGGGGGCTACCCGGGTTTTCGGGCCGAGCAGGCCGGTGCCGGCAACAAGGTGATCGCGCTGAAGAACTGCCATAACGTGCTGCTGCGCGATTTCTCTGTCCTCAAGGGCGGCCACTTCGCCGTGCTGGCCACCGGCGTCGACAACCTGACACTCGATAATCTGCTGATCGACACCGATCGTGACGGCTTTGACATCGATTGCTGCCGTAACGTGCGGGTCTCGAACTGTACCGTGAACTCGCCGTGGGACGACGCGATCTGCCTTAAGTCGAGCTATGCACTGGGCTACGTGCGCTCAACCGACAATGTCACCATTGCCAACAATTACGTCACCGGAAGCTACGAACTCGGGACGGTGATCGACGGCACCTGGAAGAAATTCATCGAGAGCGATCACCCGCGCCAAGGCCGAATCAAGTGCGGTACAGAGTCCAACGGCGGCTTCCGCAATATCACCATTAGCGGCAATGTCATCGAAGGCTGCAAGGGCATAGCTCTGGAGAGCTCGGACGGTGCATTTGTCGAAGACATCGCTATCACCGGCAATACTATGCGCGATATTGTCGACGCACCACTGTTCCTGCGCTTAAACCGCCGGAACCGCGGACCGCGCGAAACGGCGCGGCCCGGAACGCTGCGCCGCATACTGATATCCGACATCGTCAGCTCCAACTCGGAGTCAGCCACGTCGTCGATCTTCTCGGGCATAGCGTCCAACCTGATCGAAGACGTCAAGCTAAGCAACTGTTTTTTCGGCCATCGCGGACTGCCGACGCTTGTTGGCCGGGGGACACGCTCGAGGCCCATGCCCGATTGGCGCACGATCCAGGTTCCCGAGCAGGAAGAGGGCTATCCGGAGCTGTCGAGCTTCGGCCCGACGCCCAGCAACGGCTTTTTCATCCGCCATCTCAAGAACCTCGAAATGTCGCACGTAGAAATTGCGCCAGCGAGCGCCGATCCACGGCCGGCTTTCTGGCTCGAAGACGTGCACCGCGCCGACTTCTTCGCAATCACCGCTCCGCCGCAACCCAATTTCACGTTGCGGAACGTCTCTGATCTGCGCCTCTTCTGGTCGCGTGCTGCAAGGGATACGACGCTCGCTCAAGCAGAAAGCCAGACCATTTAAGACAAGGAACGATTTTATTCAGTGACTCTCGCCAGGGATGGGGGTCATCGCTTCTTTTGCGTGAATATAGCTGCCACTAACGTGTCCAACGCCGAGCTTTGGGTACTCGCGTCCGAGACGCCGAAAGGAGCGGCCCAAATTTCTCCGAGATGGTAATCAGGCGGTTGGACCTGGCTCCAGATGCTATCGGCGTTCGTCAGAATGAAGCGCTGATAGGACGGGTTGCGCGGATTAGCTTGCTCCAACGTTCGAAGGTTGCGAACGAAAATACCTTTGAATTGCGTGCCGTCCGCACCACAATGCGGCTCGCAGGCTTCGTGGAGAATTCCATGAGCATCGGTCAAAGTAGAAATTGCGGCCTGAGCTATCTCGTTCGCCCGAAGCAGCAGTGAAGGATTGCGGTCTAACTTGGACAAAGCGGCCAAGCCGCCCAGAATGACTCCCTGATTGTAGGTCCAGGTAGAACGCCCGTTATTTTCGCAACTGTTGTTCAGACCGTCGTTAACAAGATGCTTGTTGTTGATCATTCCGGAATGGGAGAACCAGTTCCACTCTTTTCGGGCCCATGTCAGATACTCTGCCCGCTGCTGCAGAGCGGTCGTCTGATCGGCCAGCTCTGCCGCAACGGAGAGAAACAGTTCATTCGCGATTGCATTTTTGTATTTGCGATCCTTGCTCCACCAGATGCCGCCTGAGCAGGTGTTATCCCATCCATACGTCATGTCTCTGAAGATGAATTCAGCCGCTTGCAGATATCGAGAATCGCGGGTGTGCTGGTAAGCGTCTATCCAGGCGAGCGCCCACCAACCTTCATCATCATAATATTCATTGATAAATGCCCGGGAATTTCTTTTGTGCAGCGGCAAGAGTATTAGAGAATATGTAGTCGTAGTTATCGGACTGAGTACCTTTCGAGTAGTCGGCCAGGGTTGTGATTACATTCGCGGAATTCCACCACCCGGTTGTTTTATACAAACCGGTCTGCAGGTCATACCATTTCTGCAGCGATTGAATGGCGAGGTTTGCGCGCTGAGCGTAGGAGCTATCCCCGGCTATGTTCGTGGGGGCCTGCCCAGCGGATTGCGCTGCGATTAACGCCGGACCACAGCTGGCGAGAAACAAAATCGAGATAACTTTTCTACCTGCGTTCGAAAAGTGCATGTATGATGCTCCTGGTGAATTCTTCAGGATAGCGGTCTGCATGCCTGTCCGCGATCGATACTGCTCTTTCAACTACGCCGGGACGCATCACGCGCGCGATGGCCGCGGCCATCTGGTCCCATTTCGACCGCTCGAGGATAAGCCGTTTTCGCCCAGCCGGCGTCAGGCGATAATACCGGGCGCGCCGGTTCGTGGAAGAGGTCTCCCACTTGCCAATAATGACTCCGCTCTTCTCGAGGCGGTAAAGGGCCGGATACAGAGATCCATGGTCGACGGCGAGAACATCCTCAGAGAGGCGCTCGATCGATCTGGCGATTTCATAGCCATTCGCCGACCCGGCGAGCAGGATCCTCATTACCATCATGTCCAGCGTCCCCTGCAAGAGATCAAGCTTTGCGTCGTGTTTCTTCGGCATGAGACTTCGTCAGACCAATAGTAACAGGAAAGATGGTAGATTACCCATAGGTAGACAATCCACTATATGTCCCGAAAGCGGACGGATGAAATCCCAATGCCGGAGGTGGAACCGCGATTGCGATGGCTCGGATCGCGGGAAGTCGTTCATTTATGTAGCGCCGGAAGAGCTAACCGCCTTGGAATTAGAAATGCAACTCCTATGTGCCAGATGAACGGCGGCGAGGGGCTCAACAGGCGATGTTTTCTATTGCGTAATGGGGCTTACTTCGGCACTTCGGGGTTGGTTTCAGCGCGAAGGAAAGAGGGGGATGCCGTTTACCATTTGATCAGCTAGCGGCTGCGATATCCGGATCAGTGTCGAGTTCTACGACCGGTATTCGAGTGACGGGTTCTGGTTCGACGATCGCCAGAGCGGCCGCAGATATTGCCTCTCTTCGAATGGCGTTGAGGGTCGTAATTGCCTCACGCAATTTGCGGGTTCGATCGCCATAGCCCGCTACCGGATTCGATCGCATTCTCATTCGCCGGACTCCATCCGCTTGCGTGAGTATGTCCGCACTATTGACCGGGACAGCCGCGTAAAGGACCGGGCCCCGTTCGAGCGCGCGCTGGAAGTGCGGAGCGGTCTGGCGAGCGACATCCAGGCGTTCGGTTACGAACCTGACGCAGGGTCTCCAGTGCAGTCAAAAGTGGAGCAGAGGCCTGAACCGTGGTGCCTTTTCCGGCAGGATCTCTATCTGGCCGGTGCGGGCGAGGCCTTCCTTGTAGTGCACTGGAAGCACACGTTGAGCGCCATACGAATCCTTGACGTCATCCCCGGATTTCAGACCCGGATGCTGGATCAGCGAGGGAGAGGGGACGTCCGATGAGAGGCTGGCTGTCTGAGCTTTGCGTCCGCATTGGGCACTTTAGAAACAACGCGGACCTGCAGGAAGAATTGCGCACGCATCTGGAAATGCAGGCCGAGGACAACCGGGCGGCCGGCATGTCCAGCATGGAAGCGCAGCGGCGGGCACGGCTGCGACTTGGAACCACACCCGCCATTATCGAGACACTACACGATCAGGACTTTATGACAATTCTGGAGAGTTGGTATCGGGATTTTCGTTTCGGCATGCGGGCCATTCGGAAGAGTCCGGTGTTTTGCCTCACGGCAATTCTGACGCTGGCTCTGGGCATCGGAGCAAACACCGCCATTTTCGCGCTGCTCTACGGGCTTGTTCTGCGCAGCCTGCCGGTAAAAAGCCCGAAGCAACTGGCCCACATTGGTGTGGTGAGCGGAGCTTCCAGAAACAATGACGGTTCCGAGCTTCCGTACCATATGCTCCAGCAGTTTCGACGCGAGCAGCATTCGTTTTCCGATATCTCGGCCTGGAGTTGGAACGAGGTCACGATGATCGATACGGAAGGCACTCTCAGGGCTTACCGCGTCGGGCTGGTGAGTGGGAATGCGTTTCCAATGCTGGGCATGACGCCGTACGCCGGAAGGCTGATTGCTCCCGGGGATGATTTGCGGGGAGGATCAGCCGAGGGTTGGCCGGTTGTCCTGAGCTACGGTTTCTGGACGGACCGCTTCGGCGCCGATCCGAGGGTCATCGGAAGGCAGATCAAGTTTTCAGAGACGCCGGCAACCATTATCGGTATCGCTCCGCGCGATTTTCAGGGTGTCTGGCCAGGCAATGACATCAAGATGTACTTGCCGCTGCAGTTTCTGAACGTGATTGCCAAAACAGATCTCATCAATACGCCAAGCGCCTTTTTCAGCTGCTCCGCTATTGGCCGCATGAAGCCGGGCGTGACAATCCAGCAGGCGCAGGCCGAAATTTCTTTTCATCAGAAAGAGCTGTTTCACGACTTTATTCCCGTGCAATTCCAGCACTTGGCTTATTACGAAAAGGGGAGTTTGCGGATACGCTCGGCGCGAACCGGGCTGCCGACCTATTTCGGCCATGTGTATTCGCGGCCTCTGTTGCTGATGCAAGGGCTGGTCGCGATTGTGCTTTTGCTGTGCTGCGTAAATGTGGGCGGGCTGATGATGTCGAAAGTCTATGCGCGGCAGCGGGAGTTCGCCGTGCGTACCGCGATTGGAGCGGCGCGCTGGCGGCTCGTGCGCCAATACCTCATCGAGAGCTTTGTGATCGCGCTTGCGGGAGCCGCGCTGGCCGGTGTTGCGGCGTGGTACGGAACACCGCTGCTGCTCGGTTTCTTTCGAGATCCTATGATGGGCGCGCCGATTGCGATCCGCCCCGACCGCATGGTGTTCTGGGTAACTGGCCTGTGTGCGGTCGGGACAACGCTGGTGTTCGGCACACTGCCGGCGTGGAGGGCGGGGCGGGCCGATCTGGGCGTATTGCTCACTTCACGGACGGCGGCAGGAGTGCGCAGGCGGATGGCAGGGCGGGCATTCGTCCCGATACAGGTTGCATTGTCGCTGGTTCTGGTTGCGATGGCGAGTCTGCTGTCCCAGAGCCTGGTGCGGCTGCGGGATCAGCACACGGGTTTCGACCTGAATCACGTCACAATTCAGACCGCTCGCTTCAATTTGCTGCCGCAGAAGGGAAACGCGAAGCTCGATCTATATCAACGGATGGTCGACCGGCTGGATGAGATGCCGGGAATTCATGCGGCGGCGGTTACGTGGACGACGCCAATGACCGGTTTTCAGGCCAGCGCGGATTTTGTGGCGGTCAGCGGAGGCGCGAACCCTCCGGAAGACTCGCACATGGCGTATAACGCAGTTGGCCCCGAATACTTTCGTACGATGGACACCCACATCCTGAAAGGCCGTGAATTTGAAAAGAGGGAACGCACATTGAACGTCTGTGTTTTGAATCGTTCCGCGGCCAATTATCTATATCCGCACGAGGAGGCGCTGGATCGCTACGTCCGGAGTAATGACACGAAAGCATTTCCCGAGCCGGTTTCCTGCCGCGTGGTCGGAATCGCCGAAGACGCGAAGTTCGCCAGCCTTCGTGAGGCGCCGCCGCGCACGATTTACTTCCCGGTCTCACCGACGATCGTCAAGGATGCCGGCAATCTGGTCTTCCTCATCAATTCGGGGACAAAAGCGCAAGCGGTCGCGGCCTACCGGAAGGCGCTGAGTGAGATTGCTCCTTCGGTACCGATAGTGATTTTTCCCACTTTGAAAGACCAGATGGATGCTGCGCTCGGGAGCCAGCGGCTGATCACGTCTTTAAGTAACATTTTCGCGGCGCTGGCGCTCTTTCTAAGCGCTCTCGGCTTGTACGCGCTCCTGTCGTCGAGCGTGGTGCAGCGGACGGGGGAGATTGGGGTTCGCATCGCTTTGGGGGCGCAGCGTGCCAGCGTGTTGCGGATGATTCTTTGGGATGCCATGGGACTCGTTATCGTTGGGCTGCTGCTGGGTGCAGCGGCGCTGGTCCTTGGGATCCGCTTCCTCCAAAATATGCTGTTCGGGGTGTCCGCGTTTGATCCGGTTACGCTCGGAGGGACACTGGTGCTGCTCATCCTGGTGGCGCTCGGTGCTGCCGCGGTTGCCCGCTCTGCGCGCGGCGTCTGTCGATCCACTCGAAGCATTGCGGGCCGAGTAGTGCCGGATTGCTGCCTGAATGGATAGATCCGGGCCTCGCTATTTTCGCCGCGTGCGGGGCGGGGCTGATCGAGGATTTGACAAATATGAAGTACTGACCATTTGCGCGGAACTATTTTGACGGGCTGAATGCGAGGAATTTGCCGGGAGCGTGTCGAGAATCGAAGAACTGCTCCGACTAGAGTATGAACGCGCCAAAGGCAGCGTGAAACAAGAAGGAGCATTAGACATGAAATACATTTTGTTGATGTCGGGAACAAAGGCAGGTGTGGATACATACCGGGCCTGGACAAAGAAGGACATTGATGCACATATGGCGGTTTTGACCGGCATCAACCGCGAGCTAACAGAATCGGGTGAGTTCGTGGCCACACAAAGCCTGGCAGCCCCGCATGAGGCTAAGATGGTGCGCGGCTTGAGGGAGGGCATGCCCATCACGGATGGCATTTTTCCCGAAGCCAAGGAGTTTCTGCTGGGCTACTGGATTGTAGATGTAGCGACGCCCGAGCGAGCCTATGAAATTGCGGGCCGAATATCGGCTGCGCCGGGGCCCGGCGGAATACCAACCAATATGCCGATGGAGGTGCGGCAGTTTGTGATTCGCGCTCCGCAGTCTTAGCGAGCGCTGGATTTGCAAGGAAGCCGGCAAACATGCCAATTGAACTACGGAAAGTGCTCAGTAGCCATGGCGATTTGAGATTCTGAGACGGACCACTGGGCTTGTGCCACTGACCGAACAATCATTTGATCTTCCGATTGGGCACCTGTTGCGAGAACTTACGCCGCAGGTGCTCGGAATTGTGGTGCGCAGATTTCGTGACTTCGCCGCGGCAGAGGATGCGGTTCAAGAAGCTTCGATTGCGGCAGTGATGCAATGGCCGCGCGACGGTGTTCCCGAGAATCCGCGCGCGTGGCTGACGCAGGTTGCATTTCGAAAGATGGCGGATTACATCCGCAGTGAATCTGCGCGCCGGCGCCGCGAGACGGAAGCTGCGGAGGAAGAAGCGCGTGCGCCCGAGGCTGCGTTCGATGCTGTGCCGGGGGAAGACGATACGCTCATTCTTCTCTTCATGTGCTGCCATCCGGCACTTATGGCTGCCTCCGCGATTGCTTTAACACTGCGCGCGGTTGGCGGGTTAACGACGACTGAGATCGCCCATGCATTTCTGGTTCCGGAAACGACGATGGCGCAGCGAATCAGCCGGGCGAAGCAAACGATCAAGGAATCGGGCATTCCGTTTCAATTGCCGAATACGGAAGAACGTGCGGCGCGTGTGCGTTCGGTGCTGCATGTCTTGTATTTGATCTTCAACGAAGGATACACGGCCACGTCAGGACCACACCTGCGGCGCGCGGATCTCTCTCACGAAGGGATACGTCTGACGCGCATGGCGCTCCAACTACAACCCGAAAACACAGAAACCGCTGGCCTGCTAGCGCTGATGCTGTTGACCGACGCGCGCCGGCATGCGCGAACCGGCGCAGATGATGAATTGATTTCGCTAGCCCAGCAGAATAGGTTGCTTTGGGATCGAGAGCAGATTGCAGAAGGGGTAGCACTGCTCTCGGCCGTGCTGCCGAAAGGCTCGGTGGGGCCCTATCAATTGCAGGCTGCGATAGCCGCTGTTCACGACGAAGCCCTGCGCCCCGAAGACACGGATTGGCATCAGATACTGGTCTTGTACGACTTGCTGAAGCGGATGTCGGAAAATCCGATGGTGATCCTGAATCACGCAATTGCGGCAGCGATGGTGCACGGCCCGAAACAAGGTTTGGCCCTATTGGACGCGCTTGCGGGAGATCGGCGAATTGCCGAACACCACCGCATGGATGCCGTTCGCGCACATCTGCTGGAAATGGCAGGCGATTCGCAAGGTGCGGCAACATACTACCGCGCGGCTGCGGCCAAAACAGGAAATTTCCCTGAGCGGAATTACCTTCTAACGCAAGCTGCGCGACTGGCTGATTTTTGACAAAACTTGAGAGGTGGCGCTAGAGCTGCGTTATCTCTGCTCGCGCATCCCGGGAGTAAAGGTTATTCCAACCAATATTCCTTGCGGATCGATGAATCTGCTGACGGTCTGACCCCACGGTTCTCTTTTGTTTTTGAGGAGCATTTGATATCCGTGGGATTCAAGTACCGCTGTCGTTTTCTCGACGTCATCCACGTCGAACTCAAGCCAAGCCTGCGGAACCGGTATGTCGTCGGGCCAAGAGTCCCGTCCAAAGCACGACTGGGCTGCCTGCGAGAGCGGCCATAGAGCGAAATGTTTTGCGCCGCTGAGGGCAGCAGTGTGGAGATAGTCACCCGCCTCCTCTTTGAAAGGAATCCCAAGAGTATCTCTGTAAAGCTTGCGGTTTGCTATGACATCACGAACTATGGGGCCAAAGCCTGCGATAAACAAAACTTCTAATTTCCCTGTTGCTTGCATGCCGTCCTCCTGTTTGCGTCAGCGCGTCCGCCACTGGCGGAAGAATGGGAATGCGACTGTACCGATGGTCAGGAGCGCCAAACTTCCCGGTTTCGGCACTGAGAAGAGCGATCCGATTCTCATATGTATTCAGTCAACATACCTTAGATAGCGCTATTCTGGCCGAATTTCCTTCACGTTGCATGGGAAAAACTTTGCGGTTTGCGATTGAAGCTGACGCTAGTAAGCCGTCCCAGTCATATCGGTAGTGCTCCGGTCGCTACGCTCGCGGCTCTGATGGCGCCATAGGTGCGATCTCCAATACCGCAGGCCACAAAAAATGACGGCCTGCGCCACTGTCGATTCCAGAAGACAATCTTCTGGTATGCTTGTTGCTGGAATGGGACAACGCGGGGACATGCTGCAGGGGACGCTCGATATGCTTGTGCTGAGGGCTCTTCTGCTTGGGCCGGCCCATGGGCACACGATTGCACACTCGATAGAACGATCTTCTGAAGAGGTGCTTCAAGTTGAGCACGGATCGCTTTACCCTGCGTTGCACCGGCTGGAAGATCAAGGCCTGATTGCCTCTTTCTGGGGCACGTCGGAAAACAACCGCAAAGCGAAGTATTACAGAATGACCCCGGCCGGCAAACGCCGTCTTACCGAAGAAAGGACGCGCTGGCAATTGCTGGTCGATGCGGTGGCGCGCGTTCTTGGGCCTGCTACGGAGTGAGGTCGTGAGCTGGCGAAAATTCTTTCGGCGTCGAGCACACGATCTCGAGCTAGCTCGGGAAATTGAATCATACGTGGAGCATGAAGCGGAGGCGCAAAGCGCCACACGTCGACTATCGCCGGAAGAAGCTCGCAGGGCGGCACTGCGCAAATTCGGGAATCCGTCTCTGATCCGCGAAGAGGTGTACACGATGAACAGTTTGGGAAGAATAGAAAGCTTCAGCGCCGATCTGCGGCATGCCGCTCGGTTCCTGCTGAGAACGCCCGGTTTTGCGGTAGTCGCGGTGCTGACGCTGGCGCTGGGTATTGGTCTGAATTCAGCGATGTTCAGTGTTGTCTATGGCGTATTTCTACGTTCCCTTCCTTATCCGCACGCGGATCGTATTGTGCATCTGGTGCGCGCGGATGGGGAGGGAGACGACGCGACCATACCGGAATACGAGTTCCTGAAAGAACATAATCGCGTATTTTCGGCTGTTACGGCAGAGCGGGGCACGGAGGAAAAGCGTTTGCTTTCGGGCGCGGGGCGCGAATGGATTACGACGCTGACGGTTGGGGGAGATTTTCTTCGTGCGCTCGGCATCTCGCCATCGCTTGGGCGGGAATTCAACGCGGGGGAAACGCATCGGGGCGGACCCGCGGCTATCATGCTGAGCCACTCACTTTGGCGCAGGAAGTTCAACTCGGATGCGAAAGTGCTCGGACGCGCGATTACGCTCGACGAATCGAGTTATGTGGTGGTGGGCGTACTCCCGGCGACCTTCTGGTTTCCGCAGCCGTGTGACGCGCTGATCGCGCTCCGGCCAACCGGCAGCCTGGGCGATCAGGGGATGAACACGGGGATCATAGCGCGTTTGAAGGACGGAGTGAGCGTGGCAAACGCACGCTCGGAGATGAAGGTTTTGGCGAACCAGTTTCGCCGCGCGCACGGCGAATCGCCTAAGTACCAAGGCTTAACGCTACTGCCCTACCGCGACTGGCTAGTGGGCGGCGTTCGGAGCAATTTGCTTCTGCTTTTCGGCGCCACGGCCCTTGTGCTTTTGATTTCCTGCGCGAATCTGGCGGTATTGCTGCTTACTCGTTTCCAGGCGCGCAGGAAGGAGTTTGCGGTTCGTTTAGCACTGGGCTGCGGGCGCGGGCGTTTGCTTATGCAGCACCTGGTAGAGAATCTTCTGCTGGCGGCGCTCGGTTCGGTTGCGGGCCTGGCCCTCTGCCTGATACTTCTCAGAGGGCTGGTCGCTACTGTCCCGTTCCATCTACCCGTGGTGGCGCCGGTTCAGATCACTGCCGCGGTGCTCGGATTCGCTGTTGGGCTTGCTTTCTGTATTGCGCTAGCCTTTACGCTGATTCCGTTATTGGCGGCGCGCAGCGTTGATGTGAACGAGACTTTGAAAGCGACCGGGCGCACGACCGCCAGCAGCGTGCGCGCGCGGGGGCGTTCCGTGCTTATGGTTACGGAGATCGCTTTATCGACGGTGCTGCTGATCGCGGCGGGGCTGCTGATTCAGAGCCTCTACCGGCTGGGGCGGCAGCCGCTCGGCTTCAACCCGCATCTGGTGATCACCTTCGAAACTCCGTTCGATCCGGCGCGGGCCAACAACGCTACAGAGCGCGCGCTGTATGTACGGAACATGCTCGAGAAGTTGCAGGCCGTTCCCGGCGTGAAGGATGTGGCGGCTTCGAACGTGATTCCTCTGCAGGGTTTTGGTAATCTGCCCGCGCAGCGCGAGGGGCATGACGAGCAGAGCATCGGCGGCATGGAGGTACGCACCGTAACCGACGACTATTTCCAGGCGCTGCGTATTACGGTGATGAGAGGGCGAACGTTTTCGGAGAAGGACACTGCCGCCTCGCCTCCCATAGCGCTTATCAATGAGGCGCTCGCGCGCACCTGGTACTCTGGCGCGAATCCGCTCGGCGATCACGTAGTCCTTGGGCGCTACAAGGGCCACGAGTACCTTAAAGACAACCCCCGCGAAATAGTCGGTGTTGTGGCGGATACAAAGATGTCCCTGAAACAGGCGCCCCGGCCGACTGTATTTATTCCACTGGGGCAAGCGGAATCGCTATCCGGAAACGGACTCACGTGGATCATTCGTTTGCGTAATTCTCAGGGAGCGGCGGCAGACTTGCGACACGCGGCCGCCTCAGTAGACCCGGATCAGCGGATTCGTCGATTTCAATCGATGGAAGAGATTTTGGCGAATTCGAGTGCCGATTCGCGTTTCAACGCTCTGCTGTTCGGCATCTTCGGCGCGGGCGCACTCCTGCTGGCCGCGATCGGAGTCTACGGTCTGATTTCTTTTCTCGTTTCCCAACGCCGTCATGAGATCGGAACGCGCATGGCTCTGGGTGCGACGCGAGCCGATGTTCTGCGATTGTTCTTGAGCCAAGGAATGGGGTTGACGATGCTCGGTCTCGGTCTCGGGCTCATCGCCTCCTATGTTGCGGCGCGATTTATGGCGAGTCTGCTTTTCGAGGTACAGGCTCACGATGCGCTAACTTTCCTGCTTTCCTCCTTCGTGCTTCTTTTGGCGGCGCTGCTTGCGATTCTGATTCCAGCGCAGCGCGCCGCGTCAACAGATCCGATGGTCGTCCTGCGCTACGAATAACTGATAGCTTCTGGCACTGCGCTTGCGTGTTGTCGATAATCGGGGTATATTGTCGATATTCGAGGTGTTTACCGAAAATGCCAAAGCCTTCCGACCTGCTGCAGGGAACGTTGGACCTGCTGATTCTGAAAACGATCGCACGAGAACCGCTCCACGGCTGGGGAATTGCCAAGCGCATTCAATGGCTCTCGGGGGATGTGCTGGCAGTCGGCCAAGGGTCGTTGTATCCGGCGCTGCACCGGCTTGAGCACCAGGGCTGGATTGACGCGGAATGGAAGGATTCGGATCTGGGCCGCACGGCAAAGGTTTACTCGCTTACCCGGGAGGGTCGCAAACAACTGGAGCGGGAACTCAAGAGCTGGGACCGGCTCTCTTCAGCCGTCCAGCTTCTCATCAAGACTGCGTAGGAGGGACGTTATGCGAGTGAGCCGCGTAATGATGCACCGCCTTCGTTCCTTGTTCCGGCGATCGCAGGCGGATGCCGAGCTGCAGCGCGAGATCGACCTTCATCTCGAGCAACTCGTAAAGGAGGCCATCGCCTCTGGTGTGAGCGAATCCGAAGCCCGCAGGATGGCGCGCCGTGAGTTTGGGCCGATAGAAAAAGCCAGAGAGGAATGCCGCGACATGAGGCGGATTAGCGTGGCCGACAATTTTTTGCGAGACGTGCGGTATGCGCTCCGGATGATTCGAACGAAGCCGGGCTTTAGCGTGCCGGTGCTGCTTTCGCTGGCGTTGGGGATCGGCGCTAATGTTGCCATTTTCAGCGTTATTGATGCCGTACTGGTTCGCCCGCTGCCTTACCCGCGCCCGGAGCAGCTGACAGGCGTTTTCAATTCGGCGGTGTTGACAGGCCAAGTCATAAAAGAATGGCCTCTGTCGCTGGAATTGTACGCCGCCTACAAGGAGAACGCACGAAGCTTTGAGGAATTCGGCGTGTGGACACCCGGCGCGGCGGCGGTTACGGGCGCGGGCAATCCCGAACAAGTTACGACGGTGGCGATGACGCATGGCGTGCTGCGTGCGCTCGGCGTACAGCCCTATTTGGGCCGCTGGTTCACAAGCCCAGATGAGGCGAAGGGCGCCCAGAAAACGGTGATTCTCTCCTACAAATATTGGCAGCAAAAGTTCGGCGGCGATGCGCGCGCACTGGGCCGTCTGGTCGACATCGACTTTGTGCCGTATCAAGTGATCGGTGTAATGCCGCGAAGCTTTGCATTCCTCAATCTGGCTCCTGACGTGTTCCTTGGGCAAAGCGTGGTTGCGGGGGCGCCAGGATCTCGAGACGCGGATTGGTCGGGTATCGCGCGGCTCAAGCCCGGTATCAGCCTGGCGCGAGCCAGTCAGGACATAGCGCAGCGTGTTGCGAATTTGGGCGACGGGCCACGGGCTGAGCCAAACATTCCAGCAGCTTCAGGTGAAGCCCAATCTTCACCCGTTGAAGCAGGACGTTATCGGCGATGTAGGAACTGTTCTCAAAATTGTGATGGGGGCTTTGCTGATGGTGCTTTTGCTCGTCTGCGCAAACGTTGCCAACCTGGTGCAGGTAAGGGCGCAAGCCCGGCGCGATGAGTTTGCGATTCGGGCGGCGCTCGGGGCTGGATGGGGGCGAATTGCGCGGCAACTGATGGTAGAGAGCCTGGCGTTGGGTACTCTTGGCGGCGCTGCCGGATTGGTGCTTGCGTATGCGGGGCTTCGGCTGCTGGTGACTCATGGACCGGCGGATCTGCCCAGAGCGGGGGAGATTTCGATTGACGGCGTAAGCATCTTCTTCGCGGTTGCCTGTTCGGTACTATCGGGCATTTTGTTTGGATCGATTGCGGTCTTGAAATCAGGCCTTAGCCGCAGATTGCAGAACGCGCGATCCGCCACCCAAAGCAGGCAGCAGTTACGGGCTCAGAATGCACTGGTGGTGGCACAGGTGGCGCTCGCTTTGGTGTTGTTGATCGGGGCGGGGTTGCTGGTTCACAGCTTTATCGCCCTAAGCGCAGTGAGGCCGGGCTTTACCCATCCCGAGCAGATTCAGACCATCCGGCTGTATATCCCGGAAGCACAGATACGAGAGCCCGCGCGCGTGGCTCAAATGCAAGCTGATCTGCTCCAGAAATTTGCCGCGATTCCGGGAGTTACGGCGGAGGCGTTTGCTACGGCTTTACCGCTTCAATCCGAATACCATAACGGCAATCCGGTGTCTGTCGAAGGGAAAACAGCAGTTGGCCAAATCCCTCCTAACCGGACGATCAAGCAAATTTCGCCGGGCCTATTTGCCGCGCTTGGGACGCGGCTGATGGCGGGCCGGGACTTCACCTGGGATGATCTGTTCAGCGATCGGCGGGTGGCCATCGTGTCGGAAAACATGGCTCGTGAAAACTGGGGCGCGGCGCGAGCTGCGATCGGGCAACGACTTCGAGTCGGTACGGATGGGCCGTGGAGCGCGGTTGTGGGGGTTGTCGAGAATGTCTACGAGGACGGCGTGGATCACCCGGCTCCCGGGTTGGTCTACTTTCCAGGTTCGCGCCGGGGTGTCACGTTCGCGATACGAAGCAGCCGCGCGGGCACGGAAAGCCTGCTCAAAGAAATCACAGCGAAGATCCACAGTGTGGACCCGAGCGTGCCATTGGCGCAAGTTGGAACTCTGCGGGACCTCTACCGGCACACGATGGCGCGCAGGTCTTTTTTGCTCGTTCTGCTTGGGATCGCGGCGGCAATGGCCGTGACGCTTTCGATCATCGGAGTCTATGGCGTTCTTGCCTATGCGGTGGCACTGCGCCGCGGAGAGATCTGTATCCGGCTCGCGGTAGGCGCCGAACCGCGGAAAATTCAAGCACTCTTTCTGAAGCAGGGTCATGAAACTGGTGTGCATTGGCGGCGCGATCGGATTGATTTCAGCGCGAGCACTGTCTCCCTGGATGGCTACTTTGCTTTTTGGCGTCATGCCGCTGGATCCGCTGACCTACGGCATTTCGGGTGCGATCATCCTGGCCGCAGCGTTGGCCGCTACTTACGTAGCAGCGCGAAGAGCGGCATCGTTGAACCCGATCGAGGGGTTACGCGGCGATCAACTATAGTGCGCCACGACTTTTACCACTTTGCCATCGGGCGCAAGTTCCATAAATTCGGCGGATTTGGTGTTGTTTTGATTCACGTAATGGAGAACGATACTGGAAAGGCCAGACATCACTTCCAGCAGCTTGAACGAAAGATTCGGGTAGGCCTGGAGCCCTCGTGTGAAGTATGCGAGCAGGGCCTGTTTGCCGACGACTCTTCCCGATGGATCGCCTAACAACCGCGCGGCTACGGGCGAGATCAAAACTACCTCCGGAGCATAGTGGCTCATGATCGCGTCCAAATCGTGAGAGTTCCAAGCTGCGATCCAATCTCTGGCAAAGGCGTGGGTTTCTATTTCGGTCATCATCGAGAGTCAGAAAAACCAGTTTATACGGGGCTGAACCCGTGCCAACCCGCTACAATTTCTGAGATGGTCAAGAATGTTTTGGGAAGCGTGCTGCAAACCTGCTGCACCGATCCGCTCACCGGTTTTTATCGCGACGGGAAATGCAATACAGGACCGGACGATGTGGGGCGGCACACGATTTGCGTGGAGCTGACGGATGAATTTCTGAAGCATCAGGCTTCGATCGGGAACGACCTGATTACGCCGCGGCCGGAATACGGATTCCCTGGGCTGAAAGCAGGGGACCACTGGTGCGTGTGCGTCGAGCTTTGGAAGGCGTCATACGACGCCGGGATTATGGCAGCCCCCAGATTGGAAGCGACTCACGAGCAAGTGCTCGAAGTCGTTTCCCTGGAGGAGTTGTTAAAGTGCGCGAAGATCGGCTCGGGGCGGGCGAACTAAGAGGCGGGGATGAAGCTCCACTTCTCGTTGTCGGTCGCGACGCAGGAGTATTGGATGATCTGCGCGCCGTTTTGCTGTGAGTTACCGGAAACATTGAGGCATAACCTGCTTGAGAGCGGACTGATGGTGTAGTAGCCGTCGGAGGTGGAAGTGACGGAGAAAATTTCGTTCCTGCCGCCCCAGTAGGCCCACTGCTGAATCGGGGTGCCGTTGGACACGGCCCCCTGGCCGCCGCGTACATCGAGTTGTTTCTGGCTGCTCTGTGCGGTGATTGTGTACCCGCCGGTGACTGGTATGAACTCGAAGGCCTGGTTGGTTCCGTTCAGGCAGGTCCATTGCTGGACGAGGATGCCGTTGGCGGTAGCGGAAGGACCGCCGGTGATATCGAGGCACTTCCCGCTATTTTTGGAGACGACATTTACGTAACCGGTTGGAATTTGCCCGCCGGTAGGAGGAGGCGGCGGCGGAGCCGGAGAGCCAGGAGTAGCGGCTTGTCCGGAGTTGTAATTGACCATGAGGCTCGATTCATCGACAGCTTCGAAATCCGCGCCGATTACCTTGGTCATCTGGTGCATTGTGTCGTCATTCCAGCGGGTGTCACCCACGCCGGCGATGTGCCAGGAGGCGCCGTTATCGGCCAGGATGATGCCGTAGGTCTTCATAGCCTGCAGGATGACCTGGACCTGCTGAGGGAAAGAACTGATATCGAAGTTCGCTTTCAGGCGGAAGCGCTGCCCGAACTGCGGATACTGGCTGCCGGTGAGCGCCGAAGCGGAGTGGCGGGCGGGCCAGATATACGTGGTACGCGTTTGCGGCGCGGTGAAGCGAATGGCGTGATTGATGTGACCGGACATCACTTCGTCGTAGCGCACCAGTCCCGGGAGGATGGGCAGCCCGGCGGCATCGGCGGAGGTCCAGCCATCCGGCCGTAATGCGTTTGAATTTAGGTTGAAGATTGCGCCGGAACCCGCGTGCCAGGAGCCGTCGGATTCTTTTTGCAGAGCGAAGAGCTCGTACAGGATGCAATTGGTCGTATCTATGATCAGAGAATGATTGTCACTGCCGCCCTCTGTTAACGGATTTGCAGGAATAGGATACGGCCCTGGATCGCTGCCGTAATTGAAGGTAACAGCCACTTTGGGCTGAGTTCCCGGGACGAAATTGTAGGGGATGCCGCCGCCTGCTCCGTAATCGGGGTGCAGTGGCATGCTCGGGCCAATCGTATTGACGTACGTGGCGGAATTGGCATCGACTGGAAGCTTGTCGATCGGCGTGTTCCACACGTTGTTCGAAGGAAAAACGGGGCAGCCGCCCAAGGTGGGGGATTGCGCAAAAACGAAGTTCGGACACACCGCAACCGCGGCGAGGATGAATAAGCGTCGAATGGTGGACTCCAGCTATTTGGAATGTGAGAGATCACCAATGTCGTTCGTCTTGGTGGCGATCTTTCTCAGGTACAGCAAAAGTTCTATAGCGGAGATATTAGCATTTACTAATTTAATCAGCAAGAGAAATTTTGGATGTCCTGCTTATATCTATGTGTCCGCTTTATGACTCTATGGGGAAAAGTTAGGAGTTCAAGGGTGGGCGGAAGGGGCGGTTTTGAGCTGAGCGAGATCGATTTCATGCTCGAGCTTGCGCCAGATTTCATCGCTCACTTTGCCAGAGCGGCGCAGGGAGAGGGCGGTTTGGCGTTCGACGCTAAGCAATTCCTGGTGTAAGTTTTGGTAACGCTGGGAATCGGCGCTCGAGACGAGGCGATCCTCGTCGGCGGCATCCATCAGGTCATCGAGGCGGGCGCGGTAATGAGTGGCCAGATGGTCGTAGATGCGAGCGGTATCGGAATGATCGTGAGGGCGAGCGTGTTGAAGGTGAGAGAGGGCCGCCTCGAGGATGGCGCGGCGGGCTTGTTTTTCTTCGTGGTCTGCGCCGGCGTGATGTCCGCCCAGCCCCAAGAGTTGGATGAGCTTAGGCAGCGTAAGTCCTTGAAAGACAAGCGAGAACAGAATCACGCTAAAACATAGATAGATCAAGAACGTGCGCTGCGGAAAGGGCTTACCATTGGCGAGCAAGGAGGGCAGCGACAAGGCAGCGGCGAGCGCGATGACGCCGCGCATACCGGTCCAGCCGACGAGGAATATCTCGGGTGGAGAAGGAACGGGCGTATGTTCCTGGAGCAAGTGATGGCGGAAGAAGCTAGCCAGGTAAGCGCCGGGGAAGACCCATAGCATGCGGAGGAGCACGAGCAAGAGGCTGAAGATGAGGCCGTCGAGCAATATTTTTCGCCAGCCGGCATAACCGCCGATGGCAGTCCAGATGACGGGTAGTTGCAGGCCGATGAGGATAAAGGTGAGTCCGTTCAGGGCGAAGCTGAGCGATTCCCAAACAGCGGCAGTCTGCAAGCGGACCCTGGGCGAGAAGAATTCGGCGCTCTTGCGGCTGAGGAAGAGGCCGCAGGCAACAACCGCGAGTACTCCGGAGGCATGAGCGGCCTCGGCGGCCAGATAGGCGCCATAGGGAACGAGAAGACCGAGCATGATCTCGATGGAGCCATATTCGAGGCGGCGCTCGATGCGGTCTATACAGAAGCCAATGACCAGGCCGACCGCGAGACCGCCGAAGGTGAGCCAGGCGAGCCGCAGGAGGCCGCCGCCGATGGTGGGAATTTGTCCGTAGACCACGAGCGAAACGCCGAATTCGAGTGCGAGGAGGCCGGTGGCGTCGTTGAGCAGACTTTCCCCTTCAAGGAGGTCGGTGATTTGACGGGGCAATCCGACGCGTTTCGCGATGCTCATGGCGGCGATGGCGTCGGTGGTCGACACGATTGCGCCGAGCACGAAGCCTAAGCGCCAATCGAAGCCCGGAAAGACAAGGGGCGCGAGAAAGGATACGCCGAGGACGGTGAAGCCGACCAGTCCGAACGCCAACATGGCGATGCTGATGAGGTTGAAGCGAAACTCACGCCAGGAGGTATTCCAGGCAGCGGCGTAGAGCAGAGGGGGTAAGACGAGGAGGAAGATCAAGTCGGGATTGAGAGTGATTTGCGGAACGCCGGGCACGAAACCAAGTCCGAGTCCGGCGATGACGAGCACGATCGGGTAAGGTGTATCGAGCTTTCGGGCAATCAGCGCGAAGACGATGACGAATGCGAGCAAGCAGGAGAACGAGCAACTCTGCTTCATGAATGCTATTTGCTGTGATCAGGATCAGGGCGAGCATGGTTTCTCTGCGTGGCAGGAAGCTGATAGGCTTAGTCTCTTAAGATATCCGCTGTCGTTCGAGGGCGGGGAAGACTAACCGGCGGCTGGGCCGGAGCTTAGAAGGGTCGGAGAGCTGGGGGAGGTCGGGGGACTGCTCAGCTCCTCTGTTTTCAAACGAAGTGAAAACGTGCAATTGAAGCCAAAATGGTGGGGCTATGTCGTTGGATTAGGCTTGGCGGCTCTGGGAGTTGCAGGAGCGGTTATCGCATTGAGATACATCGGGGGCCCCGCTGGTCCATTGGTGTTATACGCGGCGATCGGCGCACTGACTCTTTTACTCGCGGTAAGTCTGCGTGCGAACCGCGAACTGAAGGATTCGGAGCAGGATTTGAAGTTGGTCACGGCGGCGACGATCGATTGCATCTGGGACTGGAATATCGAATCGGGGCGGGTGAACCGGAGCGGGAATCTGGCGGGTGTGTTTGGGCCGCAAGTGGAAGAGATCGAGCCCTGGATAGGGTGGTGGCGGGCCCATGTGCATCCGGACGACAGCGATAACGTCTGGGCCAGTTTGCAGCGGGCGCTGGACGGTAGCGAAGAGCGATGGGAAGCAGAGTACCGGTTCCGGAGGCTGAACGGCAGCTATGCGCTGATTGCGGATCGGGGCAAAGTTGTTACCACGCACGCGGGGCGGCCGGTGCGAATGATCGGAGGAATGTCGGACGTTACGGCATACCGGCAGGCGGAACAACAACTCGCCTATGACGCACTGCACGATGGACTGACCGGGTTAAGAAACCGCCAGTTTTTCCGGCAGCGCCTGGAGCGGGCGATTGAAACGGCTTCCGAACAGAATAAGATCGCAGTTCTGTTTCTGGATCTCGACCGGTTCAAGGTGATCAACGACAGCCTTGGGCACGCATCGGGCGACAAAGTATTGCGGGCTTTAGCGAAACGAATCGAGGCGGCACTACGGCCCGGTGAGCTTGCGGCGCGATTCGGCGGAGACGAATTTACGGTGCTGCTGGAAGATGTGGCTGGGGAGGCGGCAGCGATCGAAGCCGCGGAACGTATCCTTCACGCGCTCTCGTTCGCCTTCGAATTGGACTCGCATTCGTTTGTGGTGAATGCGAGTATCGGGATAGCGGTGGCGTCCGGAGCGGTGTATCCGGAGGAGATATTGCGCCACGCCGATATCGCGATGTATCGAGCAAAAGCGCGCGGGCGGGGCCGCTACGAGATGTTCGAATCGGCACTGGACGAGCGAAACATGCAGGTGCTGCAACTGGAATCGGAGCTGCGCAAGAGCCTGGCGAATGGGAGTTTCCGGTTGTACTATCAGCCGATTGTCTCGCTCGCAACGGGCGTGATCAAGGGCTTTGAAGCTCTGCTGCGATGGCGGCATCCGGTGCGCGGGATTCTGCTGCCGAGCGAGTTTCTGAGCGCGGCCGAAGAATCGGGGCTGATAGACGAACTCGGGCAATGGGCGCTGCAAACCGGCTGCCAGCAATTGCGCGCATGGCGCCGGGAATTTCCGGCTATTGAAGACCTTACGATCAGCGTGAATCTCGCCACCAAGCAATTCACGAACCCTCACCTGGTGCATCAGGTCCGGCACATACTTCAGCAAAATGAGCTGGACGGCAGCTCGCTGATTCTGGAGCTCACGGAGAACATGATTCTCGAGAACGACGCGTTTGCGGCGGCAAAATTAGAAGACTTTTGTGCGTTTGGCATACGCCTCGCGATCGACGATTTCGGGAAAGGGCACTCATCGCTGGGGCGATTGCAGGATTTGCCCATCTCGATTCTTAAGATTGACGGCTCGTTTGTGAAGCGGATTCAGGAAGGGAAGCCGGAGATTGTGGATTCGATTATCGCGCTCGCCAGACAATTAAAGCTGGACGTAACTGCCGAGCTGGTGGAAACGTGGGAGCAATGCGAGCATCTGCGCGATGCACAGTGTACCAACGCGCAGGGATCCTATTTTTCGGGTGCGATCAGTGGCGAGGCGGCCACGGACTTGCTGCGCAGCGGCGGATGCTGGCCAGTGCAAAGCTTCAGCAGCGCGGCGCGGCAAGGCTGATAATGAAGATCGAGTATGGATCTGAGTACACTGGGGTTCGCCATGGGCTCGGCGTGGCTGTCGGGCAT
Organism: Terriglobia bacterium; assembly: GCA_963767485.1. Lineage (GTDB taxonomy): Bacteria > Acidobacteriota > Terriglobia > Bryobacterales > Bryobacteraceae > Bog-105. The sequence continues at coordinate 286,483 of CAVYDZ010000012.1, read as the reverse complement.
CAACCTGTATGTCACGGTACTCACGCTGGGCATTTTGCAGCGTTTGCATGTGGCGCATCTGCCGGGCGACCTCAGTTATCTGGGGCACACGTGGGTGCTGGCGGTGGCGGGCGCGATGTATGCCATCCAGTTTATTGCCGATAAGATCCCGGCTGTCGATTCCGTTTGGGACTTGGTGCATACGTTCATTCGCGTGCCGGCAGGCGCGATACTGGCGGCGACTGCGTTTGCCCACTTTGACCCAACGGTGCGTGTGATTGCTCTGTTGATTGGAGGCGGGATTGCGCTCAGCTCGCACGGCACGAAAACGGCGACGCGCCTGGCCGCCAATGTTTCTCCAGAGCCGTTTTCAAATGTGTTGCTAAGCCTGGTGGGAGATGCGTTCACCGTGGGCGGGACGCTGCTGATGGCGGTGCACCCGATCATTTTGATTGGGGTTGTATTGATAGGCGTGCTGATTTCGGTGCTTTTGTTCCGGTGGGTGGCGCAATCACTCAAGAGATTGTTTCAGCGACGGACGGCGACGGCAAACAGTTACTAACTTTATTTCTCGCCGGTGCGCATCTCGTCCGCGGCCGTTACAGGTGATTGTCTGCTGCGTGTCTCACAGTGAGTGGAGCAGAGTGGTATTCTAACGGCACTTATACGAGGGCCGCATGAAAATCAATTTTGCCTTATGCCTGTTATTGGCGGCTGGCAGCACTTATGCGCAGTCGCAACACCTGCCTTACCCGGTTACGCGGAAATCGGACCAGGTGGATGATTATCACGGAACGCGTGTGGCCGACCCTTACCGGTGGCTCGAAGACGACCGATCTCCGGAAACGCTCGCCTGGGTAAAGGCCGAGAACCGCGTTACATCACAGTATCTGAGCCAAATTCCGTTCCGGCAGAAACTGCGGGAGCGGCTGGATCAGTTGCAAAACTACGTACGCTACACGCCTCCATTTCTGCGGGGAGGGTATTACTTCTTCCGCAAGAACGATGGCCTGCAAAATCAGAACGTCGTGTATGTGCAGCACGGACTGAACGGAGCACCGAAACTGCTTCTCGACCCGAATACGTTTTCGAAAGACGGCACATCGCGCCTGGCAGAATTTGCTGTTTCTAAAAATGGCGCGTATGCCGCCTACACAATCTCGACGGGCGGATCGGACTGGCAGGAGGGACATGTACTTGAAGTTGCAACCGGGAAAGTGCTGCCGGACAGATTGCAATGGCTGAAAGTAAGCAACCTGGCATGGGCAGGCGATGGGTTCTTTTACAGCCGGTACCCGGCGCCGCATGCGGGACAAGAGTTGTCGTCGAAAAACGTAGATCAAATGGTCTATTTTCACCGCACCGGCACAGCGCAGAGCGCAGATCGATTGATTTACGAAGACAAGGCGCACCCACAACGCTTCAACACGATTACGACCACCGAGGATGAGCGCTATGCCTTCCTAGATATTTCCGAGCGAGGCAAGGGAAAGGATGGGAACGCGCTGTATTATAGCGATCTTACACGACTTGGCACTGGTTTCACGCCGATTGTGGACAAGATATCCGATGACAGATACTCGCCGGTGGGAGACACGGACGGAAAGTTTCTTATTGAGACAAATGCGAAAGCGCCGAATAGCCGGGTGGCGCTGTACGATCCGAAAACTCGCAAGTGGAGCGAGGTGATTGGCGAGAAGCCGCAGCCGCTGAACGACGTGACGTTTGCCGGCGGCAAGTTAGTGGCGGAATATTCCGAGGATGTGGCGTCGCGGGTGCTTGTATATGACATAGCGGGAAAAGTTACCGGGGAGATACCACTCGGCACTAAAGGAGTGGTTAAGGATGTAACTGGAAATCCCGAGAGCCCGCTGCTGTTTTACGAATTTAGCGCGCTGACTGTTCCGGAAACGATTTACGAATATGACGTTCGTTCGGGGAGGAACAGCGTGTATCGCGCACCGCAACTTCCGGGGTTCGACTCTGAGCGCTTCGAAAGCAAAGAAGTGTTCTATCGAAGCAAGGATGGAACGCGTGTACCGATGTTCCTGGCCTACAAGAAGGGATTACAGTTGAACGGTAAGAATCCGGTTTTACTGTATGGGTACGGCGGCTTCGACATCGTGACTTCTCCCAGCTTTTCGGCAGTGGGAATGGCGCTTCTTGAGCAAGGGGTAGTCTACGCATCGGCGAATATCCGAGGCGGCGGCGAGTATGGGGAGAAGTGGCATCAGGCCGGCATGCGTCTTCAAAAGCAGAACGTGTTCGATGATTTCATCAGTGCGGCGGAGTGGCTGATTCAGAATCAATACACGTCGAAAGAGAAGCTGGGAATTTACGGGGCATCAAACGGCGGCCTGTTGGTAGGAGCAGTGGTGAACCAGCGTCCGGAATTATTTCGGGCGGCGATTGCACATGCCGGGGTAATGGACATGCTGCGGTTTCAGAAGTTCACGATTGGATGGAATTGGATCGCCGATTATGGATCGAGCGACGACCCTGCGGAGTTTAAGAATTTGCTAGCTTATTCGCCGGTACATAACGTCAAGAAGGGCGTGAGATATCCGGCAATTCTTGTGACGACCGCCGATCATGACGATCGAGTTATTCCGGGGCACTCCTTTAAATATGCGGCGGCGCTGCAGGCGAACGTAGCGCCGGACCGGCCCGTGTTGATTCGCATCGATACAAATTCAGGGCATGGGCCAAGCAGTACGACGAAGCACCTGGAGCAGACTACTGACGATTACTCGTTCCTGTTTTACAACCTGGGCGTGACACCCGAATTTAGCCCGGGCAGCAGTGATGGACCGGAGCCGGCGGCTAGCTCGGATGCACATTAGCAGGGGTGGTCAAAGCTAACTTCGCGCTGAAAGTTATGGCGGATTTGAGACCGCCGCCTGCCCGGCGAAGAGCTCAGTGCACTGGCACGACAGTCAACTTCAGTTGCATGGTTCGCTTGGAGGCGGGATCGTCGGAAGAGAATATCACGGTCGGCTGTTTCAGAGGGACCAGGACCGTTGACTCCCAGCTATTGTTCCGAATGATGGGCAACGATTGAGGAGAACTCGTTTCGCCGCGGTTTTCGATCACACTGCTGATCTCCGCGTGGACCATAAGCGCGACACGGTCTCCCAATTCCTGCAATTCGCGGCAATCGATGTTGACTCCGACATCGATCTGCTGATACTGAGTGGTTGTTCCGCTGGAACTGGCAAAGGGAACTTTTTCGCCCGCCCGGATGGAGCTCCGTTTCGTGTCGCTGTTCAGAATCATGGAATAAGAGCGGCTGTTGATTACGCGCCCGCTCTCCAGTTCCTGCGCCAGAAAATCAAGCTGGTAAAACCTCTTCACGGTGTTGGTGACGGCCGGGTCCGGATTACTTTGGGCCAAGGCGGAGGGGCTGATCAGCCCAGCTAAGGTCAACACAATTATTGCTTTCAGCATCTCTTTTCCTTCCTGTGTGTTCGAAGTTATTGAAGCGGTTTGATCACAATTTCGCTGATTTGAATGGGTTCAACCGGGCGGCCGGGATGAGTAAGTTCGGGTGGAATATTCTTCGGGTCACCGGTGGCAAGCCGCAGCAGAGCCCGCTCCTCGGCGCCCATGCGCACCGGGCTTGGAAATTGGGCCAATTTTTGTACTGTCCCGATGCGGGGCGCCCTTCGGCGGGTTACATGCCGGAGGACAAGCTCTAAATCGCGCGCCGGAGCGAGCGGCGCGATCAGCAAATTTGTTTTCAGTTTCACTGTGCTTGCGGGCCAAGTTCGTATTGCGGCCTTGCGGGTCGGCCAGCAGAACAGACAGAGGATTACGGCAGCGGTTGCGGCCGCACAGAACCACAAGCCTCTTCGCAAACGCCGCGCACGGTCCATCCGCTCGGCCACGCGCGCCAGTATCCGGCCGTCAAATCCGACTCTCTCGGGCGGTTGCCTGTAGGTCGCCAGCGCCCGGTCGAGCGCCTCGTCCAAACGATCTTCCTGCGGTTCAGACACGCTTGCGTTCCTCCAGGCGCGCCATTTTTTCCTTTACCAGCGCACGCGCTTCCATCAAGAGGCGCCGCACTGTACCCTCCGGCACATCCATAAGAGCGGCGATCTCGGGCGCGGTCAGTTCTTCAATCGAAGATAATGCAAGGGGCCTCCGCAACTTTTCCGGCAGGGCGTCGATGAGACGGTGAATCGTTTGGCTGCGCTCCGTGTCGATTGCTGCGCGTTCGGGGCTGATCTCCGCAGACGTAAAATCAAGCGGCTCAGCCTGCGGATGGAAACGCTTGGCCTGGAACTTGCTTGTGGCTATGCGCCAGGCCATGCGCGCCAAATACGCCTTTTCGTCCTGCATCTGTTTCCAGGCTCCGGTTCGAAAGAGCTTGAAAAAGGTTTCCTGAACCACGTCTTCGGCGTCCTCCGCATTCCGTAGGACCAGGTAGCCGATGCGGAACACAAAGCGCGACTGCCGGCTGACGAGCAAAGCAAACTGCGCGTGGTGTTCAAGGGTCACCTCGCGCTCCCGCAGACCGCACCAATCACCGGCTGTTGTGCCGGAAACAATCTCCACATTCATGCGAAACGTACATTAGCTAAGACCGGGGCACGGTTCTTAACGTTCAGGTATTTTCGTGAAAAGTTTCGTCAGGAACATTCATCCTGTATCATTTGACTCGCAATGGTTAGGCCGATTCCCAATCTTATTCGCGGTATTCTTGTCGGGACCTGGCTTGCCGGTCTTGTCTGGTTTGAGGTGCGGCGCCCGTTACGCAGCGTTCGCCGGAGCAAAGTGCGGAGGGACTGGCGCAACCTCCTGATTGCAGTGCCGGCCGGCGCAGTGATGCAAGTGTTGGAAATGCCGGTGGCATTCCGGCTCTCTGAAATTGCGCAAAGCAAAGGGTTGGGTCTCCTGCGGGTTTCGGGTTTGCCGCCAATAGCTGCCGGGCTTGCGGGTGTTCTGCTGCTGGATTACACGCTCTACTGGTGGCACTTCCTGACACACCGCGTTCCGGTTCTGTGGCGTTTCCATCAGGTTCATCATTTAGATCAAGAAATGGACGCTACGACGGCACTTCGCTTTCATTTCGGCGAGATTGCAATTTCTGTGTTGTTTCGCGCAGCGCAGATTCTTGTTATCGGACCCACGCCCATGACGGTGGCCGTCTGGCAAGTTTTTCTGTTTATCTGCATTCTTTTTCATCATTCGAACGTTCGGTTGCCGCTACGGTGGGAGCGACGCGTGGCCCGGATCCTAGTGACGCCCCGGCTGCATGGAATTCATCACTCGATCGCGCCGGACGAAGTGAATTCGAACTGGTCTAGCGGCCTGAGTGTTTGGGACCTGCTACACGCGACTCTACGGACTGAGCCATCGCAGGATTCCTTGCGGTTGGGCGTTGCGGGGTTTGAGGAATCGCAGGATACGGTCAGGCAGGCACTCGCGTTACCCTTTCGCGTGGAAGGAAAACCGCCGGCATACAGCGGGGTACCGGTGCGGCAATCGTTCGATGCACTTCGTTAGCCGGTGATGCGGCGTGCATGGCGATACCAGCGCGCCAACAGATTTGGAGAAACGCCCCCCCAATACAAGACCTGCAGTACCGTCCAATGCGTCCACATCAAGGCAAAGTTTTTCTTCTCGAAGCGGCGCGAGGAAGTGATGATGCGGGTGGAAAGATGCACGAAACGGCCGCGGCGCTGCAGGCGCTTCAACAAGTCCAGATCTTCAAACAAGGCAAACGGCCGGAAACCGCCGATCGCTTCATAGACGCTGCGGCGGATGAAGATGCCGGAGTCGCCGTAACAGAGCTTGAGCCAACGCAAGGCGGGATAGATCGCAGTAAGCTGGCGGGCTGCGCGAGACGTGCCATCGAAGGTAAGGCCGAAATTGCCGCCTGCTACGGAGGGGTCGCACAGGGCAGACGCAATGTCGCTGGTTGCGTGCGGTGGTGGGATTGTGTCTGCATGTACAAACCAGAGGATTTCGCCTTGCGATTGAAGCGCACCGGCATGTTGCTGAATACCGCGGCCGGGAGCGCTCACGAGCACAGTGACGCCTAATGATCGTGCAATGGCGGCCGTTTCGTCATGGCTGCCGCCATCGACAATAAGAATTTCAATTTCGCCTTCGAGCGATTGCAACGACAAAACAGTTTCGCGAATCTGCGAAGCTTCGTTGAGTGCCGGGACTATGATGCTGACCATGGGGATTCGGCAAACCATCGCCGAGTTTGCGGCGCGACTTCCGGGGGCAAATCGTGCAAGAGATCTTGTAACTGCTTGAGCTCCGAAGCCGTGTCCACATCTAATAAGCAGTTCAATTTCGCTACTGTCATTCCGTTCGAGTGCAGGCGCTGTGCAGTTTGTTCACAGGTATGCTGACAACTCCAGGGCAGACCGGCGAGAAGACCTGCCGGACAATGGTGCAATCCCAGCAGGTAGAAGCCGCCGTCATCAGCGGGCCCGAGAACAGCATGGTGCGCGCTGAGACATTCGACGGCCTCGTCGAGATGGGCGGCGGTGAGCAGAGGGGAATCCGCACCGAGCGCGATGGCTGCGGGGGCGGCCGCTAGTCCACGGCGCAAGATGTTTTCGATTCGACAGCCGAGATCGCCTACATCCTGCAGCCAAATACTTTCGGCGGGGACATGGATTGGAAAGGATCCGGGTTCAGAAGCGGCGAGGATCGGGATGACTCCCTTTGCTTTCCGGACAGTCGACCACACGTCGCACAACATGGCTGACGCCAGGCGGGCGGCTTCAATCTCACCAATAAAACGCGCAAGGCGAGTCTTGACACGGCCCGCAACTGGAGGCTTCGCGAAAATGCAAACAGGGATTTCGGTCAAAATCTTCTTTTACGGTAGCGGACGGATGTGGGGACGATCGATTTTAATTACGAACGATTCCTGCTTTGCGGGTGGGGAAGCGATTATTGCAATTGACCGCCGCAGCTCGATCCGGCGCCCGCGGTACAACCGAAGCAGTGATCGCCGAGCTGAATTGGATCGCGAGCAAGTGGACGGAATGACTCGATGTTCCACACGGAATAGCGACCTGGGCTGGGTAGTTCCAACATCTGGTTGAAGTCGCAATCGTAGAGGCAGCCGTCCCATGAAACGCTGATCAGGCGGCGGCACATGGTGTGTTCTACGGTTGCGGGGTTGAAATTGTTGATTAGGAGTCGGCGGTATTCGTCCTGTTTTCCGATCTGCACGAGGTAAGCGGAGAACCGGCGGATCGGCATGTTGGTGATGGTCAGGAGATGGTGAAATTCGATTCCAAACTCATTTCGCAGATGGAGTTTGTAATCGGCTTCCAGGGCTTGCTGCGGAGGAGGCAGAGACGCGCCAACGGGATTGAACACGAGATCGAGGCGCAGGGCAGAGCCGGGCTGGCCGTAGCCCAAGCGGTTAAGAAGCTGAAGTGCGCGAATGCTGCGCTCGAACACGCCGCGGCCCCGTTGCTTATCTACGTTCCCGGCAGTGTAGCAGGGAAGGCTGGCGACTATGTCCACTTCGTGTCCGCGAAGAAATTCCGCTAAATCTTCGAAGCCGGGTTCGAGCAGGATGGTGAGATTGCAGCGGTCGATCACTCGTTTGCGAAGGCACCGGCTTTTTTGCACCAGAGCGCGGAAGTTCGGGTTTAACTCAGGCGCGCCTCCGGTGATATCGACGGTTTCGACTTCGGGCGTGTTTGCGAGCAGATGCAGGACGCGATCCGCGGTTTGCTGCGTCATGCTCTCGGTCCGTTTCGGACCCGCATCGACATGGCAGTGATGGCAGGCTTGATTGCAAACTTTTCCTACGTTGATTTGAAGCGTCTCGACGGAGACGCGCTCAAGAAAAGGGATGCCATGAGTGCGCAATGTGGAGCTGAAGTTCATTTCGCGCGAAGACATTTGAGAGCTTTCAGGGCTTCAGGGACGGTCAAGGCAAAAATCGCGGCGTTCGCGATGGCTCCGCCAATGCAGTAAGCGCACCACTTCTTTTCCTTTGCGGGCATTTGGTAGAAGTACCAACCCGCCGCAATGGCTTCCACGCCCGATTTCAGGCTGGCGGCGATTGGAACGTAGGGGATGCTTTCCGCTCGAGAATCATCGCCGAAACCAGCAATGGGCAGGTTCATGGCGAGTCCGGCGAGGCTCAGTGTTCCATCGGGCGTGCCTAACTGGTAGGCGGTGTCCGACGAATTGACCTTATCCGAATCGAAGCTAGCCGAAGGCGGATCGGGAAGGTGCTTCACAATTCCTGTTTGCAAGAGGCTGACGATTGCCATGTTCGCCATGCCAAACAAAGATAGACCTATGATGGCGCGCCGCCGTTGCATGTCCGGGCTGGTGGAGTGCTGCAGGTCAGCTCGAAGGTCAGCCACTTTGGGATTGCTCAAGCGCGGTCTCCTGCTTTTACGATAGCGAGTTCGCGTGGACTTATTCTTCTCGCAGGGCGGACATCGGGTCAATTGTGGCAGCGCGGCGAGCGGGCAAACAGACGGCGGCCGCGCCTGTCACGAGGAAGAGCGCTATTGCCGTGCCCACGACGAATGGATCGGCTGTGCGAATACCAAAGAGCAGAGATCTAAGCAGGGTCATGACGGCGAGCGCGCCCGCGAGGCCGATGGCTAGTCCTCCACCCATCATTCCGCTCGCGTCTTTCAGGATCAGGAAAATAATTTCGGCGCGTCGCGCACCGAGTGCTGCTCGAATGCCAATCTCCTTAGTGCGCCGTCCGACGGAATAATTTAAGAGCCCAAACAAGCCAATGGAGGCGAGCAGAAGACCGAAGAAGGCGAAAGTGCCGCCGACGCCCGCGAGGAGTTTTTCGCGCATCAGGGTATTTCCCACAATGGTTTCGAGGTTCGTGATTTCGTGGATGCGCATTCCCGGGCCAATCGCCTGGGCTTCGCGATTTACTAAGCGCATAACTTGTCCTAATCGGAGCGGGGAGCGCACGTACATGGTGAACGAGTTGCTGCCTTCGATGGGAAGATAGACGATCGGGTCCGCACTTGTGCGCAAATCGTAGTAGTGCGCGTCGGATGCCACGCCGACGATCGTCTCGCGCCGGAATGACTTGCCGAAACGATAGCTAAACTCGCGCCCCAGGATATTCAGGCTGTTGAAGTACTTTCGCGCGAATGCTTCGTTCACGATAGCCGGTGTCAGCGGCTGCGCATTGCTGTCTTGTGCTCTGAATCCGCGTCCGGCGATCAACGGAGTTTGGAGCGCGGCGAAGTAGCCGGGAGAAACACGGTAAAGAATCTCTTCGCGCTGGGAGGGGCCCTTTCCGGGTATGATGACTTGCTGCGACCAGCCCCCGCCTTCGAAAATGGGCCAGGCCGCGAGTGCCGCCGCCTGAACGCCGGATTGGCTGGCTATTCGACTTTGGAGCTGAAACATTAAACTACGGAGCCGCGCTTCTTCGCCGGGATGCTCCTGGACCCAGGCAACCGGATCGTCAGATCTTTGGGTTTCGAAACCGAGATTCAGCACCGCGACGTTCCGCGCGTCGAAGCCGGGATTGACGCGCAGCAGGTTGCCGAGACTGAACAGAAAAGCGGCGCCCACCATAACCAGGCAGAATGCACACGCTACTTGAATGGTCACGAATAGCTTTCCGAGGCTAAGCTTGGCTGCTTGACCGGCGGAAGCGCGTAACGAAAGCATCGGCTGCGCGCTTGAGGCTTGCCACGCCGGGGCCAGGCCGAACAAAATTGCCGAGAGTGTGGACACTCCGATGCAGAAAAAGAGTACGCGCGTATCGATGGCCAGAATGAACTGAACCGGATCGCTTTGCTTGGACAGCAGATTTATTAGCAAAGGCGCGATCATACGTGCGAGCAGCCAGCCGAATCCGCCGGCCATAAGAGAAAGGAGCAGACTTTCGGTTAGCATTTGGCGGACCAGGCGGATTCTTGCCGCGCCTAGCGAGACTCGCATGGCCATCTCGGTTGAACGGGCTGTCGCACGTGCCAAGAGAAGGCTGGCGATGTTGGAACAAGCGATCAGCAAGATGCCAATCGCCACGCCGAATACGATCCACAACGATCGCGAAAATGTATTTCGGAAACCAGACACGCCTGCCGCGGCAGAACGCACGCGGATTTTGCTTTGCAAAAATTGTTGACGGATAGCGGACGGCATGGTCGGCATTTGTTTTACAGAATCCACTTGGAAATCGTGGAAAGCCGGCTGAAGCTGGGCTTGTACTCGTTCGGGCGAGATGCCGGGCGCGAAACGGCCGAGAATCTGGAACCAATGCCAACCCGGCTCGCTCAGCGCTCGGGCTTCGTATTGCGAGCCCGGCAGCCATACGTCTACGAACTTGCCGGGGTCAACTCCGAAAAAGCCTTTGCGTGTAACGCCGATTATTTGAAACTGTTTGCCGGAAAGCGTGAGACTTCGTCCGAGGACGGCGGATTTCGACTGAAAGCGTCGATGCCAATACTCGTAACTGAGGACAGCGACCGCTTGGCGGGGAGGGATGCGGTCTTCTTCCTCCGTGAAGAGACGCCCGAGTGCGGGAGGAATGCCGAGCAGGTCGAAAGCTTCTCCGGACACGTAGGCTTGATTGATCTTCTCGATCGGGGCGTTCGGATTCGGGCCTTGCGCTTCTATTCGACTTGGTGAACTGAAGAGGGCCAAACGCGCCGTGGACTTAGTGGCCGCGGCAAAGCGTAGATACTCCGGGTAACTGAACGAATCGCGCTCCTGGCCGGCCGGCGAGCCCGGGTCGTGAATGTCAGGCCAGGAGAGCGTGAACAACTGATCAGGCTTAAAAACAGGCAAGGGCCGTAGAATGGCTGCGTCAACGATGGAATAAACGGCGGTGTTTACGCCAATTGCCAAGGCTAGCGATAACACTGCCGTAATTGTGAATGCAGGCCCTTTGCGCATGCCACGCCACGCGTAGCGGATGTCCTGCAGCGCGCTTTCGAGACCGGTCCACAAACGAAAATCGCGGCTCTCTTCGCGTAAGCGCGTTGTGTTTCCGAAACGCAGTTGGGCTTGACGCCGGGCTTCATCATCTTGCACGCCTTTTTCGTTTAGAGCGGCAGCGCGCCGGTCCAGGTGATCCCGCATTTCGTCGGCAAGATCTTCATCTAATCGGCGCGGGTTTAGGGAGTTGATCAGTTTTGAAAACCAGGACATAGGGACCTCTTTCTAGGCGTGCCGCAGTACCCGTGAAACGCCGGCGGAGAAACTTGTCCAGCGTTCCGATTCGGATAGACACTGTTTCTTTCCAGCCTTGGTGACGCGATAAAAGCGCGCGCGGCGTTTGGTCTCGCTCATCTGCCATTCGGCTGCGATCCACCCGGCTTCTTCCATGCGATGTAACGCCGGGTAGAGAGAGCCCTCCTCGATGCGCAGGGCCTCCTGGGAGAGGTCTTCAATGGCAGTTGCGATTCCATAGCCGTGGAGCGGGCCGCGGCGGTCGAGAATTGTCAGTACAAGTAAGTCAAGTGCGGTTTGGGCGGAATTCGGTTTGGCCATGGTGATACTACGCCCGCTAGGCATAGCGTTCTTATTATCTTAGCTCGTGAGGCCGCCGCGGGGTGAGCGGGTTTATTTTCCCGGGCAGTTGGGCCGCGGTCGCCTAAACTAAGAGGGGATGGCGAAGCTCTGGAGCCGCGGTGAGCTGATTGCGGAGCGTCAACGATGGAAGGCGCTTGGGCAAACTGTTGTCTTTACGAATGGCTGCTACGATATTTTGCACCCGGGGCACATCCGCTTGCTCGAGAGGGCGCGCTCGCTCGGCGATGTGCTGATTCTGGCCTTGAATACGGATGCGAGCGTCCAGAGGTTGAAGGGGCCGTCGCGGCCGTTTTTCGATCAGGAGACGCGGGCGCAACTGGCGCTGCATCTGGAAGCGGTAGATGCGGTGACGTTTTTCGATGAGGACACGCCGCGGGAGTTGATTGCCGCTCTGCTGCCCGACGTACTCGTGAAAGGCGCGGACTGGGCGCACTTCATTGCCGGCCGAGAAGAGGTGGAGGCGGCGGGCGGCACCGTACATGCGCTGCCTTTGGAGCCTGGCTTCTCGACCACGGACATTGCGGCTAAGATTTTGACGTGATTCACCCGGCAACACGAGATTTATTTCAATCGGCAGCGCGCCAGCGTGAGTTTCAGGTGCTGCTACAGGCACTGACGCGGGGGGAACGCGGCCCGTTCGCAGTTTCGGGCCTGGTGAGTGCCGCGAAAGCGCTTTACCTGGTCTTGCTCTATCAAGCGACCGAAAAGCCTGTCCTGGTGCTGGTGGACGGCAACAAACAAGCGGAAACGCTGCTGGAATCGGCCCAGGTCTTCTTCGACATTTTCTTTGAAGGGCGGGATCTGCCGCAGCCGCAGTTGATTCCATCGCTCGACGTACTGCCGCACCAGCGCCTTTCGCCGCATAACGAGATTGCAGAGACACGCGCGGTGGGCTTGTGGCGTTTGGCGACGCAGAAGATCCCGATTACAATCGCGCCGATAGCTTCCGCACTGCTCAGAACAGAGGGAGCGCCATTTTACCGGCAGCTTGCGCTCGGGCTGCGGATCGGAGATGAGATACCGCTTGAAGATCTGACGCAGCATTTGGAGAGCCTCGGATACCAGAAGCGGGAACCGGTGGAGATGACGGGCGAATATTCGGTGCGCGGCGGAATCTTTGATGTGTTTCCGGCGGAAAGCTCGCGTCCGGTGCGGCTGGAGTTTTTTGGCGATGAGATCGAATCGATCCGGCAGTTCGATGTTGAGTCACAGCGCTCGGTCTTAAAGGTGAATGCAGTAACGCTGCTGCCGCTCGCGGAATATCCGCAATCGCGCGCGCTTTTGCGAGAACTGGCGGAGGCGGCGGACGAGTTAGAGATCGATTTGTCGAATCCGGGAGAGATTTTTCCCGGGTGGGAATTTCTGGTGCCGCTCGTTCGGCCCCGGACGCACAACCTGCTTTCTCTTGCGCCCGACGCGCTGGTTGTGATCGATGAACCGAGCGCGATTTCGTCCGCTGCCGACCGGCTGTGGCAACGGCTGGAGCATCCGGACCGGCCCGCGCCTATCGAACCCGAAAAAAACTTCCTGCGCTGGGACGAGCTTGCCCAAGCGTGCGAGCAGAGGGCGAAGATCACGTTCGAGGAGCTGGAGCTGGTTGCTTCGGGCTCCGAGGAGGCGCGGCGGTTTCATATCCCTACGCGGCAGTCGCTCACGTTCAAAGGCAATATGACGGTGGCGGTAGCGGAAGCGCAGAACCTGATTCGCGCCGGCAATCGCGTGGCGTTTTTTGCGGCGTCCACCGGCGAACTGGAGCGTTTGGCAGACGTTCTGCAAGAGTATTCGGTGCCATATCAGCTTGGGCTGGAATCGACTTCGGGCGCGCGGCCATCGCTTGCGGAGCGGGCGTATCACGCGGGGGCAGTGGCGAGCACGTATTTAATTAAAGGCGGCCTGCAACGCGGGGCGGTGCTTAGCGATTCCGAGTTAGCGATTCTGGGTTCGGAAGATTTATTCGAGACTTCCGATTTAATCGCGCGGCAGCCGACAAAGTCGCAGCTGGCGGCGTTTGCGGCGGATGTGGCGGACCTGAAGCCGGGCGATTTTGTGGTGCATGCGACGCATGGCGTGGGGCAGTTCGTCGGCATTCGGGAGATTGTGCAGGGCGAGCAGAAGGGCGACTTCATGCTGCTCGAATACGCCGGCGAATCGAAGTTGTATGTACCGCTGACCCGGCTCGACCTGGTGCAGAAATATCGGGGCGCGGGCGAAGCGAAACCTCACCTGGACCGGCTGGGCGGCGTGACGTGGGAGAAAACCAAGTCGCGCGTAAAAGCCAAGATGCGCGATATGGCGGACGAACTGTTGAAGCTCTACGCCAAGCGCCGCATGAGTAAAGGATTTTCGTTTTCGTCGGACAGTAACTGGCAGCGTGAGTTTGAGGATGCGTTCGAGTACTCGCCAACGAAAGACCAGTTGGACGCGGTGAGCCAGATCAAAGCAGACATGGAGAGTCCGCAGCCGATGGACCGGCTGTTGTGTGGCGACGTGGGCTTCGGGAAAACAGAAGTAGCGATGCGCTCGGCATTCAAGGCGCTGGGAGATGGGAAGCAAGTAGCGGTGCTTGCGCCCACGACGGTCTTGTCGTTTCAGCATTACGAAACATTCAAGCGGCGGTTCGCTTCGTTCCCCGTGCGAATTGAGCTGGCCAGCCGGTTCCGGAGCGCGAAAGAGGTGAAGCAGTCGCTCGAAGATTTGGCTGCCGGCAAGGTGGATGTACTGATCGGGACACACCGGCTGCTTTCGAAAGATGTCGAATTTTCCGACTTGGGATTGCTGATTGTAGATGAAGAGCAGCGTTTCGGGGTGCGGCACAAAGAGCGTCTAAAGCAGCTTCGGAGCGACGTCGATGTGCTGACCATGAGCGCAACCCCGATTCCAAGAACGCTGCACATGTCGCTGCTGGGGCTTCGGGATATGTCGGTAATCGAGACGCCTCCGAAGAATCGAATCGCAATCAATACGGTGGTGGCACATTTCAATCCGGACCTGATTAAGACTGCGATTGAGCAGGAACTGGCGCGTCAGGGACAAGTGTACTTCGTGCACAACCGGGTAGATACGATCTTTATGCGTGCGGCGTTTCTGCAGGAGATGTTGCCGCAAGCGCGTATCGGCGTGGGACACGGGCAGATGGGCGAAGCGGAGCTTGAGCGGGTGCTGCTCGGGTTCATGCGGCACGAATATGACGTTTTTGTTTGCACGACGATTGTTGAGAACGGGCTGGATATTCCGCTGGCGAACACGATTCTGATCGAGAACGCGGAACGCTATGGACTGAGCGAGTTGTACCAATTGCGGGGACGCGTGGGGCGGTCGAACCGGCGGGCGTATGCGTATTTGCTTGTGCCGGCGGATACGCAATTGAGCGAAGTGGCCCGGAAGCGCCTGGCGGCCTTGAAGGAATTTAGCGACTTAGGCGCAGGATTTAAAATCGCGGCGCTCGATTTGGAACTGAGGGGCGCGGGCAATTTGCTGGGAGGCGAACAGCACGGGCACATTGAAGCGGTCGGGTACGACACGTATGTGCGGCTGCTCGAAGAAAGCGTGCGGGAACTGAAGGGCGAAGAGGTTCCGCTCGAAATTCACGCAACACTCAATTTGGGTTTAGAGATCCGTATTCCGACCACTTATATTTCGGATGAAGCGCAGCGGCTGCGTTCGTATAAGCGGATTGCGGACGTCAAAGATGAAGAGAAGGGACAGCGGATTCTGGAGGAACTCTCGGACCGATACGGTCCGCCTCCGCCAGAGGTGAGGACCCTAGTGCGGTTTTCGCTCTTGAAAAGCATGGCGGAGAGCGCGGGCGTGGAATCGATTGACCGGCGGCAGGGCATGGTGAACATCAAATTCCACCAGCAAGCGAAGGTGGATCCGTTCCGGCTGATGGCGATGGTGCGGAACACGGCCGGCGCGCAGTTTACGCCGGCGGGGTTGCTGAAACTGCCGCTCAATACAACGGGAGATTCGACGGACCTGCTCGATGAGCTGCGAAAGAGACTCTCGGAACTGGTGACGCCGACTGCTGAGAAGGTAAGTCTATAGCGGCAGTTCGCTGGAGCCCATCAAATACTGGTCGATATGGTGCGCAGCCTGGCGGCCTTCCGCAATGGCCCACACGACGAGTGACTGACCGCGGCGCGAATCGCCGGCAGAGAAAACGCCCGGGAGCGAGGTCATGTAGGTTTTGTCAGTCTGAAGGTTGCCGCGCGCGTCGAAGGTGAGCGGAAGCTGCTCGAGAAGGCCCTTACGGACCGGGCCCGAGAAGCCGATTGCAATCAATACGAGATCGGCGTCGAGATAAAACTCGCTGTCGGGTACGCGTTCGAGAGCAGGCTTGGGCCCGACGCGCACGCAGTGAAGTTTTTTCACATTCCCGTGCTCGTCGCCGCTGAAGTGAGTGGTGAGCACGCTCCATTCGCGGAAGCCGCCCTCTTCGTGGGCCGCTTCGACACGAAGCTGTAGCGGCCACTCGGGCCAGGGTGTCGACTGGTGGCGATCTTCGGGCGGCATGGCGTGAATCTGGAGCTGGTGAACCGCCGCCGCTTTTTGACGATGCGCCGTGCCGAGGCAATCCGCGCCTGTATCGCCGCCACCGATCACGATGACACGCTTGCCGGTAGCCATGATTTCTTCGGCGCTATTGAACCTGTCGCCTGCGCCGCGCTTGTTCTGCTGGGTGAGGTAGTCCATGGCGAAGTGGATGCCGCGAAGATTGCGCCCCGGGATGGCAATGTCGCGGTGCGCTTCGGCGCCGATGGCGAGCAGCACGGCATCGTAGCCGGCAATCAACTCGTCGGTGGCCATAGTGGCGCCGACACGCACGTTGGTGCGGAACTCGATGCCTTCTGCGATGAGCTGATCCAAGCGCCGGTCAACGACATTTTTCTCGAGCTTGAAATCCGGAATGCCGTAACGCAAGAGTCCGCCGATGCGGTCTTCCTTTTCGAGGACGGTGACCAGGTGGCCGGCGCGATTGAGTTGTTGGGCAGCCGCGAGACCCGCAGGGCCTGAACCTACGATGGCGACTTTCTTTCCGGTTCTGCGGCGGGGCAGTTCGGGCGCGAGCCAGCCTTCCTGAAACGCGCGGTCGACGATGCTCTGCTCGACGAGCTTGATCGAGACAGGTTTATCGTTGATGCCGAGAACGCAAGCTGCTTCGCAAGGGGCGGGACAGATGCGGCCAGTGAACTCGGGGAAATTATTCGTAGCGTGAAGGGTGCGGCTGGCGTCGCGCCATCGATTGTTCCAGACGAGATCGTTCCAATCGGGGATGAGATTGTGGACGGGACAGCCCGTGTGGCAAAACGGCACGCCGCAATCCATGCAGCGGCCTGCTTGCTGTTTGAGATTGTCTGCCGGAAAGTCCTGATAGACCTCAAACCAGTCGTTGGCGCGCTCGAGCACCGGCCGGCGGGGTGGAGTTTCACGGGCGTATTCGAGAAAACCTGTGATCTTGCCCATGGCTACCTCACACGCTCCGCGGAACCCGCCGCGACGGCGCGCGGAAGATAGGCAGCGGGTTTGGCAGCGCTCTGTTCGCTCGGTTTTGCAGGCTGCAAGATGCGCTTGTACTCGTGCGGAAATACCTTCACGAAATCCTTCAGAGTTTCGGGCCAGGTTTCAAGCAGCCGCCTGCCGAGTGCGCTGCCGGTGTACTCCACGTGCTTGCGTAGGAGCCGTTCGAGCACCGTACGATCTTCCTTTTCAAACAGAGGCTCGAGGTCGACACCCGCCAGGTTGCAACGGACACGGGCAAATTCGCCGGTGGGGTCATAGACATACGCAAAGCCGCCGCTCATGCCGGCGCCGAAATTGCGGCCGGTTGCACCGAGCACCACAACCGTTCCATTGGTCATGTACTCGCATGCGTGATCGCCGACGCCTTCGACGACCGCAGTTGCACCCGAATTTCTGACTGCGAAGCGCTCGCCGGCGACACCGTTGAAATAGGCTTCGCCACTGGTGGCGCCATAGAGCACTGTGTTGCCGATCAAAATGTTCGCCTCGGGAGCAAAGCGTGAACTCTTGGGCGGATAGATCGCGATCTTGCCGCCGGAGAGGCCTTTCCCCGTATAGTCGTTGGCTTCCCCTTCGAGCCGAAGCGTGACGCCCTGGGCCAAAAATGCTCCAAAGCTCTGGCCGGCGGAACCGGTGAACGAGATTTGAATGGTATCGTCGGGCAGGCCTTTGGAGCCGTGGCGGCGCGCCACCGCTCCGCTCAGCATAGTGCCCACAGCACGATGCGTATTGCGGATTTCCATGTTGAACTGGACGGGTTTCGCCTGTTCGATGGCAAGCTTCGCTTTTTCGAGCAAGCTATGATCGAGCGCTTCTTCGAGACCGTGATCCTGGCCGATCAGGCAACGCCTGCCCACGCGGCCGGGTACTTGCGGATTGTAAAGGATTGATGAGAAATCGAGCCCGCGCGCCTTCCAATGCTCCACGACGGCGCGCATTTCGAGCATATCCACACGGCCGATCATGTCGCTCACTTTGCGGAAGCCGAGCTTGGCCATCCATTCCCGCACTTCTTCGGCGATGAAGAAGAAGAAATTGATGACGTGTTCCGGCTGTCCGTCGAACTTCTTGCGCAGCTCCGGGTTTTGTGTGGCGATGCCGACCGGGCAGGTGTTGAGATGACACTTCCGCATCATGATGCAGCCGAGAGCTATAAGCGGCGCGGTGGAGAAGCCGAACTCTTCGGCGCCGAGCAATGCGGCGATGACAACGTCGCGCCCGGTTTGCAATTTTCCGTCGACCTGCACGCGAATGCGGCTGCGCAGATCATTCATCACAAGCACTTGCTGCGTTTCGGCGAGGCCGAGTTCCCAGGGAATACCGGCGTGCTTGATGGAAGTAAGGGCGGCGGCGCCCGTGCCGCCATCGTAGCCGCTGATGAGAACGACGTCGGCATGGGCTTTTGAAACACCTGCAGCTACAGTGCCAACGCCCACTTCGGAGACGAGCTTAACCGAAATGCGCGCCTGCGGATTGATATTCTTCAGGTCGTAGATTAGCTGCGAGAGATCTTCGATCGAATAAATGTCGTGATGCGGGGGCGGAGAAATCAAGCCGACACCCGGAATGGAGTGGCGGACGCGCGCGATGACGCCGTCTACTTTGTGGCCGGGCAACTGACCGCCCTCGCCCGGCTTCGCGCCCTGGGCGATTTTGATTTGGAGTTCGTCAGCGTTGACGAGATAATTCGCGGTCACGCCGAAACGGCCGGAAGCCACTTGTTTGATTTTGCTGCGTTTGGAATCGCCGTTGGCGAGCGGGAGGAAACGGGCTTCATCTTCGCCGCCCTCGCCGGTATTCGAGCTCGCGCCGATGCGGTTGGCGGCGATCGCCAGGGTTTCATGCGCCTCGGCGCTGATGGAGCCGAACGACATTGCGCCTGAGGCAAATCGTTTGACGATTTCGCTTGCCGGCTCAACTTCCTCAAGCGGGATGGGACGCGGCACCGTTTTCAATTGCATCAGGCCTCGGAGCGTATAGAAGGCTTCATTTTGCTCGTCGGTAAGCTTCGTGTATTCCTGAAAAGTGGCGTAACTCTGCTGGCGCACGGAGTGGCGGAGTTTGCTGACCGAAGTTGGATTTAAGAGATGCCGTTCGCCGTTCAGCCGGAATTGGTAATCGCCGCCCGACGCAAGTTCGGTTTCGGTCTCGGCAACCGGGCGGAATCCAAACTGGTGGCGGGCGATAGCTTCGGCGGCGATGACATCCAAGCCGACGCCTTCGATGCGCGAAGCCGTTCCGGTGAAGTATTGATCAACCAGCTTTTTGTTCAAGCCGATGGCTTCGAAGACCTGCGCGCCGCGATAGCTTTGCAGCGTGGAGATGCCCATTTTGGAGAACACCTTAAGCAGACCTTTATTGATCGCTTTGATGTAATTTTTAAGAGCGTGTTCCGGTGTAAGGCCGGCCTTCAGGCCACCGGTTGCCGCCAGCTCTTCGATAGTTTCAATCGCGAGATACGGATTGATTGCGCTTGCGCCGTACCCGATGAGCAGGCAGTAGTGCATGACTTCGCGCGGTTCCCCCGATTCGATGATGAGCGCGACGCCCATGCGCGTACCTTCGCGCACCAGGTGGTTGTGCACCGCGGTCAAAGCAAGGAGCGAAGGAATGGGAGCGTATTCTTCGTCCATGCCGCGATCGGACAAAATCAGCAAGCTATAGCCGGCCTTAATGGCGAGCGAAGCACGGCGGCAGAGCCCGTTCAACCCGCGCTTAAGGCCATCTTCGCCTTCGAGCACACTGAACGTGGCGGTTAGAGTGGAAGCCAGCATATCGCCGCGCGATACCCGGCGCAGCTTTTCCAGATCGCGATTCGTGAGAATCGGATGCGGCATCTTCAGCGTCTGGCAGTTTTGCGGAGTTTCGTTAAGGATGTTGCGCTCAGTGCCGATGTAGCTGTTGAGCGACATGACAAGCTCTTCGCGAATCGGATCGATCGGAGGATTTGTAACTTGCGCGAAAAGCTGCTTGAAGTAATTGAAGAGCAGCTGCGGCTTGTCGGATAGACAGGCAAGGGGCGTATCGATGCCCATGGAGCCGACTGCCTCCTGTCCGTCGATGGCCATCGGCGTCAACAGAAAGCGGATGTCTTCATTGGTATAGCCGAAGCAGCGCTGGCGCGTGAGGACGGTGCGATGGTCGGAGATATGAACGCGTGACGGCTCGGGGAGCGCGTCGAGATTGATTTGATTTTCTTTGAGCCACTCGGCGTAGGGCTGGCGCTTGGCGAGATCGTGCTTGATCTCTTCGTCGGGCACAATGCGGCGCTGCTCGAGATCGACCAGCAGCATGCGGCCGGGCTGCAGGCGGCCCTTGTATTCGATTTCCTCAGGCGCAAATGGCAGGACACCGGTTTCGGAAGCCATCACGAGCAGACCGTCGCGCGTAATGAGATAGCGGGCAGGCCGAAGTCCATTGCGATCGAGCGTTGCGCCGATGACGCGGCCATCGGTGAAAGCGACCGCAGCCGGTCCATCCCAGGGCTCCATCAGAGACGCGTGGTATTCGTAAAAGGCCCGCTTTTCGGCGGACATAGTAGTATCGGCGTCCCAGGCTTCCGGAATCAGCATGGCCATCACATGGGGCAGGGAACGGCCAGCCATGGCGAGCATTTCCGCGGCGTTGTCAAGCGCCGCCGAATCGCTGCCCAGGGGTTGAATCACCGGGAAGAGCTTCGATGTGTCGTGGAAGAGCGCGGAGGCCATCATCGATTCGCGCGCGTTCATCCAGTTGACGTTGCCGCGGACGGTGTTGATTTCGCCGTTATGGCAGAGATAACGGAATGGGTGAGCGAGCTGCCAGGTGGGAAACGTGTTGGTGGAAAAGCGCTGGTGCACGAGGCAAAGCGCGCTCTTGGTGTCAGGATCCAGCAACTCGTTATAGAACTCGCCGATCTGGTGAGCGAGCAGCAGGCCTTTATAGATGATGGTGCGCGAGGAAAACGAGGGGAGATAAAAAAAGCTCTTGTCGCGCACGTCCGGTGAGGCGGTTACGGCCGCTTCCGCACGTTTCCGCACTACGAATAAGCGGCGTTCGAACTCGTCGTCGGACATCGACGGCGGGCGGGCAACAAACAGCTGTTCGATGTAGGGTTGGGAAGCGCGCGCAACACGGCCAATGGCATCGTTATTGACTGGCGTGTCGCGCCAGCCGAGCACGGCGAGCCCTTCTTCGCGGGAAATACGTTCGAGCAATCCTTCGCAATAGAGCCGCTGCTGCCGTTCGACGGGCAGAAAGCACATCGCCACGCCGTACTCGCCCGGCTGCGGCAAAGAAAAGCCGTACGACACAACTTCGCGCGCAAAGAAGGTGTGGGGGATTTGGATGAGCACGCCCGCGCCATCGCCGGTTTCGGAATCGCAGCCGCAAGCTCCGCGGTGCGCGAGATTTTTCAGGATCTCAATGCCTTTGAGAACGATGTCGTGCGACGCTTCGTTCTTGATATTGACGACAAAGCCTAGACCACAGGCATCGTGTTCGTTCGCAGGATCGTACAAGCCCTGCGGAGGGGGGAGTTGATTGGACGTATCGACTGGATACACTTCTAGCTCCTCTGCTGACATGGAGAGATGAGATATAAGTATACCCGCACCCGCACTATGAGTCAAATCGAACTTAGCTTTTAACAATATCGATTTTACTTATGGTAGATTGATGGACTAGTGACCTTTGCGAATCTCCGTTTGATCCGCGACATCTCGCAATTTCGCAGCGTGAGCCGGGCGGCCCAGGGCAATGAGATCAGCCAGTCGGCGGCGAGCCAGACGCTTACCGATTTGGAGGAAGACCTGGGTGTGGTTTTGTTCGACCGCACGACCCGGCCGCTAACCGTGACTCCCGGCGGGCAAACTGTATGTAGAATTCTGTAGAGACGTGCTGCGGCGGCAAGACGAACTGCGGGCGGAACTTGACGGGCTGCGGAAGGAACTGAACGGCGTGGTTCGTTTGGCGGCGATTTATTCGGTCGGATTGTCCGAAATGTCGGAGATCGAAAAGCGCTTCCAGGAACGGTTTCCCGAAGCCGAGATGGAAGTCTCTTACCTGCGACCGGAGCGCGTGTGGAACGCGGTTGTGGCGGGCGAGGCGGACCTTGGGCTGATGAGTTACGCCGAATCGTCGCGCGAAATTCTGGCGGTGAACTGGCGGCAGGAGGAGATGGTGGTGGCGGCGGCTCCCGGACACCGTTTAGCGGCGCGGGAATTTGTCCGGCCAGGCGACTTGGAAGGGCAGCCGTTCGTTGGATTCGATGACGATCTTCCGATACAGAGCCATATCGACCGTTATCTGCGGGAGCACCGTGTTTCAGTCGACCTGGTGATGCACTTCGATAATCTCCAGATGATTAAAGAAGCGGTGGCGCATGGAGCGGGGCTCAGCATCATGCCGAGACGGGTGATGGTCAGCGATATTCAATCGAAACGAATGAAGGCGCTGCGCCTGGAACCGCCGGAACTCTTCCGTCCGCTGCATATCATTCACCGGAGGCGGCGTACGTTCAATGCTGTAACCAGCGGGCTGTTGTCGCTATTAAAAGAAGACGAGCGTCCGAATGCCGCTTAAGCGGACGGCGGCCTGCGCTTGTTTGGCGCGGCCACACGCCGGGAGATTACACGGGAAAGTATCGCCGGATCGGGGATACGCGATAGATACCGGTGAGGATCGCTTCCGTAGCAACGCCGGTGAGCACTCCTTTCCATTTGTAACTGAGCGGAGCAAAAATTGCGGCAGCCGCGGCGGCCGAACCCACGCCAAGCCGGATTCTTTGCTCGACATCTCCCATTTCCGTGTACTTCCGAATGCTGGTTTTTAGATCTTCCATATTCTCCAGATTGGCTTCATGCAAGCCCGACGCTTGTGCGTTTTGTCACTCAAGCGGCAAAGTCGGGTAAATTAGCGAGGCTGGAATGCTGGCAGGTTTGGACAACGTCCCTGCGCCGATTGCGAAAAGTCAGGCATGCGCGGCCGTTACAGCCGTTGCGATTGCTTCCGGTAAGGCCGGCTTCCGCGGGATAGCCGCTTCCTGTACGGTACTTAAAGCTGCGGGATTCTGGTCGAGCACCGTGAGTAGGAGCAGCAGTTGCTCACGAAGTTGCTCCGTACTGCGGCATTCGAGGATGACCCGGCCTGACGCGAGGCGGATAGAGTCGGGGATCTTCGGGACGAGGTTTCGGTTGGATTTACCCGCACGCGTCATGCAAGTTGAATGGCCGCACTGGCAGAACTCCCGCTCAGTTCCCTGTTCTGCGGCCTGCTGGCAATCGTCGCTGCAATAATCGTCTCCCGCTTCGGCCTTGCAGCTACAAACAGCTAGGGCGCACTTGTGTTTCTCATTCATTGCCGTTGACCTCACGATTCGGATTCGGACGAACGACGCAGATCGGTGCATCGGCTGAAGACAGGGTGTTGACGCCCGTTTGCTTCCTCCTCAGCATATACCGAAATCATGCCAAGCGCTATTGGAACTGGACGGCCACCGAGGGTTCTTTACGCCAGTTTCACTATCTTAGATTTTCGAATGCGTGAATCGCGCGTCAGGAGCGGAATGTTATGCGTCAGACTCGTTGCAGCGATGATTTCGTCGGCCGGATCGGACTGGAAGTCCAGCACTCGAACCTTCAAGCAGACTTGGCGCGTAATGGGCAAGACCTGTACGCGGTCCACAGCAGCCGCAAAAGCGTCATTGTCGAGGCCGTACTCGATTCGCCTGAGCTGATGCAATGTCGCGATCTCCCACAGGACAATGGCCGAGATGGTCCATTCAGGATCTGCGGTGAGGACGTTTCGCTCGTGTGATCTGAGACTTCCGTCGAACGCTTTGATCAGAATATGAGTGTCCAGATTCAGCATCCCAAGCAACTCCGGTTGAAAAGAGATCGTCCTGTGAATTGGATACGAGGCCTTTCATGGTTCCGATGAGATCGGAACATGAGGAAGGGACGGGCGTAACCTTCGCCAGCGGCCGTCCGCGCTTCGTGATGAGGATGCCGTCAGCTGGGAGGCCCTCTAACAACTGCAAGCACTGTCCCCGAAAATCACTGACGTTCAACGTCTTCATATCTCAAGTGTACAGGATCTTGTACATCTCAGTAGGGTCGCAAAAGAATTCGACAAAGCTCGACACGATAAGCCGGGGGTGGTCATATTCTGAGCATAGTGGCCCGAAGACAGACAGAACCGCCTCAGAGCCAAATTCAAAAAGATAATTTCGAGCAGGGAATTGGTCGGGGCGAGAGGATTCGAACCTCCGGCCTCCTGGTCCCGAACCAGGCGCTCTAGCCAGGCTGAGCCACGCCCCGATCACTTCTAGTGTATAGGGTATCTAATTCAAGCCGCAACGTTCGTAATCGGAAACCGGCTCTAATTCAGTCGCTTTAGCTCATCCGCCAGTCCGCTCATGCCTTTACGCCGGTAAACATCCGACAATCGCTGTTGCTCCGGAGAGGCGCTCAAGACCTTGCGCAGAATCGGATCGGAAGTGGCCGCGCGAATGTCGGTCCGGCTGGGGATCCACAATTTACCGTCGGAGAATTCGACGTCGTTCACATATGCGAGCAGCGCGTCGACGACCATCGGTTGTCCGCCTGGACGCGAAAGACGCAGGGTGCCCGGTTGCGTCATGCTGGCCGTCTCCACAGGCGCCAATGGCTTAGCCGAAGGGGCCGATCCCGCCACAAAATCCTGTCCCCGTTCGTCGCGCACGATCCAGCCCACTCCGAAATCGCGCACCGGCTTCCCGGAGATATTTCGCACTTCCAACTGCGGAGCTCGAACCTCGTTCCCTGAGATCTGCGCGTTGCCGCCTAGCGGCTGCACAGGCGAACTGGGAAACGCAACGGCACCCACTCGCACAGGCTGCATGTGGCTGGCGGTACCGTTCGCCGGGTCGCGAAGCAGTTCGAGACCCAGTTGCGAAAAATTGAAGTCTTGCAAACCGAAGTTCAGCTCCTCGCGCAGTTCCGCCATTTGTCCTGTGTTGAGAAGCTTTGCCATATAGCGCCGGTCTCGCCGTGCCTCAAGCTCGTAGACGGCCAGCATTCGCCGCGAATGAAGCTGGTCCGGTCCATAGGCCGTCAGATCGGAAAAGAGCGCGCAATCGAGCGATACCTGCATCATCGCCCCCTTCGCCCGACCCATGTTCAGCGGTCGCCGCAACTCCATATCGATTCTGACCGGAAACACGTCCCCCGGCTGCGCACGCAAGCTCGGCACCGTTACCGAACCCTTGCCCGCAGGAGCGAGATCCGGAGTCTCGACCAGCAGGGTCAAGCCCGATATCGGTTTCGTTCCCGTATTTCGCATCAACAAAGACGCATGTAAATCGACCACAACCGAGGCGCCGTACACCCTTGCGGTAGTCGGCCCCGGCTCCTGCAAACTGACGTGGACCGGCAAAACCGGGGAATCGTGTGGAAACTGGACATCGAGCCACTGGCCGGCTGTATCGGCCGCAGCCATGCTTCCCGGCAGTAACAGCACGAGTGCCGCCGCCAACCGAGCCACGGTGGACGTATTACTGCCCGTACACATTGTTAATGGTCAATTCGCCCGTGTCTTCGTCGACATAACGGGCTGCTACCGAGGAATTGCCCGAACGCGAATTGATCGCAGTGCCCGGATGCAATATGGTGAGGGTCACGCCCTGCGAACGTACCGCGATTCCATTCGGCGTCGTCTCCACCACGTTCGTCAACCGCGCAGGCTGGCGGACACCGAAAACCTGCCCAAGCGCCGCAGTCAAATGACGCGTATCCTGCTTCGGAATGTGCGTCACCCATCCGGCAACAAACAACCCGCACAGGCCCATCCCGAAAGCGAGGCGCGGAAGCCAGACGCGGCGCCCCCCTACTTTCTCAATGCAGCGGGCTGCGGCGACGCCCACCACAATATTGCCCATCATCTCTCGTTCGAGAGTGTTCCAATCCGCGATGGCTTCGAATGCGGTGAGCGTTTCTGTGGCCGCTTCGCGCTTCAATTCAGCGGAAGCCGCCGCGAATAGCGCGAGTTCCCGCTCACACTCGGGGCACGCCGCCACGTGGGACCGCAAACGGCGGCGCGCCAGTAAGGGCAAATCGCCGCGCGAATACAGCGCCAGGTGCTCCGGCGCGGGATGCTCTGCAGCATTCGTGGACGAAGGCTTCATTACAACTTCCGATCCTCCAGGTAACGCTTGAACTTCGTGCGCGCATTCGCGATATGCGAACGCACCGTTGCCATCGAGCAATTCATATGCTCGGCCACCTGGTCCGCAGGAATATCCTCCACGTCCCGCAGCAGCAGTGCCATGCGCTCGCGTTCCGTGAGCACGGCCAAGCCGCCGTCCAAATGCTGTTTCCATTCGCCCCGCAGGATAGACTGTTCCGGATCGGCCCAAGGAGTCGCAAAACCAGCCAACTGCCCGACATCCGTAAAGGAAAGCTTTTTCTTGCGACGTAAAAAATCGATTGCGGTGTTCGCTGCGATGCGCGACAACCAGTGCGGCGCCCGTACCGCGTCCTTTAACTGCCCTTTCCGTTGCAGCGCTTTGATAAAGGTCTCCTGCGTCAGGTCTTGCGCGTCGTCTACATTGCCGACAATCCGGTAAATCAGCAGAAAAATCCGCCGCAGGTTTGCCTGGACGAACTCTGCCTGCGCTTCGTCCCCCGAGTGAAGGTGCGAATGAGAAAGCGGGGTTGGCGGATCGTTCACGCTCGTCTCCAGCGCTTGCAAACTGGAGGCCGGCGCCTCCGTAAGCTCCTGGCCGCAAAGTGACTGGGACATCCCTGTATAGAGGAATGACGAATGGACAGCCGAAACGTGCAATGCTCTCCCGTCATCGACGCTATTTTAGAGTATATGAGACCGGTTGCAGTGGTAGGCATCGGAAAAACAGCTTTTGGCGCATTTGCCGACCGCGATTTGCGCAGCTTGGCTCGCGAGGCTATCGGGCACGCCCTCACCGACGCCCATGTCCCGGCGCAAACCGTCGAGGCTTTCTATCTCGGAAATTTTGCGGGACCTTCCTTCGTTGGCCAGAATCATCTCGCGCCTTTCATCGGTTCCGCGGCGGGATTTCAAGGCATCCCGTCCACCCGTATTGAAGACGCTTGCGCCTCAAGCGGCTCTGCATTTTTTCACGCCTGGCAAAGTGTGGCCGCCGGTATTTACGACGTCGTAGTTGTGGCGGGCGTAGAGAAGATGACGTCGCAGCCCACTCCCCGGGTCACGGAGATCCTGGCAGGCGCCGGCGACATGTCGGGCGAAGGCCGCGCGGGCGCCACTTTCCCCGCGCTCTTTGGCATGATTGCCCGCCGCCATATGCATCAATACGGCACGACGCGCGAACACCTTGCCTCCGTCGCCGTGAAGAATCATGCCAACGGCGCTAAGAATCCGCTGGCGCACATGAAAAAGGTGATCACGCTCGAGCAGGCGCTTGCGGGCAAGCCAATCGCCGAACCGCTTACTGTCTACGATTGCTCCCTCATCAGCGATGGCGCCGCTGCTGTCGTGATCGTACCTTTGGAGCGCGCCGCGGACCTGAATCCCAAATACGCGAAGATCCTCGCCGTCGCGCAAACATCGGATCACGTAGCTCTTGACCAGAAGAAGGATATCACCGAGTTTCCCGCCGTGAAACTGGCTGCGCAGAAGGCTTACCACGCGGCCCATGTAAAACCGCAGCAAATCGAGTTCGCCGAACTGCACGACTGCTTCACCATTGCCGAAATCGTCGCGAGTGAAGATCTCGGGTTTGTCGAAAAAGGCGAAGGCGGCCCGTTCGCCGCGGCTGGCTGCAGTGCAATCGATGGCCGCCTCCCGATTAACACAAGCGGCGGTTTGAAATCGAAGGGCCATCCGGTGGGTGCGACCGGTGTGGGCCAGATCTGCGATATCGTGATGCAACTGCGCGGCGAAAGTGGCGAACGGCAGGTGAAACGCCATCGTCTCGGGCTGGCGCAGAATCTGGGCGGCTCCGGCGCCACCTGCGTTGTCACAATTTTGGAGGCCGCATGAGTGAGCAAGACGCCACCGTTTACACAGAAACAGTGGTGCACGCTCCGCCCGTCCAGTTTGCCGCTGATGCGCCATATCAACTTGCAATCGTCGATCTCGCGGGTACTAAACTTACCGTCCGGATCGTTGGGGATCGCGTGAAGATCGGCGATCGCGTCCGTTTCGTAGAAGAACGAAACGGCACGCCCTACTACACTGCAAAAGAACCGCGATCCTAAGGGAGCCGCCTTTTTAATCGGCGGCCATTCTCTACGGCTGATTCGGGGAATTGGGCGAAGTCGGACTGGTCGACGCCGGATCGCTCGTTGTCGGATCGCCTGCGTCCGACGGGCGCCGCTTCAGCTTCGGACGGTCGTCCTCGTCCCCAGACGACTTCTTCGAGGGATCAGTTTCATCTTCAATCGGCGTATTCGAATTCGGATTTTTTCGCAGTGTCGGCTTGTTCGGATCGGTATTCTTATCCGGCCGCCGCTGATTTTCGAGCATCGCCAACCGCAGTTTCACATCGTTAAATTCCGAGGTCGTCACTACATATTCCGGCCGCGGTTTCAGCAGCGAAATTTCTTTCTGCGACTTCGTGATTCTGTCGTCGGTCGGAGGATGCGTCGAGAACATCTTCGACATCGTGCCGGGCTTGCGTTTCTCGAGGGTTTCGATCTTCTCGAAGAAGTCTACAAATGCCGTCGGATCGTAGCCGGCCTTGTACATATACTCAATTCCGAGATAGTCTGCTTCCGATTCGAAAGTTCGGGAAAACTTCAAAAAGGAAACCGGGATGATAAAGCCCGACGCTTCGTAAATTCCGTAGGCTGCCGCGCCGCCCATAAAAATTAGGGGGATGGTTGCCAGCTGGGCGATTTCTCCGCGTGTGGCCTGCCGCGTCCCGTGACGCGCCGCTACGTGGGCAATCTCATGCGCCATCACCCCAGCCAGTTCCGCTTCCGTATCGGCTTTCAGAATCAGCCCGGATTGCACGTAAAAGAAGCCGCCGGGCAGAGCGAACGCATTCACCGTCGGATCTTCGAGCACCTTGATCGTAAACGGAACCTTAGCGTCGGAATTCCGCACCAGGTTCTGACCAATCCGGTTAATGTACTCCGAAATTACCGGATCGTTGATCACCTTTTCCTGCCGCTCCACCTGCTGCGCCAGTTGCTTGCCGAGCGCGATCTCTTTTTCAAGCGAGTAGAAATTTACTTTACCCGCTACGTTCCGGTCGCCAATCGCATCAGGATCGGCCTTGGCGTTCTTTTCCTTATTGTCGGCCGAGAAGGCCGAGAGGGGAACAGTCAATAGGATCGCAAGCGTCAAGCTTACAGAAGATCGAACAAATGAGGGTCGCCGCACAGGAACTCCTTATACACAACACCGCAGCCTCTTACAGTATAAAGCCATTTTGAACCCCGGTAGCGGAGCGTTCTGAAAACGCGCCGCTACCGAGTTACAGGAGACCTAGTTTCATAACGTATTCTCGGAGAAATGGGTTACGAAAATGTTGCTTCGCTGCACAAGACGTACCGCGCTCAATTCCCGATAACGCAAAATCTGGTCTATCTGAACCATGCCTCGATCGCGCCTCTGTGTAAACCGGCGGCTGACGCTATGAAATCCCTCACTGACGACGCTTGCTCCTTCGGCTCGCTGCATTATTCCGACTGGCTCGACGCTTACGTCGGGATGCGTACTGCGGCTGCCCGCTTGATCGGCGCTCAGCCGTGCGAAATTGCTCTCGTCAAGAATACGTCCGAAGGGGTCTCCATTATTGCCCAAGGCTTTGAATGGAAGCCGGGCGACCGCGTGATTGCGTTCCACGAAGAGTTTCCCGCCAATTCCTACCCGTGGCAGCGCCTTGAGCCGCGCGGCGTCGCGATCACCTGGCTTTCCATCTACGATCCCCTCGAAAAAGTCGCAGCCGCGCTGCCCGGAGCCCGCCTCCTATCCATCAGCTACGTCAACTACCTGAGCGGATACCGCGTAGATTTGGCAGCTCTCGGGAAACTATGCCGCGAGCACGATTGCTTCTTTTTCGTGGATGCGATTCAGGGCCTGGGCGCACTGCCGCTCGATGTGGAAGCCGCGCATATCGACGCGCTCGCCGCCGACGGCCATAAATGGATGCTCGGTCCTGAAGGACACGGCATCCTATATGTGCGAAAAAGCCGGCTGGACGAAATTGACCCCGTCGAATTCGGCTGGTGTAATCCGGCCAGCTACAACGATTTCACTTCCCGTGATATGGCGCTCCGGCCGGACGCCGGGCGCTACGAATGCGGGACGCTTAATACTGCCGGCTGCTTCGGCCATCGGGCTGCGCTCGAATTTCTGCTCGAAGTCGGCCTGGAAAACATCACCTCCGCGGTGCTTGCCCGTGCGGACCAGATTGATCGTGGCGTCCGCCAAAAGGGTTACGAGGTTATGCTCCAAAGGACCGCCGAAAACTGCTCCGGGATCGTCAGCTTCCGCCATCCAAGAATCGATTGCCGCCAAATCGTGAGCGATCTGAAGCGGCAGAACATCTGTGCTGCTCCGCGCCAGGGCTGGGTCCGCACATCGCCCCACTTCTATATCAGCCCGGAAGATGTCGATTGCCTGGTAAACGCACTCCCCGAGGTCTAAACGCAATGACTAAACCGCTCTTTGCCCTCCTGCTCTTTTCTCAGGCCGCATTTGCCGCCGGGCCCTGGCACGCCTGGTGGATCGCCGTGCCGAACGCCCCCGGGCAGGATTACGGGGTGTATCATTTTCGCCGCACTTTCAATCTGGCGGGCAAACCCGAACGCTTCGTGGTCCACGTTTCGGGCGATAACCGCTTCCAACTCTTCGCCAATGGCACGCGTGTCGCTGCCGGTCCGGCGCGCGGTGATCTCACCCATTGGCGCTACGAAACGGTCGATCTGGCTCCCGATCTCAACCCCGGTAAGAACGTTTTAGCCGCCGTCGTCTGGAACGATGGCGAGCACCGCGCGGTGGCGCAAATTACCAATCGAACTGGATTTCTGCTCCAGGCCGACGATCCGGCAAATGAAACCGTTAATTCAGATAAAAGCTGGAAATGCTTGAGAGACAAGGCATATTCTGCAAAATTACTCTCGCCCGAGCAGCGTACCGGCTATTACGCGTTGGGTCCTGACGAAAGAGTGGATGGCGAACTGTACCCGTGGGGTTGGGAGTCGGCGACCTACGATGACAGCGCTTGGCAGCCGGCCGAACAACTCAGCCATGGTGCGCCGCGCGACATGCAAGACGGTCCTAATCGCTGGATGCTTGTGCCCAGCCAGATCCCGCTCGAAGAACAACACCCCGAGCCGCCGCTCGCGGTCCGTGCAGGGGGTCCGCTGCCTCTCACGGTGCCGCCGGGAACAACCGCCAGCGTGCTATTCGATCAGAAGTACCTGACAACCGCCTACCCGGAACTCGAGGTCAGCGGCGGCAAGGGAGCTCAGATCGATATCCAATATGCCGAAACACTTTATGAAGCAAAAGGCCGCGAAGGGCAACCGCAACGACATCGCAGGCAAGCTCTTCTTCGGACCTTCCGATACCTATATCGCCGACGGCGCTCCGCGCCGGACCTACCGCCCCTTGTATTGGCGAACCTACCGCTACATCCGGCTCACGATAAAATCAGCCGCTCAGCCCATCACCATTGAGAGCCTCAAAGGAACCTTCACCGGCTATCCCTTCGAACGCAAAGCCCTCTTCGCGGTAGACGACCCAAGCTCCAACCCCGAGTTGCAAAAAATCCTCAACGTCGGCTGGCGAACCGCCCGTTTGTGCGCCCACGAGACCTACATGGATTGCCCGTTCTATGAGCAACTTCAATACGCCGGTGACGCGCGCATTCAAATGATGATCTCGCTCTATATGACGGGCGACGCGCGCCTGATGAAAAACGGCATCGCTTTACTGAATTCTTCGCGCACCGCCGAAGGGGCAACCTACAGCCGTGCTCCCTCCAATCTGCAGCAATACATTCCGCCGTTTTCTCTGTGGTGGATCGGCATGGTGCACGACTATTGGATGTACGTCGATGATCCCGCATTCGCCAGGCAAATGCTGCCGGGCGTCCGCGCTGTGCTCGAGTTCTATGCGGGGTATCAAAAAGAAAACGGATCCCTGCGCCCCATGCCGTGGTGGAATTTCGTGGACTGGGTGAAACAGTGGCCCAGCGGCGTGCCTCCTGCGGATGCACAAGGCGGCTCTTCCGCCGCGCTTGACTTGCAATTGCTGCTCGCCTATCAATGGGCGGCGGATTTGGAGCGCGGGCTGGGCAAGCCCGCGCTGGCCGATGAAGACCGCGAGCGCGCGGCGGATCTGAAAGCCACCGTCCTTGCAACCGATTGGGACGAGAAAACCGGCTTGATGGCCGATCAGCCTTCCCATCAAACGTATTCGCAGCAAGTCAACACGCTGGCCGTGCTCGCGCATGTTGTTCCGCAAAATCAAGCACGCGCCGTGGTCGAAAAAATGCTAAGCCCCGACTTGGCGCAATCGTCGATTTACTTCCGCGCCTACACGAATGCAGCGCTTCGTGAAGTAGGCCTGGGAAATCAGTACGTAGACCAACTCGGCCCCTGGAAAGAGATGCTGCACGACGGCTTGACCACCTGGGCTGAATGGAACGGACCCGATACCCGCTCCGACTGCCACGCCTGGGGAGCAAGCCCCAATTTCGAATTACTGCGCACCGTCGCCGGAATCGAATCCATGGCGCCTGGCTTCAAACGCATTCGCATCGCCCCCAATCCCGCGTCCTTCAAAGAAGTGTCTGCCCGCATGCCGCATCCGAACGGCACAATCGAAGTGAAGCTGGAACAACAAAAGAACGGTCTCGACGCCGAACTAATCCTACCGCCGGATACCGACGGCGAATTCGACTGGGCGGGCGAGGCTCACGCATTGCGCTCCGGCCGAAATCATCTGCATCTTCTCACAAAGAAATAAGAGCGAATTGGCTACGGCTGTGCTCCACGATCTTCGAGATAGCGCACGAAATCCCGTAATTCTCCGGCGTTCACATCGGATACTGCCCAGTACGCCATGTGCGATTGTGTCCAACGCTCCACGTTATAGCCGCGAATCCGAAGAGCGCGCGGAGACGAATCGGATCCCCTCGAAGGCCACTGGAACAGGTTAATTGTGTGTTGATGACGCTTATACACCAGCGCCGACACAGGCCGGTCGTCAAGGTAATCCAGCCGGCCGCCGATCAGCGGAAATCCGCGGGACGCCAGGTCTTTCACCACCGGCGCAAAATCCAGTTTGCCGCTGAACCATGGCTTTACCGTGTGTTGGTCGGTTGAAGCAACATCGCTCAGGTGATCTGCCAGCAGCGACCGGATGTGGCTCGCAACCACCTCTTGCGCCAGCATCTCCGATCGCGAGCGGCGCTGAGCCATTTGGAAAAGCAGGAACGCCGCCAGCGCAATCACGGCAATGCTCGCCGCCGTTGCCCACGCCGGCCATCGGGGAACTCGCTCTCCCCGTTCCTCAGAACGCTTCTCCCCGCCGGATGGGTTGAGTTGGATCCGAAGTTTCTGGGCAAGAGCTTCAGGAGCGTGAAAATACTCCATCTGTGCCCGTACCGATTGCTGCACTTTCGCGTATCGATCCCGCTTTGCGCGGCAGTCAGCGCACTCGGTCAGATGTCGATCGAACTGCACGCTCGTCACGACATCGAGTTCGTTGTCGATGTACGCGTCCAGGAATTCATCAAGCTCTTGGCAGGTCATAGTGACATCTCTCGCTTTTGGGGGCTGAGCCGGAAATACAATTCTTTCCGGGCTCTGGAAATTCGAGACATGACCGTCCCTAACGGGATGTTGACGATCTGAGCTATTTCCTTGTAGGAAAGCTCTTCCAATTCTCGCAACAGCAGAACCTCCCGGTACTCCAGCGGTAATTGCTCCATAGCCCGACGAATCAGTTCAGAGTTGATGCTCTCGATGAATCGCATCTCGGGATTCGACCATGCGGCGGTCGCGGGCTCCGCATCGATGTCCCGGTCCGCCACCGCATCGTGGGAGCGATTTCGGGTTTGCCAGCTTCGAAAGCAGTTGCGCACAATCGCGAGCAGCCAGGCCCGCGCATCGCGACCCGCCGTGAACGTCTCGAACGAGCGCAGCGCGCGCAAAAATGCGTCCTGCACAATGTCTTCGGCGTCATGCTCGTTCCGCGTAAGCCAGCGCGCGAAATTGTAAGCCGAATCGAGATACGGCATAACGGTCCTCTCGAATGATTCGTGTTTGCCTTTCCGTAATGGCGTATCCATCCGGTGATCCCGAAGTCCTCGCTATGTATGCGACGTGCTGTTTGCGGCGTAGTTAGTCTCTCAGATCCATTGCGCGCCGCACAAGGGAGGAATCGCGGCGCTCGGGGCTTCGAAATTATTTGCGCTCAGTGGGAATATTTTGCCCGGCTGCCCGGTATTGCTAGATGAAACACGCGCTCGGCATTGTTTCAGAAGGAGAACGGAATTGCCCCGTGACATAAAAGAGACTGCAAACCACGATGGAATCGACCGCCGCGGATTCCTGGAATGTATGGCCTGGGCCGGCACAGGAATGATTTGGACGGTAGGGGGAGGCCTTCTCAATTCGACGGCCTTTGGCCAAGTGCCGGTCCATCAAACGGTCGGCGATGCGCGCTTCAGCTTTGTTCAAATCAGCGACAGTCACATCGGCTTCAACAAAGCAGCCAACCATGACGTCACCGCTACCCTGCAACAGGCGATCGGAAAGATCAACGCGCTTGAACATGCGCCGGATTTCATCATCCATACCGGGGATCTGACCCATCTCTCAAAACCATCGGAGTTCGACACTCTCGATCAGGTGCTGCGTTCGGCGAAGTGCGGCAAAGCTTTCTTTGTGCCGGGCGAGCACGACATGCTTGCCGATGACGGCCGGCAATATCTGGAACGCTATGGAAAAGGCGCCAAGGGAGCCGGTTGGTACAGCTTCGATCACAAAGGCGTGCATTTCATTGGCCTGGTAAACGTCGTGGATTTGAAAGCGGGCGGCCTCGGAACGCTTGGGCCGGATCAACTCAATTGGCTTCGAAAAGATCTCGCCGCGCGCTCCAGCAGTACGCCGGTCGTCATCTTCGCCCACATTCCGTTGTGGACCGTGTATCCCGAGTGGGGGTGGGGCACGGGCGATGGCAAACAAGCTCTGTCGTATTTAAAACGGTTTGGATCGGTAACGGTGCTGAATGGACACATTCACCAGACCATGCAGAAGGTGGAGGGGAACGTCTTCTATCACACTGCGATGTCGACCGCCTTTCCTCAGCCCAAGCCCGGAACCGCACCGTCGCCCGGTCCGATGAAAGTTCCGGCAGGCCAGCTGGCAGACGTGCTGGGGATCACTCAGGTGAATTATGTCCCCGGCAATCACTCGCTTGCGGTTATCGACTCGACGCTGGCGAGCGCTTCGCATGCAAATCCGCGAAGGGAGGCGACTGCTAGCGAGGTCAACATCGACAACTTTTCATTTAAGCCAAAGTTGCTCGCCGTAAAAGTTGGGACGACTGTTACCTGGACGAATCGCGACGACATCCCGCACAATGTCATGAGCACAGAGAAGACGTTTTCGTCACCTTTTCTCGATACGGATCAGGCATTCTCTTTTAAATTCGATAAACCGGGAAAGTATCGGTACTATTGCAAACTTCATCCGATGATGACGGGGACGATCCTCGTGGAAGAAACGCCAAAAGGAACTGCAACCAACACGAGCGATCCCGGGTCGCGAACTGGCAGCCAGCGCATCATTACCGCGTCCATGAAACTGTAAATCGCAGTGTTCGCGCCGATTCCCAGCGCCAGCGACAGTGCCGCAAGTGCCGTGAATGCGGGATTCTTCAGCATAGTCCGCGCTGCATAGCGTGCGTCTTGCAAGAATTGCTCGTTCTCCGGGCGAAGCTGACGGAGTTGTTGGGAGGGTTTCCGGAACGAACGCCTGTTACGGCGCAAACTCTCGCCATTCGTGGGTGAGACGCTGTGACCAAGCCGGTCTAACCGCCGTCGCTCAGGAGACTGCTGACTAGCATAATCGTATCGATTTGGTCTCGGGTGAGCCGTAATAGGAAGTGTTGTTTTACTGACTCGGCGCGCACGGGTAACGCCTCGGTTAGTTTCTGACGGCCAAGGTTCGTTAGCACGATGACAACAGCACCGTCGGCGCTTTCGCGCTTTATGAGTCGTCGATCCTTCATGCGCGTTAGCTGGTGAGAGAGACGGCTTTTTTCCCATTTCATCACCTTGGCGAGTTCCTGTTGGCGCATTTCGCCGTTACCGAATCCGACGAGGCGGGAGAGAACACCGAACCCGGAAAGTCCGGTTGCTTCCGAAATGTCTCGGCCTACCCGCCCCCGAACCTCTTCCCCCATGTCTTGAAAGGCGCGCCAAATACGCAGTTCTTGCGGGGTCAGCACGAGGACCAAGCCGCTTCATGAGCTCATCTCCGATGGAGGTCGAATTGCGGTCTTTATCTCCCGTTGAGTACATCTAGGACAATCTTGAGAACACTGGGAGTAAGGAATGTAAGGTCGTGAATCCGATATAAAGAGAATTCACATGAAAAAAGCAAATGTTCTATCTGGGCAGATGGTTCACAACATTGCGCTGGTTCTCGGTGGCGGTGGGGCTGCCGGAAATGCGTGGCTTATCGGTATCATCGCAGGCCTGGCCGAAGCTGGTCTCGATATGCCAGAGGCCGCCGATCTGGTGATCGGCACCTCGTCCGGCGCAACTGCGGCGGCGCATGTGCGAAGCGGTATACCGCCGGCCGAACTGTTGGCCTCGTTGCTGTCTCCGCCGGTTCAACCGGTCGCCCAGAACCGGGAGGTACCGCCGTCCCTGCCGATGACCACGGTGTTCGAGCGGATGAGGGCCATTGGCGCCGCCGCCACCTCGGCAGCCGATCTACAACGTGCAATGGGTGCGTTCGGTACGGAGAGCGACTCCATACTCGGACCCGCGGCGGTGGAACAGCGGCGCGCGATGGTCGCCGCCAGATTGCCTCGTCCTGAATGGCCGGACAGGCCGATGATCTTGGTGGCCGTCGATGCGCATACCGGTCAGTTGGCTGCGTTCGACCGCGATTCGGGCGTCGATCTCGTGGACGCAGTCACCGCGAGCACCGCGATGCCCGGTTTGGCGCCCACGCACAACATCAACGGCACTCGCTACATCAACGGTGGCGTGCGCTCGGCCGAAAACGCCGACCTCGCCTCGGGCTATGCGAACGTCGTGGTGCTCTCGCCGTTTGGTGGACGGAGCGGCACACTACCGCCAGGCCAGTTCGAGGGCCTGCGCAGACTACCGGGCGCGGACCTAGAGGGCCAGGTTGAGGGCCTGCGCAAGCAGGGCAGCCACGTCGAGGTGATCACACCGGACGCTGATTCCCTAGCCGCAATGGGCACGAACCAGATGGATCCTGCGACCCGCATCCCCGCCGCCCATGCCGGTTTCGCCCAGGGTAAGCGGGAAGCGAGCCGCCTGGCGTTCGTCTGACGATTGCACGCCGACGCTCAGCGCTACACCCTGAAGCTGACGTGATGTCGTCATTCCTGCTGCTGCAGCGGCTGGCAGATGCGAATTTCGACTCCGCGCCGATCAGGGCAAGATCTTCTGCGCATCTTACATGCGCTAATCGAGCTACGTGGCTGCCGCAGCGCCGCTCTCGAAGAGACTGAGGCTTTCAAGAGCGCTCAAGTCCGGCAATCTTCGGAACCTCAGGAGCACCTCTGGTCGCGATAGATCCTCCCTTGTCGCGAAGTGTAAATCTATCCTTCCCCCTTTTGGGCGAGCAATCCTAACTGAGGTCGAACAATAGCGGAACGAATAGCCCCTATGCTCGGCTCACAATTTGTCCTTACCCGTGGCCTCGCATGTCCATACGCCGCTTCGCTAACCTCGTTCAGGTGGATTGGCGTCGGCGAGGGAGTTTTTTGCCGAGGACTCAGCTCCAGGTGGTTCACGGAACGGTTCCACCGAAATGCGCTCGTAACAGACTTTCAGCACGGTCAGGTATTCTGTGCCGCTCGGAGCTTGGAGAACTACGCGATCGCCCGCTCTCGACTTGGTCAACGCGCGCCCCAGAGGCGAAACCCAACTGATGTGGTTGCGCTTGAGATCAACCTCGTCCATGCCTACGATGCTCACCACTCGCTCCATTCCCGCAGCATTGGCATAGCGCACGGTCGCTCCGAAGAGTGCCATGCTCGCCGCCTGCCCCGCTCGCGGAGCTTCCGGGTTAACCACTTCCGCGGATTCGATTTGCTTCGTGAGAAAGCGAATCCGCCCATCGATCTGGCGCAGCCGCCGCTTGCCGTACTGATAGTCGGCGTTTTCACTGCGATTGCCGTTGCTCGCAGCCCACGCCACGACCTCCGTCACGGCCGGGCGTTCCCTGGTGACCAGAAATCGGTGCTCCGCTTTGAGGCGCTGGAGGCCGCTCGGCGTTATGTAGTTCTTGCTTTGCGTCGCGGGTTCGTCACCTGGCGGTTTTCTCGTAAACCCTTTTCGCATATCTTTAGTCTCTCCAGCGGGTCCACAAAGCTCTTAGGAAATGGATAGTGCGATGCCGTTCATACCTTCTCGCCTCAATTCTGCGCTGAAATTGTTCAAGCACGATCCCCTATGATCCTATCCTTCATCGGAAAAGTGCCGGCAAAGGCATGGCGAGCGGGAAATACTCGCGCAAGGAACTGCAACCAACTCTGAGTAAATACAACTGGGCTCTTTGCAAACTCTGCTCAGCGCTCGAACTTCTTACAGTGGCTCCGGATAAAGGCAGCGTATAGGCTCGAAGGAGCAGGCGCGGGCTGGGTCAGCCGCCGCCCGACTGAGGGTGATCATGCAAATCAGTGTTCCTAATCCGGCAGCGGAGAACGCGGCCGATGTCGCTCTTCCCGTCCAAAAGCACATTCAGCTCACGATAAACGGCGCAGTCAGGGAACTCGAGATAGCGCCATGGACCAGCTTGCTCGATCTCCTCCGTGAGCAGCTAGACCTGACCGGCACTAAGAAAGGCTGCGATCACGGCCAGTGCGGCGCATGCACCGTCTTACTCAACGGTAAGCGTGTCCTGTCCTGTCTGACATTAGCCGTAATGAAGGATGGCGCAGAAATCGTCACCATCGAGGGCCTGCAACAGGGAGACCGGCTGCATCCCGTTCAACAGGCGTTCATTGAATGCGATGCTTTCCAATGCGGGTACTGTACGCCCGGCCAGATTTGCTCCGCCGTAGGTCTAATCCAGGAAGGAAAAGTGAAGACGGCGAATGATATTCGAGAGCTCATGAGCGGCAACATCTGCCGCTGCGGCGCGTATCGGAACATCGTTCAGGCGATCGAACAGGCGATGAGCAGCATGGAGGCGAATCAAAATCATGAATAGCTTCTCGTATGCTGTTGCGCCGGACGTGGGCAGCGCTATTTCCGAACTCGCCGGAGCGTCCCGCGCCAAATGTATCGCCGGTGGAACAAACCTGTTGGATCTGATGAAGGAGAACGTCGCGCGCCCTTCGCATCTGGTCGATATTACGCGCATTCCGCTCAACACAATCGAGGATCAGGCAGACGGCGGGTTGCGGTTGGGCGCGCTGGTGAGCAATGCGGAAACCGCCTATCATCCGCAAGTTGAGTCGCGCTACCCGCTGCTTTCAAAGGCGATTTTGGCGGGCGCAACGCCGCAGATTCGTAACATGGCGACCAATGGTGGAAACCTGCTTCAGCGGACTCGCTGTTACTACTTTTACGATTTGGCAACCG
Organism: Terriglobia bacterium; assembly: GCA_963767485.1. Taxonomy (GTDB): domain Bacteria; phylum Acidobacteriota; class Terriglobia; order Bryobacterales; family Bryobacteraceae; genus Bog-105. Next base: position 246,690 of record CAVYDZ010000012.1, on the reverse strand, counting down.
CCTGCAATAAGCGGCTGCCCGGCTCAGGATGCGCGGCGATTGACGGCTTCAACCGCATTCACGCGATCCTGGGAACCAGCGAGAGCTGCATCGCCACTCACCCAAGCGATATGTGCGTGGGATTGGCCGCACTGGATGCGACCGTGAGAGTGCAGGGTAAAGCGGGCGAACGATCGATCCCGTTTCTTGAGTTTCATCGTCTGCCAGGAGATACGCCGGAAATCGACACCAATCTTGGGTCCGATGAGATTATCGTTTCGATCGATCTTCCGCCGAAAGGCTTCGTTGAACACCATGCGTATCTCAAGCTCCGGGATCGCACCAGTTATGCCTTTGCCATCGTATCCGTCGCAGCCGGATTGGAACTCGCGGACGGCAAGATTACCGATGCGCGGCTTGCATTAGGGGGCGTGGCGCATAAGCCCTGGCGCGTGCCCGATGCGGAAAAGTCCTTGATTGGCGGCCCTGCTACTCGGGAGAACTTTGCCCGGGCGGCGGAAGCCCTTGTGTCCGGCGCCAGAGGATTTCAATACAATTTGTTCAAAATTGAACTCGCCAAGCGCGCTATCGTTCGTGCTTTGCAGCAAGCGGTAACGATGGAGGACATTCATGACAGCCAAATACATCGGACAACCACAGAACCGCGTTGACGGGCGCGCCAAAGTCACCGGGAGCGCCAAGTACGCTGCCGAATACAATTTTCCGCATCTCCTCTATGGCTATGTTGTTTCAGCCGCCATCGCCAGCGGAAAAATCAAGCAGATCGACGATGACCGCGCTCTTGCGGTACCTGGTGTGGTCAAGGTCTACACGCATGAGAACCGGCCTCGCACAGCACTCCTGGATCGCAGTTACGCGGACGACGTGGCTCCTCCCGGTTCGCCGTTCCGGCCACTCGCCAGTGCAAAAATTCAATACAACGCGCAGCCCGTTGCGCTGGTGGTAGCCGATACATTTGAAACAGCCCGCTATGCGGCTTCTCTCGTGGAAGTGCGATATGACGGAGGCGGTCACAAAACCGATCTCGAATCGGAACGCGGGAAAGCCTATAAACCAAGTCCGAGGTCTGGCATCGAACAGCCCGCCGAAAGATCGAGGCAAACCCGAACACGCCTTCGAATCCGCTTCATTTCAAGTGCGCGAAGAGTACGTACTTCCGATGGAGTATCACAACCCTATAGAGCTGTTTGGTTCTACCGTTCTTTACGAACCCGATGGCTCGCTCACCATCTATGAAAAGACCCAGGGTGTGCAAAATTGCCAGAAGTACGTTGCCAGCGTCTTCGGGCTTTCTGCCGGCAAGGTGCGCGTCCTCTCTCATTTCGTAGGAGGAGCGTTCGGCTCCGGTCTCCGCCCCGAATATCAGCTGTTCCTCGCAGTGATGACCGCGCTCGATTTGAAGCGTTCCGTACGTGTTTCGCTTACGCGGCAGCAGATGTTTACTTTTGGCCACCGGCCGGCAACGCTGCAGGATATTTCGCTGGGCGCTTCCGCCGATGGCGCGCTGCAGGCCATCATTCACGAAGCGGTTGCGGAAACATCCGTCTACGAGGACAACAGCGAGAACGTAGTGAACTGGTCGGGTCTCCTCTATCGCTGCGATAATTCGAAACTGGGCCATAAAGTGGTTGCGTTGAATTTCCCGACGCCTATGGATATGCGCGCGCCGGGAGCTACTACTGGTTCTTGGGGTCTCGAATCCGCCATCGACGAAATGGCGTACAAGCTGAAGATGGATCCCGTCGAGTTTCGTCTGAAGAATTATTCAGAACGCAACCAGCATGAGGATAAGCCCTTTTCGAGCAAAGAACTGCGCGAGTGCTTCCGGCAGGGAGCGGAGGCATTTGGTTGGAATCGCCGTAACCTGGAACCTCGTTCGATGCGCGACGGCAAAAATCTTGTCGGGTGGGGAATGGCAACCGGCGTTTGGGATGCCTTTTATCAACCTACAAGCGCGAAAGCGATCCTGAACGCCGATGGCCGACTCACCGTGAGCAATGCGACCTCCGATATCGGCACTGGCACTTACACGATCATGACCCAGATCGCAGCCGAGACACTCGGCTTGGCTATCGATGACGTCACATTCGAGTTAGGCGATTCCAGATTTTCCGAATCGCCTGTCGAGGGCGGTTCCTGGACAGCGGCGTCCAGTGGTTCCGCCGTGAAAGAGGTCTGCGACGAGATTGCGAAAAAGCTCTTCAAGCTCGCGCAGAAGTGTCACGGCAGCCCGCTTCGCAAAGCAGACTTCGACGATATTGCCTTCGCGGATGGAAAGATGTCCCTCAAATCGAATCCGTCTCTGGGCGTTTCGATCATCGATGCCATGCGTCAAAACGAGGTGACCACCATCGAGGAAGAAACCAACTCGCTTGTCACGTTTGGGAAGCAGAAGATCAAACAGCATGCTTACGCCTGCAATACCCATTCGGCGGTCTTCGTCGAAGTCAAAGTGGATGAGGATTTAGGCACGATTCACGTCACGCGCGCAGTAAACGCTGTCGCCGCGGGCCGAATCCTCAATCCAAAAACGGCTGGCAGCCAGATTCTCGGGGGTGTGGTCTGGGGCATCGGTCAGGCGCTCCAGGAAGAAGGCGTCGTTGATCAACACTACGGCCGCATCATGAATCACAATCTCGCCGAATACCACGTCCCCGTCAACGCCGACGTACACGAGATTCAGGTGATTTTTGTCGAAGAGCACGATGACATCGTGAATCCAATCGGCGTAAAAGGCGTCGGCGAGATTGGAATTGTGGGAACCGCTGCCGCGATCGGCAATGCTGTCTTCCATGCGACGGGCAAGCGCGTACGCAAATTGCCGATTACGCTCGATAAATTGATGTAGCAGATCTTGCGGCATTGCCGGGGCGGAGAAATTCACCCCGGTTCTGGGCTGGTAAGCTGTCCAAGCCTTTCTAGACCGACCAGTCGGTCAGTTATACTGGGGTCGATGGAGGTTTCTCATGGCTCCCAGGCCGGATGTTAGCGGTGAACGCCGGAATCAAATTCTCGACACCGCGGAAGACGTATTCGCTAAGCGCGGTTTTGATGGCGCGAAGATGGACGATATTGCCGAGCGAGCCGGCTTGAGCAAGGGCGCAGTTTACTGGTATTTCAAAAAGAAAGATGACATTATCGCCGCTCTTCTCGATCGCGTCTTTCGTAGGAGCATCGAAGCACTTCGACGCATCGCAGCGGAGCAGGGAAGCGTTCGGGATCGCCTACTACGGAGCGGTGAGCAGATCTCGCGCGATTACCAGGCCTTAACGCATTTGATGCCTATCGCGCTTGAGTTCTACGCAATCGCGCTGCGCCGGCGTTCCGTCCGGAAGCATCTTGCAGGTCTCTACGACGAACTGCTCTCAATTTTCACCCCTCTCATTGAAGAGGGAATTCGTTCCGGAGAACTGGAAAACGTTGATGCCCGGCGGGCCGCAACTATGTTGATCGCCGGCTATGAGGGATTAGGCCTCGTATGGTCGCTCTCTCCGAAGCTCGTGAATTGGAAATCCGATGGGCCTCACATGGCGGCCCTTCTCTGCAGCGGGTTAGAGAAGAAGGTGCAGCGGTGAAAGTTCTGATATCCGGAGCGGGAATTGCAGGACCGACGCTCGCTTACTGGCTGCATTGTTACGGCTTTCAACCCACCATTGTCGAAACGTCACCCGTATTGCGAACCGGAGGATACGTCATTGACTTCTGGGGCGCCGGATATGACGTGGCTGAACGAATGGGGCTCTCCGCGGAACTGAAACGCATCGGGTATCTGGTACGCGAGGTCCGGACCGTTGACCGGCATGGCAGGCGGATTAGCGGATTCCGCGCCGAGGCATTTTCAAAAGTGACAGGCGGCCGCTACCTCAGCGTGAGCCGCGGAGATTTAGCCGCTTCCATCTTTCGTCTGATCGAGGGCCGGGTCGAGACTATCTTCGGGGATAGCATTCAGGCGATTGAGCAGAACGAAAGCGCCGCGCGGGTAACGTTTGAGAGCGGTTCCGTCCGCGATTTTGATCTGGTCATCGGCGCCGACGGGCTGCATTCGCGAGTCCGCGAAATTGTGTTCGGCCCTTCGCATATGTTCGAGAAATACCTCGGATACAAAGTTGCCGCTTTCGAAGTCAATGGATACCAGCCGAGGGATGAATCAGTGTACGTCACGTACACGGAAACCGGCCGCCAGGTTGCGCGATTCGCAATGCGAGGCAATCGCACGATGTTTCTCTTCACGTTTGCGGACAGCAATCCTGAGACTGGTGACTTGAAACATCAGAAGCGCCTGTTGCGCGACCGGTTCGGTCATAGCAGTTGGGAATGCCCGCAAATTCTCGCGGCGCTTGATTCGAGCGGCCAGCTCTATTTCGATCGGGTAAGCCAAATCAGAATGAACCGAGGCCCAGGGGCAGGCGCAGCAGCGTGGAGCCGGGGGCGCACCGTGCTGCTCGGCGATGCGGCGTTTTGTGTGTCGCTACTCGCCGGACAAGGTTCAGCCTTAGCGATGGCGGCAGCCTATCTGCTGGCCTATGAAGTCGCCCGATCGAGTGGGGACTACCAAAGCGCTTTCGCACGTTATGAACAACGCTTCCATCCGTTCACGGTCCGCAAGCAGCAAGCCGCGCTTGGCTTCGCGAACTGGTTTGCCCCCAAGTCGCAATTGTCTTTATTTCTACGGAATCAAGGGATGCGGCTGATGAATATCCCCTGGGTCGCGAACCTGGCATTCGGCCGGGAGATGGCGGACCGCATCGAACTTCCCGCCGCAGACGTCCCAAAGCACGCCGCAGCGCTATAAGGTCGAGCGAACCGGATTCTGGGCGCTGCAATTGGCGTTCGATATCGACTGTCGATACGACGCAAGGATGTCTACGAAAGGCTACTCGGCGCGCTTGCTGCTCGCTGGCCGAGCCTTCGGCTTGCTCTTAGTTAAGATATTGAGCGCCACTGCGGCCCGGATGAGATCCTTCAAGGCCGCCGCATCAATTTTGTCGCCTTCGTGGATGTCGATGGCGCGCCTGACATTTCCATCGAGGCTGGAATTGAATAGACCGGCAGGGTCCTTTAACGCAGCTCCTTTGGCAAACGTCATTTTGAAGACTTTCTTATACGTCTCTCCCGTGCAGACGATACCGCTGTGCGACCACACGGGAGTTCCCGGCGTTGTCGGCTTGACCCACTTCCACTCTTCGACGATCTCAGGGTCAGCTTCGCGTACGATTGCGCGCACCTGCGCGAGCGTCTTCCCCGCGCCAGTCCCCAAGTTCCTTGATCTTCTCGTCCATCAATGCAGAGGCAGATTCCACCGGGACAGTCTTCTTCATTTGCAACGCCAACTCTCGCCCTCCTAGTGCACAATGTTCGGCCCGAAGTGAAACGCGGGGCCGATGGATAAGCGTACAGTATTTCGCGAACTTTTCAAAATATCCGAAAACAGATCGTTATGAACATAATCCGCCTGCAGACGCAGTGCGAAGTGCCGCCCGACGTTCACATCCGCTCCGCCTCCGAAGCCATAGAAAGGTTCCCAATCGGTCTTCTTGCCCGATGGCGCGAGCTGCGCGACAATGGCCGTCGCTACCGGATCGCCGGGATGCGGCGTCGCCGATTCATAAATCGCGCCGATCGAGGGCCGCACGAATAACGTCACCCGCTGGAAGTGCCGGTATTCGAATTGCGGCCCGGCGGCAAAGGTCTCCGTGGTGGAACCGGTGCGCACCGCAAGCTGATAATTAGCCGGAATCACTCCTGCCGCAATCAGCGGTTGGAGTTGCGCGGCAATCTGCGCGTCGAGCGCCGGCTTCAACAAATCCGGCGTCAGCGTAAGCGTTCCGGTCACCACCGAATAATCGAACCCCAACGCGAGCCAGGTGCGCGCATTAATGCCCGCCTGCAGATGATACCCGCGTTCCTGGAGCTTCGCGCTCGGACTGTCAAACCACGTAAAGCCGTTGTACAGATCGAAACGCCCTACGTAATCCTGCTGGCCAAAAACTATTCCGGGCAGCGCTAGTAATGTCAACAATCCCAACGTTCGTTTCATATAGTTAATTTCCAAATCAGTTTCTTATCTTGCGCGATCCATCCTGCTATGTATGGAGCATAATACGCTTCGAGCACCGCCCGCTTGAGCTTGAGTGTTGGCGTAAGAAAGCCATTCCCAATCGACCACTCGTCTTTGGTGAGCACCAGAAATTTGAGCTGCTCATGATGCGCGAGTCTTGCATTGATATCTGCCAGCAGCGCGACCAGCGAGATTTCGAGCGCTTGCCGGTCCGATTGCAGACCCTGAGGGGACAAGACGGCAATCGAAAATGGAGCGGCCAATCCCGCTCCCATCACCAGGCAGCTCTCAATAGCGCTATGCGCCGAGAGCATCATTTCTATCGAACCGGGCGAAACATATTCGCCCTTGCTCGTTTTGAACTGCTCTTTGAGCCGGCCCGTAATCTTGAGCCAGCCTTCCGAGTCGAGCACCCCAAGATCCCCGGTACGAATGAATCCATCTTCGGTAAACACCGCGCGGGTCGCTTCCGGGTCGCGATAGTAGCCCAGCATGTTCATCGGACTCTTAATCAGCACTTCGCCGTTCGCGTCGATTTTCGTCTCCACGCCCGGAGCGCTGCAGCCTACAAAACCGGGCCGGAATTCTCCTCGCGGGGCGGTGTGCGTAATTCCGGTTTCCGTCGTGCCATACCCTTCCAAAAGATGCAGCCCCAGCTTGCGATACCAGAGCAGCAGATCAAACGGCAGTGGCGCCGAACCCGACGCGGCCAGCTTCACATGACTGAGCCCGAGCCCGCGCAGGATGCGGCGCCGCACGAAATACCGGACCACCGGAATGCGCAACAATGTATCCAGCTTCCGCTGCGCAACCCTGCCGAGCACCCCTTCTTGAAACTTGGTATAAAGCCGGGGAACCGAAAAGAAAATCGTCGGCCGCGCCCGCCGCAAATCGTGCAGGAACGTGGCCGTGCCCTCGCAAAAAAACAGGTGCCATCCCTCATAAATCGCTGCTGTCTCGGTGAGCGCGCGCTCCGCAATGTGCGCCAGCGGCAAGTACGAAAGCACCCGCTGCCGCGTATTGTTCCCAACCACACTCGTTACCGCCTCGGCAAAATGCGGAAACGCCTCGAATGTGTGAATGACTCCCTTCGGCGCGCCCGTCGTGCCCGACGTATAGATAATCGTCGCCTCCGTCTCCGCAGCCGGCACCGGACTCTCCATCAGCGGAGGCGTCTGCCGCACGATCGCCTCCCAATCCAAAGCGCGGCAGGCTGGCGCAAGCGGAAAGCGGATGCATTCGACGCGTTCCGGAATTGCTCCTGGAAGCAGCCCCGCGTTATCTAAAGCGCCGACAAAACAGGCGACTGGTTCCGAATGCTCGAACAAGCGGCGCGCGGCTTCTACCGTAATCGATGTGTAGATCGGAACCGTGACGTGGCCCGACATCCAGATCGCGAACTCCGCCAGAATCCACCATGCGCAGTTCCGCGACATAATCACAATGCGCGAACCCGCTGGCCAGTGCTGTGCCTGCAGCCAAGCCGCCATGCGCCGCGCTTCCGCCAGGCTCTCGCCCCAGGTGAAGTGGCGCAATCTCCCGCGCACCGGCTGGCTCAGGAAGATGTTCCTCCTGCGAGTCTTCTCCCAAAAATACGCTCGCTCTAAGGGCAGGCTCCGCACACTTCCCTCTTGCCTTTTTCTTACCGACGAGTAAGATATCAAGTGGAAGATGCCGGTGTCAACACAGGCTTTCGGGGATCGCCGGCGCGATCCCGGCACAAAGCGCGAAGCGGTTCTCCGCACGGCGGTCCGCCTCTTCCTCAAGCGCGGTTTTTGGCGCACCTCGCTCGACGACGTCGCCGCTCAGCTCCATATCACCAAACCCGCCCTTTATCACTACTTTCACAATAAAGAAGAAATTTATCTGGAGTGCTATCGCTGGGGCATTTCCCTCATCCAGGAGAATCTCGATACGCTCCGCGCCGCTCCTTTGCCCGGTCTGGAGAAAGTCACTCGCTTCATTTACACCTACGCGGTGGTAATCGCGAAAGATTTCGGCCGTTGCGTCGTGCGCCAGGACGATCGCGAACTTTCGCCCCGCGCCCGCGCCGAAGTTCGTTCCTATAAACGCGCCGTTGACCGTTGCCTCCGCTCCTTCCTTGAGGAAGGAATCGACGACGGAACCATCCGCCCATGCGACGTAAAACTCACCGCCTTCGCCATTGCCGGAGCTGTCAACTCGCTCGCGCTCTGGTTCGAACCGCGCGGCGCATTAACCGCCGAACAGGTAGCGCAAGCCTTCGCAAAAACTCTGACCGACGGCCTCTCCAACCTGGGTGAGTCCGCAACTCCGATGCCGAACCGGAAGCGTAAGCGAGCGGAGCTTTCTTTTAACACTCGAATGTAACGGACCATCACTCAACTGACCATGCCTCAAAACTTCCTGATCCGCAAAGCCGCCGTACTCGGAGCCGGCAACATGGGCTCCCGCATCGCCGCCCATTTCGCTAACGCCGGAGTCCCCGTCGTATTACTCGATCTGGCGCCTTCTTCCGTGGCCGCCGGCGCTGTCGAAGCTCTCAAAAAGTCCAAACCCGCCGCCTTTTTCGCCCCCGAGTCCGCCAGCCTCATCAAGACCGGCAACTTCGACGACGACCTTGCACTTCTAAAAGATTGCGATTGGATCATTGAAGCAGTCGCCGAGAACCTCGAGATCAAACGGGCTCTACTTAAAAAAATCAGCCCCTTCCGCCGCCCGGACGCGATCGTCACCACCAACACCAGCGGCCTCCCCGTGCGCCAGATCGCCGAACCTATGGATGACGAATTCCGCCGCCACTGGTTTGGCGCGCACTTCTTCAATCCGCCGCGCTACATGCGCCTCCTCGAAATCATTTCCACGCCTGAAGCCGATCCCGCCGCCATCCAAACCATCACGAACTTCGCCGCTAAACGCCTCGGCAAAACCGTCGTCCTCGCGAACGATACGCCAAACTTCATCGCCAACCGCATCGGTACCTTCGCCATGCTCAACGCAATTCGCGTCATGCAAGCCATGGATCTCTCGATCGAGCAAGTCGACACCTTGACCGGCGCAGTTCTAGGCTGGCCGAAAATGGGAACCTTCCGTCTGGGCGATCTGGTCGGCATCGACGTCCTTTCGAGTGTCGCCAAAAATTTCTTCGACCGCGTCAAAGACGAGCGCCCCGATCTGGTGTTGCCCCCCTTCATCCACCAGATGCTCGAACGCAAATGGCTCGGCGACAAAACCGGCCAGGGCTTCTATAAAAAGATCAAGGGTCCGAATGGCGAAGAGCAGCGCCTTGGGCTCGATTGGAAAACTCTCGAATATCGTCCGTCGGAGCGCGCGAAATTCCCCGCTGTCGATATGGCAAAGAACGCCGGAACCGTGCCTGAGCGGATCAAACTGCTGCTCTCCGGCGACCCGCGCAAAGATCCGGCCGCCGCTTTCTACTGGCAGATCCTTCCCGAGCTGTGGAATTACTCCGCCCACCGCATCGGCGAAATATCCGGTAACATCGCCGACATAGATACGGCCATGCGCTCCGGCTTCAACTGGGAACTCGGCCCTTTCGAAATGTGGGATGCCGCCGGTGTTCCTGAAACGGCTGAAAAAATGCGAACTGCTGGCATCACCCTCGCCCCGGCCGTGGAAGAGTTGCTTGCCAGCGGTCGGACCCGCTGGTATCCCGAAGCTCAAAAGCCGCGCGCCGTCGTGAAGAAGAACGCAGGAGCCTCTCTGATCGATTTAGGAGATGGCGTCGCCTGCCTCGAATTCCACACCAAGATGAACGCCATCGGCGGCGATATAGTCTCGCTCGTCATGCAAACCCTCCAGCCCGATAGCGAAGCCGTCAAAAACTTCGACGCCTTTGTTATCGCCAACGACGGCGAGCACTTCTCTGCCGGGGCCAATCTGATGCAAATGCTCCTCGCCATCCAGGACCAGGAGTGGGACGAAATCGATGTCATGATCCGCGCTTTCCAGAAGATGACGCAATCGATCAAATTCTGTCCGCGCCCGGTGGTCGTTGCGCCCTTCAACTTATGTCTCGGCGGAGGCACCGAAGTCGCCATGCACGGCGCCGCCCGCCAGGCACATGCAGAGCTCTACATGGGTCTGGTCGAAACCGGAGTTGGCCTGATCCCCGCTGGCGGCGGCTGCAAGGAAATTGCTCTGCGCCATAGCCCCTCGCTCGAGAAAATGTTTGAGACGGTAGCCATGGCAAAGGTGTCTACCTCCGCCATCGAAGCCCGCACCATGAAATTCCTCACTGCCGCCGACAGCATCACTATGAACCGCGCTCACCTTACGGCCGATGCCAAAGCTCGCGCCCGCGAAATGGCCGACACCGGCTACACCCCGCCGCAGCCCCGCACCGATATCCCTGCCGCCGGCGAGAGCGTCCTCGCCACTTTGCGCATGGGCGTCCGCATGATGCGCGAAGGCGAGTACATCAGCGATCACGATGTGAAAATCGCCAATAAGCTCGCCGCGATCTTATGCGGCGGCAAAATCGCCCCGGGCACCCCGCTCAGCGAACAACACTTTCTGGATCTCGAACGCGAAGCCTTTCTCTCTTTATGCGGCGAGAAGAAAACCGCCGAGCGCATCGCCCATACTCTCAAAACCGGCAAACCTCTAAGGAACTAAGATGAAACCCCCAGTAATCGTCAGCGCCGTCCGCACCGCCGTGGGCAAAGCGCCCAAAGGAAAACTGCGCACCACCCGTCCAGACGATCTCGCAGCCATCGCAATCAAAGGCGCGCTCGAACGGGTGCCGCAGCTCGACACCGGCGAGATCGAAGACGTAATCATCGGTTGCGCCATGCCCGAAGCCGAGCAAGGCATGAACGTGGCGCGCATTGCATCGTTGCGCGCCGGTTTACCCGTCGCATCGGCAGCCATGACCGTCAATCGCTTCTGCGCGTCCGGGTTGCAAAGCATCGCGCTCGGTGCCGAGCGCATTCGCGGCGGCGGCGCTGAAGTCCTGCTGGCCGGCGGCACCGAATCCATGTCCATGATCCCCATGGGCGGCCATAAGCTCTCTGTAAATCCGTGGCTCGAGGAGAATCATCCTGAGTCCTATCTCTCGATGGGCCTCACCGCCGAACGAGTCGCCCGGCATTATGGCATTTCGCGTGAAGAAGCCGACGAATTCGCTCTTGCTAGCCACCAGCACGCCCTCGCCGCGCAGCAGTCCGGCAAGTTTGCCGAAGAGATTATCCCTGTTGCGGATTTCAAGGTGGACGAAGGCCCGCGCGCTGATACCTCCTTAGAAGCTCTCGCCAAATTGAAACCCGTGTTTCACGCCAAAGGAACTGTGACCGCGGGCAATTCATCGCAAATGTCCGATGGGGCCGCCGCAGCCATTCTCATGTCTGAGGAACACGCCAACTCGCTCGGCATCCGGCCCTTGGGGCGATTCCTCGCCTTTGCCTACTCCGGATGTGCGCCTGAAGAAATGGGCATCGGCCCCGTCTACGCCATTCCTAAAGCCCTGAAGATGGCCGGCCTCACTCTCGATCAAATCGATCTGATCGAACTGAACGAAGCCTTCGCCGCGCAATCGCTCGCGGTAATCAAAACGCTCGGCCTCAATCGCGAAAAGCTAAACGTGAACGGCGGCGCCATTGCCTTGGGACACCCGCTGGGCTGTACTGGTGCCAAACTCACTGCTACGCTCCTGCACGAAATGCGCCGGCGCCAAGCTCGCTATGGCATGGTGACCATGTGCGTGGGCGGCGGCATGGGAGCCGCCGGCATTTTCGAAAACACGGAAGTTATATGACTACATCCATAGCCAAAGGCGGAAGTTTTCTCATCGAAGACACTCGCCCCGAAGACGTCTTCACCCCCGAAGATTTCTCAGAAGAACAAATCCACATCGCGAAAACCGCTACCGAGTTCTCAAAGCAGGAAGTCCTTCCCGCTTCCGAACAAATCGAAGCCAAGAATTTCGACGTAACCAGGAAGCTGCTGCGCAAAGCAGGCGAACTCGGCCTGCTCGCAGTAGATATTCCCGAGGCCTACGGCGGCCTCGAGATGGACAAAGTCACTTCCGCCTTGATCGCCGAATCCCTGAGCAAGAACGCAAGCTTCTCCGTGGCCTTTGGCGCGCACTCCGGCATCGGTACCTTGCCTCTTGTCTGGTACGGCACCGAAGACCAGAAGCAGAAATATCTGCCGAAACTCGCCTCGGGCGAATGGGTCGCTGCCTACGCTCTCTCCGAAGCCACTTCCGGTTCCGACGCCATGAATGTGCGCACCCGAGCCACCCTTTCCCCCGACGGCAAGCACTACGTCCTCAACGGCGAGAAGATGTGGATCAGTAACTGCGGCTTTGCCGATCTCTACACGGTCTTCGCCAAAATCGACGGCGAAAAATTCTCGGCATTTCTAGTCGAGCGCAACACGGCCGGCCTTTCCGCCGGCTCCGAAGAACACAAGCTCGGAATTCGCGGTTCCTCCACCTGTCCGCTGATTCTCAACGATTGCAAAGTGCCCGTCGAAAACCTCTTAGGAGAAGCGGGAAAGGGCCACCACATCGCCTTCAACATCCTCAACATCGGCCGCTTTAAATTGGGTGCCGCCTGTGTCGGCGGAGCGAAAACTTCGCTCGAGCACGGCATCGCCTACGCCAAAGAACGCAAAGCTTTCGGTAAATCCATCGCCGAATTCGGCCTCATTCAGGAAAAACTGGCCGCCTGTGCCACGGGCATTTTTGTTGGCGAATCCCTCACCTATCGCACCATCGGCATGATCGACGCCGCTCTCACCGGCGCGGGTACGTCTAAAGAAATTCAGAAGCGCATAGAAGAATACGCCGTCGAGTGCTCCGTCCTGAAAGTATGGGGTTCCGAGATGCTCGACATTGTCGTCGATCACGTAGTCCAGATCTATGGCGGGTATGGCTATGTAGAAGACTATCCCGCCGCTGGCGCCTATCGCGACGCCCGCATTAACCGCATCTTCGAAGGCACCAACGAAATCAACCGCCTCATCATCACCGGCTGGCTGATGAAGCGCGCCATGGCTGGCCAGCTTGCCCTGCTTCCCGCCATTAAGCGCGTGATGGACGAAGTACTCGAGCCCTCAGCCGTTGCTACCGGGCAGAGCGAAGAGCGCCGCATGCTCGCCAACATGAAAAAGCTCAGCCTCTTCGCCGCCGGCTCTGCTTCCCAAAAACATATGCAGGACCTGCAGGACCAGCAGGAAATCATGGGAGCACTCGCTGATTGCATCATCGAAGTCTACGCTCTTGAATCCTGCTTGCTGCGCGCCGAGAAAAGCAAATCCGAAAACGCCCGCGCCATGGCCCAACTCTACGCTTCCTGCGCCATGGCCACGGTCGAAAGCTCCGCCAAAAAAGTGATCGCGGCAGTAGCGGAAGGCGACATGCTCCGCACCCAGCTGGCCATCCTGCGCCGCCTCGCCAAAATCGAACCAGCCAACACCATCGCCCTGAGCCGCCAAATCGCCCGCCACGTCACCGCCGCCGGCCGCTATACCTTTTAAACAGCGCACCCGCGTCTCAACCGCGGCCCACAACCTCCCGCCACCCACAGGCTGTAAATTCTGCGGGTACTGAATTCGCCTGCCAAACTTGTCCAGAGCAAAGAGGTTGCGTAATGGCTGCATCTACCGTTCTCGCAAACGGCCAGCAAGTCGACACCAATATCCCGCAACGCCTCGACCGCCTCCCCTGGAGCGCTTGGCACTCGAAAATGGTGATCGCGCTTGGAATCACATGGCTGCTCGACGGCTTGGAGGTCACGCTCGCCGGTTCCCTGGCAAGCGTCCTCAAAGATAAGAACGCCCTGGGCCTGACCGACGCCCAGGTCGGCGGAAGCGCTACCGGTTATCTAGCCGGAGCGGTGATTGGCGCGCTCTTCTTCGGCTGGCTCACCGACCGTCTCGGTCGAAAAAAGCTCTTCTTGATCACCCTTGCCCTCTATCTCTCCGCTACCGCCGCTACCGCCTTTTCGTGGGGCTTCGGCAGCTTCCTGCTATTCCGCATCCTTACCGGCGCAGGCATTGGCGGAGAGTACGCCGCAATCAATTCGGCGATCGATGAACTCGTTCCCGCGGCCGTGCGCGGCAATGTCGACCTGGTGATCAACGCCACCTTCTGGATAGGCGCAGCGCTTGGCGCGGGCGGTACTCTCTTCCTGTTAAACTCCGGGTTCATCTCGCCCACCTTCGGCTGGCGCTTTGCCTTCGGCATCGGTGCGCTGCTCGGCCTTATCATCCTGTTTCTTCGGAAATCGGTCCCCGAAAGTCCGCGCTGGCTCATGCTGCGGGGCCGCGAAGAAGAAGCCGGAGCAATCGTAGCGGATATAGAAAAGAAGGTCGCCGAGCAAAAAGGCGATCTGAAGGATCCTGAGGGCAGCTTGAAAATCGTTGTCCGCGATCACACTCCGCTTCGCGACGTTTGGAAATCCATGATCTCTGACCAGCCCAAACGCTCCTTGCTCGGTCTCACGCTCATGGTGGGGCAATCGTTCTTTTACAACGCCGTCTTCTTTACCTATGGATTGGTCCTCGTTCAGTTCTTTCAAGTCAAAAGCGAGCGTGTTTCGATTTACATCCTGCCTCTCGCGCTCGGTAACTTTGCGGGTCCTCTCATTCTCGGCCGCTTCTTTGATTCCATCGGCAGAAAAACCATGATTTCCGCAACCTACGGCGTTTCTGGATTGCTATTGATCGGGTCTGCTCTGATGTTTCGCGGCAATCACATGGGAGCCGTCGGACAAGACCTCTGGTTCACCGCCATCTTCTTCGTGGCTTCCTCCGCCGCGAGTTCCGCTTACCTTACCGTCAGCGAAGTGTTTCCTCTCGAGATTCGAGCGTTTGCCATCTCTATCTTTTACGCAGCGGGCACGCTCGCTGGCGGCGTGGGCGCCCCTCTTCTGTTCGCGCATTTGATCTCCTCGCGCAACCGCTCGGAACTTTTCTGGGGCTACCTCCTGGGCGCGGCTCTTATGCTGTTGGGGGCGGCCGCGGAACTGAAGCTCGGCGTTAAAGCCGAGCGCCAATCTCTCGAATCCATCTCAACCCCTCTCCAGGCCGACTAAATCGGTGTCGACTAAATCGGTGTCAGACACCTCTGGAACGCATTTCGTAAATCGGTGTCAGACACCTCTGGAACGCATTTTCCACCAGGCCGTCTCTCCTATTCGTTCCAACCGCCATGCTCTTGCCAGTCGAGAATGCGGAAGTGCGGATACGGCGGTATGTAAATGCCATAGTGAGGCTTCGGTTCTTCGCGCTCCAGTCTGCTGTATCGGATGATCTCGGCCTGTTGATGATTGCCATCCTGCGTCTGGTAATACCAGAGCGCTTCCTGACCAAGTGTTGCCGCCTCCCCTGACATGTAAAACGGAAACTTCTCGTAATGGAAAGGTGCATGTTTTTGCGGGCCCGGTCCATACACTGCATCCACCACCAGTTGCGTATCGCCAGACAACTTGCCCTCTTTTACCAGTTGCTGCATTGCCTTCACCACAAACCAGGCGTTCGTCCGATGATCCACATGGCGCTCGTCCGGATGCCCGGTCACGATCATCTCCGGCTGATAGCGCTCGATAAAGCTCCTGGTCGCCGCAAGCACTGCATCGCGCGAGTACGCCAGGTTCGGAATCGCGACATCTTTGTAAGGTGCATGCTCGCTCGCCAGCAAAACGGACAAATACGGCCGCTCACTCGTCGGGTAGTTCTTCCAAATCTGTTCCATGCCTCCATCGGGTAAGCCAAGAAACTGGATGTTCGACTCCGGAACCCCTAAGTGTCCAAGCGAGGCGCGAGCTTCATCCATTCGAACTTCGCCGAACTCCATCGCCCGGCCCGCATCGCAGGAGTGCATGAAATACCGGTCGCACCCTCCCGCATCACCGCTCGTGAAGTACACAACGTGAATCGGAATGTCATTCTCCACTGCGGCGCGGATCAGTTCGGGATCTGCCGTGTCGTCGTCCTCGTGCGCACAGAAAATCAAAATGGATTTCGGCATCGGATTCACGGCGAAGTCCAACCGGTTGGTGGCGACTGTCACTTTTTGCGAAGTAACGATCGATAATTCCAACGTGTAGGCCCCGGCCCCTAATGCTGCGCCAGCTCCGCTCAGCGCAAGGCGGTGTTCCCCTTCTGGCTTGCCCGGCACCACCCCGCGTGTGATCACCTGTTTGTATTTATCGAGCACCCGGTACAAGATGGACGCGGCATGCATCTCGGGCGTAGCCGTCACACGGAAGGAAAAGTTGGGAGGAACGTGCCCCTGGGCAACGAACATCGTATGCGTCTTGTCGAAATGGATCGCCTCCGAAACGTAGCTCGGCGGATAAAATTCCCGATAGGCTTCGGATTCCGGCACATCCTTCAGTCTTCGGTAGAGATAAAGAAACGGATACGACTTCGCCGCACGTCCTTCCAACGGAGCCGTAATCGCCGGCAGCGCAAACGCCAGGTCGTAAATACGGTCGTTCCTGCGCGCATCGCGAATTACGGCGGAATAATAGCTGTAGGTTTGATCGCTACCCGCCCGCACTACAGCCGCATTTCGTAAGCGGAACTCTTTCGTCTCACCCGGCGCGAGCGACAGCGAAGCATCGGCAATCGTCTTCCACGCCGGCGGCTCATCCGCAGCCGGAGCAATCCAGGGATAGGTGTACGCCTCGAACTCAACCTGCAGATGGTCGAGCCGCTGATCGGAAATATTCTGCACGACAATGCGCGGGCTCACCGGATCGCCGCTTGTATAAAACGTTTTGTCTAGCTCGAAAGCCACCACCTTCGCCAGTTGCCTGTGCACCGCGAAGCTGGCCGCGCTTGTCTCTTTCCCGGAATCATTCCTGACGTGGATCACGTATCGCCCCGTTCGCGCGGAATTGGGAATGGTCCAGAGTGGCCGATAGCCCTTCCCGTTAACTCGAATGTTGCTGATCACCGGTACCGCGTCGCCGGCATAGTAGATGGACAGAATACCCGCGGAGTCCGGCTCAAACCGCACCGAAACTACAGCCCCCACGTTGTAATTGGTCTGATCCGGCACTACCACCGGCCCCGCCGCCGCACTGGGAGAAGAAACGCCGATCGCCATCACGCTTATCAGCAAAAACAATGGAGTGTAGAGAAGGTTCGAACGCATGGATACAGGATCACCAGCGTAACATCGTGCTGAACCCAACCCTAAGATCACCTTCTATTTTGGTGATCTTTCCACAGCAACGGCCCTGCTTGACGTCACTGCACTAGGATCTGGACGCGTGCAAGATTCTGCAGGTTTGTCCAGTAGTCGGATACACCATCGCGTTGTGCAGTCCCGCGTAGCGTCACTTCATACACTCCCGGTTTGCGGAAGCTGATCGTACGGGTAACGTTGACGACCGGCTGCGGCGTCGCAACCACCGTAGGCTCCTCATACTTTACCGGGCTGCCGCCCAGATACCAGTCGTACTGCACGACTTTTCCGGTGTTGGGCGGCGCCTCGATCTTGCCGGTGAGAGTTACTGCTTCGTTGACGCCCACAGATGCATGATCCGTACCGTTGACCGTTAGCGTCACTACCGGTTGGATGCCGCCGCGCTCAGCCGCCTTCACTGGTACGCTGACTTGATTGTGGTCATCGACTGAGTACCGCGTTGAGGGAAACGGAGGCGCTCCCTTCTCCACCCAGTTCGTCAAATCGACGAGTGCTTGGAGCCAGATGCCGCCGAACCCCACCGTGAAGCTGTTGTCGTCTCCTTTGATCTCGAAAAGATCTGCATGATTCGCATTGTCGTTGTAGTAGATCCGAACCATCTGATCTGCCCGGCCGGGCCCAATCGCCTTCACGATCTGGGAGTGGTAAAACGATGCTGTATACGGAAACGAGCGATTATCCAACAGGTTCTCCATAATGATCGTCTTGAACTTGATGTTTCCGGTCTCGAGCGTGCCGCCTTGAGTCGAAAGGGAGTTCAACTTCCAGCCTGGAACGGAACGCTGCGGATATTTTGGCGTGCCGTCGGTATTTAGATACTGCTTGTAGGCAGGATTACCGTTGGTCACGATGTCATGACGCGGATAAAAGCACAAGGCCAGGAGAAAGCGGTTGTTGATCCGAATCTTGCCCCCTATCGTCAAAGCCTTGAGCATCGCCGGGTCATTCGGCCCCTTGAGCGTAAGAGTCGCACCCTTCAGGTCACCGTTGAGGCTGCCGCCGGACGCGCCCCTTGTGCGAGTCTTTTCATCAGCCGCGTAAACATAGAATTGCAGCCCATCGCTGCCCATCGAGCCCATCTTAGGGACTGTTACGGGGTCGAAAGTGACGCTGGTCGGCACATTCTGGGCATCGCGATTGATGCCTGTGATCGTGGCGAAGCCGTCGACCTTCGCCGCCGTTAGAAAGCTCGGTGGGTTTGCACCCTCATACCCGGGCTTCGACCAGAAATCGTCTTCATAGGTCGGATCAAGTGCCGCCAGCCCTCCGGCAGTGTAAAAGGGAAGCGGAAAGTAGAAGGTCCCCGTGTCTTCGCATTGCTCTGCTGGCAAAGCCGGCGTTCAGAAACTCGTCTAGAATCGCGTGCTGCTCTGGGTTAAGACCGTCATAGATGTTCTTGGTACTTCCGGTCTTCACTGCTTCGGCAATCAAGGCCCGCTGAGCCGGCGGAACGGCCATCATAAAGAGTGAGTCCCACATGAACGAATGCATGCTGAGACCGTCGGTAGCCAAGGAGGTTGGCATTGCGCCATCCCATACTCCGGTTGTGCCTTCAACAGCCCCCATCGTCTGGATTGACCCACCGCTGATGCCGTAAACGTAACCGTATATCCGCGCGCTGTTTCCGTACAGCTTGTTGGCATACGCCTTTGCAAGCTTCGATGCTGCAGCATCCACCCGGTATCCGACGTTGGGACTGCCGGGGCTTACGTTCACCAGATATCCTCCATGAGTAAACTCGAAGGTCGGATCACCGGTGAAGCTTTGGCTTAGCGGCAGCGGGTACACGGCATCGAAGAATCGGTTCCGCCAAAATTCTTTGGCGGGAAACAGCCACTTAACACCGTGCCGGACAGTGGTGGGGCTGCTACCCACACCGGGAGGCAACGTCGCCTGGGTCTGCGTCGGGTTGAAATGCCCGTCAACCTGCGTGTACGGGATCTGCTGTCCGGTGGCCTTTACTGTCAACGTCGACTGGGTGACCTTGTCGATCACGAAGTTGCGCTCGTTAAAGCCAGGATCTTCACAGGTTCCGTCGACTAAGACCTGCGGCTCTACGCCTAGGAGCGGCTTGCCATTAGTCGGGCAAACCGCCGCCATTGCCGGCACGGCCGTCAAAACCGCAACCGCGCAAAGCAGTCGAGCAAACTTGCGGCGGAAAGTCGCGCGGAGACACATTCCTGTTCGCTTGTCATTCGTCATCTAATGAGGTTCCCCGTGATTGGCTAGCGCCATCAACACAGCGCAGCGTCGATTGATACTGAGTATCATATCAAGACTAGAGTACAGACTGCTACTCAGTAATGCTAGGCTACTGAGAGTGCCGAAACTTGTTAAACGAGCTGCCAATGAGGAGTCCAACCGGCCTCGGCCCAAAGCCGTCAGCTTGAATCAACGGAAGCAAGCGCTTGTGCGGGAAACCATTTGGGAAGCCGCCATCGACCTGTTTGCACAAAAGGGCTTCGACGAAACGACCGTGGATGACATCGCGATCGCGGCGGGAACTTCGCGGCCCTCCGTCTTCCGCTACTTCAAATCGAAAAGTGACTTCATAGCCCTGCCAATCGTCAGTTACGGGACGTTTCTCATCGACGCCCTTCAGAGTTGCCCCGTCACGTATTCGCCGGCGAACATTCTTCGGCACACGCTCCTTGCCGTTGCCAAAAACTCAGCCGCTAATCCTCGGACGAAGAAGGTGATGGAGATTGCAGCCAAGTACCCGGAGGCGAAACAAGCTCAACTGGCTCGTCTGGCTGAGGTCCAGGGCGAAGTAGTCGAGGTCCTCTCGAAACGGTTCACGCGGAATGCGAAGGAGAGAACCATGGCGCGCGTGCTCGCAGCTTCAGTTCTGTTCCTTCTTGGGATCACATTTCATAATTGGTTCGAAGGCGGCCAAGGCGATATCACAGCTGTTGTTGATCAAGTCCTCGCCTCCTTGTGCGAAGTTGCTTGCACCACCAAATCAAGGCGCGTGCGGGGCACAGAGAAAGTT
Organism: Terriglobia bacterium; assembly: GCA_963767485.1. GTDB lineage: Bacteria > Acidobacteriota > Terriglobia > Bryobacterales > Bryobacteraceae > Bog-105. The sequence continues at coordinate 226,476 of CAVYDZ010000012.1, read as the reverse complement.
GGAAAGTAAGCACACAATAGGAGACTAGAACGAAGCCGTTGGCGGCGGCGGACCGAGCAGGATCACCAGCGTAACATCGTGCTGAACCCTGGATGGAAGATCACCCGGAGATCCCGGTCCGTTCACAACTTCTTAATCTTGATGTTGCGGAAGTACACCTTGATTTCAGAGTCGCCCTTATCTTCGGTTCCCTGCAGCGAGATATGCCCGCTACGGAACGTTCCGAACCCGGGCCACGTAGCGAACTTACTGTGCGCCACCAGTTCCCGCCACGCATCGTCCCCCAATTGGGTGGAAATCGCCTGCCCATTCTGGATTAGCTGCAGGTGTCCGTGGTCTGCAATAATTTCGAACTGATTCCATTCGCCTGCATTCTTCACCGTGTTGACTCGTGTTGAGATCAGGCCATAGAGGTCGCCGGAGCGGCGCAATATCTCGCGGCTATCGGGGACCGTGCACGACAGGTCTGCGATTTGCATCTCAAGCCCCGTGTCATAGCTTTGTTTATACTTCGGAGTCTCCTGCACATAAAACATCACGCCGCTATCGATGCAGGGTTTCGCCTTCCACTCTAATTTGAGGTCAAAGTCTGCGAACTCGCCATTCGTTACCAGATCGGCGTAATCCTTCTGAGGATCGCTGTTCTTCTTCTTAAGCATGATGGCGTCATCCTCAACCGACCAGTCCTTCCCCGGACCTTGTTCCAGATAGGAGTGCCAGCCGTTCAAATCCTTGCCGTCAAACAGGAGCTGCCAGCCCTCCGACCGTTCCTGCGGAGTCAGTGTATTGTCCTGCTGAGCACCTGCCAGAGCCGGAACCAGGCATCCCCCCACAACCAGAATCGCGATGTTCAAACAACTTCTATTCGCCATGCCTCATCATAGAGCGCAAAACGTTTGTGGGGCAGGTTGGCCGAAGGCAACCTGCAGGCCGATTGCCAATCGGCCCCACACTGTAAGCGCCTATACTGAAGCAGCGGTACTTATGCTGCCAGTAAGCGAGCTATCCCCATAAGTAGCTGCGGAAGCAGGAGACACGCTACGGGAAAAAACAATCATAAAGCCGCCACATCCTTCGCCCCGGAAAAAATGGCGACTGACACCGATATCAGCCCGCCGCGCGGCAATCCGTTTCCCATTGTCGGCATCGGAGCTTCAGCCGGCGGTCTGGAAGCCTTCGCCCAATTGCTTTCCGCCTTGCCGGCCGATACCGGTATGGCGTTTGTGCTGGTGCAGCACCTCGATCCCGCTCATGAGAGCTTGCTCCCGGAGTTGCTTGCCCCTCATACCCGTATCCCCGTCCTGAGCGTGCGAGATGGTGTCACGATCGAACCGGATCACATCTACGTCATACCTCCCAACGCCAGCATGGAACTGCACGACGGCGTTCTGCGCTTGTCCGAGCGCGAGCCCGGCCTTCACCTTCCCATCGACATCTTTTTCCAGTCGATCGCCAAAATTCAGGGCAGCCGGGCCATCGGCGTGGTCCTCTCAGGCAACGCTTCCGATGGCAGCTTGGGTGTACGTGCCATCAAGGCGGAATGCGGCATCACTTTCGCCCAAAGCGAAGCGACCGCGCGCTTCGGCGGTATGCCGCGCAATGCCATCGCGACCGGTGCCATCGACTACGTGTTATCGCCGGACGAGATTGCCCAGGAGTTGACCACCTTAGCTCGTCACCCTTTCCTCATTCCGAGCGACCCCGGCGATTCAAAAACCGAAACCCTGCCCGAAGGCGATGGCGAACTGCGCCGTATCTTCGCGCTCCTGCATAACGCTACCAAGGTCGATTTCTCCCGCTATAAGCCGACCACCGTCCGCCGCCGGATCGGCCGCCGCATGATGGTCCTCCGGTTGGACGGGCTTTCGGAGTACGCCCGGTATCTGGACCATCAGCCCTCGGAACTGAAAGATCTTTACCGCGATCTCTTGATCAGTGTAACCAGCTTTTTCCGCGATACCGATACGTTCCAGGCATTGCCAAACGCCTTACGCGAGCGCCTGACCGCCCGCGATCAGAGCGGCGAACCCGTCCGCGTCTGGGTGCCAGGCTGCGCCACGGGTGAAGAAGTGTATTCGCTCGCCATCTGCCTTCACGAACTGTTCGAAGAGAGCCAGACGCCAATCTCTCTTCAGCTGTTTGGAACCGATATCAGCGATATCGCTCTCGACCGCGCCCGCCGCGGTACCTATCCTTCCAGTATCGAAGAGGAGGTCAATCCCGAACGCCTGGCGCGCTTCTTCACCAAAGTCGAAAACGGCTATCAGATCAACAAATCGATCCGCGAAAGCTGTGTCTTTGCCCGCCATGATGTCACTAAGGATCCGCCCTTCTCGAACGTCGATCTCGTAAGCTGCCGGAATCTGCTTATCTATTTAGATCAGGCGGCGCAATGCCACGTTCTGCCGGTCTTCCATTACGCGCTGAAGCCCGCAGGTCTTCTCCTGCTCGGAAGCGCCGAGAGTACCGCCGCCGCTGCCGATCTGTTCTCTCCCGTCGACCAGCAGCACCGCATCTACGCTCGCAAAGCCACGCATCCTCGGCTTCCGCTCGAGATGAATCTGCTCGGTCCCTTGTCGGATCATCCCTTTTCCGCGCCTTCCACCACTTCCGCTTCTCTCGAATTGCAGAAGCGGCTCGAACGTGTGATCCAAAGTAAGTATTCTCCGGATGCCGTGCTGATCGACGCAGAATTTCAGATCGTTCAGTTTCGTGGTCACACCAGCTTTTATCTCGATCCGTCTCCCGGCCAGGCCAGTTTGAACGTGTTGCGCATGGCTTCCGAAGAGCTCGTGCTGCCTTTGCGGCGTGCGGTTCAAAACGCTATGGAAACGAATGTTTCCGTCCGCGAGACGGGCCTCGAACTGGAAGCCGCCGGAGAGCGCCGGCGCATCACGCTCGAAGTGACTCCGATGCCCGGCCTCGATCCGAATCAGCCCTACTTCCTCGTCGTGTTCCTGCGAGAGAAGGCGTCCGAAAGCATTCGTCTGGACGAACCGGCTTCCTCCGTCTTTTCCCCGGATGAACAGCTTGCAAAGCTGGAACGGGAACTTGCCGAGACTCGTGAATATCTGCGTAACCTGACCGAACAGTACGAGGCAAATTCGGAGGAGTTGCGGGCCGCCAATGAAGAAGCCCGTAGCGCCAACGAAGAACTGCAGTCCACCAACGAGGAGCTTCGGACCACCAAGGAAGAGCTCCAGTCCGCCAATGAAGAACTCACCACAGTGAATGAGGAGCTGCAAAGCCGCAATCAGGAATTGAACTCGACCAACAGCGATCTGAAAAACCTGCTAAGCGCGATTACTCTGCCAATCCTGATGGTGGATTCCGAGTTGCGGATTCGCCGCTTCAACGCCGCGGCCTCCAAAGTTTTCGAACTCGGGCCTGTAGATATCGGCAGGCCCGTCGGACATATCCGCGGGCGCATCGAAACCCCCCGCCTCGAACAGCAGGTCAAAACCGTCATCGAGACTCTGCACGATAATGCCGAAGAGCTTCAGGATGCCGAGGGCTGCTGGTACTCATTGAACGTTCGCCCGTATCGAACGCTCGACGATCGCATCGCCGGGGCGGTCATCACTTTGCTGGATATCGATCCGCTCAAGCGCGGTCTGCAGGCTGCCGAAACGGCGCGGGATTACGCCGAAGGCATGATTGAGACCGTCCGCGAGCCTCTCGTCGTGCTCGATGCGGATCTCCGCGTCGAGCGCGCCACCCAGGCCTTCTACGAGACCTTCCTGGTCTCCCGTGAGGAAACCGAAGGCCGGTTCATTCATGACCTCGGTTCCGGCCAGTGGAATCAGCCGCGCCTTCGCGAATTGATCGGCGCTGCGCTGTTTCGATCCGAACCGTTTCAGGATTTTGAGCTGGACTATGACTTCCCGCACCTCGGCCCCCGAACCATCCGGCTCAATGGCCGCCGCATCCCATTCCCGCACTCGCAGCGCCGCATGCTTCTGTTGTCCATCGAAGATATCACCCAGCGCCGTGAAATTGCTGAGATTCGATTTCAGCGCTTGTTTGAAACCGCCAAAGATGGCATCGTCGTGCTCGACGTCGAGGCCAAAACCATCCAGGATGTAAATCCTTTCATGCTGGAACTCACCGGCTATCCGCGCGAAGAGTTTACCGGCAAACCGGTCTCCGAGATCAGCCAGAAGCTCGCGCTGCCGGAACTCGCGCGGGGCGTCGACGGAGATAGGCATCTCCCTATCATTCGCTACCAGGATGCCGAACTCAAGCGCAAAGATGGTCGAACCGTTCCTGTCGACATGATCGGCAATCCCTACCGGGTTGGCAGTCAGCCTGTCGTCCAGTTTAATATTCGGGATGTCTCGACCCGCCATGAGGCCACGAAAGCGCTGCGCGATAGTGAACAGCGTTTTCGCTTGTTTGTCGATAGTGTCCGCGATTACGCTTTGTTTCAGATGGATACCCACGGCACCATCATCAGCTGGAACAGCGGCGCCGAACGCCTGCTTGGGTGGGCCGAGCAGGAGGCCATCGGCAAGGAGGCGTCGCTGGTATTTACCCCGGAGGATAAAGCCCAAGGGGAACCCGAGCGGGAACTCGGGACCGCAACCGCCCATGGCCGCGCTGAAGATGAGCGCTGGCATATGCGTAAAAACGGAACCCGTTTCTTTGCCAGTGGCGTCCTGACCGAAGTTTGTGATGAAAATAAAAAGCGGCTTGGCTTTGCCAAGATTATGCGGGACGTAACCGCGCGCAAGGAGCAGGAAGATCAGCTCCTCCGCTCGCTAACGGACAAGGAGACCTTGGTACGCGAAATTCACCATCGCGTTAAAAATAACCTTCAGGTGATCGTCAGCCTCTTGGGTATGCAATCGCGGCACTCGAAAGACCCGCAGGTGCTGGCGGCATTCGAAGAGGCGGAGAGCCGCCTGCAGGCGATCGCCCGCATTCACGAGCGGCTATATGCCTCCGACGATCTCACCGAAGTGGAATTCGGAGGATATGTTGCCGGCCTCGCGAAGGAGCTGGTACAAATCCACGGCTCGCCCGAACAGATCCATCTCGACCTCGACGTCTCGGATATGGTCCTCGATATCGAGCGCGCCATCCCGCTTGGCTTAATCGCCAATGAACTGATGTTGAACGGTCTCAAGCACGGTCTTAAGGGAAGATCCGGTCGCCTGCAAGTCCGGCTTATGTACGTCTCCGCCGAAGCCGCATCACGCAACGGTGACACCTCCGATAACAGTTGGGGTCGGCTCGAGATCGCCGATTCGGGGCCTGGGCTTCCTCCCGGCCTCGATATCACGCACACAGAATCTATGGGAATGCGTTTGATCAATATGCTCGTTCGTCAGCTCCGCGGCCGTTTGGACATCGGCCCCGGACCAGGTGCGGTGTTATCCGTAAGTTTCCCGCTGGAGAGCTTGTATCAAACCGCAGGGGCTTGATGGGGCGCCGACTCTTAATCGTTGAGGACGAAGTCATCGTTGCAGACGATTTGCAATGGAAGCTCGAGCAAATCGGCCATGAAGTAGTCGGAACCGCGATCTCGGGCGCGGAGGCTGTTGTGCTGGCCAGTCGGCACAGGCCGGATATTGTCATCATGGATATTCAGCTCCAGGGGACCATGAACGGCGTCGAGGCAGCGCAACGGATTCAGCAGGAGTGTGGGGCTGCCGTTATCTTTATTACCGCCTTTGCCGCCGTGTTCGGTCGAGAGCCGGGCAAAATACCGCCCTTCTCCACTTGCCTCAGCAAGCCCTTCTCCACGATTCAGTTGAAAGAGGCTCTGGAATCGGCCGCCGGCTAAATTCCCGGGCCGCATTCTCAACCGGAATTGCCTTCTGATGTACAGTTGGGGACACGCCACGCGGGCTTGTCCCCAAATCCACTAAAGCTCGCCTGCCGATTTAGTTTTGCGGTTCACGTCTCCCGGGATCTGCTCAACCTCGACCTCGGTCCGCCGGAGCTTATCCGTCACCGTCTCGGTGCGCTCCGTGACATCTTTCCCGACTCTCACTTCCTCCACCACGCGCGCCTGCTTCCCGACAACCGCCTCTTCAGCTGTTTCTGTCAACTCAATTGACCCTTCTTTGAAGGCATCGAAATCGGCGGCAGACGCTGGGCGATTTACCGGAGTACGTTCCACTCGGACATGCTCTTCACGCAGCTGGATGTCCTCTTCAACCGGCGTTTCGATTACGCGAGAGTAGACCCGCACTCCGCCGCGCTGAACTTGGCGCTTTCCTAATTGCAGCTCTTCTTCTACGATCGGGATCGCGGTCCCGCCGCTCGTCTGCTGTGACGTAGCTTCTGCCGTACCGGTCTGGCGGTAGGCTGCGGTCCCGCCGCTTGTTTGCTGTGAACTAGCGGCTGCCGTACCGGTCTGGCGGTAGGCTGCGGTCCCGCCGCTTGTCTGCTGTGAAGTAGCGGCTGCACTGCGTGCTTGGCGGCCTTCGCCGGTTTCTTGCTCATTTACATCGCGAGCCCCGTGCGCCTCGAGCAGCGAAATGACGGACTCGACTTGTTCATCGGCGGCAGTGACGGCGAGAAGTGCTCCTCCGGCGCTAACCCCGCGCGTATAGTACTCCTGTTCCGCTTCATCGCTACCTGTCAACGAACGGAAAAAATTCTTGACAGATGCAACTATGCCGGTTTCGCCCGTGCTGCTGGTTCTCGCTTCGGACGAGGCCCCTTCGGCAAAGCCGTCGCTCTCATTTGAGAGAACGCGAATATCGGCCGCGGCGTACCCTTCACTCGTCAATTGCTCTTTCACCTTTTGTGCGTCTGAGGGCGTATCAAATAGTCCAACTACGGTCTGTGACATGTTATTCCTTCCTTATCTATTGCGGTAAATCGATTTCAATCAGGCTTGCTGAGGTCAAGTCGTTCGAAAGTTAGTTCCTCACTGCGAAGAGTTACATCTTCCCGGTACTCTCTAACTACTTGTGTTTTCGTTATCTTCAGCTCTTCCTTGAGCCGAAGCTGCCTGGTAACGAGCAAGACTTCTTCAATCACTGGGATAATTGTGACGTTACCTTCTGTGCGAACTGGAGGAGGCGTCGCGACGATCTCGTCCCGGGGAATACGTTCTATCTCTATGTGTTCCGACGAAATCTGTTCCCTGATTGCCGCCGGCCTTTCGCGGACGGTTTTGGTTACTGTTACGCTCCCGGTGGGAACATCCCTCTTGCCGAGTTCCAATTCCTCATCGACGACCGGGATCACCATATTCGGGTCCTGAGACTTAGCCGCAGCGGGTGTGGCCCTCTCCGGTTCTGTCGGTCCTCTCGTCTGTTGGGTTTGGCTCATCGATCCTTGTGGTGGGGCTTGCGCGAACTACTCAGCGGGTATGTGGGAAGCCGTCAAGTCTTCCCCGCGTTCCATCTACTAGAGGTCGCCCGGCTAGGTCCAGTTTCGACGCTTTTTGACTTATTTCGATATCGCGTCAGACGAGACGGGGCGGTTCATGAGCCTGCTAAAAGTTTCCCTGTAAGTCATGCGTAACTTGACACGGAGCGCGCATGTTTTTAAATTATCGAGATATTTGTCGCATCTCAACTTGCTTGGGTGTATCTATTCGATGATGCGTGGCAAATTGCTCTCGAAGGACGCGCGCCGCAACCCCTTAAGCAACTACTCTCACCTGGATTGCGTCAGTCGCGCGCAAGGTTGTATGTCCATGGCACTTAGGGCGCTTGCTGCGGCCCTGTTGCTCTGCGCAATTGTAAGTGCCGAGCCAGTCAAGGTGCGCTTCCCTCAAGGCTCGGCGCATGGCTTTGTCGTCCTGAAGAATCAACGGGGCGCTCGTCTGGCTACCGGCGACTCGATTCAGTTCGTTCATGGCGAGCGCGTCACCTCACGGTTCATCTTGCGCTTCCGCGACGGCTCACTTTACGAAGACACTACCGTCTTTACCCAGCGAGGAGTCTTCCGTCTCGTTAGCGATCACCAAATCCAGCGTGGCCCCTCGTTTCCCAAGCCGACTTGACATCCTGATCGACGCCGTCACAGGACAGATCACGTCCCGCAGCAAAGACGGGAAACTCAGGAAGGAGAAGCTGGACCTCCCGCCAGACGTATCCAATGGCCTGCCACCCAACCTCCTCATGAACATTCTCCCTACCACGCCGGAAACGGACCTCCCCTTTGTCGCCCCAACGGAAAAGCCGCGGCTCATCCGGGTCTCGATCAAACCCGTCCGGGAGGTTTCCTTCAGGTTGGCGGCACGAAGCGAAAGGCCATCGATTTCGTCCTTCATGCCGAACTCGGAGGGATCGAGGGGATCATTGCTCCGCTGATCGGTAAACAACCCGCGGACTATCACATCTGGATCCTCGAAGGCTCGTCCCCCGCGTTTGTCCGCGAAGAGGGTCAGCTCTATCAGGGCGGCCCGATTTGGCGTATCGAGCAAATCAGTCCCGTTTTCTCCGATGAGCCTTGATTTGATAAGCTTTCGCCTACTCCAACCCCGCCTCAGCCAGCATCCAATGATTCTGCGTACATACCTCGCACTCGCAGCCGCCCCGCTCATGCGGCCGCGGCAGATTTCCCTCGCCTGCCTGTAAATGCCCGCTCACCGTAAGCATCTCTTGCACAATCTGCTTTTTCCAGACAGCCCATGTCATGCGCTGCACGCCCAACCCGCCATATGCCAGCGCCTGCGGATCCGTTGTCGCCCACCGGTACTCCGCCGGTACCGCGCCTGCAAAAAACAGCCGCCGGTACACCAGATCCGGCTCCCGTTCCATCTTCGACGCCTGTTTCTTCAATTCGTCATTCGAAGGAACCAGCTTCGTTACCGTCTTCCCCATCTCGTTCGTCGAAATGTCGGCCCACTGCTCAATCACCTGCAGCTTGTCTTTCTTCTTCGCTTTGCTTTTCGCGTGCTCCGTCGACTGCGCTTTAATCTGCCCCTGCAACTGCGAAATCAATGCTTCTTTCGCCTTCAAATCTGCGCCTTGCAGTAGATTCTCCCGCTTCAACTTCACCCGCACGTCGTCTTCTCTCATCAGATCCTTTCGCAATCCCCGCAATGCCCCCAAAGCCCGGAAAAACGACCGTTCCGCCGTCGTCCGGTACCGCTGCATCAGCTCCAGCGTGTGCTGATCGTCTCCCGAGGCTTGCGCCTCCTGCCACAGCCGGTCCGCCCGCTGGAAAAACCAGTCGTTCCGCACCAGAATCTCCACCAGCCGCTCTTCCTGATACCCTTCCGGCTCAAACTCCTTACTCCATCCCTCCGCTACCTTGTCGAAATCCTCCTGCCGCTCATCCGCTAGAATCAAAGCCTTCGAGCGCGCCCCATGCTTCAGTGAATTCTGGCTCGATCGCGCCTTCCCATCCTCTGTCTTAGGGCCGCCCCCGTGCTTCTTTTCTTCGCTCATCCCACGCGAAGTCTCCCAAGCCACCCGTTCGCCAACCCACCCAAAACCGGCCTAAGCCCTTCCATTTAAAAGCAAATGTTTTTCTTTGCATTTCGTCACCCGTTTTTATCCGTGTTCCTCTGTGGCCATTCTTGCTTTCCCAGAGCGAAATATATTAATCTTTTTCCCGCACACAACCGACTACTCCTGTAGCTACCGGTGTCTCTCAACCTGCTTTACTGCCTGCTCGGCCTATTTGCGCTGGCGCCGATCCACCGATCGGCCGCGGAACCCCTGCCCGTCCTCCGCTCCATCGCTCAAATCCGCCGCCTGTCTCGCGAGCAGGCCAACCGCTCTTATCCCGTCCACGTCACCGGAGTCGTCACCTTCAGCTACGTCTCATCCCTCACCGACAAAACAATTCCCCCCGAGTTGCTGGCCAACCTCTTCATCCAGGATTCTTCTGGTGGGAATTGGGTCAGCATCACCAAACCCGCTCCGGACCTGCATGCCGGCGACCTCATCGAACTCACTGGCCATACCGTCCAAACCGACTTTGCTCCCGATATCGCCGGCCCGCAGTGGCGTCACCTGGGCCACGCCCCTTTCCCTTCGCCCGTCCACGCGGAATTTGGCCAGCTTGCCTCCACCCAGGAAGACAGCCGCTGGGTCGAATTGGAAGGCATAGTTCGTTCGGCAGAAATCGTGGCCCACCACAACCTCCGCCTCAAAATCAGAATGAATAGCGGGGAGGTGATCGCGTATATCCCCGACCTTTCCGGCCCCATACCGGCCGGGCTCCTTTACGCGCATATTCGCGCCCGTGGCGTCTGCGGGACTGACTTCAATTCGAAAAACCAGTTGCGCGGCGTCTACCTGTTTGTCCCGTTTCTCAATCAGATCGACGTCCTCAAACCCGGCTTGGCCGACCCCTTCACCACCCCGGAAAGTACCGTCGGCAGCGCCTTCCGCTTTACCGTAACCGGAGCTACCTCGCACCTGGTCCGCGTTCGCGGGGTCGCTACCTTGCAGCGTCCCGGCCGCTTTCTCTTCCTTCAGGGCACCGATGGCACCATCCGCGCCGATTCCGAAACTAAACTCCTCGTCAAACCAGGGCAAACTATCGAAGTCGTGGGCTTCCCCGGCATCGGCGAATACGGCCCCGTGCTCGAACAGGCCCGAGTTCGCCTCGCCGGGCCGATCCTTCCCCTAACTCCCAATTACCTTTCCTCTTCGCAGCTCGTGGCCGACGATCATTCCGGCGAATTGATTGGCGTCAACGCCACGCTTCTTGAGCGCATCGTCACCCCGCTCGAACAAATCCTGATCGCCAAGGTGGGTCCGACCATCCTCCAGGCCCGCCTCGAAGATCCCGAGTCCATCCAGTTGCTTTCTTCCCTGGAACCCGGCACTTCGCTCCGCCTCACAGGAGTCGTCGAGGGCATTTCCAAAAACAATACTTTTCTGTTGCTGCTCCGCTCTCACGGCGACATCCTGGTGCTCGCCCGTCCCCCTTGGTGGAACCTGCGCCACGCTGCCTGGGTCTTCGGCCTCATGGCCCTGCTCATCGCCGCCTCGCTTTCCTGGCTCGCGATTCTCCGCCGCAAAATTCAAGCTCAGACTCTCGTCATCAAGCAGAGCCTCGAAAGCGAAATTGCCCTCGAACAGCGTTACATCACGGAGTTGAAGGACACCGTCGGCCGCCTCGAAGAACGCACTACATTCCTCAACGCTCTCATCAGCAATAACCCGCTCGGCATCGCCATTATGGATGCGGACCGCAGTCTGACCGGCTGCAACCGTTCTTTCGAAGAAATCTTTCAGCAAACCGAAAGCGAAATCATCGGGCGCACTCTCAATGAAGTACTCGGCATCAGCCCCGACGATATTCGGGAGCAACTCACTTTTCTAACCAGCGGGCGAGCCACCTGCAACGTCACGCGCCGCATGCGCAAGGACGGCACCCCCGTGGATGTCGAGGCGCGCGGCGTCCCCATCGTGGTCGCTGGAAAACTCGCGGGTCTCTGCGCCATTTATCAGGACATCAGCGAGCGCGTTGCCGCCGAAGCCGAACTCCGCGCCACCAAAGAAGCCGCCGAGGCGGCCAGCCGCGCCAAAAGCGAATTTCTGGCCAACATGAGCCACGAGATCCGCACCCCCATGAACGGTATCTTGCTCGCTGCCGAACTCGCTTCCGGCCGCAACCTCACGCCCGAGCAGTGCGAATACCTCGAAACCATTCGCACCTCCGGCCAATCGCTCCTGCTGCTCCTTAACGACATCCTCGATCTCTCGAAAATCGAGGCCGGCAAAATGGAACTCCATTCCGCCGAATTCTCGATTGAAGCGTGCCTCACCGACTGCCTCACCCTCATGCGCAGCCGTGCGCATCAGAAGAACCTTGACCTCACTCTGCGCCTCGATCCGGCATTGCCCCCCACTGTTTCGGGCGATGCGCTGCGTTTACGCCAGATCGTCCTTAACCTGTTGGGCAACGCCGTCAAATTCACGCACCGCGGGACCGTCTCCGTCGCCGTAGACGTACTCCAGGCAACCAGCCAATCGATCGAATGCCGCTTCTCCGTTGCTGATACCGGCATCGGCATCGCCCCGGAAAAATGCTCTTCTATCTTTCGCGAATTTGAACAAGCCGACAGCTCTACCACTCGCCGCTTTGGCGGCACTGGACTCGGGCTTGCGATCAGTTCGAAGCTCGTCGCGCTCATGGGCGGCGTCATTGCCGTCCAAAGCCGTCCAGGGCAGGGAAGTACTTTTACCTTTACCGCCTCGTTCGTTCCGTCGACCGCTGTGGCTCAATCTCCCGTTGCGATAAGTAGAGCCGCCGAACCGTTCCAGCATCTCCGCGTCTTGTTAGCCGAAGATAACGTCATCAACCGAAAACTCGCTACTCGCCTTCTCGAACGCGAAGGTCACTCGGTTACGCCCGCTGAGAACGGCCGGCAAGCCGTCAGCCTGTCTCTCGAACAGCCGTTCGATGTCATCCTGATGGACGTCCACATGCCCGAAATGGACGGCATCGAAGCCACTCGCCAGATCCGCGCCCTGCAAGCTCACCCAACCCCCATCATTGCCGTCACCGCAAGCGCCATGAAAGAGGATCGCGAAGCCTGCCTCGCCGCCGGCATGGACGCCTACATCTCAAAACCCATCTGCACCGACGAGTTGATGGCCGTGCTCGAAGCCGTTTCTCCCCGGCGAGCCGCCTGACCGTGGATTTACACTAAAGCTCCCCGCCGACCTGCCGATAGGTAATCTGTGACCGGTCCGAATAAAAGACCGGCAATACGAAAAGAAAGGTCTCTTCAAGTGGGAAAACTAACTCTGTCCTTACTGCTTGCCGGCGTGCTATGTTTCGCCGCGCCCCCGAAACACTCAAAACTATCATCGGACCTGACGTCCGCCACTCCCCCTGGCAACTCCGTCCGTGTCATCGTCCAATGGAACTCGACCGCCGCGAATACCTCGCAGTTCATCGCGAGCCTCGGCGGCTCGACCATTTCCGAATACCGCTTCATTCATGCCGGAACTTATCTCGTCCCGTCATCCGCTCTGCCTACACTCGATTCAGATCCCGACGTGAAGTTCGTCTCCGTGGATCGCAAGCTGCACCGCAAACTTGCTTTATCCGCTGCTGCCATTAACGCCCCTGCTGTTTGGAAGTCCGGATATATTGGCGTCGGCGTCGGCGTCGCCGTGGTCGATAGCGGCATCAATCAGGATCCGAATCTCGCTGCGGGTAAGAACCTGGTTTATACCGAAGACTTCGTGAATCCCATCCCGCTCACGAACAAAGGCAAGCCCGGACCGAAACCGGCCGGCTACGGCCAGGATTGGTATGGCCACGGTCAGCACATCGCCGGCATCATCGCCTCGGACGGCAAAGATTCGTTCTGCCCAACCTGCACCCAAACCTTTGTCGGCATTGCTCCAGGATCGAACCTGATCAATCTCAAAGTGCTCGATAGCAACGGCGAGGGTAACGATAGCACCGTGATCGCCGCTATCGACCGCGCCATCTCGCTGCAAAGCACCTACAATATCCGCGTCATGAATCTCTCGCTCGGCCGCCCCGTTTACGAAAGCTATACGCTTGATCCGTTGTGCCAGGCAGTCGAAGCCGCTTGGCAGTCAGGCATTGTCGTGGTGGTCGCCGCCGGCAACGATGGGCGCGATAACAGTTTCGGCAATAACGGCTACGGCACGATTACCGCTCCCGGCAACGACCCCTACGTCATCACCGTCGGGGCCATGAAAACGGAAGGTACCGCAACCAAAGCCGATGACGCGATCGCGAGCTACAGCTCGAAGGGTCCTACCGCGGTCGATCACATCGTTAAACCCGATCTGGTCGCGCCCGGCAACCAGGTGATTTCGTTACTCGCCCAGAACGGCAGCCTCGCTATGGAGTACCCGCAGAACCTTGTGACGCTTTCCGCCTATCAGTCCCATGCACCCAGTGCCGGCACAATTCCGATCCAGCCTCTTCTTCCGGACGACACGACCGACCAGCCCGCGGGCGCCAAAATCCCGGGCGGCTACTCTCATACCTATTACCTGATGAGCGGTACCAGCATGGCCGCCGCCGTCGTCAGCGGTGCCGCTGCCGACCTGATCCAGGCTCAGCCGTCGCTCACTCCCGACCAGGTCAAACTTCTCATGATGGAAACCTCTTCGAAGACCTTCCCGGCTTCGAGCACGGTCGTCGATCAAGCCACTGGCAACATATACACCAGCTCTTACGACATCTTCACCACCGGCGCCGGCTATCTCGACTTGCAAGCCGCCATGGCCGCCATCGCTCAAGTTCCTTCCGGCTTTACCGCTCTTTCGCCGGTCGCGAATTACGACGGCTCGACCGGCGACGTCGAACTCTCGTTCGATCCCACCTCGGTCTACGCCAATAAAGCGCTCTGGGGAGCCAGTTCCGTCTGGAGCAACTCCGTCCTCAGCGGCAGCAAAGCCTTATGGGGAGCGCAAGCCGTCTGGGGAGCCTCCGCCGATAGCTCCGAAAAAGCTCTCTGGGGCGCCAGCGGCATCTGGTCCTCAAAAGCCCTCTGGGGAGCCAGCACCATGAATCTCTCCGAAGCCATCGCCATCAACGGCGAAAATTAAACTGATTCCAAGAAGAGCAGACGGCATTCCCGTCTGCTCTTCTGAGATTTTCCCCACACAGCAGCTACCAATTTAAGTGTTACCGGTAGTCCACCGTGCTCTCCTGCTTCTGGCTTTAGCCGGTGCTCTCCCTTCCATCTCCGCCCCGCTTTCCCTGGACCAATACGTCCGTCATGCCTGGCAGGCCGACGAAGGCCTTCCCCAAAACTCCGTCAACGCGATTGCTCAGACCCCCGACGGTTATCTTTGGATGGCTACCGAAGGCGGACTGGCCCGCTTCGATGGATTCCAATTCTCAGTCTTTGAAAAGCGCAACACTCCGGTCCTCTCGAGCAACGTAATTACCGCGCTGCTGGTCGACCGCGACGGTACTCTCTGGATCGGCACAGAAGGCGGGGGCCTCATCCGCTACCGTCACGCGCAGTTCGAACCCGCCCCATGGAACCGCCGCCTCGTCTCCGAAACCATCCTCTCGCTGCACCAGGACAAACAGGGCACACTTTGGATTGGTACTGAGGGCTCCGGCCTTTTTAGTGGAACGTCTGCCGGACTCAAACAATACAGCGCCCCGCAAGGACTGCCCGCCAGTTCCGTATTTGCCATCGCCTCCGACAACGCCGGGGATCTCTGGTTGGGCACGCAACGCGGTTTGAGCCGCGTTTTAAGCGGCAGTTCCAAAATACTTCCCACCCCGGTTCGCGAAGAAGTCCGTTCTCTCTACGCCGATCCCGCAGGCACGATCTGGGTCGGAGCCCGCAACGGCCTGTTTTCAAGCCGCGCCTCCAACCCCGCGCAATTCGATCCAGTGCCCGCGCTCCACGGCTTGACCGTCTCTTCGATATTGGAGGACCGCGAGCACACTCTCTGGGTGGGCACTCTCGAAACCGGCCTTCACCACCTGGTCGGCGGCAAACTGGCGGATCTCGATAAATCCGGCGGAGTATTGTCGCTCTTTCAGGACAAGGCCGGAACGCTGTGGGTCGGCACCGCCGAAACCGGTCTGCTTTCCCTTCGCCAGGGATCGGTAATCCCGCTCACCACCGCTGAGGGCTTGGCCGGCAATGTCAGTCTGGCCACCTACCAGGACCGTTCCGGAGCTATGTGGATCGGTTCGGATAAAGGGCTGACCCGCTGGAAGGCGGGCGTCGCCACAACCTTTACCACCCGGCAGGGCTTGCCCGACAATCTCGTCTATTCTGTCGCCGAAGACGGTACGGGAACGCTCTGGGCCGGCACGCGCAAAGGTCTCGCCCGCAAACAAGGCAATCTTTTCCATCCGATTACTGCCGGGTTGCCTTTCCATTCGGATATCACGGCCGCATTCACCGACTTTGACGGTTCGCTCTGGGTCGGTTCGCGCGGCGGGCTGGCTCATCTGCGAGGCTCGCACTGGGTCCCATTTACCGCCCAGCAGGGAATGCCCGATCGCGTGGTTACCGCCATCGCGCGCGATCGCCAAAACCAGCTTTGGGCCGGCACCGCTGGGGGCGGCCTCTTCTCTATCGACGAGACCGCCCGCCGCGTCCGCTCCTTCACCGTATCCGGCGGCTTGCCCAGCAACGTAATCTACTGCTTGCTGGCCGATAGCGACGGTCCTTTATGGATAGGCACCAACAACGGACTGGCCCGGTTCGCAAATGGCCGCTTCCAAACTCTGCCGAAATCGGCCGGTCTCATCGACGACACTGTGCTCGGGATCCTGGACGATCGGCTCGGCAACCTCTGGCTCAGTTCCAATCGCGGCATTCAGCGCATACCTAAGAATGGCGCCATTGGCCCGGCCCGCGCATTCAATCTCTCGGACGGCATGAAAGGCCGCGAATGCACCGGCGGATTTCAACCTTCGGCGTGGCGTTCGTCCGATGGCCAGCTCTGGTTTCCTACGCTCAAAGGCGTTGTCTCGATCGATCCCGCCCACGCCCCCATTCTGCCGCCTCATTTTCCGCCGGTGCTCGAATCCGTCCTGGTTGGCAATCGGCTTCTATCCCCATTCGAGCCGTCAACCATTCCGCCTGGCAAACGGCAAGTCGAATTCCGCTTTACGGCCCCCGGTGCCGCCGCTCCGGAGAAACTTGCTTTCTCCTATCAGCTCGCCGGTTTCGATCGCGACTGGGTAGCCGCCGGCGCCCGGCGAATCGCCTATTACACGAATCTCCCCGCGGGGCATTTCCAATTCCGCTTCCGCGCCTGCCTCGATGACGCCTGCGCCGAGAGCCCCTCCCCCTTGGCTGTCTCGGTCGAACCAGCCTTCTATGAGACCGCTTGGTTCTTCGTTCTCACTGCCATCACTTTAATTGCCATTGCGTTCCTTCTTCATCGCTTCCGCGTCCGCGCACTGCGCGCCCGGGAACGCGAGCTTCTCCATCTTGTCCAGATTCGCCAGGAGGCCGAATTGAAAGCCACCGCCGCCAGTCGGGCTAAATCCGAATTCCTGACCAACATGAGCCACGAGCTTCGCACTCCCCTCAACGGCATCATGGGAATGACCGATCTCGTGCTTTCAACCGAACTCGATCAGGATCAGGACGAATATCTCCAAATCATCAAATCGTCAGCCGATTCGCTACTACGAATCGTCAACGATATTCTCGACTTCTCGCAAATGGAATCGACCCAGCTTGTGCTCGCGCCGTTTGATCTTGCCGGGATTGCCGAACAGATACGCCAGATTATTGCCGTCCGCCTCCAGGCAAAAGGGTTGGTATTCTCTTTGAATCTGGCGTCCGATCTCCCGGCGGACCTTCTGGGAGATCCCGGGCGCCTTCGTCAGGTTCTTCTAAACCTGCTCGACAACGCGCTGAAATTTACCGCTAAGGGCAGCATCTCGCTCTCGATTTCGACGGTCCGCCTGACTGGCGATTCGTGCGTCCTTCGTTTCGAAGTACGCGACACCGGAATCGGCATACCGAAAGACAAGCTCGATTCAATCTTCGACGCCTTTTCTCAGGCTGACACTTCCTCCACCCGCAAATTCGGAGGTACGGGCTTGGGCCTCGCCATCTGCCGTCAGCTCGTGACTCTCATGCACGGCCAAATCTATGTCGAGAGTATCGAAGGCGGGGGTAGTACGTTCTCGTTCACCGCCGAATTCCAACTCGCCGTTCGAGTAGAACGCGCCGCCTGAATCGGTTCCCTTACTTGAACTCGATCGTACTCTCGCCTTCGTACTTGTGATAATCCCGGAAATCAATCGCGTTCTTGCTGCAAATTGGGCTACCGCGCTGGCAGCTTAGATTTTCCGCGTGCACCGGCAGCAGGAATTTCCTTGTGCCGAGCGATACCTCCGAATAATCAACCGCTGAAGCTACCGAATCATCGGGGAAATCTTTCGGGATATTGTCCGCTTGCATCTCAATGCGCCGCACTTGTCCGCTGGCTTTATCGATCCATACGCTACCGCTATAAGCCGGCCGAAGCATTTGGCCGCCGATCTGAATTGTCCAGTCGGATCTCGCGAGCGGCACTTTGAAGTCGTAGATCGCCGCCGGTTCGCGCTCAACCGTTGTAGATTGATAAAACTTGAATTCGGCTCGCGTCGCGTTCGAGAACAACCCGCTCAGTACCGAAGCAAATTCGCCGGTAGATGTTGAACCGCCCAGTTCCATCATTCCTTTATTCGTGCGATGGCCCCCAACCGTGATTTCGCTGTAGCGCTCCCGCCCATCCTCGTAAAGCACCTTGGCCGTCACCACATCCATCGGTTCGAATCCCTCTGAGCGCGATCGCTCGATATAACGCGTCGTACTCTGCTGGCACAAAAAATTGGGCAGGCCCTCGGTAAACGTCAGCGCCCATTCCCGTGTTTTGTCAATTAGCTGATCGTAGGCGTTCGCATGCTTCTTCGCATCAGTTGCTTCGGCGTTGTTATCGATTGTGAAATCCACCGGGCCATCCGCCGGAGCCGCGTTCTTTGCTGCCGCTGCGTTCTTGGCCGGAGCGGCGGTGGCGGGCGCATCTCCCGCCGAAACCCGGTCATCGGGACCAGGCGCGCCGCGCCGCAGTACCGGACGCCCTGGCGCATCCGGAGCTTTCAGAATTGTCGGCCGCGCCATCTCTTCGTCAGCGCTCGGCGAGCCTGACCGGGAAGAAATAGATGGACGCGCCTCTTGCTCCTCCTGCGCAGTCGGAGCATCTTTGAGCAGCTTCACCGTCACCGCAGTCAAAAAGGCTTGATCGTCTTCGGCCGCTTCGATATGTACCGTAGTGCGCGGTACGACCAGGTTCGCCGCAATCGTGTTCTCCCCGCGCTGCCAGTGCGTCGTGGGGGAAATGGTCATCGTCAGCACGCGCCCATCCTGGGTCCCAACTTTGAGCTGCTTGCCATCATTTAAGAGGGTCACGCCGTCGGCGAGAATCGTCGGCTGCTGCTCAGCCGCATCTTTTTGTTTGCCCTTCTTCTGATGCCGCGGTATGGAAATTCCCCCGCCCGGCATCGGGCCGCCTGGATATTGTCCCGGCGGGTACTGCCCTTGCGGATACTGTCCGGGTGGGTATGGAATTTGAAACGCGCCCAGGGGAAAACTCAATGCCAGGAGAAATGCCAGTCTCATCATCGGCCTTCTATATTAGATGCGCTCCGGCTCCTGCCGGGTTACTTCATTCCCAAGCAGCTTTCGCAGTCCCTCGATTTCTTTGAGGACCCGCGCTTCTCTCCTCGAAATCGACAGCAGATATAGCATGTGAATCAGCCAGCCTGCGCCGAACGCATAAAACAACCATTGCAGATTGTCACCCATTTCGCTTCACCCCGATTTCATCCAGTTCGAAAACGCGCATTTGCAATCCCGCCGCCATCCGCCGCAATCGTTCGAGTCTCTGGCGTGCCCGCATGAGGCAGCACAGCAACAACGCAAACGCGAACATGCTGAACAGCAGGACAAACAGCATCCTCGGATCCAACCCCGAGTCCTTTCCACCCAGGATGACGGGCGCCGGATGCTGGGTTCGGAACAGGCGGTTGGCGAAGTAAACGATCGGCATATCCGCCAAACCGAAACACGATATTACCGCGCATAGCGACGGCCCGCTGTGTCGGGTCGGCAATCGCCTGCCGAATCAGCAGATATCCGACATAAATAAGTACCATCAGGAATTGCGAGGTGAGCCTGGCATCCCAAGTCCACCAGATCCCCCAGACGGGTTTCGCCCACATCGTCCCCATGACGATATTGACCAGCGTAAATATCAGCCCCGTCTCATTCCCGGCGACGGACCATTCGTCGAACCGCGGATCCCGCCATTTCAAATACGCAATTGCGCTCAAACCGCCAAGCACAAAGGCAACATCTGCCAGCGCCGCCGAAGGCACGTGAAAATAGAAGATGCGCTGCACATTGCCCATGGTCGCTTCGGTCGGAGCCCAGAGAAAAATCAAGTACAAATTCACCAGCATCGCGGCCACGGTAAATGCCCCGAGCCACAAAGGCACGGCCGGGGTGACAGAATCGGCGCGAGACGGCATAAGATATCAATCTTATGCTGACCGGACTGGATTGAATTTGAGAGATCACTGAATACGGATGTCTACGGGCGCCGAAGTTGAGAGAATCGATGGCAGAGGGCTGCATGAACCAGGGAACAGAATGCTGCGTGGAACTGCCACCGGGAGTTGAAGCAGAAGCGAACACTTCAGGCCTGTTTTCTGCCGATTCGGTACTCAACCTTCTGAAATTGATTCTTGGTGGATCTCCGCTGCCTGAAGTTCTAACGGTGATTGCCCGTCTGGTTGAATCGCCGCGCAATGGAATGCTGTGCACTATCTGGCTTCCGGACGAGAGCGCGACGAATCTTTATCCAGCTGCGGCTCCCAGCCTTCCTGGGTTCAGCGCTCAAGTGGGGCCAATGCGGATTGGTCCGAAGGGCGGATCCTGCGGAACCGCTGTCTACCGCAGGCAGCCGGTGTATGTAACCGACATCCTCAACGACCCCCTCTGGGACGACTATCGTGACGTGATCCTGCCATATGGAATTCGAGCAGTCTGGTCGCGGCCCTTATTCGCATGTGACGGTAAAGTCCTCGGTACCTTCGCCATCCTTTATCGCGAGGTGCGTACCCCGTCAATGGACGACCTTCAGCTGATTGAGAATGCCGGTCATATTGCCGGAATTGCCATCGAACGCCAGTTGCACGAGGAGAAACTGCGGCATGAGCGCGATCGGCTGCGTTTGCTTCTGGAAATCACGAACAGCATGGCTTCGAAGTTGGACTTTCGTCGCTTGGTAGAGGCGCTGTCCACAAATCTGCTGAGTGTCACGCGTTGTGATTTCTGCGCCTTGCTCTTACCGCACGCGGATCGTAAGCGATTGCTTACGACTGTTTTGTACAACCCGCAGGCCCGAGGTTCCATTTCCGACGGTGCACTTGTGCCTATCAAAGGATCGGTTTGCGGAAAGGTCTTTCGGACCGGCAAAAACGAACACATCGACGATCTCGAACAGGTGCGTGACGATCCCGAAAGCTTCGGAAATGAGGAGGGGCAACGCTTTTTTGAACAGATCATGGCCGAGGGTCTAAAATCCGGCTGCGAACTGCCGCTAATTGGCCGAAATGGCGTGGTTGGCGTGTTGTCTGCGCTCAGCCGGTCGGAGAGGGCTTTTTCCAAAGATGACTTTGCCTTTCTCGCGCAAGTAGCTCGCCAGGTAGCTATTGCTGTTGAGAACGCGTTGGATTACGAGAAGGCAACAGAAGAGAAAAACAGAGAGACCGAACGGCGGCTTTATCTTGAAGAAGAAGTTCGCGCCGAGTTTGGTGCAATCGTCGGCGATAGTCCCGCTTTAAAGGGCGCGTTGAGTCTGGTGTCGGTAGTCGCTCCTACGGATTCGAGCGTGCTCATCATGGGTGAAACGGGAACCGGGAAAGAGCTGATTGCGCGCGCGATCCACAATCTCAGCAGCCGCCGCCAACGCGCCTTCGTGAAATTGAACTGCGCCGCTATTCCCCTTGGGCTGCTTGAGAGCGAGCTGTTCGGCCATGAAAAAGGAGCGTTCACTGGAGCCATTGCGCAGAAGGTCGGACGCTTTGAACTGGCGGACAAGGGCACCCTGTTTCTGGACGAAGTCGGCGACATCCCTCTCGAACTACAAGCGAAATTGCTACGCGTTTTGCAAGAACAGGAATTTGAGAGGCTCGGCAGCAATCGCACCCACAAAGTCGATGTCCGGCTAATCGCCGCGACTCATCGCGACTTGTCCAGCATGGTGAAGCAATCGACCTTTCGCGAAGACCTTTACTACCGGCTGAGAGTCTTTCCTATTCATATTCCGGCATTGCGGCGGCGCACGGAGGACATTCCGGAACTGGTACGGCACTTCACCGCGCTGTTTTCGCGACGAATGAATAAGAGCATCGAGCATATCCCGGACGAGACGATGGACGCGCTGGTGCGATACGGCTGGCCCGGCAATATTCGTGAATTGCAGAATTTCATCGAACGGGCAGTAATTCTCTCGCCTCAGTCTGTACTTCGAGCTCCGATCGCCGAGTTAGAGCCATTCGCTGTTCACGGTGGACCGGACGTTGTGATCAACGGCCTTGCCGAGGTGGAACGAGATCACATCATCCGCGCGCTTGACGCGAGCAATTGGGTAGTCGGCGGCCGAAATGGCGCCGCGCAGCGTTTAGGAATGAAGCGCACGTCTTTGCTGTATCGCATGCAAAAGCTTGGTATCGAGCGTCGCGCCACAACCCACGTCAGCAACAGTTCCGGAAAGCAACTTTCCTAAAACACCTTCAACGTAGAGTCCGCGAACACCGGTGTCGCGACAGTCTATGCGGCAGCCATCCGTCAGTGTCGGATGCCCGTCACGATTTCGTCAGACTCAGCCCGGATATCGTGAACGGGCTGAACACGTTGCTGTTCGGCATGACAGTTGCACTGTTCCATTCGGAAAAGGATCTTCGAATGACGACCTATCATTACGCTTCTGTAGGCGGGCAAAAGCTCTTTTATCGCGAGGCCGGAAATAAAAGCACACCCACCATCGTGCTCTTGCACGGTTTCCCCAGCTCATCGCACATGTTCCGCGAGCTAATTCCAAAGATTTCCGAACGGTTCCACGTGATCGCGCCCGACTACATTGGTTTCGGCTATAGCGACATGCCGGACGCAAAGCAGTTTAAATACACATTCGACAATTTGGCGGCTTACGTGGAAAAGCTGCTTTTCGACGAACTTCGCTTAACAAGATTCAGCATCTACGTGCAGGACTATGGAGCTCCTATCGGATACCGCCTTGCGTCGCGGCACCCGGACACGATTGAAGGAATTGTAGTGCAAAATGGCAACGCTTATGCGGAAGGTATTGGCGAGGCTTTCAATCCGATGAAGCCGTTCTGGAAGGAACGGACCGCCACAACGGAGGCTCCCGTTCGAAGCTTACTTACCAAGGACACGACGATCTTCCAATACACACACGGCGTGAGAGATCTGGACTTGATTAGTCCCGATGCCTATACTGTCGATCAGTTCTTTCTCGACAGGCCCGGCAACGACGCAATTCAGCTCGATCTTCTTTACGATTATCAATCGAACGTAGCGCTTTATGAAAAGTGGCACGAGTACTTCCGCGCCAAGCAGCCGCGAATGCTGATTGTTTGGGGCATCAACGATCCTTTCTTTACGGTGGAAGGAGCAAAGGCTTACCAGAGGGATCTTCCCGATGTCGAATTGCACTTGATTGACACGGGTCACTTTGCGTTAGAGGATTCGTCGGACTTCATCGCGGAACGGATGAAGCAGTTCTTGGCGAAATCTCACACGAACTCGCAGCCCCCAACTCATGCATAAGGAATCAAACCGATGACAAGCCTTGAGAACGTGACAGTAATTCTTGCCCATGGAGCCTGGGCCGATGGATCAAGTTGGAGTGAGGTGATTAGCGCGCTTACAAAGAAAGGCCTCCGAGCCGTGGCAGCACCGCTTCCGCTCAGCTCGTTGAGCGATGATGCAGCGGCGCTCCGGCGCACTTTGGCCCGAACGAAAGGTCCTGTCATTCTAGCTGGACATGCTTACGCCGGTGCGGTGATTGCTACGGCGAATGACGAACGGGTACGAGGGCTGGTTTATATCGCGGCCCTCGCTCCGGCTAAGGGAGAGACGGTGGCTGAGGTCTTCTATCGCGACAAGACCCATCCCATGGCTCCCCAACTTGCCCCCGATCAGGAAGGATGGATCTGGATGCCGGAAGAAGGCTTCGCGAACGCTTTTGCGCATCACGCAACGGCAGATCAGATCGCGTTAGCCAAGGCGGTACAGCGGCCCATCTCTGTCAAATGTATTCAGGAGAAAGCGCCTGAGCCTGCCTGGGTCAGCAAACCTTCCTGGTTTCTGATTGCCGAAGAAGATCGCATGATCAATCCGAAGACCCAGCGCTTCATGGCAGAGCGCATGGGCGCGCGGACTCAGGCTATGGCTGTGGATCATACGCCCCTGCTGACAGCGCCCGGAGCAGTGGTAGAAATGATCCTGACCGCCGCGCAAGCGACCTGAACTGCATTCGCGAAAAGAGAGAGTGTTATGAACCCGTCTGTTGCTGTTGTGACCGGAGCGAGCCAGGGGATTGGCCGTGCCGCCGCCATCCGCCTCGCCCGCGATTTTTCTAGTGTCGTTCTCGCCGCCCGAAACCGGGACGCACTCGCGGAGGTTGCCGGGCAAGTCGAGCGCGCCGGCGCGGAGCCCTTCGTTTGTGATCTGGATTTAAGTAGGCCGGAGGCGGCGGACGCGCTTATCAGCGCTGTCCTTAGTCGCTTCCAGCGGCTCGATGCGCTGCTAAACATTGCGGGAGCCGTACCGCAGATCGATCTGTTTGAGATGACAGATGAGCAGTGGCAGGCCGGTGCCGAACTGAAGCTGCACGGGGCTCGCCGGTTAACGATTCGGGCTTGGGATGCGTTGAAGGCCTCACAAGGGTCCGTGGTGTTTATGTCCGGCAATGCGGCGCTTCATCCCACTCCAGCCTTTGCGGCAGTAGCCACAATCAACGCAGCGATTATTGCTCTCGCCAGGGCTTTCGCCGAACAGGGCATCAAAGATGGGGTGCAGGTGAATAGCATTGTGCCCGGCGCGGTTATGACGGGGCGCCGCCGGTCATTCCTCGAAAAATGGGCGCCCGCCCACCACATGAGCATCGAAGAAGCGACGAGCAAATTTCCCGAAGAAGCCCACATCAGCCGCTATGGGCAGCCCGAGGAGATCGCCGATCTGCTCGCGTTCATGGTTTCGCCCGCAGCCAAATGGATTACAGGTGCTTCCCTCCGCATGGATGGCGGCGAGATCAAGGGTGTTTAGCATGTCTCATCTGGAACCGTACGATTTGGTGATCCTCGGCGACGGGACGGGATCGACACTTGCCGCGTGGACATTCGCCGGTCAAGGACAGCGCGTCGCGGTAATCGAGCGTAAGTACATAGGTGGATCGTGCCCGAACATCGCGTGTCTGCCGAGTAAGAACATTATTCACAGCGCGAAAGTAGCATCGTACTTCCGCCGCGGTGACGAATTCGGAATTGCTGCAGACGGCTTCCAGGTCAATATGGCGGCAGTGCGTGCCAGAAAACGTGCAATGGTATCGCACCTGAATGATGACTATCTCGCCAACTTCAAGCAGACCGGAGCGGAATTTATTTGTGGAACCGGCTGCTTCGTAGGCCCGAAGACCGTGGAAGTTACTCTCCTTGACGGAACGATTCGAAGCCTTCGCGGGAATAACATTATCGTCAGCACCGGTACGCGGGCCGCTTTAGAGCCGATCGCCGGCCTTGCCGAAGCGAAGCCATTAACGCACATCGAGGTGCTCGAACTAGATCGAGTCCCTCAACATCTGATTGTGATTGGCGGTGGCTACGTCGGCATCGAACTATCGCAGGCAATTCGACGATTCGGGAGCGAGGTCACCATAATCGATCGCAATGACCGCTTGCTGCATAGAGAAGATAAGGATGTCGCCGAAGCACTTGCGAGCCTTTTCAAAGAGGAAAACATCAACCTCATCTTGAGCGCACGCATTCTACGGGTTTCGGGGATGTCGGGCGAATCAGTCTCCGTAGTTGTCGAGCAAGCCGGTAACGAGATAACCCTCAAGGGCACGCATCTGCTTGTCGCGGCGGGCCGGACGCCCAACATAGAAAACATCGGACTGGACCTTGCCGGGGTGGAGGTGACCGATCGCGGTTATATCAAAGTCGATGAGCGCCTCGAGACAACCGCGCCCGGCGTTTGGGCCATTGGCGAAGTTGCCGGTAGTCCGCAGTTCACACATGTGAGTGTCGACGACTTTCGAGTTGTGCGTGACAATCTCGCAGGTGGCAACCGCGTCACAACAGGCAGACAAATCCCGTACACTCTTTTCACAGATCCGGAATTAGCGCACATCGGCTTAAGTGAGAGAGAAGCGAAAGCACAAGGAATCCCATACCGTCTCTTCAAGATTCCAATGGGACAGGTGCTCCGCGCACGGACTCTTTCTGAGACGCGTGGGTTCTTAAAAGCAGTCGTAGACGTAACCAGCGATCGCGTTCTCGGTTTCACAGCGTTTGCTGTGGACGGCGGGGAAATCATGGCTTCGGTACAGACAGCCATCATGGCCGAATTGCCGTATACCGCGCTCCGCGAAGCCATTTGGTGTCATCCGACTCTTGTTGAAGGGCTCATCCCGTTGTTCTCGTCTGCGCCTTCCTTGATCGATCGTTAAGTCAGCGGGTGTTGTGCACGGCCATTTTCAACGGGAATCGGGTTCGAAGCTGATACAAAAAGGAGAAGAAATGGGACTGTCCTGGCAACAAGGTCCGCTCTCACCGAAAGCAATCGGCCGCTTCCTGGTGGCCGAACCGCTACCTCAAAGATTGTTGTACGCCGAGCCTTTGCGCCGGCGCATGCGGGTGCGCTTCGGCAGCGCCTGGATTGCCGATAGCGAGCACGTGCTGCTGCTGTTCGAACCCGGCCACTATCCAATGGCCTATTTTCCGGAGACCGATATCGCTCCAAACACTCTGGAGCGCATCGAGCACACTACGCGGCATCCCGACCTTGGCCTCACATCCTGGTACACCGTACAAGTGGGCGATAAGAATGCGTCGCGAGGCGCATGGCAGCACATCCAACTGCCGAGTTACGCAAGCGAACTGCAGGGGCGCATCGCTTTTGCTTGGCCTGCCATGGACGCTTTCTACGAAGAAGACGAACGGATCGTGGGCCATGCCGCCGACAGCTATCACCGCATCGATATCCGCCAGTCCACGCGCCGGCTCGTAGTGAGTCATCGGGATACCATCATCGCCGATACGAAACGGCCGCTAGTCCTCTACGAATCGGGCTTCGCGCCTCGCTGGTACGTTGCGCGCGCCGACATCGATGAATCCGCACTGACGCCCGTTGAGCATCAGACCTTTTGTCCCTACAAAGGGCTGTGCAGCTATTACGACATTGGCGACGCACATCTGGCGGCATGGTCATATCCTGACGCCTATTCTCAGGTCGGCCGCATCTCGAATCTGGTGTCGTTCGAACCCGAAATAGTTTCGGTACAGCTGGACGGCGTTCGACTCCGTCTTGAGCCAGGTCAGACCGTGATTCCACATGGTCCCGATCGCGGCCTCGACGTGGCCGAGGCGACCGGCAGACAGCTGTAAGCGAGCGCCATGGATCAACTCCTATCGGTGAATGTCGGGCTTCCACGCGACGTCGAGTGGAAGGGTCGCGTTGTGCACACCGCGATTTGGAAAGATCCGGTGCGCGCCCGCTGCCGAGTCAGAAGATTGAATCTGGACGGAGACGGTCAAGGAGACCTTGCCGGGCATGGCGGTGAGCAGCGAGCCGTCTTCGTCTACCAGATCGAATCGTATCGTTACTGGCAGGAGCAGTTAACGAGGACGGACTTCGTTTACGGACAGTTCGGCGAGAACTTCACGATCGAAGGATTGCCGGATGATGCCGTGTGTATTGGAGACCGTTATCAGATTGGCAGTGCGGTGTTTGAGGTTACTCAACCTCGCGTGACCTGCTATCGCGTCGGTATTCGGATGAACGAGCCCCGAATGCCGGCATTGCTGACCTCCAGCGGACGACCGGGATTCTACTTCCGGGTCTTACAGGAAGGCGATGTGGAAGCCGGCGACGAAATCGTGAAAATAGGAGAAGCCAAGGAGCGAATGACGGTCGCCGAGATCAACGCGCTCCTCTATTCACCCAATCATCCCCGCGATCAGCTGGAGCGCGCATTGCGAATCGAGGCGCTTTCGCCTGGATGGCGCGGTTCGTTTCAGGCGTTGCTGCGGAGCCAAACGACTGGCAAAGGGAGCGGGAACGCAGGACTCGCGCCGGCAGCAAGCGCACACCCAGCGGCGCCAGGATTTCGACCGCTGCGCGTGACGGCGATAGAGCAGGAGTCCGCTGACGTTCTCTCGTTGACAATGCAGAGCACGGACGGTCAGCCGTTGCCAGCGGCGCTGCCCGGCCAGTACGTGGTCTTGCGTCTTCAGACAACGGCCGGCGGTCCGCCACTTTATCGCAGCTATTCGCTCTCAGGCCCCATCTCCACGGAGCACTATCGAATCAGCGTGAAGATTGAACCGGATGGGACGGCCGGGACCTACCTGCGGCGGCATGTTCGCGTGAATGATGCCCTCGATGTCAGCTCGCCGCGCGGAAGCTTTGTTCTGGAATCCGGTGAGCGGCCCGTCGTGCTGCTCAGCGCGGGAATCGGCGCGACGCCCGTTCTCGCCATGTTGAACGCGCTGGGGTCGGATCGTTCGAGACGGCAGGTGTTCTGGATTCACGCGGCTCGCGATCGGCAGCATCATCCATTCGCCGCCGAAGTTCGCCGCCTCATGCTCGCGCTCCCGCATGGCCGGTCTTATGTCTGTTACAGCAGACCGAATTCGCGCGACAAGATGGGTGAGGATTTTGACGCTGCGGGTCATCTATCGCGATCAGCGTTTGACGAGGTCGGCATGCCGCGAGAAGCCGACGTGTATCTCTGTGGGCCGGCTCGTTTCATGGCGGACATGAAAGAGGAGCTCGCGACCTCGGGTGTGGCCCGCGAGCGGATTCACGTCGAAATCTTCAACGGCAGTGAGTGGATGACTCCTGGCGTCGTCGGCGCAGCGCGGCGACCTCCGCACTTGCCCGACGATGACGCCAACACAGGTCCGCTGGTATCGTTTGCGCGCAGTGGCATTGCCGCACATTGGAAGGCTTCGGCCTACCAGAGCATTTTGGAGCTGGCCGAGGCGTGCGATGTCCCGGTCCGCTGGTCCTGCCGGAGCGGTGTTTGTCACAACTGTGAGAGCGGTTTGGTTTCAGGAGCGGTTGTCTACGGACCGGAGCCGCTCGATAAGCCTGCCCAAGGCAACGTTCTTGTTTGCTGCTCACAACCCATCCGGGACGTGGTGATCGATCTGTGATGATTGAGAATCACACAAGCTTTTCTTTCTTGATGAGTTGGTACGCCCGAGAGGATTCGAACCTCTGACCTTTTGCTCCGGAGGCAAACGCTCTATCCAGACTGAGCTACGGGCGCGAGTGGAATGCTTACAACTTAACTTTACTTCACAGGTGCAGCCGCGCGGGACGACAGATTCTCATGCGAGCCGCTGGCACGACAGTAATTCTTCAATGTGCTGGCGAATGGCATCCTCTTTCATTAACCGGTCCCAGGTGTCGTCTTCGGTTGCCGGGGTCTGATAGTGAATGTAGCCTTTGCGATCGATCAATACGAGTTGCGGCACAACATACCTTGCCGAGGAGAAGCCCATGAAAGCGGTCATTGTGTCGCTGGGCACCCAGCCCACCGGAAACTTCACCTGAAAATCTTTGGCGAAGTTGTCGACCAGTAAATCCGCATTCGGGTTCACCGCAACGTCCAGACATTGCAGTCCACGGCTCCCGTATTCCTCTTGAAACCGGCTCATTACGTGAGACGCGGCCTGGCAGTGCGGACAAGTAGTAAAGATAAATTCCAGGGCAACAACTTTGCCGAGGTATTGCGATAACGTCTTTTGCCCTTGGCCGGGGATGTTAAAGGTGAAGGCCGGAGCTTTGCGGATGGATTCCAGATCGTCAGCGATCAGCGAACCGCCCAGGAAAGCGAGACCGGCGAACACAATCAGAAACTTTTTCACGCTGCAAGAAACTCCAGGTTTCAGTTTAGCTTAGACCGGCTTGCTACCTTTGGTGCCTTTGAGAACCGCGTGGAGTGTGGCCCACACGGCGGCTTCGGCAAGGCCTTCCACGCTCGTCACCGTGTTCCCCTTCAAATGGGTGACGAAGTAGCCGCGGTCGCCCGAGCCCGAAAAAACAGAAGCTGTATCCACCGTGGGATCGCAGCGTTTCCACTTGCGCCCGAGAACCTTTTTGTAGGCGGCGAAATAATCGGCTGCGCTCGTTGCTGAATCCCATTCGGCCACGTATTCGAGGACCGGTTGTGAGCCGTTGCATCCGCAGTAACCCGGAATTGTCCGCCGCGCAGGTGAGGCGCCAGACGGTTTGCTTCCGGCCGTCCCAGGTATTGCCACAACATCATCTGCAAGTCGAATTCGCCTAAGGCCCCTTGCGTGACTTCGCTCTGGCTACTGCCTGGATTTATCTTCGGAAGCTTAGGGGTCGCCGGCTTTACGTGAGCGAAATAGCGTTCCGGGTGAATGATCTGCGCGGAGCACACCGGAGCGTCCAGAAAGACCGCGCTGAAGGCGGTGCGTCCCATGCGCCTGTGCACGGCGTCGAAAAACCGGGTCCCTTGCGCATACGGGAAAAGCAGCGATTGCTGGATATATAACGGGGAGGCCTTAAGGACGGGATAATCGCTGGAGGAGGAATCGTTGTCATCTTCCACCGAGTGAAGCATTTCTTCAGTGGGCTCGGGCGGCTTTCCTTCGGTAGCCAGGTTATAGGCGATCATCAACCACGACGCCTGGCCCTCGACTACCGCGGTATGTGCCAAGTCTTCGTCATCATTCGAAGGATTCTCATCCATGAATTGACCGAGATCGAAATGCTGATCGGCCAAGGCGTGAGATAGTTCATGCGCAAGCGTGGTTGTTTCTTCATCAAGCGGGGCCCCGCGCAAAAGGAATAATTTCTTTTCGTCGTAATCGTAGAAAGCCGCGGCCTGTTCGGTGAGCAAGTCGATGGTGGATTTGCGCAGATCAAAGTCATCCGGCACGAGCCCGAACATCTTCAAGGCAAGCTCATCCGCTGCGATTTCATCGGCGTTGAGCGTCTTTTTGATCCGTTTTTTCAAGAAGTGGCGCAGTTGCTTTTTGGAGATGCTGCCATAAGGCACGGGATGTTCTTCGGTGAGCCCGGAAATGCTGGAAAGAGTATGGACGATCGAATTGATCTGGCTGAAAACGGGATCTTTGCCGTGGCTGCGCGCGGCCAGCAACAGGCTGAAGGCCAATAGCGAGGCCAGAATCGAGGCGAGTTTACGGGCCATTGAATAGATAGGCAGGGTTCCCTTTTAGACTACTGAACTGCGCGCGATTCAGCCATGCGATTGCAAAATGAGGTCCCGAATGCCGTTCCAGGCGATCTGGACTCCGATGCACAGCAGAATGAAGGAGGCGAGCCGCACAATCACGTTCATAGCGGTTTGGCCAAGCATACGCGCCAGGCGTTCGGCAAAGCGGTAACTGAAATAGATGGTGATCACGACCAGGGCGGGCCCTATAATCGAGGCCACCAAACGCACCAGGCTGCGCTCATGAACGACCTGATTTGCGCCGAGCGTAATCGCAACCGAAATGGAGCCTGGACCGACAGTAAGGGGCAGCGTCAGCGGATAGAACGCGCGATTTGAAAGGTCCTGGGGGCTGATTTTCTGCTTCACGCTCTCTTGTGCTTGCTGTACGTCGCGCTGCAACAGCGTCCAGCCGGTCCACATCACAACCATTCCCCCGCCAATTTGTACGACCGGGACCGAGATGCCAAAAAAATCCAGGATATGGCTGCCGATCAACATGGAGCCCGTCAGCAGCCAATAGCTATTCAGTGCAATTTTACGGGCGAGCGCCGTGCGCGCGTCGCTCGAATATCCGGGCGTGAGGCTCAAAAATATGGGTGTATTGCCGAGCGGATTCACGATCGGAAAGAGGGCCGTCAACACGACCAAGCAGCTCTTGACGACCTCTAAAAAGGCATGCACGGACATCAGAGTTCCAGGATAGTCTGCCGATGCTATTCTGAAATCGCCCCCCTGCCTTCTCCATGGATTTTCTTGCAGGTTTAAATCCGCAACAGCGTGAAGCCGTTGCGCACGTCGAAGGTCCGCTTCTGCTGTTAGCTGGCGCGGGCAGCGGCAAGACTCGCGTGATCACGCACCGCATTGCGCACCTGATTGAGACGCAGTACATACCGGGGCCGGGAGTACTCGCCGTCACCTTCACGAATAAAGCCGCCCAGGAAATGCGGCAGCGCGTGAAGAGTCTGTTGAATAATCCGACGACAGCGAAAACGCCGCTTGTATCTACGTTCCACTCCTTCTGCGTGCGGCTGCTGCGGCGCGATGGAGCGTCGCTTGCGGAGATCCGCAATGGCTTCACCCGCCAGTTCACGATTTACGACGATGACGATCAAGTTTCGCTGCTGAAATCGATTTACAAGCAGCTTGGCCTGGATGAGAAATTTATGGCGTACCGCGCGACTCTATCCCGCATCAGCCATGCCAAAAGCAATCAGGAGACGCCGCAGGATTGGTATAAGGCGGCTACCGATCCTAAGATGACGCGCCTCGCGAAAATCTATGAGGGCTATCAGGAGCGGCTGGTACAGGCGAATGCGCTTGATTTCGACGACCTGCTGCTCGAATCGGTGCGCCTTCTGCGGCACGACGATGCGCTTCGCTCGCTTTATAACCAGCGGTTCGAATTCGTCATGATTGACGAGTATCAGGACACAAACCGGAGCCAATACGAGCTCATGCGCCTGCTTACGGGGCTGCGGCATAACGTTTGCGTGGTGGGCGACGAAGACCAGTCGATTTACGGCTGGCGCGGCGCCGATATCCGGAATATCCTCGACTTCGAGCGCGATTATCCCGACGCGGTCGTAATCCGGCTGGAACAAAACTACCGCTCGACGAAAAACATTTTGGAGGCCGCGAGTGCGGTGGTTGCCAACAACAAAGAGCGGAAAGGCAAATGGCTTTGGACCTCGTCGGGGGAAGGGGCCAAAATCGGATATTACGAAGCTCCCGACGGCGAAAATGAAGCGCTGTTTATCGCCGATACGGTTGAGAAGCTCTTTGCAAAAAATCCCACCGAACGTGTAGCGATTCTTTACCGCACGAATTTCCAATCACGTCAGATTGAAGAAGCGCTGCGGCGGTATGGGCGCAAGTACCTGGTTATCGGCGGATTTAGCTTCTATCAGCGCGCCGAAGTTAAAGACGTGCTTTCGTATCTAAAGGCGCTGCTCAGCCCAAATGATTCGATCAGCCTATTGCGCATCATCAATACGCCGGCGCGGGGCATTGGCAAAGGCACGATCGAGCAGGTGGAGCTTTACGCTTTGCAACGGGGCTTGAGCGTGGCCTCTGCCATTGCGAAGATGCTGGAAGAGAACGTATTTCCGGCGCGCGCCGAATCTGCCCTGAAATCGTTTATGAAGCTGATGAGCGATCTACGTGAATCAGCAGCGGAGAAGCCGGTGCACGAACTCCTGCGCGCCATTCTCGAACAAACCGGCTATGAGGCGATGCTGAAGAACGACAACTCGCCGGAAGCGGAATCGCGCGTCGCCAACCTGGAAGAGCTAATAAACGCGGCGGTGGAGGCGGCCGAGCGTGGCGAAAGCGCGGCCGACTTCCTGGACCATGCCGCTCTGGTTGCCGATTCTGACGCGTTAGACGAACAAGCGATGGTATCGCTGCTGACCATTCACAATGCCAAAGGCCTTGAATTCCCGAATGTATTTCTGGCCGGGATGGAAGAGGGCATTTTCCCGCACAGCCGCTCTTTGAACGGAGAGGCCGCGATGGAAGAGGAACGGCGGTTATGCTACGTCGGAATGACGCGCGCGGAGAAGCGCCTTTATTTGACATGGGCCCGGTATCGCCGCCGCTTTGGCGCGGGCCAGCCTGAAGTGTGCCTGCCTTCGCGGTTCTTGAACGAAGTGCCTTCGAGTCTGCGCGAAAAGTTATCGCCCTATCGGCAAGCGCATACCGAGGAAGTGGATCTTTATGCCGAGCAGTACGATGTGCGCGAGTCGGTAAAACGAAATCTGTACACGGGCCGCACGTATAACTCGGTTGAAAACATTGCGCAGTTTTTTGCGGAGCGAGGAATGCCTCCGCCTTCGGGGTTGACGCGCCGACCGGAGCCTCAACGCTCAACGCCCGCTCCAACGGCCGCCCCTTCTGCTCCGCCGGCTCGCGAGCAGCCCAGACCGGTTCAGCGGAAACTCGTTCCGAGCGGCGGGATCCGATCCGGCTCAGTGATTCAACACGCAAAATACGGACGCGGGACGGTGCTGCGCCGCGAAGGCGACGGCGAAGATGCGAAACTAACTATAAGTTTCCCCGGTTACGGGTTGAAAAAGATCATCGAAAAGTATGCAGGGATAATAGTCAACGAATGAATACGAAGCACGTAGAAGATAAAACAGAGCGGAAGACGCTCAAGCGGGCCGCGCGAAAAAAAACCGCTCCGAAGGCAAAACGGGCGTCAGGGGAGGCGCGCGGATCCAATAAGAAGAAAATTCGGCACGTCGCGAAGGGCCAGCGCAAACGGTAAGAGGCTTTCTGGAAGCGGCGCGGGGAGCGGCTCAGGCCTTTCTCGCGCCGCTTTTCGATTCTCTGATACCAATCCCCGGGGTAGAAATGCGGAACCCCACACGCTCCATGGCAGAGGTGGTGTAAGGATTCATGGCGAACCAGCGCCACACGTTTTTAGTGACCAGGTTTTCCATGCTGAGCAGGGAAATGCCGATGTCGATTCCGACAACGTCCTGGTTGATCCACAGCTTGCGGTCTTTCGAGCCCGGGTTGAAAGCATCGGTGAAGCCGTATCGGCCGTATATCTGGTCGCCGTAAGTGTTCAACATCTGGCGAAGCGCGGGGAGACAGATATCGGGTGTAAACATGAGCGACCCGGCCGCGGCGCACGGCACTACTGTTCCATCGATTGGTCCGAGGTTTGGCGGCCCGCCCCAATCCACGTAACCCGAAGCGCTGTCGGAAACTGTGATGCCCCACATGTTCGGTCCATAGTCGCCGTACTGCGAGTGCAAGTTGATACAGAAATCGCGGTGGGCATAGGTGGCGACCTGGGAGTTGAAGAAGTAATCGGTTCCGTCGTTATCCATCTGATGGTGGAAATTTACCCAGGCGTGCGCGTACTGATGCGTGAAGAGCGGGCCGCCACTAATAAACTTCCATTTCTCGTAATGAACCTCGGGACGCACCCAGGAGTACCAGCTATCGACTGGAATCGCGGTGTGCGGCGCTCCGATCGCCATCAGATAAAGAATGGATGCTTCCGAATAGGCGTCCCAACGTGATTTCAAAAAACCTGAACCGGGGCGCAGGCCGTGCGATAGCAGCGCCGGATTGCCGTTCAGCATCCAGGTGAAATCGACGCGATCGAAAATCTGCTTAGCGAGCAACCGGATCTCACGATCGGAGGCAAAATAGTTCTGCGCTGTCAGAACACCGGCCAGCAGCAATGCGGTATCGATGCTGGAGATTTCGGAATCCAGCCGCCGTGAGCCGGTATTCGCATCCATGAAGTGCAGAAACCAGCCGTGATCGTGAAACGCGTGTCTTCCAAAAAAACGCAAGGTGGTGAGGACGCGGTTACGGGCTTGCTCGCGCGGGACCCAGCCATGCTCGGCTCCGATACAGAAGGCGGTGAGGCCAAACCCGGTGGCGGCAATACTCCCGACGCGGCTCGAAGGCGCGCCATCCATGCGGGCGCGATCCAGGACTAAGCCGGTTGTTTCATTCCACTGATCCCAGAAATAGCGGAAGGAGCGCTGTTCATAGTCTTCGAGAAATTTAAGATCGGAGGCAGCCAGGTGGCTCTCGGAGCGATAGCCATAGGGATGCGAAATCGGCCTGGGCTTCCTGGGAACGGCAGCCAGTGCGCTTCGGGCGGCGACCAGGGTTGCGGCGCTGGAGACGAGAAATCTCCGGCGCGAGATATCGGAACTCTTGCGACTAACCACCTGAAGCCTATTACCTGCCGAATGTATTTCCATTGTAGAGGAAAACCGCGGGTCTGGAGGAGTTTTTACCGTCTATAAAAAAGAGGGTGAGATTCGAGGGAGAACTGTCTCATTTATTCTCGGGAAGAGCAAAGGCGACGTAGGCTCCAGGGATGGGAGCGTTGGAAGCGAGGTGGCCGGGAACATTATGGGTGTAGGTGGTGGCTTGCGCGGCTACGCAGAAAACTACATATTCCCGGCCGTTGATTTCATAAACGGCGGGCATGCCTTCGATTGCGGCAGCCAACTGATCTTCCCAAAGGACCTTGCCGGTCTTGGAATCCAAGGCACGCACTTTGCGGTCGCGCGTGCCGGTGAAGATCAATCCGCCGGCGGTGACCACAGGAGCGACCTTCGGGAAGTGGCTCCCGGTATGAGTGAATCCCTTAGCGGCGAGCTCCGGGACTTCGCCCAGCGGAATCTTCCATTTGATTGTGCCTTTATTTAGATCGTAGGCGGTGAGAGAGGTCCAGGGCGGGGAAATCGCGGGCAGGCCGCTGCTGGTGAACATGAAGCCAAAACCACTCTTGTAATGGGCTTTAGCTGGATCGGTGGGCGCCTGGGGCGGGGCGGCCGTTGCAGGCGCCGCTGTCGGATGAAATAGAAAATCCACAAGCGCCTTGCGAGCAGCGGGCGAAAGCTTGGCAAAAGCGGGCATTAATGCCCGGCCGTGCTGAATTATTTCCGCGACTTGGGTGGTATTCAAGCGTGCTCCCACATCGACCAGGGAAGGAATGGCGGGAGGCTTGCCTTTTCGATCGGCACCATGGCATAAAGCACAATTCGCGGCGAATAGCTGGCTGCCACCCAGTTGATTCGAACTCTGCGGAGCCAGCTGCAATTTCAACATGGCCGGGAGATCTTTCGAGACCACATACAGAGTGCCGGTTGCGGGATCGACCGCCGCACCGCCAAAATTCGCG
This sequence comes from Terriglobia bacterium, assembly GCA_963767485.1. GTDB lineage: Bacteria > Acidobacteriota > Terriglobia > Bryobacterales > Bryobacteraceae > Bog-105. The sequence goes on along the minus strand of CAVYDZ010000012.1, from coordinate 189,885 downwards.
CCGCCGTTATTGCCGGGCATCTCGATCGTGTTCGTAAGACCGGGAGGCGTGAACAACCCCTGGTTACGCGCAGACCTGATTTCGCTAAGCAGTTCCGCACGTTCTTTCGGATCCTGTATGAATGGACTCAGGTCGCGGGCGGTGAACGACTGCCGCGCAAATGGCGGAGGTTGCGAGGGAAACGGCTGCGTGGGCCAAGCCTCTTCACCGGGCATATCAGATTTCGGCACAGGGCGCTCGGTAATGGGCCAAAGCGATTGGCCGGTATCGCGATTGAATACCCAGACGAAGCCTTCCTTGCCGACTTGGGCCACCACGTCTACCGGTTTGCCGTCATGCTGCACGGTCAGCAACTTGGGCGCAGTTGCATTATCGTAGTCCCAGATGTCGTGGTGCACCATCTGGAAATGCCAGAGACGCTTGCCGGTTCGGGCATCGAGGGCCAACAGGGAGTCGCCGAAAAGATTTGCGCCTTTGCGATCCGCGCCGTAGAAGTTGTATTTGGGGCTGGCAGTTGGGACATACACGACGCCGCGCTTTTCATCGAGCGAAAGCTCGCTCCAGGCATTCGCGCCGCCTACGGTTTTCCAGGCATCTTTGGGCCACGTGTTGTAGCCGAATTCTCCGGCATGCGGAATGGTATGAAAGGTCCAGACGAGCCGGCCGGTGCGCACATCGTAGGCCCGCACGTCTCCGGGGGCAGAATCGTATTCTTCGTTGGTGGCCGAGCCGAGAATCAGGAGGTCTTCAAATACGCGGCCGGGGGTCGTGGATTGCACGAGGGCAAGCGAAGCCGGATCGCGGCCGAGCCCTGCGCGCAAATCGACACACCCGTTCGATCCGAAATCTTTGATGGGCTGGCCGGTGCGCGCATCGATCGACTGCAATAAATTGTTGACTGCAAAGAGCAGGCGGCGTTCGGATCCATCCGCGCTCTCCCAGTAATTAATTCCGCGATTGGTGATGAGCGTATTATTCGGGCCGGTCGGGTGAACCCATAGCTCCCTGCCGGTAGCGGCATTCAAGGCGACGATCGACTTGTTCTTCGCCATCACATAGATGACGCCGTGCGCGACGAGCGGGTTGAACAGGTACTTCTCACCGTCGCCGGTTGGATACGTCCAGGCGATTTGGAGGCGCTTCACATTGGAACGGTTAATCTGTTGGAGGCTCGAGTATTGGGATGCGTCTGGGGACCCGCCATATTGCGACCACGTGCGGTATTGTGACGCTGGAGTTTGGGCAAAGGCGAAAGCGCAAAGGGATGCTCCTAGCAAGCCAGCCTTGAAGAAGTCGATGGTACGCAAATTGCATCTTGCCACAAAGATGTTTCATTAGAACAAAAAACGGAGGCTGAGTTGCAACTGGCGTGGGGTGCCGCTGCCGGTTGCTCCTTCATTTACGGTCGTGGTTATGGTTCCGAAATTGCCAGGCGTCGAAAGGTTTGAGTTCGGCTGGCCGAACTGCGCGCGATTGAACACATTGAAAACTTCTACTCGAAACTGCATTCCAATCCGCTCAGTAAAAGCGAACCGCCTGGCGATAGCGAGATCGGCCTGCCACAACCCGTAACCTGAAAATGCGTTCCTCCCCAAGTTCCCGAAGGTTCCGGGAAGCGGCACGGAAAAGGCTGCGGGATTGGTCCAGGCAGTGGAGCTTCCGGCATTCAGGTCAGGCCGCTCCGAACCGGGTACGCTAAACCCTCCCGGCACGGATGAGTTTGGGCGAGTGAGCGTAACGTTCACAGGCAGTCCCGTCCGCGCGGTTCCGATACCGCTCAGTTCCAAGCCAAATGGCAACCGGTAGACAACCGAAGCATTGAACACCTGCCGCACGTCAAAATCGCTGCTCGCCTTGTCGCAGGCCCGGCAAAACACATCCTGCACGGTGTCGGACTCACCGCCGCCAATGCCCCCGTCATTGATCGAATGGGACCACATATAATTCGCGGAGAGCAGCCAGCCGTTGTGAAATGCGCGCCGCATGTTAAATTGCAGTGCGTGAAAAGTGCTGTTGCTCACATTGCCTCGCCACGCGACAACACCGAACGCCGGATACTGTCGAAGCCCGGTTGCTGGATCGACAACATTGACGAATGTGGTGGTCAGCAGATCCGTGCCCTTATTCCCAAGATAGGCCGCGGTTCCCATTAAGCCGCCTGCAATCTCTTTTTGGAGGGATACTGTCCAAGCGGCGACATACATATCCTTTCGATTGCGGTCGAGTAAGCGCGGAGAAACTACGCCGGAGGCTGCGGAGAGAAACGGCGCCAGGGGAAACGCCAAACCTGGCGAGCCCGCAGCTGTGAGCGAGTATCTGGTGTAGTCATTCGAGATCGGAAGGTTTTGATCGTCTTCCTGCCCGTCGCTATGGTAGATTCCGCCTCCGGCGCGCAACACGGATCTTCCAAAGGCCCAGACAACGCTCGCCCTTGGATCGATATCGTTGTATCTTGGAAAACTGAATACGCTGCCTTTGGGACAGTAGCCGCCCGGGCCGCAGCTTGCAAAGTCAAAGGGAATTGCTCGATTATTTACCTCGTGGAATACGTTGAAGAAGTTATAACGTGCTCCCAGGTTGAAGGTCAGGTGGGGCGTGGCCTTAAATTCATCCTGAATGTAACCCCAATATTGGGTCTTGCGCAGCCGTTTGAGCGGTAACTCAGAGATGTAAGTAGCGCTCTCGGCGCGATTCGAGGAGAACAGAACAGGCGAATCATAGGTTAAGGTTCCGCTTTGCGAACTTCCCTGGTTCATCTGAATCCAGCGTATTTCGTAGCCGGTTTTCAGGATGTGCTTGCCCTTCACCCATGACAGATCGTCGAGGCTGGAGAAGGTTTTAGCGGCCGCGTCTGAACTGGAACTGCCGGTTAGAGTACTGAACTCGGAAACTGTAACGCTAAACGGACTCACAGACACATTTGCGGAGTGATAGATCTGCTGATTGACGCCGAACTTGGCATCATTTACGAGCGCCGGCGTGAACACATGCAGCAGATCTACGGTTCCATTGCGAAAGTAGGTGTTTGCGGTAGTGGTTGCGTTCAGTGCTCCGGTTGGGATTGCGTCGGCCGCGTGATCCATGTTGAACCGAAGAAACGCCGTAGTTTTATCGGAAAAGTGTTGATCGATCCGAATCATGCCTGAGTCCTCGTTGTCGACTTGGTTCGCTTCCAGACGGTAGTTCCACACGTCGGGATTCGAAGTGGGCGAAGTGCCGCGAGGATACGCCGCCACAATAGGCTGCAACTCGGGAGAATTCCATTCTGTTTGCGATGCCAACGCCGGGCTAGGCACCAATCCAATCTGCGGCTGGCCCAGCCTTTGCCTGAGTCCTTCATAGTTCACGTAGAAAAACGTCTTGTCTCGGACCAAGCGGCCTCCGACATTTCCGCCGAACTGATTCAGCAAAAAGGGATCCGGCGATGCTGAGTCGAAAGGCGAGCGGGCATCGAGCGCGCTGTTGCGGTAGAAGTCGAAAACGTCGCCGTGAAAGGCGTTCGTGCCGGAAGGGCTGGCCACCGCCACCTGGCCGCCGGCTGTTCCGCCCTCCATGTCGGAGTTGAAGTTTTGCGATTGCGATTGAAATTCAAGAATCGATTCCAGCGGTATGTTCAAGCGGACGTATTCGCGTTGTTGCTGGTTATAGATTGCGGTAGCATCCACGCCGTCCAGCGTAATGTTGTTGTCGTCGAGTCCATGCCCGGCAAATCGAATTGTCCTTTGATCGTTCGCCCCGCTATCGACCGCTCCCGGCGTGAGCGCAGTGAGACTCGCCCAGTTCCGTCCATTTAGCGGCAACTCCTGGGATTGCGCGCGCTCAATGGCGGTACCGACCGCTGCGTCCGTCCGGTCCAGTTCGACAAATGGTTCCTGCACCGTGGTCTGCTCCAGCTTTCCTTCCGCTACCTTTAATTCCACATCGAGCGTTCGCGCTCGGCCTACGGTTTCTTCCACCTGGTCCGCTGTAAATTCACCGAAACCGGTGGTAAGAAAAGAGACCGAATATACTCCCGCGGGTAAGTGATCGAGAAAATATGTCCCTTGTTCATTAGTCACGGTCACTCGGACCAAGCCAGAGGAGTTTTCGATGGCCCGAACCGTCGCACGCGGAATTCTTGCCCCCTGGGGATCCGTTACCGTACCAGTTAACGTGCACTGCGCAACCTGCGCTACGAGGGTGTTGAGGCTCGCAAAGACAAAGAAGGTGCTCCAGGCGATTGCAGGAGCACCTATTCTATATTTGATTTCTTGCCAGGGTCGTGAAATCATCAGCCGTCAGATGCTGATCGAGCGTGATTGGTGTTTACAATCCATGCTGCTTGAGAACTTGTGCACGGTTCGACCGGAGGTTCAGGCCGGTCGGTTCTTCGGGATACGGCCTATTCCCCATCAACCCTTGCCACAAGATGTGATTGTAGCGGTTGAAATCGATTCGATCTTCCACGCTGAAGTCCATTCCTTGGGTGGCTTCCGCCCAGTATGCTGCATCGTGCGTCGGTTTCGGAATGTTGGCGAGGCTCTTGACTGAGGGAGGCAGCGGCAGATTCGTATTTGCCAGGAAGGGAGAGGCGGTGGCCGTGTAACTCCACTGGCTTTGATGCAGGTCAAACACGTCAGCCATCGGAACGGCTACAGAGTCATTCAGATTAAGTTGAGGCAAGCCGAGAACCTCTTCGATGGTACGGATGAAATCGACCGTGTTATATGAGGTCGAGACGACGGCGTTCTGCTTCACGTATGGCCCGACGATAAAGGCGACGCTGCGATGCGCATCGACGTGATCGCCGCCATCCTGAGAATCGTCTTCAATCACGAAAATGAGCGTGTTGTCTTTATATTGACTTCTTGCCACCGCCTGGACCAGTAAGCCGACGGCGTAATCGTTATCGGCTTCCTGTAACTCCGGCGTATTTACCTTGTCAATTGCCGTTTTAAAATCACCGGTATGGTCGTGCATCAGGCGCACCAGGCTGAGGCGCGGCAGGTTGCCGCTCGCGTAAGTGGTGGTAAATTCGCGCTGCCACTCAGTGAAGCGATAGTAATCCGGGAACGCATTGTCGAATCCGCGGAAGTAAGGATCTGTGTAGGGGCGCAGAACTGCGCTGGTGCAATAGGCGACTTGCGTTTTGGAGGAGTAGGGATCGGTGAGTTCCGGTATTCGATAGTTCGCGTATTTCGCCGGCAAGCTATAGCGCGCGAGATCGATAAAGAAACCGTAATTGCGGACGGATAGTCCGGCGCGTAAAGCGGCGTTCCAGAGATAGCCGCCATTGATTTCGTCTTCGGGACCGTCCGGCGCAGCCGTGTCGGTGGTTCCTGGAAGCACGTCGGGATCTTTCGGCGTGAGCGGGTTGGCGTGCTCGCGCTCTGCCTGCGTTGCCAATCCAACGTTTACGTCCCGGTTGGTGCCTTCCGAATCGTACGACAAGCCGCGTCCCGCGTAATTGACCGGGACCTGCCGCTCGACCACGTCGGGCGCCCGGGCGGAGGTAGACCAGGACCAGCCGTCCATACTTACTTCACTTCGATCGTAAAAGTTGTCCAGCGTGACAAAGTTGTGCGCCAGCGCGTGCAAGTTTGGCGTCGTGCCCGCGCCAAATTCGGCCAGGCTGGGATCGCCATTGCCACGATCCAGATCCCCGAGTATCTGATCGTAGGTGCGGTTCTCTTTGATGATGTAAATGACGTGCTTGATCTTACTGCGTAGGGCGGCCATGGTTGTCAGTTCCGTCTGGCTTTCAGTCCGCGAGAAATTGTTGTTCGCCGCGACCTGTTCCGTTAACGCCGCCAACTGGTCTGGCTGCGGAGTCGGCAGGCTCTGGAAACCGGCTTTGATTAACTGCAGATCGTACTGATTCGTTGCGCTGCACGTAAGCTTACTTTTTTCCGGCAACACGCCGCCATGGCAATCGCCGGGATTGCGGCCAGTGGGGGATTTGCCGTTGACTACGTACATATAACTGCCGTCGGCGTTGAAGCTTACCGAATTGGGATACCAGCCGGTCGGAATAAGGCCAATGACAGCTGCGCGAGCTTAGTTTCACCACGGCCACGTTATTCGTGTTCCCGTTTGTCACGTAAAGCGTTTTTTCATCGGGGGAGAGAGTAACGCTGTCGGGATTATTGCCGGTGAAGCCCGCATGCGAGGGAGGAAGCAGGCCGGCCGGGGCACTGACGGAGATATCTTCGAGGAGTCTGTTCTTTGCTGTATCGATCACGGCTACCGAGTCGGATTCATCCTGAGCGACATATAGCCTGCTTTGGCTCGCGTTGAGCACCATCTTGTTTGGCTGACCCTTGAGCTTGATACGAGTGAGCAGGGTGGGTGTTGCCGATGCAATATTCAGGACATCGATCTCCCGGTCGCGGATGCTCGAGACGTATGCCCTGGTTGCGCCCTTAATCGCAACCCAGAAGGGATATTCGCCGCCGGGCGTTCCGCTTTTCTTCGAGTCAATTTTTCCCGGGCGCAGATCGAAATCCGCCGTCTTGCTCCAGACGTCTGAGCTTCTCGTCAGGAGGCTGACGGAATCGTTGTAATAGTTTGCGACGATCAACTTATTGCCGTCCGCACTCACCGCCAAACCGGCAGCGGCAGGCTTTACCGAAAGACCGACACCCGCCGAATGGCCGAGCGGAATGGGACTGCCACTTCGTTCGCTCCAACCGGAAGAACCGCGATCGAAGACGTGAACATTGTCGTCGACGCCGCCGGCCACGAAAAAGGTCTTGCCGCTCGGGTCGAAAGCAATCCCGTTATAGGCGTTTGGTATCTGTAAAACCTGCGCCTTAACCGGAAGCTTGTGAGTAATGTCATAGACGAAAACGTACTCGTTCGAATCCGCCTTGATCCGTTTCCCCAGATTCGGGCCAGAGGTGGCATTAAGCCGGTTGTAGCCGGAAGTAAGAATCAAAAGAGTTTTCTTGTCCGGACTTACGGCGGTCGTAACGGCTTGTCCGGCGACATAGTTTGGAAAATCCTTCAGGCCTGGATTTAACGGTTCGAACCTGGTTCCGCGCGCAGCGAGCGGAGTGATCCGCTGCCCGGTATTCGGAATGACCTGGCCGCCTGGATGGTCGTCATCGTCGGGAAAGGGCACGGCGCTCGAGAGAGCGGCGGTCAGTCCTGAACAGAGAAGCAATACGGCTGAAATGCGAAGGAAGCGTGGCAGTTGCAATAACGGAGCCTACTTTCTGAAGCTACAATTCTCATGCAAATCTTACGACACCGCGCGAGCCAATGGGCTTTGAACGTCAGTCTTGACCATGAAATCAATCAAAATTGCGCTTTCGGCTTGTTGGCTCCACGGTTTTCATCGTGACGACGAGATTGCATCCCATCGGTGCCATCTCCGGGATGTGAAAAAAGATCGGACTAGTACAAACGATCGCTCGGCCCGGTACTGATTCTGTGTTCGCGATTGTATAAGAACCAGCGAAGGTGCTATAGCTGGAGTAGGAAAAGTGTGGGGTTGGTTACTCGGCCGCTGTATCACCTTGGGGAACGTATGCAGTACAGGCAGTGGATTGGCTCCCGTTATCATTAGGGGTGCCGTTCCGCCATGTACGCCAATTCTTCCAATCTAATTACCCGCTTCATGTTTAAACATCTTTTACTTGCGCTCGCAGCCGTTTGTTGTCCAGTTTGGGCGCAATCGGGTAATCCCGCTATTACCACCGGACAGTACGATTCAAACCGGAGCTCCGCGAATCCAAATGAAACTACCCTCAACACCTCAAACGTCACTGTGAACCAGTTTGGAAAGCTCTTCTCCTGGACAGTTGATGGCTGGGTCTCGGCCCAGCCGCTATATGTGCCGGGAGTTTCGATTAACGGCGCTGCCAGAAATGTCGTTTACATCGCGACAATGAACAACAGTATCTATGCGTTTGATGCCAATAATCCGAGCGCTCAGCCGTTATGGCACGTGAATTTGGGACAAGCTGTAAGCTCGCCTACTGCCAATGGATGCCCATACAACGTCGGCCCGCTACTTGGGATTTTGAGCACTCCGGTGATCGATCCCGCGACTCACACCCTCTATGCTGTCGCGGCGACGCCAACCGGCGTTTCTTCGTCGAAGCCGAACGGCACGGGATACTTCCAGTACCTCCACGCTATCGATATAACCACCGGGCATGAAAATCCGGGAAGTCCTGTCCAAATCCAGGCCACGGTCCAAGGGAACGGTTACGATGCGCAGAACGGGACGGTCTTTTTGAGCCCGACAGGCAAGGTCTTCCAGCGGACTGCTTTGCTGTTGGCGAATGGAACAGTTTATGCGGGATTCGGGAGTTGTGGCTCGGATGCAGATCCTTGGCATGGCTGGGTTGTGGGCTATAGTACCTCCAACTTGACTCGGACGGCCGTCTTCAACAGCACTCCGAATTCGGGCCAGGGGGGCATCTGGCAGTCTGGGCGCGGCCTTGCCAGCGATGCCACAGGGGATGTCTATTTCAACACCGGAAACGCGACAGCTTACAACACGAACGATGCTAACTTTCCTGTCACTACTGGGAACAGCACAACCGATGCACAAAAGAACGACTACCCGATGAGGTTTGTACAATTGAACGCCACGGGTCAGTTTCTCAGCTCATACCCGCCCGCGAGCTACGCTACCTTGAACACGCAGGACTTAGATTTCAGTTCCAGCGGTCCGCTCGTGATCCCCGGAACAAATCTGCTGGTAACTGGTGGAAAGGATGGCATCATTTACCTTTTCGCTTCCAGCAATCTATCGACGCCCTTACAGCAGCTTTCAGGCTACCGGAACCACTGCTTGCAGCTTACCCTTCGACGGCTGCAACCAAATCCACGATCTGGCCTTTTGGAACAATACTCTCTACGTCTGGGGCACATACGATTACCTTCGAGCCTATACATTTTCGCCTTCGACGAACAGGTTTAACACCTCGCCAGCTTCTAAGAGCACATTTACGACTCCAAGGCCGACCGCTTCGATGGCTGTTTCGGCGAATGATACCGCTTCAGGAACCGGAATTCTCTGGGCTGTTCTTTCAGATAGCAGCGTGCATGCCTTTGACGCATCCAATGTAGCTTCAGAGCTCTGGAATAGCAAGCAGAATTCGGCTCGCGACGGCTTGCCGTCTTTCCCGAAATTCACCGACCCGACAGTGGCTAACGGGCGCCTCTACGTCCCGACGCATTCGAATCAGGTGGTCGTCTATGGTCTGCTCAGTGATTTCGCTCTTTCCACTTCGGCGCCGTCCCTGACCGTCAATCAAAATGCCACCGGTTCCGTCAGTGTGGACTTGGCTGTGCTCAGCACGCTCAACTCTCCGGTTACCCTCAGCGTAAGCGGGCTGCCTGCAGGAGCAACGGCTAGCTTGAGTCCCACATCCTTGAGCGCTTCGGGGTCTTCTACTCTAACCATATCCACGGCAAGTTCCACACCTACGGGAACTTTCAACCTGATCGTTACCGGCGCAGCGGGCAGCATCATGCGTACCGCCAGCCTCTCGTTCACCGTAACCACGCCCGATACCACGCCCCCCCAGTGGACCTGCTGCAGCTATACCGCTAACGGCTCATCTTACATACTGGGCTTCACTGGCTGGGATACCCAGTCTGGACTCGCGTCCATCCAGGTCGTGCAAGAGGTGAATGCGCAGGTATCGATTCCCTCTTTCCAGCCCGGAACCACCAGCACAGTAAGTTTCACTGAGACGCAGTACGACACTTCGTCCTATGTTGAATTCAAGCTGACAGACGTTGCTGGGAACGTCGCCTATATCGACCCGATTTTTGTGGAAGCGGCGCGCGCGGCTGGGAAGCCCCTCGGGTATCCCGTGAAGTGGCTTATACCCCAATTGGGCGTTCTTACCATTCAGAATGGCAGCCCCGGCTTAAAGAACGTTCGTATCGAAATTACCAACGGTCCGGATGTTACTAAAATCCAGGTGGCCGGGCTCAAAGACGGCGAAGTTCGCACTCTTAATCTGACGTCGAACATACAAGTCGGGAGCGCCGCAATCATAACACCTCTCGGAAAACCTGATGGGTCAGCCATGTTTATTTTCGGCAATGTGGCAATGACAGGTTCGCCGCAGTAATGGGCCCTCTAAGCCGATAACTATGCCCGGAATATCCAGAGGAAGCCATTTGAACAACGCAGCCATCTATGGGCTGTCTGATGACATGGAGATACGAATGAAAAGACGCGCAGGATACCTTTTGTTGGCCGGCATACTTTCCCTTTGCTCGATAGGAGCGGCGTCGGCAACCACGATTACCCTGGATGAAAACGGCCATGGAACTTTCGGAACGGTCCCGTTAGCATTCACAGCAAACGGAAGAAACCCGGTAGTTCCGTTTCAGAGTCCGGTTCTGGCCTACACTCTTCCTTTCGCGGGTGTGGCGGGGAACGTGTTGCTGATTGAGCCCGAAAGCGGGTCACCCGGGGACGTTCTGCAATTCATCGGAGATGGCACGGTAAACTTCTATTCGAAGATCGACAGCGATAGTAGCCTGGCAGAGAGATTTTCGCCGCCCATTTTCCCGTTTCCTGTGCATAATTCAATTTCACTCACCGAGAGTGCCTCTGGTGACGCGCTCTACACGCCAACTACCGGGCAACCAGGATTCGACGTGTCAGCACCAAGTTACCGCTTCATCAGCGATGTCACTGCGGCGGTACCGGAACCTGGTTCAATTTCACTGCTGATGCTGGGCTGCTGCGCTCTACTGGTTACCTGGAGATGGCGCCACACTGCCGCAGCCGCTCGGTCGAGGGGACAAAGTAATAAGCGCCAGTGAGCGGTCGCGTGTAGTGCGTAAGCGCGTCGCGGACGCCAGTGATCACACCGGCCATGCTCTCCAGCATCCGGGACAGGCGCCGCTGGTCGGCGCTGAAGCCCACGAACATTGTCCCGTGATTGGTGACGGTCCCGTACGGCATATTCCTGCGGAAAATTTTTCCAAAGTGATCCTGATCGGTGCTCGCGACGTGCGAGTCCGGAGCTTTGTTATTCAATTCGACGCTGTCCAACTTCATCCGTCCCATCACCCGTTCTTGATCTTTAATTGGGAGCGACTCCCACGCTGCGGTGTTGTGCGCCCACTTCTGTAAGAGCAGGATCGTTCCGCCGGCGCCCGGCTCTCCTTCGGGAATAAGCGCCACTTCGGGAGCATCCACCAGATTGGGATTCTCCGTCCCATCGATAAAGCCGGTGAGGTCGCGATCATGCCGGTAAGGCCAACTCGAGGTCTCTTCGGCAACCGATGCCAGGCTCTTCAGTTCGGAGATCGTTTGGTGAGCCACATCGAAGATCACGTCGTATGAGCTTCCTGAAAGCCAAAGTACGGCATCGTGCTGCGTGGCCGGCATCGTGAAGCCGTCTATGCCAACAACACTTCTATTGAATCCTTCGACGCCGACGGGTGTATCCTCAGGCACTGTTTTGCTCCAGAGTTCAGGCCTGAAGCCCGATACCAGGTTGACCCCGTCCACAGTTGTCCTGGGTTCACGCAACGAAGAAATCGCGCTGACAAGCGCTGGCCCTTTCTGGTGATCCAGAAGATCAAATTCCAGGTACGCGTGGGAGGCGGTTCCGAGAGCAAAGATTCCGGCCTGAGAAGTCACCATCCGGGTATCATATCTGGCCGATGACCAGCGAGTGGGAACGGCTCGACGAATGCTCCGCGGGCGTTCGGCGACGAAACGTTATTCCAAAAAGTCCGGCTGCTCGCGCGAAATCAGGTCCCACAGCGGCTGAAACTGGAACCATCCGACACGCTGACTACCGACCTGCTGCTGAGCGGCCAAGGCGCTCTCATGAGCAATCCTGATAGGTGTCCCCGCCGCTTCGGCCATCAACTGCGACTGGCAGCAGCGGTCCATCGCGATGAAGAACCACGCAGCCGCATCCACAGTCGTGCCGACCGTCAGCAACCCGTGATTCTGCAGGATGACGGCTTTATGATTCGCCAGAGCTTGTGCGATACGGTCGCCCTCGCTCGTTTGATTGACTACGCCGGTGTAGTCCGCAAACAGGCCGTGATCCTGATAGAACGCACAGGCATCCTGCGTCAACGGATCGAGCAGGCGGCCGAGCGAAGACCAGGTTCTCCCACACAATGAGTGCGCGTGGGCAGCGCCGATTACATCGGGCCGTTTCCTGTGGATACTCGAGTGTATGGCGAACGCAGCTTCATTTATGGGGCGGTTGCCCTCTACCACTTCTCCGTGCTCGTTTACCAGAACCAGATCGGATACGCGTATGTGCGCAAAGTGCATGCCAAACGGGTTCACCCAAAAACGATCGGGCCATTCGGGGTCGCGCGCCGTGATGTGACCGGCTACGCCCTCGCTGAATCCAAATTTAGCGAAGAGCCGTAAAGCGGCAGTGAGGCGCTGTTTACGGTAGAGCCGTTCTTCCTCTATGGTTTTAAGGACTGGGATGTCTGGCGTTATCGGGAGCTTGACGGGAGCGGAAGCGGCTGGCGCAGGCATTTTGATGAAACTCCTTTTCCGTTTGATTGTATGCCTCATTTGCTGTTCGGTATTGACGGGGCCAGTTTGTAAGATCGGTAGATGAAAGTTGGTCTGGTAACGGGCGCGGGCAGCGGGATTGGGCGCGCGGTGGCGATCGCCTTGCACTGCTCCGGGTATCACGTTGCGTTGGCAGGACGTCACGCGGCACCGTTGCAGGAAACGGCGGCGCAGGCAAACTCCGGTTCTGGAAGATTGATAATCGTGCCGACCGATGTCGGCGAGCCCGAAGCAATCCGCCGCCTTTTCGCTAAGGTCGAGGAAGAGTTCGGCCGTCTGGATCTTCTCTTTAACAACGCGGGGACGAGTGCTCCACCCGTGCCAATGGAGGATCTGACCTATGAGCAATGGAGCGCGGTTGTGGCGGTGAACTTGACGGGCTCGTTTCTCTGCGCGCAGGAAGCGATCCGGCTTATGAAGAAGCAAATCCCGCGCGGCGGGCGGATTATCAACAACGGTTCTATATCCGCTCACGCGCCGCGGCCCGATTCGGCGCCGTACACCGCTACCAAACACGCGATTACCGGGCTGACGAAATCGATTTCGCTAGACGGCCGGAAACACGACATCGTTTGCAGCCAGATCGATATCGGCAATGCGGATACTCCGATGACCGCGAAGTTGTCGCGCGGCGTGCCGCAAGCGAATGGCACAAGCGTACCCGAGCCGCGAATGAACGTGCAACACGTGGCGGATGCGGTGCTTTATATGGCCAACCTGCCGCTCGATGCCAATGTGCAATTTATGACCGTGATGGCGACGAAGATGCCGTATGTCGGGCGGGGTTAGCCAGCGGTTGCTATCTTGGAGTTAGTTACCCCTCTGTAGCGCCTCCTTACATGCCTGAATTGAACCGCTGGATCTGGGCCGTTGTGGCCTGGGTGTTCGTGATCTTCTTTTCCTCCACTTCGCTGGCTTCTAAATGGGCGGAGGGAACCTTTCATTTCGTTTCGCAGCAGCTGTTTGCCGGTATCGAGCAGCAGCCCTCTTACACCCTGATTCACCTGCTGGCCGACAAGGGCTTTCATGTGAGCTTGTTCTGTATTCTGGCGATTCTTCTCTGGCTTGCGGTGGCGCACAGTGCGAAACCCTGGTTCATTCTGGGATGTGGGGCGGTGGTGGGTTCGTGCAGTGAATTTTTGCAGCGCTTTTTTCCGGATCGCGACCCGGCCATTCGCGATGTGATTATAAACATCGGCGGCACAGCGCTGGGCGTTCTGCTCTGCCTGGCGTTCGCAAGGCTGCGGCGGCGCAGCAGTGCCGCGAACCCGCAGCACGCATCCAGTCTGGACCGGTAGGCGAATGGGGTTCGGTCTCGATTTTGGAACGACGAACAGTTCCATCGCCCTGTGCGACGAAGGAGCCTCCGTGCAACTCGCTCGTTTCGCTGTTTCGGGGGGCGAGTTCACCGAGTCTTTCCGCTCTCTTCTTTATCTGCAGCGCCACAAAAGCGGTACACAATCGTGGAGCGGCCCGGAAGCCATTGCGCAATACCTGAACGCCGATGACGAAAAAGGCCGGCTGATTCAATCCTTGAAATCGTTTCTTGCGAGTCGCGGGTTGCTGAGTACCGAAGTATTCGGGCGGCGCATCCGGCTGGAAGATTTGGTGTCACGTATCCTGCGGGACATCCGGGCCTCCGCGGAAAAGCAATTCGGAAAACGGGTGGAGAGTATCGTGGTGGGCCGGCCGGTTCGGTTTGTCGGCGCGGCCTCGGACGCCGACGATCAATATGCACTCGCCCGGCTGAAGAACGCTCTCGAAACCGCCGGGTTCGACCGGATATCGTTCGAATACGAACCGATCGCCGCGGCTTATTATTACGAGGAACTGCTGGACCACGATGAGCTGATTCTGATCGGCGATTTCGGCGGCGGCACCAGCGACTTTTCGCTTTTGCGGGTCGGCCCTTCCTATCGAAAACGCGACCATGGGGACCGCTCGGTGCTGGGGAATGAAGGCCTGGGCCTGGCGGGCGACGCCTTTGACGCGCGCATCGTTCGCCATCTGGTTTCGCCGGAACTCGGTGCGGGCAGCGAGTTGCGCTCCGGACATAAGCGCTTGCCCGTTCCCGGCTGGGTTTACCACAAACTGGAGCGCTGGCACCATTTATCGCTGCTCAAATCGCAGGAGACCTTGAATATGCTGCAGAGCGTGGCGAGGCAGGCGGTTGAGCCGGAGAAGATTAAACGCCTTCTTTATCTCGTCAAGCATGATCTTGGGTATCACCTGCACCGGGCTGTGCAACGCGTCAAAATCGAGCTGTCGCGCTCCGAAATGGCCGAATTTAAGTTTCAGGATGGCGACGTGGAACTGTTTGCGCCCGTACAGCGCGCCGCGTTTGAAGCATGGATCGCCGGAGATCTGGAGGCGATCGCGGGAAGTGTGGATGCTCTGCTTACGCGGACCGGTGTCGCTCCCCAGGAAGTCGAACGGGTGTTTCTGACAGGCGGCTCGTCCTTTGTCCCTGCCGTGAGGCGTATTTTTGAAGAGCGGTTTGGAGCCGAGAAGATCCGGACGGGTGATGAATTTACTTCGGTCGCTCGCGGGCTTGCCTTGCGGTCGCTCGATCCCGGCTAGAAGAGATTAATCGAATTCCTGAAAGGCGCGATCCAGACGGGCGGCTCTCAAATTCGGCAAGAAAGCCGTGAAGATCCCGATTGCCGGAAGGAATGAGCAGACTCGATACACGAAATAAATATTCGTCACGTCCGCCACTTTCCCGAGCACGGCCGCGCCGATCCCGCCCATTCCGAAAGCAAATCCGAAGAAGATGCCAGAGATCAGGCCGATGTTGCCGGGCACCAGTTCCTGGGCATAAACCAGGATGGCCGAGAAGGCGGAGGCAAGTATCAGTCCGATCACAATGCTGAGGATCACCGTCCAAAACAAATTGACATAGGGCAGGAGCAGAGTGAACGGCAGAACGCCTAAGATGGAACACCAGATCACTAACTTGCGCCCGAAACGATCGCCAATGGGTCCACCGGCCACTGTGCCGGCGGCAACCGCCCCCAGAAACACCGCCAGATACAACTGCGATTGGCCAACGGGTACATGAAACTTACTGATGAGATAGAACGTGTAGTAACTGGAGATACTCGCGAGATAAAAGTACTTCGAGAAAATCAGTAAGATGAGAATCGAGAGCGCGAGAATGACTTTGTTGCGGGGCAGAATGGCGCTGCGCAGCAGGCCGGCCGCTGCGTTTGCGTTCTTCCTCGCCGGATGCTTGCGGTACCAGTGGCCGATGTTGGTCAGGATAAAGATGCCGAGCAGAGACGCCGCAGCCAGCCAGATCATACTGTGCTGGCCCCTTGGCAAAACCAGGAACGCGGCCAGAAGCGGGCCGAGTGCCGTCCCCGCGTTGCCGCCCACCTGAAAAACCGATTGGGCCAGCCCATGTTGGCCTCCCGAGGCCATTCTCGCCACACGCGACGATTCCGGATGGAATACAGACGAGCCCATCCCCACCAGCGCCGCAGCTAGCAGGAGCATTCCGAAAGTCGGGGCCAGCGCCAGCATGATTACTCCGATGAGCGTAAAGGTCATGCCGGTGGGCAGCGAATATGGGTGAGGCCGTTTGTCCGTGTAATAACCGACGAACGGCTGCAGCAGCGATGCCGTAAGCTGATAGGTCAGCGTGATCAGGCCGATCTGTCCGAAATCGAGATGGAAAGAACTTTTGAGGATCGGGTAAATCGCCGGTATCAGCGACTGAATCATGTCGTTCAGCAAATGACAGAAGCTGATAGCCGCCAGTATTGAGAAAAGCGTCTTTTCTCGCACGTGTGCCGGCATCGCGCCGCTCAGGCTGCCGGCGTTAGTTTCAGTGGCCACTCATTTTAGAGTAGCCGTTCGGCCTATAACGGCGATTTTTCGGGCTCGTTTGGCACGTTCGAGGGCTGACCGCGTAATTTCCAAATGCACCAGAGGGTGATCAGCATAGAATACAGCTCGAGCGAAACGTCGATGGCGGTTGAGACGAAGGGAGTGAACTGCTGGCCGAGGATGATGAGAAAACAGGTTACGACTTCGGCAGCAAGCGACAGCTCATAGAACAACAGCCAGACGGCCGTGTTTCCTTGCACCTCGATGTTCGCGCCGCGGGCCAGTCGGTTCAGCGACCAGAGGAATGCGAGGCTGGCGGTCGACGTTGCCGCCCAAAGGATAACCGCAAAGGTAGGAAGCAGTGAGCCGTCGGTGCTTTCCGCATTGTCAGCCACTTCCGCAATGATTAAGCCGAGAATAGCCGCCAGCATAAGGCTCGAGACCAGGCGAATGGCCGCGATCCGCCGGATCTTTGTGATGTGCGGCTTCACTTCTTCCCAAACGTCGTAAGCAGCAGCCGGGAAAATGAAGGCATACAGGAACCGGGAAAAGACGAACATGCGCGCCACCTCTCGCGATTCGGAGCCATACCAGAGCGTGGCTGCATCCAGGATCACGGTGACCGCGGCGGCGAGTGTAATCCATAAGTACGTCCGGTGCAGCCTTAACTGCAATATCCGAATCAGGAGCAGGGCATCCACAACCGTGCCTGCGATTTCGATCCAATGTTTCAGTGGCGATTCCTCCGCTCGGGTCCGTTCGACCGATCTTACCTATTTTGACGGTACGGACCAAAAAGTTCGTGATGCCGATCCGGCCGGTACATGCGTCTAACAAACCAGAGGGCGCAAATGCTCAAGAAGATTTGCCTCGCCGTTACGCTTATTGGCGGCTTGACGATGTTTTATCCGCAACCGGCCCAAGCCGCTGTGATCGGCTTTGGAGTAGGGATAGGCGCACCGGTTTATGGTTATGCCCCGTATGCACCCTATCCATATGCCTACGCATGCAACCCGTACGTGAACCCGTACGCATTCGGGTACGGATGCGGGTATCCTTACAGCTACTACTATGGAGCGTACGGGTATCCGTATTGGGGCGCGTACGGCGGCTATTGGGGCCGGGGGTATGGATATCGCGGAAGATATGGATACCGCCCTTATTATCGCGGCTACGGGTATCGAAGCAACTACGGATATCGGGCCAATTACGGGTATCGCGGCAACTATGGGTACCGGGGAAGCTATGGCAACCGCGGAAGTTACGGTTATGGACGCGGTTCGGGTTTTCGCTCGGGCGGGTTCGCCCGCGGCGGATTTAGCACCGGGCTCGGACACGGATTCGGCGGCGGCCACGGATCCGGCGGAGGGCATGGCGGTGGACATCGTTGAATCGTGGTCCAAAACGTGATTCAATGAAGTGATCGGCCCACCGGTGAGCCCGCTGCTTTAAAGAGCGCGGCAAAGCGTTTAAGCTGGTCGGCTGCAGTCATTTGCAGCGCCCATTCACCGATTTACAGGAGCTTACCCAAGTTGGAGCAAGCAGTTCTCGCCCTGGAGGACGGTACAGTCTTCGAGGGCACGAGCTTTGGTGCGCCTAGCGGGCGGACCGGCGAAGTCGTCTTCAATACGGCCATTACGGGGTATCAGGAAATCTTCACGGACCCGTCTTATTGCGGCCAAATCGTTGTCCTGACCAATCCCCAGATCGGCAATTACGGAGCAAACGACGCTGATAATGAGTCGGTCAAGCCGTTTATCGAAGGTTTGGTGGTGCGGGAAATCTCGCCGATTGCGAGCAATTGGCGCTCGGGGGATAAGGCCGAACATTTTCTTGCGAAACATGGCATTCCGGTCATAGGCGATATCGACACGCGCAAACTGGTGCGCATTTTGCGGGAACGCGGCGCGCTCCGCGGGATCATCGCAGTGGGGCAACACGATCCGGCAGAACTGGTGCGGGCGGCTCAAAACAGTCCTTCCATGGCAGGGCAAAATCTGGTCTCCCGCGTTTCAACCGACGCTCAATATGGATGGACCGAACCGATCACCGCGGTTTCCCCTTCCGACAAGTGTCCTGAACCTGGCGAACCGGAATTTAACGTAGTGGCTTACGATTATGGAATCAAGCGGAACATTCTAAGGCACTTAGTACAGATTGGCTCGCGGGTAACAGTGGTTCCGGCCGAGACTGCAGCGGCTGACGTCCTTTCGCTCAAGCCGGACGGCGTTTTTCTCTCAAACGGCCCGGGCGATCCGGAACCGCTCGAGCGGCAGGCGCGCGAGGTGCGGGGTCTAATCGGAAAAGTGCCGGTTTTCGGGATCTGCCTGGGGCATCAGATCCTGGGGCTCGCGCTGGGAGGCAAGACCTTCAAGTTGAAATTCGGCCACCATGGCGCAAATCATCCGGTATTGAATCATCAGACGGGGAAGGTCGAAATTACCTCTCAGAACCATGGTTTTTGCGTCGATCCCGATTCGCTCCCCGATTCCGAGATCGCCGTGACGCATATCAATTTAAACGATCAGACGCTCGAAGGATTTCGCCACAAGAGCGAGCCTGTTTTCTGCGTGCAATACCATCCGGAAGCCGCTCCGGGCCCGCATGATTCTCACTATCTGTTTCGGGATTTTGCGGCCGCTATGAAGGAGCGCCGCAGCTAACCATGCCGAAACGCACCGATCTCAAACGAATCCTGATTATCGGCTCCGGCCCTATCGTGATTGGCCAGGCTTGCGAATTCGATTACTCCGGCGTGCAAGCATGCAAAGCGCTGCGGCAGGAGGGCTACGAGGTCATCCTCATCAATTCGAATCCGGCGACGATTATGACCGATCCCGAGCTGGCGGATTGCACCTATGTCGAACCGCTCAGCCGCGCTTTTGCTGCCGAAGTGATCCGGAAAGAGCGGCCCGATGCCGTTCTCTCGACGGTAGGCGGCCAGACGGCGCTTAATCTCGCGGTGGAGTTAGCTGAGTCAGGGGTCCTCGAGGAATACGGAGTTGAACTGATCGGCGCCGATATTCAGGCCATCAAGAAGGCAGAAGACCGGCTCCTGTTCAAAGATGCGATGCGCAAAATCGGGCTCGATATGACGCAATCGCAGCTGGTGAATAATGTCGAGGATGGCCTCGAATTCGCCGAGCGCATGGGTTACCCGATTATTCTGCGCCCTAGCTTTACGATGGGCGGAACCGGCGGCGGAATTGCGTATAACCGCGAAGAGCTGGATGAGATTCTGACGCGCGGGATCGACCTGTCGCCGGTGCACGAGGTGTTGGTTGAAGAGAGCATCCTTGGCTGGAAGGAATTCGAGCTTGAAGTGATGCGCGATGTGGCGGGTAACGGCATCATCGTTTGCTCCATTGAAAATTTCGACCCGATGGGTGTGCACACCGGCGATTCGATTACGGTTGCCCCCGCGCAGACGCTCACCGATCGCGAGTATCAGATGATGCGCGATGCCGCGCTGCGCTGCCTGAATGAAATCGGCGTAGACACCGGGGGCTCGAACGTACAGTTCGCGATTAATCCTGAGAACGGGCGAATGGTGATCGTGGAAATGAACCCGCGCGTTTCGCGCAGCTCCGCGCTCGCCTCGAAAGCAACTGGATTCCCTATCGCCAAAATCGCGGCGAAGCTTGCCGTCGGGTACCGGCTGGACGAAATCGACAACGACATCACCCGCAAGACGCCGGCATGTTTTGAGCCGACCCTCGATTACGTTGTCGTCAAGATTCCGCGCTGGCAGTTTGAGAAATTTCCGGGCGCTGAACCGGTTCTTGGAACGCAGATGAAATCGGTGGGCGAAGCGATGTCCATAGGCCGAACGTTCAAGCAGGCACTGGGAAAGGGATTACGGAGTCTCGAAACCGGGAAGTCATCAAATACACAGGCGCTTGATGCAGCGCTGATCCCGAAACGGCTGATTACCCCTAATCCGGATCGGCTCGAATACATCCGCTTTGCGTTCGCGCAGGGCTACACGGTCGATCAGGTTTTTGAAATGACCAGCATTGATCGCTGGTTCCTACACCAGGTGGCCGACGTGGTCGCGCAGGAACAGGCGCTTAAGGGGCGCGAGCTTCCCTCACTGACTCAACGCGAATTCCGCAAATTGAAGCGTGACGGTATGGGTGACCGCCAAATCGCCGAAGCGCTCGGGGTAGAACCGATGGCTGTCCGCAAAGCGCGCAAGGAACTCGGCGTGCGCGCTGTATTCAATCGGGTAGACACATGCGCTGCCGAATTTGAGAGCTTCACGCCGTACCTGTATTCGAGCTACGAGTCAGAAGACGAAGCTGCGCCTAGCAATCGTAAGAAAGTTATGATCCTCGGCAGCGGGCCGAATCGTATAGGGCAGGGAATCGAGTTCGATTACTGCTGCTGCCATGCTTCTTTCGCGCTGCAGGACTTCGGCGTTGAATCGATCATGGTGAACTGCAATCCCGAAACAGTTTCCACCGATTACGACACGAGCGACCGTCTCTATTTCGAACCGCTCACCCAAGAAGAAGTTCTGAATATCTACGATGTCGAAAAACCCGACGGTCTAATCGTCCAGTTTGGCGGCCAGACGCCGCTTAATCTGGCAATGCCGCTGAAGAAGGCCGGCCTTCCCATCATTGGCACCGATCCGAGCAACATCGATCTGGCCGAAGACCGTAAGCTCTTTGGCGCGCTGCTTAGCGAGTTGAACATTCCCTCGCCTGCTCATGGCACGGCCACGAGCGTTGAGGAAGCCTGCGGCATTGCCCGGGAACTCGGCTTTCCGGTGCTTGTGCGCCCGAGCTATGTGCTGGGCGGCCGCGCCATGGTGATTGCTTATAACGAGGACACGGTACGTCGTTATATGCAGGAAGCGTCCAACTTCTCCGTCAAACGCCCGGTGCTCATCGACCGGTTCCTCGAAGACGCGACGGAGGTGGATGTCGATGCTCTCTCCGATGGCGATAACGTGCTTGTAGCAGGCATCATGGAACATATCGAAGAGGCAGGCGTTCATTCGGGCGATAGCTCCTGCGTGCTGCCCTCGATCTCCCTTTCCGCGCAGACCCTTGAGACCATCAAAGACTACACGGCGAAGCTGGCTCGCGCGCTGAACGTGATTGGTCTGATGAACGTGCAGTACGCGCTCAAAAACGGCGATGTGTATGTGCTCGAAGTGAACCCGCGCGCTTCCCGTACGGTCCCGTTTGTCAGTAAGGCGACCGGTGTGCCGCTGCCCAAGATTGCGGTCGGCCTGATGCTCGGCAAGAAGCTTACCGACTTTGCAGAACTCACGCGGGGCATGGTGAACGGTACGCTTTCGGTGCCTAGCTTTTTTGTGAAGAGCCCGGTGTTTCCGTTCGCCAAGTTTCCCGGTGTCGATCCGGCCCTCGGGCCCGAGATGCGTTCGACCGGAGAGGTCATGGGCGTCGGCGAGAGTTTTGGGGAGGCATTTGCCAAAGCGCAACTTGCCGCGGGCACGCCTATTCCCGATCAAGGGTCGCTCTTCATCAGCGTAAATGACCGCGATAAACCTGCGGCAGTGGAAGTAGCGGCCAAGTTTCACCAGCTAGGCTTTCAGCTCTTCGCCACGCGGGGTACCACGGCTGCTCTGAAGGCCGCCGGCTTACCGGCGAAAACGGTGTTCAAAGTGAACGAAGGTCGGCCAAATGCGGTCGATCTGCTCAAGGCCGGCAAGCTGAATCTGATCATTTACACAACGACCGGCAGCCACTCTTTTCCGGACGAGCAAACCATCCGGCGGAACGCGGTGACCTACCGCACACCTTGCATCACAACGATCAGTGGTGCGAGAGCGGCAGCCGAAGCGGTGGCGGCGCGGCGCCGGGATCCGGTGCGGGTCTGGAGTTTACAGGAGCTCCATTCCGCCCAGGCGGTTTCTACCGCCAGCTGAACGCAACAGAACAAAACCCTCGTTTTCGACGAAAAATGGGTGGGATCTTAACGATCCCACCCGGCAGGTTTATTCAGTTGGTTGGATAGAACTTTTACTTCTTGCTGGATTTGACGGGCGCTGTTTTCACAGGTGCGACACTACCGCCGCCGGCTGCCATCGCTACCGGTTGCGCTACATTGCCGCCGGCCATGGTGAACATCGTGTGCGTCGAGAGATTCTCTTCTTCCGTCGTAAAGATCAGCGAGTTGTGCTCGGAATCGAAGTCCGCTTTAATCCAATCGCCAGTATTGACCTGGTTCGTAGCTATGAGATTCGAAAGTGGATGAACAAGCAGGCGTTCGATAGCGCGTTTCAGATGGCGTGCTCCGTACTTGACGTCGGTGCCGCGCGAGAGCAGGAAGTCCTTGCCTGAATCCGAGACGGTGACCACAAAGGACCGGTCCGATGGCGACGACAGGATACGCTGCTGCACTTGCCCCAGTTCGAGATCGAGAATGCGGCGCAGTTCGGACTCCCCAAGCGGTTTGAAGACCACGCACTTGTCGATGCGATTCATAAACTCGGGCGTAAACTTGCGGCGGGCTGCTTCGACGCCGCTGCGCGCGAGTTTTTCGTTCATCTTCTCGTCGACTTCGACGGGCTCGGCCTGAGTCATGCAGTTTCCGAAACCAAGTTTCGGCGATACCAAAGCGCTCATTTCGGCCGCGCCCAGGTTGCTGGTCATGAAGATCATGGCCTTCGAGAAATCGACTTTGCGATTGTCTCCGAGAGTTAGCGTTGCTTTATCCAGAATGCCGAGTAGCAGATTCCACAGCGCATCGCTCGCCTTCTCAATTTCATCGAAAAGGATAAAGCTGATCTTTACAGTATCTGTGTGATGCTGGTTGATGACTTCCTGGCTCAACAGCGGATGGGTTTCGCGATGGCCCAGGTAGCCGGGAGGCGAGCCGATCAACTTCGCAATTTCATGGCTGTGCTGGAATTCGGCGCAATCGATCTTGACTACCGCGCGGGGATTGTTCAGCAAAGCTTCCGCAGTGGCTTCTACGGTTCTCGTCTTCCCGGAGCCGGTCGGTCCCAAAAATAAAAAGTTCCCGACAGGCCGCCCCGGTGCGCACAGGCCCGTAAGATGCATCTGGTAGATATTCACGATCTGCTCGACCGCTTCTTCCTGACCTACCACTAGCTTCAGCAGCGTCTGTTCCAGTGACTCTGCGTCTTTCCCCGTTTTTGTTGGGTCCAATACCCTGCGGAGGTGGCTCATAAAAATTGATCCTCTCTCTTCCGAACAAAGCCGAGTGCCTGCAACTCCCATGCTGGCGGATTCCCGGCCGACTAACCTGTTGGACTGCAACCAACATTGAGCAAGCCGGGTGCCAAAACCACTCCGGCGCTTCCCCTACATCCCACCTATCGTCTAAGTCAGTCGTTTTCGTGAGAGGCTCTCAATCCTTTTCCTCCTCAGGCTTTTCTGATTAGTCCTTTTGAGGACGCGAAGGTCTCATCTCAATTCGGCTAATTAAGGTCCTTTGGGGCATCCGTAAAATATCTAGTACGACATCCGCCACATCCTCTGGGGCGATCTTCCAGTTTTTGTTTGCGGATTCGCTTCCGCCGAAGTGGGTGGCGACGCTGCCGGGCATAATGTAGCTCACGCGCACATTATCGTTTCGGTGATCGAGCATCATCGCTTCGCTGAAGCCGTTCAACCCAAACTTGGAAGCGTTGTACGCAGCGCCGCCGGCGAACGGGTTTTTGCCTGCTAAGCTACTGATATTAATGATAGAGCCGCCATTCCGGTTCCGTTCGAAGCGGTCCAGGGCTTCGCGGCTGCAATAGAAGGCGCCGGAGAGATTGGTACCGATGAGTTTGTCCCACTCCTCAACCGTGAGTTCGGCGGTGGCCCGGAACACGCCAAAGCCGGCATTGTTGACCAAGATATCGAGGCCGCCCAAATCGGTGTCGACCCTGTGGAAAAAGTCGGCAACCTGCTGGCTGTTGCTGACGTCGGCGACATGGCCCACCACTTTGCCGCCCTTCTTCTCCTGAATTTCCGCCACTGCACTGTCGAGCGATTTCTGGTTGCGCCCGCAGATTGCCACGTGCGCGCCTTCGGAAGCGAGCGCCGTTGCCACTGCCAGCCCGATACCCTGGCTCCCGCCGGTTACAACCGCATATTTGTCCTTCAGTAAGTTGTTCATGAAAGTCTGTTTAATCTATCTCCTTACATTCCATATTGCAGCGGTTCATTCGAGCCACCATTGCCGCGCGACCCTGGTGGGAACTCCCGTCCGCCTATACTAATAGGAAGAGAGCCCCCGCTATGAGCGTAATCTGGCTGCGGACGGCCGCCGCCTTTTACTCGTGCGGCCTGCTGTACGCGCTCATTTATCTATTCCGGAAAAGTAACCGGCTGTTCCTGCCCGCGCTGATCACGTTCGGCATCGGCAGCGTGTTTCAACTAGTCGCGCTTGTGGAGCGGTGGGCCGCAACCGGGCACCTGCCCATCGTAAATTTTTACGAGACCAGCTCGACCTGCGCTTTCCTCGTAGCGGTGCTGTTTCTGCTCGTGTACGCTTATTACCGGATCGCGAGTTTCGGGATCTGCATTTTCCCGCTCGTATTCTTCATGACGCTGATCGGGGTAACGGAGTTCCCGGTTGCGCCCTGGAGCCTCGAGGTGCGGAACGTCTGGCTGATCATTCACGTTTCGACTGTGCTGATCGGATACGCCGCGCTGACGTTTTCGGCGATTGCGTCGGTCTATTATCTGTTGCAGGAGAAACAGCTCAAGCGCAAAGAGGTTACGCCCTCCGCGAATCGCCTGCCGCCCCTTGCCACTCTCGATCGCATCATCACGCAATCCATGAACGCCGGCTTTGTGTTCATCACGCTCGCGACCGTTACTGGCGTGATCTGGGCCTTCAATGAGCGCGGGGCGGAATGGATCACCAATCCTAAGATTGCGTTTTTTCTATTTACCTGGGCGTTCTATCTGGCGATGATTTTTCTGCGCATTTCGGCTGGATGGCGGGGACGGCGCATGGCATGGCTTACGGTCAGTGTTTTAGGCTGCTCCATCATCACGTGGGCCACCCACATGACGCTCCGGAGTTTGTGGCCGCAATGAAGCTGGCGCTTACCGGCATCAATCACCGGACCGCTCCGGTTGAGCTGCGCGAACGGCTGGCGATGCGCACCGAAGAAATCCCCGCGGCTTTATTCGAATTGCACGCGCGCGGGGCGAGCGAAGCGATGATTCTCTCCACCTGCAATCGCGTGGAGGTGGCGGCGGTTTTGGATCAAAACGCGCGGCCTGAGGACCTGCTGCGCACGATTGTCGATCTGCGCGAAGAGATGGCCTTTGAATCGCTGCGGCCTCATCTCTATGTGTACGAAGCGGCTGAGGCGATGCGCCATCTTTTTCGCGTGGCCGCAAGTCTCGATTCTATGATCGTGGGCGAGCCGCAGATCCTGGGACAGCTCAAGCAGGCCTTTTCCCAAGCGCGCGAGCATGGCACCATCGGCACGGTACTCGATGCCGTCCTCACGCGCGCCTTCAATGTCGCCAAACGAATTCGTACTGAGACGGAGATCGGGCAGAGCGCCGTTTCGATAAGCTACGCTGCGGTCGAACTTGCCCGGGAAATCTTCGGCTCGCTCGAAAAGAAACGCGTGTTGATCATCGGGGCGGGGAAGATGTCCGAAGGCGCGGCGCGTCATCTATTGCGGGCCGGAGCGGATCAAATCTTCATCACCAATCGCACTCCGGAGCGAGCGCGTGAACTTAGCCAGCTTTTTCGCGGGCAGGTGCTGCCGTACGAAGCGTTCGCCGCCGAACTTGGACAGATGGACATCGTGATTACCTCTTCCGCGGCTCCCGGCTTTGTGCTGACGCAGGAAATGGTGCGGCGCGCGATCGAATCCCGCAAGAATCAACCGGTGTTCCTGATCGATATTGCGGTTCCCCGCAACGTCGATCCGGCTGTCAATAACCTGGAGCACGCGTTCCTCTACGATATCGACGATCTGCAGCGCCTGGCAGACCGCAACTTGCGCGCGAGGCAGGAAGTGGCCGCGCAAGCCGAGAGCATTGTCACGGAAGAAGTAGCGCGCCTGGAAAGTAAACTGCGGGCGCGAGAGGTTGCGCCGACGATCGTTAGCTTGCAGGAACAGCTTGAGACGATCCGCCGGGAGGTGCTTGCCAGCTATCGCTCCAAACTGGGCGTACTCACGGCGGAGCAGGAGGAGGCGATTGACGGATTAACGCGCCGCATCGTAAATAAGATCGCGCATGGGCCAATATCGGAAATGCGCCGCCAGGCGGCGACTGCGACCACACCGGAAGCAGAGCTGGTCACTGCGGTGCGCCGCATTTTTCACCTTGGCTAGATATGGAGATGTTGACCATTGGCTCGCGGGGCTCGCAGCTTGCGCTTTGGCAGGCGCACCATGTGGCGGCGCTGCTTGAATCACGCGGCGTGGGTACTAGCATTACTGTGATCAAGACCACGGGCGATCATCTACAAACTGCATCGCTCACACAAGCCGGCGGCAAGGGTCTGTTCACGAAGGAAATCGAAGACGCCCTGCTTGCAGGAACGATCGATCTGGCCGTGCATAGCTTGAAAGACTTGCCGACGGAGACTCCGGCCGGTTTAGCGATTGCCGCAATTCCAAAACGCGAAGATCCGCGCGATGCAATTGTTGGGAAACCACTGGACGAATTGGAGCCGGATGCGCGCGTGGGAACCAGTTCCAGCCGCCGCGCAGCTCAGTTGCGCGCGGTACGTCCGGATCTGCGGATTGAGCCGGTGCGCGGCAATGTGGACACGCGGCTGCGCAAATTGCAGGAAGGCCAGTACGATGCGATTCTGCTGGCGGCTGCAGGGTTGCGCCGTCTGGGACTCGAAAATGAAATTGCGCAACTACTCGAGCCAGAGCAAATGTGTCCGGCTCCCGGGCAGGGCGCTCTTGGGATTCAAACGCGTACTAGCCATCGGGCGTTTGACTTGATTGCCGCGTTGAATCATTTACCCAGCTTTCAGACGGTGACGTGCGAACGGGCGGCGCTTGCCGCACTGGGAGGTGGATGCCAGTTGCCGGTGGGAGCTTACGCCAGCTTGTCCGGCAGCGCGTTGCATCTCACTGCGGTGGTGGTTGCGCCGGATGGCTCAAAACTCCTGCGGGCTACGGGACAGGATGTCTCGCACAATGCCGTGCAGCTTGGCGCCCGCGTTGCAGAGGACTTGCTGAACCGGGGCGCAGCCAACATCCTACGGCAATAATGCAGGGCCTTCGCATTGTGGTTACCCGCGCAGCGCATCAAGCGGAAGAGCTGGCCGCGCCGCTGCGTGACCTTGGGGCCGAAGTGCTGCTCGTTCCGATGATCGGCATTGCTCCGCCGGTTGACGAAACGGCCTTGCGTCACGCCGCCGCTCACGCTGCCAGCTACGACTGGATCGTCTTCACAAGCGTGAACGCAGTAAGTGCATTTTCGGCCGCGCTGGGCAGCGCAAAACCCGCCACGTAAAATCGCTGCCATCGGAACAGCCACCCGCGCCGCCGCCGAGAGCCAGGGCTTTGCCGTTTCCCTTACGCCGCAGCAGTATGTGGCGGAATCGCTAGCCGACGCGTTCGGGGCCGAAGAACTGATCGGAAAGAAAATTCTGCTGCCGGGCGCCGCTGTTATGCGCGATGTGGTTCCGCTCCGTTTGCGCGAACTCGGCGCAGAGGTGACGGTAGTGGAGGCGTATCGCAACGTCATGCCTGAGGAAGCAGCTGCGCAGGCTGCACTTGTCTTCCGCGATCCGCTGCCGAGTTGGATTATTTTCGCGAGCTCTTCCGCCGCGGAAAACACGGCGCGCGTTGTACCGCCGCACATACTCGCGCGGATTCGGATCGCGAGTATTGGTCCCGCCACCACGCGCACTGTCGAGAAGCTCGGCTTGCGGACCGCTGTAGAAGCCGACCCGCACACGATTGAAGGATTAATCCAAGCCATCGATGCCGTCGCAAAACTTCGTCAGTGAAATGGACGGTCCATATCAGGCTTGGAATCTGATGCTCCTGGGGTTGGAGGGATGCGACGAGCACAGGCGCCGGCGCCCACGCCGACAAAGCCAATGAGAAGAAATAATAGACACGATGGTTCGGGTACCGGGGTTTGAAAGTAGCCAACTATCTCTCCCTGATCATTGATTCCCTGTGCCCAGGTGCTCACGGATCCGGGATAGTTGAGCATCGTAAATACGCCGTCCTGATAAAGGAAGCCATGCGGGACGTTACTGGTTGTTAGAAACGTCCCGACGATCAGACCGTCATCATTGATTCCATTGGCAAACGTTTCCAGCGCGCCCGGGAAAGAAAAGCTCGTAATCTTGTCGCCGCTCTCCAAGAATCCGAAGAGACCACGCCCGCTGACTGCATAAGTTCCGACCACCCGCCCCGAGTTGTTGATTCCACCCAGAATCGTGAAGTCGGCGCCCGGCACGTTGACCGTCGTAAATGAGCCTCCAGCTTCAAGGTAGCCATTAGGCTCAAATCCTCCGAACTTGATGTATTCACCCACTATCTCGCCGGACGTGTTGATGCCCCACGGCACAGTGAAACTAGCTTCGGGAAAGTCAATATTGGTAAACGCTTCATCAATGTCCAGAAATCCGTGGTCGGTTCTCCCGTCGAAGTAACTTCCCACCATATGGTCCGCCGAGTTGATTCCGCTCAAAAGAGTCCATGATGCGCCAGGATAATTGACCGCGGTAAACACAGTCCCAGTCTTCACAAGGCCAGACGTGCAGCCTGCGCTCAAAGCCTCAGAGCATCCAACTAGAACGCCCGCATTGTTTATGCCATCCAGGGCAACGCTGGCACTCGAACCAGGAATCGTAATCGGGGTGAAGATAATCCCCGAAGGGCTTATTTTCCCGACGTACCCTTCGAGCAGTGTCGCGTGCGCAACTCCGCCGACACTTGTCATGATGTAAAAACCTAGAAGCGCTAGCCTCAGATCGATTTTCATTGACATCTCCTGATGGAATTGTTTCCGACCTCGAACAAGTAGTTTATATCCATTCCAACTATGCGTCTTGAGGGAGTGCGTGCGAATGAGGTGATTTCGACCGAGATGAGAAGGATATCTGGCTTATAGTCCCGACTTCAACTGAATCGATGGCTGCGGCAAGCAATACAATGTGATTTCTATGCCCTGGCTGCACAAGAGCTTTTGGATCGGACCGCTCGTCATTGCGGCTGCGCTCGCTCTGCTTTCGGTCATCGTTTCTCGAACGAAGCTGCGCGACATCTATGGCCGTCATCTCGCTGAAACACGCCGCGAACGCCTGTTCCTCGCCTCGCTCGGCTTTTTTGTCGCGGTGGCCGTGGTGCGCGGTATCACCATTGCCATTCACAACGATGTAGGGCCGTTTCACAACGTCAGCATGCATGGCCGCCACATTCATCACCTCGTTTGGGGCATTTTGCTGTTGCTGCTCGTAGGCTATAGTTGGCTGGCAGAAATCGGAACTGGGGGGCCTAATTCGAATCGATTGTTAGGCCGCGTGACCTCGATGCTCTATGGCGTGGCCGCCGCGCTCACACTCGATGAATTTGCACTATGGCTGAATTTGAAAGATGTGTACTGGGAGCGGCAGGGTCGCGAAAGCTATGAGGCGTTGGCGCTTATTCGGGGGAATTCTCGCCATTGGAGTATTCGGGCGCTCGTTTTTCTCTGGCATCCTACGCGAATTCTCCCGGGTCAAGCCGCGGGTTTAAGACGTAAGCTTTGATGGGAATGAAAAGCGGATTCATTCAATCCGCTTTCATCCGTGGCTAATGCGGTTACTCGCACGTCAAGGCGAACATGCGCAGAGATCGCGGCGTGATGTCGTATTCGTGCCCGATCGTAAACTGCGTTTCCTGACTTTTCCCTTCGGGATCATTCGTGTCGATGAGCAAGGACCAGGCTTTGCCGTCCGGCGAATCGGGCAGCTTGAATTTGACCGCGTCTCCAAATTCATTCACTACGATGAGCAGCGTCGCTTCCTTCCCGCGCTGCCGGATCCCGGTGGTCTGGGCACGGCCGTCCAGCAACATGCCGAAACAACGCATGCCATGGTCGCCCCATTGCGCATCCTCCATTTCCCTGCCGTTTGCGTTGATCCAGGTTACATCCTTAACGCCGAGCTCTTCATTGTATTCGCCCGTCAAAAACAAATTCCGCTTCAGCACCGGATAGCGATGCCTTAAAGCGGTCAGGCTTTTTGACGAACTCGACCAGACCGTTTCCTTTATCGCCGAGCTTCCAATTGATCCAGCTAATCTCGTTATCCTGGCAGTACGCGTTATTGTTTCCCTTTTGCGTGCGTCCGAATTCATCGCCGGCGAGCAGCATAGGCGTACCCTGCGATAGCAGCAGCGTAGCCAGCATATTCCGGATCTGCCGCTCTCGTACAGCATTGATCTCGGGATTATCCGTCGGGCCCTCTACGCCGCAATTCCAGGAACGGTTATCGGAGCTTCCGTCCTTGTTGTCTTCACCGTTAGCTTCGTTGTGTTTATCGTTATAAGTAACGATGTCGTTCAAAGTGAAGCCATCGTGCGCGGTGACAAAGTTGACGCAGGCCCAGGGACGCCGCCCTTGATGATTAAACACGCCGACCGAGGCGCACATCCGCTCAGTCAATGCTGAAGCCGGAGCTTGCCCTCTCCAGAAATCGCGCACAGTATCGCGAAACTTGTCGTTCCACTCGGCCCAGCCAGGCGGAAAACCTCCCACCTGGTAGCCGCCGGGTCCACAGTCCCATGGCTCGGCGATAAGCTTAACTGTTCCTAACACGGGATCCTGGCTTACTGCTTTTAAAAAACCGCTCTGGTTATCGAAGCCGTTTGGCTCACGCGCCAGAATGGTACCCAGGTCGAAGCGGAAGCCGTCGACATTGGTGTGCTCCACCCAGTAGCGCAAACTGTCGGTCACCATCTGAATGACACGGGGATGACTCAGATTGACAGTATTTCCGGTACCCGTATCGTTGATGTAATACCGTTTGTTATCCGGCAGCAATCGATAGTAACTCGCGTTGTCAATCCCCTTGAAGGACAAGGTGGGACCTTTTTCGTTGCCCTCAGCCGTGTGATTGTAAACTACGTCCAGAATTACTTCCAGGCCCGCATCGTGAATCTTCGCGACCATCTCTTTGAATTCACGTAAACTATCCTTTTTTCGCGACGCATACCGCGGATCGGGCGCGAAAAAGCCGATCGTGTTATATCCCCAGTAATTGCGCAAACCTTTTTCGAGAAGATGGCTATCGTCGATAAACGTGTGGACCGGCAATAACTCGATGCTGGTTACGCCGAGTGACTTAATATATTCCAGTACCTTGCGCGTCCCGAGACCCGCATATGTGCCCCGCTGACCCTTGGGCACCAACGGGTTCAATTGTGTAAAGCCCTTGACGTGCGTTTCGTAGATGATTGTGTCCTCCCACCGTATGGGCCGGCGCCGCACCCGTCTTCCTCGCCAGGTAAACGACAAATCCGCAATCGAACATTTCGGCATGAACGGAGCACTATCACGGTCATCAAAGGTGGTGTCGTCGCCGGATTCGAGCTTGTAACCGAAGATCGCCGGATTCCACTGCAGTGTTCCGTAATGCGCGTGTGCATAAGGGTCGAGCAGCAGCTTATTCGGATTGAAGCGATGGCCCGCATTGGGCTCGTATGGTCCATGCACCCGGTAACCGTAAATCGTGCCCGGAGTGGCGTCCGGCAAGTAGCCGTGCCAGATCTGGTCTGTGTATTCCGGGAGTGCGATGCGGTCCGTCTCGGTCTCGCCTGTCTCGTCGAATAAGCAAAGTTCTACTTTCGTTGCATGACCGGAGAAGAGCGCGAAATTCGTTCCTTTTCCGTCCCATGTGGCTCCGCGCGGATGCGGGAGCCCTTCTCGAATTCGACCTGGTCTCGTTTCTGCCATGTGTATTGACTAACCTTCCAGTAGAGTCGCACGAGGGCGCAACCGTTTCGTTTGCGGCCCGCATTCAATCCCGATTAGTTGCCAGACCGAAGACTCCGCGTTCCAGATCTTTTGTCAACTCTTCCGGAGCTTTTGCTTTGTCCAATGAGAGTGTTTCGCCCACGCGCACGGTGACCCGTCCGGAGCGGAACCAGCCGCTGCGTTTCGCTTTCAGGTCGCCCAATCCTTCCAGGTAAACCGGGAGCGCCGGGGAACCCAATTGCTTCCACAAAAGGCCCGCGCCGCTCTTGAAGGGTTGCGGCGTGCCATCATCCGAGCGGCGGCCTTCCGGGAATACCAGTACGTGAAATCCCGCATCCATCGCTTCTCCCGCGTAACGGAAACTCTCGCGGAATCCACTAAACTGCGGCAGCGGAAAAACATTGAATAGCGCGGTAATCAGAAAATAGCCGATAGGAGCAACGAGATTGACAAACCAGTTGCCCTGGTTGCGGCCTCTCCGCAGATCAAGCAGCATTTCGGCCGACATCGCAATCGCAACCCGCCGCCGCATGCGCGACGGCAGACCGAACAGCACGAATGCCGCATCGTAGGAAGTAATGTGATTCGACACGATCAGGAGCGGTGACGTTGCTAGATTAGCCGCAAGCCGCTTGCGCCGGGGCTTTGCCAGAAAGCGCAAAATCGGCATGGCTACCGCTTCGATGAAAACCGCACGGATCGCCTGCTGCCATCTGCCGAGAGTCCAGCGCGGATATTTATGGCGAGGGACATTCTTCAAAGCGGCCGCTGTTTGCTGCGGGGCTTGGCGCACCAGCGCTTCGACATCCCCTTGCGTTTTCACCGTCTCGAGTGCCGTGTCGGCGATAACCAAGCCATATTTCTGCTCGAGCTCGGCCTGCAGTTGCACCCTCGCCAGACTGTCCAGATTTAATTCCTGGCTGCTGGTCGCCTTTGGATTTTCTCCGACTTCGCCGTTTGCGATCCGCCTGGCTACTTCGCGGCGCAGCGTTTTGCCGGTTGAGGTACGCGGCAAGTCCGGTTCGGGCCAGACGATCCAGCGGCGCATTTGTTGAAACTCCGCCAAGCGTTGGTTGGCGCCGGCAATGGCCGCCGCAGGATCTTGCCCAGGTTCCATCACCACGACGGCGAGCGGCTCCGGACCATACTGCTGTTGCGCCTCCACCACGGTCGCCGCTTTCACCTGGGGCTGTGCCTGAAGCGCCGCTTCCAGATCTTCTGGATGTATGTTCAAGCCGGCAGAGGTGACGATCACATCCTTTTTGCGGCCCCGAAAGCGCAAATTTCCCGCATCGTCAAATTCTGCAAGATCGCCCGTTGGCAGCCAGTCTTCGGCCTGTTGCTCCATTCGGCCGTTCTGCCAAACACGGTGAGAAATAGTTTCGCCCCGCACCAGAACTTCGCCTTCACTGCTCAAACGCACTTCGCGCCCGGGCAACACTTGCCCGATCGTGCCCGCTGCCGGATGGAATGGATGGTTTAAGCTGACGAGCGCCGTGGTTTCCGTCATCCCGTACCCCTGAACCACCACGAAGCCCAGCGCATTCCAAAATCGCTCGGTTTCGGGGGGGAGCGCCGCTCCGCCGCACACAAGAGCCCAAAACTTCAATCCGAAACGCCGGTGAATCCGGCGGAAACGCCACCATCGCTTCCATGCCTTCCAGCTTTGCGCTGCTTCCGCCTGGCGGGCCAATTCCGGATATAAATTGCTCACGTGCGTTCGTAGCAAATCGAGCACCCGGGGAACTGAGGCTAATACCGAGATCCGATCCCGCCGGATTTGGTCCGTCAACTCGCTCGCCACCAGGCGTGGCTGATAATGTACTTCGGCAGCGAGCAAAGGCGGGATCCATAACCCCATGAATTGACCGAAGACGTGGCTCAACGGAAGCGTGTGGAGGAACCGAATCGGGTGAAAGGGCCGCTCGAAGCGCAGATATTTCTGCATTTCTCGCTCGATTGGCAGGAGACTTGCCAATACATTGCCGTGAGTGTGGACGATACCTTTGGGGTCGCCCGTGGTGCCTGAGGTGAAGACGATTTGCAGCGGATCCGCCGCGTTCAGCGCTACCGGCGCGCCGATGCCTTCGGTAGTGATCTCGTGCGGGAGATTTTCTAAAGCAAGACTGGAGAAATTCCATTCCGCAAGGCGCAGTTTTTGTTCATCTGCCAGCAACAATTGCGGATTGACCTCGCGCGCGACCCGCTGTGCAAATTCCAAGCCGTTCGCTACATCGAGGGGCACGGCCAGTACGCCGGCCGCCACACAACCGAAGAACGCAGCAACCCATTCGGCGCTGTTTTCCCCCCAGAGCAGGACACGTTCCCCTTTCCGAATCTCTCGGGCGGAGAGCTCTGCGGCGAACCGTCGGGCCAGAACTCCCAGCTCGCCGTAACTCGTCCGGATTTGCCGGAGCCCGCGAGAAGTGACAATGGCGGTCTGATCTTTGTGGCGATCAAAATCGTCAAGCAGCGATGCTAAGTTCTGGCGCTGCGGCCGGGGAGACACGATTTCAGGCTACGATATGGAACGGAAATTGGGTTTAGATGCAGTCATCCACCAGCAGCCGCAGCCCGTTTTTGGGCAAATGGTTGTGGTTCTTCGGCCTGCTTCTTCTTCTCCAGCGCCTGATAAACCAGCGCCGGACCCTGATGTTCGATCGACGAGATCTCGCTCAGGAAGGCGAGGGAGCGGGCCGTACGCGCCGCCACCCGCGTTCCGCGGGCGCAGAGTTCTCTTAATAGCTGAAAGCCTGCCGTATCATAACCGCTCAGGTGGGTTATGTCGATGATGAAGACACGAGGGGAAAAGCCGCCTAGCGTCGACGTCCAACATTCCCGAACTTCCGAAACTATCATTCCGGAAAATCTTCCTTCGATCTCTATCCGAAGCTCCGATGCCTGATCGCTGATTCTAATACTCGACACAATTAGATCTTCCGCCCGGTTGGACCCCAACTCCGAGGAATTAGCTACAAAATGTTTTCCAATAATTCGCAAATTGGAGCAGTTCGCAAACGAGGCTTTTCCTGCGGCTACTATGGAGAGCGTGACTCCTGTTCAGGCAAGCACTCCTCGCCCTAATCCCCTATCCAGCTATCCCCGAAGGCACTGCTAATTCGATGCCAGCCAAAATATTGCCGGGTTTGCCCTCACCGCAAGGCGCCACCTGGGATGGTACCGGAGTAAACTTCGCGCTCTATTCCGAAAACGCTACGCGCGTTGAGCTCTGCCTCTTTCAAGACCCGGAGTCTCCAGCGTACGAGACGATTGAAGTCCAGGAATGTACCGGGTACACATGGCATTGCTACGTACAAGGGCTGGCCATCGGGCAGCTTTACGGCTATCGCGTCCATGGTCCGTATAAGCCGGAAGAAGGACTGCGCTTTAATCCGGCCAAACTTGTGATTGATCCGTACGCGAAAGCGCTTACTGGCCGCCTCAATTGGGATCAGCCCGTCTTCGGGTATAAACTTGACGATCCAGCGGCGGACCTGAGCTGCGATGACCGGGATGATGCCGCCGGCATTCCCAAGAGTGTGGTCACAGCCTCTCAATTTGACTGGCAAAACGACCATTCCCCTGGAATCCCGCTACACGAGTCCATCATTTACGAAGCGCACGTCAAGGGCATGACCGCGCGCCATCCGGACGTTGCCGAGCACCTGCGCGGCAAATATCTGGGCCTCGTCAGCCAGCCGATGCTTGAATATTTCAAGAACCTTGGCATTACGACGGTCGAACTCATGCCGGTCCACGAGTTCACGGACGATAAGCACCTGCTTGCTAAGGGTCTGCGCAACTACTGGGGCTACAACACGATCAACTTTTTCGCGCCGACCTCGCGTTATGCGAGTCTCGGCGACGAGGGTCAACAGATCGGCGAATTCAAAGCGATGGTACGCGAATTTCACCGGGCCGGCATTGAAGTCATTCTTGATGTCGTCTACAATCACACGTCTGAAGGCAACCAACTCGGGCCGACCCTCAACTTCCGCGGTATCGATAATTCGACATATTATCGCCTTAATGATGAAAACCGCCGGTATTACATGGATTACACCGGCACCGGAAATACACTCAATATGCGTCACCCGCAGGTAATCAAAATGGTGATGGATAGCCTGCGTTACTGGGTGCAGGAGATGCATGTCGATGGATTCCGCTTCGATCTGGCATCGGCTCTTGCCCGCGAGCTGCACGACGTCGACCGTCTCTCCGCCTTTTTCGACGTCATCAACCAGGATCCGGTGCTCTCGCGCGTCAAGCTGATTGCAGAACCCTGGGACGTGGGCGAAGGCGGCTATCAGGTGGGGCGTTTTCCCCACTTATGGGCTGAGTGGAATGGCAAATATCGAGACGTCACGCGGCGCTATTGGAAGGGAGATGACGGACAGCTTGCCGAGCTTGGGTACCGGCTCACCGGCAGCAGCGATCTGTATAAACGGGACGGACGCCGCCCCTCGGCCAGCATCAATTTTGTCATCGCCCACGACGGTTTCACGCTGCACGACCTTGTGAGTTACGACAACAAGCACAACGAAGCCAATGGCGAGAACAACCAGGATGGAACCAACGATAATCACTCCTGGAATCACGGAGCGGAAGGCCCAACGGACGATCAGGGCATAATCGAACTGCGCGAGCGCGACAAACGCAATTTCCTGACTACTCTATTCTTTTCGCAAGGCGTCCCAATGCTTTGCGGGGGCGCCGAGATCGGCCGTACGCAAAACGGCAACAACAACGCCTATTGCCAGGATAACGAGATTAGTTGGCTCGATTGGAATCTGGACGAGCGTAAAGAGGCGCTGCTAAATTTCACGGCCAAGCTCATCAGGCTTCGCAAGATGCATCCTAATCTGCACCGCCGCAAGTTCTTTCAGGACCGCAAAATCAGCCCGGGCGCTACCACTAAGCAACAGGTCGACGGTTTGGAGGTGCGCGATATCTGCTGGTACCGGCCGGATGGTCAGGAGATGACGGAAGAGGAATGGAATGCTGGTTGGGTGCGCTGCCTTGCCGTCCGGCTAAGCGGCCGGACTTTGAATGATGTTGACCGCCACGGCGAGTTAGTCCGCGATGAATCTTTCTTGATCTGCCTGAATCCGCATCGCGATCATATTCAGTTCTATCTGCCACCCTGCTCGGCGCAGTGCAGTTGGGACCTGCTGCTGGATACAAGAAATGCGGATTTTTCCCCGTCGACTCTGATATCGGCCGGCAAGCCTTACGATATGCTCGATCACTCGGCCGTTGTATTTGTCGAAACGGACGGCCAGGGCGGCGAAGAATTGAAGCGCGACGAGGAAGTGCGCAAACAACATGAGGTTACACTCAAGCGCATCCGCAGGTCGGTGACGTAGGAGCCAACTCGGCTAGACCGGAAGGAGAAAGATAAGACTATGGAGTTGAAAGACGCAACGAACGACGGCGGCTCGGACCGACGAAGATTTCTCAAGAGCGCGGTGGCGGGTTTGGCTGCGAGTTCGGCCATCGGAACAACTGCGGCTGCCGGCGCGGAACAAGCGACGCCGGAATCGGTTGTGCATGCAGGCGCCGCCCGGGAGCTGACCGAAAAGGAAAAGCTGGATCGCATCGCTTCGAACACCTGGCCCATCCGATACATCTTCAAGACACGCGAGCCTTTCATGTCCGATCGTCAGACGGTCGAGCAGATGAAGAAGAAGTACGGTGAAATCACCATGTTGGATTTTCCGGAATTCACGAAGAAAACCTTTCCGGGCGTGTACCACATGGACCTCTTCTCCGGTCTGTTTGGCGATACCGATGACGACAGCATGTACGTGAAAACCGTTGTAAATTACAACGGAACCGATCACACCGTGACCGAATTTGATCCGTCCAGCGCTTCCGGAAAGCGATGGCTGGAAAAGATGGCCAGCAAACAAGTGAACACGGGAACGAAGTGCCACCACATTTCGAACAACGCTCCACGCAACATCTGCGATTTGGATGTGGAGAAGCGCAAGGCAGGTGTGGAAGTCGCGAAGAAGTGGCTGGACGGAGCGGCCATGCTTGGCGCCAAATCGATGCGAGTGAACAGCGGTGGTCCGCGAATCGCTCCCTCTCCCGTGGCTGACCCCAGCTCTTATCCAAAAAACGATGCCCTCGCGCAGTATCTAACCAACTGCATCGAATCGTTCAAGGAAATGGCGGATTACGGCGGCAAGTTAGGTGTGAAAGTCACTCTCGAAAATCATTGGGGACTGACCGCAAACCCGATTAATATCAGAATCATCGTTGAGGAAGTAAATAGCCCGTTCTGCGAAGCTTCTCCGGATTTCTGTAACTGGGAGCATGAATATCTGCTTTTCCACGCGCTGCAGGATCTCGCGCCGTATGCCCATACGAATGTTCACGCCAAGTACTGGAATCGGTGGAAAAATCCCGACGTTCAACGGAATGTCCGAATCATGTTGAACAACAACTACACTGGCATTTTCGCGTTGGAATACGAGGAAGGCCCGTGGGATGGAGTGGAAGGCGCGAAATATCTCTATCGGGAAGTATTAGCCGCTCTGTAAAAATCATGTAGCACGCTGAGGGTTTGCCACTGCGCCCCATTCCTCCGGGCTGCGATCTTTCGTGTGCCGCGAGAACAGCCAATGATGTCCGTCCAAGTCCTCCGCCGCGTACTGATACTCGCCGTACTCCGTCTCATGCGGCTCCTCCAGAATCTTTGCGCCGGCAGCTTTCGCACGCGTATATCGCTCGTCCACGTCGTCTACAAAAATGGTCAATGACTGAGTCCCGTACCCAAGCTGCGCGGGGGATTTCTGCCCGTCCTTCGCCTGCCTAACCTGAATCGCCGCTTTGCCTGCCCACATCTGCCCACCGCTCGGACCGTCGCCATAACGGTAGTACTCCTCGAATCCGAAAACCTCTGTCAGCCAAACGATCGCCTTTTCGAGATTCTGATAATCTCACATGGGGCAGCACGGTATCAACTGGAACAGAACGATTCTTGGAAATCATAAGCAAATTCTAGCCCTGGAAAGGGTAAGCGTCAATCGTACATGCCATGCACGAACCACGCCCCTTTCTGCGCATCCTGATAAATCCGGTACAGCGCTCCATCGTCTAACGCCACATCCCATTCCTCGCGGCACCAGAACGTAGAAGTCCACCACTCGCCCGAAGTCTTCCACGGGCCGGCCGCCCGTAACACTTTCCCCTTTACGCCGCTCGCCAAAATGTCGCGCGGCGCATACTCTACCAGCCGCACGCGCGCCGGCAGCGCGGGGCGGAATAATCGCACCGCTAAACGCAGCACTTCAGGTTGTGGTGGCTCTCTTGTTTCTTCCGCCGAACTCAAAACGGGCAGCGGGTGTAATTCGAAAGCGTCCGGCCGGTGCGTGTCGAGCAGTGCCGGCGTGCCTACGTTTTCTTTTCCCACCATGCCGGCAATGCGCGCGAGTGTCACCTGCAATTTATCGGCGGGTGGAGCCGGCGGTAAAAACATTCCGCCTTGTACGCGCCTCGGCTCCACCGGCTCTACTCGCAAGGTAAATGCGATCACTGCCGCCTGCGGGGGATGCCGCTCCAAATGCAATTGCAGCAGTTTCAACATCGTATGGTTGTCTTCTAACGGGACTGGGAATTCCAGTGTGCATTCATACGGCTTCTGCTCTTCTAACTCGAGTTGTAGCGCAAGCACGCGTGCCGCTCGCGACTGGGAACGCAAGCGGCCGCATAAATCACCTAAAACCCGACCCAATAAAAACAACAGCGGCTCAAGCAGCTCCAATCGATGCTCTAGTTCCACACACTCCTGGTAACTCGTTTGCGGTGCGGTTACTTCTAAGGGACGGTGAATGCGTCCGGCTGCCAAGTTGCGCAGATATAGGCCTCTCGTGCCCAGTCGTTCAGCTACGCCTGATTCTGGGAGTGCCGCCAGTTCGCTACACGTCTTCAATCCCCAACGATGCAGAATTTGAAGCAGCCCCTGATCCTCGGGCGCCCTCTGCCGGATTAATGAGGAGAGCCCAATCGATCCTAATTTTTGCCTTTCTTCGCCGGGTGTGACCAGTGTCACTCCCGCAAAATTCCAGGCCAGCAAAATCGCTGTGTCCGGATTCGAGGCCATCGCCAGGTTTGCCTGCATCTTGCGTTCATGGCCCGCCCGCGAGATCTCGGACGCGATCTGGTACGGCGAACCCATCAACTTGCGCAGTGGATCAATCGAGAAAACGATCGTTTTCGCATCGGTTTGCTCGACTATCGGCGAAAATTCCAGTCCCAGACCGTAGAGCAGGGAAGCCTCCGCCTCCTCTTTCACATGCAGGCAAACGTACATAATCAAACCCTGCTTTTCAGAAATAACGATTGGGGCCGGATCGAAGCCACTTTGCCCATAACGGCGTACGTCTCCACGCCATCGAGCACCGAAGCGCAGCGCGTTCCCAGCCAGGAAATTACTTTAAGCTTTATATGTAAGCAAATGGAAGAGCATGATTTAACTTGTGGAAGATCGGCTGCCACGAGGAGCACGGTGGGCGTGTCTTTCACCGTCTTTTTAAAGCGGTGCCAATAGGAAAGCGGGATGCGATTTAAAATCCTGGCGCTCGCTTCGCACAAATCCAGATAGACGACACCGAAGCCTCCGGCATGCAGCAGTAAATCGGCCGCCCGCAGCGCAAATTCGGCATTCCCGCCGCAGCGGACCCAGACCAATTGTTCCAAACGAACTCCCGCAGCTTCTGCCGAAGCCGGATGAAAGCCATCTTGCAAATCGACTACCGCGCAGATCTCTCCTTTTTGGGTAGCCTGGGCCAGAATATGTAGACAGAGCGAGGTGCGTCCCGAGGAGCGGGCTCCCTGCACTTCGGTAATGGCACCTCTGGGTAAAGCAGTTTGCAGGATCGGCAAGGAAAGGGCTCGGAAGCTGGAATCATCAAGTATTACTTTAAGTTGGGATGCGCGTTTCCAGGGTTTGTCGTAACCGTTGGCAATTGCCAGATTCGCCATTTGTTCGCCTAAGGATATTCTGGAGCGCTTCTCCCCTAAATGCAATAGCGATT
The DNA here is from genome assembly GCA_963767485.1 of Terriglobia bacterium. Lineage (GTDB taxonomy): Bacteria > Acidobacteriota > Terriglobia > Bryobacterales > Bryobacteraceae > Bog-105. The sequence goes on along the minus strand of CAVYDZ010000012.1, from coordinate 148,594 downwards.
TTTAGAAGTATCGTGATACGATACTTATGTGACGCCACCTGACCCTGAGTTCGTTCGGCAATTTCCCGTCGCCGACTATTGCCATCTGGCCGAACTACGCTACCGCATCCGCGAATTTTTGCATTTCAGCGAACAAGCCGCCCGGGAAACCGGCTTCGAGCCCCAGCAGCACCAGCTCCTGCTCACCGTCAAAGGACTGCCATCCGATCTGCGCCCCACCATCACAGTGATTTCCAGCCGGCTCTGGCTGAAGCACCACAGCACCGTCGAGCTCATCAACCGTTTGGTCGAAAAAGGAATGGTTGTGCGCCGCCACAGCTCCGAAGATCGCCGGGAGGCCCTGATCGAACTCACCGAAGCCGGGGAAGATGCCCTTCACCAGCTTTCCGTCATCCACTGGCAGGAAATGCAGAAGCAGGCTCCGGTGCTCTCTGACGCCTTGCTTGCTATTGTCAACTCTTCTGTTCAGGAGGCAAGCGCGGTATGACCCACGCCTCTTCCCGCCCGGCCGTCCCCGAGTTGGGGGATTTCACCACCACAATCCGTGTTCTGCCCATTTCGCTGCTTGCCATCGTCATCGGCGCCATTGCCTCGGGCGTTGCCTGGGTGCTGCTCAAACTGATCGGCTTTTTTACTAATCTTTTCTATTACGGCCGATTCGATACCGCTCTTTCTTCGCCCGCCAATAATCACTTAGGCGTTTTCGCAATTGCCGTCCCGGTGATTGGCTCATTAATCGTCGGAATCATGGCGCGTTATGGGTCGGACCGCATCCGCGGTCATGGCATCCCGGAAGCCATCGAATCCATCCTCATGAATGGCAGCCGCGTGCCGCCGAAACTTGCGCTTTTGAAACCGATTTCCGCGGCTATTTCGATCGGCTCGGGTGGTCCGTTCGGCGCCGAAGGCCCAATTATCATGACGGGGGGCGCGTTCGGGTCGCTCATTGCGCAGCTTTTTCACCTCACGAACACCGAACGCAAAACTCTGCTTGTGGCGGGCGCCGCAGCCGGCATGTCGGCCGTATTTGCCACACCGCTTGCCGCCGTTCTGCTGGCCGTCGAGCTGCTGCTTTTTGAATGGAAGCCGCGCAGCGCGATTCCGGTGGCGCTCGCCAGCGTCACAGCCGACGCCGGACGTCGAATGATTCTTGGCCTTGGTCCTTTATTCCCGGTTCCTCATCATGCTCTTGCGATCGGCATTCATGGAATTCTGGCTTCCGCGCTGGTCGGCCTGCTGGCCGGCGGCCTTTCCGCGCTTATGACCCAGGGTGTTTATGCGGCCGAAGACCTGTTTCACAAACTACCCGTCCACTGGATGTGGTGGCCAGCGATCGGGGGCGTCTTCGTCGGGATCGGTGGACTCATTTTCCCGCAAGCTCTCGGAGTCGGCTACGACGTCATCGGCATTCTGCTCAAAGGCAACGTCGGCCTTCACCTCATTCTCGGCGTTCTACTCGTCAAGGCCACCATCTGGATCATTTCGCTCGGTTCCGGCACATCGGGCGGCGTCGTTGCTCCGCTGCTCATGACCGGCGCGGCTCTGGGCGCTGCGGAGGCGTTTTTCCTGCCTCATTTTGGCGCTGGCTTCTGGGAGCTGGTCAGCATGGGCGCAACGCTCGCCGGCACGATGGCCTGTCCGTTCACGGGCATAGTTTTTGCGATTGAGCTTACGCACGATTTGAATATGCTGCTGCCGCTCTTGATTGCGTGCTTCATATCGTACAGCCTGGTTGTGCTGATCCTTAAACGCTCGATTCTGACCGAAAAAATTGCTCGCCGCGGGTACCATCTGAGCCGCGAATACTCGCTCGATCCGCTTGAGATTTTCTTCGTGCGCGATGTGATGCGGCCCGTTCTTGAAGACGCGAATCACGAGGCAGCGGAAGAGCCGCTGGTATCTGACGCTGTCGCCTACGCTAACGATCCGCTGCGCGTTATTGTTTACCGGATGGTCGAAACCGGCTTGACCACTCTGCCGGTGCTGCAGTCCTGGGAAAATCCTGTGCTGATTGGCACCGTGTCGCTCAACGATCTGCTGCTCGCCCGGACCAAGAATCTCGCGGAAGAAACGGATCGCGAAACCGTGCTGCGCATGCGCCGCCGCATTCGCTCTGAACAACCGGCCGAGCCTTTGGAACCGGCCATGCGCAATTAGCGCGGCGCGATCCGGCTTCCGATACTATAAACAAATCGGAAAACAATATTCATGAGCTGGTTGCGCTTCGGCCGCGGAGTGCGTCTCGCGTTTTTCATTCGCGTTCCGCTCGTCACGCTGTTACTGCTGGCGGCACTCGGTCCGATTTCGCAACTCACAGGCGCGAGTTCGTTGCTCGGCAACCTGTTCGATCTGCGTAACGATGCGGGCGCTGTCTGGGGCGGTGTTTTCGCCGTTTCATTCGCCGCCTTTCTGCTTGCGTTCACGGCCATTAGCGCGCTGAATCTCGCCTTGCACTACGGCAGTTTGCGTTTCTCAGATAATGTCGACGCTCCGCGTTTTTCCCCACATTTCGATGTCGCACAGAAACGCCCCGGGCTTACCTTCACGATCGGCCTACTAGCGGCGTGCGTGCTGATCGTTACAGTGCTGATCCGCACAGGGCGCTCTGTTCTTCTGAAGACAGGGAGCGCGGCTGTAATCGCTCTGTTAGCCGCTTGCGGGATCACACTTCTCGCCAAAGTGGTGCAGGTTGTGTTGACGGATCCCGAAGTTACGCCTTACCCGCCGCCCCTGCTTGTCTTTCCCGTCGATCGCCTTCCGTGGCTGGACCGCTGGCTTCACGATCTCTATTGCTGGCCGGGAGATGGATCGCGTACGCGGCCTGCAAATCTGTTTCGCCGCATGAAAGCCGCGCTGGGCCGCGCCAGTCAAATCCCGTTCCGCTTTTTCCGTCCGGCGAGCCAAGGCTATTTGACGGCGTTGCAAACGGACCAAGGCACGCGCCTGAAGCTGCGTTCGGGCCACGTCTTTGCTCTGGCGCTCGCTGTACTTGCCCTGGCGACCTATATCATCGTCGGTTTCAATAAGTCGAGAATTTCGGCGACACCGGTGCAAGTCCCGGCGCTCGCCTACGTACTGTTATTTCTCATTGTTGGTTGCTGGTTTCTTTCGGCGCTCGCATTCTTCTTTGATCGCTATCGCTTTCCCTTGCTCCTCGGTGTGGCGGCACTTGCGTTCGTGACGGCCAACCTTCCGCAATCGGATCACTTTTTCCGGGTAGAAACGGGGGATACCGTTGGGCGGTTGAAAACACTCGATGTGAAGCAGTATCTGACGCCTTCCGCGTATTTAGCCGCGCGCGCCGCGACCGCCCCTCGCAAGCGATTGATCCTGGTTGCTACGCCCGGAGGCGGAATTCAGGCTGCGGCCTGGACCGCCGAAGTCCTCGAAAAACTCGACGCGCGATTTCCGGATTTCCGCAATTCCGTCGCAGCCATCAGTTCCGTATCTGGCGGGTCGCTCGGTTCAATGATCTACGCCGCTTCTTTCGACGGGCGCGTGCCCGAGAATCGCATTGCACTCAATGCCCGTGCGTCGGCGATCGATGAGGTTGCCTGGGGATTGACCAGTCCGGATTTCTGGCGGACGGTGTTCCCGGCGTTTCGCCGCTCGCTCAGCGTCGACCGAGGTTGGGCGCTCGAGGAGAAATGGGCCGTGGTCAACGGACTCAGCCCCGATCCGGTTTCGCCCTCCACTTCGCCCGGCGACGATACCTATCTCTCGGATTGGGCGGAAAAGCGAACAGCGATGCCCGCTCTGATATTTAATTCGATGCTGGTGGAACGGGGCCAGCATGTGGTCTTTTCCACTACCCGGTTTCCGCCGCCTGACGATCCGCGTGGGATTGCTAACTTCTACGACCTGTATCCGGATATCAAAAAGCCATTCGATGTGCGCGTGAATACAGCGGCGCGGCTCTCAGCATCTTTCCCGTACGTAGCGCCGGCCGCGCGCTCGAACCTGCGCAGCCCTTTTGAGGGCGATCTGCATTATGTCGACGGCGGCTACTATGATAATTTCGGCGTCGATTCGCTCATTGGCTGGATTTCTTCGGCGTATCAAAACGATTCCGCTCTGCGGCAGCAGGTACCCGATCTACTTGTGCTGCAGATCCGCCATTTCAATCCGAGCGCCCTAGCGGCGGGCAGACGCGCGGGATGGGGCTTTCAGATCATCGCTCCGCTGGTAGCGCTGCTCGATATGTGGACAAACTCGCCTACTCACCGCGACCGCAACGAACTCGATCTCTTCGTGCGCGACGAGCAATTCTCCGCTAGCGGGCCCAGGATTCAGACCGTCACCATTCCGTATTGCGGACTGGACTACAGCCATCCGATGAACATTCAGCGCGACTTTGCCGCGTGTTACGCCTCGACCACTACGCAACAGCTCCATTCCAAGTACACGGCCAGCAGTGATTCGAAGAACCGCCATCTCAACTGCGCCGACCCGCCGCTCTCCTGGAAGCTGACGCAAGATCAAAAAGACTGCATCGACGACACCTGGAACGATTTCGCACGCGGCGACCCGAATGGGGCGCTCGCAGCGATTCAGCAGTTTTTGAGCGGGCCGTAGCGCTAGATACTTTTTGCATTCTCGAGCATCCTCAAGTCGTCACCCGCATTTTAGAGTCCAGTGACTCGCTGGTGATTGTAAGCCGACAGCTGTGAGATCAATCCTTAACTAGTGTGAAATCGAATTTCCACCAGTGGTCGGCATTATGTGTGCATCTCAGAATTGGAAGAGGCCCAAGGGAGTCAAAGTGGAGCTTTGCTCGACACTTCGGACACAATCTTCCTTCTCCCCCGAGCTTCCCAACAAAAACATGCCGGTGGATGTCTCTGGCGACGCCTATCTGTGTGAGGAATGCCAACAAAGCCGCGGGCCGATACCTGCCTTGCCGCCAATGCCAGGACAAGAACGGGAATCAAGAGGAAGAGGTAAACGAAAACGTTATTGGGTGCAGGTGCGTGCGTCACTAATCTGTGAATGGCGAACAAAAGCTGCAAGCCAGCGAAGACAAGGAAGGCCAGAAAAACGAAAAGCCAGAGCCATCCCAATGTGATGGAATTACCTGCTAAATAATGCTTTCTCGGCTAATATTTGCGCCGTGATCGCAGAATTTGCTCAATATCTCGCTTATCGTGCAAAACAGCGACAACCTGAAGGGGAGCCGTTTCGGGCCGGTACACAATCGTGTAGTTCGGATAGTGAGTCAAGGTCCAAAAACGAAGCCGGCGAAGAGTTAGATCGGGACGGGAATGGCCGCGCAGAGGTGCTTCGGCAACAAACGCACAGGCGTTGTAAATGGCCTGTTCCACCCGGTCTGCTGCACCTTCATTGTCTTCTGCAATATGGGCCCAGATAGTAAAAATGTCAGCTTTCGCAAGCGGCGTTAGGGCATACAAGCTCATCGTTCGGAAGAACGTTCTTTGTGCCAGTACTCCTTCATCCCCAGAATTTCGGCACGTGCCGTGTCGGCTTCTATAAGATCTCCTCGTTCAGCCTGCAAGTAGCCCTCCTCGATGTGAGATGAAAGCGCGGCCCGTTCCTCGTTCGTCCAACTTTCCTCGGCGTCTTGGGCTTCGAGGGCGTGGCGTAAGACCTCTTCGACGCTGCCATAAGCACCGGTCGAGAGTCGTTTCTGAATGAGCACCTCTAAATCGTGTGGTACGTTCACCTGCATTGCAAATTCTCCAGCTTTGCTCTCATCGTAACTTGTTTCGCTGCTGGCCCCGGCAAAATCCGACCATTCGGCTTACGCTTGGCTCTTATTCGCCCTTTGATTAATGAGAGAATTAAATATCGAGGTCGCATTGGATGGGATGTAAGGCAGGGCGCCGCGCCCTGGTCGTGAGTATAGGGGGAGTGTGCCTGTTTACGGTGCTCGGCAACCTTCTCGCGCAGACGCCCCAGGATTCATACTCGCAGAAAATCGCGGCGATTTTCGATTACCGCTTTGGGAAGGAGAAGCTCGGCGCGCCCGGCAATGCCGAAACCCAAACGGGCGAGTTCATTAACCCGGGAGCGTTCCCTTCCGCGACGTATTGTGCCCATTGCCACCAGGAAGCCTACACGCAATGGCGGCAATCGCTCCATTCCAATTCCTTCCGCACGCCTTTTTACCGCACCAGCGTCAACATTCTTAAACGCACCAAAGGCATCGAGTACACGCGTCATTGCGATAGCTGTCATAATCCGATCGCAGTCGTCTCGGGCGCGCTTACTTCCCGCTCCGAAGCGGACCGGAATTTCGATCTGGACGGTTTGACCTGCACCACCTGCCATTCCATTCAAAAGCTGCAGCCGAACCTCGGAAACGGCAGCTACGTCATGGGCATTCCGGCTGTAATGACTGATGAAAATGGCCAGCGCATTCCGGGTGAAGTTCCCTACGCGGACATCCTAAAGCACCCCGACCGCCACTCGAAAGCGGTGATGCGCGATTTTTATCGCACGTCCGAATACTGCGGCGCCTGCCACAAAGCAAACATGCCGCCGCCGCTCAATGACTATAAATGGATTCGCGCGTTCACCACCTACGACGAATGGCAGAATTCGAAATTTTCGAAACGCAATCCGCTTACGTTCTACACTGCCGATTACAGTACCTGCCAGAACTGCCACATGAAGCGCGAAGCCATAACTATGCGCGAGTACGGCGCAAAGAATGGGATGTTCGCCTCCCATCGCTGGCCGGCCGGGAATACCGCGGTTCCGTTTTATTACGGTTTCGACGAGCAGCTTCAGAAGACGGTCGAGTTTCTAAAATCCGGCAACTATCTGAATGTCGATCTCTTCGGCATCGAGCAGGAGGGGTCCGGCCAGATGTCGGCCCCTCTCGGCTCTGTTCCCGTCGAGGTCAGGCCAAACGAGAACGTCGTAATGATGGTGGTTGTGCAGAACAAGAACATCGGCCACTCGCTGATTCCGGAAGTGCGCGACTTGTATGAGACTCGCGTGGAGTTCTTAGTAAAAGATGCCGCGGGTAAAGAGATTGATCACAGCGGCTTTCTGCAACCCGACGGCGCTATCGACCAGCGCGCCCATAGCTTCACCAACCGCCCCGTGAACATGCAGGGGGAGTTTGTGGACAACCACAAAGTCTGGACCATTCATTCCACGGCGTATGACAATACGATTCAGGCCGGGCGATCGGCGCTGATACGCTACGAGTTCCACATTCCTGCGAACGCCAAAGGGCCTCTCACGGTGACCGCGCGCGTCAACTACCGGCACTTGCGTCAAAGCTATTTAAATAACGTCTTCGGCCCCGATCATCCCGCTTATCCGGTGATCGAGCTTGCCTCGCGAACACGCGTTTTGCAACTGGGCGATAATCCACCCTGCGCGCCGGAGCCTCAAGATAACCCCGATTGGATGCGCTGGAATAACATTGGCATTGCTTATCTCGACGAACTGCAATACTCCGATGCGATCCACGCATTCAATCAGGTGGTTAGGCTGCGTCCCGATTACGTGGACGGCTATATCAATGTCGGCCTCACCTATATCGAGTGGGAGAAATATAGTTCGGCGCGCGCCAGCCTTGAAAAAGCGCTTTCCATGAGTGCGAGCAATGCCCGCGCGCTATATTATCTGGCGCTGGTCGAGCGCCGTTCGGCGCATCCCGATGCCGAGATCGCTGATCTGCAAATGGTCGTCGATCAATTTCCGAAGTCGCGCGATGCGCGGCGCGAGCTCGGCATTTCCTATTACCAGCAGCATCAATACGACGAAGCGGTCAAGCAGTTCGAAGCCTTGCAGGCCATCGATCCCGACGATTTGGCGGCGCACTACAACCTGTCGATCCTGTATCGCAGAATGGGAGAAAAGGAGAAGGCTGCCGAGCAGGCTAATCTTTTTGCCATCAAGCAAATCGATCCGGGCGCGCCTACATACTCGTTGGACTTTCTGCGCAAGCATCCGGAAATTTCAGTGGAAAGCGTTCCCTGGCACATGCATAAGGAACAAATGCCCAGCACACAGCAACCATGACCAATCGAGATCGCCGTCGTTTTTTAAAATCTTTGAGCCGCACGGCCCTGGTTCTGCCGTTTGAGAGCATCTTCGCGCTAGCTGCGCCGCCGCAGCAAGTGAAACTGCCCGGTCCAATCGAACGCTCGTACGATGCCAAGCCGCAGCCGCGCGCCAAAGGACCGCGCTCCCCGATTGAAGGTACGCCGCTCGGGGTCAGCTTCGTCGACGTGGTGAAAGAAACCGGACTCAACGTGAAGACGATCTACGGCGGCGAGCACAAGAACAAATATCTGCTCGAAACGACGGGCTGCGGGCTTGCCTTCTACGATTACGATAACGACGGCTGGATCGATGTTTTTCTAGTCAATGGGTGGCGCCTGGAAGGTTTCCCCGAAGGGGATAAGCCGCATTGCCATCTATTCAAAAATAACCGCGACGGCACGTTCACTGACGTTACCAAAGGCTCGGGCCTTGAAACTAAGACCGGCTGGGGGCAAGCATGCTGTGTCGGCGATTACAACAACGATGGGCATGAGGATTTGTTTGTCACCTACTTCGGACAGAATGCTTTGTATCGCAACAACGGCAACGGCACGTTCACCGATGTGACCGAGCAGGCGAAACTGATACAACCGGTCAGCCGCCCGCGCTGGAATACCGGCTGTACGTTTGTCGATTACGACCGCGACGGGCATCTCGATTTGTTTGTCGCTAATTATGTCGATTTCGACTTGAAAAACGCGCCGCCGCCTGAGGCGGGTCCGTGCACCTATAAGGGTCTCCTTGTGGCCTGCGGACCGCCGGGATTACCCGGCGGCAAGAACATTCTCTATCACAATAACGGCGACGGCACGTTTTCGGACGTCAGCGAAAAAGCCGGTATCTGGAACACGCGCGGCACATATGGCCTGAGCGTGGCCGCCTCCGATCTGAATAACGACGGTTGGCCCGATATCTACGTGGCGAACGATTCAAGCACGGCCACGCTTTACGAAAACCAAAAGGACGGCACGTTCAAAGATGTTGCGGTTGAATCGGGCGCGGCGCTCTCGCCCGAAGGGAAACCACAAGCCGGCATGGGCGTCACGATCGGCGATTACAATCGCGACGGCACGTTCGATATCGCCAAGACCAACTTCGCCGGTGACACAGATTCTCTTTACACGAATTTAGGCGACGGATCATTCGAGGACCGTACGTATCCCAGCGGTCTAGGCGTGAACACCCGTCTTCTCGGTTGGGGTGTCGGCTTCTTCGATATGGATAACGACGGCTGGCTCGACATTTTGATGTCGAATGGGCACGTCTACCCCGAGGTTGACAAATCAAATACCGATTTGAAATACGCCGAGCACAAATATCTCTATCGAAATCTGCAAAACGGCCAGTTCGAAGAAGTAACCGATAAAGGCGGTCCTGGGATTTTGGAGCGAGCTCCGGCCCGCGGCTGTGCCTTTGGCGACTGGGATAACGATGGCGACATCGATATTGCCGTGAACTGTATCAATACCATCCCGCAAATGCTTCGCTGCGATTCTACGCTCCACCGCAACTGGGTGAAAGTGAAGCTAGTGGGCGTGAAATCGAATCGGTCCGGCATCGGAACGCGCATTACTGTCGTGGCGAAGACCAAGCCCGAAGCCGCGAAGCCGCTGGCGCAAATCGATGAATTGCGCAGCGGCGGGAGTTACTTTTCGCAAAACGATATGCGTATGCACTTCGGCCTGGATCAGGCAACGAAGATTGATTCAATCGAACTGCGCTGGTTGAGCGGGCAAGTCGACCGGATCACAAACCTCGAGGTGAATCGTCTTTATGTAATCGAAGAAGGCGGTAAAATCCTGAAAGCCGAGACGCTGACGCCTGCGCGAAAATCCACTTGATACTCTCGCTTATCTTGCTGGTGAGCGCGGCAAGCTGCCCGTGGTTTAACGGCGCTACCGCGCAAGGCATCCTTAAAGAGCCGGTCACCGAAACTTTTAGACAAGATGTCTGCGAGTTCGTGGGCAAACGCGCCACGCTGCGCATCCAGGTAACCCCGATGACCCAAGTTCCTAAGCAGTTTGCCGCCTACCTGAAGCGTTGCGGAAAAGACTCGGAGCACCTGCGCGGCATCGGCAACGAGGCGGTCGCCTGCGAAGCTGGCGCAAGCGCCGAAGTCGTGAGCCGGGTGCGCGAGCGCGCGCTTCTGGTAACGGTTACTCCCGATGATAAAAGCGCTGATCGTAAGCAATTGGCCGATGAGGCCCGAACCGCCGCCGAAGAAGTTGCCGGAAATCTCTTTTGACCTAACGTTGAGCCTGCCTCATGTGATCGGAATCTGTCTGCGTACGGCTCGTCAGCCTGCTGCATCTGGAAGTTATACCGAATCCGCCCCTCAACTGTCATAATCAAGTCGAGTGAATCCCCCCACGCCCGCTCCTCAGGTCGATACACGAATTGTTCACCGAAACAACGTTCGGATCACCGGTTCGGGCCCGCAGACACTCATGTTCGCGCATGGATTTGGCTGCGATCAGAACATGTGGCGTTACGTTGCGCCCGCGTTCGAAAACCAGTATCGAGTTCTTTTGTTTGATCACGTCGGCGCCGGCAACTCCGATCTTTCCCAATATGATGCGGCGAAGTATCGTTCAATCGATTCCTATGCGGACGATGTTCTCGAAATCATCGATGCCACTGCCGTCGCACCGGTCACCTTTATCGGACATTCGGTCAGCGCGATGATGGGCGTTCTCGCAGCGATCAAAAAACCAGCGAAATTCGAACGCCTAATTCTTATCGGTCCTTCGCCCTGTTATATCAATGATCCGGAATACACCGGCGGCTTCAGCCGTGCGGATATAGACGAGTTGCTGGAAACGCTCGACAGTAATTATCTTGGCTGGTCCAATTTCATAACGCCCGTAATCATGGGGAACGCGAACCGTCCTGAACTCTCGGCCGAGCTGAAAGAGAGCTTCTGCCGCACAGATCCGCAGATCGCTAAACAGTTCGCACACGTAACCTTTCTTTCAGACAACCGGGCAGATCTGCGATCAGTTCGGGTCCCTACCGTTGTGCTGCAGTGTGCGCAGGATGTGATTGCTCCGGATTGCGTGGGGGAGTTTGTGCATCAGCAGATTTCGGGTAGTGAGTTGGTGAATCTGCGCGCAACCGGACATTGCCCACACATGAGTGCTCCGGACGAGGTAATTCGCGTGCTTAAGGAGTGTCTTGCACCCAAGTGAACCCGACCTATTTCCGCAAGAGACAGCCGAGGAGCTCTACGAGAATGCGCCCTGCGGTTACCTGTCCACCAGTCCTGATGGAGTGATCGTAAGAACGAACGAGACGTTCGCCTCCTGGATCGGCTATGCGCCGCACGAGTTAACGGATGGCACGACGCGCTTCTTAGACCTGCTCACGACCGGCGGCAAGGTGTTTTACGAAACCCACTTTGCATTGCTGTTGCGCATGCACGGCGAGGTAACTGAAATTGCTCTGGATTTCAAACGCAAGGACGGACGTGTTCTTCCATCGCTCGTCAGCGCCCGGCAAAAGCGAAATGCGGCGGACGAGCCGGTTTCCAATCGCATCACGGTGTTCAACACAACCGAACGCCGCCGCTATGAGCATGAATTGTTAATGGCCAGACGGCATGCCGAAGAAATATCGGCGGCTCTGGCCAAGAGCAATGCCGAATTAGGCAAGAGCAACACGGCCCTGATCAAAGCGAACGAAGCGCTCCGTGAATTCTCATATGCAGTCAGTCATGATCTACAAGAGCCGCTGCGCACCGTTACGGCCTATGCTCAATTACTCGCAAGACGGTACGGGACCCAACTCGACAAAGACGCCCATTTGTTCATCGATTACATCGTGTCGGGTGCGCAGCGCATGGGAGCACTAATTCAGGATGTTCTCGCGCTTTCACAGGTTCAGGGTTCTCCCGGGATTCCACGCGAAACAGAGCTGAGCCAGCCGCTCGAGCTTGCCATCTCGAATTTGGCTTCGGCAATCGGTGAGAGTAAAGCAACGGTGACCTATGACGATCTACCCGCACTCGTGGTCGATAGCGCACGCTGGACCCAGCTATTCCAAAACCTGCTGGGAAATGCGATCAAATACCGCAAACCGGAAGAACCTCCTAGAATCCACGTTTCCTGCAGCCGCCATGAGAACGAATGGATCTTCGCGGTGCACGACAACGGGGTTGGCTTCAAGCAAGAACAGGCCGAGCAAGTGTTCGGAATGTTCAAACGGCTCCATGGACGGGAGGTCCCGGGCACCGGAATCGGGCTTGCACTCTGCAGAAAGATTGTCGAGTCGTTTGACGGCCGGATCTGGGCTGATTCCGCACCCGGGGTGGGCTCAACATTCTCCTTCACAATTCCTGCCGTGCAGCGCGAATAGATCACCTGTACCACCCAAAGCGGGTAGGTTTGCGTCAAGTGTGATTCGGCGGTGGCTTACGCTACCTGCCGTCTCTCGGATTCTTCCACCAAGTGAAGGCTTAACTCCCGCTTTCGGCTGTGGGCCCATTCAAGCAAGTGGCGCGCCGGGAGAGGCTTTGAGAAAGACAAACCCTTGCACTTCTTGACAGTGCAGGCCCGATACAGCCAGCAGTTGTTCGATGGATTCCACGCCTTCGACGATTACGGAAAGCTTCAAGGCGTGCGCCATCCCGATAATGCTGACCAGCAAGGGCGGCCGTTCCCCACGGCTTACGATTTCACGGACGAACATCCGATCCACCTTCAATCGGTGGACAGGAAACTGCTGCAAGTAAGCCAATGAGGAATGGCCTGTACCGAAATCGTCGAGCGCCAGCATCACGCCCAGGCTGCGCAGCAGTTTCATCTGCCGCAGGCCGTGCTCGAAATCGATCATGATTGCGCTTTCGGTCACTTCGAGCTCGAGCCGCTCGGCGGGAACATCCGCCCGGCGCAATTGCTGCGCAATGAACGAACTGAAATTGTTGCGCGAGAACTGCAGCGCCGATACGTTCACCGCCATACGAATGTCCGGCAGTTCAGTTCTCCAGTCCTGTAACTGGCGCAATGCCTCGCCAACCACCCAATTCCCAATCTCTTCGATAATGCCGATTTCTTCTGCTACCGGAATAAACACGCCAGGCGAAATGAAGCCGAGCGACGGATGATTCCAGCGCAACAGCGCTTCGACTCCCACTAAGCTGCCCGTCAGTAAGTCGATCTGGGGCTGGTAATAGAGTTCGAATTCGCGCTTCTGGAGGGCGAATCGCAAATGCTGTTCCATAGCCAGGCGCTCGGGTGGAACGCGGATCATGGAATGGTCAAACGATGCTACCCGTCCCCTCGAACGAGTCTTGGCGTAACGGAAGGCGGTGAACGCGCGGGTATGGAAGTCGGCTGCGTTCGAAGCGGTACCGTCGCACACGGCTGTCCCAATGCTGGTTTTCACGACCAACTCGTTGTCGCCGATCCGAAATGGCTCCTCAAAGCACGTCAATACAGACTCGGCAATGCCCACAGCCTGATTGGGGGAAACCAGATCCGGCAGCAGAATCATGAACTCGTCTGCGCCGGCGCGAGCCAGCGAGTAGGGTGGCCCCAGGTCGCGCCGAATCCGCTGTCCCACCTGGCGCAATAATTCGTTTCCCACCTGATAGCCAAGTACGTCGTTGATCACCTGGAAACGATCGAGACCCACAATCGCCAAGCCGGTCCAGACGGGCCGTCCAGCCGAGATTGCCAAAACGCGCGCGGTCTCCTCTTCCATCCATACCCGATTCCATAGATCGGTCAGCGGATCGTGGTGCGCGCGGTACGTGAGGTCTTCGAGGAGATTCTTTTGTTCTATGGCCAGCGTGGCAATCGAGCAGATCTCTTCGAGCTTGGGATCGAGATCGGACGAATCGTCCAGCGATTCTGCCCCAAAGGCCACCAGCGCACCCAAAATTTCCATGGCGGCGGTAACCAGGGGTTTGACCCGGGCTAGGTGACGTTCCCCGAATTGCGCCAGCAGGGTCGCGGTGATTCCGGAAGGCAGTGTCTCGAGTAGCCGTACCTCGGCTTCTGTCAAGCCATGCTGCGCCTCGATTACCAGCCGGTCTCCCTCAAACACAAGGAGAGCCGTCCGTATGTCTCCGGCCAAACTCGCGGCTGAGCGCGAGGCCATTGCGAGCAGAGTTCCAGGAACGGGAGCCGCCGAAAATGCCGTCATCTCCCCGCCTCGAAACGGTCCAGATCGGGAACGATCTCACGAAGGTCGCCGCGCGCAATCATTGTCACGGAACGGACAGGAATACTGAAGCTGGCTACCCTGGCGCCTACAAACGCGCGATGATCGAACGGAGCCTTGCAGGCATTCGCAATGTGATTGCTGACCCAAGCGAGTTCTTCTTCGCTGTTCCATACCGCGAGTACGGCGTTTGCGCTCCAGCGGAAGATCCGTCCTCCGGGCAGGATGCCCAAAATATCTCTGCGACTCAACTCTTCGAGCAATCCATCGCAAACCTGGCTGCCGTGCCGCGTGCGAAGCGCCCCGAGCGCATCGGCTACGAACAGGGCGGCATAGAGACTTTCCTTTCCGGCAGAGGGGATCCGGATTGATTCGGAGAGAGCCGCGATCGCTTGATCCCGGCCCGGCAGGCTCGCTCCGAACCGGCTAACGTTGTCGTTCGCCTGCCGGACCTGTTCCGTTAGATTCTGCAAAGCTCCCTGGCTTTGCTGACTTTCAAGTTCGCTCTGCTGCCGTACAAACTTGAGAACGTCCGCGAGCTGCAATTTTAAAGTGCGGAGATCGTTTACTCTTGCCGCGGTCTGCAATGACTCTTCGAGCTTTTTGAAACATATTTCAGAGCGCTCCGAGCCGGCCGCCAAATGGGTCAAGGCCTCATTCAGAATCGTCAATGCTTTCCGGAAGTCTTCCGAGCGCTCCTGGTCAATCTTTGTCAGGCGCTCGCGAAAGGAACTCGCCAGGTCTTCAAACCGGCCAGCGATCTGGACCAACAGTTCGGGCGGTAGATTCGTGCTCAGACCGGTGCGCAAGGTGTCCAGCTCTTTCGCCAAATCTTCGAAGGCTTCGCCGGATAGCACGGATCGGCCGAAACTCCCCAGAATGCCTTGCGCGAATTGGCACAAAGCGGTATCCGCCGGTGCTGCGGAGACAGACGCTCCAGGCTTCGCCGCCCCGTAAAGGTATTTTTCCAGGCTAAGAAAGCTCAAAATATGGGATCCGATCTACCTTCTATATCGGCAGAACCTCGCCATTTCGATAGTGCGGACCCCGCGGAAATTTGCGGCTAAGAAATACCGGAAACTTGCAACTCTATTGCTGGCTGAGGCGTGCCGCCCCTTGCCGGAGCGACTTTCGCTTGGCATCGGACTCGGCCGCTCGCAAACCCGCAGCCTTGTCGAACGCCACTTTGGCCTCCGCCACTTCGCCTTTGCGCCGCAACAGCAGACCCAGCGTATTGAACGCGCCTGCATCCGTCGGGTCGAGTGCGGTCGATTTGCGAAGCGCCTCGATCGCGCCGTCCACATTGCCCTGCTGCTTCAAAATCGTGCCGAGTTCAAACCAGGCGTCCGTGTAATCGGACTTATGCTGCACGGCTGCTCGAAACTGTTCGATTGCGCGATCTGGCTCGCCCGAGTCCACATATACAAGTCCGAGCAGGTAATGCGCTTCCGGCAAAGCGGGGTCGAGTTTCACAGTCTGTTCGAGTTCTTGCCGCGCACGTGGCAGATCGTCGGTCTGCTTATACGCGACTCCGAGGTTGTAGTGCGCATCCGCCGCTTCAGGATGGGCCTGAACCACTCGTGACAGCTGCTCGATGGCTTGCTTGTATTCGCCCGCGCCGATCAGAGCATACCCCACGTTCACCCTTACGCGATAATTTCCGGGATCATTCGCGAGAATCTTCTTGTACTCCGCCAGCCCGCCGGCGAAATCGCCCGAGTTCACCAGCACCGTGGCATAACTGTTACGCAGCGCGTTGTTCGCCGGCGTCAATGCGAGCGCTCTCCGATATGCAGCTTTAGCCTGCGACCATTCTTTGAGCCGCTGGCATGAGGTTCCGAGTGCGGCCCATACCGCCGGATTGGCCGGCAGCAGTTTCGCCGCGCGGTTCAGTTCCGCAATGGCTTGCCGGTCGCGCCCGAGATCGCGGTAGGCAGTCCCCAGCCGGAACAGGTACTCACCGTTTGAAGGCGCAATCGCCGTGGCCTTTACCAAACTTTTCAGCCCGTCTTGTTTCCTGCCCTCGAGCCACAGCGCAACCCCGAGGTGATACCAGGCCGCCGACATTTTCGGATCAAGTTTGGTCGCCTGCTCAAAATGCGCGACCGCCTCGCCGGGACGCTGCGAAGAAGCTAGGAGAAAGCCGATTTGATCCTGATAGATGGCGGAGCCCGGTACGAGTGCAGCGAGTTTCTCATAAGCGTCGAGCGCCGCTCTGACATCCTTTGCCGCCCACGCCTGACGCGCACTGGCCTCTAATTGAGGAATGCTGCTCTGTGCCCGGAGTGTTACGGTCAATAAAATCAAGAAAGCCGAACGTACGAGAAGCCGCAGCACTCTTCCTCAGTTCCGTCCGATCGGGTAGCCTTGCCACACATATTCCAGAGCTTCGGGCAGGGTTTGTCGCTTTACGGCGTGATCGACGTGCCCTGCATTCCGCGCAAACACAAACTGGTAATGGTAGCCCTTCGCGGCCAGCACCTTGGCCATATCTTCGTTCGCGAGTACCCAATCGTGCATGTTGTCGCGCATAGTGTTTGGATTGAAAAGATCTCTGTCACCGACTTCCATCCAGATGCGTAGCGGCTTCACTGGGGCGTTAGGAATCAGGTGTTCGTGGAATTCCCATGCGCCATGCGGAGTGGCGGGATTTGACGGCCACTGCTGATTAACATAAGTACCCGAGTAAGTGAGAACGCGATGATACAACTCCGGGTGATACCACGCCATGATCAGCGCGCACGACCCGCCGGAACTGCCACCCATAGTGGCCCGGCCGTCCGGATTTTTCGTCAGTTTCACGCCATATTGCTTTTCGACGCGCGGCAGCACTTCTTTCTCGACAAATTCTGCGTATTTGCCCGACATGGTGTCGTATTCGAGTCCGCGTTCGCTTCCCTGAGCATCGCCCCCGCCGTTCCCGATAGAAATCGCAATCATCACGGGCACACGCCTTTCCGCGATCAGGTTGTCGAGCGCCGTAAACAAGCCAGGATCGGGCCCGTCCGCTCCCACGATGAACGGCACTACGCTGCCCGGCACATATTGTTTCGGTACGTACACCGTCACTGTGCGCGTGTACGGAGCAGGGTGGCTGGTCGTGACGATCAGCTTGGCAGGGTCAGCGGGATCCGGCGTGCCGAAGGTATGCGGTTCACGCGCGATGCCGGGATAGAACTTGCTATCGGCCGATTCCATCGTAAAACTGGAGACTGTTCCCTGCGGCACCCCGGCCTGCGCGGTCATCTCCGGCGCGGAAGTGTGCGTGGGGCCCAGGATGAAATTTCCGTCCGCGGTGGGCGGAGCATTTTGCCCGTCGGGCAATTCTTTCGCCGTCACATAGCCGGGCGTGTGCGGATCGCGTGTGGGTGCCGGAGCCCGGCGCGCTGCGCTGGTTTCGGCGGGCACTATCCGTTCGATACGGTCCGGCTGATTGAGCACAACATACAGATAGCCGTCCGGCCCGTTGACGATATCCCGCACGCGCCCGATCCCTTTGAAAAGGATTTCCTGGTGAGTCACCTTCTGGCCATCGACTACCAAGCGCAAAAGCTCTTGGGCCGCTAGCGAGCCAAGAAAAAGATTGTTTTTCCATTGCGGAAAGCGACTGCCCGTATAGAATGCGAGCGGACTCGTAGCAATGGAAGGGACCCAATACGTAACCGGTTGATCCATGCCCGGGTGAGCGAGGTGTTCGGTAATCGGCGTCCCATCGTAGTTCATGCCGTAGGTAATCACCGGCCATCCGTAGTTGTGGCCAGGGTGGAGAATATTTAGTTCATCGCCCCCGCGCGGGCCATGCTCCGCTTCCCACAAATCCCCCGTTAGCGGATCGAAAGCAAGTCCTTGTGCGTTCCGATGGCCGTACGTCCAGATGCTTGGAATGGCACCTGGCCGGTTCTCGAACGGGTTGTCCTTTGGGATACTGCCATCGTCATTGACGCGATGTATTTTGCCGTTCGGTTGAGAGAGGTCCTGTTCGTCGCCCGGACAAGCGCGGTCTCCCACCGAGAAAAATAAATGCCCGTTGCGGTCGAATAAAAGGCGCGATCCGAAGCGCTGGCCGCCCACTCGATACAGAGAATCGTCCGCCTTAAAAATCTGCTGCTGGTCGACGAACGCGCCGTCGCGCAAGCGTCCGCGAATCACCGCCGCCATGGCCAAGCCGCCTGGACTCTTGTCTCCGTAAGAAAGATAAATCCAATCGTTTCCGGGCCGCGAGTAGTCAGGATGCAGCGCCACATCGAGGAGGCCGCCCTCGCCTCCATAGACAGGGGGCATGCCGCGCACCGGCTCGGGCAATACCTTGCCGTGGTCGATTATGCGCAAGCGGCCGGGCCGCTCCGTTACTAACATCCGGCCATCCGGCAGGAACGCGATCGCCCAAGGCGTGTCCAGGCCGCTCTCAATCACCGGTTCCAGTTTGAACGAAGCTTTTTCACTCTGGACTGCAACGCCTGGTGCTGGAGCATTGTATTCGGTATGCGCTGTTTTAAAAGCGGCTGCGCGCTCGCGAATGTAAATGACAAGCCCGCGGATTTCGGCGGAATCGAAATCGTCGCGCATCGCCGGCATGCCGGTTTCGGGATGGCCGTCGCGAATGCTTCGGGCAACGCTCGCGTCATCCCCGCCATAGCGCCGCGCGCCGTTTACCAGGCTGGGCGCCGAGCCGCCTGCCATATCTGCTCCGTGGCAACTGGCGCAGCGTTCCGCGTACAGCTTAGTGACGTCGCGGCCGCGGCTGGGAGGGTTTTGTTGCGCAAATAGCGCTGGAGCCATAGCGCCCATCGCCCAGACGATCATCCAAACGCCGCGTGCCCTAACCGGTCTCGACCGGCTCGCAAGCTTCGACATATCTCTTGTATTCTTGCACCGCGCCATGGGCCTGTTACTTTCGTGATAACGACATCTATGCTCATTGCCAGTTGGAACGTCAATTCGATTCGCGCCCGCATCGAGCACGTAAAAGAGTGGCTGACTACCAAGAACCCGGATATTCTTCTGTTGCAGGAACTCAAAGCTTCCGAGTTTCCGGCGGAGCTTTTTGCGGAACTCGGATACACTAGCGCGGCCGTTACACAGAAGGCCTACAACGGCGTTGCGATCTTATCCCGCCACCCGATTGATGTTGTATCGAAAACGCTCCTCGGCGACGAGAAAGACAGTCATGCCCGGTTCCTCGAAGCCAGGATTAACGGCATGCGTATCGTAAACATCTATCTTCCGAATGGAAACCCAGTCGGCAGCGACAAATTCATTTACAAACTGGACTGGATGGATCGACTCCATCAGCAACTGCAGATCTGGCTGGCGAGCTCGACCCCCACGCTTGTGGGCGGCGACTTCAACGTCATTCCCGAGGATATCGACTGTCACAAACCTTCTTCCTGGATGCACGACGCACTGTTTCAGCCCGAGCCGCGCATCCGTTACCGTGCCTGGATCGCACTTGGCTACGTGGATGCGTTTCGATTCTTGCATCCCGATCAAGGCGGCCAATTTACATTTTGGGACTATTTCCGAAAGGCTTTTGAATACAACCGCGGCATTCGCATTGACCACTTCTTACTCTCGCCTGCTTTAGCTCAACGGCTGGAGAAATGCGAGATCGACAAAGGACCTCGAGCCCTGGAGAAACCGTCGGATCACGCTCCGATCCTCGCTCAATTTCGCGCCGTTGCCTAAACGCCGTACCGCCTCCGATAGTATGGCAAGCGAGGCCCGTTCGCCCGCCGAATCTGCTCGAATCAGCGGGAGAGGCTGAGCAACAGCCGTAGTTGAGGCACAAATGAAACTTTCTCACCGGGATGTCATTCTCAAGTACTGTGTGACGAATTTGAAGCGGCCTGCGGGGAAGCGAATTGCTTTGTCGATCACTATTTTTACGCTTCTCGTTCCGCTGAATGCTTTCGCATGGAATGACGACAACCCGGTACAGTCGGAAGCGGCCAAGCGGGGCCAGGCTCAGTTTGCAGCGACGTGCAGCTTTTGCCATGGGTCCGATGCGGCCGGGGGAACCGAAGGGCCGAATTTGCTGCGCTCGCGGCTGGTGCGTCATGACGAAAAGGGAAACCTCATCGGCCCCGTGATTCGCGACGGCCGTCCTGCAAAAGGTATGCCGGCCTTCAGCCTCAGCGAAAGCCAAATTGCCGATGTGGTGGCGTTCCTTCATTGGAGGCTCACCGAAGGCGATCGCACAACTCCCGCCGACCCGCGCGATCTTTCTCTCGCGCACCTGCTTACTGGCAATGCGAAGGCGGGCCAGGCATTTTTCGAGGGCGCGGGCGGATGCACCTCTTGCCATTCGCTTTCAAAAGATCTTGCCGGAATCGCGAAGAAGTATTCGCCCGCGGAACTCCAGGCGCGCTTCCTGTATCCGTCGGACGTTCCCAAGACGGCTACCATCACAACGCATTCCGGCGAGCAGATCAGCGGCGAACTGGTCTATCAGGATCTGTTCAGCATCGCGATCAAAGATCACCACGGCTGGTATCACTCTTGGCCTTTGAGCGAAGTTGCTTTTCAAATTCAGGATCCGCTCGCGGCTCACATGGCGCTGCTGCATAAATACAGCGAGGCCGATATACACAACCTGTTCGCTTACCTGGAGACCGCGAAATGAAGTGGCTCGGAATTCTGGTGGCAAGTCTCTCATCCCTCGCCGCACAAGCGCTCGATCCCGCCGCGCTGTTACAACCGCCCACCACAACCTGGCCGACTTACAACGGTGATTACTCCGGCCGTCGGTTCAGCACGCTCCGCCAGATCAATAGAACAAACGTCTCTTCCTTAACCATGGCGTGGGCTTTTCAAACGCATTCCGACACCCTGAAATCCACGCCCCTCGAAGTGAACGGAATCCTCTATTTCACAACGCCCGATAATGTCTGGGCGATCGATGCGCGAAACGGCCACCTGATCTGGCACTATAACCGTCCCTCGCAGAGGCGACCATGTGGGGCAGCGCGGCGTTGCCATGTATAAAGACCGAATCTATTTCGGAACTCCGGACGCGCATTTGATTTGCCTGAACGCTCGGGACGGCAAAGAAATCTGGAACGTCGAAATTGCCGACGTGAAGTTGGGATATTACCTCAGCGTGGCGCCTTTACTCGTGAAGAATCGCTTGATTCTTGGAACCTCAGGCGATCAGAGCGATATTCCGCATTTCATTGAGGCGATCGACCCGGAAGACGGGAAAGTGTTGTGGCGCTGGGATACCGTGCCGCAACCCGGCGAGGCCGGAGCGAACACATGGCCGGACAAGGAAGCTCTGGCTCATGGCGGCGGTCCGGCCTGGATGACCGGCACCTATGATCCCGATCTGAATCTTGTCTACTGGGGCACCGGGAATCCCCATCCTGTGCTGGCCGGCGTTGTGCGGCCCGGCGCGAATCTTTATACCTGTTCTATCGTTGCGTTGAATCCGGAGACGGGAAAGCTTGTCTGGTATTTTCAGCCTTCCCCCCACGATACCCACGATTGGGATGCTGTCGAAACTCCCGTGCTGTTCGACGCCGAATTTCAAGGTAAGCCGCGTAAACTGCTCGCACAGGCCAGCCGCAATGGATACTTCTTTCTGCTCGACCGAATCACCGGCGAGCACTTACTCACCTCGACTTTTGTGAAGACCGATTGGGCTTCGGGTCTCGATTCCCGCGGCCAGCCGGTTCCGAAACCTTCGAAGGAGCCTCAGCCCGACGGCTCTCTGGTGGCGATGGCGGGCGAGGGCGCCACCAATTGGATGGCTCCCAGCTTCGATCCCGAAACAAAGTTGTTTTACGTAAACGCAGCGCAAGGTTTCATGATGTATTACTTAACCCTGAACGCAAATAAGAAAGCTGCGGGGCATCAAGGCGGAGCGGCTACCTCACTCTGGTCGAAAGCGATGCTCGTCGCACTCGACTACCAGACGGGGCGCATCCGCTGGTCCAAAGAAGAAGAGGAAGGCGACGGCCATCCCGGAATTCTCACCACCGCCGGACATTTGCTATTCACAGGAGATGTCGCCGGCAACCTATTGGCCCTCGATCCGGAAAACGGCGACATCCTGTGGCACACAAGGGCCGGCGGAAATCTCGGCAGCTCCCCCATGACCTATGAATTGGACGGCCGCCAGTACGTGATCACCGGCGTCGACAGCGTGCTCTATGCATGGAGTCTACCCACCCGCTCAGAACGGTGAAATGTTCACGTTCTTAAACTGCCCGGTTTCATCGAAGGAGCCGAGGCCCACCCGCCCCGCTCCAAGACTCATATCGACCGCATGCAGAGCTGGCACGGGCCGGCCATCGACATAAACCTGAACGGCTCCCGTTCGGCCATCGAATTCCAGCCGGACGCGATACCAGCGCCCTGAAGCCGCAAATGCCGCCGGACCCTCGTCGGAGCTGATCCGCACGCGCTCGCCTCCATAGACGTGGAAAATGCCATTGTGATGCGGTTCTTTCTGCGCCGTATCAATGGAGAGGTGAGCGTAATCGAAATGCGCCGCGTCGCGATACGCAAACACCAATATCAGCGAGCGCTCGAACGGCTGCACGTCCGCCTCCAGCCTCACTGACTTTAGATTCGGCACATCCGCCAATGCAAATTGAATTGGCCGCCTCGGTCCGGGAAGCGGCCCCCTGGCTTTAGCGAGAGTCAAAATCTGCGCTCCTCCGCTTTGCTCCACTTTCCAATCCGAACGCGCCGGAACCGTCCAGTGATGCCCAAAAACGTCGAGAGTATCGGCTGCAGAGAGCGCCGAAATAATGAGCAGGAGAGCGGCAAAAATTCGCACCTAGCCATCCTACATGGACCGTCCGTTACATTTAGGAATGAGATGCAGATTCGGGCAATGAACCGGAGCGACATTCCCGCCGCTCTTCGCTTGGCCCGCGCTAGTGGATGGAATCAGCTCGCAGAGGACTGGTCCCTGTTTTTGCGCCTGAGCCCGGCGGGTTGCCGGGTTGCCGAGGAGGATGGCCGGGTGATCGGAAGCGTAGCTACCCTGCGATACGAAAACCGGTTTAGTTGGCTCTCCATGGTTCTGGTGGATCCGCAGCACCGGCGCGCCGGAATTGGAACTCTACTGTTCTCGGAGGGATTGGCGCTCTTGTTTGATGAGACGTGCATCCGCCTGGATGCCACGCCCGCCGGACGCACTATGTACCTGCAGCACGGTTTCCTCGATGAGCATCCCATCAGCCGGTGGACGGCTCAAGCCGCCAAAACGCCGACCCGCAACGGCAACATTCGGCGCATGAGCGAAGAAGATTTTCAGGCGGTGCTGGCGATGGACCGCCAGGTCTTCGGAGCGGATCGGAAAGAGAGTCTACGATTCTTTTTCGATCGATCCCCTGAATATGCATTTGTGATTGCAAACCGAGAGATAGAAGCTTACTGTTTTAGCCGTCCCGGATTTCTTTATCGGCAACTAGGGCCGATTGTTGCCAACAGCGAAGGATCTGCACGCGAGTTGGTCGCGCAATGTGTCTCTTCTGGAATCGGCCAAGCGTTCGCGATTGATACTCCGCGGAGTTTGCCGTCCTGGGTTGCGTGGCTGCAAGCAATCGGCTTTGTAGAAGAGCGTTCCTTCACTCGTATGCACCGGGGCGAGTGCAGATACTCTGGAGTACCGGAAAATATTTACGCGACTGTGGGCCCGGAATTTGGTTGAGAAGATAGACAGCGGATGGTCAAGAATTCGATCGAATCGGTGGAGGAACTGGAGCGATTGCTGTCGGAGCCGACCGAAGCCGACCGTAGTTTCATCCGTAATCTCAGCGGCGATATCGTCATCCTCGGCGCGGGCGGCAAGATGGGCCCTTCTCTCGCAAAGCTTGCCAGACGCGCGGCCGATCAGACAGGCGTGAGCACGCGCGTTATTGCCGTTTCACGATTTACCTCCCATGCAGCCCGGCGTGACCTGGAGGCGGCAGGCGTAACCACGATTGCACTGGACTTGCTCGATCCAGCGGACGTGCGGCGCTTGCCGGATTGCGAAAACATCCTTTACTTAGCGGGCCGGAAATTCGGGTCAACTGAACGGCCGGATCTCACCTGGGCCATGAACGCGATAACGCCTGCGCTCGCGGCTTACCACTATCGTCAAAGCCGTGTTGTCGTCTTTTCCACCGGAAACGTTTACGGTTTGCGCAGCGTAACGTTGGGCGGCTCACGTGAAACCGACGCGCCCGCGCCCGCCGGAGAATACGCCCAGTCCTGTTTAGCCCGCGAACGAATTTTCGAATACCATTCGCTCGAATACGGCGCCAAATGCCTCATTTTCCGCTTGAATTACGCGGTGGATCTTCGTTACGGCGTGCTAGTCGATATTGCTCGGAAGGTTTACTCCGGTGAGCCGATCGCCTTGACCATTCCGGCTTTCAACGCAATCTGGCAGCGCGATGCTAACTCGTACGCCCTGCGATCGCTCGACCTTTGCGCATCGCCAGCCCGCATCCTGAACGTAACGGGAACAGAAACCGTCGGCGTAAGACAAGTAGCCGAGTTTTTCGCTGCTCAATTTGGCCGGCCATGCATATTCGAAGGCGAGCAGGGGAGCAGTGCCCTGCTCAGCGACGCTGCAGCGTGCCACGAACTTCTCGGACCCCCCTCGGTTTCGCTCGCCTCGTTGCAGGTTTGGGTAGCTAACTGGGTAAATGCCGGCGGGCAGAGTATCGACAAGCCAACACACTTCGAAGTTTCCGACGGGAGTTATTGATGACGCTCGATTCAGAACTCGCCGCGTTGCTGCAGCGGGGTCTCGTAATTCCGGCGCACCCTCTCGCGTTGAACGCAAACCGCAAGCTCGATGAACGCCGCCTGGTTGCGCTCACCCGCTATTACTGTGAAGCGGGGGCCGGCGGGATTGCTGCCGGAGTCCATACCACGCAGTTTGCTATTCGAGATCCCCAGGTCTGCCTTTTTGAGCCGGTTCTGCGGTTGATTTCGGCCACAATCGACGAATTTCAGCGTGCATCCAGTAAGCGGCTCGTAAAGGTGGCGGGCGTGTGCGGCGGCACGAAGCAAGCGCTTCACGAAGCGGAGATTGCACGCGAAAGTGGCTTCGATCTTGCCCTGCTAAGTCTCGCGGCGCTGCGTAATGCGAGTGAGGCCGAACTCGTGCTCCATTGTCGTGCCGTCGCCCAACATATCCCTGTGTTCGGGTTCTACTTGCAGCCCGCAGTTGGAGGCCGGGTGCTGCCGTATTCATTCTGGCGTCAGTTTTGCGAAATTGAATCAGTAGCCGCCATCAAAGTGGCACCGTTCAACCGGTACCAAACGCTCGATGTGATCCGTGCCGTCGCTGAAAGCGGGCGCAGTTCCGAGATCGCGTTATACACCGGCAACGACGACAACATTATTCCGGATTTGCTCACGGATTATCGTCTCGGCGATAGGAATCTTCGCTTGGCGGGCGGCTTGCTTGGCCAATGGGCCGTATGGACGAAATCCGCAGTAGAACTGCTTCAGTCGATTCACCAATGCCGGGAGGATGGAGGCCGGGGCTCGCTTCAGATCCTGGGCCGCTCGGCTTCGCTCACCGATGCCAACGCCGCCCTGTTTGACGCGCTGAACCAGTTCGCCGGTTGTATTCCCGGGCTCCACGAAATTTTGCGGAGGCAGGGACTGTTTGCCGGCCGCTGGTGCCTGAATCCCGACGAAGATCTCTCACCGGGGCAGCTCGAGCAGATCGATCGGGTCTGTCTCAGCTATCCCGATCTGCAGGACGACACCTTTGTTCAAAGCAACCTTGATCGCTGGTTGAGCTGATCCCGTCTCCTGGACGCTCTCCACCTTTTGCCACGGCCCACCGCTTTCATTCCTGACTGGGAGGCTGTTGGTTCCGGTCCAATCGATTCTTCAACGGCAGCAGCGCGCGCAGCGTAAACAAATTGAGCAGAGCGAGGGAAACTGCAATCCCATAATGATTCATAGCCACCGCGGCTCCAATTACGCCCGCATTCCAGACACTGGCGGCGGTGGCCGTGCCCTTTACGTTTGCTCCTTCTTTCAGTATGGCGCCGCCCCCGATAAACCCAATCCCGGTTATCAACCCTTGCAGTAATCGCGATTGATCAGCGCTGTTCGGCTGGCTGCCGAGCAGCAGCAAAAATCCGCAGCTCGCCATACCCACTATTGGAAACGTGCGAACGCCCGCGCTGTGTGTCTCCCGTTCGCTTTGCCAGCCGAGCGTTGCGGTCAGCGCAAACGCAATCGCTATATGCTCGAAATTAGTCCAAACGTCTTGCCAGACGACGCCTAAATGCATCCACGGCTCTAAGCGTTGAAGTGAGCCGATAAATATTCGTAGCTCTTCCGCAAGCTGGCGATTGGATCTCCTGGAGTCTGATCCTGTTCTACAAAGTAATGTTGCACCCCAGCAGTATCGGCCGCTTTCAACACCTCGGGAATATTGATGGAGCCACTGCCCACTTCTTTGAACGCGTCCTTGGGAACGTTCTCGTTATATTGCACTTTGGTGAAATCGCGAGCTTTGCCTTTGAGGTGAAGCAGCGCAATCCGGCCCGAATATTTTTTAAGCAGCTCGACCGGATCGTGTCCGGCCACCGACGCCCAGAAGATGTCGAGCTCAAGCGAGACGATACCCTTCTGCGTGCTGTCCATTAGAATCTCCAGCCCCATCTTGCCGCCGTCGAGCGGTTTGTATTCGAAGGCGTGATTGTGATAGCAAAGGTGAAGTCCGTGCGCTTGCGCTTTTTCGCCGGCTTGATTCAATGTCTCGGCAAGCCGTTTAAACATGTCGACGCCGCCTCGCTCGTTTACTGGAATATAGGGGACAACAGCGTATTGGAAGCCGTGCTGCTTCACATTCGCCAGCGCCGTGTCAAGCTCGCTGCCGCCCTTTGTGAAAATTGCTTCGTCGACGTGCACACTCACCGGCTGAAGACTGGTCTGCTTCAACGCGGGCCAGATCTCGTTGAGCGTGGCGTAAATTGCTTCCACCTCCGTGTAACCGATCTTCTGGATTGCATTTAGAACCGCTTTAGGGTCCTTGCCGATAATGTTACGAACCGTGTAGAGCTGAACGCCTAAGTTACTGGCGCGGAGCGATTCGAAAGCGAAGGCAGAGCGCGCAGCAGTAAGAATCGCGGCGGACTGAGCAACGAAAGCGCGGCGGGTAGTGCGTGGCATGCTTTCCATACTATACAAGCGATTTCACTACTCTGCTTCGCCCACCTTCAGCTTGTGCTGCTGATAAAGGCGCAGGCTCACCGCCACAAGCACGGCCAGCGCGAGCGCTATCGCCCCGATTGACAGGCCGTGCCGTAAGATATATTTCGCCGTGAAATGCCCATATTCTTTCCCGAGATACGCGAGGGCGGAGTAGCGGATAATTCGCGCGACCACTACGACAAACACAAAATAGCGGACGCGAACGTTCAGAGCGCCCGCGCAGAACACAGGAACCTTCATGGGCAGAGGAAGCGGCGAAATGGCGGGAATGAAGACCGTCACCAACCCGTAGCGCTGAAACCACAAATGAAGACGCGCCCCTGTTCTGCCCGAAACATGCTTCGCCAGCAGTACCTCACCGCCTTTCCGCGCGATGCTGAAAAGAATCAAGCTGCCAATCAGGGAACCCAGTGCGGCGCATCCAGCCGCGAAATAAGCTTTATTAGGATCGTCGGTCGCAATAGCAATCAGTAACGCATCTACGCCGCCAATAATCGGCAGCCCGATGGAATCCAGCGCCGAGAGCAGCAGCAGCCCGTAAGGGCCCCACGAAAGCAGAATGTGAACGATTTCGTGCCAGAAATGCAGGCTACTTCTCCGAGCCTAGAATAGCGAAGAGTCCGCCCTCGTCGAGGATGGGTATGTTAAGGGTGCGCGCCTTATCCAGCTTGGAACCGGCTTCTTCTCCCGCGACTACATAACTCGTCTTCGCACTAACGGAACCCGCGACTTTGCCCCCGGCCGCTTCAATCTTTTGTTTTGCGTCTTCGCGTTTGAGCGTGGGCTAGAGTTCCGGTGAGTACAAAGATCATCCCGGTAAGCGGGCCCGCTTTCGGCTTCGTCTGTTTCGGGCCGGTCCATTGCAAGCCAGCCGCGCGCAGCCGTTTGAGTAGCTCGCGGTTGCGCGATTCGGCAAAGTATTGGTGGATGGATTCAGATACCTTAGGCCCGACCTCTCCTACTTCCTGCAACGTTGCCGTGGTCGCAGCAGCAATTGCGTCAAGATCGCCGAAATGCGAGGCTAGCAATTCCGCCGTGCGCTCGCCGACGAATGGAATGCCTAGCCCGTTGATCACGCGAGCGATCGGCTGGGCGCGGCTGGCATCGATATTCTGAATTATCTTCGAGGCGGATTTCTGGCCCATCCGTTCGAGCGAGAGCATTTGATCGAGAGAAAGGCTATACAGGTCAGCGATGTTGTGCACCAGACCACGTGCAAGCAGCTGATCGACCAGCGCGTCACCCATGCCGTCAATGTCCATCACGCCGCGCGCGGCGAAATGGAGCAGCGATTCGCGGAGCCGCGCCGGACAGTTGGCGTTGACACAGCGGCTGGCGCTCTCACCTTCCGCCCGGACCACATGTCCGCCGCATACCGGGCATTCAGAGGGCATTTTGAAGTGCCTGCGATGCGCGCCCTGCCCGACGACACGCACGATCTTGGGGATCACGTCGCCGCTGCGCTCAACCAGAACCGTGTCACCAATCGCCACCCCAAGCCGCGCAATTTCGTCTTCATTGTGCAGCGTGGCGCGCGAGACCGTAACACCGCTCAGACTGACCGGCTTCAGATGAGCGACTGGCGTAAGGTTTCCGAGCCGGCCGACCTGCACTTCAATCGATTCGAGCAGCGTCGTGGCTTGCCGGGCGGGGTATTTGAAGGCAATCGCCCAGCGCGGCGCTTTGGCGGTCCATCCGAGGGCGTCCTGCTGCCCGACGGAATTGACTTTCACGACGACGCCGTCAATTTCGTAGGGCAGGGAATCCCGCTT
Source organism: Terriglobia bacterium (assembly GCA_963767485.1). GTDB lineage: Bacteria > Acidobacteriota > Terriglobia > Bryobacterales > Bryobacteraceae > Bog-105. Next base: position 119,453 of record CAVYDZ010000012.1, on the reverse strand, counting down.
CTCGCTCCACTCACGAATGAAGCTGAGCAGCGCGTCAAGGTCTGCGCACTGCTGCCGATGCGGATTCACCTTAAAGCCAGCCGAGTGTAGGGCTTCCAGGTTGGCCCAATGCGTGGGCAGCAACGGCCGGCCGCTGCACAGCAGAAAATAAGTAAAATAATCGAGCTGGCGCGCGGCGGTTACGGATGGATCGAGCGCCCGCAAGGCTCCCGCCGCCGCGTTGCGCGGGTTGGCGAAGCGGGGCAAGCCGGCCTGCTCGCGTTCCTCGTTCAGGCGTTCGAACGATTTTTGCTGCATCACGACTTCGCCGCGCACTTCGAAACTGCCGTCGCCCAAGCCGCGTTTTTCCTGTCGGATACGTAATGGAAGGGAGCGTATGGTGCGCGCATTTTCAGTTACGTCTTCGCCTACCCGGCCGTCGCCCCGCGTCAGAGCCCGTGCCAACTTTTGGGAACTATATTGGGCCGCCATCGAGAGCCCATCGAGTTTTAGTTCCGCCACATACTCGTAAGCGTCGGATTTAAGCAGCGTCCGCACGCGATTATCGAAATCGCGCAACTCGCCTTCGTTGAGCGCGTTATCGAGGCTGAGCATCGGCGAGCTGTGCGGAACCTTAGTGAAACCTTCGCGGGGCTGGCCTCCCACCCGCTGCGTCGGAGAATCGGGAGTGCGCAACTCGGGATGTTCATCCTCGATCGCGCGTAACTCGCGCATCAGGACGTCGTATTCAGCGTCCGTGATTTCCGGCTGATCGAGAACGTAGTAGAGGTATTCGTGATGTTCCAGTTCGTCGCGCAGCTTTTCCGCTCGCTTTTGGGGCAGCTCTTTCATACCTGAACCTATAATGTGGACTTGGAATCGTTCAGCGCGCGACGCGCAGCTATTATTTACAATCCCGTGGCTCGGGGCCTGTCACGCCACTTGCACCAGCTTCACCGTACCACCGACATCTTAGCGAAGCAGGGCATTGCGGCGACCACAATCGCGACCACCGGGCCAGGGGTTGCTGGTACTCTGGCACGCCGGCAAATCGAGAGCGGAGCGGACTTGATCATTGCGGCCGGCGGCGACGGAACGATCAACGAAGTGATCAGTGGAATGCAGGGGAGCTCGGTCCCGCTGGCAATTTTTCCGGGGGGCACAGCGAATGTGCTGGCGCGGGAAATTAAGCTGCCGATTAGCATCGAGCGAGCGGCAATTGAAATTTCAGCACTACAGCCGTGCCGTATTTCCGTTGGCGTGCTCGAGAGTCATGGTGAAGCCGCGCGATCGTTCGTGTGCATGGCCGGCGCGGGCCTGGACGCCGAGATTGTCTACCGGCTGAATTTGGATTTAAAGGCAGCGGCGGGCAAGCTGGCCTATTATGTGGGCGGATTTTCGCAAGTTTTGCGGCCATTGCGGGAGTTTGAACTTCTTGTAGACGAGCGACCCTACAAAGCAAGTTTTGCTCTCATGAGCAGAGTGCGGAATTATGGCGGTGATTTGGAAATTGCGCGGGGCGCGTCGTTGCTGCGCGACGATTTTGAAATCGTCCTGTTCCGCGGAACTGTGAGTGCTCGTTATCTGGCCTATCTGCTCGGAGTGGCGCTGAAGCAAGCACACCGCATAAATGGCTGTACGTTTTTGCGAGGCCGTTCCGTGCGGTGCGTATCGGCGGAGAGCGCGGATATTTTCGTGCAGATCGATGGAGAACTGGCTGGAAAACTTCCCGCTAAAATCGACCTCGTGCCGAACGCCCTGACACTGCTGGCGCCCGCCGCGTATCTGGCGCGCGAGCGCTCGTTAGCCATGCCGGCGTAGGCCTGAGCCGGATGGACAACCTCACCCATTCGCTCACGGGCCTGGCGCTCTCGCGTACCGGGCTCGACCGGTTTTGCCCGCGTGCTGTGTGGATGCTCATACTTTCGGCAAATGCTCCCGATTGCGATATCGCTGCCGCCTCGCAGGGTGGCTTTCGCTATCTGGAAGTGCACCGCGGGTACACACATTCGCTGATTGGATTACCATTGATGGCCGCAGTAAGCGTGCTGCTGATTGCCCTGGTGTTCCGGGAGAGGCTGCCCTGGTTGCGAGCGTTTGCGCTTTGCACAATCGGTGTGGCGAGCCACCTGCTGCTCGATTGGACTAACACATACGGTATTCGCTTGTTGCTGCCGTTCTCGTCGCGCTGGTTTCATCTGGACATCAACCACCTGTACGACGGCTGGATCCTATTTGTTCTTTTGATTGCCGCGCTTTGGCCATCCCTCTCGAGCCTGGTCAGTGGAGAAATCGGGGGCCGTAACGGACCTGTGGGGCGGCCAATTGCCATATTTGCTGTGGCGTTCATCTGTCTATTCGATCTTGGCCGCTTTGTGCTTCACAACCGGGTCATCGCGCAACTGCAAGCCCGCCTCTACGACGATGGGCCAACCCTGCAATACGCAGCGTTTCCGAGCGCGTTCAATCCTGCATATTGGACCGCTTTAGTTGAAACGAACGCCACATATCGAATTGGCCCGGCCAACTCGTTCGGGCAATGGAATCCGGAGTTGGCGAGCGTGTATTACAAGGCCCCTGAATCGGCAACGTTGCAAACGGCGCAACGCCAGGAACCCTTCCGGTACTTTTTGTACTTCGCGAGATTTCCCGTCTGGTCGATTCAGCCGGTGAACAACCAGAACAAACACGGGACGCGTTTAGATTTAACGGACCTGCGATTCGGCAAGCCCGGCAGCGGATCGTTTCATTGCATCGGGTATGAAGACGCATCGAACCGGCTGGTTTTCCGGCAATTTACCTACGGATCGGGCGCTGATCTCGGGTATTAGAATATTTCGGCCGCCAGACGGAACGTCTGCGCGTTCGCCCGAACCGTCTCCTCGATGGGATCGGAATAACCGCCTCCGATTGTGACGACCACCGGGACACCCAGGCGCTTTGCGCCGGACAAGACAAGCCTGTCCCGGTGCTTCAATCCTGCTCTAGTTAAACGGAGCCTGCCGAGCCGGTCGGTTTGGAGCGTATCGACTCCGGCCTGAAAGAAGATCAGATCCGGCGCGAATTGCCAAACACGTTCGAGGGCGGGCGCGAGCACCTGCAGATATTGCTCGTCTTCGAGCTCATCTTCTAACTCCACGTCGAGCGTGCTTTGTTGTTTGCGGAATGGGAAGTTTCGTGCGCCATGGAGCGATAGGGTAAAGACGTTGGGATCGTTCGCGAAAATGGCCGCTGTGCCGTCGCCCTGATGGACGTCAAGATCTATAATTGCTGCGCGGTGGGCGGTTCGTTGAGAGCGCGCCCATTCGAGAGCAACGGCTAAATCGTTAAACACGCAGAAGCCAGCCCCTTCATTGCGGAAGGCGTGGTGGGTGCCGCCGGCGAGCGTTCCGCCAAATCCGTCTGCCAGCGCGGCCCGGGTCGCCAGGAGAGTGGCTCCAGCGCTGGCCAGCGTGCGGGTAACCAATTCCGGAGACCAGGGGAACCCGATCCGGCGCATTATGCGCGGATCGAGCGTACCATCCAGAAACTTCTCTACATAGGACCGGTCATGGACGCGCAACAAGTCTTCGGAGGTGGCGGGTTTAGAGGGGAGCAGCGCAAAACGCGCGTCTGTTTCCAGTTCCTCACGCAAAAGAGAATATTTGGCAAGCGGAAATTTGTGGCCATCCGGCAGCGGAAAGCGATGGTGATCCGAACAGTAAAGCTTGAGCGGCGGCTTGGCCCCACTATGATGAAAGTGACTCAACTTCAAGGATATTCATGCTTCTTTCCCGCCGTCTCCTCTTCGTACCGCTGTTGTTTTCAGGTCTTGCAATATCACAAAAGCCGCCTACGCCAGGCGAGCTGCCCAAGACCGATTTCAGCGGTCGGTGGCGCATGGCAAAAGACAAAAGCGATTTCCACGGGTTCGCGATGCCGGGGATTGTCATTCGAAAAGTAGACCAGCACGGGCCGACTTTAAACGTGCATACGATTCAGACAAGTGGCGAGAAGACAACGACGAACGACGCGACATACTTTACTGACGGTTCGATCACAAACAATGTGATCAATGGACGTGACGCGCAGAGCAAGTGTTACTGGGACGGATCGGTGTTAGTGGTTCGCACGAGTATGAAGACCGCCAAAGGGCTCGACGAATTGGTCACCGACCGTTGGGAGCTTTCGGAGGACAAGCAGGAACTCACCATTGCAAGCCGAGTCCAGACGGAAAAGGGCGGTATCGACATGAAGATGGTGTCTGTTCGGGAAGAGCCGAACCATTAGGCCGATTTAAGTGAGCGCAAGGCGCGGCGCGCCGCCCAATACCCGCACATGCCGTGCACCGAGCCTCCTGGCGGCGTCGATGAGGAACAAAAATAGACTCCGCGCAAAGGCGTTCCGTAGCGCCGCCAGGTGGGTCGAAAGAAGAATTGACCCAGGCCAAGAAAGCCGCCGTTGATATCGCCGCCGACGAGATTCTCGTCCCAGCTCTGCATCTGCGGAGCGGAATGTGCGGCGCGGGCGAGCACGCAATCGCGAAAGCCGGGCGCGAATCGCTCGATTTGGCTCTCGATCTGTACCGCGGCCGATCCGGCCCATCCGTTCGGGACGTGGCAATACGCCCAGGCCGTATGTTTTCCGGCGGGCGCTCGTGAGGGATCGAACAAACTGGGTTGGGCTAGCAGCACGAACGGTTTCTCCGGCCGCTCGTCTTGCCAGGGCAAGTTCTCAGAGGCGGTGATTTCGCCGAGCGTTCCACCCAGATGAACGGTGATCGCGCGCCGGCATTCATTCGCTTTCCAGGGAATTGGCTCACGCAAAGCCCAATCCATTTTGAATACGCCAGGGCCGTAGCGATAATGCCTTAACAGATTTTGAAACGACGGCCGCAGTCTGTGCCCGGCAAGGGCGAGGAACTGACGCGGTGTTACGTCGCAAAGCGTAAGATCTGGCGAGCCAAGCTCTTCGAGCCGGTCGATGCGGGAATTGGTGTGAATGCGTCCGCCCAGTGACACGAAGTATTGCGCCAGGGCGTTTGAAATTCGCTGCGAACCGCCTTCGGGAACGGGCCAGCCGACGGTGTGGCCGGAACCGCCGATCATCATTCCGAAAGAAGCGCTCATCAGCGACGTGAGTTTAAGGCAGGAATGCGCGCAGGACCCGGCCACCAGCGCTTTGGCTCGATCGCCGCGGAACAACGAATTTAGCAGAAGGCTTGCCGGTTGACCTGCGCGTATGCCGAACTTTGTTAGTAGCAGCGGATGTCGCGGGAAGGTGATGGGGCGCAACGTTTCGGCGATCAAAGTGGGCCAGTTTTGGACAAGCGGTTCGAAGAGCTTGATGTACGCCGCGCCGTCAGAACCGAACTGCGCGGCCGTTGCGTGGAGATCGCGCTCGAGCGTAACGGCAGTCCCGTCGTCCAGAGGATGGGCGAGTTCAGCCGGCGAATAGATCCATCGCAAGCCGAATTGGTGCAGGGGCAGGGAAGAGAAGAACGGCGAACTGACAGCCATCGGGTGAACGGCTGATCCGAGGTCGTGCCGGAAGCCGGGCAGCGTCAATTCGCCGGTACGCGCTGCGCCGCCCCACTCCGAAGCCGCCTCGAACACTTCAACGTGCAACCCGGCCCTGGCTAGAACGATAGCGGCTGCAAGCCCATTTGGGCCACTGCCAATCACTGCGGCTGAACGTTTCACGCCGGATCAAACCTCCAATCCGACTGCGCGCATCAGTTCGATCGCATTGCTTCGGGTTACGATTCCAGGCTTCAACTTATAATCGAAAAACATTTGGCCTCCCCGCATCTGGTCTTCGAAATGAACGTTAGCGATCGCCGCGGTCAAATCTTCGTTGATGTGTGCGAGCGCAAGATCGTGGGTGGTAATCAAGCCAATCGCGTTCGATTCCATGAGCTCGCGAACAATCGCCGCGGCGCCAATTCTGCGGTCATGAGAATTAGTGCCGCTAAGTAGCTCGTCGATCAGGAACAATACCGGATTTCCTTGTTTGGTGAGATCTACGATCTGGCGGATGCGGCTGATCTCGGCAAAGAAGCGGGAGCGATGATCTTGCAACGAATCATTGATGCGAATTGAAGCTCCGATTTGGAGGCTCGATAGCGAGAGCGACGCAGCCGCGACGGGCGCACCGGCCCACGCGAGCACGCTATTTAAACCAATCGCCCGCAGCAAGGTGCTCTTGCCGGACATGTTGGAGCCGCTCACTACAAGCAGCCGTTGCGTATCGTTCAGACACACGTCGTTTGGTACGCATTCGGCGGCGGGCAGCAGAGGGTGACGTAATCCGGTAGCTTCGAAGCGGGCCATGGGCGATTCAACAAGCGTGGGGGCGGTCCAATCCGGGCGTTCGAACGCCAGCGCAGCTAGCGAGGAGAGTGCTTCAAACTCGGCAACCGACCGGACCCAGGCGCCAACGTGCCGCCCTGAAGCGCGCTGCCATTTCTCGAACGATATGGCAAGCTGCTCATTCCAGAAAATTATCGGCCGCAGAATGCGAATAAGGATGTGCTCGCTCGAGTCGAGCCAATCCACCAAACGTCCCAATTGGAAGATCCGCTTGGAGGCGGGTTGCCCTGACGTTTTCAAAGCAGCGAGCAACTGGCAAAGTCGCGGAGAAGAGAAGGCTTGCTGTTCAAGATAGCGTATGATCGCGGAGAAAACCTTGAGGTCGCGGCCGGAGGCTTCCACATTCTCCAAGACGTTCTTTACTTTCATTCGGAACGCAAAAATGACCGCGAAGTCGCAAAATAGAATGACGAGCAGAGGCCACAACGGGAGAAAATGGCCGAAGACTCCCACAATTGCGATGATTCCGGCGGCGCCAAGAACAAACGCAAGCGGTCGCAAAAATGCCGGAAACGAAATTGCCGGCGCCGCGCCCCACTCGCCTAGAGACGTCACTTCGACTTTGGGCCGCACATCTTCCGAGAGCAGCGCGATATCTTCCCGCAAAGTGAGATTTGGGCCCAACTCGGCGAGCGCCTGCTGCCGGGCGAGAACCTCGGCGCGGCTGGCCGGCTCGAGCAGCCATCCGGCCAGCAGGTCTTCACCCGGGGTAGTACGCGTAATTGCGATCAATTCGAATAAGCTGCCTTTACCGAATACGTCCAGATCTTCCGAATAAATGTGCGCCGGATTGCGATGCCGCTCTCCAGTGAGTCCGCGGCCGACCCACTTATCTTCGAGCCGCAGCAACCCGCGCTGGTAATAATCCATGGCGCGATTCGCTCTCGCCCGCTGGCGAGCTACCTGTCGATGCCAAAACACCAGTGCGATAAAGGCGGAGAGCGGGATCAACAGACTCCAGGGTGTAATTGTCTTGCGCGCGAAAACAAACCAGGCGAGCACCGCGGTAGCGAGACCGAGAAATAGCCTCCAGTTGCCAATCACATTGAAACGCTTCTGCAGAATGCTTTCCTCTGCGCGAAAGCGGTCGCGGCGCACCGTGTATTCGGCTTGCGGATCCATGAAGTCACAGCATAGCCCGGCGTGCGTCCGCGCCGCCGCATTATGCTCGAAGGAGAGATGAAACGCTCGGGCCACGCTGATTTGCCGCTGCACAACGGGAGAGTTCCTCAGTGGCTGGCTGAGCGCATGGAGAAGCTCGGGACTGCTATTGCCGAGAGCGTGGTTAACGCTTACGGGCCGGGCGAATTTCTGGCGCGGCTAAGCGATCCATTCTGGTTTCAAGCGCTCGGGTGTGTCATGGGCATGGACTGGCATTCCTCCGGCATCACAACCTCCGTGATGGCGGCGCTCAAACGCGGGTTAAATCCGCGGGCACGCGCTCTGGGCATCTATGTTTGCGGCGGACGGGGCAAGCAGTCGCGCCAAACGCCAGTGGAACTGCTGGCCCGCGCCGAGCAACAAAGCCTTGACGGAGCGGCACTGGTTGAGGCCAGCCGCCTGACAGCCAAGATCGATAACAATGCGATCGGCGATGGCTTCCAGATTTATCTGCACAATTTCGTAGTGACGGCACAGGGAGAGTGGGCTGTAGTGCAGCAGGGCATGAACGCGGCGAATAAACTGGCGCGGCGCTACCACTGGCATTCAGCCAACATCCGCGATTTCACCTGTGAACCGCACAGCGCCATTGTGGGAGAGAACGCGGGCACTGTGCTGAACCTGGTGGATAGACGAGCCCGCAGCGCGCAGCAAGCGCTTCTCGAAATTTCGCGAACACGTCCGGAGAATACATTACGCGAGGTTAGGACGCTGACCATGGCCGCGCACCACGATGTTCGGGCCGAGGATATTGATCTGAAACGGCTGGGCGCGATTCTAGCGGTTAGCTACGACCGGCAGTTGCGGGATTTTTCATCGCTGCTGTTACTAGAGAACTTAGGGCCGCGGACGTTGCAGGCATTGGCCCTCGTGGCTGAAGTGATTCACGGTGCGCCCAGCCGGTTCTCGGATCCCGCACGGTTTTCCTTTGCGCATGGCGGGAAGGACGGCCATCCCTTTCCGGTGCCGCTCAAAACCTATGATGAATCTCTCGCCGTTCTGCGGCGTTCGCTCGATCAGGCGAAGCTTGGTCTAACGGACAAAATCGACGGATTGCGGCGGCTGGATAATTTGGTGCGCGCAGTGGAAACACGCTCGCAACCAGTTGCGGATTTCAACAAACTGATGAAGCACGAGCGCTCAATCTCGGCGTCGCTGGACGGCAGGATGGTAAGCGGCCGGGCAATGCAAAGATCACTGTTCGACTAGTCTGCTCCCGCACGCTTTGCGATTTCGGTGCTTACATTGGCCCTTCGGGCACACCTGCTTTTTTAAAAACGTTTAGAGACGCTTCGTAGCCCATCTTCGCCGCCTGTAATGGCGGGACACCTTTCAAGCGACCGAAAACTTCTACGCTCAACGCATCGGTATAGCCGATTTTTTGCAGAGCTTGCAGGAAGCCCGTCAGGTTGATCACGCCTTCCCCGGGCAGCAAACGGTGATCGTCTCTGATTTGTTCGGGCGGCAAATTCGGCGCGTCATCGAAATGGACATGCACAATGCGCTCGCGGCCAGCGTGAATGATATCTTCGGTGGTCGCGCCCGAAAGATGCCAATGCCACGCATCGAGCAGCAATCCTACATTCGGGCCGCACTCTTTGGCAAATTCGAGCATCTCGTTCATGCGCCAGATGAACTCGTACTTAAACAATTTTCGGAATTGCAACGGACCGAGAAATTCGAGACCAAGCCGGACATTCGATTTCGCGAGCACTTCGGCACATTTTGTGAAACGTTGTTTATAGAGTTGCCGAAGCTCTGCTTTGGGCGTGTTGCTCGACGACATGATGTAGGTCACCATGCGCGGGCAACCAATCGCGGCGGCAAACTCAGCTTGCTTCGGCAGCTCGGCCAACCCCGCTTGAAACGTTGACTCGTCCTTGCGGAACTCCACCGCAAAATCGATGGCGGCGGGCAGTAGCTTGAGCTGGTCCAGCAGTTGATTCGTGGCGTCCGAGCCCGCCTGCATAGCGGGTTTCAGCATAATGTCGGTTCCCGGGAAGCCCGCTTGCGCTGCGATATGCGGAAATTCCGGCCAGGATACACGGTTCGAAAGCAGCACGCTATTCAATGCCAGAAACATATGGTGCTGGCGCCGGGCGGCCCACAAAGGGAGCGCCGCGCCGGCCGCGAAGGCTTTGCAAAGATCGCGCCGGGTAAGAAAAGGTAGATTCACGTTGATTTCGATGATATCGGACGCCCCCGCAAGAATCGGATAGCTTGCGTTGTCGGTCGGAACTAAGATCGAACTGTGGATGCCAAACACCGAGAAGTTGAAAACCACTGGGTTTCGGATCTTTGCTCCTATATCCAGCAGCAAAGCAGTACGGGCGAGCCACTACAACTCGGCCAACTCGCACAACGGGCGGGATTGAGTCCGTTTCATCTGCAGCGGCGGTTCAAGGCCGCTGTCGGATTAACGCCTAAGCAATACGTCGAAGCCTGCCGGATGGAAGCGTTCAAGAGCAATCTGCGCAGCAATAGATCAGTTACGGACGCTTTATACGACGCCGGATTCGGCTCAAGCCGGGGTGTCTATGAGCGAGTGGATACGCATCTCGGAATGACACCATCTGCCTACCGGCAGCGCGGTCAAAACGTAGAGATCTCCTATGCGAGCGAGCATACGGCGTTTGGCCTGCTGATGATCGCGGCCACGGATCGCGGATTGTGCTTTGTGCAGCTTGGCGACTCCGAAAAAGACCTGACCGAGAATTTGCGAAAAGAGTTCGGCGCAGCGAAACTAGTTCGCTTAAAAATGCCTTTGCCTGAACAATTCCATTCCTGGATGCACGCGCTGAATCGCAATCTGGCCGGCGACCAAACGAATCTTGATCTGCCGCTCGATATACGCGGAACGGCGTTCCAGCGGCGGGTCTGGCAATTCCTGCAAACAATTCCGGCAGGCAGCGTACGTTCGTACGCTGAAGTGGCCGAGGCTATCGGCAAACCGGGAGCGGCCAGGGCCGTGGGCCACGCTTGCGCCACTAATCCCGTGGCCCTGGTAGTTCCGTGCCATCGCGTGTTGCGTGGTGATGGCCAACTGGGCGGCTATCGCTGGGGACTCGAGCGCAAACGCAAATTGTTGGTGCAGGAACGGAGGACAAACGTGAGACAGTAAAGGAGAGGACGCCATCATGCGAAGACCCTGTTCTTCTACTTACACACGCCGTGAAGTTTTGGCTACCGGAGCAAGCGCCGCTGCTGCACTTGCTTTACCGAAACTTGGCAATGCTCTCACCACGCCGGCCCCGGCCGCGAGTGTCGCCATTGTGCGCTGCCGCGACTACGCGAATTTTCAGCCAAAACTCGCGGATGCTTTCCGGCAGATTGGCGGGATTGATCGAATGGTGCGCGGCAAGACCGTCGCGATTAAATTGAACCTCACGGGCAATCCGAAAAACTTTCCTCTTACTCCCGATTTGCCCTACCGTACGAATGGCGAAACGCTGGCGAATGTGGTGCACCTGTTCGCGAAAGGGGGCGCCCGAAGGGTAAGAATTATCGAAAGCTTTTTTCCCGCCTCGCAGGATTTGAGTTTGTGGGCACGCTATGGGATCGACGTAAATGCGATCAACAATCTCGGCACAAAAGTCGAATGGGAAAACGTGCAGAACCTTGGGGATTACAAACAGTACGTGCGCTTGAAAGTGCCGTGGGGCGGTTACATGTATCCGGCGTATCACCTCAACCCTGCGTTCACCGAATGCGATACGTACGTTTCGCTCTCAAAACTGAAGAACCACTGGATCGCTGGGGTGACTATGTCGTTGAAGAACAATTTCGGCGATACGCCTTGTTCGTTATACGGCAGCGACTGCGGTCCGAGCGGTAACGAGCATCCGACCAAGGAGCGCGGCGACGTGCTGCACACGGGCACCACGAAGGCTCCGGCCGGGGTGGACGCTGAATTGCATCCCGATTCGCCCCGGGATCCCGGTTATCGCGTCCCTCGGATTCTTGTCGATCAGATTGGCATCCGACCGGTGGATCTGGCGATTGTCGATGGTGTGGAGACGGTGCGTGGCGGCGAAGGCCCATGGCTTAAGGGTCTCGAAAAGATGACTCCGGGCGTGATCATTGCCGGCACAAATCCGGTTTGCGTGGACGCAGTTGGCATGGCTGTGATGAGCTACGACGTCAACGCGGATCGCGGCCAGTCCTGTTTCATTCGCGGCGACAACTCGTTGAAGCTGGCCGAAGCTGCTGGGATCGGAACCACCGATTTGAAGCGCATTGAAGTGGTTGGTCTCCCGATCGCTCAAGCGCGCGTCAATTTCGGGCCGGGCGCCGTCGGCAAGACGTTGCGCGAGCTGAAAAGCTAAAGCACAATCTAGAGTTGCATATACTCTAGAGCATGTTCGGCGCGATTGAAGCCGGTGGAACGAAGTTTATTTGCGGCATCGGGAGCGGCCCGTCAGACCTTGTAACGGCGCAGTTCCCCACCTCCTCGCCTGATGTAACGCTGCGCGAGGTCATTCGTTTTTTCCAGGATGCAAGCCATCCATGCGAGGCCATTGGCATTGGTTCATTCGGCCCGGTCGATCTGCGCCCCGATTCTCCAACCTATGGCCGTATCACCTCTACGCCGAAAACCGGTTGGCAAAATTTTGATCTTGCCGGCACAGTGCAACGCGCCCTAGGCGTTCCTGTCGCTTTCGACACGGATGTGAACGCGGCGCTGCTCGGCGAAGCGCAATGGGGCGCGGCTCGCGGCTTAACGGACGCCATCTATATCACGATCGGAACAGGAATTGGCGGCGGCGCGATGGTCAACGGTCACATCGCACATGGGCTGGTGCATACCGAGATGGGGCATCTGCGGCTTCCCCATGATTTGGTGCGCGATCCCTTTCCAGGCAACTGTCCCTATCATGGCGATTGCTTCGAAGGTCTCGCATGCGGTCCAGCCATTCAAGCGCGCTGGGGCGCGATTGCACTGATGCTGCCTCCCGATCATCCCGCCTGGGCGCTCGAAGCACAATATATCGCGTACGCGCTTAATAATCTTGCCGTCACGCTTTCGCCGCAACGTATACTGCTCGGAGGCGGCGTGATGCAGCAGACTCATATCTTCCCGATGATTCGCAGAGAACTTGATCAATTACTGAACGGCTACGTTCAGCACCCGAGCATGATGGGTAGTGGACTGGAGCATTTTATTCAGCCGCCCCAACTGGCCGGACGCGCCGGCATCTTAGGTTCGCTCGTATTGGCGCAGCGGGCGGCCGGTAGGGCATCCGCATGACTGGAGCGCTTCTTAAAAGCACAGTTGTCGCGGCGCTAGGCGGATTGCTATTTGGCTTCGACACGGCGGTGATTGCGGGCACGACAGCCGGACTCACCACGGCCTTTCATTTAACGCCAGCAAGCCTCGGATTAACGGTAGCGATTGCGCTGGTCGGCACTGTGATCGGCGCTCTGACGGCCGGTTTCCCGGGCGACCGGATCGGCCGCCGCGACAGCTTGCGCATTTTGGCCGTGATGTATCTTATTTCGGCTCTCGGCTGCGCGTTTGCGTGGGATTGGTACTCGCTAGTCTTCTTTCGCTTTATTGGCGGCCTGGCGATCGGCGGGTCTTCGGTGTTGGGTCCGATGTATATTGCCGAGATTTCTCCCGCGAGGCTGCGCGGCCGGCTCGTCGGCTTCTTTCAGTTCAATGTAGTCGCCGGTATTCTTGTTGCTTATTTTTCGAATTACCTGATCGGACGCGCGAATTTCGGCCCGGTGGAATGGCGCTGGATGCTCGGCGTCTCCGGCATTCCCGCGCTGTTCTTTTTTGGGATGCTCTTCACGATTCCGAGAAGTCCGCGCTGGCTTGCCAAGATGTCGCGCATCGAAGAATCACGTTCCGTGCTGGTCGAAATTGGCGAAGAGAACGTCGAGAGTGAGTTGCAGGGCATTGTTCGATCGATCGAAGCCGACCGGCGCAGCGGTGAGGAGCGCCTGTTTCAAAAGAAGTTCGCTTTTCCCATTTTCCTGGCAATTGCGGTCGCAGCATTCAACCAGCTTTCCGGCATAAACGCGATTTTGTACTACTTGAACGATATCTTTGCACGGGCCGGGTTCAGTAAGGTGTCGGGCGATTTGCAAGCGGTGCTGATCGGTTTCACAAACTTAATCGCCACGATTATCGCGATGTCCATCATCGATAAAGCGGGACGCAAGACTCTTCTGCTGATCGGTTCCGTGGGATGCGCGCTGTGCCTGGGCGGCGTAGCTGCCGTGTTTCTCAGCAATACACACGGTAACCTCCTGGTCTGGCTTCTCGTGGGATTCATCGCGTTCTTCTCGTTCTCGCAGGGCGCTGTAATCTGGGTATTCCTGAGCGAAGTATTTCCAACCGTAGTACGCGCGAAGGGGCAGAGCCTGGGCAGTTTTACGCACTGGTTCATGAATGCCATTATTTCGTGGACGTTTCCCGTAGTGGCGAGTCATTCTCGGGGCGCACCGTTCGTGCTGTTCGCCGCCATGATGGTGGTGCAGTTCTTCGTAGTGCTGTTTGTGTTCCCTGAGACCAAGGGAATCGCGCTCGAAGACATGGAGAAGCAACTACATATCGCTTAGGGGCGGGCCCGCGTCAAAGCGGCAGCACTCATGCTCTTACTTTGACGTAACCTCGGGCGGTGGTGGAACATTGCGGTTCTTCATCCATTGGATGCTTATATTCTTGTTCGCTTTGCTCGGGGGCACGTCGCGCATGTCCGGCATGAAGATCTGCAATCCGGCCTGCGGCGTCATGTGGGTGTAACCGTTCACCAACTGTGTCTGGTAATTCGCCAAATCCAGATCGAACCACGCATCTTTCGAGATATCGATCATGATGAGATCCACATGATGCATCGTCAGCTTGCCGAAATCGATGGTGCCGCCGCTCAGCCGCAGGAAGTTCCTCCACTGTTCGACTTTTTCTACGTCCTGTTTGGCATTGCCGTATATCTCTTCTAAATCTGGATTTTTGATGCGCACCTTCGTCAGCGTTCCCCGTATGTGCGGCGGCGGCAGAAGCTGCTGCGTATCAAAAAGAATGGTGTTACCCGTGACCGTAAGGCCCGAAACGCCTCCTTTAAACAGATCGGAAAGCTGCACATGAAACTTCCCCAGCAGACCTTTCACCGGCACTTTCAGAACGTCGATTTTCGTTACGCGCAGTTCAATATTATTCGCTGCTGCCACGCTCAGGGTGCCACTGATGGCAATCGGAATCGGAATTACTTTGTGCAGCGTGCCGGAAATTGTAACTTGCTCGCCATCGCCGGAAATCTTGATATTCTTCAGTGGGGAACCCGAGGCGGTGTCCTTGTTTAAGTAATTGCAAATGTCTCCGACGTTAGCGCGGATAACTCCCGTCTGGATATCGATAAAGAATGAATTCGTATCATCGAAAGACGGATCCACATTCTTCTTCGCACGAACTAATTGCCCGCGCAACCAACGCACATAAATCCGAAAGTCCGGCCCTTTTCGCAGCAACAAATTGTGGGCGTATACGTTGGTCGGCTCGGTCGGCGATCCGCCAGCAGGGGTGGGTCCTGTAATTGGCTTGTTAGTGGCGGCAGGTTGTTGTGCCGGTGCCGGGCGGGGTGAACGGCGCGAGCGGGACACAAAGAAAACCACTCCCGCTGCGAGAAGGAGAAGCACCAGCCATAGAACAACGCGTTTACTTTTGTCAGATTCCATCTTCATTCGTGGCCAGTCGTGCGGCCCACGGCCACTCCTCTAAACCGTGCGCCCGCCACAAGTATGCGATCACCCCGAGAGCGAGCAATATCAATCCGGCTACCACGTAAATCCATTCGCTGGTCACCAGGATGTAGAGCCATCCGAGCAGTGCCAGAATCACAGGAAGCGGATACAGGGGCATGGAAAACGGCCGCGCGATTTCTTTTCGGCGCCGGCGAATGAGCACCACCGCCACGCACTGCGCGGCGAACTGCGTCAGAATCTGCACGATGATCAGCTCTTTGATTAGTTGCTCGAGCGTCAATAAACAAGCGATCGCCGACGCCACGCCCATGAACACCACCGAGAACGCCGGAAAATGTTTGGTTTTGTGCACGCGCGCAAATGCCGGGAAAAACCGCCCCTCGGCGGCGGCGGCGAACGGCACGCGGGTATAGCCAAGCAACACGCAGAATACCGACGCAAACGCGACAAACAAGATCAGAACCGTCATGCAAGCCGCCGCGCGGTTGCCGTAGAGCCGCTGCATGAAATCCGATACAATCGCGCCAGATTGCGCCGCCTCCTTCCAGGGAACAACCCCAATGATCGATAGACTCATCGCGATATATAGTACGGCTAAAATCGCAATCGAAAGCAAAATTGCGCGCGGAATGGTTGTAGAGGGCCGCTTAATCTCGCCTCCAATCAGGCAGACCGTGAAATAGCCGCTGTAATCGTACATGCTGATCAACGTGGCTGCCCCTAAGCCGACGAAAAATGAGTGCGAAAGATGAAACGCTCCCGGCGGAAACGCAAACGCCAGCCGTGGTTGAAAATGAGTCGCGCCGCCCCAGATGATGATGCCGATCGTCACCATCAGGCCAATCCAGAAAACCGTCGATATCTTGCCGATTGATTTGATATCGCGATAGAGAATCCAGGTCGAGGCGGCGCAGACGGCAACAGCCAGCACGATCTGTCCCGTTCCATTGAGCGCAGGATAAAGATAGCGCGTGTAATCCGCAAAGCCGACAGCACCCGAGGCTGCCGTTAGCGGAGCGGCCAGCATTACTTGCCAGAGAAATAGGAATCCCATCAGCCGGCCCAGGGATTGCCGCCCGAAGCCCTGCTGCAAGTATTCGTACGAACCGCCCGAACCTGGCATAGCCGCACCCAATTCGGCCCAGACCAAACCATCGCAAAGGGCGAGCACAGCGCCGAGCACCCAGCCTGCGAGCGCCTGAGGCCCGTGCATCGTCCCGAGGATTAGGGGAATGGTCAGAAACGGCCCGACCCCAACCATCTGCAGCATATTCGCTGCCAGGGCAGGGAACAGGCTCATGCCCCGTTCGAGAGTGGCCGAGGCTTCTCCGGGAGACTGTCCGCTATCGGGAGGCAGTCGCAACTATTCGCTCGACGAGCCTGATTTCAGCGGCCGGATCGCGACCTCTTTGAAGAAAACGATGTCGTTGTCGCTATGATTCTGCAGTCCGAACCAGCCTTTATCCGGACGGCGTCCGCGGTCCGGTTCATAGCTCAGTTTCTTGGGAGGCACAGGTTGGCCCTCGGTGTAGTCGGTGACTTTTTGACCGTTCACAACTACGATGGTGCGGGGACCTTCGAGCGTGATTTCCATGGTGTTCCACTCCGGGCCCGGTTTGCCCGGCTTCGCCAGCGGCTTCGTCAGCGAGTAGAGCGTCCCCGTTACGTGATATTCGTCTTCCCCGCCGCGTTCCGGGTGATTATCGATTTGCACCTCATACCCTTTATTCACCGGCATCCAGGGCTCCGTAGGGGCCGTGGGAATGCGAATGAAAACACCGGAATTGTCGTTCTCATCGCGCATGCGATAGACCACACGAAGAACGCAGTCGCCTATCGGGCCGCCCGTCCAGTAGAGCAGCCCCATGCCGCCGTGCGTGCGCATCAATCCGTCGGGATCGACCGTCATGCCGCCTGGACCAACATGTTTCCAGCCGTTCAGATCTTTGCCGTTGAATAGCTGTTTCCAGCCGCCCGCTTCCGGAGCGGCGGCCAACGTCGATGTCAGCAAAAGACAAAGCGGCAATAAAGTTCGCATGTGCCAAGAATATAGCAAGTGCAATGAAACGCAAAATGAGAATCTATGCGGCGCTTCTCGCAGCTGCGGCTACGCCCCAGGCGTGGGCGGCGGTGCATGCCGAGGGACGTACATCGAACGGTCGCCTTGCTTTAGAAAACGATTCCGTAAAAGCCGAGTGGCATATTGCGAACGGCCGTTTCTATACGGACGCATTCTCCGATAAGCTCAACGATGTCACAATCCGCCTTGCCCCGGACGCGTTCACGATCACCGTTTCGGAAGGCGCCCCATTGAAAGCCTCGAACCTGGCGGTCGAAGGAAACCCCGAACTCGTGCGCCTACACGCTGACGCCGCTTCACCCAGACTCGCCGAGCACGAGGATGGCTTAGCTTTGCAGGTACATCTCGCGGATGAAGCCAGTGGCCTAGAAATCCTATGGCGCGGCATTCTACGCGACGGTTCCCGTTACATACGGCAGGAAATCGATCTGCACGCGACAAAAGGCGACGTTCGCGCAACCAGCATCCGGTTGGTGGAGACAGATCTGCCGGGCGCGGAAGTCGTCGGGACTGTTAAAGGTTCGCCCATTGTCGCCGGCCAGGAGTTCCTCGCCTTCGAGCATCCCCTGGCCGATTCCAAAGTGTCCAACGGACGCGCGGTGAGCGAAATATTTCGTGAACTCCCGCTGCGCGCCGGCCAGACCGTCCACTATTCTTCTGTAATCGGCACGACTCGCCCGGGACAATTGCGCCGGGACTTCCTTGCTTACGTCGATCGCGAGCGCGCCCATCCTTACCGCACGTTTCTGCACTACAACACCTGGTACGACTTAGGGTTTTTTAGCCGCTATGACGAGGCATCTGCTTTGAAGACCATCGATGCGCTGGGGGAAGAACTCGTCAGAAAGCGCGGCGTGACGCTCGATTCGTTCATGTTCGACGACGGCTGGGATAACACAAGCACCTTGTGGCAATTTAACGCGGGCTTTCCCGATGGATTCCATAAAGTAAGGGAAGAGCTGGCAAAATTCGGCTCAGCGCCGGGCGTCTGGCTCTCGCCCTGGGGCGGTTACGGCAAGCCTCGCGCCCAGCGCCTCGCAATCGGCAAAGAGCAGGGCTACGAAGAAAACCAGGGCGGTTTTGCGCTCTCCGGGCCAAAGTATTACAAGCTGTTTCATGACACGTGCATGCGCATGATTTCCGAATACGGCATTAACCAATTCAAAATCGACGGCACCGGCAATACGGATTACGCAGTGAAAGGCAGTGCGTTCGACAGTGACTTTGCCGCGGCGATTTCGCTGATCGAAGACATGCGCAAAGCCAATCCTAATATCTTTGTGAATCTCACTACCGGTACATATCCGTCGCCATTCTGGCTTGACTACTCCGACTCCATCTGGCGCGGCGGCGATGACCACGACTTCGCTGGCGTTGGTTCCTGGCGTCAGAAGTGGATCACCTATCGCGATGCAGATCTCTACAACGGCGTCGCCCTCGCCGGTCCGTTATACCCGCTGAATTCGGTAATGCTGCACGGCATTATTTATGCCAAAAGCGCGCGACATCTCAACACCGATCCGCAAAACGATTTCCCGAGCGAGGTGCACGATTATTTCGGAACTGGCACGGGCGTGCAGGAACTCTATATCACTCCGGCTTTGCTCTCGAACGAAGATTGGGACACTCTGGCCGAAGCGGCGAAATGGTCGCGGACGAATGCGGATGTTCTGAAAGACGTCCACTGGCTTGGGGGCGATCCGGCGTTGCTCGAAGTGTACGGCTGGGCCGCCTGGACGCCGCGCAAAGGGATCGTGACACTGCGCAATCCGAGTGAACGGGAGCAACGCTTTACCCTGCATCCGGCGAATGACTTTGAGCTTCCGCCGCATACATCGAAGCGTTGGAAATTCACAAGCGTCTGGAAACAAGCGTCCGAGCCTGCATTCGAACTGGCCGGAAACGGCGCACGTGCGATTACCTTGCAGCCCTTCGAAGTACTCACGCTCGAAGCCGCCCCGCGGTAATTCCGCCGCTAGAACGAAAACCGCAATTGCAAATCGATTCGCCGCTGATTGCTCGCGGTCGACTCGGCGCCATACCCGCCCGTGATTCCTGTGGATTCCAGAAAATACGGTGAGGTGAGCGCCCCGTTTGGCGTGTTTAAGTTTTCGTGATTTAAGATATTCCGCGCATTGATGCCAAGCGTGAGATTGTAACGATGCTCCGAGTTATCGAACCCGCCGAAGCCTCTTCCATGTCCGCCCGCACGAGCTCCGCCGGAAGGTCCGGCAAACTTTGTCGTCCCGAAGCCCCAGGTCTTGCTAACGCGCAAATTTAGCCCTATGAAGCCCGGCCCGGTCGCCGCATTGCGCACGATCATGTTATTGACTCCGGGGGGAGCAACCAGCGGATTGGGATTCAGATAACCGAATGGGGAGGGATAGGGAGTGGTAAAGTCCACAACCGAAGGCCGCGCTGTCGGCGTGACTGAACCCTGTGCATATAAATCGGTGCCAGTCGTTATGTTGTACGGAATCCCTGTACGAGCTACCAGGAACGGAGAAAAGCGCAGTCCCCAGCGCGTCGACAGCGAGCCTCCGAAGAATAAGCTCTGTTCAATATTGAGTGACGAGCGCCCCCAGTCGGCCGCAAAGTTATAAGGGTTGGCGGGTAACGTGCCGAGCCCGTCGGTATCGCTGTGCGCATCGTTATAGGAGTACCGGCTGAACAGTCTCAGCCATTTCCCCGCCTGGCTGTTTACGCCCAGCACCACTTGGTTCTGCTTGAAAATTCCGTCGGATTCGAAGTTGTAAATGTCTCCAATATCCCCGTAAGGCCGCGTGCCAACATATCCCGCATTCTGCGCACCCGGAGGCAGAGCTCCCGCGATCGGAACCGGCGCGTTGATATCTACCGTGCGCAGTTCATGGGTGCCGCGCGAATTCACAAAATTTGCGTTGAACGTCGTGTGCGAAAAAAGCTGCCGTTCAACCGAAATTGCCGTTTGCATCAGTCGCGGCGCTCTCAAGCTACTGTCGATTTGATAACGCTGCGCCGCATTCGCAGCCGCGGTGGTTGTTAAATCGGCCAGCGGTATCGGCGTGTCGAAACTGGCGTTGTACATTGCCGGATTATTCAATGTGTAGGCGGTCTGGCTGCCGGCCTCCTGGTTATAACGGTACGCAGTCTCCACGTTGCCAATCGAGAAGCGATCGTAGAAATAACCCCACCCGCCGCGAATCACGGTCTTTGGACGGCTGTTCGGGCCGCGCCCATCCGGCGACCACGCGAAGGCGAAGCGCGGAGCCCAGTCGTTCTTATCGTTGATATTCGTTTGCGATTCCCAACGTAGCCCGAAGCTCAGCGTGAGATTCGGCCGCACCTTCCAGTCATCCTGTACAAACGGGCCGAAATCCATCTGATAGAAGCTCAGGTACGGATTCCCCACGTTCACCTGGTATTTCGAAGGCCCATAGCCCATTGCTGTGACCTGCTCGCTCGACAACCCTTTCGCCAGAAGTTGTTCGGTAAGCAGATACTGGTCGATCGAGAGCAGATGCTCCGTCTGACCAGCAACAGGCACTAAGTCAGCGTCGAGCCTGGGAAAAGTTCCGCCGAGAAACGAGTACGATCCATTAAAACCTTTCGGGCTCGAATCCGACAGCACGTCGGTTCGAATGCGAATGCCCGCTTTGGTCGTGTGGGCGCCCCAGGTGACCGAGGTGTAATTTTGCAGTTCGTAGTTGTTTTGCGTGTCGTAGGTATTGGGGAATCCCACTGTGCTGTAGCCTGAGCCGCCCGCCGTAAACGCCTGCCCTACCGATAACTGCGGGCCTTGGCTCAGACTCGCCTCCGTTGAGTTCTCGCGATCGAACTGAAACCGCGTTTCGTTGATCGCCTTCGCATTCAGCACCATGGTGTCCACCGCCCGAAAAGTTTGTTCAATCGAGGACGAGCTGTACCCGCTGCTCGGATACTGGATCGTGCCGCCATTCGGATCTTGGACCGATAGCGAAGGAATGTTAAACGCACTGATCCCGGCCACCACGTGCTCGTTATCCAGCCACCCATAACGGAAGCTCAGCGTATTTTTCGCGTTTAACTGGTAATCGATCCGCGGGCTGACGGTCGTGCGCCGCTGCGGCGTCGGGAAGTAATTCTGGTACGACGAATAACCCGTCATACCGTTGTCCGGCAGGCTGGCTGTGTTGATTCCGTTGTCGTCGATGTTACGCCGTTCGACGTCCAGGAAAAAGCTTGCCTTCTTCGACAGCGGGCCGCTTATATTTCCGCCGAAAAGCTGGGTCCGGAAAGGCGGGTTCACCGAGAGAAACGGATTGCGCGAATTCCAGACATCGTCGCTGATGTTGTAATATCCTTGCCCGTGGAACTTATCCGAACCGGGCTTGGTAAAGATCTGAATGCGGCCATAGCCGAGCTTGTCGAATTCGGCGGAAAACGGATTCGAGTTGATGCGAATCTCGCGAATGGAGGCTTTAGGCGGCAAACGCCCTCCGGTAAAACCATCAATGAAAATCTGATTGCCTCCCGGCCCGGCCGCCGGGCCCGCCAGCGCGGCCAGATCCGCCTGCATATCATCCGGATCGTCCGGCAGCGCGTCCAAGTCCTCCTTTTTCAAAACCAGCGCACTCGCATTGTTCGCCGCTTCCGTGCTCACCACGTTCGTGGTTGTATCGGTCACGGTCACCACTTGCTTTTGCGTCTGCACTGCCAGCGTAATGTTGGCGGTCGTCGATTGCCCTGGCGCCAGGCTGACAGCTAACGGTGTCTGCTGCTGCAAGCCGCTGAAGGTGGCGGAAACGCTATAAGTCCCGGGCGCAATTCCGTGGAATACGTACGCTCCGTCGCCGGATGACATCACCGTCCGAGTAGCATCGTTCGCATCGGTCAAGGTCACCTTGGCTCCCGGCACCACTGCGCCGCTCGCGTCCTTTACTGTTCCTCGTACCGTGCTGCTGCCGGCCGGAATCGTGCGTTGGGTCGACGACTGACCCGGGGCCGCCGGCGGAGTGGCCGTTTGGCCTCCCATTAGCGCAACGGCGCTTGCGGCCGCGAGTAACACACGTAGACTTCTAAGAATCATTCCCTCTCCACTGAAAAATGTAATGAGACTGCTGGTTTAGCTACTGCGGCGCGGACATCTCGTCGCCCAAACCCCAATCGCCTCCGGCGGATTCGCCGCCGCCGCTTCGCTGCCGCCCTGCCGGAGCCGCTCTCAAAATCGGCTCCACTCCTGCAATCACGTTCTTCGCGAGTAATGTTGCTCCATCCAAAACGCCCGAAATCACCACCGCCTCGCCGGGCTTTAGATCGGATAACGAAATTTTAGGTAAACGCTCGATCATCGCCGAAATATCCCCGCCTCCAGCCCGGTGCATTCCGGACTGTCCCGCGGCCGAGGCTTGCTCCGGATTCCCTTGTGGCGGACCGCCCGTGTGGGCTCCCGCGCCGGCGTGCTGTGCCAGTCGCGCCGCCATCTCGGGCGGGAGCTTATGAATGGAGGAACTCTCATTCAACTGAACCGTCTCCGGCTTCTTGCTCGCTAAATCACGAATGGTAAATTCTTTGCCGTCCGGCGAAATGGAAACAATGATGCCGTTCAAAATGCGAAACGCGCCCGAATATAATTTCCGGGCAGTAATGGTTGCCCCGTCCGGATTCGCATCTCCAATCACCCGCACATGATCGCCGGTTTGGAGCTGGCTTATTTGAGATCGAGCCGGGGTGTTCGGGTTTTCCGGAGAGTAGCGCGTGAATTCGGTTTGCTGCGTAGTCTGGATAACTACCGGTTTCAAACCAGCGGCTGAACGCTCGTTGATATTAACGGTACCTTTCAAAGCGTCTACTGCCGTGATCACGCCCGCCGTGCTGTGCTGCCATTCTGCCTCTTGCGCGGCATGCGCCGCTTCCAAATCGCGGCCTGACATCAAAACTACGCTGCGCGCCGCAATCTTGGTGGGATCTTCAGCCGACTTAAATCCTCGAACATCTACCCGGTCGCCTACCGCGAGTTGATCTGCCGTGATGCGCACTGCGCTTTTTAAATCCTTGGCGCCCGGCTCTACCTTAAGTAGGGTCTTCGTGTCTGCCAGGAGGACTGTTTGCTCTGTGCTCGATTTGTCAGCTTTGACGACAACGCTGTGCGTTGCCGGATCGATGGAAGTGATTGTGCCGAGCACATGCTCGGTCGGCTTGGCAGTCGGCGCAGATGGCGCCTGACTCGCGCCCTGGCACGCTAGGGCGGCAAAAGTAAATAGAATCGGGTATAGCTTATTCACGCAACTCTTCCTGCTTATGACGGAGGCGAAGCGTGCAGGAGAAAAGTTACCGGAGTGGTAAAGATGAGCGGGAAAATGGAGGGAAGTTTTGATTCCGGGCCGCGATACTTATCGCTGATTTTTTCAGGATGAGCTCACAGCCCGGACAAGTCGGTCAGTAGGCTAGGCGGCATTTACCAGCATGTCGTCGAACATTTCTTCACCGTCCGCTTGATTCTTATCTGCCTGTTCCTGGCATTGAATACAATACGGAGCCCACGGCACCGCGGCCAATCGCTTGGGGCTGATCTCTTCTTCGCAATGCAGGCAAACTCCAAACGATCCGTCTTCAATCCGGCGAAGTGCTGAGCGAACGTTGCGAAGCAAGTTGGATTCTCGGTCTAAATTCCGAATCGCCAGTTCTCGCTCGGAGGCGTGCTGCACTTCATCGAGAGCATCCGCGCTCTTTTCAATGGCAATGGCGTCGCGATTCCGCACGATCCGTTCCAGCTCGTCCTGTTTTGTCTGCAGGATCTTTTTGAAGTTATTCATCTCATTCTTCGTCATTATCTTTCTCCTTAGTTACTGACCAGCTCGCTCATCTTAAAAAGTTGGTTCGAAGCAGCCGAGTCTTCCGTTTAGACGTAGCACTTTTCTAAAAGGTTCATCAACGGTACCACAATTTGCCATCGCGTATCAGCGACGGTTTACCAGTACGGACACGTGCATGGCAGCTGTGGTGCGTTTCGAGTCTTCGAATCATAGCATGACCCGCATGCAATTTTGCACCCAATCTCTTGGATAGCCATTCCAGCTTGTTTTTGGCTCTCTATTGCGAGCCGCTTTGTGTGTAGGTTCCGGAGAAAGGCAAAAATTCTCACCGTAGTGAGAAGAAAATCGCAACACCCGGTAATCTCTGGAGCCCTGTGTTCTTACTAGGGCAGATGCAGGCTATCGTTTTCTGTAGCCGGTAACCAGTTAATTTACTCGCAACCTATGCTTTTCCTTCAACACCAGTTCGTCGAAGATAGCCAGTACTTTCTTGCGGTAGGTGTACATCTCGCGCAGCGAATCCCGAAAGCCTTCCTCGTAGCGGCGCGGTTGCAGCCACTTGTTCAGCAGCGGACGCGGCACATCGATATCCCGGCGCAGATCATCGGCCGAGTGTCCACGCAGGAAAAGGCCGTAAAAGATCGCCGCTTCCCGCTGCGGAGCAAGTGGATCGAAGTCTTCGCGCCCAATCATACGGTATGTGCTTAATTCCGTATCGTACACCAAAAATCGGCCTCGCTGGCCTCTAAGTCAACAGTCTAACAACGCTGTCAAGTCTCTCGCTTTTTTTCAAAACAGAGAGTGAGTCGCTCGGCCGTTCCCCCGCTCTGGTTCGATTTGAGGTACGATTTCTCCAAAACAGATTATTGATGCCGGAAGCCCAGAACATCACTCGGAGCGAGTTGCAGCTCAGCGGAAAAATCGTCGCGGCCGAACTCATTCGCAACATGGAGCTGGGCCGTTTTGAAATGGCCTACGCCGTTCTGCTCCCCTGCTGCTTCACTGTTTTCCTGAATCCCGCGGACTACGCCAAGCTTCGCGGCGTCCTGCCGGTCGTCGCTGACGATGCCCGGCGTGCCCTGCGCGCCCGCGTCGGCGAACTCAATCGCGTCGAGGCGAGCTCGGGATTTCGCAAACGCCCGCACACCGCGAAAGAATACCGGATCGCCTGCACTGAATGGGATATCGAATTCCTTCCCGATCCCGAGGTCCCATCCGGCGACGTCGAAATCCACTCGGAATTAAGCGAGACCGAAACGCCGGGTTTCCGCGGAACCAAGACCACCTTGATCGGCCGCGAGCCCTCCGTCACCCAGCGCATCGGCGACCGCTCCACTCGTCTTGCAAACTCAGCCCCCCCTGTTCACGCCGTCTTGCATTTCGAAGATGAGTCAGGTCCCCAAACGTACCTGATGACAACCAATCAAGTGAGTGTCGGCCGGGGTGGCGACCAGCAATCGGTCGATCTCGTCCTCCAAGCCGGTTCGGAAATCTCGCGCGAGCACCTCGTTATCCGCAGAAATCCCGCTACCGGCGCCTTCACTATTACAGACGGCAGCACCAACGGAACCTGGTTGAATGGCAAGCGGCTTACCAAGGGCGCGGAGGATGTGCTGCCGGACAGCGCGCGTATCGGCCTGGCCGAAGTTCTTACCATTGCCTTCGAAGTGCGTGCATGAAATTCCTTTACTACGCGCACGTACCATTCCTCATTCTGTTCGTTCTCTTCACGCTCGTGTTTGCCTGGAAAGCGTGGCGTCATGACCGTTAGCGCGAAAAGCCCATCTGCTGTGCGCTCCGGATCCTGCACCCACCCCGGCCGTTCCCGAGCTGTCAACGAAGACCGCCTGTTTGCCGACTCCAGCAGCGGAGTCTTCCTAGTCGTAGACGGTATGGGTGGACACGCGGCCGGCGAAATCGCCGCTGAAACCGCTCGCAGTGCGATCCTCGATAGCTTGGAGCAGCGGACGGCCGACCTCCAGTCCGATATCCGCCGCGCCATCGCTCAGGCGAATAACCGAATTTTCGACCTCGCGGAGACGAATGCCGAGTGGCGCGGCATGGCGTGCGTGCTCACGCTCGTTCTCGTTGATTCGGAATCGATTAGTTGGGGACATGTCGGCGATTCGCGGCTCTACATTTTCCGCGAAGGCAAACTGTGCAAGCTCACATCCGACCACTCGCCTGTCGGCATCGAGGAAGATCGGGGATTGCTCGACGAATTCGCTGCCATGCGTCACCCCGCCCGCCACCAGGTCTCACGCGACGTCGGCTCAAAGCGACGAAACCCGAACGAGAGCGATTTCGTCGAAACCAGCACGATCCCCTGGTCCCCCGCCGATGCTTTTCTGCTCTGCAGCGATGGCCTCAGCGACGCGTTAAGGTCGAGCGAAATTGCGGGGCTGATCCGACAATATGGCGCCGATCCGCAGATCGCGGCCGAGCAACTGGTCTCGGCTGCAAATGCGGGCGGTGGATCGGACAATATCACCGCCATATTCTTCGCCGGTCCGGAGTTTCCGAAACCGACCTCGTTTTCCGGGCAATCGCGCCATGCGATCACGCGCGTGCGCCTGGCGCGCCGCCCTCCGCTTTTCCGCCGGCGCAGCACCTGGTACCTCCTTGCCGGTCTGCTCCTGGCACTTCTGCTAGCCATTGCCTGGCAAAATAGAACAGCGGCAATTCTCAAACTTTCGACAGAATTGAGGGAGTGGATTCGCTAATGATCGATTCTCTAATGGCCCCGGCGCGTGAAAGCAGTTCGGTTCTCGAGCAGAACTTCGGTAAGTACGAGTTGCTCGAGCGGCTCGGGCGCGGCATGGCCGATGTCTATCTGGCCTATCATCCCGAACTCAATCGCCGCGTCGTTTTAAAGATCATCGAGCGGTCTCCCGGCGAATCGAACCGGCTCGCGATCGAAGCCGAACAGCGCGGCGCGGAACTGCAGCGCAAACTGCACAGCCGCGACAAACGAGTGCTCGAGATCTATGAAACGGGTGAGCTCGGCGGCTGCTTCTTTGTCGCCATGCAGTATTTCCCCGGCCGCACCATTGCCGAAGTCTTACGTGCCGAGCGCACCATCGAACCCCGCCGTGCCGCCCGTCTCGCGGCCGAAATCTGCAGCCAGCTTCGCACCCTGCACGGCTTCCTCTCCACGCCCGAACAGAAAACCGCCGTCGTGCATGGCGATATCAAGCCTTCGAACATTCAGGTCGGTGCGCACGATGAATTGCGTCTGCTCGATTTCGGCATCGCCAAGCTGATCCGCGCTGGGCACAGCCTCACCCAGCATCAGCTCGGGAGCCCCAGCTACTGTTCGCCCGAGCGCCTGCGTAACTCGCAGGTTGATATTCACTCCGACTTATGGGCGCTCGCCGTCACGCTATACGAAATGATCGCGGGCGTTCCTCCCTTCCAGGCCGCCGACACGCGCGAGCTCGAGCTGCTGATCCAATCGCGCAAAGCAGCTTTCGTATTGCCCGCCGACTGTCCGTCGCGTCTCAAAACGATCGTGCTGAAAGGCCTGGCCGCCGACATCGCGAAGCGCTACCGTTCCGCCGCTGAATTCGAGACCGATCTCCAGGCGTTTCTCGCGACCCGAAACGCGCCAAAGCGGATCGCGATCCAAACCACCGTAGTTCGGGTGAAGCCTGTCGCTCAAAAAGCGCCGGCGAAGAAGAGCGTTTCCCGCGGCAGTCTGGCAATCGCGCTGCTCGCCGGTTTGTTAGTCGGCGTGCTTCTGCTGATTCCCGCTACGTATTACGTTCAGGCAAAGCGTCTAACGCATGGCATTACGGCCCCCAAGGATTACGTTCAATCCGATCCCGGCGTCCTCGCCCGCGACTGGATGGTTTATCGCTCTCTCAATAACGTGAGCGCCTGGGAGCGTCAGTTTTTAAATATCCCCGCGATTGAGAGAACGCTCGATCGCAACCTCGTCAATTCGGCCGCCGGATTGATTACTCGCTTCCGCCAATCCTCCAGCCAGTCCATCAATCGAGCCGATTGGCAGCAAGCCAAACGCTGCCTGCTTGACGCGCTTTCGCTCGATCCAAAGAATCGGAAGAGTCTGGGCGAATTGTATCTGGTGAACGGATATCTCACGCTCGATGGGGATCGAAGCGAACCCGCCCTGGTTCAGAGCTATCGGGAGTTTTCCCGTGCCGCCGCTCTGCTGCCCCGTTCGGCCGACCCGCGCCTCGCACTGGCACGCCTTGATTTCTCCGAATGGCACAACGTTGGGGCCGGTCTCGCCGAATTCCATCAAGCGCAACTGCTCGGGTATCGACTCGGGCCGCGTGAACTCGAAGAAGAAGCGGACGCCTACCTATTTCGCGCTGGTCGCAACCTGCAGCGCGCGTCCTCTCAGAAAAAAGATGCATCCCCCGCGCAGCTCGCGAACTGGCGGCGACTCGCCCGCAGCGATCTCGAACGCGCCCGCAATCTCTACGAACCGATTGCCGGATTCGGTACCGTTGATGCAGCGCTCGATAGAGTTGCCGCTGATCTGAATCAGGAAGCCTCGCTTGAAATGGCGCAGCTTCCCGCTCCTGCCCCCAAACGTTCTTCGCTGTTGCTGAAAGTGCGCTTCGGCAAAAGTTCATTCTGGTTCCGGCGGCGGTAGCAACGTGGCACTCACCCGCCGGGCCGAAGAAACCGTTGCGCAGCGCCTTTCGCTCGGAACAGGTTCCGCATTCAACGAGCGGCGCTCGGAAGCGATTTGGCTGGCGGGCGCTTCCATCTTGATCGCGCTTGGGCTCCTGCTCGTATTCCTGGCGAAATCGACGAGCTTCGCCGGCGCGCAAAACGAATTGCGTTCCGGCCAGCTACTCAACCTCAATGCCCGGCCCTCCCTTGCCCAACTCTCCGCCGCGCTCGCAACCTCATTCCCGGACGATGCCGGACGCCTGCACGATTACCTTGCCACGCATCCCCCGCTTCCCAATGTGGGCGCCCTTAACCGTCTGCGCTCGGGCCCCCACTGGCTCAGCCGCCTCAAGCCAGTTTTTATCGTGCGCACCCCCGCCGAGTTCTGCCGGGTTTTTGTGCTCTGGTCAGCCATCTACCTTGCAGCATTCTGGCTCGTTCACCTCGCATGGCGAGCCCGGAAATTTAAAGGCGATCCCTTCATCCTGCCCGCCATTCACCTGCTCACCGGCATCGCTCTCATCCTGATGGTCAGCTTGCGCGATCCCTTGCGCGACACTCTCGAATTTCGCAAATTTGCCATCGGCGTGGTCATTGGTTGTGCCGTTCTGCTGTTGCCGCTTTTCAAAATCTTCCAGCCTCGAAAATTCGAAGCGCTTACCTACACGCCCTTGTTTGCCGCGCTCGGCCTCTACGGCGCGTTAGTGGTTTTCGGCTCCGGCCCAACCGGGAGCGACGCGCACGTGAATCTTGGCCCATTCCAGCCCGTCGAGCTCATCAAAATTCTGCTCGTCTTCTTTTTGGCCGCGTACTTCGCCCGCAATTGGGAGCGCCTGCGCGAGCTTCAGCAGAAACGCTTCGTGCCACATTGGCTGCGCTGGCTGGAGCTGCCCAGAATCGGCCACGCTCTGCCGGTAATGATCGCGGTAAGCTGCGCGCTGGTGATTTTCTTTGTGCTGAAAGACATGGGTCCAGCCCTCGTCATCGGCATGCTGTTTCTCGCCATGTTTGCCGTAGCGCGCCGCCGCGCCGCGCTGGCTTCCCTGGGCATTCTTGTGCTCGTAGCCGGAGTGATTGTCGGGTATCACTACGGCACGCCCCATACCGTCGCCGATCGCGTCTCTATGTGGCTCTCTCCCTGGAACAACGATGTGCGCGGCGGAGATCAGCTTGCCCAATCGCTCTGGGCATTCGCTACGGGCGGCCCATGGGGTTCCGGCCCCGGGTGGGGCGATCCTTCCGTCATCCCCGCCGGTCATACTGATCTCATCCTGCCCGCCATCGCCGAAGAATGGGGACTCGGCGGCACGCTCTCCATCGCTCTCCTCTTCAGTCTCCTGATCATCCGCTGCTTCCGTATTGCGCTGCATGCCGCCAACGAATACCTGATGTTTCTCGCCCTCGGCCTCGGAACGCTCATCACGCTTGAAATGCTGCTCATCTCGGCGGGCGTGCTGGGTGCGATTCCGCTTTCCGGCGTAGTTTCACCGTTCCTCAGCTCCGGCAATACGGCAATGCTCTCGAACTTCTTCATCTTTGCCATATTGGTCGCGATCTCGAATCAATCCGCGCGCGCGCCGGTGAAACCGAAGCAGGCTCCCTTTGTCAAACCGGTGCGCGCTTTGGCTGTCGTGTTCAGCGTCTGCGTTGCCCTCCTGCTTCTTCGCGCTGTCTCGATCGAAGCAGTACACGACGATGACCTGCTGGCTAAAGACACGCTGGTCTATGCCAGCGATCGAGTGAAGCGGCCGGAACACAATCCGCGTCTGAATCTCCTCGCCGCCATGATCCCGCGCGGCGATATCTATGACCGCAACGGCGTCCTGCTCGCCACCAGCCATTGGAACGAGCTCCACCCGGCTACCGATCTATATAAGTCGTCGCCCACCGATTCGCGCTACTATCCCTTCGGCCCAGTGACGCTCCAGTTACTCGGCGATTGGCGCACCGGCGATCGCTTCCACGCAACCAACGCTTCGTTCATCGAACACGATTCGAATGCCAAGCTGCAAGGCTACAAAAACCTGCGCGATCTCGCACCCTTGATCCGCTATCGCCACCAGGCCAACAATCCCGCGCTCCAGGCGCTTTTAGCGCGCGACCGAAATGTCCATAGCACCATCGATATCCGCCTGCAATTGAGAGCTCGGGCCATTCTTGAGCAGCATCTGGCGCCGCATTCCGAGGCAAGCGATGAGCCCGCGAACCTCAGCGAGGCGAAGACCCAAAAGAAAGGAGCACTTCTGGCGCTCAACCCGGCCACTGGCGATGTGCTCGCCCTCGTGAGTTGGCCCGATGCTTCGCCCGCTGATCCCATTGACCGCGCCCGCTATGGCGAATATCCGCCCGGCTCCACATTTAAACTCGTCACCGCTATTGCCGCCCTCCGTCAACACGACGACGCGAGCCGCCGCACCTTCACCTGCAGGCGTCTTCCTGACGGACGTGCCGGCGCCGTTATCCCCGGCTGGCGCCGCCCCATTCGCGACGACGTCGGCGATCGCGTCCACGGCACGCTCGACATGCTCCAGGCCATTACCGTTTCCTGCAACGCCTATTTCGCGCAGCTGGGCGTCTATGCCGTCGGTTCACATGCCTTATTCGAAACCGCTCAACTGCTCGGTATCAACCCCGGAACGGAGAAACTGGTACGCGAATCGCTGCCCTTTGCGTCCTACGGGCAGGGTTCCGTGGTCACCACGCCGTTGCAGATGGCGCGCGTTGCTGCGACCATTGCAAATGAAGGCAATATGAAGCAGGGACGCTGGGTTTTGGACGGGAGTGACGGCCGCACGGATGTCACGAAACAAATTGTTGCGCCGCAGATCGCCGCATATCTCGCTCACGCCATGCGGCAAGTGGTCACAAGCGGCACCGCTCGCAGCGCCATGGCCGGCATTAAGATCGATGTCGCCGGGAAAACCGGTACCGCTCAACTCGATCAGGGCGCGCCTCATTCCTGGTTCGCCGGCTTCGCTCCCTACTCCGCCCCGCCTGATAAACAGATCGCCTTTGCGGTCGTCGTCGAACACGGCGGCTACGGTGCGAAAACCGCCGCTCCCATCGCGCGTGATTTTGTCCAAGCCGCTGCCGAACTCAATCTCTTCGCTGCGCCGGAGAGTAAATAACGCGCCATGGCGTGGCCCAACGTTCTCGAAAAACTTGGCAAAGCGGTCTTCGAATCGCCGTTCGGCGCCGAGCGTATCGCAACCGAAGCCCCAGAGCTTGCCGAAATTCGTCTGGCTGTCCTCGAAGCTGCCAAGGCCCGCAGCCATCGCGTCAGCGACAGCTACGTCTTCCCCTACGATCTGGTCAAAATCCGCCTCCTCGGCATTGCCGAACCCGACGCAGCCGTTTTCCACAGTCAGTTCCTGCTCGACTACTTCAAGACCGAGCTAACTGGCGGTCTCAAGCGCTCGAATTTCCGCTTTCCTGCCAATCTGCGCGTAGCGTTCGAAACGCTGCCCCAAATGCCCGGGCCCGGAGAAGAGTGGATCACCATCGAAACCGGGATGCAAACGCGTGAAAAAGTCGAAGCCAATGGACGCGGCCTGCTCACGGTTCTCTCCGGTACTCCAACCCAAACAGAATTCGTCATCGATAAGGATCGCATCCATATCGGCCGCACCGCCGATACATACAAAGGCGCCGGACCTTCGCGCCGCAACGACTTGGCCTTCATCGGCACATCCGAAATTGACCGAACCGTCTCGCGAGAGCACGCCCACATCACGCGCTCGCCGGATGGAACCGAATACCGTCTCTTCAACGATCGCATCTATCGCGGCGACGAAAACTGCGGCCTCTGGATCGTGCGCCATGGCCTGAGCCAGCCTGTTCATCGGAGTCAGCGCGGCACCCTTCTTCAGCCCGGCGACGAAATCCACCTGGGCCGCGCGCTCATGCGATTTTCGTTACTGGCCCAGCCGTGCGCCTGATGCTCAGGGGATATTTGCCACGGAAAGCATAACGCCCGTGTCCAAATTCCCCCAGCCGTAAGTAAAGTTGGGCGAACTCGACGGCGTTCCGCAGGTGCCCGTGTTTACCACTTGCGGTGTCAGGCCGCCGACCA
This sequence comes from Terriglobia bacterium, assembly GCA_963767485.1. Classification (GTDB taxonomy): domain Bacteria; phylum Acidobacteriota; class Terriglobia; order Bryobacterales; family Bryobacteraceae; genus Bog-105. The sequence continues at coordinate 86,684 of CAVYDZ010000012.1, read as the reverse complement.
TCCGCCACTGTTGCTCCGGTCTCCCTTTCGCGTACGGCTTGGCGCTGATCTCAAGAGCAAACGCCCCAGCCACTTGGGCCGCAGCCACCGAGGTCCCGCTCATGAGTGCCACATTCCCGCCCAAGGCCGCCGATAAGATCTGTGTTCCCGGTGCGGCAACGTCCGGTTTAAAGATAGTTCCGGGTGCCAGTCCAATGCTGCTATACGAAGCAACTGAGGACATCGGGTTGCCGGTACCCGCGTCGTAATCGAGCGCCCCTACTACTACGCTGATCGGATAGGCTTGCGCCCAATTGGCTTGGGGCCCGCACACGGAACCGCTATCCTCCGCCGCCACTACGCTGGTAATCCCCGCGGCGTAGAGGTTCCAATACACCATGTGCATCACTGGATCGTCCACGCAGTTCGCCCCTGATGCGTAGCAATGATATGGCGAGACCACGATATCGGGGGCTTTCGTGTAGTCGGCGTTTTCCTGATTCCCGTCCCAGGGCGCAAGCATAAACTCCATGCATTCTTCGAAGTTGGCGCCAGTAGTTGCGTAGCCCCGGTCCATATCGCGGCACGCGATGAATTGTGCTTTGGGCGCCACGCCAATCTGATAATCATTACCGTTGCCTCCGAGCGCCGCGCCCGTTACGTGTGTGCCGTGCCCGGTGTCGTCACAGGGTACCGGCGAACTCAAACCGCACGGATTGTCGCCCGCCGTCAGAGCGCTGTGTACTGCGTCCCACCAGTTGAAATCGTCCACTGTCCCTTGCGGCGAATAGCCGCGGTAATTCGCCATCAAGAGCGGATGGCGCGTCTGCACCCCACTGTCGACAAACCCGATCGTGACTCCCTGGCCTTGTGCCCCCTGCGCCCACAACGCCGGAGCATTGATGTACTGAATATTCTTTTCGATGCCCCGGCCCGGGGGTAAGCTTGGGCTCGCGGGATTGCCCGGAACCGGCAGATTTGGTTTGAAACTGGTGACGCTTTCAACCGAGGCGACATCCTGCCTGCTCTGCAACTGCGAAATCTGCGCCGGACTGATCGTCTGGCCCACCGGCGCCTGCACCAGAATAATATTCGCTATGTAATAGCCCGTGCCAATCAGCCCCATTTGTTGGATAGCCTGCATCACGGCCGGTTGGGTCTGCTGCGCCAGGCTGGTCAGCGCGTTATAGACATACTGCCCGCGCTGGGCCTTGCTCGACAGAGAAAACGCGCCCGATACATTGGCTTGGCTGGTCAGAACCAGTTTCACCGCGGGCACCCCCTGCGGGAGCACCATGGGCGCTGCCTTCGGTAATTGGACGGCCTGTGTTGCGGCCTTTACGCCAACAGCCGAGAGGAACACGGCCGCCGCCAGAATACAATTTTGAACTGCTCGCATTTTTAGGGAATTCGAAAATAAAGTGCCCCTCCTGGAACCCTTCTCTCGGGGCTTGGCGGATCAGGAAACTCCGTCCTCACTCAATCTCAAACCGTACTCCCTGCGCGAGCGGTAGTTCATGTCCATAGTTCACCGTGTTCGTTGCGCGCCGCATATAAAGCTTCCAACTATCGGAACCCGATTCGCGTCCGCCCCCGGTATCTTTTTCCCCGCCAAACGCCCCGCCGATTTCCGCTCCCGAAGGGCCGATATTCACATTCGCGATCCCGCAATCGGACCCTTCCGCGGATAGAAACTTCTCTGCCTCCCGCAAGTCTGTCGTGAAAATGGAAGAAGCCAGCCCCTGTGGCACACCGTTGTGCAGTTCAATCGCTTCTTGAAAATCTCGATAACGCAGCACGAAGAGAATCGGCGCAAATGTTTCTCGCTGCACAATTGCGGTTTGCGCGTTATTTCAACCAGGGCCGGGCGCACATAGAATCCTTTCCCTAAACCGTTTACGTCCACCCGCTCGCCGCCGGTCACCGTTGCGCCTTCGCTCTTTGCTTCGGCCAGCGTGTTCTGCATGGCTTCGAACGCGTGACCATCGATGAGCGGTCCGACCAGGGTTCCCGGCTCTCGTGGATCCCCCACTTGCACCGACGCATATATCGCCTTCAATCTCGCAAGCAGCTTATCCGCCACGCTCTCCTCAACAATCAGCCGCCGCAGTGTGGTGCAGCGCTGCCCGGCCGTACCCATCGCCGCGAACGCTATCGCACGCACCGTCAGTTCCAGATCTGCCGAAGGGCAAACAATCGCCGCATTGTTCCCTCCGAGTTCAAGGATGCTTCGCCCGAAACGCGCCGCTACGCATGGTGCCACTTTCCTTCCCATGCCCGTCGATCCCGTGGCCGAAACTAGCGCGACTAACGGATGATCGATCAACGCCCCGCCCGTTTCTTTGTCTCCAATCAAAACTGTCGACAAATGCTCCGGCGCCTCCCCAAACTTCTCACAAGCACGCTCAAAAATGGCTTGCGTTGCAACCGCCGTCAGCGGCGTTTTCTCCGACGGTTTCCATACCGTGGTATTTCCGCAAACAAGCGCCAGTGCTGCGTTCCACGACCACACCGCCACCGGGAAATTGAACGCCGATATGATTCCCACCACTCCCAGCGGATGCCACGTTTCCATCATTCGGTGCTGCTGCCGCTCGCTCGGCAGCGTCAATCCGGAGAGTTGCCGCGAGAGCCCCGCCGCATACGTGCAGATGTCAATCATCTCCTGCACCTCACCGAGCCCCTCCGAGCAAATCTTGCCCGCTTCGATGGTCACCAGCCGTCCAAGCGCGTCCTTCGATGCTCTGAGTTCGTCGCCCAACAGGCGCACCAGTTCGCCGCGTTTAGGCGCCGGTACTCGCCGCCACTGTTTGAACGCTTCGTGCGCCGTGCGCACCACGCTGTCTACGCTCTCCGTATCCGCCACGGAGCAATGCGCTAGCACGTCGCCGCTGATGGGTGTTTGCACCGGCAGCAGCCCGCTCTGAAAACTATCTTGCGAAACTCCCAGCTCGCGCAAAATCCCGGCGGCCTCTTCCCCGATGTTTGGCAATGGATCCTCCCCCTCCACTATGGCAGTTGACTTGCCTGCTATTTGGCATGCCTGCAACCGTCTGGAAGGGTTACCTCACCTTTGGTCTCGTCTCGTTTCCGATCCGCCTGCATGCCGCCGCGCGGCCCGAGACCGTCCACTTCCATCTGCTTCACAACAAAGATCTTTCCCGCGTGAAAGAAGTCATGTTTTGCGCCCGCGAAGATAAGCCGCTCGAGCGCTCCGACCTCGTCAAAGGCTACGAATATGAGAAGGACGAATATGTCGTCATTGAACCGGAAGACCTGGAAAAAATAGCACCTCCGACCGCCACTGTCATGGAAATTCTTCAGTTTGTGCGGATCAGCGAGATCGATCCTATTTTTCTGGAGACGTCTTATTACGTTTCACCCGAAGAGGCCGTGAGCCGTCCTTACGCCCTGCTTCTTCAGGCCATGAAGGATACGTCTTACGACGCCATCGCCAAAGTCGCCATGCACGGCCGCGAACACATCGTGGTACTGCGCCCGTCCGACCATGGCATCGTTTTACACACTATGTATTTCGTCGATGAGATCCATGCCGAGCGCGAAGCAGGCGCGCCGAAACAAGCCAAGTTCGAACGCAAAGAATTGGATCTCGCGAAAAAGCTGATCGATACTCTGGCCGCTCCGTTTAAGCCCGAAGAATTTCACGATCAATACCGCGAAAACGTTGAGCGCCTGATTAAAGCAAAGCGCCAGGGCCGCAAAGTCAGACCCATTAAGCAGCCGAAAGCTGCGCCGGTCGTGGATTTGATGCAAGCCTTGCAAAAAAGCTTGGCTCGCAATAAGAAAACCGCCTGAAAGCTTTCGAATGCAACCCGCGCCCGGGGCCTCACGGCGCGCGTTCGCCCCGCATAATGATTGTTGTGCCATCCTCAACTCTCATTTCGCCGCCCGTCGCCGCGGCCCTCGAAAACAGCGAAATCCGCCATGGCAAGACCGTCGTCGATCCCTATCACTGGCTGCGCGAAAAAAACAACCCCGAAGTAACGAAATATCTGCGAGGCCGAGAACGCCTACACCGAAGCCCTCACCACGGAGCTGCAGCCTTTCACCCAGGCCCTCTATGCTGAAATGCTAAGCCATATCAAGCAAACTGATTTAAGCGTTCCGGTGCCCGATCGCGGCTATCTTTACTACTCGCGCACCGAGGAAGGGAAGCAGTACCCGATTCGTTGCCGCCGCCAGGCCACTATGGATGCGCCGGAAGAAATCCTGCTCGACCTCAACGCCCTGGCCGCAGATCACAAGTTTATTGGCTTGGGCCTATTTACCCTGAGCGACGATCACAATTTGCTCGCCTATAGCCTCGATTACAGCGGTTTCCGGCAATACACGCTCCACATCAAAGACCTGCGCACCGGTTCAGCTCTCGCCGACACGTTCGAGCGTGTCACTTCGCTCGTCTGGGCCTCCGATAACGAAACGCTCTTTCTCACTACAGAAGACGCCGTCACAAAACGTCCGGATAAGCTCTTCCGCCACGTACTGGGCTCGGATGCATTCGAACTTCTCTACCATGAGCAGGACGAATTCTATGACATCGGCGTAATGAAATCCCGCGACAAGCAGTGCCTCTTTCTCGGAAGCGAAAGTAAAGACACCACCGAATTCCAGTTCCTCCCGGCGGCCTCGCCCGAAGGGAGCTTCACGCTCTTCCTTCCGCGGCGCCCTAAGCACCGTTACTACCTCGATCACCGCGAATCCCTCTTCTATATCCGCACGAATAAAGACAACAAAGATTTCGCCATCATGACCGCGGCTGAAAGCGATCGCGCCACCGAGTCCGCCTGGCAGCCTTTCATCGCGGGACGCGCCGGTACCCTCATCGAAGACATCGATCTCTTCCACACGTTCGCGGTCGCGGTCGAAAAATCCGCTGGCCTGAATCATCTGCGGATTCACGATTTCGCAAGCGGCGATTGGAGCGAAATCGAATTCACCGAACCCGTTTATTTTGTATCGCCCGGCAACACGCCGGATTACAACTCGACCACTTACCGCTATAGCTATCAGAGCTTCGTTACACCGCCCAGCGTTTACGATTACGATACGCACGCTCGCGAGTCGCAGCTTCTGAAGCGGCAGGAGGTCCCGGGAGGCTACGACCCCCATCAATACGTTTCGGAACGCCTCTGGGCCACTGCGCGCGACGGAGTGAAAATTCCCATCTCTGTCGTTTACAGGAAGGGATTGCATCGCGACGGCAAATCGCCGCTTTTTCTCTATGGTTACGGCTCCTACGGCATCGGCCTGCCAGTCACGTTTTCGAGTGCCCGCCTAAGTCTGCTCGATCGCGGAATGTCTTACGCCATTGCCCACATTCGGGGCGGCGACGAGATGGGCGAACAGTGGCGGGAAGACGGCATGCTGATGAAGAAGAAGAACACGTTCTACGACTTCATCGATTGCGCCGAATATCTGGTCCAGCAAAACTGGACCTCGAGCGACCGCCTCGTCATTGAAGGGGGCAGTGCCGGCGGTCTGCTGGTGGGCGCCGTCGTTAATATGCGTCCGGACCTGTTCCGCGCGGTCCATGCCGCCGTCCCTTTTGTCGACGTAATGAATACCATGCTCGACCCGACCCTCCCCCTAACGGTTGGCGAGTACTTGGAATGGGGGAATCCCAACGAACCGGCGGCTTACGAGTACATGAATAGCTACAGTCCCTATGACAATCTTGAGAAGCGCGACTATCCCGCCATGCTCGTGACCACGAGCTTCAATGACAGCCAGGTGATGTACTGGGAACCCGCCAAGTACGTCGCACGCCTGCGCCAATTGAAGACGGACCCAAATCCGCTCCTATTCAAAATTAAAATGGATCCAGCCGGTCACGGCGGAGCCTCGGGCCGCTACGATCGCCTGAAAGATACTGCCTTTGAATACGCCTGGCTTTTAAGCCAGGTCGGTATTACCCGGTAGCGCACGCGTTGATACTCATATGCCATCTCCGCTAACCGCAAAATTGATCTCTACGGAAGGCGCTGTATCCGCCTTCAGCATGCCTTTCATGTGCTCGAGCGCAAAACAATGCTCCTTCGGCGTGCACGCCGCGACACAATCTTGCGGCACTGCCAGCTCCAGGTCACGCATGTAGGCGTCGTTCGCGGTGAATAGTACGCAGCTATTGCTTGAGACTCCTGTCAGAATCAGGCGCTCGGTTCCGAAATGCTTCAGCAGTAATTCGAGCGGTGTCTGAAAGAAGGCCGAATGCTTCGGCTTTAACAGGAAATAGTCTTCGGCATCGGGCAGAAGCAGCTCGACGAACGATTTACCCCGCGAGCCCGGGCGCAGGCACTGCTGAACAATCTCCTGCAAGTTCGATCGCCACTTCCCGAAATTGTCGTTCGCGTACACGCACGGCACCCCAGCCGCTCGTGCCCGCCTCTTCAACGCCGCGATCGGGGGTCCGATTCGCTGCGCTTGCGCAAATAGTTCATCCCCGCGCGGAAATTCGAAATCATTGATGACATCGATCAGCAATAAACAGGTGTGGTGGGTATCCGGAGCGCTGCCGTGCAAATCGCCGGCTGCTCCCGCCTGGGCTTTCACGTTTCTACTCTACAGCGCGACCCGACCGGTCAGCTCACTGCCTCATCGGCGTGATACGAGCTGCGCACCAGCGGCCCGGCTTCGACGTGCGCGAAGCCCATCTCCCGGCCCGCTTCTTTATAACGCTCAAATTCTTCGGGTGAGATATAACGCAGCAGCGGTAAATGCTTACCCGACGGGCGGAGATATTGGCCCAGCGTCAGAATGTCAACGTGGTGCGCTCGCAAATCGCGCATGACCGAAAGCACCTCTGATTCGAGTTCGCCCAGGCCGAGCATCAGCCCAGACTTCGTAGGAATGTGCGGGCGAAGCTGCTTTGCATAGCGCAACATATCGAGCGAGCGGGTGTAGCGCGCTCCTAACCGCACCTGCCGGTAAAGCCGGGGCACCGTTTCCGTGTTGTGATTCAGTACGTCGGGATGGGCATTCATCACGATATCCATCGCCGCGCGTGATCCTTGAAAATCGGGAACAAGTAATTCGACTTTGCAGCCCGGGATGCGCCTGCGAATCGCTTCCACGGTAAGCGCGAAAAGTTCCGCGCCGCCATCTTTGCGATCGTCGCGATTCACGCTGGTAATTACGGCATACCGCAAGCCGAGTGCCTCGCATGCCTCAGCCACCCGGCGTGGTTCATCGTAATCGATGGCCAGCGGCGCGCCTTTTTGCACCGCGCAGAAACCGCAGCGGCGGGTGCAAACGTTCCCCAGAATCATGAACGTCGCTGTCCGCCGGTTCCAACACTCGCCGACGTTCGGGCAGGCCGCGCTTTCACAAACCGTATGCAATTCGAGTCGCGTGACTAGATCTTTCAGTTCGCGATAATTGCTACCGACCGGCGCCGGCGCCCGCAGCCACCTTGGGCGTTCCGGCTGTTGCAGTATGTTGACCAGCACTGTTTTCAGTGTAACGATACCGGTCAACTGGACGAAATGCGATTCAGCTTCTCGTCCGCTATCCTTTGGCTGGGAGCGGTCTCCGCTCGAATGTCACGATCAAGAAAGTAGTTCAGCGCAGTTCTAAGTGCTGCAATAGCGGCGAGCTTTTCAATGTCGTTCCACGTCGGAGTTACGGCCGTGTTCAGAATGTCGGCAGCCAATTCGAACTCCAGGGCAACGGCAAGCCATCGCCCCAGAGTCAACCGAATCTCACTCTTCGCCGATGCCGGACTGTTACGGCGTACAAATACGAGAGCCGCTTTTAGCGTAGATTCGAGAACCGCAAGGGCGATAATGACCGCAGCTGCAAATTCTACGAGTCGCGCAATAGCTTGTATGACATCTTTCGCTTGCTGGTCAAACAGCGCGCTCATGCAAACCGGCCACGGCCAACAAGCTCACACCGCGGTCATGACACATTGCGGGCGACCGGAGAACTCGCATCAACTGAGCCAGCAGTTTTCTTTGCGACCTCCGTGTTTCTGAACTGCTCTTGAAATCCCGGAATCACCTCTCCTACAAAATCCTTGAACCGCGTCGCGGCCACGCCGATCAAAGCGCCCTTGATGTTATCCCAGGTCTCAAGCGCTTTATGCGCCATCTGATCTGTTCCGGCGTGCGGCTCCCTTTCTCGTTCTCTCGGCGTCAGATTCGTGTAGCGGCGCTTCTTCCCGCTCACCATCGACGCAAGCAGGACTCCACCGCCGAAGGCCACCGCTAACATCGTCATTGGATTGTTCTGAAACTGCTGGCGCCAGTCCGTAACAGATTTTACTTTCCGTTCCAGTTCCTGCAGATTCGAACCCAGGTCCCCCCGCTGACTCTCGATATAGCTTGTTATTTGGTTTGTTGTTTCGCCCATTCGACGTTCTCCTTCACATTCTCAATAGTTTTGTCGGGTACTGGATGGACCCGTTTGAACTGCTTTACACCAGCGCTCAACACGATCGCCGCAATGATTGCGAGGACTACGGCAACGATCAGAGCCGCGGCCCAATATGGCAGCACCAGCGCCAACGCGTAAACAATGGTCAGGAGCAGGAAGAAAGTCGCAAACAAGCCACAAACAGCCCCGCCTCCGAGCAGCGCGCCCGCCGATTTCGCCTTAACCGCCTCTTCCCGCACTTCCGTCTTCGCCAGGCGGACCTCTGATCGAATAATCTCCTGAAGGTTGCGGAGGATATCCTGCAAAACTTCTGCAATAGACCGATCACTTGTAGCCATCGAAATTCTCTACCGAGCGGTGCTCAGTCGTTACTCGAAAAGGTGCGTCCGATTAGAAAGCCGATAACAGCCGCGGCCAGCAGCGAAGGACCCGGGTTGTTCTTTACCAGTCGTTCCACATCCGCCATCATGCTATTCACGTCGTGTTCGCGGACGTAATCCGCGGTCGACGTAAGCTTGTCGGCCGCTGTGTGGGCCAGCGTCGTTACCTTGTCTCCCCCTGGTAGGCTGTCCGCCTTCTCGTGCAGAGTCGAAGCCGCACTCTCCAGGCCCCCTGCGGTTGCTTCCCGGCTTTGATCGATCTTATCCGCCGCAGTGCGCCCTAGCTCTGAAACTTTCGTCTTGGCCTGCGAGGCGGCGTCCGATAGCTTGTCGGTAACTTTCGCAGAGGTATCAGACCCCGTGTTTCCGTAATTTGTACTCTCTATCGCCATTCTTTTCTCCTGGCCGCGCCTAGCCCGGCCCATGTATTGACGCCAGATGAGATGCGTTGACCCGCGCAAAGGTGACTGACTCAACCGATCGTATTTGTACGGGGTGACCAGCTGGGCTAATGAGAATCTACCTCATGAGAATGCAACTCCATCAGCCCCTCACCCTCCTCAAAGAAACTTACGCTAAGTGGAGCGATCACCAAGCGCCCAGACTTGGCGCATCTGTCGCCTTTTACAGCATTTTGTCGTTTGCACCCCTGTTAGTTCTACTAACCGGGGTGATTGCCTTGGTGTTCGGCCACGAAAGCGCTCAGGGCGCACTGGTGAACGAGGCCAGACAGGTTATCGGCAGTAAAGGCGCGGATGCGGTACAGGCGATGCTCAAGAGCGCACAGAAGCCGGCATCGGGACTCTTCGCAAGTGTGGCGGCATTCATCACGTTGCTATTCGGAGCCTCGGGCGTGTTCACGGAGCTGCAGGATGCTTTGAACATCATGTGGGACGCTCAGACCAAAGCCGCTTCCGGATTCGTGGGAATGATTAAGCAGCGGGTGTTCTCCTTTGGAATGGTATTGTCCGTCGGATTTCTTCTTTTGGTTTCGCTGCTGCTAAGTTCCGGATTGGCTTACGTGGGGCACTCATTCGGTCAACTGATACCTTTGCCGCCCGTTGTCTTACACGCGATCAACTTCGTCGGCTCCTTTGTAGTAATCGGTGCATTATTCGCCCTGATGTTCAAATATATGCCCGATGTGAAGATTTCCTGGAAAGACGTTGTAATCGGCGCCCTCGGTACTGCATTTCTCTTCGTAATCGGGAAGTTACTGCTCGCTCTATATCTGGCTAAAGCAAGCGTCGGCTCTACTTATGGTGCAGCCGGATCGCTTGTCGCCGTCGTGGTTTGGATATATTACTCGGCACAAATCTTTTTCTTTGGAGCGGAATTTACGCACGTGTACGCCGAAGCCCATGGAAAAAAGACTGGAGTTCCAGCCGCTCAACCGCATGTCGCAACATCGGTGCACCCCGAAGTACAGTCGCCGGTTCTCCCTCCGGGCGAAGTACCCTCACCCGGAACTCGAGAAAAGAAGCCGCGGCTCGCTGCCGCCGCGGTTATCGGGTTCCTTCTTGGCCGGGTATTCGGGGCAAAAAACAAGTGAAAGCTGCTGGCGCGTTCTGGACGCGGCCAAATCAAATCCAGTTGCCGGGTGGCGCCACTATTACCCACGAGCCCTCCGCGCGATCGGAGTGGAGCACAATGCAGCGCACGTATTTCCTGAGCGTGGGATGATCCAGCCCGACTGCGATTTCAAAGCCATGCGCGGAACAAAGAGCCCTCTTATCGATCGGGTGGGCCGCGATGCATTCGACTAATTGCGAAGCGATAGCGCCGGCATCGCCAGGATCGGGTTCAGCTTCGTAGTCGGGCTCGACAACCACCCGGCCGATCTTCGCTGAAGTCGGTTGGACGGATGCAAGAGCCTGTTCGAGAAAGGGTTCAATGTCTGTATGCATACGCGGCGTTACGCTTTAGTTTTACCGCAAGCGTGCTGTTAACCGGGGTAGCGCTGGCCGACTTTATACCTGCATTCCGGGCAAATTTGCGGCAGCCGTCTACCGATGGCTTTTTTTGAGTGCCTCTCGAATGTCGCGCAATACCCGGAGACCTTTAACCCCGAGCACGGTATAAACAATCGTTGCTACGACCGCAATACCGGCTGCGATTTCTGCGATTGTCTGGACTGGCATCCCATTCTCCGGGCTTCATAGTATCATCCGAAAGGGATCTGTCGCAAAATCGCGCTACATTTCCCGGCGATTTTCAAGTGAGCGCGACATTGTTACTTCATCGGCGAATTCAAGATCGCTGCCCACAGGAATTCCCATCGCGATCCGGGTAACGCGCGGCCCAAGCGGTTTCAATAGTCGAGACAAATACACCGCCGTAGCTTCGCCTTCTACCGTCGGATTCGTGGCGAGAATGATTTCCTGAATTTCGCCCGCATGCAGCCGGTCGACTAAACCTTTAATCCGCAGTTGCTCCGGACCAATGCCGCGCAGCGGCGAAAGCGCGCCATGCAGTACGTGATAAACGCCGCGAAAACTATGGGTGCTCTCAATCGGCAGAATGTTGTGCGGCTCTTCGACTACGCAGATCTGCGCATGTTCGCGATGCGGGTCGCGGCAGTACAAACACAGCCCGCTCTCGCTGATGTTATTGCACTGCGGGCAAATGCCGAGCTTATCCTTCACATCGAGCACAGCTTGCGCAAGATTGGCCGCGTCTTCACGCGAAGCGCGCAGAAGATGGAACGCGATACGTTGAGCGGATTTCTGGCCGATCCCCGGGAGGCGCTTACATTCCTGAATGAGCCGGGCAAGCGGCTCGGCAAATTCGGCCATGGGGATCGTTAAAACAAGCCGGGAGGCAAGCCGAGTCCGCCAAGCATGCCGCCCATTTTGGATTGCGACTCTTCGTCCACCTTCTTGGAGGCATCGTTAAAAGCCGCGAGCACCATATCCTGCAGCATCTCCACATCGCCCGCGACTTCAGGATCAATTTTGACGCCAAGCACGTTCTTTTGGCCATCCATTTTGACGTTGACCATGCCGCCTCCCGCCGAGCCCTCCACCCGAATCGCGGCAATCTGCTCCTGCAGCTTCTGCTGCATCTGCTGCGCTTGTTTCATCATTCCCTGCATGTTGCCGGGCATCTTCATAGCGTTGTCCTTAATCGTGAGTTGAAACGGAATCTACTCATTCAAATTTCGCACGGTGCGCACCTGGGCATCGGGAAAGAGCTCCTGGAAGCGCTTCACTCCGGGATGCGAGAGCGCCCGGGCGCGAACGTCCGGATCGTCGCCCGGCGCAGCTTGCGCAGCACGAGGCGGCGCCGCAGCCACGCTCGCATCGGCTTCCGTGCGGATCCTGACCGGTTTCCCGGCGACCTCCGACGCGATCGTTTGCAGCTTCGGCTCTTTTAACGAAAGCAGCAGCATTTTCGGCGCCCGAATCAGCAGCTCGGAGTTTTCGAGTGTGATCTGCGCTTGTGCGATTGCGTCCGCCGTGAACGCGAGGCCGGCTTTAACCAGTGCGTCGTGGAGATCCTGCTTCAGATCGCCGCTCAGGACCGCTTTAGGCGGCTCGGGTGCAGCGCTTTTGGCCGGGGCTTGAAACGCGGGCGGCCGTTCAACCACCGAGTGAACCGAAACCATCGGCGCCGCTTTGGCTGCGGGCGGAAGCGATGCGGGCGCTGACGGTCCTCCCAGCGAGGCAAGCGCTTCTTCGATCGGTTGCATCTTGCCTGCTTGTACAAGCTTGATAAGACCGAGTTCGAGATGCAGCCGCGGCTGCAGCGAACACTGCAAATTCTTGTAAACGTCGAGTGAAAGATTCAGATAACGAGTCAAATCTTCTTCGCTGAACTTTTTCGAAAGCTCTACAAGCGCTATTTGCTCGCTATCGGAAGCCGCAATGAGGCGCGTCGCCTTGCCCGATATTTTTGCCACCAGCAGATTGCGCCAGAAGCGCGAAAGCTCCCGCGAAAAATGCTGCAAGCTTTGCCCATTGCGTTCGAGCTCCTGCACGATGTCGAGCATCCGTCCGCTGTCCTGCGCATCCACCGCTTCGGCCACCGCGCTCAGCGAATCGATACCGAACAACCCAAGCAGGGTTCGAATATCTTCCACCCGCAGCGTCTTGCCGCAGCAGGCAATCGCCTGGTCCAGCGCCGAAAGCGAATCGCGCACGCTGCCTTCGCCCGCTTGCGCGACTACGGACAGCACTTCATCCGGAGCCTCGATCCCTTCCTGTTGCGCGATGAACTGCATGCGGTTCACGATCTCGGCGAAATCGACCGAGCGAAACGTGAAGTGCTGGCAGCGCGAAGCAATCGTGTTAGGAATTTCGTAGGCTTCCGTTGTGCAGAGAATAAACACGGCCCACTCGGGCGGCTCTTCTAAGGTCTTCAGCAGCGCATTGAACGCTTCCTTCGTGATCTGGTGCGCTTCGTCGATGATGAAAACTTTGTAGCGGTCGCGAGCCGGGCGATAGCGCACGTTTTCCCGGATTTCGCGCATCTCGTTAATCCCGCGATTCGATGCGGCATCGATTTCAATCACGTCTGGCGAGTTGCCGGCTGCGATCTCGGTGCAGCTTGCACATACTCCGCAAGGTGCGCTGGTCGGGCCCTGAATACAGTTCAGACAACGTGCCAGAATTCGCGCCACCGTGGTCTTCCCGGTGCCTCGCTGCCCTGAAAAGATGTAGCCGTGGGCAATGCGTTGCCCTTCGATCGCATTGCTAAGCGTCTTCTGAACATGTTCCTGTCCGATCAGTTCAGAAAAGTTTTGAGGACGATACTTCCTGGCAATTACCTGGTACATGGGGCCTGACGCATGCAGAGTGTTCGGGGCGGCCGGAGAATTGGAAGCAGTTGCCAGACCCCGGGTGATCCGCGGCACACAAGCTAAACCGCTACCGTTGCTTCCTTCCGGACCTGGCGGGGTTTACGGCCGCCCATTGCACGAAGCCCGGAGCCTGACAATCCATCATGTTAGCATCCGGACTATTTCCTGACGCCCAGCACGGCTTGCAGTTTTTCTCCAAACAGCGTATTGGGTTTCGGGTGCGGCTCTTGGGGCTTGCGGGCAGCGGGATTTGAGGGCGGCGGCGCAGGCGAAGCTTCAGCGGGCGCTGGCGAATCCCACGCCGGTTCAGCGCTAACCGGAGCCGGAGCCTGCGTCGCGCTCGCCAGATACCGGTCCTTGTGCAGCAGCACGCGTTCGAGCGAAGCAACCCAGGGCGTAAACTCCGAAGTGCTTTGACTGTCGCGCCGCACAATGTTCCGAGCCGCATTCATTTTCGAATCGAGATTGTCTAAATGATGCAGCAGAATCGCCTCGGCAAATAGAGGCACTTTGGGCGAACCAAATGCGAGTTCTCCGTGATGGCTCGCGATTAGATGTTCAACCAGTGTCCGCAAGCGGGGCGGAAACTCGGGCATACGGTCGATCCGGCTTCCCACCAGCCGCAGGCCGAGGAGGATGTGCCCGAGCAACTGGCCCTCCGCGCTATAGCCAAAGCTCCGCGCATACGTAAGCTCTTCTATTTTTCCAATGTCGTGCAGGATCACTCCCGTGATGAGCAGATCCCGATCCACTTCCGGATAGTGGCCGGCCGTCAGCCGGGCGAGCGTGCACAGCGAAAGCACATGTTCCAGCAACCCGCTCCGGCAGGCATGATGGATGCTCTTCGCGGCGGGAGCAATTTTGTAAAGCCGCGCGAGTTCTTCCTCCGCAAAGATCGATTCGAGCAGCAAGCGTAAGTGCGCGTTTCCGATCTCCGCAATGATGCCCTGCAGTTCGGCAAACATCTCCTCCGCACTGCGTTCGGAACAGGGAAAGTAGTCGGCGAAATCGACTTCGTTATCTTCAAGGCGCCTCAGCCGGTGGATCACAAACTGCGAGCGATTGTTATAGAGCTGTGGCAGGCCCTTCACTTTGACGAAGTGATCGCGCTCAAACGTGTCGATCACCTCCGCCACGTTGTCCCACATCTTGGCTTCGATTTCGCCAGTGCGGTCCGCCAGATGTAGCGAGAGATACGGCTCGCCGGTTTTCTTCTGGCGAATCTCTTTCGAAAGGACAAGAAACTGCGCCGTGACGACCTCGTTCGCAACGAGGCTGTCCACAAAGGGAGACTTCATATTTATAATTCGTTAGCGGGAACTGCTCTTTCCCGTCACAGTCGTTTCAGTACCAGGAATTGGGACGAGTCCAAACAGGCGTTTGTGGCGCGTCTTCTGCTCGACTTCGGACTTGGTGACCGTTTCCGGTTTCAGTTGCGCCACTTCCTGCCACTTCGTGTCTTTGCCGGGCGCCGCCCCTGTATCCACAAATCCGGGTTTGATTTGCAGAAACGCTTCTTTGCGAAGCTGCGTAAGGTACTCGCGGACCTTCGGCTGCATTTTCGGCCCATAGAGCTGATTCTCGATATCCTGTTTCACGTCCGCAATCGGCGCGAGCCCGGATTTTGTGTGCTCGTCGACCCGGAAGATATCGAACCCGGTCGCGAGCTTGATGGGCGGCGTGACATAGCCCTTTGGCTTATCCCAAACGGCGGCCAGAATCTCCGGGCTCATTTCGTCTTTTTTATAACCAGCGAGCACCCCGCCATCCTTGGCAGTTGCTGCGTCGGAGTTGTCGCGCGCCAGATCGCCAAAGCGTTCGCCATGCGATGCGTCGGTAGAAATTTGCTTGGCTTTCTTCTCCGCCGCCGCAATCCCGGCGGCATCCTTGCCTTCCGTCGAGATAAGAATCTCGCTCAAGTAAACTTTTTCCTCGCGGACGAATTCGGATTTGTGTGCGTCGTAGTATGCCTGAATCTCTTTATCGCTAATGTTGATATGCCGGCCGACTTCCTGGCCCAGAACCTCGCGGGTGAGGATCTGGTTCTTGGTCTCGTTAATGAAGTCTTCGTAGCTCATTCCTGAGCCCTGCTGCACATACTGGTGAAACTTGTCCGTATCGACAATTCCGGATTGCCGCTGCAGGTTTGCAACATATTTATTAAGCTCGGAATCGATGTTAATGTTGAGCTCTTTGCCTTTTTGCACGAGCAGCAGTTGATCGATCCGTCCTCGCAGCACCTCCTTCTCCTGCTTGGCGAGTTCTTCCTGAAGCTGCGGACCCGTGACGCCCGCCTGCTTGAGCTGCGCCGGAAGCTCGCGCTGCGCCCGTTCCAGTTCGTCCTGACTGACAATGTCGCCATTCACCTTGGCCACGATCTGATCGACAATCGTCGGCTTCTCTTTGGGATTGTCCGCGGCGGCGAAGCACAGCGAGGCAAACACAACGCTGGCAAGAAAGGCAGCTTTCATACTTTCCTTTCATTATGGCAACAACCCGCGTAAGGAGGGCAGCTTTATCATTGAGAGCGCACCACATGAACCAGCATTCCTACGAAATCGAATTGCAGTGGACGGGCAACAACGGGCAGGGCACCAGCGATTACCGCGCGTACCGCCGCGATTACATCGTCAGTATGGCCGGCAAGCCAGATCTCCCGGGTTCGAGCGATCCCTTGTTCCGCGGCGATCCATCCCGCTACAATCCTGAAGATCTGCTAGTTGCCAGCCTATCGGCGTGCCACATGCTCTGGTACTTGCATTTGTGCGCCACAGCCGGGATTATCGTCGAGAGGTATCGCGATGTCCCTGTCGGAACGATGGCCTTAGGGAGCGACGGCTCTGGCGAATTCAAAGAAGTGGTGCTGCGGCCGCAAGTCGAAATCTCTCGTGGAGATTCCGCTCTCGCCCGCAGCCTGCACGAAAAGGCGCACAGCATGTGTTTTATCGCCCGCTCCGTGAATTTTCCCGTCCGGCACGAGCCGGTGCTGCGCGTGGTTTCGGATGAGGCTTGCGCCAACGCTTCCGTGCCAGAAGGCTCAGCGTGACGGCGGGTGAATGAGTGATATTACGTCCCGTCGATTCCGCCGGTATACTCGAAAATCTTCGACATCTGTCGTGACCACGGGATGCTTCGGATAAAGCTCGCTCATTCGGATCAGGCATAGGTCCGCTAAATCGGGCTGGCGGTCGAAGTACCGGGTGGCAAGTTCCGCAATTCGCGAAAGATGGGCTTCCAGAACAAACGAGATCTTGATTAATCCAGTCTCTAGAAACTGCATCACAAGCGGAACATCGCCCAGGTGAAACGCAGTTTCCGCCAGAACGGGCTCACAGGTGAGTAATGGCTCGGTTACTTGGGTGGCTAATTCGAAAGCCCAGCGATGGTGGGTATCTCTTCGATTCGCGAACGCGACTAAAAAGCCGGTATCCGCAATGGCTTTCACTTTCCGGAGAAGCCCTTGCGCGCCGAGAGGTTCGCAGGCCCCTCGATTTTACCGGCCAGCCGCAAAAATGGCCGGTCTTCGACCGCTCTGGCCTTGTTTAACTGGTTCCGGATGATCTTACCTTGCGAAACGCCCGTCTTTTCGGCGGTACTCTCCAGCCATTCGGCAAGATCTTCCGGGAGTCGCACAGTTATTGTGTTACTCATATGTCGCGAGTGTAACACAAAAGCGGGGCGAAGTCACCCTTCCTGAGGCGGCCGCAAGGGTGCCGGCTCCGGCATGGCGGGCAATGGCCGTTCCGGTTTGAACACCACCACGCCCAGCGGCGGCAAGACGATATCCGCCGATGCTGGCCTGCCGTGCGAAGGGCTTGCCTCCGCATTCACCGCTCCACTATTGCCCAGGTTGCTCCCGCCGAAAATCTCCGCGTCCGAGTTGAAAATCTCCCGGTGTACGCCCGTTTCCGGAAACCCAATCCGGTATTGCAAATGAGGTGTCGGCGTGAAGTTGCAAGCGAAAATCACATAATCCGCCGGATTCGCCCCGCGCCGCACAAACACCACGATTGAGTTATCCGCGTCATGGAAATCGATCCACTCGAATCCCTTATACGTGAAATCGACCTGGTACAGCGCGGGTTCACTTCGATAAAGCTGGTTGAGCGCGCCACAAAACGCTTTGAGTTTCTGATGAATCGGGAACTGCAGCAGCCACCATTCGATCTGGCTCTCCGAATTCCATTCCGAAGTCTGTCCGAATTCGCACCCCATAAACAGCAGCTTCTTCCCCGGATGCCCATACATGTAGCTCAGGAAAGCGCGTGCATTTGCAAAACGCTGCCATTCGTCGCCCGGCATCTTGTCGAGCAGTGCGCGCTTGCCGTAAACTACTTCGTCGTGCGAAATCGGCAGCACAAAATTTTCCGTGAACGCATACACCATGCTGAACGTAATCTCGTTCTGGTGGTAGCGCCGGTAAATCGGATTATGCTCGAAATAGTGGAGCATGTCATGCATCCAGCCCATGTTCCACTTCATCGTGAAACCCAGGCCGTTCAGGTAAACTGGTCGCGATACTCCGCTGAACGCAGTCGATTCCTCCGCGATCGTTACCGCTCCCGGCACTTGATGCACTAATTCGTTCGTCTTGCGGAGGAAGCTGATAGCCTCCAGGTTTTCGTTGCCGCCATAGATATTCGGAACCCACTCGTCCGCTTTCCGCGAATAATCCAGATACAGCATGGAAGCCACCGCGTCCACCCGCAGCCCGTCGATGTGATACTTCTTCAGCCAGAACATTGCGTTCGAAATCAGAAACGAGCGCACTTCGTTCCGCCCGAAATTGAAGATCAGCGTCCCCCAATCGCGGTGCTCGCCCAGGCGCGGATCCTGGTGCTCGTATAGCGCCGTCCCATCGAAAAACGCGAGCCCATGGGCGTCTTTCGGAAAATGCGCCGGCACCCAGTCCATAAACACGCCGATATTGGCGCGATGGCACGCGTCGATGAAATACATGAAATCTTCGGGCGACCCGAAGCGCGACGTCGGTGCGAAATAGCCGGTTACTTGATAGCCCCACGACGGCGCATACGGATGCTCGGCGATGGGCATCAGCTCAAGGTGCGTGTAGCCAAGCTCCTGCACATAGGGCACAAGCTGTTCGGCCAGTTCGCGATAGCTGAGCGGTTGACCATCTTCTTTGCGCCTCCACGATCCCAGATGCACCTCGTACACCGACACTGGACGATCGAGCAGATTCGTTTGCCCCCGCTGCTCCATCCAGGCCTGATCCTGCCATTCGTGTTTTGAAAGGTCGGCCACCCGGGTCGCCGATTTCGGCGGCGTCTCCATCCAAAATCCGAACGGATCCGACTTCTGCTGGCTATAGCCGCGAAACCGCGATTGGACCGCGTATTTGTAAGGCGTCCCGACAGTAACACCCGGAATAAAAATTTCCCAGACCCCGCCCGTGCGTGCCCGCATCGGATTCTGCCGGGTATCCCAGCCGTTGAAGTCGCCGATTACGCTCACCACGATCGCATTTGGGGCCCAAACTGCGAAACGAACTCCCTCCACACCCTCCACCGTCACGCTGTGGCTGCCGAGCATGTTGTATTCCTCGAAATTCGTTCCTTCGGAATGAAGGTGCAAGTCGAAGTCTGAAATTACCGGCGGAAACCGGTACACGTCCTCCATTTCGAACGTCGTACCCTCGTGCGTCGTGGCGCGCAGCCGGTACTGCTCCGGCCGTTCGCCAACGGTTGCCACAAAAATACCATTCGGGTGCTTCCGTTCGGCTTCTACGGAACCGCCGCTCGTTACTATTTCCACTCGCTCGGCCTGCGGCAGGAAGACGCGAACTTCCCAACTGCTGCGCGCCCCTTTTTCTATGGCGTGCGGCCCCAGAACGGCAAATGCGTCTCCGTGGTATCCACCCGCTATTGCTTCCATCTCTTGGTCGGTAATGGCGTGGTCAGTCATCGCCTGTTTATTATGGCAAGCGCGGGTTCGGGCGCTCGGGACGATACCATGGGAGCGAATTGCCGACACACGCGAACAATGGCGGCCAGAGCCTGCAACAGTTTGTCCGTTCGCTGCCCAAAGCGGAGCTCCATGTTCACCTGGAAGGGTCGGTTCAGCCGGAAACCATTCAGGAACTCGATCCCACTCTGACGCTTGACGACATTCGCACTACGCTGCACTACTCCGGTTTCGCCGGATTCCTGAAGACATACGTGTGGGTTTCCCAACGCTTGAACTCCCCGGCGGCCTATGCGCTCGCGACGCGCCGCCTGCTCGAACAACTCTCTGCGCAAGGCGTGACATACGCCGAGATCACACTGTCTGTCGGCGTCATTCTCTGGAAAGAGCAGCGAGTGGAAGCTATTTTCGAGGCGATCAGCGATGAAGTGCGCCGTTTTCCCACGATGAACGTGGGTTGGATTTTCGACGCTATCCGCCAGTTTGGCGCCGAGCAGGCGGCTCGGGTGTTTGCTATTGCCAGAGACTGGAAGGACCGCGGCGTAGTCGCAATCGGCATCGGCGGCGATGAGGAGCGCGGTCCCGCTCGCTGGTTCGAGCAGCTTTACGCGGAGGCGAAGAGTGCCGGCCTCGGCCTCACCTGCCATGCCGGAGAAGTCTCCGGCCCTCCAAGCGTCTGGCAGGCCATCAGCATTGGGGCACAGCGAATCGGGCATGGCATTCGTTCCATCGATGATCCGGAACTCCTGGCGGCCCTCATCCAGCGCGACATCCCGCTAGAGGTTTGCCCGTCCAGCAACGTCTGTACCGGTGCCGTTCCCAGTTTGCAGGCGCATCCCCTGCGAAGGCTTTGGGATGCCGGCGTCCCAATTGTCCTGGGCACAGACGATCCGGCCCTGTTTTTTACAGATGTCTTGCACGAATACACCCTCGCCGGCGAAATCTTCGGCTTTTCCCGAGACGAGTTAGCCCGGCTCGCCGAAAACAGTTTTCGCTATCGCTTTCAGCCGCGCGCCTGACCGACGCGCTCATCCAGCAGCAACCGCAACAGCGCTTCGAGTTCGCGGATCCGGTCGTTTAGCTGTTCCAAATCGTTTGGCTCGGATTCTGCGCTGGCCGCGACCCGTCCGTGTTCCAACGTGCCGAGCGCTTCGCCCCGCGTTCGAACCACGCGCCCGGGAATTCCCACCACCGTAGCGCCATTGGGAACCGAATGCACCACCACCGATCCGGCTCCTACTTTCACATCGTCCTCAAGCCGTATGTTGCCTAGAATCGAAGCGCCCGTCCCGACAACCACCCGGTCACCAAGCGTGGGGTGACGTTTGCCGCATTCGTTCCCGGTGCCCCCCAATGTGACGCCCTGATAAAGCAGCACATCGTCCCCGACCTCTGCCGTTTCGCCGATCACAACCCCTAAACCATGATCGATAAACAGGCGTTTCCCGATTCGCGCGCCCGGATGAATCTCAATCCCGGTCAAAAAACGGGCGAACTGCGAAATAAGGCGCGCGGTTGTGTACCATTTCCGAAGGTAAAACCACCGCGAGACCCGGTGAAATAGCACCGCGTGCAGCCCCGGATAGCAGAGCAGAACCTCAAGGCTGCTCTTGGCCGCGGGATCCTCCCGCTTGATGGCCTGGATATGGTCGTGCAGGAACACTCTTTTTATGGATGACCGTTAGAGCGGCAAAGGTGCGAACGACAACCCAAGCAGGATTAGGCCAATCGCATAGAAAAGAATACTTGCCGCCGCCAAGCCCTTAGTCCTCGCAATACCGCTCAGTTCTTTCCAGTTGATAACGCCAATCGCTACGTCCACGAGCACAAAAATGCCAGGAATCAAGAGGCAAAACAGGGAACCAGGTGCTTCCGGCCCGGAAATATTCAACACCAGCAGCCAGCAAAGCACTCCCGCCGCGATCAGGGCTCCGGCCGCAAAACCGCGCCAGTGACGCCGCACGCCGCCTTGGACGTATGGCCGGTACGTGATCTGTTGCCCCACCACCTTGATGTGCATGAAAAAGAAGTTGAACACCGGCGTCCCGACTAAAATTCCAACAGAAAACATCAGGGCGATTGCGTAGGGTCCGGGACCGAACTCCGGATCGAGCGTCAATTTCAACAGTGCGGGAACGCCCCCGAGAGCCACCCCGCCCAGGATCGTTAGAACGATGCCTTTGGTCGAGCGAAAGCGTTGTTGCGGTTTCGCCGCCACCCGCGCCGCCACGCACGCCAGGAGCACGCAGACTAGCGCTAGCGCTCCTCCGCCCGCCGCCAGATCCAGGCGCTGGCTGCGGTATTGACTCGCCGCTAAAATCAGTGCGCCTGTTCCGAACTCAATCGGCAAAGCCAGCGATACCCCGAGCAGGCTGATGCCCGCAAGTAGCGTGATACTGGCAAAGCCGAACAAAACACCTGCCCCGACCATCCATAAATCGGCAGTGCGCCCCGCAATGAGCATCCGGTCGGTAAATGACATCTCACGCCCCATCGTTCCGAGCGTGCAGGCGGCAGCCAGCGAAAACACCACGGCCCCTATCGCAAGATCGGTTTGGAATAGCTCAAAACGCCAAAGGCCGCCGCTCTCTTGTAAAGAACAGGCCAGAAGCTGAAACAAACCAGCGTGATAATCAGCAGCGCCAGGCCAGTGCTATGAGAGGCGGGCAGCAGCACTTCGAACTACTGCAGCGAACTCGGCGGCAGAGAAATCAAAGCCAGCGGAGTTTGAGCGAGTTGCTGATTCGGAACGGCCGGATTGAAATAGTTCTGCAATGCCAGATTGTGATAGACGTTACCCGCGATGCCCGATGCGATCGGCCCGCTTACGCCCCGGCCGCCCGTCAGCAGAACCACCACCACCAGTTTCTTCCCGCCAAAATCGTTGAAGGAGCCAAACCAGCCTAAATGCACGCCCGGTTGAGCCGTATCGGTGCACGTTCCCGTTTTGCCGAGGATCGTCTCATCTGTGTTGCTGTAGCTCGCCCGCCGTGCTGTCCCGTATTCCACGGCGCCCATCATCCCGGCCTTCAGTTCCGGTACGAGATCGGAGATCGCAAGCTCGCGCTTAATGCGGGGAACGAACTTGTCTACGTCTTCCTTGCTCTTCGGATATTGCAGGTAATACATCGTTCCGCCGTCCGCAATCGTAGACACAATACTCGCCAGTTCGAGCGGCGTAACCCGGATCCCATCGCCGAAACTGGTCATCATGCCAACGCCGGAATCCGGTACTTGCTCCGTCAGATAGCCGGGTTCTTCTCCCGGTATGTCAAGCCCCGCTTTTTCGCCCAAACCGAATAACTTCCCATACTTCTCAACCCGGTCGAAGCCTAATTCTTCGCCCAGCCTCGCAAAATAGTAGTTGTTCGAAATTGCAAGCGCACGCGTCATGTCGATCGAAGTACGCCGCGAGATGCGAACCGCAGAGGTGGGATCGACAATTTGTTCCTTCAAGGAAGCCACGGAAACGACCATCTTGACGGTCGAGCAGGGTTGATAGGCGCCTTTTAGCGCTAATTTCTGATTGACTATGCTCAGAACCCGGCCGGTTTGCGGGTCGGCCACCACCACCGTTCCGTTATAGGGGCCAAGTGCATCGACCGCGGCCTTCCGCACCACCAGGTCCTCCCCTTCCGTGTTGTCGCCAATGGTCGAGTCTGCAAAAGTCGGCTCAGACCAGGGGTTGTAGAACACTCGCCGTCTGCGAACGCGGTGGTGCACATACGCGGCACGAACGGTCGCTGCGGTATTCGCATGCAGTACACCGGCACGAGTGCCGGTGCGCGATACGGTTCGCCCGGTCGTTCGGGAACGCACTACCGCTGATTTAGCCGCAACATGATGATGCCGGCGCACATGCTTTCGGAGCGAAGCGGACTGAGCGGCCATGACAGGCGAACTGCTCAGGAAAGTAAAGATCAACCCGGCAGCGAAAAGCCCAACCGCCCGGTATCCGTATTTAAAGAAAGATCCCATCAATACACGCTGGCGGCTGCTAGCCGCTTTTCACTGTATAAACTCAGTTCGAGTTATCTCTATCCTATTTACTTCCTGCTTTTCCGTCAAGTGAAAGATTCTACTAGGGTTAAAAAACTCTGTAAAAAAGCTCACGCAGCCGTCCAGCCGCCGTCAATCGCCACCACCGAACCGTTCATAAACGCTGCCGCTGGCGAGCTCAGATATACCGCCAGTTCCGCGATCTCGTCCGGCTGCGCCAGTCGTCCCATGGGTTGCCGCTGATTTAGTTCCGCCCGAACCTTATCTTTCTCATGCCGGTGGTACTTTTCCAGGTATCCCTCGACAAACGGCGTATCCACCGTTCCCGGAGCAATACAGTTCACCCGCAATTGGGTGGGGTAGTCTACTGCAAGTTGCCGCGTCATCGCATGTACGGCCCCCTTTGTCGCACAGTAAGCGAACCTTCGTTTCACTCCAACCATTCCTGCCACCGATCCTATATTGACGATCGAACCATGCGACGCAATCAGCAGGGGCAGCGCCGCCTTTGTAATCAGGAACGTACCCTCCACATTCACCCGGAATAGCCTTTGAAAATCCAGCGGCTCCGTTTCCGTAATGTCGCCTACTAACCCGATACCCGCGCAATTTACCAGGATGTCCAGCGAAGAGAGTTGCGCGAACAGTTGCTCCACCTGCGCTGGATCGGTAATGTCGCAGCCGAACGATTTGGATTCCGGGATCTCCCCAGCTGTTTTTTCCGCGCGAGCCCTGTCCACGTCGACAATCAGAGCGTGCGCCCCGGCCGCCGTGAATTTCGAGACGATCGAGCGTCCAATGCCGCTCGCTCCTCCCGTCACCAATGCGACTTTGCCATCCAGTCGAAAATTGTCAATCATGTGGTTATCCTCACAGTAAGCTACCACCATGGCCACTGTTCTCAGGAGAAGCGGAACGTGCCGAACCTAGATCCCTTTGACGGTCAGGACCATTCGAATGATATAGCCATATACCGCTCGATCATTGGCGTTAAAGGTGTAGAACAATCCTCAATATGGATAATTCCGTCTGCGCCGGAGAGTGCTCTTAGAAACATTCTGGTTAGACCTGCTGGGTTTATACGCTTCCCGTGGCCTCCGCCGGAGCGTATGCCTCTTCAAGGCGTAGCGCTCCTGCGAATCAAAGCTGGCCTCGACTTAGCGTGTGGAGGACCGGTTGTTATGACAAGCTCGGATGCCAAGGAGGATATCTACACGCGGCAACCCGAGTTGGCGAGGCCAGGACCGAAACCCTCGGACCAATACGCACGACATAAGCTCTGCGCATCTATTGATTGGGATGGTGAGCACTGTTTTTTGTGCTCACCGCTAGCAAAGGACTGCCCTTACCGCTAAGAAACAGCGCGGACGGAGTAACAGATAGCCGCGGAGCTTTAACAGAAACCCTCCAATCTATGGCCCGGGTGGATATACTCTCTCGCGTCGAGCAACTCGCGAGATGATCTTTACAGCGTCGCTGGTTGAATCGAGTGAGTAATCTGTTCCTGCGTAGCCGGATCCAGCTTTCCCCCGTTCTTCGTAACATATAGAACATCGATCGCCCGGTGGGCTTCCGTATCCACCAGCACCAGTTCAATGTTGCAGCCGAGCGAGGCGAGCGCCGACGACAAATCATAGAGCAATCCCGGCCGGTCTTCGCCCGTGAAATGCAGCAGTGTGGCGGAATCCGAAGCCAGATTGTCAAAACGCACCGCGGGCGCAAGTTGCTGAGATGCGGAGAGGCGAATCGTGCGCCGCCGCTTGAGCAGATCGCCGACGCGCACTTTCCCGCTCGTCACCGATTTGATCGTCGAATGCAGCCGGTCCATTTCTTCCGGATTTAATTCGAGGGTGCTCGACGGGTCGGTGAAGTAAAATTCGTCGAGCGCGCAATGTTCGGCGTTGGACGCCGCTTCCGCTTTCACGATATTCAATCCGAAGCTGGCAAGAGCGCCGCAAAGATCGCAGAACAGCCCGGGATGGTCGCCGGCCAGGATAGTCGCCGCATACGCGCCGGGCTCTTTGCGGATTTCGACGGCCACACCCGAGTTCAGGCGTACCTGTTCCAGCCGGAAATGTTCTTCGATCTGATCGTTCGTGTGGAGGCGCAAATACCGGGTTGGAAACCCTCGCAGGAAATGCGCCACTTCGGGACGGAACACCGGCGTCTCGAGTGCGGGCGCCGGTTGGCCGATCCGGTTCGAATCGAGTTCGCGCGTGAGCTGCTCCGAGGCAATCGCATGCACTCGCCAGAGTTGTTCCGCGCGCCAGGGCGACATGGCGGTCGGATTCACCGCGGAAATATCCGCATACGTGACCAGCGTCAGCTTGCGCAGCAGCTCGTGAGTTCCAATACGTGCAGTTAAGAACCGGGCCGTCGCCGGATCGTCGAGGTCCCGTCCCGTCATCACCGAGGAGAGGAGCAGATGGTTCTCGATCAGGAACTGAATTGTTTTCCGGTCCGCTTCGGGTGCTTCGAGCCTCTCAAGAATCGCCGCTGCACTCTCGATCGATCCCCGCACGTGATCGCCCGGCGTGATGCCCTTTCCCAAATCATGCAGCAGCAATGCCATCCGCACCAGCTCCATCCGGTCTTCTTCTTCCGCCAGCGAATGGAAGCGCGACGGATGTTTCGGTGGCGCGAGTAGCTGATCGATCGCCTCCAGCGTGACCAGCGTGTGCTCGTCGACGGTATAACGGTGGTAAAAATCGCGCACTACCAGGCTGTCGATCTCTTTCCATTCCGGGAGCGCCGCAGCGGCCACATTGCCCTCGTGCATGGTGCGCACGGCGAGCGCCGCGTGTCGTAACGAGAGAATAGCGCTCCAATGATTCCAGGTGAGAGTAGCCGGAGGAAGCACCTTTACCCGCTCGCGCAAGCGGCGCAACGTATCCCAGGAACAAGGGATGCCTTGCCGCCCGACAAACAGAAACAGATCGCACATCGATTCGAACGAGTGCAGCGTCTGCGCCGGATGGCGCAAAAATACCTGCTGGTGGGCTACCGTGAAATCGCCGGCCGAACGCCTGCTCCCGCGATCGAAAAATTGCCGCACCAGGCCCGATTCCTTGCGCTCGATCGCATCCAGCGCTTGTTGGGCCGCACCAAAACAAATGCGCGCGTGCTGGTAATACGTCCGCATCCACTCTTCAGGCGCGCCCGCCGCCCGATCCTGCAATTCAAAGGTCAACAGATTGTGGTCGCGGCCCGCCTGTTCATGCAGGAAGAAGCGCAGCCGGTACAAGAACTCTTTGCTCTCGAACGAATCGCCTGCAGCATGCCGAAATACCTCTTTCCGTGGATCGAGTTGCGACGCCCATTGCACAAAGTGAATATCCCGAATGCCCCCCGGACCTTCTTTGATATTCGGCTCCAGATGATAAACGGTCCCGCCGAACTTCGCGTGCCGGCTCGCCGTCAGCTCCGCCACATTCGCCAGCAGTTGCGCAGCGTGGCGCTGATAAAAATCCGGCAGCCGCTTGCTCAACGACGCAAACAGCTCTTCACTCCCGTACAGAAAACGGGCATCGAGCAGGCTGATATGCAGATGCGGATTGCTCGGTTGGTAGCGGCAGCACTCTTCGATCGAACGTACCGAATGGCTGGCCTTAAGCGAGGAGTCCCAAAGTTGTCGCAGAAAATGCCCGAGCGGCTCTTTCAGCCGCACCGGATCCGGTTCGCCTTCAAGCAGAACCAGCAAATCGACATCTGAGAAGGGAAATAGTTCGCCGCGCCCATACCCTCCAACCGCGAGCAGCGCGAAGGGTACCGCAACCTCCCGGCTCAGAATCGCGCGCGCGGATTCAGCGGCAAGCTGATCGACGGCTGCGGTGCGCGGAAATTCCACGTGCCCCTTAAAGAGCGGCTTCGCCGGTATCGTCGTTCCGGATACGAATCGCGTCGAGCACGTCGTATATAAAGATTTTGCCGTCGCCCAGCTTGCCCGTTCGCGCTGCGGCCGCAATCGCGCGCGAAACTTCGTCCAGCCGCCCATCCGGCACCACGGTTTCAATCTTTACTTTCGGCAGCAGATCTACTTCGTACTCCATCCCCCGATACACTTCTTTGTGGCCCTTCTGCCGGCCGTGGCCGCGGACTTCCGTAATAGTAAGGCCGTCCACCCCGATCGATTTCAAGGCCTCCTTCACTTCGTCAACTTTAAAAGGCTGAATGATGGCTTCGATTTTTTTCATCGCTCGAATCTATGGCTCTCAATATAGCGGTCGTACAGCATTAAGCCTCGAAGTTATACCCTTCTTCGCCGTGCATCGCGAGATCAAGGCCCTCACGCTCTTGCTCGACACTGGCGCGCACCCCGACAATCGCGTCAACTATCTTCAGAATGATCAACGTCCCCACGATCGCCAGTCCCCAGGAGATGAGGACCGCGACCAACTGATTCAGCACCTGATGCGGATTGCCATCGATCCAGCCGAGCGGGAGCGTCTTGCCGGCCGCATCCTTCAGTCCGTCATTCACTACGCTTGTGGCGAAAATACCTGTTAGAATCGCGCCCAGCGTTCCTCCCGCGCCGTGTACGCCAAACGCATCGAGCGTGTCATCGTAACGGAATTTGTTCTTCACCGTGCTCACCATGTAAAAGCAAAAGATGCCGGCCAGGAATCCGATCAGCAGGGCAGGGAAGGGCTGTACGAAGCCCGATGCCGGCGTGATCGCTACCAGGCCCGCCACGCATCCCGAGATCCCGCCCAGCATGCTCGGTTTGCCGTGGCGAATCCATTCGGCCAACATCCAGCCCAGCGCCGCCGCGGCCGCTCCAAAGTGAGTCGCGACAAAAGCGCTGGTCGCCAGCCCCGACGCGTTCACCGCGCTGCCTGCGTTGAAGCCGAACCAGCCCACCCACAAAAGACAGGCCCCAATCACGCTGAGCGTTAAATTATGCGGCTTCATCGGCTCCTGCGGGAACCCCACGCGCTTCCCGAGATAAAGAGCGCACACCAGCGCGCTCACACCCGACGTGATGTGAACCACCGTGCCTCCCGCGAAATCCAGCGTCGGAATGCTGCCGCCCAGGAATGCATTCAATAAGCCGCCCTTGCCCCACACCATATGTGCCATCGGGAAGTACACGATCGTTGACCAGAGCACCGTAAACAGCAGCATCGCGCTGAACTTCATGCGCTCCGCAAACGCACCGGAAATCAACGCTGGCGTAATGATGGCGAACATCAACTGGTAAATCATGTACGTCTCGTGCGGAATCGTCGCGCCGTAGTCCGGATTCGGTGTTGAACCCACGCCCCGCAAAAACAAATAACTCAAATTCCCGACGAACGAATTGCCGGGCGCGAATGCCAGGCTGTAACCGTAAATCGCCCACAACACCGTGACCACGCCCATCAGTACAAAACTGTGCATCATGGTCGAGAGAATATTCTTGCGGCGCACCAGGCCCCCATAGAACAGAGCGAGACCCGGCCCGGTCATCAGCAGGACCAGCGCCGAGCAGGTTAGCATCCACGCGTTATCGCCCGCCATCTGCGCATTCTTGGTCGCGGCCTCAAGCGCGGCCAGGCGCTGATCGGCTGTCTGCGCAACCAGCGGAGAACACCCTAAGGCCGCAAGAATGAACAGAATCCTGTATCTAGTGGTCATAGATGAGTTGAGAATGAATCGTTCAGAGTAGCAGTTCTGAACTGTGCGGCGGCCACGTAAATTTCTATAAGAGATATCGAAAGATTTTATTTTGGTTCCGCGTAGGAACCCTGGAGAGTGTAGGGGCTACTCGTTGCCGCGTCGAACTCTTCGCCGCTGCCGTACTTCGGTTAACTGCCTGACGCGAACGGGATCCCCGGTCGCCGCGCCGCTTACCGTCTCCCGGAATCGCCCAAGCCGTACCAATGATTCCGCCACCACGGCCGCCGCATCCGCTTCGGTAAACTCCTGCGTTTTCGCCGAATGGTTCATCGAGCAGAATTTCGGACCGCACATCGAGCAGAAAGCCGCATCTTTGAAGCCCTCTTCCGGCAGCGTTTCGTCATGAAACGCTTCTGCCGTTTCAGGATCGAGGCTCAAGGCAAACTGGCGCTTCCAATCGAAGGTGAAGCGCGCTCGCGATAACTCGTCATCGCGGTCCCGTGCGCCCGGGCGGTGCCGCGCCACGTCGGCCGCGTGCGCCGCAATCTTGTACGCAATGATGCCCTGCTTCACATCCTCCCGGTTCGGCAGTCCAAGGTGTTCCTTAGGCGTGACATAGCAAAGCATTGAAGCCCCATGCCAGCCGATCATCGCGGCTCCGATCGCCGAAGTAATGTGGTCGTATCCCGGCGCGATATCCGTCACCAGCGGCCCCAATGTGTAGAACGGAGCGTCGAAACACAATTCGCGTTCCTTCTCCACCTGCAGCGCGATTTGGTCGAGCGGAATGTGGCCCGGCCCTTCGATCATCACCTGCACGTCATACTCCCAGGCCTTTTTCGTCAGTTCGCCCAGCGTTTTCAGCTCCGCAAACTGGGCCGCGTCGCTCGCATCCGCCAGGCAGCCCGGCCGCAGTCCATCGCCGAGCGAAAAGCTCACATCGTGCTTTTGAAAAATCTTACAGATGGCCTCGAAGTTCTCATAAAGCATATTCTGCTTGTGATTCTTCACCATCCATTCCGCAAGAATCGCTCCGCCCCGGCTGACGATCCCGGTGATCCGGTTGCGAGTGAGCGGCACGTATTGCACCAGCACGCCCGCGTGAATCGTCATATAGTCCACGCCCTGCTCGGCTTGCTCTTCAATTACTTCGAGCAGAACCTGAATATTCAAGTCTTCCACCCGGCGCACGCGGTTCAGCGCTTCATAAATCGGCACCGTCCCGATCGGCACCGGTGAAGCGTTGATGATCCCCTGCCGGATGCGTGGGATGTCGCCTCCGGTCGAAAGATCCATCACGGTATCCGCGCCGAAGCGGACCGCGTAATCCAATTTGTCCAGCTCCTCATCAATGTTCGAGGTAGTAGCGGAGTTCCCGATATTGGCGTTGATCTTACACTTCGAAGCGATGCCGATGCACATCGGTTCTAAACCGCTGTGGTGAATGTTCGCCGGAATGATCAGGCGGCCCTGCGCCACTTCGTCCCGGATCAGTTCAGCCGGAAGCTTCTCACGTTCGGCTATAAACTGCATCTCCGGCGTCACAATTCCCTTGCGGGCATAGTGCATCTGCGTCCGGACCGGATCGTTCAGACGAGGCGTGATCCACTCTTGGCGATTCATCTTCTGATTATAGGTCCCGTCAACGCCAACCTTCCTGCCGGCAAAACCCGCTAATGCCGATGGCGTATGGAGCGCGGCCGCGTAAACGGAAAAAATTCCTGCGCCAGATTGTACGCGAAATCGCCGCCTAAGCTGAACACCCCGCGCTCCAGTCCGTGCGCCACCGAGTTAGTGCTCTTTGGCTGCCACACATTCACGAACTGGCCATTGGCGAACGCGCTGATCACCGGCCCGTAGCCGAACGCCGAGTGTCCATTATCCGTCTTTGACACAAACACCTGCTTCGCTGCATTCAGCAGGCGTGCCTTAAAGGCTGGCCCTCCGACGGGAAATAGCGCGGATCCTCGTGCATCACCGATTCAATCGCGAAGGCCATCGTCTGGCGCGACACGTTGCCGCCGAACCCGGAAACATACCGTTTCGCATACCCTTCCACTCCGCCGCCCCACTCATAAGGACTGCCCGCGCCTTGCCCGATGCTCGCCGATACGAAAGCTCCCAGCAAGCCGCGCAATCCAAAGGTCTGCACCACGCGGTAAGCGAATTTGTCGCCGACCGTAAACGGGGGCGCCGAAACCGTATTCGGCAGCTGCATAACCCCATTGCGATCGGCCGCTTGCCCAGCGGGATTGGCTAATTGCCCCGGTTGCGGCGGCGCAGTGTGCCCGGTCGTGTCTTGGGCGTTTGCCGGCCAAAACTGGCCCATCGCAATCAGTCCGGCCGCTGCCATCAAAAAGAGCTTGGCCTTCACCCCTGCGGATGAGCCCTCGCAAATTGTCATGCAACTCCATTAACTCACGCGGCGGAAGAAATGACTGCAAATTTACAGATCCGGGTCTTGAAATAAGCGAATGCCCGCTACGCCCGTAGCCCCTGCCGCCACGCAACTCGCAGCGTTTTCCCAATCGACTCCGCCCAGAGCGAATACCGCTTTCCCCAGCTGGCAAGCCTCACGGAGTGCTTCGATTCCCAACGGCAAACCCTTCCCCGGCGAGTCGAATACCGGACCGAACGTCACGAAATCTGCCTTGGCCGCTTGCACCTCCGCGGCCGTGTGGCAGGATCGCGCCACCAGCAACCCTTCGAGCACCTCTTCCGGTGCCGACGCCGGCAGGTGAACTCCGTCCGCGCCTGTCGCAAGTGCTACATCGCTTCGCGAATTCAACAAAAGTTTCGTAGGCAATGGCATTCGCACTTCCATCTGGCGCACCTCGAGCACCGCCAATGTAAATTCAAACAGCTCGCGCGCCGAAATATCCTTCTCGCGAATCTGAATGTAGTCCACGCCGAGATGCATCTGGTCCCGAATTACCTCGAGCAACGGACGAAATCCTCCTACGGCTTTCCTGTCCGTAATGTAATAGCGCTTCATTTGCTCGTAAAGCTCATGGCGGACGGCGGTATCTCTAACGTCACCTGGCCGTCATCTGCGAGCGATCGGTATTCCGAAGACGGTAACACTGCTGAGAAGGTGTCGCTGAAAAAGATGCGAACTCCGCCCGGCGCTGGATGGGTTCGCAGCACAGGCAGCGTAATTTGCTGCTGGTTGCGTGCCATCCTCGCGGCAATCGCCCGTATCTCTGCCCTGCGCACACACAGGAAACCGCTGTCTCCGTTGAGCTGTCCCTTGAAATAAGGACCCTCAATCTCCTGCCCCAACACTTGCAGACGGCTGCTATTTGCTCCCGGATCAAGCGAGCGAATGATAGCCGGGGCCACGCTATAGATCCCGAGCAACTGAGCGACCTCCACCCTGGCCGGCCGCTCCAAAACCGTTTCGCTCAGTCCCGCCTGTAAGATCTCTCCGCCTTCCAGCACACAGATCGAGTCTGCTGCCGCAAACCCTTCTTCGGCATCGTGGCTCACCAGCAGAATCGGAATGCGCAATCGCTCGCGAACCGAGCGGAGCAATTCGTAGAAATTCTCGCGTAGCCGCGCGTCCAGTCCGCGCGAAGGCTCATCAAGTAGCAGGAGCCGCGGCTCGGAAGCCAGAATTCGCGCCAACGCAGCCCGTTGCTTCTGGCCCCCCGAAAGTTGCGCCGGTTTTCGTTCCGCCAGATCCCCTACGTCGAACGCCTCCAGCAGTTCATTGACCCGCTTGTGTTGATTCCTCCGGCTGGCCTGCTTCGCAGAGGAAGCCGCAAAACGCACGTTCTGTCGCACCGTCATATGCGGGAAAAGCGCATGATCCTGGAAGATGTATCCGCAGCGGCGCTGTTCCGGCGGCAGGTGTATCCCGGTCGCCGCATCGAAATGCAATTCGTCGTGCACGGTGATCCGCCCCTCATCCGGCCGCAGAAATCCGCCGAGGCAATTCAACAGCAAAGTTTTACCCGCACCGCTTGGACCCAGAATCAGGCAGATGCCTTCTTCGGCTCGAAAGTGTACGTCCAGCCGGAACGCCGGCGTGTCTTTTACCGCCGGGAGATACTTCTTGAGCCGTGCGTCAATAACGCTCAAAGCTGCGCGTTCCTACTGGGCAAACCGTTCATCGTAGTTCGCGCACTTCCGGTGCGCGCGAAGCATAACCCGCCGCCCACAGCAACCCTAAAGCCACCACTGAAATCACCAGCACCAAAATGCGCGCCAGTTGCCCATTTCCGGATTCAACCGCGTCGTAAATTGCTACCGACAGCGTCTGAGTGCGTCCTGGAATATTGCCCGCCACCATAATCGTTGCTCCAAAATCGCCCAGCGACCGCGCGAAGCTTAACGTTGCAAGCGACCCCAATCCGCGCATCGCAAGCGGCAGCGTCACATGCCAGAACGTCCGCCACTCCGTCGCTCCCAGGCTTCGTGCCGCCCATTCGTACCGATAGTCCACTCCCTCCAGCACCGCTCTCGCCGCCTTCACATAAATCGGCGCCGAGTGGATAAACGCTGCGATCACGGCCGCCTGCCACGTGAAAACCAGCGGATGTCCGAATATCGCTTCATAAAAGCGCCCCACCGGCGAAACTCTTCCCAACACGATCAGCAAGTAATAACCCAAAACGGTGGGCGGCAGCACAAGCGGCAGCGTGATGGCTGCGTCCAGCAGATTTTTCCCTTTGAAGCTCTTGTGCGATAACAGATACGCGACCCAGGTTCCCAGCGTCACCACAGCCGCTGTCGCAATCCCGGCAACTCGCAGGCTGAGCCACAGCGGGAACCAATCGATAGAAGCGAAACTGGCCATGCCGCTAAAACGGGCTCAGAGCTCGATCCTCTGCAACGACGCTGTCTGCGCAGCCCGGTTCAACCGGGAGTTCTTGATGCTCGTGTAAATCACCTTCACCATGGCAATTACCGGTACCGAGAAAAACATGCCGGGAATCCCCCCGATCTGATCACCCGCGAATACTCCGAACAGCACCAGCAGCGGATGAATTTCCAGCCCCGATTTCATCAGCTGCGGATTCAGCATATAATCCTGAAATACTCGGTACACCCCCCAGAACAACAGAATCCAAAGCGTCGCGCCCGAACTCGTAACCAGCGACACGATAACAATAACCGCAAGTGCCACCGCCGGACCGATTACTGGAATAAACTCCAGAATGGCTGCCATGCCCGCAAGCAGCAGTTCATATTCCATGCCGACCAGTTTTAGAAAAAGCGAGTAAACCCCAAACGTAATCAGCGCCAGAATTACCAGCGCCCGAATGTAATTCTTCAGAACGGTATTGATCTCTTCAAAAATCGTCCGCAGCAGGCTTCGCTTGTCTCGCGTTTCGAACAGGCTTACCAGGCCTTCCGTAATAGCCTTGGCATCCTTCAGAAAGAAAAAGGCCAGAATCGGAATCAGGATCAGCGGCAGGATCATACTCACGCCCGAAAGCAGCTGCGTTCCGGCATGCTGGAGAAATGGCACAGCGCTCGAGGCGAGATGGCTGGCCTCCCGATTTGCCCAGGCTATGATCTGTTCGCGAACCGGTTCGAGCCACTGCGGTAGCGGCAGCGTCGCCAATTTACTCGCCGTCAGCAGTTTCGGCAGGCGGGTCATTAGATTCGATGCCTGCGTCACAATTTGAGGAATCAGAGCAAACCCGATCCCAACCAGTGCGCCGATCAGCAGAATGTACACGATCGCCAGCGCAATGTTTTTTCGCCGCGGCAGGAAACGTTCCACCAAAGCCACAATCGGCCACAACATGTATGCGAAAAAAATAGCAGCCGCAAACATGATGATCGGCTGGCGAATTATATAAATAATCGCGGCCGCAAGCCCGAACAGAAACACTGTCCAGGTAATTCGCAGTGCTCTCGTATCAAGGCCGAACATGACTGTTAGACTACCAGGAGTTTGTTATGAACGCCCCTGCTCGCGATCTCGAAGCGCAGACCCGGTTGCTCCATGACTTGGAGGCTCGGTTGCGCGCAGGCGGTGGCCCGGCCAAGATCGAAAAACAGCATCGCGACGGAAAACTTACCGCCCGTGAGCGCGTGTCCAAGCTCATTGATCCTGCCCAGCCCTTCCTCGAAATCGGCTTGCTCCTTGCATACGATCTCTATAACGGCCAGGCGCCCGCCGCCGGCGTTGTCACCGGTCTGGCCCTCATTGAAAATCGTCCTGCGGTAATCGTTGCGAACGATGCCACCGTTAAAGCCGGAGCCTGGTGGCCTGAGACCATCACCAAAATTCTGCGCGCTCAGGAAATCGCTATGCGTAACCGTCTGCCCATCGTTTACTTGGTCGATTCCGCCGGCGTCAACTTGCCTTTGCAGGACGGCATCTTCCCTGGCCAGTACGGGGCCGCCCGTATCTTCTATTACAACTCTCTGATGCGCCGCCGCCTCCGCATTCCACAGATTGCGGCTGTTATGGGACCTTGCATCGCTGGCGGTGCATACCTTCCCGCCCTGAGCGATGTCATTATTATGGTCGAAAAAGTCAGCTTTATGGGGCTCGGCGGTCCCAACCTGGTGAAAGGCGCAGTCGGCCAGACGACCGATGCTGAAACTCTCGGCGGCGCTCGCATGCATACTTCGATTAGCGGCGTCGCCCATTACGATGCCGCTGATGATGCGGCTTGCCTCGCGCTCATTCGCCAGCAATTTCGTCAGATGCCGCCGCCCAGGCCTTTGCCCGACCCGGCCGCAGCGGCGCAACCCAAAAAGGATCCCGCCGGACTCTATCACGTCCTCCCATCGGATCATCGTTTGCCCTACCATTTGGATGCCTTGCTCGATCATCTCCTCGATGCCGGTGACATTCTCGAGTTCCAGCCCGACTATGCGCCTGAATTTTTCTGCGCTACGGCGCGTCTCGCAAGCCGCGCGATCGGCGTCATTGCGAATCGCCGTGGTTTTCTAAAAACACCCGCTGGCCCGCGTATCGGCGGCATCGTCTATCCCGAATCGGCCCGCAAAGTCGCCTACTTCGTCGAGAACGCCCAGCGCCAGTCGCTGCCGCTGCTCTATATTCAGGATGTGTCCGGGTTCATGGTCGGCGTCGAAGCGGAAACCCAGGGCATCATTCGCGCCGGGGCCGAAATGGTCGAAACCATGGCCTGCGCAACCGTCCCAAAAATCATTCTCACGATCAATCACGCGAGCGGGGCGGGATATTACGCCATGGCCGGCCAGGGCTTCGATCCGTCTTTTACCTTCAGCTGGCCCACCGCGCGCATCGGCGTCATGGAAGGCGATTCCGCCATCCAGGCCATCTACGGACCCGAACTCGACAAACTCAAAACCGCCGGCCAGCCTGTGCCGCCCGACCTGCAAGCCAAGATCGATGGCACCCGCGCCGATTACGAGCGCTGGCTCGACGCCAAATACGCCGCCGCCCGCGGCCATTGCGACGCCATCATCGATCCCAAGCTAACTCGCGCGGTTCTTGCCTTCGCCTTCCAGGCCGCCTGCGAACACTCCGGTTCCGATCATTTACCTATCGCGACCCTGCCATGAATCTGCTCATCGCTAAGAAAAATCGCGTACTGCATCTCACCCTCAACCGGCCCGCAAAACGCAACGCGCTCACTCTCGAAATGTCGCAGTCCATCGTTTCGACTCTCGAAGAAGCGCAAGAGCAAAGCGATGTCGGCTCAATTCTCATCACCGCCATGGGGGCTGTTTTCTGCGCCGGCATGGATCTCGAAGAAGCCCATCAGGTGAGCGAAGAAGATCTGCTCAGCGCGCATGAGAAGCTTTTCAGCCTGGGTCGCCACTCGCTTAAGCCGATCATTGTCGCGGTGAACGGTGCGGCGCTCGGCGGCGGTTTAGGGCTGGTTGCGCAAGCCCACCTGGTGTTCGCGTCCGACGTCGCCGCCTTCGGCCTTCCCGAGATTCGTGTCGGCCTCTGGCCTTTCCTGGTGTACCGTTCGCTCAGTGTGGCGATCGGGCCGCGCCGCGTTCGCGAACTCAGCCTCACGGGCGATTATTTCGATGCCGCTCACGCGCGCGAGTGGGGCTTGGTGCACCGCGTGTGTTCATCGCTCGAAGTCGAGGATCATGCCCACGCAATGGCGCGCCATATTGCAAAAGCGAGTCCCGAAGCGATCCGCAATGGCATGCAATATGTTCGCGAGGCGGATGGGCTGTCCTGGGACGAAGCCGGCCAGTTTGCGGCGCATTTCCGGAGACGGCTGATGGCCACTCCCGATTTTGCGGAGGGTCGTCTTGCTTTCAAGCAAAAACGCTCCGCTCGTTGGCCCAGCATGCCCTCTGAGTTTTACGCCGAAAATGAGAAGCGCCGCGGCTAACTTCGGTTGCTTCCTGCTCCTGACGGGAGCACCCAATTTTTACCGCGACGTTCTGCCCATCCTCGAGCAGCATTGCCAGGCATGCCACCGGCGCGGCGAGATGGCGCCTATGCCGCTTCAAACGTATCAAGACACTGCGCCCTTTGCTGCCGCCATTGCTGCCGCGACTGCAAAGAAAACTATGCCGCCCTGGTTCGCCGATCCCTGCTGCGGAGATTTCTCGAACAATCCTTCGCTCACCCCCGCGCAAATTGCGACGCTTGCTGCCTGGGCCGAAGCGCACGCGCCCTCGGGTGATCCGCGCGCTGCGCCGCCTGCTCCACATTGGACCACCGGTTGGAAAATTGAGAAGCCCGATCTCGTGCTGCGCATGCCCATCGCAAAACAACTGCCCGCGCGCGGCGATGTGCCGTATCAATACGTCATCATTCCCACCGGCTTCAAACAGGATCGCTGGGTGCGTATGTCTGAAATTCGCCCGAGTAATCCAATGGTGGTGCATCACGCTGTTGCCTACATCCGCGATCCGCATTCGGCCTGGCTGCGCGGCGCGCCTGTGGGCCGCCCGTTTAGCGCGAACGATCTTCCAACGCCTGCAACTGCGCCGCGACGCCATGTGGACCACCAGCGACATCCTGCTCGTCTACGCCCCCGGCAGTTCACCCGATCGATGGCCGCCCGGCTACGCGAAACTCGTCCCCGCTGGCTCCGATATCGTTTTGCAAATGCATTACACGACGCACGGCCACGCTACCGAGGATCAATCGAGCGTGGGACTAGTGTTCTCGCACACCCCGCCTGTCCAAGCGCGTCCTGACCCTCCAGCTCACCAACGATCGCTTTTCCATCCCGCCGGGCGATCCTGATTACCGCGTAGAAGTGCACGGGTCGCTACCCAACGATGCCCTGCTGCTCAGCTTTTTCCCGCACATGCATCTCCGCGGCAAAAGCTTCGAGTACAACATCATCGCCCCGCATGGCGTTGTGCGAACGCTGCTGCGCATTCCCCACTACAATTTTTACTGGCAGCTGAGTTACCGCCTGGCGCAACCGCTGCCCATGAAAGCCGGAACAATATTGCAAGCGGTCGCCACCTTCGATAATTCAGCCGGCAACCCCCACAACCCCGATCCCACAGCAACAGTCACCTGGGGCGAACAGACGTGGTCCGAAATGATGGTTGGCTTTTTCGACGTAGCCGTCGACCCGTCTGTTGACAAGCAGCATTATTTCATCAGACGAACGGCGCCCAACTCAAAATCACCATAGAGTCCGTCCCGAGCAATCAGAGCCGCGAGCGAAGCGACCGGAGCACTACCGTTTCGATCGATTTCAGTTTGACCGTAGCGCAATCATCGGGTCGGTCTTAGAAGCCCTTCGTGCCGGGAGATATCCCGCCATCAGCGCAACAGCTCCCAGCAGAATGACCATGCTAAGAAAGGTAAGCGGATCGTTGGGAGCAGTCCGAAACAGAATAGAGGCGATCAGACGCGATACCCCCAAGGATGCGACAGTCCCGGCAGCAATGCCAATGAACGCGAGTCGCATGGTCCTCCAGATCACGTCCAGCTGTACGCGGCTTTCTGTGGCGCCAAGAGCCATGCGTACCCCGATCTCCGATTTCTGGCGTGTAACGGAATACGAGATAACACCATAAATTCCCAGCGAAGCCAAAAGCAACCCGAGCCCCGCAAAAATCCCGACCAGCAGAACAAAGAATCGTCTAGGCGATGTGGCGTGGTCTACCAGTCCCTGGATCGACTTGAGTTCTGTCGCGGGTTGTCCGGGATTAATCCGCCGAAGTGTGATCATCACACTTCTTGCCAGGGTAGCGACGGGCAGCTTCGAACGCAGTACCAGGTACGCGCCCTCTGGCCAATAGTGCTTCGTCGCTGGTAGGTACATCTGTGCTCCCGCGTTATCTTCTGCATTGCTTTCGCGAACATCGGCAATCACGCCGATCACCTGCGCGTCCGCTCCGCCCGCAACAGCTGTACGGCCGATGGGGTTCTGCCCCGGCCAGAGTCTACGCGCAACCGTTTCATTAACGATAACCACGTTCCGGTTGTCGACAATGTCGTGCCAGTTGAGATCGCGGCCTTCCAAGAGCCGCATTCCCATGGCTTTCAGGTAACCTGGCGACACAATATAGACAAAGACCGGAACAAAATCGCGCCCATCGAGCTTCTGCTCGCCTTTGGCCGCGATCCCCCAACTCCGGTTGCGGCTCATCGGCAAGTTATCGGATATCCCGGCGGTCTCGACCCCGGGGATCAGCGACGCATCCCTGATAACCTCCTGCCACTTTGCGGCGCGCGCAGCCGGCTTTTCCCGATCATTAAAGTCAAGGCTGATCGCGGCTGCACGGCTTGGCTCAAAGCCCAGGTCCACATCCAGCACGCGGAGAAAGCTGCGCAGTAGCAACCCGGCGCCCACCAACAGCACGCAAGCCAGCGCAATTTCCGTAACGACCAGCGTCGAGCGCAGCCGGCCATGGCTTCTTCCTTCGCTCGCACCATGTCCTCCACCAACTTTCAGCTGCTCCTGCAGATTGCCTCCCGACATGCGCAGTCCCGGCGCCGCTCCGAAAAGAACTGCTGCGCAAACTGCGATCAGCAGCGTCCATCCCAGTACTGTTCCGTCCACGCGCACCATGCTCAGCAGCGGCAGAGCAATCGATCCTTGATGCGCCAGATAGCGGATGGCGAAATATGCGAGTCCCAACCCGAGCGCCGCTCCCCCAAAGGTGAGTACCATGCTTTCAGTTAGCAGTTGACGCACTATCCGCCCGCGCCTTGCCCCGAGCGCGATGCGCATCCCAAATTCCTTACTGCGCGAAGCCAGCCTGGCCAGCAGCAGATTTGACAGATTCACGCAAACGATCAGCAGAATCAACCCGACCGCGCACCACAGCACAATTAGAGATCGCCGCAGCTTTCCGCTCACGTAGTCTTTGAGCCGCGTCAGTTGGCCGGTGTAATCGGGTTTGAACTGCGGGTGCTTATGGTCGAAAAGGAGCTGCGGAAAGAGACGGTCCGCCTCGGCCTGTGCTTGCCCTAAAGTCACTCCTCGTTTCAAACGGCCAATCAACGCCAGGTCGTTTCCGTCATCGCGGAAATCATCCATGATGTAAGGCATGAACAGATCGACCTTGGCTCCAGGAGAAAACACCGAGCCGAAATCAAATGTTTTCGGCAAGACTCCGATGATTGTCACCGAAGTATTGCTCAGGTCGACGGTCCGTCCTACGACGCTCGGGTCCCCGCGAAACTCGTGTTCCCAGAACGAATAACTCAGCATGGCAACCGGCGCCGCGTGTTTCACAAATTGTTCAGACCTGAACGGCCGTCCGAGCGACGGTTCTACGCCTAGTGTTTGAAAAAAGCCTTCGGCGACAAGTATGCCTGTAACCGGTAGGAACTGACTTTTCCCCTTCAGCTTTAAATTGTCCGGTCCGGTAAACGCGAAGTAGCCGCTGACCGACTGAAAGGAATGGTTCTGCTGCTGAAAATCCTGAGTTGCGTCTGCCGTATAAGTCTTGCTGGATTCGCCGGCCTTCGGATCCTTCTCCACGATTCGCACCAGTTGCTCCGACTTGGGGAATGGGAGCGGCCGCAGCAAAATCGTGTTCACTACGCTAAACACCGTGATATTGGCTGCTATGCCGAGTGCAAGAATCAGCACTGCGATCGTTGTAAAACCGTAATCGCGCTTCAGCGTCCGCAAAGTAAAGCGCAAATCCTGCATCAGAAAATCGAGCCAGGGCAATCCGCGCGACTCGCGATGTAGCTCACGGGACTGCTCGATTCCACCAAATTGAATAAGCGCCTGCCGCCGGGCTTCTTCCGCGGAAATACCGCGCGCCATGTTCTCTTCCGTCGCCATCGCCAGATGTGCGGCCATCTCTTCGTTGAGTTCCTGATCGAGCGGAACTTTGCGGAAGAAATAGCGGATTCGGTTGAGCACCTCTCGAAGGGACTGGCTCACTGTTCGCCTCCTTCGCCATGCATCGCTAGCACCCGCCCCATTACTCCCGATAGCCGCTGCCAATAGGCCGTGTCCTGGGCCAACTGCTTCTTGCCGGCCCTTGTGATTGAGTAGAACTTCGCTTTGCGGTTGTTATCTGACGTACCCCACTTGGCCGCGATCCAGCCGCGCTGCTGCAATCGAACGAGCGAGGCGTAAATCGTTCCCTGGTTCAGTAACACTTCATTCCCGCTTACTTGTTCAATGCGCCGCGCGATGCCATACCCGTGCAGGGAGCCCAATACTTCGAGCGTCTGCAACACCATCACGTCGAGCGTCCCTTGCAAAAGATCGAGTTTGGATTGGCTCATTTTTTGTATCTCGTGTGTTAAGGCCACAGGTTAGCACAAACCTGTGGCCGCACCACAGGAATCCCTCACCCGTATGTCTCTTCTTTCACATAGGACCTTCAACTTTGTGAAAACTTTTGGATCTTATGAACCGCCCGGCGCGTATTCCGCTCTGTGTGTCACAAAAATTAAGCTCGGCTTGTAACCAAATCGATTCTGCTCGGTATTGCAACTGAGAGGTGCCGCGACCGATTGGAAACGCAACCTTGACGCTCGGCAACTCCTGGCGGCACGAAACATAGTCAAAGGAATGAAATGGCGGATTTGCAACAAGCGCTTCGGCAACTCAGAAAAGCACCCGGATTCACCATCACCGCGGTAATCACGCTCGCCTTGGGTATTGGCGCCACCACCGCGATCTTCACCCTCGTTCATCAGGTCATGCTCAAGTCTCTGCCCGTCACCAGGCCCGAAGAACTCTGGCGGGTGGGCGACAAAATCCGCTGCTGCAACTGGGGCGGGTACACGCAGGATAACGACGGAAATTTTTCGCTCTTCTCCTACGAAGCCTATAAGAACTTCCGCGAACACACGCCCGAGTTCGCCGATCTTGCCGCGCTGCAAGCCGGCAATGCCCCGCTCGGTGTCCGGCGCGCCGGATCGCACGGCCCTGTCGACACGCGCAATGGCGAATTCGTCTCCGGCAATTTCTTTCGCACCCTCGGCGTCCATCCCTGGATCGGCCGTTTTATGAGCGACGCTGACGATCGGCCCGGCGCACCTCCCGTCGCCGTTATGAGCTATCACGTCTGGAGCGATAAATACGCCTCCGATCCCTCCGTTGTGGGTGCAAGTTATCAGATCAATGGCCATCCGTTCACCGTGATTGGCGTAGCTCCGCCCGGCTTCTACGGCGCTAAGCTCGACGGCTGGGGCATGCCCGATTTCTGGATCCCGGTCAACACCGAACCTCTGCTCGACGGCGAAGCCCAGCGCCTCAAACGCCCCAATACGAACTGGCTCGATATCGTCGGCCGCGTGCGCCCGGGCGTTAATCCCAAGTCGCTCGAAGCCAGGCTGCGCGTCGAGCTCCACGATTGGCTCGCGAGCCATGTGCCCGACATGGAGCCCGGCGAAAAGCAGACCTGGCGTCAGCAGACCCTGCATCTGATCCCCGGCGGCGCGGGTGTCGCAGCTATGCGCGATCAATACGAGGCGGGATTGAAGCTGCTGCTTTTCGCTGCCGCCTGTGTGCTGCTGGTTGCCTGCGGCAATCTTGCCAATCTAATGCTCGCCCGCGGTTTGAAGGAGCGCTCGCAAACCTCTCTGCGGGTCGCTCTCGGTGCGTCGCGCGGGCGCCTGGTGCGCAAAGCGCTCGTGGAATCCACCCTTCTCGCCATCGTCGGCGGCATTCTCGGAATCGGAATCGCTTACGGCGGCAGCAAACTCATTCTCTATCTTGCCTTCCAAAACGGCGCGGGCCCGGCGAATTACGTCCCCGTAGACGCGTCGCCCTCCTGGCCCGTTTTGCTGTTTACGCTCGCTGTCTCGGTGCTCACTGGAATACTCTTCGGAATCGCTCCCGCCTGGATGACTTCGCATGTCGATCCCGTCGAAGCTCTGCGCGGCAGTAACCGGTCCGTGCGCGGCGGCGGCTCCATCGCACAAAAGTCACTGGTCATCGCCCAAACCGCAATGTCGCTCGTCCTCCTCTCCGCTGCTGCTCTGCTCGGCCAGAGCCTGCGCAATCTCGAGCACCAGAATTTCGGTTTTCAGACCAAGGACCGTTATCTCGTCTCTATCAACCCAACGCTCGGCAGCTACAAGCCTGAAGAAATGGAGCCGCTCTTCCGCCGTATCGACGAGCGCCTCCTGCGCATACCCGGCGTCCGCATGGCCGCTCCCGCTCTCTACGCGCCCATGAGTGGCGACAGCTGGAACGAAGGCATTCGCATCGCCGGCCGCCCCGAGCCCGGGCCCAAAGAAGATACCGGCGCCGGCTGGGCCCGAGTTATGCCCGGCTTCTTCGAGACTTTAGGTGCGAAGATCGTGCAGGGCCGCTCCATCCAGGAGCAGGACACCCCCACGACTCGCCTCGTCGCCGTCGTCAACGAAGCCTTCGTTCGACGCTTCTTCAAACACCAGGACCCGATCGGCCGGCACTTCGGCATGGACCGCATCCAATACGCCGGTAAATTCGAAATCGTAGGCGTTGTGCGCGACATCCGCTACATGACCTGGGATTACAAGGATCCGATCCGCCCCATGTTCTGGCTGCCCGAAACGCAAAGCGCCAAATACGACGATCCGCAATTCAACACCTTCGACCTCTTCTCGCATTTCCTCGGCAACATCGTCATCTGGGCTCCCGGCAATCCCCCCGGTATTCAAACCGAGGTGCGCAAGGCGCTCTCGAGTATCGATCCCAACCTTGTGGTCTACGATGTCCAACCGTACTTGAAAGTTCTGGACGGCGATTTTCAGCAGCAGAACATGATCGCTACCCTCACCATGCTCTTCGGCGTGCTCGGCCTTGTTCTCGCCGCTGTGGGCTTATACGGCGTGATGGCCTACAGCGTTGAACAGCGCACCAGCGAGATCGGCGTGCGTATGGCGCTCGGTGCCGATCGCGCTAGCGTGGTCCGCATGGTCCTTCGCAGCGCCTTCTTCCAGATTGGTATCGGACTCGGCCTCGGTGTCCCGCTCGCCATCCTTGCCGGCAAGCTCATGGCCCGTCAACTCTTCGGCGTCGCTCCCTGGGATCCGCGTATGCTGACCATCGCCACCCTCTTGCTCTGCGCCGCCGCGCTCCTCGCCTCCTCCATTCCCGCTGCGCGAGCCGCGAGCGTGGAGCCTATGGTCGC
This sequence comes from Terriglobia bacterium, assembly GCA_963767485.1. Classification (GTDB taxonomy): domain Bacteria; phylum Acidobacteriota; class Terriglobia; order Bryobacterales; family Bryobacteraceae; genus Bog-105. The sequence goes on along the minus strand of CAVYDZ010000012.1, from coordinate 42,119 downwards.
GCTGCGCACCGAATAGCTCTGGGGCGTCTCGCCGAGTTCTTCTTCATCGGGTGTTACTGATCTGAGTAATACCCGTCCCGCGCCTGAACGGTCAGGCCCTTTTTCTTCATCGTGAGATGGATTTTGTGATAACCCGCGCTCGTATCCTGCGCAGTCGGTGTATAGCCCAGTAGATATTGGTTCCTCAATTCCTCTTCCGCCTGGGCGTATATCTGGGCCACAGTTAGCTGATGGGAGATTTTGAACATACGGCCGCCCGTCTCGGTCGAGATTCTCTCAAGTATCTTTTTGCCGCTCGGACCCGGCCAGTTCTCCGTCAGCAGGATCGAATACACGGAAGTATCGGCTCGCTGCGCCGCCTCGACAGCATCTTCGAGCGTTTCCTTGCTGCCTCGATCTATCCCGTCCGACAAAATGAAGAGTGCCTTATGCCCCTGCTGCGTTTTCATCGCTTGGTTCGACGCGAGACAGACGGCATCGTAAAGCAGCGTCCCTCGGACGCGCCCTCCACTGCTGGGCTCGGTCGTTTGCATCAGCTGGAGCGCGGCATGGAGCTTCGGGCGAGAAGAGGTAAGAGCTTGCAAGACTTCGACCTCGCGGCCAAAACGAACTACGAACGCCTTGTCTTTGTCTCCCCGCAGCATGTGATCCAGGAACCCATCACTCGCGTCGCTTACATTGTGGAGCGCATATCGCTGGTTCGGCCCCAGGTTCGTTTGCACAAGCAGCCCCAGCGTCAAAGGCACATCGCTCTGAGGTATGACATCGTTGATCGCCCGGAGGTGCCCGTCTACGTGAAGCACGAAATCGTCTTTGTTTAGCGTCGGCACATTTTTTCCGTACCTGTCGCGCACAGTGGCGGAGATGAGCACCAGTTTCACTTCGACGGATATCTTGGGCGACGGTGGCGCCTTTTGCGTTTGCTGCGCAAGAGCCGCGAACACAGGCACGCTGATCAGAATGGACGCGAGCAATCGGCACGTTCGGGCCTTACTACGGTCTCTCCAAAATGCAAGCTTAGAATTGCGCATTTGATTGCATTTTCTCCGAATATCGGCGAAGACTCCGGTCGGTACGTGCTTCCTTGTCGCACATAATCATTCTTGATGTATGCTCGCATTGCAGCGAGAATCGGTCTGCGACCCAAAGATGGACGGAGCTCCTAGTGAACCACGACAAGAAGATCTATATACCATCCCACCCGCTGCCAGCTCCCCGGACTGGCGCGCTGACTAAGTTCGATCCAGGCACGCGAACGCTGGAAGCGGGCTTTAAGATCGCGCCTCAGTTCCGATCGCTGCCGGTCGACATCGTTTTCGAGAAGGATGTCGCTGTCAAGTTGCGTGACGGCGTGACCATCTACGTCGACGTGTTCCGTCCGGTCGGGTCCGGGAAGGTGCCCGCCATCGTGGCGTGGAGTCCGTACGGCAAAGGCCAGGGAACCTCCGTGAGCGTGATGGGTGTGTTCGCCCTGGTGGGCCTGTCCAACGGGATCGTCTCTGGTTTGGAAAAGTTCGAGGGCCCGGACCCCGCCTACTGGTGCGCACAGGGCTACGCGATCTGCAATCCCGATATCCGCGGTGTCGTGGATTCCGAAGGCGACAGCGTGTTGTGGGACCGCCAGGATGGCCGCGATTGCTACGACCTCATCGAGTGGCTCGCCAGGCAGGAGTGGTGCACCGGAAAGGTCGCGATGAGTGGAACCTCCTATCTCGCGGTCTCGCAGTGGTTCACCGCTGCCGAACAGCCTCCGCATCTCGCCGCTATCAACCCGTGGGAGGGTGTGAGTGACGTCTACCGCGATCTGGTGATGCGCGGCGGTATGCCTGACACCGGGTTCGCCCGCCAACTTCAGAACGGCAGCTTCTTCGGCAAGTACCAGAAGGAGGATATCATCTCGGAGGTCGAGCGCTACCCGCTCGTGAACGACCTCTGGGAAAACAAGATCCCGGCCTTCGACCAGATCACCGTGCCTGCCTATGTTGTGGCGAGTTACTCGAACACATTGCACACCGCTGGCACTTTCCGGGCATGGCGTCGGATCGCCTCGGACAAGAAGTGGCTGCGCATCCACAATAGTCAGGAGTGGCCCGACTACTACGACGAAGAGAACCGCGAGGACTTGCGTCGTTTCTTCGACCGCTACCTGAAGAACGACGAGAACGGGTGGGAACAGACTCCTCGCGTTCGCTACTCTCTGCTCGATCTTGAAGGCGGCGACACGGTCAACATCGCTGCGGACCAGTTCCCTCCGAGCGGTGTCGCGCTGACGAAGTTCTTCCTTGACGGTCGCGCGCGAGCCCTGACCACCGAAGCGCCGTCAGACGAGGTCGCAGCATCCTACGTCGTCAAGTCCAACCCGAGCGCGGTGTCCTTCGTCACGCGATTCGACCATGAGACGGTGATAGTCGGCTACCCGAAGGCTCGGCTCTGGGTCGAAGCACGCGACGCTGATGACATGGATTTGTTTGTTCTCGTCCAGAAACTTGATGCCTACGGCACGCCTCTCCAGCAGTTCACCGTTCCTAACCAGAGTGCCGTAAATCACGACCTCACGGATCATGGGGCAACCATCCTCCGCTACAAGGGCTCAGATGGCCGGTTGCGTGTATCCGCTCGCCACCTCGACCGGACGCTGTCGACCGATGAGGTGCCCGCTCATAGCTTCGACCGCGTCGAGAAATTGTCGCCGGGCGAAATCGCTGAAATCGAAATCGAGCTGCTCCCGATCGGTCTCGTGTTTCACCCCGGTGAGCAGCTCCGCTTTGTGATCAGCTCAAGAAACCTTCTGGGAACGCTGATGCCTGCGATTGAAGAGTACGTCGGTGCCAACAGTGGGCAGCACGTCATCCACACAGGCGGCGCACACCCGTCTTACCTGCAGCTTCCCATTCAAGCGCGGTAGCAGGCTACCCATTAGATCGACCCCGGCAAGGCGGCGGCCTTCCCCCACCTGCGTAAGAAAATAGAGTACGCTAGAGTCAATTCCGCGCGGCCTGTTTATGCTTCGCTCCTTTGCCATCCTTTGTGCGAGTTGCGCGGTTTTCTGCTTAGTCTTCTGGATAATTGGATGCCGTCACGGGCGCCGAATTCCCTTTCGGCTGGTTGCTCTTTGGTCGATTCTGTGGGTGTTCGTTTGCGAAATTGCGCATCGGTATTTCAAGAGAAAAGGCCGGGCGAAACCCTCACCCTAAACATCGGTCGGACGCGCCTTCTCTGATGCCTCAAGCTGGTGTCCTTATTGATTCCATCCGCGCGATCGAAACCGTCCACCAGACGAACGGTTTCCTTGATCGTAATTTCATCTGTGTTCATCTGTGGCCTTCTTTTACTCCAACCCCGCCGTCCGGCCCCTTCGATCGTGATCGGCGGGAGTAGTGCAACAGCCATGCCTCGGTCCTAAGCCCCCGGACGAAACTCCTCCACCTCGAACGAATTCCGCACAATCGCACGCAGTTCCTCAAGCGATTTCACATCTCCTGTCCCCATCGCCTGTGTCAAAGCGTTCCCCGCGGCTGTCGCTTCGGCCGGTCCCGCGATAACCCGCCGCCCCGTCACATCCGCCGTCAACTGGTTCAACAGCCGGTTGCGCGATCCGCCGCCCACAATGTGTATCACTTCGAAGCTTTTTCCCGTCAACTGCTCGAGAGATTCCAATACCTGCTTATATCGCGCCGCCAGGCTCGACAAAATCACCCGCGCGAATTCGCCCGGCTCCTTAGGCTCCTGTTGTCCGCTCTGTTGCGCATACTCTCGAATTCGCCGCGGATAATCGCCCGGCGCCACAAACAATTCCAAATCGAGCAGCGTCTCGCACGTCTTCGCGCCCTCCGCCTGCTCCATCAATTCCGCATATGAAAGCTCATGACCTTCGCGCTTCCACTGCCGCCGGCACTCCTGCAGCACCCACATGCCCGGAATATTTTTCAAAAACCGGATCCGGTTCTCAACGCCTACTTCATTCGTATAGTTCGCCGCTAATGACGCCTCATTAATCAGCGGCGCTTCGAGTTCCACGCCCATCAACGACCACGTGCCCGAACTGATAAAGCACCAGTCGCCATCGCTCGAGGAAGGCACCGCCGCAACCGCCGATGCGGTATCGTGCGACCCAACCGCATACACTGGCGTCTCGCTTTTCAATCCACAAAGCTCGCTTAAATACGGCAGCACCGGACCCAGTTCCGTTCCCGGATCCACCAGGTCGCAAAGAAAACTTGCATGAATCCCTAAACGCCGCAGCATGTCCGTCGCAAACGACTTCCGCACCGGATCGTAAAACTGCGACGTGCTCGCGATCGTGCGTTCCGAAAGCGCCGCCCCTGTCATAAAGAAATTGAACAAATCCGGCATGAATAGCAAGCTCTGCGCAAGCTGCAGCAGTTCCGGCGCATCGCGCTGCATCGCATAAAGCTGATAGAGCGAATTGATCTCCATAAACTGAATGCCCGTTTGTTGAAATACCTCGGGGCGGGGAACCAGCCGAAACACCTGCTCCGCCATCCCGCAATTCCGTAAGTCCCGGTAGTGCCGCGGATTCTCAAGCAGCCCGCCGTTTCCGCCAACCAATCCGAAATCCACGCCCCAGGTGTCCACGCCGATTCCGTCCAGCTCCCCGCCTTTCGCCGCCGCTGCCCGGATCCCTTCCGTCATCTCGTAAAACAACCGCAGCGTGTCCCAATACAAGCCGGTCGCCAGCCGCACAGGCGTATTCGCAAATCTGTGAATCTCTGCGAGCTCAATCCTGTGTTGTGAAAGCTGCCCTAAAATGGCGCGTCCGCTCTCCGCGCCCAGATCCAACGCCAGATATTGCCGGTTCATTCCCAGCGAGTATATCTGGTGGCGCGGACGATCATGTCGCGTCAAGGCGGCCATTTCCAGCACGCAAGGCCAGCCTTGAATCTCAAACGTTGATTAAGCGCAATCCGGGAGCGATTCGCCGCAAATCACCGGGGTCGCTGGTGATCACCGGTTGTGCCGTCCTCTGCGCACAGAGGACCACGTGCGCATCTACAATATCAGCCGTGGCTGTTCGCGCCAGCAGCAGACCGACCATCGTCGCGTCCGGTCCATCGAGCGCAACGAGATCCGTGCTCGCCTGCCGGATCAGGCGGGACAGCAGAACCTGTGTTGCCGGGTTTCGCACCGCCTGGGCAAGCGCTGTGGCCGGAATTGTGAGACGCGCTCCAAGCTCTTTCGCTCGTGCAATAAGTGTGAGCACCCGACGATCCTTCCGTTCCAAGGCGATGAGTCCGCCCGTATCGAAGGTGATGCCGTTCACGCAGCTTTCCGTTTTCTGGAATGTTTCTTCTGTGCCTTGGCGCAGAGGTGCGCGTCAGCCCATGCGCGCTCCTTCTCTGTGAGCGGACCGCCCGTTTGCGTCATTGCATCGGCCAGCAATTCGCTCCAACCCTCCGCATCATGAAGAGCAATGCCAACGGCGTGCTGAACGAAGCCGGACACGCTCGCTGCTTCGCCGACGGCGACTAGTGACCGAATTTCTTCCATCTGATCCGTTCCGAGGGTAATGGTAACCTTGACGCTCGCCATACCGATTACCATACCACGTAGCCGGGCCGGTCCGATGCGTCTCGTGGCGCCCTGTTACTAGGCAAACGTTCCCTTACGAACTTAACTCTCCCACTGCCCGTAGATTGCCGCTACCAGTTCATCCAGCGCCTTATCCGGATCGGGCGCCACCAGCACCTCGCGATTGAACGCCGCAAATAATGGCAAGCCGAATGGCGAAGGCCGTGGCAAATCGTAAATCTGCACCGCTCCGTCATAAATCTGCACACTCAACTCAAATGCACGCGGGGCGTCGCACTGATCCTGTAGCACCTCACGTACTGCCTCGCGTACCAGCGGGTGATCCGGCTCATGTTCGAGCAGTGTCTTGTAAAGCAAACTCCCGTTCCAGGTTGCCGTCCGGGCCGAAACATCGCCGCGGAGCGTCCGCCTCGGCAGCAATTGCCCAATCTCCGCAATGCGCCGGAAACTCGTACCCAGCGTTTCCGTCGTAGAAAGAATCCGGCGCAGATCTTCCATCCAATTCTTTGGATCGAACGCCTCCCGCAGAGTCTCCGCATCCACCGCGATCCGCGCGTCCATCGACAGCAGAAAACTGTGGTCGTCGAAATTCGCCACCACGCTCGCGCCTTTCGCGATGCGCGCGCCCACTACCCACGCGAGCGACCGGTTTACCGCGCGTCCAGCCACCACGTGTACCAGCAGCAGCATGTTGCGCCCGGTAATCACCCGCTCAGCCAGAATCGGCGCGTCTGTCGGGATCGGCATCGCACGTTGATGCCGCTCCACAAAACCCGCCACGCGCGCAGCAACATTCTCATCGACACCGTGGACCTCGCGCAGATACTCGATCGCCGCCGCCCGGCCGCCATCCTTCCAAACAATCTGCAACTCCCGCCGCAAGCGCAGCTCCTCCGAGGCCAACTGCGCAGTCAAAGGCATCTTGTTGCCCATCCAGCGCGGCGTTTTAATCTGTTCACCCTTGGCCGGCTCCACCACCGCCGTATTCCCTTGAATGTGTTTCACCCGTACTGGCCGGCCCGCCACCACAAACGCCTCATGCGGCTGCAGCGAAGCGATAAACGATTCCTCCACTGCCCCCAGTTGCCGGTACTTGTTTGAAACCACTTTCATCTCGTAGTCCGAACTGATCACGCCTACGTTCAGGTAGTAATTGCGTGCGGTCTTTTGATCCGCCACCCGGAACGTGTTCCCTTCGAGCACGATCTTTCCGTAAGTGCCGTATGACCCGAGCACTTTTCCCTGTCCGCTCAAGTAGCGGATCACGTCCTCGAAATCTTGCATCGCCAGGTCGCGATACGGACCCGCCTGCGTCACGAGCTCATACGCGTCGGCCAATGTCCAAACGCCCTCGATGCTCATCCCGAGCAGTACTTGCGCCAGCACATCGAGCGGCGCTTCCGGTATGCGCAAAGCATCCAGCCGCCCTTCGCGCGATGCCTCGCGCAGCGCAACGCACTCCACCAGATCCGGCAGGCTCAACGGAATCAGCACGCCTTGCGCAATCCCATTCACCTGATGTCCGCTCCGCCCGAGCCGCTGCAGCGCCCGGCTCACCCCGCGCGGCGTTCCGATCAACAGCACCTGATCGACGCTCGCAAAATCGACCCCCATTTCCAAACTGCTCGATGCCACAACCGCGCGCCAGAAGCCGGTCTTCAAGCCGTCTTCAATTTCCTGCCGCGTCTCGCGATCTACCGAACCGTGATGCACCGCTATCCGCTCATCCAATTCCGGCAGCAATACCCGCAGCGCCAGACCCAGCCGTTCCACTCCCGAGCGCGTCGTCAGGAAAATCAAACTGCATTGCGCTTTTTGCAGCACCTCCGCCACAGTTGCTGCAATCCGATACGGATTGTGGCCGGCGGGCGGCAGCCATACCCCGGGCGTGGGCGCTACTACTTCCAGCCGGTGCACTTTCTGCAGCACTGCGGCCGCTACCGCGCATTCCCGTTCCCCGCATAGCAATCTCTGTATAGCCGAAATCGGCCACGCCGTCGCCGATACGCCGATCCGCTGTACTGCGCGCCCTGCCCGATGCTCCAGCCGTTCTAAGCTCAGCGCCAGCAGCGAGCCCCGTTTATTCTCCGCGAACGAGTGAATCTCATCGATCACCACCGTCTCCGGATCGAATCCCGCCTCCCGCCACGTCTTCTGCGAGAGCATCGAACTCAGGCTCTCGGGCGTAGTCAAAATCAAGTGAGGCCGCAAACGGCTCTGCCTACTCCGCTCCGAGAGAGCCGTATCGCCGGTGCGCACTTCCATCCGAATCTGCTGCGTCACAGGTAAGCGGGCATTCACATATTCGAGCGCGGGCGTCAAGTTGCGATGAATATCGTTGTCGAGCGCTTTCAACGGCGAAACGTAAATCGCTGTGACCGCGTTCGCCAGCCTGCCCGCCATTGCTTTCTTCGCCAGCGCCGATAACACCGAAAGAAACGCAGCCAGCGTCTTGCCGCTTCCCGTTGGCGCGAGGATCAGCGTATTTCGCTTCTCGAGCGTGTGCGGAAGCGCCTTCAATTGCACTTCGCTCAACAAACCATAGCGCTCGCGAAACCACTCCGCCAGCGCCGGATGAAGCGCCGCCAGAATCTCTTCTTGCGATCTCTCTTTACTGGATTGACGCTTGGTAGAGCGCTTCGACGCGCGCGAGATCATCGCATTCTCCCGGCTGCTTATCCCGCCGCCAGCGCACAATCCGTGGGAAGCGCAGCGCATACCCGCTCTTGTGCCGCGTGCTCTTTTGCACTCCGTCAAACGCCACTTCGAGCACCACCGCCGGTTTCACCAGCATGGTCGGCCCAAATCGATCCGTCGACGCCGCCCGCAGCACTCTGGTCAGCTCCTTTACTTCAGAATCCGTTAACCCGGAATACGCTTTCCCTATATTTACGTATGCCTCGCCCGAGCGCACCGCGAACGTGTAATCCGAAAAGTAAATCGCGCGCCTTCCGCTGCCTTGCTCAGCTGATGTAATCACCACGTCGAGCGTTCCGTAAGGACGCTTTAATTTCTGCCACGCGCCGCTGCGCTTCGCTGGTTCATACACGCTGCCCCGCCGTTTCAGCAGCAGCCCTTCATTACCGCGCGCCCGGGCTTCTCCAAACAGGGCCTCGATTTGGCCCTGCCCCGAAACCTGGAATTGGGGAGAGAGCCGCAGCGGCATCTGCGCGCCCGCAAACAACTCCTCCAGCTTCGCCCGCCGCGCTTCGAGCGGTTCCGCCAATAGCAGCTGATCGTTTCGCAGCAGCAGATCGTACGCCATGAACACTACCGGAACGTCTTCGAGCAGCGCCGCCCGCACCGTTTTGCGCGCAATCCGCTGCTGCAGCAGGTTGAAGTTAAGCGGCCGTTCCCCGCGCCATCCGAGAATCTCGCCGTCAATCAATCCATTACCCGGCAGCACTTTCAGCGCCTCCGCCACTTCGGGAAACGCCTGCGTTACAGATTCCATGCCGCGCGAATAGATTTCTACCCGGCCCCCATCGAAATGCACCTGCGAACGAATGCCGTCGTATTTGTCTTCCACCATCCAATCCCCGGGCGCAGCCAAATCCTCCAGCCGATCTAACGGCTTCGCCAGCATAAAATCCATCGGATGAAACAGCCGCGCTTGGATTCTCGAGAGTTCGCCCCTCCGCGCAGCCAGCGCTACTTGCGCCAGATCGCCCAGCCGGTTATTCGCCTCGCGCACCGCCGCATTCGGCACATCGCAGGCGAGCGCCACCGCTTCCTCCACCATACGGCCCATTAAACCGATCCGAAGTCCGCGCGTAATTACTTTGATGAAATACTTCAACGTGACCGGACGGTACTTTCGGAACGATGCCGTCAACAGTTCCCGTTTCCGCGCCGTTGTTTGCGCTCGAAACAAATCCTGGTAAAGCGCATTCGCCTCTGCAAGTGAAAGAAGCTCGTCTGCGGTCTTGCCGCGCATGAGCAGGCTCACCGTCTCACCCGTGTCGCCTACTTCGCCGTAACAAATCCGCAGCGTTTCACGGTCCCACTCAACCACCAGGCTCAGTGCCTCCCGCAGCAGGCTTCCGCCCACTGACAGCTTCGTCTTTTCCTCCGCGCCGAACAGGTGGAAGTTCGCCGCCCCGTCCGCCACCGGCCCGGCATGTAGAAACTGCACCGCCAATGCGAAATCTTCGTCGTTCAATGCGCGCAGATAATCCGCCAGGAGCGCAATTTTCTTCAGTTTGCTGCCGTGGCTTACAACCTGTTCGCAAACTTCAGCCAGGCGGTCCATTCAGCCTTCCGCCTCAATGTCTGATCGCTCGCTCGAACGCTGCGGCGCTGCTGCCGCATAACCCCGCTGCCGCAGAATATGCGCGAATGGCGCGGTGTACCCGTGCACCACATCGATTTGTCGCGCGCCGGATCGCTCCACTAGCTCAACCAGCTCATCGAAATCCGCGTGATCGGAATACGGAATCAACTCTTCCGCGCCGCTCCGCTGCCGTGCATTGTCGAGCGCCGCCCAGCCCGACACATACGCCAGTCGCACGTTCTTGCCGCTCGCTTCGAGCGCGCTGCCATGTGCCGGCACAACCACCAGCGCCTTCCCGGCAGTCGCCTTGGCATCGTAAGGCTCCCAACCGCTGAAGTCATATCCGCTCTTTTCATATTCGGGAATAAATTTTGCAATCGCCCCATGCACCGCGGTTCGAATCTGCGCCTGGCACAGCGCATGCACGATCTCCTGCCCGCGCCCCAGCGGATAACCGATGAACGCCGGTGTCGCTCCGTCTTCCAGACACGCGCGAGCGAAGCGAGTAATCCTCTCGATCGCTTCGTCCCGTTCCAGCAGCTTATAGATCGGCAATCCGAATGTCGATTCGATAATCAGGCGATCGCACCGGATCGCTTCCGTCGTTTCTCCGCAAAGCGGCTGGCGTAGTTTGATATCGCCCGTGTAAACCAGGCGCTCCCCGCCGTATTCAATCAGCAGTTGTGCCGCGCCCAGGATATGGCTTGCCGGATACGCTGTCAGCCGCGCGCCATTCCATTCCAGGCTGCCGCCGTAATCGAGCGGAATCGCTTCGGGTTCTTCCTGCTGCTCATTCAGCCACAGCCGCATCCGGTAAAAGCGCAGCGTGATCGGAGTGCCGATTACCCGGCCGTGGCAACCGCGCGCGTGGTCGCTATGGCCATGCGAAATCCACGTCGCTCCGCACGGCTCGGTATTGTCCAGCCACAAGTTGATTTCCGGCAGGTAGAGGCCGCTCTCTCGAAATTCCACTTGCATGCGCTTCAATTTCTATTCGGTCGGCGCGTATTGTTCCTGCTTGTCTCTCATCAAATGCGCTTCGAGCATCAGGAGCAGCGAGAGCACCAGCACGACCATCGAACCTAATACCGGCCACAGCATCACATACCGCATCCCGAACCACGCGTCCACGAATCCCAGCAGCCACGGCACGCTCATCGCGCCGGTAATCGCTACCGCTAACGCGCCGTTATAAAAGCCTGGGTGAAACGAGAAACGATCGTCCAACTGTTCCGCCACAAGCGGGTAAATCGGAGCGAATCCGGCCCCGATTACCACCACCGCGACCATCGCTCCCGCTAAAGAATGCGCCAGGCTCAACAGGAAACATCCGCCCATCGCCGTGGCTATGCTTGCCAGTAGCAGGCGCCTATGGCTGAAGCGCAGCAAGCGTTTTTGCGCCGCCCACCGCCCACCCAGCAGAGCCAGGAAAAATAGTCCTAGTACTCCGATCGCCCACACTGGATTGCTCCCGAAGCGGTGAATCAGAAATAGCGGCAGCCATCCCGCAATCGCCCATTCATTTCCAAACTGAAAAAACAACAACAGGCTCAAAAGGATCGTCGCAATGCTCCGCAGGTCGCGCATGGTATGCCGCAGCAATTCCTGTTTCGCATCGAGCGCCGTTCCTTCCGCCTCTGCCATGGGCGTCCGCGCCAGCAAAATAAAAAAAACCAGCGGCACGGCCGCAAGAATGAGCGCTTCTGTGCGCGGGTACCCGGCTCGATAGCACAGCCCTGCCACAACTGTCGAGACCACGCACCCGCAAACGAACCACATGCCCGCGTAGTTCACCGCGCCCAGCTTCATGCGCCGGAAATATCCGGCTGATGCGTAGAGCAGCCCCGTCCCCAAAGCCCCCGCGCTTGCTCCCAATCCCGCCAGCGCGGTGAATCGAAACACGAGCGCTGCCGGGGGCGCCGCAAAGAATAAACTCACCAGGCTCAAACACGCCAGCGCGCACGCGCCCAGTGTCAAAGTCTTCGTCCGAACCCGGCGTTGTAACCGCTGGGCAAACGCCGCCGCCGCCACATATCCCGCGTTCACGGCAAGAAAGTGCCAGCCCGTCACTTCCGGTGTTACGTCGATCTGATACTGCCACGCGACCAGCAGAGAACCCAGCAGTCCCAGAAGAACTCCGAGCAACAGAAAGCCGCTCAGCCAGATCCGCGCTCGTTCCATGAAAAATTTAACTTTAGTACGGCGGCTCTCGTTGACAGCTTCGAAATCGAAGTCTTACAATCAAAGCATCACTGAGGAAGGAGGTGGTCCAGTAGAAATGAATTCTGGTAGTGACTGTAGCATACAATCCACGCGCGAGGTGGCCGACTCTTAAAGTCGCCGTTCGTACGTTCAGGTTTCGTTCAGTGTCGAGGCCGCTGTTCCTGTGGACCGGCTGCCTATCGCGCGTAACGTGGCTAGAGTAATAAACCCCGTCCGGGTTGCTTTCCCGGACGGGGTTTTTGCGTGATACACTAAAGATTCCAACACCATGAAAGCCGGTATCCATCCTTCCTACGAGGAAGTCAACGTTATTTGCGCGTGTGGCTCGCATTTCCCCACCCGCTCCACCCACAAGGGCGACATCCGCGTTGAAATCTGCTCCAGCTGCCACCCTTTCTTCACTGGCCGCCAGAAGCTAGTCGATACAGAGGGCCGCGTCGATCGCTTCCAAAAGAAGTTCGCCAAGGCCAAAGAGATCCAGGCGCAAAAGAAAGCCGCCGCTGAGGCCAAAACCGCCCGCAAGGTCCACTAGCAAAAGCTCACTAATAAACCTCAGTAATAAAGATCCCCGGGTCTTTCCCTTTTCATTGAATTTAGGAAACGCATGCGTGCCACCTTCGTGGTGCGCCTGCGTTTTTTTCTGGCATTCCCTTCAAATGCCGTTCCCAAGTACACTTTAATTTCAGGATCTTTTCGTGGCAACGGCATCCAAAGCCTGGCTTTCGACCAAACCGGCAATGTTCGAGGCACACCGCTGGTTCATGCGCGAACGCGGCTGGATCAACGACGTGCATCTCCAGCTCTGTCGCGTCCCCGCTCCTACCTTTTTCGAACAGGCGCGCGCCGAGTGGTTTCGCCTCCAACTGAACGCCCTCGGCTGGAATTCGAAAATCGATCGCGCCGGTAACCTGATCGCCTCCTTCGCCGAAGCGCCGTGCTCGCCGGTGCTCGTGCTGTCGGCGCATCTCGATACCGTCTTTGCGCCCGCACGTCCCGAAGAGGTTTATGTCGCGCCCGATGGGCGTTTGTTTGGACCGGGCGTATCGGATAACGGCTCGGGTCTGGCCGCCCTGCTCGCCCTGGCGCGTCTGCTTGTGGAAAGCGCGAATTTGCGCGAACTCGCCGCGAGTGTTTTGCTGGTCGCCAACGTCGGCGAAGAAGGCGAAGGCAACTTGAACGGCATGCGCTATCTCTGCCGGCAAACTCCGGAACTATCAAATGTGGCCGCCTTCGTCGTGCTCGACGGCCCTTCGACCGACCACATCACCGCCCAGGCGCTTGCCAGCAAGCGATTTGAAATCAGTTTCCACGGCCCCGGCGGCCATAGCTGGAACGACAGCGGAACACCGAATCCGGCGCATGCCATCGCCGATCTCATCAGCTTTTTTCTGCAAACCGCCGAGGCGCGCGTTGCCGCCGAACGCAAAATCAGATGCTCTTATAATTTCGGCATCTTGGAAGGCGGTACCAGCGTCAACGCCATTCCTGCGAGCGCCCGCACTAAGCTCGATTTGCGCTCTGAAGATCCGGCCATTCTCGATGAACTCGCCGGACTGCTCACCTCAGCCGTCGAGCGCAGTCTGGAGCGCGAGAACCGTACCTCGCGCACTGCACGCCTCACTGCCAAGATTCGCGAACTGGGCTCGCGTCCGGGCGGACGCCTGCCCGAACGCTCTTCGCTGCTCGCAGCCATTCATGCGGTAGATCATTATTTAAATATCCGTTCCCGGGTGGATTGCGCGTCAACTGACGCCAATGTACCTCTTTCAATGGGCCTGCCCGCAATTTCCATCGGCGCCGGCGGACAGGGCGGTGGTGCGCACACCGCAGCCGAATGGTATTCCCCGGAAGGCCGCGAACTCGGACTTCGCCGCATTCTGTTGCTGCTCGCTTCGATTCACGAATCGGTTCACCTCTCCGCCGAATGAGCCGGCCGCAGCGCTGGCAGGCGGATTTGTCGCTCGCCCTCGTCGCGCTCGTTTGGGGCGCAACTTTCGTCACCGTCAAACAGGCCCTGGCCGATATTTCGACGCTCTATTTCCTGACGCTCCGCTTCTCGCTCGCCGCCTTCTGTTTGTTGTTGCTGTTTCTCCCCGCGCTGCGCCGCGTTCCGGGCCGCGCGCTTCGGCGGGGATTGGGCGGCGGCATGGCGGCCGGCATTTTCCTCTGGCTCGGTTTCGTCTTGCAGACCTTCGGCCTGAAGTACACGACCGCCGGCAATTCCGGATTCCTGACCGGGTTCTACATCATCCTGGTGCCCTTGTTCGGAGCGGTTCTGTACCGGCGCCGCCCCCAGGCCCGCGAGTTTGGCGGCATTCTGGTCGCCACCATCGGCATTCTGCTGCTCACCGCGCCTGCCGCCCACGCCGCCTGGAGCATGAATCGCGGCGATCTGCTCACCATTGCCTGCGCCGTCGCCTTCGCCTTCCAGTTGTTGGTCCTCGGCTACTTTTCCCAGCGCGAAATGTTTCAGGCCGTAGCCCTCGGCCAGGTCGCCTTTGCGGCCCTCCTCTCCGCCGCTTCCCTCGCCTTCGAACCCCCGCATGTCCATTGGACCCGGGGCGTCCTGTTCGCCATTGCCATTACCGCCATCTTCGCCACTGCCCTGGCCTTTGCCGTCCAGACCTGGGCCCAGCAGTACACCACCGCCAACCGTACCGCGCTGATCTTCGCGTTAGAACCTGTCTTCGCCCTCGCGACAGCCGTGCTCTTCGGCAATGAGCATCTGACCAGGAACGGCGTTGCGGGTGGAATCTTGATTCTTGTCGGCATCTTGGCGGTTGAATTGAAACCCCGGCCCGAAACGTAACGAGTGGGCGTGGCATCGGAGAGAGAAAGGGCGAGTAAGGAACACTGGAGTTTGCAAAGGGGAAATCAGCGATTTTCTCTATACTGGGGTGTAAGGGCCGTTGAAGGGGTTCCCGCAGGATGCCGTTCTCAAAGAATTTCAAACAACCGAAGCTGCTAAGTTTCGGGTTGTTGCTGGTGACGCTCGCCGTCGGCGTCGTCATCGGTACGGTGCTCAATACCGGAGTCAAAGCAGACCGTCAGGCCAACGCAACAAACGCGCCCGATGCTACTCCTCTGAGCATCCCGCGAGCTGTTCCGATCGCCAATGAGTTCACCAAACTCACCAAGCGCGTCGAACCGTCCGTCGTTTACATCGAATCGGACTACTTGCCGAAACCCGGTAAACAGAGCGCCCACCGCGGCAATGATTCCGGTGACGACGGCGCACCTTCGAAACCCCGCGATCCCCAGGACATGTTCAAGCGCTTCTTCGGCGATTCCGAGCCGCCTCGCTCCTTGCGCAGCGAGGGCTCCGGCACCGGCTTCATCGTCGATAAGAACGGCTATATTCTGACGAACTATCACGTCGTGAAAGATGCGGACCGTATTAAGGTCCGCCTCGCCGGCGAAAGTGACGACTATCGCGGCAAGCTCGTCGGCTTCGACAACGAGACCGACCTCGCGATTCTTAAAATTCAGCCGCACCAGCCGCTTGTTCCCGTCGAAATTGGCAATTCCGATAGCGTGCAAGTGGGGGATTGGGTGATTGCCATCGGTTCGCCCTTCGGCCTGCAGGCTACCGTAACTGCCGGCATCGTGAGCGCGGAACGCACCAGCCGCGACTTGCCCGGCGCCCAGCCGTTTCAGAACTTTCTGCAGACCGACGCCGCAATCAATCCAGGCAATAGCGGCGGCCCGCTGCTCAATACGCGCGGCGAAGTGATCGGAGTCAACACCATGATCGCGACCCGCAGCGGCTACTCGGAAGGCATCGGTTTTGCGCTCCCCTCGAATGAAGCCGTTAAAGTTTATAACGACATCATCCGCCAGGGCCGTGTGATTCGCGGTTCTTTCGGCTTAAAGTGGATGAGCAGCGCAACCCAGTTAGATACCTTGCACGCCTTTGGACTGGATCATGGCGTGATCGTGGATACCGTAAAGCCGGATGGGCCTGCCGCCAAGGCGGGCGTCAAACCGGACGACGTGATCGTCGCGATCAATCGGGTTCCGGTGAAGGATGGTGAGGAACTGGTTACCAGAGTGGCGGATATGCCCATCGGCTCTACCGTAACTTTGACGCTCGATCGGGACGGCAAGCGGCTCGATCTTCCCATCGCTGTCGCGGACCGCGCCGTAGTTTGGAAAGACCAGCCGCAAATTGCCGAGTCCCGCCCGGAATCGGTCGAAGCGCCGAAAGCTGCCGGACCCGCCAAATTTGGCATCACAATTATGCGGCTGACCGAGAAAGAGCGTAAGGATCTGCAAATTCAGGATCGCAGCGGCGTCAAGGTGGTGTCGGTGGATCCCGGTTCCTTTGCTGACGACATTGGGATGGCGAGCGGAGACGCGATTCTATCCATCAACCGTCAGCCGGTCTCGTCCACCGAAGATGTGATCCGGCTGCAATCGAAAATTAAGCCCGGCCAGCCGGTAGCGGTGCATATCGTGCGCACCGGCGATGCAGACGCGCCGTCCCCCGAGCGAATGTATTTAGCTGGCCGCTTGCCCGAGGATTAGGATCCGCCCGGCCATGCGGCCGCGGCATATTCCCGCACGACCGCAAAAGCCCGACCACCGTAATCATGCTTGTCAACTGCCAGCAATCACCCGCAATTACAAGGGGCTTCCAGTTGTACAAAATAGGTTTGGGACGCTTAGCACTTCATTTTTCCGCGTAGATTATCGCCCCATTTCGAATCGTGTAGCGAATTTTTGAAAATGCCGAAGTGTTCTGGGCAGGGTCAGCACGCAGGATCACAAGATCGGCATCCATTCCTTTCGCGATGCGTCCGCTATGAGTCGAGTAGCCGAACCGCTGGGCGGGATTCGTGGTGAGCGAAGCAAGAATATCCTGAAAGTTCATTCCCGCGCGGGACATCCACTTGAATTCCTCCGAAGTGTCGAACTGCTCGATGTAGCCAACGTCGGTGCCGAAGAGCACTTGCCCTCCTGCTTGAAAGAAAGCCTGCAGTTGCCGGGCTGCTTTGCTCATCCACTGCTCGGTACTCTCAGGCGAGGCATGGGCCTTTCTGGATTCGACGTCCCAGAGCGTGAGCGTCGGGGTAAGAGCCATGTGAGCTGCCGTCATGCGATGGACGAAAGCCGGACCCCAGGGGCTATCGAGGGGAGTAGTATGGGCCAGGATATCGACTCCGCTCTGAATCGCAACTTCTATTCCTTGATTATTGGAAACATGTGCAAAAACAGGTCTGCCGGCTCGGTGGGCCTCGGCAACGATCGCCTTCGCCAGATCCAAAGGCATCGTCAAGACGCCATTGCGCTCCACGGAATTCGCAAAAATCTTAATGCCATCCGCGCCGTCATGGATCTGCTGGCGCACTCGCTCCGTTGCCTGCACAGTTGATTCCACCTCCGGGATGGTGACGTGATTGGCTTCGAGGAAGGCTTTGACGTAAATCGGGGTTTTCACCCAGAATGGCTCACCGACTGTGAGAATCCGCGGCCCTTTGACTTCGCCACCTGCTATGCGATGGCGGATGAAATTGGTGTTCTGGAGTACGGAAGCGATGTCAAAGACGGTAGTGAATCCCCACTGTGTGAGCATCTCTTGAAGTTGTGACGAGATCTGCTCGGCTGAGAGTTTGTCTGCATGAAGCAGCCCCGGCAGAAGAATGTGCACGTGGCTGTTCCAGAAACCGGCAGTCACGACGAGGCTCTTACAGTCAATTACGATCACACCGGGTGGGACTTTGATCTCAGCGCTAGGCCCAACGGATAGAATGTGGCCGCTATGTATAAGGATTGAGCCGTTTTCGATCGCTGGTTCATTTGGTGCGAGATAAATCTTTGCCCCAACCAGGGCTAGGTCGGAGGCGTAGCTCCGGCCAATCGCAAAAAATGCAAGAACCAGGAGAACATGTGCCGCCAGGCGGAGTCGCATACTTAAAAACATACGCTGTAAGCGCAGGAATGGTACCGACGTAGCTTTTGGGGAACGGTTATTTCTTCGCGCTTGAAGCACCCTGTCGAGCAAGCGAGGAGCGTCCGGGTTCGGCCCAAAACGTCACGGAGGAGCAATGGGGGAGAAAACCGTTATAAGAGAGCCCAATAGGTAATGTCCGCGTCTGCGGCTACCATTTCCAACATAGTTTCCGAGACGAGTTTTGCGACAGCTTTTCTGGTCGTCGACGACGTATTCAAGAGCCACGGTCGGTGCCCGACAAACCGTCACTTTTGAGGTGATTTTCGCGCTGGGCAAAATCCAAGAGGATATCGTTTGTAGCTGGCAACACTCCGAGTTGTTGAAGGAGACCGAGTGATTCGACAAGTACCCAATCCTCTATAATCTTTCTGTTGCGAATGCGATGGATGGTTATCATCCTAATGTTTATTCGCTTTCGAGTTGGAGGAATTCCCAGCCATTGGCCTGTTTGCGTTCCGTCCATCGCTAACTGGCTGATTACTCGATCTCCATCGGCGAACATCTGCTCTACCGAAACCTTGAGGTCAGGAAATGCAGACAGCCAGTCGCTGACGTGCGCCTTGATTGCCGCAGGACCGCGTGGCGCAGCAACGACAGGCGCGCCTGATTGGAGTTGGTGTGTTTGGCAGTCTCGATCGAAGATACTGTCCGCGAACTCGAGGTTCCGCTCGTTCCAAAGCTCTTCAACAAAACTCGCCACGACATGCTTGTTGTCATTCATGTTCGATACGCTCCATGCCCCATTTTCGGTTAGTTGACCTGTTGACTTGCCGACCCGGGTCTGAATCAGTGAGATCATGGCACCGAACATTCCTGAATCACTGATGCGCATCGCAATACTGTCTGACGTTCACGGGAATCGCACAGCATTTGAGGCCGTCTTGGCGGATCTGCAACAAACGTCTCCTGACCTCGTCCTTCACGGAGGCGACCTGGCTGATTTCGGAGCGAACCCCGCCGACATTGTTGACCGAATTCGTGATCTCGGCTGGCAAGGCGTAATTGGGAACGGTGAAGAAGCACTCTCTGCTCCCAAGACGCTGGAGGATTTTGCCGCCAAATCCTCAGCACCGCCTTCACTTTGGGGCGCCATCCGCGAGATCATGACCGCTACTCGCGAACTGTTGGGATCAGACAGGATTGAATGGTTGCGCGGGCTACCGCGTATTCACGGGCACGACCGCATTGTTCTGGTCCACGCCACTCGTGAGAGCACCTGGCGCTCGCCGGGGCCAGCAGCCAGCGACTCCGAGTTGATCGCCGCTTATGAGCCGCTGCAGCGACCGGTTGTTGTTTATGGGCATATCCACTGCTCCTTTATCCGAACCGTATCAACACCAGAAATGAATCTGGTCATCGCGAACTCCGGCAGCGTGAGCCTCTCTTATGACGGCGACCATCGCGCCGCGTACCTCTTGCTCGATGGCGGTCAGCCATCAATCCGGCGTGTGGATTATGACCTCGACGAAGAGATCGAAGCGCTTTACGAAAGGGGGCTGCCACATGCTGATTGGATAGCGAACACGCTCCGGAGCGCCTATCCTCAGATGCCTGGCGCATCCTCAATCAGAGGGCTCCGAAGGAATGGGTTTTAGCGTGACTCCTTTGCCCATCCGGAGTTCTTCTGGGCCTTACAAAACACGCTTACCGCAACGTGTAAGTAGAGCCCACGTGCAAACCAACGGACCCCTTTTTACTCCAACCCCGCTTCCGCCAGCATCCAATGGTTCTGCGTACACACCGGGCATTCGCACCCGCCCCGCTCATGCGGCCGCGGCATATTCCCGCACGGCTGCAAATGCCCGCCCACCGTAATCAGCTCCTGCGCAATCTGCTGCTTCCAAACCTCCCAGGTCATCCGTTGAATCCCCAGCCCCCCATGAGCCAGCGCCTGCGGATCGCCCGTCGACCACAGGTATTCCGCCGGCACCGCCCCCGCAAAAAACAGCCGCCGGTACACCAGATCCGGGGTGCGCCCCATCTTCGAAGCCGCTTTCTGCAGCTCCTCATTCGAGGGAACCAGCTTCGTCACCGTCCTGCCCGCCTCGTTCGTCGAAATGTCGGCCCACTGCTCGATCACCGCCAGCTTCTCTTTCTTCTTCGGCTTCGAACTCGCCTGGGCCACCGGCGCGCGAGGCGTCAACTCGTCCACCCGCTTCTGCAGCGATTCGATCAAGCTGTCTTTCTTTACATGCAACAATTCGCTCTTCACATAGTCCTTTCTCAACCGCCGAAATACTTCCAAAGACTTGTAAAACGCCCGTTCCGCGGATGTCTTATAGCGCTGCATCAACTCGAGCTTATGTTCCTGCGCCTCCGACCAGTCCGCCGCATGCTGCGTCTCTTTATCCCCGGCCACCGCTCCTTCGTTCTCCATCGCGCGCCGCGTGGCCCGCTTCATCAGCCACGAATTCAAAATCACCTGCTCCACCAGCTGCTCTTCCATGAAGTTCTGCGGCTCAAGCTGACCCAGCCACCCGTCGTAATGCCGCCGATAGTCTTCCGCCGTCTCATCCGCCAGCACGCGCACATGCTTCGCCCGCATGCCATGCGTTGTAGAGTTTTCGCTCGACCGAGCCTTCCCCTCCGCTGTCTTCGGGCCGCCCCCGCGCTTCTTTTCCATCCCACGCGAAGTCTCCCAAACGGGCCGTTCGCCAACCCGCCCAAAACAGCGCTAAGCCCTTCCATCCAAAAGAAAATGTTTTTCTTTGTGTTTTGTTATCGGCGTGAATCTGTGTTCATCTGTGGCCATTCTCGAGTTCGTTCGGTAGATTCTCCAACTGCCCCGAGATCGACGGACTCAAAAACCTTCCTCCGCCCGCCACCACATGGATTGCCTGCGCCAGATCGCTCGCCGCCGCGTCCCCCGCCACATATCCCCGCGCCCCCGCCTTAAACGCCTCCAGCACATAACCCTCTTCCGTATGCGCCGTCACAAAAATCGACTTCGGTGCCCCCTCTTTCCCCGAAATCTCTCGTGCTACCGCGATCCCGTTCACCAGCGGCAGCCCGATTTCGAGCAGCGCTATGTCCGGATGCTTGAAATCGGCCAGCACCACCGCCTCTCGCCCGTTCGCCGCCTCCGCCACCACCCGAAAATCCCGCTCCCGCTCGAGCAGCGACCGCAGCCCGCTTCGAATGATCGGTTGATGATTTGCTAGTAAAATGCGGATGGGTTGCATAGGCGCCAGACGGCCGTCACATGCATCCTAGCCGCTTTCGCGCCCCCGCAAAATCCCGTCCGCACAGTATTCTTCCCCCGTTGAATCGAGTAGATCCCTCGCTCTACCCGATCGGAACAGAAGAAAATCCCGTCCTCAAGGGATACCCCCAGCCGCCCCTCCGACTCTACAGTGGATTTAGCGATGATCGAAGCCAGGACCTTACCGGGCGAAGTTCTCGAGCAACTTCGGCAGTTCGATACCTGCGCCGTTGCGAACGCCGTCGAACAGTTCCACGTCCGGACCCGCAACGAGGGTTTCGTCAATGGCTCCATCCTTTGCCGTGTCCCCTCCCTGCCGCCGGTCGTCGGTTACGCCGTCACCGCCCGCATCCGTAGCTCTTCCACCCCCATCGCCGGGCGCTGCTATTACGACCGCGTCGATTGGTGGTCCTACGTCCAGTCCATGCCCGCTCCCCGCTTCATCGTTGCCGAAGATGTCGACCACTCGCCCGGCCTCGGAGCTCTGTTCGGTGAAATCCACGCCCAAATCTCCAAAGCTCTCGGCGCGGTCGCGTACCTCACCAACGGCTCGGTACGCGATCTGCCCGAAATCCGGGCCGCCCGTTTCCAGATCTTCTCTGCCAGCCTCTCCGTCTCCCACGCTTACGCCCATGTTGTCGATTTCGGCGAGGTAGTCGAAGTGGGCGGCCTTCAGATCCGCCCCGGCGATCTCCTCCATGGCGATCGGCACGGCGTCGTCTCCATCCCGCTCTCCATCGCCGAACAAATCCCCGGCACCGCCGCTGAAATGCTCCAATCCGAAAAAGAACTCATCGCCTTCTGCCAGTCCGAAGACTTCTCGTTGGAGAAACTGTCCGAAAGGATCCAGCGCGTATCCGCCAGATTCGGAGTACCGGACTCCGACCGAAGATCATGACCCAAGCGATTCATCAATGTGTGGCACGGGCTGTCGGCCTCTGCGGGGCTCTCACCGTCCTTGGCCTGACCCTCGTCTCCTGCGGCCGAAACGATCGCGTCCACGCCGATGCCCAGCCCCAGGCCGCCGCTCTCCCCAACGTCGCCGTCGCGAAAGTCACCCGCAAGCCCATGTCGCGCAGCCTGACCATCTCCTCCGAACTCGTCCCCTTCCAGGAAATCGACGTCTTCGCCAAAGAATCCGGCTATGTCTCGAAACTTCTGGTCGACTACGGATCGCGCGTCAAGAAGGGCCAGCTCATGGCTGTCCTCGAAATCCCGGAAATGCAGGCCCTCTTGCAGGAAGATAAAGCCGCCATCAAAAGCGCCTCCGATCAGGTCACCAATGCCCAGCATCAACTGGGGCGCATCCAAGCCCAGCACACCGTTTTCCACCTCCAATACGACCGCTTGAAGAACGTGGCCCAGAGTAAGCCCGGCCTGGTCGCCCAGCAGGAAGTCGACGACGCGCAGGGCAAAGATCTCGCCGCCGAAGCTCAGGTCGAAGGAGGCAAGTCCAGCCTCGAAGTCGCCCAAAGCCAGCTCGTCGTCGCTCAGTCGAAAATGGCTCACGATCAGGCCCTCTACGATTACGCGCGCATCACCGCCCCCTTCGCCGGCGTCGTCACCCAGCGCTACGCCAATTTCGGCACTCTCATGCAAGCCGGCACCAGTTCCAGTACCGCCATGCCGCTCGTCAAACTCTCTCAGGAAGACGTCTTCCGCCTGGTCATTCCAGTCCCCGAGTCCTACGTGCAATACATCAAGGTTGGCGACCCCGTTGACGTGCGTGTTCCCTCGCTCGGCCATAACTTCCCCGGTAAAGTCGCGCGCTTCTCCTTCGATGTTGGCGAAACCACCCGCACCATGCACACCGAAGTCGATGTGCCCAATCCCAAGGGCGAACTCATCCCCGGCGTTTACGCCGAGGCCACGCTGACTCTCGACCGCCGCGGCGATGCCCTCACCGTTCCCCTGCAAGCCGTCAATCAAACCGCCAATCAGGCCGACGTTTTGCTCGTCGATTCCTCAAACAAAATTGAAGATCGCCCCATCAAGCTCGGCATCCAGACCTCCACTGACGCCGAAGTGCTCTCCGGTTTGCACGACGGCGAGCAAGTCGTCGTCGGCGAGCGCGCCGACCTCAAACCCGGTGAGTCGGTGCACCCCACCGTCTCGGCCGTCGGAACGTATCAGGCCCAGAATTAACTTCGCCACGAATGTCCCGCTTTTCCATCCGCAATCCATACTTCATCGTCGTCATCTGTCTCGTGCTCTGCCTGCTCGGCGTCGTGAGCGTGGCGCGCATGCCGGTCGATCTTTTCCCGACCATCAACATGCCCGAAGTCGTGGTCGCGACGTTCTACTCAGGCATGCCGCCCGGCGACATCGAAACCGATATCACCAACCCGCTCGAGCGCTTCTTCACCATGGCCGCCGGGGTCGATCACTCCGAATCCCGCTCCATGCTTGGTGTCAGCCTGATCAAGGTTTATTTCCAACCGGGCACCAACGCCGATGCCGATGTCACTGAACTTTCGAATCTCGCGCTCGCCGACCTCAAGCGTCTCCCCCCTGGCACTCTGCCGCCCGTCGTTCTGAAGTTCGATGCTTCCAGCCAGCCCGTCTGCCTGGTCACCGTCAAAGGCCAGGGCTTGAGCGAAACGCAGTTGCACGATCTCGCGCAATTCACCATCCGGAACCAGATCGCGGTTGTCCCCGGCGCCACCATCCCGCCGCCTTTCGGCGGCAAATATCGCCAGGTGATGGTCTACGTCGATCCTTACAAGCTCATGTCGCGCCAGATGAGCCCAATGGATGTCGTCAACGCCGTCAACCGCTCCAATCTCATCCTGCCCGCTGGCGACGTTAAGCTCGGCCCGTTCGATTACTACGTCTACTCAAACAGCCTGGTCGACAACATGAAGGAACTCAACGACGTTCCCATCAAAGTCGACGGCAACTCCTGGGTGACGGTCAAAGACGTCGGCCAGGCGAAAGACGCAAGCGCCATTCAGTACAACCTGGTGCGCGTAGACGGCCAGCGCTCCACCTACATCCCGATCATGAAGCAGGGCGGCAACTCCAACACCATTGCGGTCGTCAACGGTGTCCGCAAATTGCTCGGCAACCTCTATGACTTGCCCAAACAACTGAAGACCAGCGTTCTGTTCGATCAATCCGTCTTCGTGAAGAACGCCATTGATACCGTGCTGCACGAAGGCCTGATCGGTCTCGTGCTGACCAGCGTGATGATCCTGCTGTTCCTCGGCAGCGCGCGCGCCACCTCCGCCGTTCTCTTATCCATCCCTATTTCCGCCCTCGCCACGTTTGTCATCCTCTACATGTTCGGCAGCACGGTGAACACCATGATCCTGGGCGGCATGGCGCTCGCCTTTTCGCGCGTAATCGATAACTCCGTCATCTCGCTTGAAAATATCTACCGGCATCTCGAATTAGGCGAACCACCGGTCATGGCCGCGGAAGCCGGCGGCTCCGAAGTTACTCTCGCGGTCCTGGCCGCTACGCTCGTCGGTGTCGTCGCCTTCTTCCCCGTCACGTTCCTCTATGGCGTCAGTAAATTTCTGTTTTCCGCGCTCGCCTTGTCCTTCGGTCTGTCGCTCGCCATTTCCTTTATCGTTGCCATGACCGTAATCCCGCTCTTCTGCTCCCGCTTTCTCAAAATGGAGCACCACGAAGGGCAGCCGGATCACCCGGTAAAGAAATCCCTCTGGGGCAAATTCACCGCCGGCTTCAATCACGCCTTCGGCAAACTTCTCGACTTCTACGAACTCTGGGTCCGGCGCTCGCTCAAGCGCCCCGGCTTAACCGTCGCGCTGCTCTTTGCCGTGTTTATCCTGAGCCTCGGCATCTATCCTTTCATCGGTCTCGCCTTCTTCCCGCAAACCGACGCCGGCCAATTCACGATCAACATGAAAGCGCCCACCGGCTCGCGCCTCGAATTGACCGAAGCCTATGTTTCGAAGATTGAAGACGCCATCCGTCAGACCGTCGGCAGCGATTTCAAAATGGTCGTCTCGAACATCGGCATGGTTCCGGATTTCTCCGCTCTCTACACCAACAACTCCGGTCCCTACACCGCCACCGTCCAGACGCAGTTGATCGACGGCCACAAACAGAGCAGTTTCGTTTACATGAACCGCATCCGCCAGGTAATCGCGCAGAAGTTCCCCGATGTCCGCACCTTCGTGCAAACTGGTTCGCTGGTCGACGCAACTCTGAATTCCGGTATGCCCGCGCCCATCGACGTCCAGGTCACCGGGCGCAACATGCGGCAGGATTACGCCATCGCCCAGCAACTGGCCGCCCGGATCCGCCAATTGCACGGCGTCGACCAGGTCTTCATTCCGCAGGATCTCGATTACCCGGCAGTCCGTATGGATGTGGATCGCGTGCACGCCGGTGAACTCGGCCTGAGCGAGAAAGACGTCGTCGATAACGTGATCACCGCGCTGAATTCCAACACCATGATCGCGCCCAATTACTGGGTCGATTACAAAACCGGCAACGATTACTTTTTAACTGTTCAATATTACGAACACGGCCGCCCCGCCATTCACAATTTCATCGATCTCAAAGGGATTCCTCTGCGCGCCCCGAATCTCAAACAGCCAACCACGCTCGATTCCGTCGTGAAGCTTGAACTCACCAAAACACCCACCGAAATCGATCACGACCAGATCCAGCGCGCGGCCGACGTCTACGTAACGCCTACCGGCGAAAGCCTCGGCGGCATTGCTAATTCCATCGATACGATCATCGCCGGCATGAAGGTTCCCGGCAACGTGCGCGTCAAGTTGCGCGGCATGGTACTCGGCATGCGGGAATCGTTCAAGAGCTTTGCGTTCGGATTCATACTCGCCGCGATTTTGCTCTATCTCATCCTGGTCGCGCAGTTCCGTTCCTTCATTGATCCGTTTCTCATCATGCTGGCCATTCCGATGGGTTTCATCGGCGTCCTGATCATTCTGCCGCTCACCGGAACCACGCTCAATGTCATGTCGCTCATGGGAGTGCTGATGCTGATCGGCGTCGCCGGCTCGAACAGCATTCTGATCGTCGATTTCGCCCACAAACTCGAAGAGCAAAACCTCTCGGTGGTCGATGCGGTCATTACTTCCTGCCGCGTTCGCCTGCGCCCGATTCTCATGACCTCGCTCGCCACTATCATCGGTATGCTTCCCATGGCCCTCAAGCTCGGCACCGGTTCCGAACAATACGCGCCCATGGCCCGCGCCATCATCGGCGGTCTCACTTCGTCCGTGATCCTGACCGTCTTCATCGTCCCGGCCGCCTACCTGCTCGTCTACGGCAAGAAAGACCGGGAGCGCGCATGACCAGAGCGCTCCTCCTTCTCGCCATCGGCGCCGCTTTCCTCTCGGCCCAAACAGCCAATCCCACGCTCAGCCTCCAGCAAGCTGAGGCCATGGCCGTCAAAAATCATCCGCAAGTCCTTGCCTCCCAGGCCATGTACTCTGCGCAGCGATCAGCTAACCCGCGAAGCGCGCTCCGCTTACTACCCGGCGATCAACGGCGAAGTTACCGGAGCGCAGGCCGACGTGAACAGCCGCCTTGGCGCGGGCGTGCTCAACGATCCGCGGCTGTTCAACCACTTCGGCTCCGGGCTCACTCTCTCGCAATTGATTACCGATTCCGGCCGCACCCAGAATCTCGTCGCTAACGCCAGACTGCAAGCTCAGGCAAGCCGGGAAGACTATCGCGCGACTCGCTACGACGTGATCTTAGGCGTCGACCAGGCATATTACGAAGTCCTCCTCGCCGAGCAGCTCGTCAAAGTCTCACAGCAAACCGTGGCCACCCGCCAGCAAGTGGTCGATCAGGTAAACGAACTCTTCAAGAACAAGCTGAAGTCGCAAGTGGATTTGAGTTTTGCGCAAGTCAACCTGAGCGACGCGAAACTCATGCTGCTGCGCGCCCAGGATCGTCTCAGCGCCGCCTACGCCAGCCTGGGTCAGGCGC
This sequence comes from Terriglobia bacterium, assembly GCA_963767485.1. Classification (GTDB taxonomy): domain Bacteria; phylum Acidobacteriota; class Terriglobia; order Bryobacterales; family Bryobacteraceae; genus Bog-105. The sequence continues at coordinate 14,981 of CAVYDZ010000012.1, read as the reverse complement.
TCGGCACCCAGAATGCCATCGAATATCAGCTCACTGACCAGCCCCCGCCCCCGACGCCACCCGACACGCCGGATCCTTTAATCGCCCAAGCCTTCAAAGACCGTCCCGAACTAGCCAGCCTGCAACTGCAACAGCAAGCCGCTCAGAAATTCGTCTATGCCGAGCGCGACCTGAAGCGCCCCACCGTCAGTTTGCTTGCCGTCGGCGGCGCTCTGCCCTATATCGAACCCGGCAACGCCAACCCCGACATTCGCAAAGGCTACGAGGCAGCTGCAGTTAATGTACAGATTCCGGTCTTCAACGGACATTTGTTTTCCGCTCGCCGTCAGGCGGCTGAATACCAGCTAGAGGCCACCAACCAGCACCTCCGCGATCTGCAGGATCGCATTGCCCGCGACGTCCGCGCCTCCTGGGCGCGCGCCCGCACATCGTACCAGGCCATCGCCGCGACCCAGGAGCTTTTACAGCAGGCGAACCTCTCGCTCGATCTCGCGCAGGGCCGCTACAATCTCGGCCTCGCCTCAATTGTTGAACTCACCCAGGCGCAACTCGGCCAAACGCAGGCACAAGTAGAAAACGTCAACGCCAAATACGAATACCAGGAGGCCTACTCCGCCCTCCAGTACACGCTCGGTTCAGCTCACTAAGCTCTCTCCCGTAAATTGGTGTTAGCCGATGCACAACAACGGACATCAGACTCGCCGCTTGCTTCTGATCGGCTTCGGCGGGTTGCTTGTCCTGTTAGCCTTCACCGGCTTTAACGCGCTCTCCGTCCTGAACCGAATCCAGGCCCGCAATGCCAGCATTCGCCAGGACTATCTCAATCGCGACCGTATCCTCCAGCAATTGCGCTCCGATATCTACCTATCCGGCACCTACGTTCGCGACCTTCTGCTCGAGCCCGATCCCACGCAAGCCGACGTGCACCGCAACGAGCTGAACGAGGCCCGCACCCGCATTGAGTCGATGATCGTAGACTATCGGCAGGTGCTGCGCGGTGAAGAGCGCGAGCCGTTTCAGCGCTTCACCAGACAGGTCGCGTCGTATTTCGATTCGCTGCGCCCTGCGTTGCAATGGAATGCGGCCCAGCGGCGCGAGTTCGGCTACGATTTCATGAAGAATTCGCTCCTGCCCCGCCGCATGGTCATCGTGCACCTTGCCGACCAGATCAGCCAGCTAAACCAGGAGCAGATGGAGAACGGAAGCAAACGCGTCGCGGAATTGTTTGCAAGTTTCCGCCGCGACCTGGTTGCTCTACTCGTCATCACGCTGCTCGTCGGCTTTCTGCTCGCAAGCGGCAGTATCCGGCGCATTCTGCGTCTGGAGCAATCTTCCTTACAGGCTCGGACCGCGCTGCGCGATTTATCCGCGCGACTGGTCGAGGTGCAGGAGACCGAGCGCCGCGCCCTTTCCCGCGAGCTGCATGATGAGGTAGGTCAGCCGCTTTCGGCGCTGCTGCTCGCCATCGGAAACGTGGCTGCCACTATCGAGAATCCCGAATCGCGCGACCAGCTCGTTGAGATCCGCCAGCTTGCCGAAAAAACTGTCGCCGTCGTCCGCGATATGTCCCTGCTGCTGCGCCCCTCCATGCTCGACGATTTAGGCTTGATCCCCGCGCTCGAGTGGCAAGCCCGCGAAGTCTCGCGCACCAGCAACATCGGTGTCACTGTACAAGCCGACTCCGTCCCGGAAGATCTGCCCGACGAGCAGCGCACCTGCATCTATCGTGTCGTGCAGGAAGCGCTGCGCAACGTAACCCGCCACGCCAAAGCCAAACACGTACAGATTCAGTTGACGCAGGACGAGCAGGCGCTGCGCCTCACGATTCACGATGATGGCCGCGGCTTCATCCCCGAACGCGAAAAGGGCGTCGGCTTACTCGGCATGGAAGAACGCGTGAAGCATCTGAATGGCATCTTCCAAGTCCAATCGAAACCGGGCAGTGGGACCATGATTCATGTTGAGCTCAGTACGTATCCTGCTGGCGGATGATCACACGATCCTCCGGAAGGGCTTGCGACTCCTGCTTGAGCGCGAACCCGATTTTGGCGTGGTCGCCGAAGCGAACAATGGCCGGGAAGCGGTCGAAGCCGTCAGCCGCGAGACTCCCGACGTTGTAATTATGGATATCGCGATGCCGCTGCTGAACGGTATCGAAGCTACCACGCGCATCAGCGCCGACCATCCGAAAACCGCCGTCATCATATTAAGTGTTCATTCGGACGAGGCGTACATCCTGCGGGCGCTCAAAGCCGGTGCACGCGGCTATCTCTTGAAAGACTCAGCCGAACACGATCTGATCCAGGCCGTGCGCGTCGTGGCGGCCGGCAAAGCGTATTTCAGTCCGGCGGTCAGCAAAATTCTTGCCGACGATTATGTTCGTCAGGTGCGTCAGCAGGGCGCGGAAGATCCCTACGACTTGTTAACTGCCCGCGAACGCGAACTGCTGCAACTGATCGCCGAGCTGAAACCAACCAAAGAAATCGCAACAATTCTCGGCATCAGCCCGCATACCGTCGACACGCATCGCGGAAACCTGATGCAGAAGCTGAACATCCACAGCGTCCCCGAAGCGATCCTCTACGCAGTGCGCAAAGGCGTAATCAGCTAAAAATCGGAGCCATGAGCGAAGCGATTGGAGCGTCACGCTACCGATCTGCGCATCCACGATTCCATTGGAGATCCTTGTTGGGTCATTACATAACCGACCGCGGCAGCCAGAGATGCGCCAGTCCAGAGATAGCGAGTGCTTCCATGTTTCGTCCAGAACCGTCGGCGATCGGGATAATCCGTCTTCAGCACGAACGTAGCCCGAGCTTTCAGGTAGCTCAAGGCGCGCTCTATTGGAACATCAGTCTGCAAGACGGCATGGACGTGATTGGTCCGGACGTGGACGCAGAATAGATGCCAAGCGCGATAAGCGCACGTTTCTAGCACAGAGTTCAGAACAATACAGCGAGCTTGCGCGCCGAGAGTGAACTCGGGTTCCGCCATGAGCCGCCGTGCTTGGTTCAGCCAAGCCGGGTTGGGCGGCGCGGTGGGTGATCCCCAGCTTCGACGATTGCGGGTTACGGAACTCGTATCCGCTCCATGGAGATGAGTGCCGTAACTGGTGAAGGTGAGCAGGGCTCCAATCGCTTCGCTCATGGCTCCGAAATGCAACTTGATCTCGCACCGCTAAAAACTGCCGGTCAACGAAATTTGCCCGTAGGCTCCGAGCGTCGGCATCGTAGGCGCCTTGCGCAAACGCCAGCCCATGTCGTATTGCACGTCGACGTAGCGCGACAGCGAATAGCGAGCGAGTACGCCGGCACTCGCCAGATCGACATTGCTCTGCAGATCGGGAAGCGGAGTGACTTGCCGCAGCCGCGCGTAATCGTAAAACACGCCGAACTGGGTTTTGCCGCCGTTTGTTTCCGATCTCAGGCCAAACGCAGGCAGACGTAGTTCCTGGCTGAACATTTGGCCCGTGCTGCCAAGCGCCGTGTCGGTGTAATAGCCGCGCACACTGCCCACGCCCCCTCCGCCGATTTGCTCGCTATAGGGCAGATTGTACTGGCTCGCCTGTACAGTCACGCGGCTTACCGCAGTGAATCTTTTGGGCAGCAGCGTCGTACGGGTAACGAGGAAACGGTTATAGACGTAATCGGCCCTGGAACCGAAAACCATGGTTGAGAGCGCCGCCGTCGTGTTGTTCGGCGTAATGCCGCCGGGGCTGAAGACGAACACGTTCTGGATTGCGGTTTGTCCCGCGCGGTCGGAAAGCGCCGCATCGTAGGTCACCGGAAATTGATCAACTTCCGCCGCTTGCGCGAACACTTGAAACCCGGCGAACGCCAGATTGTTATCCGTGGTTTTGAAATCGTAGCCGGCCTGCACATCCTGCGTGAAGTGGCGCAAGCGGGGCAGGGGATGGACGTAGCGCACGCTTGCCTGTCCCGAATGGCCCAGATCGTGGAAAATCTGCGCCATCAATGGTTGCTGGACGCCATAGGAACCGAAGATCAGAATCTGATCGCCCCACGAGAGCGGGATGGTATCGGAAATGGAATGCGAAATGTAGCGTCCGCTGAGCGAACGCGTGAGCTGATACGAGAGAATTTCGCCAGTGCCGAAGACGTTTCCCCAGTTGACGCCGACATTCGATTCGGGAACGCCGAGGCTGCGCACGCCGAGATTGTCGTATCCGGCGTAGACCCGCAGCGGCAGGCGGTCCTGGGCTTTAAGGGTGACGTCGGTTTCACCGGTTTGCGTACCCGGCTGAAATACTGCGTTCACGTTCAGAAAAGGGTTGCGGTTTAAACGGTCGATATCGTTTTGCAGATCGTCGAGCCGCAACGTCTGGCCGGGTTGAAGCCCGCTGGTCTGCTCGATCAGAGCGGGTGAGAAATAGCGCGCGCCTTCGACTTGCACCCGGCGCAGTTTGTATTCCGTGACTACGACGCGAACCACACCGCTCGAAATATTTTGCGGCGGTACACTGACGTCCACAAAGGGACGCTGATGCGCGCGCAGCCACGCCGTAGTTTGCGTCTTGATGCGATCGACCTCAGTGAGCGTCACCGGGCGGTTGAGAAAGGCGGCCATCTGCTCGGTGAATCGCGGGTCCTTCAGCTCGGGAATCGGGGATACGTCGGTGCCCGCCGGGCCAGCGACAAAGAGCAACTGTTTCAGCGTAGGCGTTTGCGCCTGGACGGATAGCGCGGCCAGCAATATAAATAAGATACTTTTCATTACTTGCGGCCCCCTTCGATGACGGGCGGAAGTGTGATGTGCCAGGACTTTTCCTTTCCACCTTGCAGCAGAATCTGCTCGGTGGTGTTAATGACGGGCGGTCCGCTTGCTACGGCCCGATCCGTATTCGTATCGGACACAGCGGCCGAAGCGTTATTTGCGTCGAGAACGGTTGGCAGCGACCCGAAGCCATTGTTTTGCCAGGTGGATAGCGTCGAGGGTGACGGATAGGGGATATAGGTGCGCGGCACAGCCACCGCGAATACCGCTTGGGCGGTGGACGCCGCGATCATCGCGGGTGACGCAAGATTGCGAACGGACATATTGGAACTGATCGCCTGCGCGAGCGTGGGAGCGTTAGTAAGGACAGCCGGCGTAATCAAGCCAGGGCCGGCACTAGACGCGGGAAGTAAGTAGTTGGAGAGCAGCGTTCCAGGCAATGCGGCGAAATTCTGCGATCCGAGAAGCGCTGTGACCACACGAGAACCCGCGTCACTTGCGTCAAAGCTGCCGAGCGTCTGGTTTACGGTCGCACCTTGCCCGCCGACGAAGCCATTCAGAACGAAATTGGCCGGCGTCAGCGTTGCAATCAGTGTGCCGTCGTTCATTTTGGTGGGCGTCCCTACAATTGCCGCGCTCAAAGAACGGCGGCGGATCGCGCCAGTTCCCAGCGCCGTAGTGGGCACAGTGTAATTCGACAGATTCGTGCCGCTTATTGCGGAGAAGTCTTGAGAGCCGAGCGCAGCTGTCACCATACGTGAGCCGGCATTCGCCGAATCGTAATTTCCGGCGGTTTGTGTAACGGACGCGCCTTGTCCAGCGATAAAGCCGGTCAGCGTGTAATCACTCGGAGCGAGGCTCGCGCTTGCCGTACCGTCGTAGATCTTATTCGGTGCCCCGGTAATCGCCGCGGTCAGCAGCTTGGGACTGATCAGCCCGGTTCCCGACGCGGAAGTTGGCAGAATGTAGTCCGAAGCATTGGTCCCGCCGATCAAGGTGAAATCATTGGATGCCAGATTTGCGGTAATGGAGTGCGAACCGGCATCGGGCGACGCGTAAGCGCCAACGGTCTGGCTGATTGTGGCGCCTTGTCCATTGGCAAACCCCGACAGAACAAAATTGGCGGAATCGAGCGCGGCCGCGCTGGAACCGTCGTACGTCTTCGAAGCATTTACGATGCTTGCTGAGAGCGCCTTAGGATCGATTTGTCCCATTCCAGCAGCTGAAGCGGGCAGCACGTAGTTTGAAAGGGTCGTTCCGGTCGCAGCATTGAAATTCGCCGAGGCGAGCGTGCTGTTCACCGCCCATGACCCGGCGTCCTGGCCGGAATAAACGCCAGCGGTCTGCGTAATCGTCGCGCCTTGTCCCGAGACAAAGCCCGAAAGCGTGTAATCCGTTGTGGCAAGCGTGGCGGCATTTGTGCCGTCGTAAGCTTTCTCAGGCGTGCCGCTGATAGCTGCGGTGAGAATTCGCGGATTGATCGTGCCGGCGCCCGATGCGGAAGCGGGCAGCGCGTAATTTGAGAGATTGGTTCCGCTGTTGGCCGAGAAGTCCCCTGAAGCCAGGGAGGCGGTGAGCATGCGAGAGCCAGCATCGGCCAAGTCGTAGACGCCCGCCGTCTGTGTGACCGATGCGCCCTGTCCGGCGATAAAGCCCGACAACGAATAGTTGCTTGCGGCGAGGCTTGCGGCAGCGCCGCCGTCATAGGTCTTGCTTGGATTCCCCACGATTGCGGCAATAAGCATCTTCGGATCGATGGCGCCGCTACCCGAGGCTGCTATCGGCAAAACGTAATTTGAGAGATTGGTTCCACTATTTGCCGAAAAGTCGCCGGACGAAAGAGACGTCGAGACAGTGCGGTTGCCGGCATCGGAGGAGTCATAAGTCCCACTGCTTTGGGTAACTGCTGCGCCTTGTCCCGCCACAAATCCTGTGAGCGTGTAATCACTCGAGGCCAGAGTTGCCAAATTGGTCGCATCGTAAGTCTTGGTAGGCGATCCGGTAATCGCGGCGCTCAGCGCTTTGGGGTCGATGAGACCCGCGCCGGAGGCCGTTGTGGGCAACAGGTAATTTGCGAGATTGGTTCCGCCGTTGGCGGAGAAGTCGCCTGTCGCGAGCGCAGCGGTCACGGTCCGCGAACCGGCATCAGGCGCGCTGTACATTCCACCGGTTTGCGTGACCGACGCGCCCTGGCCCGCGATGAATCCTGAGAGTGAGTAATTCGCAGCGCTGAGCAGGGCGGCCGATCCGCCGTCGTAAGTTTTGGTAGGCGTTCCGATGATGGCTGCGGTGAGTGCCTTCGGATCGATGAGGCCCGCACCCGAAGCGGAGGTGGGCAGCGTGTAATTGGAGAGCAATGTGCCGCCGTTCGGCGAGAAATTCGCGGCGTTCAGCGAGGCGCTCACGGTGCGATTGCCGGCATCGGCCAGATCATACGTTCCGGCAGTTTGCGTCACCGACGCGCCTTGACCCGCAACAAAGCCGGAGAGTGAATAATTCGCAGCACTCAGGAGCGCAGCGGTTCCAGCATCATATGTCTTAGTAGGTGTTCCAACGATTGCGGCGCTGAGCGGGGCGGGCGTGATAGAAGCGGAGAAGCCACCAGGCTGGGTCAGATTGTAATTTGCCGCATCGGTTCCGGAAATCAGGTAGTTGCTGCCGGGTGTGACTGCCCAGGCGCCGACGTTTGAGGAGGCAAACGTTCCGCTGGTGGGCGACGTAAGACTGACCACATCGGCGCCGAGTACGCCAGAGAGTTGGACGCCGCTGTCGTTAATCGCTGCGGCCGTGGTTCCGTCGTAAACTTTGCTTACGCCGACGGCTCCGCTAACCGTAAGCGGCGCTTTCGTGATAGTCCCGACTAAGGCGTTTGAGACGCTCGATGCAATGGAATAGTTCCCCGCCTGCGCGCCCGTGAGGGACATGCTGCTCAAACTGACGGCCAATCCGGTACCAACGTTTTTGGCAGCATACGTTCCGCCAAGTCCTGCCGTGTTGAGCGAGACCGAGTCTGCGCCGACGATACCGCTCAGCGTGTAGCTGACTCCTGCGCCCACTGCGGCGGTGGTAGCGTCGTACATTTTAGTGACTGAGGCAAGCGACAAAATGGCTTGTGAAATGTTGGCGAAGAGCCCACTGGGCTGCGAGAGCGTGTAGTTGGCGGCCTCCGATCCCCCGATGCTGAAACCTGAGGCGGTGACGGCAATGCCGCTGCCTACGTTCGGAGCGGCAAATGTCCCCGTTCCGCTGGCTGTGTTGAGAGTCACTGAACCGGTATCGGATCCGAACACGCCTGAAAGTGCGGCGGAACCGATATTGAGGGAATCGGCCGTGCTGTTGTTGTACACCTTGTCAGTCGCCAGCACTCCGGTAATCGTCAATGGTGCTCGATTGATTTTGCCCGCGCCCGAAGCCGACGTGGGCAGCGTGTAGTTGCTCAAGAGCGTGCCGCCATTCGCCGTGAAGTCGCCGGCGGCAAGAGCGGTGGAGACCGTCGGCGATCCGGCGTTAGCACTCGCGTAAGTTCCGCTCGTCTGCGTAACCGTCGCACCCTGGCCCGCGACGAATCCGCCCAGCGAGAAGTTGGATGCACTGAGCGTGGCGGTGGTGGTGGTGTCGTATGTTTTGGTCGGCGTGTTGATGATGGAAGCGGTAAGGAGCTTGGGATTGATGAATCCGATATTGGCGTTCGAGAGCGAGGAACTAATGGAATAGTTCGCGGCATCTGTGCCGGAGAGAGCGAGTCCGTTTAGAGTTACCGAAAGATTCTGGCCCACGTTGGAGGACGCATAGCTGCCCGTCATCCCACCGGTCGAAACCTGCACGATGTCGGAGCCGAGCAGGCCGTTCAATACGTAAGCGGAAGCGGCGGAGGGCAGGTTGGTGCTGCCGTCGTACGTTTTGGTCACGGATGCCAGGCTGATGCCGGTGTAGGGCGTGATGTTCGCCGAAAGATAGTTGGGCTGAGTGAATGCATAATTGCCCATATCGGTGCCCGAAATGGTGTAGCCGGTGGCAGTTACCGTTTTGTTGTTACCGACGTTTTTGTTGTTGAAGACGCCGGCGGCGCTTGACGCATCGAGGGTGACCGCGTCGCCTGCAAATAAGCCGCTGAGCGCGGCCGAACCGTTGTCGAGCGTCGCGGCCGTCGTGGCGTCATACACTTTGTTCTGCGCTAGCGCGCCCGAGACGGTGAGCGGCGCGGGCGTTATCGTGCCGATGTTGGCGTTCGTCAGGCTGGAAGCAATGCTGTAATCGGAGGCTTGTGCGCCGGTGAGCGCGAGTCCGCTGAGAGTTACGCTCTTGCCTGTGCCCACATTCTTGTCCGCGTAGTTACCGCTGAGTCCGCTGGTATCGACCGAAACTGCGTCGGAACCGAAGATGCCAGAGAGCGTATAGGCGCTGCTTACGGACGGAAGCGCTGTGGTGCTGTCGTAGACGCGGCTGACTTTCGTGAGATTCAGAAGGGCCTCGGTGATGTTGGCGGAAAGGCCGGTAGGCTGCTGCAAGCGTGTAGTCGGCCGATTGTCCGCCGGAGATGGTGAAGCCGGAGGCGGTGACTGCGATGCCGGTTCCCGCATCTTTGGAAGCGAAGACGCCGGTTGCGCCGCCCGAGTTCAGGTTTACGGTGTCCGACCCAAACAGGCCTGAAACGCTCGCGGATGAGACATTCAGAGTGTCGTTATACGCGCCGTTGTACGCGCGGTCGGTGCCCGCGACGTTCACTATCTGCAGAGTTGCCTGGCTGATTGTGCCGGATCCGGTGGCGGAGGTGGGCAGTGAGTAGTTCGAGAGATTCGTTGCGCCGGTGGCGGAGAAATCGCCGCTCGCGAGCGAGGCCGTGACCGTTCGCGAGCCCGCGTCCGCAACATTGTATGTACCGTTGGTCTGGGTTATCGTGGCACCCTGGCCCGAGATGAAGCCGGTCAGGGCGTAGTTGTTTGACCCAAGCGTGGCGGCAGTCGTCGAATCATAGATTTTCGTCGGATTACCGATAATCGCGGCCGTGAGCGGCGCGGGGGTAATGGTTCCTGTGCCGGAGCCATTTGTGGGCAGGATATAGTTCGATAGGTTTGTGCCGGCATTGGCGGCGAAATCGGAAGAGGCGAGAGTGGAGACGATGCCTTCCGATCCGGCATCGGCCGAAACATATTGCGCATCGGCCGACTGCGGTACGCTCGCGCCCTGACCCGCGACGAAACCGACCAAATTATAATTTGCGGCTCGGAGGGTAGTGGATGCGGAGCCGTCGTAGACTTTGGTGGGATTGCCGACGATAAGCGCAGTGAGCGGTCTGGCAGTGATGTCGGCCGTGAGACCCGATGGTTGACTCAGAGAGTAGTTCGCAGATTGTGCGCCATTGAGCCCAAAGCCGCCCGCGCTTACTGCCAAGTTATTGCCGACGTTCACCGAAGAAAAAGTTGCTGCCGCACCGCTGGGATCGAGCGAAACCTGCCCGGAGTCAGCGGACAAAACGCCCGAAAGCGAGGCCGAGCCTGTGCTTAAAGAGGCGGAATTGGTGTTGTCGTAGACCTTATTGAGCGCACTAACACCGGCAATCGTCACCGGCGCGCGAAAGATAGTGGCGGCGAGCCCGGTGGGCTGGAAGAGCTGGTAATTTGCCGCGTCGGAACCGGAGATGCTGAAACCGGAGGCCGTGACGGGAACATTGCTACCCGCATTGGGGCTGGTGAAGGCGGCGGTATAGTTTGCGCTCGAGAGCGACACATTATCGGAGCCGACTATGCCGAACAGGGAAGCGCTGCCGGTTGCAAGCGCGGCTGTGGTCGTCGTGTCATACGTTTTGTTCTGCGCCACGACTCCCAAGATGGAGAGGGGCGCCTGCGTGATCAGGCCGGCACCGGTGGCGCTGGTTGGCACTACGTAATTGGAGAGCAGCGTGCCGGATTGAGCGCTGATGTCGGTTGCAGGAATGCTCGCCGTTACGGTTCGTGAGCCCGCTTGCGATGCATCGTAGGCGGCTGGAATATTTGGATCGATGATGATCCCTTCACCGGGAGCCAGGCCGGAAATGTTGAAGCTGGTTCCGGTTACGGTGGCGCGCGTCGTGCCGTTGTACACCTTCGTAGGCGTTCCCGTAATCGACGCGGTGAGCACGGCTGGGTTGATCGTGCCCGAACCGTAGGCCAGATTCGGCAGTGTGTAGTTCGACAGGTCTGTACCGCTACTCGGCGTGAAGTCGGAGGGCGTGAGATTGGCTGTGACGGGCTGCACGCCAACGTTTTTGCTGGCGTACTGGCCGGCGGTCTGGGTGACAGTGGCTCCGTTCCCGTTCAGGAACCCGGTGAGTATGAAATCGGAAGAAGAGAGGGTCGCGGTGGTGGTGCCGTCGTAGAACTTTGTTGGATTGCCCGTGATAGCGGCGTAGATTCCGCCGGCGACGGGTGCGGGCGTGATGGTGCCGAAGCCGGTGACGCTGGTCGGGAACGAATAGTTGGAGAGCAGTGTACCGGATCCTGCAGTGAAATCTCCTGCCGCGAGCGTGGCGGTGACTTGACGAATGCCGGCGTTGGGTGAGTCGTAAACGCCAGCGGTTTGTGTGACGGTGGCGCTTTGCCCGCTGAGGAAACCGTTCAGCAGAAAATTTGAGGAGCTAAGCACGGCGGCAGTGGTAGCGTCGTAGGTCTTAGTCGGATTGCCCACGAGCGAAATGGTGATGGGCGCCGGGTTGATAACGCCTGTTCCCGTTGCCGAGGTGGGCAGGAGGTAGTTCGAGAGACTGGTGCCGGAGCCGGCAGTGAAATCGGAGGGGGCGAGTGTCGCGGTGACGGTTTGGGTTCCGGCATTGGGCGTTGCATAGGCGACGCGAGCGGACTGGCTGATGGTGCCGCTCTCGCTCGCGACGAATCCGGTAAGGCTGAAGCCAGTCGAATCGATGATGCCGCCGGCATCGCCGTTATAAATTTTCGTAGGCGTGGAAATAATGGCGGCGGCTAGCGCTTTGGGAGTGATATCGGCCGTGAGCCCGGCGGGCTGCGCCATGCGGTAGTTCGAGGCCGCCGCGCCCGAGAGAGTAAAGCCCGAGGCAGTGACTGCGATTCCCGTTCCAACGTCAGAGGCTGCGAAACTGCCGGCCGCAGAAGCAGTGCCGAGCGTTAACGTGTCGCCGGAGACGACCCCGTTAAGCGCTGCCGATGTTGTATTGAGGGTTGCGGTGGTAGTGGCGTCATAGACTTTGTCCAGTGCGGTAACGCCATTGATCGTGAGGGAAACCGGATTGATGGTGGCGGTCAGCCCAGTGGGTTGAGTGAGCGCGTAATCCATGGCCTTGGAGCCAGTGAGTGTAAAGCCGGAGGCGGTGACGGACAGATTGACGCCGGCATTTGCAGTGGAAAATGTGCCCGTGGCCGAGCCAGATAGGCTCACGTTATCGGAGTTGATCACGCCGTAGAGCGCCGCCGCACTGGTGTTCAAAGTGTCGGTGGTGGTGCGGTCGTAGGCCTTGTCGGTGGCAAGAACTCCGCTGATGAGCAGCGGTGCGGGATTGATGGTGCCCGCGCCAGTCGCGCTAGACGGCAGCACGTAATTAGACAGAAGCGTGCCGCCATTGGGCACGAAGTTGGTTGCGCTGAAGGTTGCGGAGACAGTGCGAGAGCCGGCGTCCGCCGAATCGTAGGCGACGGAGCTCGGTTGATTTACCGTTGCGCCCTCGCCAGTTACAAAGCCGTTCAGCTGATAATTCGCTGCGCTCAAAGTGGCTGTGGTGGTTGCGTTGTATGTTTTAGCCGGGTTGCCGACGATGGTAGCGGTGAGGGTGGCGGGATCAATCTGGCCAATGGCGGCGCTAACGGAGGGTGTCGTTCCGGCATAGCCGTAGACGGGGATGCCGCTATGCGTAGCGCTGATGTTCGAAGCGGTTACGCTGATACCGCTCGCGGCATTCTTGCTGGCATACGTGCCGGTAACTGCGGCGGTATCGCCATTGATCAATCCGCTGACCGCGGCGTTCGCGCCGGTGAAATTAGCGGCTGTTGTTCCATCGTAGGTCTTGTCAACGGTGCCGGATAGGGCGACGGAAAGGCTTGGCGCGACGCTATAAAGAAGACCGTTGCCGGTCGCGGCGGGTGTTGCGCCGGCGCTGGCCGCATATTGCAGAAAGTTCGGCGTAAGGCCGCCGGTCGTATCGGCAGCCGGATTGGTTGAGTAGACCAGCCAGTTTCCCGTGCCGCCCGATAACGCTGTAGGGCCGGCGTTGTTGATGAAATTGCCGACTGTTTCGAGCGTCACGCCATTGGCTCCTGCGATGGCGGCGCCGGAAGCGAGAGTCAGGTTGCCACTTGAGGCCGATAGAAGTACGTTCGAGGCGGAGACATTGGCATTGACCGCTACAGCACCCCCCGCCGTTCCAGTGAACCCGCCGGCTCCCGAGATGGCGGCGTTTAAATTGAGGTTGTTATAGGCGGTAAGCGTGAGCGCGCCGGAGCCGGTCCAAGAGATGGGGGACGCGACATTGATGTCGCCCGCGCCCGCGGTCTGCGTGCCGGCTCCTGAGGCCGTGGTAGCGGTGGTCTGTTCGCTGACATTTGTGCCGCTGTTGAGACTGGAGGCGATGGTCGAGGCGGCGGTGCTGTCGATAGTCAAGTCGATGGGATCGACTGTCCACGACCCGCCGTGGCCCGCGCTGATATTCGCTTTGCCGATCGAAACGGCGCGGCCGGAGGTTTCAATCTTGCCTCCGCCAGCAGCACCGCCGGCGAGGATTGAAGCGCCGTTTGGAATAGTGGTGGAGGCTGCGAGGGCGCTTCCACCGGAAGCAGCGCCGATTAGAACCTTGCCGCCTGAGCCATTGGCGTTTTGCGCTGAAATAGTTCCGCCCGCCACGATATTTCCATCAGGCGCGGAGAGCCATACCTCTCCATTTACAGTTTGGGTGCCGGTGGCGGAGATCAGGCCCGCGCGGTTGCCGGCGAGGGTATAGATATCGCCGCCGGAAGCTTTCAATGCCACTGCCGCCGCCTGTATGCGGCCGTTCTGCGTGACACTGCCTGAGTCTTTGCTGGTGGGAGCTACATATAGGCCTGTCGGGCCGCCAACCGTCGTAAGCAGCACGCTATTCGCGGCTGCCAGAGTTGCGGTGCCGTTCGGGGCAGTGATCGAGCCGGAATTAGCGACTGACTGGCCGAGCAAAATGACGTCGCCTTCGCGCGCAAGAATCGCTCCTTGATTGATTACGCTGCCGGTCGAATTCCCGGAGGCTATGAGCGAACCGCCAGCCATGAACCCTGCATTGCTAACGTTTTGGGTGGCTGCGACGAAGCTGCCGTTTGTCATCACGCAGCCATTCGCGCCTACTACCACGCCATTCGGGTTGATGAGATACAGCGAGCCGGTGGCTTTGAGCAGGCCGTCGAGATGAGAAATATCGCCGCCCAGCACACGATTAAGCGTTGCGCCGGCACCGTTGTTGATCAAGACGCGGCCGCCCGCGCCGATAGAAAAGCTATTCCAATCGATAATCCCGCGCGCGGTGGTTTGCGTGACGGTTAAGCCGGCTGCCGAAGCTTGCCCGATCGCCCCGGAACCGGCCGCAAAGGCTCCGCCCTGGGGAAGAATGGGCCGGGACTGCGCCTCCAAATGAGACGGTATGGCCGCGAGCAACCAAACACACACTACTGCAGTTAATGAACGCAAAGTGCTACATCACCTCTGAACTGTTGTGTCGATAACTACTGCCGACCACAAGTTTGTTCGGAGTAGGGTCCGGTTCTCTCCATAGGAATATGCCTGGGCGGAGGACGAGTTAAATAAGAAGATGACGAGATGGCTGGTGTTGGCGGTAATCCTGGCGGTAAGCGGAATCGGTGAAGCCGCTCAGACGATTGAACGGCCAGCAGCCGATATGCTTGAGCAGGCGCTAGGAGATAAGAATCCGAAGACCCGAAAGCAAGCCGTTATCGCGCTCAGCCTGGCGGCGGCGCGAGAACCGTTTCTTGGACGGTTGGAGGCGATGCTCGACGACAAGGACGTTCAGGTGCGGCTTGCCGCCATTGCCAGTCTTGAAGACCTCAAGAGTAAACGCACGATTCTTGCCCTACGGAAAGCGCTGGCGGATCATGTGCCGGAAGTCAGTTTCGCCGCGGCGAAGGCGCTGTTCGAATTAAACGACCCGGCCGGGAAAGACGCACTGTTTGCTGTTCTTAGCGGAAACAGGAAGACGGCTTCCTTCTTCATCAGTAAAGATTTTCGCGAGGCGATGCGTATGGTGCATACGCCTAAGGCAATGTTTA
>CAVYDZ010000011.1:0-99075 GCA_963767485.1 Terriglobia bacterium | reverse complement strand
GATCTCGGGCTTTCACTCGCTCATCTCGTCCGGTACTACCCCGAAGATGATCTCACGCGAATGGCACGCGTGGCCCATTGGTTATGGCTCCATGCTGCTCGAAGGCTTTGTCGCGATTATGGCGATGGTGGCAGCCGCCAGCTTGCAACCCGGCGTCTACTTCGCGGTCAACTCTCCCGCCGGCGCAGTAGGCGCAACGCCAGTGGCCGCGGTCCAGACCATCACGCAGTGGGGCTTTCCCGTGAGTGCCGCGACTATGTCTCATCTGGCCGCAAGCGTTGGAGAAAAAACGCTGTTCGGCAGGACGGGAGGGGCGCCATCATTAGCGCTCGGAATGGCACAGGATCTTTGGTAACGTGTTTCGGGATAGCGGCTTTTCCCAGGGGCTGCTCAGCTTCTGGTATCACTTCGCCATCTTGTTCGAAGCGCTGTTTATCCTTACGATCATCGATGCGGGCACGCGCGTTGGCCGCTTCATGCTGCAAGATCTCCTCGGCCATGTATATCGTCCGCTAGGCAGGACCAGCTGGATCCCTGGATTGCTGTTGACCAGTGCCGCTATTACACTCGCCTGGGGCTATTTTCTCTATCAGGGCGTTATTGATCCGCTGGGCGGCATCAATTCGCTGTGGCCGCTATTCGGCATCTCGAACCAACTACTCAGTTCTGTTGCATTATGCGTCGCCACGACTGTGCTCATTAAGATGCACCGGTTGCGCTATGCATGGGTTACGCTTGCGCCGCTAGCGTGGCTCGTGGCGGTTACCTTCACTGCCGGGTGGCAGAAAATTTTTTCACCGCAACCGCGGCTTGGATTCCTGTCGCATGCGAGGACGCTCGAAACGGCGCTCGCTTCCGGCAAAGTAGCCGCCGGTCAGATCGCCAGCACAAAAGCAGTTATTTTCAACGAGCGTCTCGACGCTTTTGTTTGCGGGGCGTTCCTGCTGCTCGTGCTAATCATTTTGTTTGATTCCATTCGCGGCTGGTTCGGGCTCCTGCGTGAGACTCCATTCGTACCCGCCACGCTCGAGGTCGAGCAGGCATGAAACTAATTTGCCGAATGGCCGCGCTGTTTCGCGATCTAGCCCGCGAGCTCTCGGACGAGACCGCCTACGTTCGTTACCTGAACGCTAATCATCGAACTGCCTCTGCCGCGGAATGGAAACGTTTCAGCGAGGGCCGCTACCGCCGCAAATACGAAAATCCAAGATGCTGCTAACTGAGGCGCTTTCGTCACCGGTTTTAATACCATAGGTTTGGAGCTGTCTTTCGGAGGGGTGTCGGCGGAATTGCCGGTCTATGTGCGGGATTGCTGGGATAGTTGGCGAGAGTTCTTCGGACACGGGTGCGGCGGCGATCAAGCCGATGCTGCAGGCACTTGCCCGCCGCGGACCGGACGACGAAGGTATCGCGCGCTGGCCGGGTGCGCTGCTCGGGCAACGGCGGCTGGCCGTACTCGATGTAAGCTCCGCAGGCCATCAGCCCATGCTGTCCGATGATGGAGCGGTCGGGCTCATTTTCAACGGCTGCATCTACAATTTCAAGGAAATTCGCGAACGGCTCAAAGCGGAAGGTATGCACTTCCGCTCGAATTGCGATACGGAAGTGATTCTGCGGGGTTATGAATGCTGGGGCATGGAAAAGCTCCTTCCGCAGATGCGCGGCATGTTTGCGATCGCGGTCTGGGATAGCCGTAACGGCAAACTTACACTGGTGCGAGACCGCTTGGGCGTAAAGCCGTTGTGCTACGCCGTTCAGGATGGCCGTTTGGCCTTTGCTTCGACCGTGGGATCGCTCCGCGCGGCCCAATTCGGTGGGGAACTGAGCGCGCAGGCGATTCTGAATATCTGGAATTCGGATTCATTACCGACGGTGCTGCTATTTACGAAGGAATTCGGAAGCTGCCGCCGGCCACTATGCTGGTGTGGGAGCGCGGCACGATTTCGGAGCAGGTTTACTGGCGCTGTAATTATGAACCGGATGGCACGTCGAGCTTCGATGAAGCAGTAGAACGAACCGAAGAAGTTTTGCTGGATGCGGTGCGGTTGCGCCTGGTGACGGACGTGCCGATTGCCGCATTGTTAAGCGGTGGGATTGACTCGACACTGGTATGCTGGGCACTCTCAAAGCTGGGTGCGAACATGCGAACGTTCACCGTCGGTTTGCCGGGCGAGCAGGAAGACGAAGCGCCACAGGCTTCCGAAACCGCGAAGATTTTGAAGCTGCCCCAGGAGCACGTCATACTCGATCCGAAACAAGCGTTCACCATTGAATCGCTTACGGCGGCGTTCAGCGAACCGTTCGCAAGCTATTCGGCGATGGCGATGGAGGCGGTGTCGGCCGCCATCAAACCGGAAGCGACTGTGGTGTTGACGGGCGACGGAGGCGATGAGGCGTATCTTGGATATCCGGTTCACAAAAACGCATTCCTGGCGCAGCGGATTGCCCGCCGCCTGCCGTCGGCGGCTGCGGGTGGCGTCAAAGAATTAATTCAAGCGCTTCCGAATACGGGGCGGCTCAAACGCGCGAAGAGCTTACTGAGCTACGCTACCGGCGGCTTGGCCGCTACCGTGCGCAATCACGACGGCCTGCCCTATTACGAAAAGCACGCTTTATTCGGGCCGAGGCTCCGCGACCGGACGATTGCACAGCGCCAGTTGCCGCTCTCGCTCGATTCCGCCCGCGATCTTCTGCCCCAACTGCTGGATTTCAATGCTCATACGGAGCTGACCGGCGAATTTCTGACTAAAGTAGATGGCGCAACGATGTATCACGCAATCGAAGCGCGTTCGCCATTCCTGGATCATCATCTGTGGGAATACGCGGCTTCGTTGCGGTTCGGCGTGCGGCTGCACGGCGATGAGCTGAAAGCGGTGCTGCGGCAGATCGTTCGTAATCGCGTGGGCCCATCAGTGGCGCAGCGGCCGAAGCAGGGCTTTAACATTCCGGTTTCGTCTGGCTTGTCAAGGAATGGCGGCCGAAGTTGTGCGCGCTGGGACAAGAGAGCCGCCTGGCAAGCGAAGGCATTATCGATCAATCCGCGCTGCAGCGAGTGGTAACGAACGCCCTGGACCAAGGCAAGGCGAATATCCATTTATGGCGCATGACGGTGCTTGAGGCGTGGCTGGGCCGAGCGGTTTGATGATGAACCGCAGGGCCTTTCTCGCCTCATCTGCCATTTCGCTCACCGCTCTCCCCGCCAAAGGCAACGTGAAACTCGGAATCGATCTATTCAGCCTGCGCGCCGAGAAATGGAGCGCATTCCAATTCCTGGATTACTGCGCCGCGCAGCACGTCGACCTGGTGCATTTCTCCGAGATTCGCTTTCTCGGCAGCCTCGAACCGGCGCACCTCAAAGCGGTCCGCGCCCATGCAGAAAAGTTAAACCTCGAAGTCGAGATCGGCATGAAATCCATCTGCCCAACTTCCAAAATGTTTGACCGCTCGCAGGGGACAGCGGAAGAGCAACTGGGGCGCATGGTCGATTCCGCCCAAATCATTGGGTCTAAAATTGTGCGCGCAGTGTTAGGCAGCGCAGATGATCGCAAGCCCGGTCCGCTTTCGGCGCGCATCGAAGATACCGTCAAAGTACTGCGAAACGTGCGCTCCAAAGCGCAAGATCGAAACATCAAGATCGCGATTGAGAATCACGCGGGAGACATGCAGGCGCGGGAACTCAAGACGTTGGTCGAAGAAGCCGGACCGGAGTTTGTCGGCGTATGTCTCGATTCGGGCAATCCATTGTGGACGCTGGAAAGCCCGCACGTCACACTCGAAACGCTGCACCCGTACGTATTGACCAGCCATTTGCGCGACAGCGCCGTCTGGAACGTGCCGCAAGGCGCAGCCGTCACCTGGGTTCCAATGGGTCATGGCAGTATCGGCATCGACCGCTACGTAAAGCGCTTCGTCGAGCTTTGCCCAGGCAAGCCGCTTTCGCTCGAATCGATCGTGTTCGGGCCGCGGATTCTTCCGTATCGCGACAAATCGTTCTGGGATGCGTACCAGGATGTCCCCGCGTGGGATTTCGAACAATTTGTCGAACTCGCTGAACACGGCAAACCCTACAAAGATGAGCCCTGGGAGACCGCCAACGAAACAGAACGGGAAAAGCGGGCGCTCGAACAAAGCCTGGCCTATACAAAGAAGCTCGTCAGTTAACCCTGGCGCAGCAGAGCCACAACGTCGTCTACCGTGATGACGCCCAGCAACTCTCCGCGCTCATCCACCACCGGGAGCGCCAGCAGATTGTACTTATCGAACATTTCGCTGATGCGGTCCAGCTTCTCTTCGGAAGAAACAAACAGCAGCGGATCGGAAGCCAAATCTTTCAGCGGCATATCCCCAACCGCAAAGAACAATTTCGCAAGCGGCACGCTATAACGCAGATGATGTTCGGAATCTACCAGGAATAGCGTATGGAGGCGCTCCAGCGTTTCTTCGTTGTTGCGCAACTCCGCCATTGCGTGCTCGACCGTCGCATCGACCGGCAACGCCAGATACCCAGTGTCCATCAATCCGCCGGCCGAATCGTCGGGGAAATCGCGCAGCTCCTCGACTTCCTCTTTGTCTTCGTCCTCCATCTCGTCCAGGATTTCTTCCGACCGCTCCTCTTCCAATTCGTTCAGTAGATCAGCCGCTTCTGACGGCTCCATCTCTTCGAGAATCTCGGCGGCTTTGTCCGCTTTGAGCGATTCGATAATCCTTGTCTGCAGTTCCGGATCGACTTCGGTCAGGAGTTCCGCCGCGCTCTCGCTATCCAGGTTGTCAAAAATGGCCGCCCGGTCTTCGTGGCCCAGATTCTCCACGATATCGGCCAAATCCGCGGGATGCATTTTCTCGAGCAGCTTGTTTGTGATGTTAAGCCGGACACGCCGCTGTGGATCGGGTTCAAGAACGTTGCAAAATTCCCAGCGAATTGAATTGGCGGGAATGCGGCTCTGCAATTTGCGAATGAAGGCGGGCGGCGCGATTCCCTGCAGGAGCCGGCGCACAATCGAGCGGATGCCAATGTCCACTTCGAGAACGTGCAGCACATCGCTTCCGTGTTCGCATTCCTTTAGAAAAGTCACGTCATTGACGCGCACAACTTTACGGCCGTGCGCGTCGATGATTTGCTGGTCCACCAGATCGCGCACCATGCGGAGCATGTACTCGTCGGAGTGATACGGAGTGAGGCGCTCGTCTTTGAGATGGATGCCCTCGATGCTTACGGAATGCACCTGATCGTAGCGAATGCTGAACCAGGACGGCCCGGCGCCGACCAGAAAGCGATCGAGGCGCACCGGATCGATCAACGGAATCAGCGCTGCATCGCGCAGCGTGCCGATATCCCGGCCCTTCAAGTCATAGACTTTGACGCCGGCTAGTTCCGACCAGTAAAGAATTTCATCGTCCATGCAGCTTGTTTCTCTTTGAGCATAACTGGATCGGAAGTGCGCCGGATAAACTGAATACAGAGTTCTCCGCCTGCGCCGCTCCGTGCCCATATGCCGAAAGCTATAACGGCCCGTACGTTCTTCGGGCGTTCCGGACTCCTTTCGCGCGCGCATCCCAATTACGAATTCCGGCCCGGTCAGCTCGAGATGGCCGAAGCCGTTGAAACGGTTCTAAAGGAACGCCGTCACTTGATTGTCGAGGCGGGAACTGGCGTTGGCAAGACGCTCGCTTATCTGATTCCATCGATTCTGGCGGGCAAGCGCGTCGTGATTTCGACCGGCACCAAAAATTTGCAAGAGCAGTTGTATCTCAAAGATATTCCGTTTCTGCAATCGATGTTTGAGCACCCGCTGCGGGTTTGTTACATGAAGGGCCGATCCAATTACCTGTGCCGGCAGAAACTCTATGATGCGGAGCGCGAACCGGTCCTGGCCGGACTCGAAGAAGTGCGGGATTTTCAGCAGATTCGCGAATGGGAGCCTGCCACGCAGACTGGCGACCGCAGCGAACTGCGCCACTTGCCGGAACCAAGCAGTGCCTGGTGGAAGCTCGATGCCCGTAGCGAAACCTGCACCGGCCAGAAGTGCAAGCAGTTCGACCGCTGCTTTATCACCGAAATGCACCGGCGCGCGCTCGAAAGCGACCTGATCATCGTTAATCACCATTTGTTTTTTGCCGATCTCGCGATGAAGGAACAGCCGTTCGGCGCCATTCTGCCCGACTATGCTGCGGTTATTTTCGACGAAGCCCACGAGGTGGAAGACATTGCAGGGCAGTATTTTGGAATGTCTGTGAGCAATTTGCAAGTGCAGGAGCTCGTCAAAGACACGGCCGCCCTTTCTCGCCGCAAGTTCTTTTCGACTCCGGAGCTCGATCGCGCGCTGATTCATCTCGGCGACCGCGCGGAAGACTTTTTTCGTTTATTTCCGGGCGATGGCCGACAGGGTTTTCAGCAGCACGAAGAATTTCGAGCCGAGCACTCACAAATTTATGGCGAGCTGCTGCTTGCGCTTGATCTGCTTTCAGCCAGGCTCGAGTTGGTGGAGGGCCTGGTTGAAGAAATCCTGCCGCTTGTCCGGCGCGCTAAATCAATTCAGCAGGGAGTGCGCTTCTGGCTCGAGGGCACGGATGCGAGTTTCGTGTATTGGACAGAACGGAGAGGCCGGGGACTTTATTTGCAGGCCACGCCGATAGATGTTTCGAAGATTTTGCCGGCGCGCTTATTTGACCGGGTCGACACAGTGGTACTGACCTCGGCCACCTTAACTGTGGGCGGCAGCTTCGATTACGCACAGAGCCGTCTGGGGCTGCCGACCGGTGCGACTCTGCAAGTCGAGAGTCCGTACGAGTATGAAAAGCAGGTACTTCTTTACGTGCCGCCGCACTTGCCGGATCCGCGCCAACCGGAATTTGTAAGGCGGGCCGCTGATGAGATTGAGCGAGTTGTCGAAGCTTCGCGCGGCCGCGCGTTTCTGCTGTTTACAAGTTACGTGCAAATGCGCCAGATCTACGAACTGCTACGGCGCCGCCTGGAGTATCCATTGCTGCTGCAGGGCGATGCGCCGCGCACCGCGCTGATCGAAACCTTTCGCACGACGCCGGGCGCGGTCCTGTTCGGAACATCCAGTTTCTGGCAGGGCGTGGACGTGCAAGGGGAACAATTGAGTTGCGTAGTGATTGATCGTCTGCCGTTTGCCGTTCCGACCGATCCAGTGGTTGCCGCACGGAGCCACGCGGTGGAGCAAAGCGGCGGCAACGCATTTCGGCAATATCAAATTCCACAAGCGGCGCTTGCGCTAAAGCAGGGGTTCGGCCGGCTGATCCGTGCTTCGAGTGACCGGGGCGTACTCGTTCTGCTGGATAATAGAATTTCGAAGTTTTCCTACGGGCGTGTCTTTTTCAGCAGCTTACCGCCCTACCGCCTTACCAAGCGGCTCGACGATATCCAAGAGTTTTTTCATGTTTGAAATCTGTGTGGAACATACCTTCGCGGCGGCACACGCGCTACGAAACTATTACGGTAAATGCGAGAACTTACACGGGCATAACTATCGCGTGCAGGTCGGGATGGAAGGCGCGGAACTGGACGAAGCCGGTATGCTGTATGATTTCGCGAAGCTGAAAGGGCAATTGCGCGCGACGAGCGAATACCTCGACCACCAAAATTTAAACGAGTTGCATCCCTTCGATGTGGTCAATCCCTCAGCGGAAAACATCGCCAAGTACATCTACGAGGAGATGCAGCGCGAACTTGGAAATGCGCCTATCGCTTATGTGCGCGTCTGGGAAACCGATACTTCGTATGCCGTTTACCGGCCTGCGTGCAGCAATAACTAACGGCCGAAATACTCGGAATTCTTTTGCGTGAAGTCGGCCCATTTCTCGGGCAAATCGTCGGCCGCGAAGATGGCCGATACGGGACAAACAGGCACGCACGCTCCGCAATCGATGCATTCCACCGGATCGATGTAGAGCATGGTTTCCGCTTCGAATTTCTCCTCGTCCTTTTTCGGGTGGATACAATCCACCGGGCAAGCGTCGACGCAGGCGGTATCCTTAGTTCCTATGCAGGGTTCTGCGATTACGTAAGCCATCGTGTGTTTCTAAAATTTCTTTCCTAAAGACTAGAAGTAACACAACCGGATATGCGGTCCCAACGCACGCTGCAGCGAGCGGGGAGAATCGGCGATCCAATTGCATTCGATGCGCGTTAGAGGTTCCGGTTGTTCAATGCCTTCGTTTGTGCGGGTGATAAGAAAGGAACCAAATCGGATGAACCTCGGCTTACGCGCAACTCAATAAAAAACTTTAGCAGACTACGGGCGAAGAGGAGGGCAAAGTCCCTGTAAAGCGAGTGCGGCGGTTTTCCTGGCAAAAGCGGCAGTTAATGGCGCGTGGCCAGCCAGCAAGCGGAAATAGAACGGTCCATATAGCAGATCAAGTCCGGTTTCGAGATCGATTTCAGTAGCAATCTCACCGGCCTCCTGATACCTTTGCAAAATCGCCAGAGCCTGCGCTCGGCGGGGCTTTATCCAAAGCTGCCGGAAGGCTTCGGCGACCTCTGGATCGCTCTGCGCGCCGGCAATGAAGGCTTTGAAAGTGCGCCCGCGCGGACCGGTAAGAAGCTTCACAAAATTCTGCAGCTGTGCGTGGATGTCCTCGGCCAAATTCCCCGTCTCGGGGAACGGCATCTCCTGAGCCGTGGCTTCCCGTAGAGCTTCAATAAAAACGGCAGCTTTCGTGGGCCACCACCGATAAATAGTGGCCTTGCTCACGCCGGCGCGCTCGGCAATGGCGTCGACCGTGGCATTTGGAAAACACGTATGCTCAAGCACTTCAAGAGTCGCTTCAAGGATACGTGCGCGAGCTTCTTCATCGCGGGGCCGTCCTCGTCCGCGGGGCACCGTCTCGTGGTTTAGTTCTTTAATCACCGTGGACATTCAGTACGTCTGCATTAGTTCAGATGTAACAAACACAGACACGGTTCACATTTTCGAAACTTTAGGGTATCGTAATTTCATCAGCAATATTGAATGTGGATCGTACGAGTTGCGCTGCAGCGTCCTTACACGTTTCTAGTACTCGCGCTTCTGATCTTGATCGTGAGTCCGATCGTAATTCTACGGACGCCCACCGATATTTTCCCGAACATCAATATCCCGGTAATTGCTTCGATCTGGACGTACACGGGAATGAGTGCGCAGGAGTTCGAAGGGCGCATCACATCGGTATATGAGCGCGTACTGACGACCACCGTGAATGACATTGAGCATATTGAATCGACCACGTTGAATGGAACGGCAGTGGTCAAGATCTTTTTGCAACCGTATGCCAGCGTGACCACCGGTATTGCGCAGACCACCGCGGTTTCGCAGACCATCACGAAGCAGATGCCGCCCAACATAAACCCGCCCCTGATTTTGAGCTACAGCGCGTCTAGCGTGCCGATTCTGCAGCTTGCTTTGTCCGGCAAAGGCTTGCAGGAGCAGGATCTGAACGATCTGGCCCTGAACTTCCTGCGGACGCAGTTGGTGACGGTGCCGGGCGCGGTGATTCCGTATCCCTACGGCGGCAAACAGCGGCAGGTGATGATCGATTTAAACCCGGCCGAACTGCAAGCCAAGGGATTATCGCCTTTCGATGTCGTGACAGCGGTTGGGAATCAGAATCTGCTTTTGCCTTCGGGTACCGCGAAAATTGGGCAGTTCGAATATGACGTGGGCATGAATTACAGCCCGAAGCAAATCGCCGAAATCAACGATTTCCCCGTGAAGGTAGTTGGAAATTCGACGATTTACGTGCGCGACGTAGCGAACGTGCGAAACGGATTTGCACCGCAAACCAATATAATCCGGCGCGATGGGCAGCGCGGAGTGCTGGTCAGTATTTTGAAGGCGGGCAGCGCCTCAACGCTCGACGTGGTTTCAGGGGTACGCAAGATGCTGCCGCGAGTAGCCGCGACCCTGCCTCCTCAGCTTCAAATCAAGCCTCTGGCCGACCAGTCGATTTTTGTGCGAGCTTCGATCGAGGGTGTGGTTCGCGAAGCCGTCATTGCGGCGTGCCTGACCGGCCTGATGATCCTGCTGTTTTTGGGGAGTTGGCGGAGCACGCTGATTATCGCGATTTCGATACCGCTATCCATCTTGACTTCGATCATCGTGCTGAGCGCGTTGAAAGAGACCATCAACATCATGACGCTCGGCGGACTGGCGCTCGCGGTCGGCATTCTGGTCGACGATGCGACGGTAACGATCGAAAATATCGAGCGGTATTTAGAGGAAGGGCGCGAATTGCGCGAGGCGATTATGGAGGGCGCGGCACAAATCTCGGTGCCGGCGCTGGTCTCCACTCTTTGCATCTGCATTGTGTTCCTGCCGATGTTCTTCTTGAGCGGCGTGGCGAAGTACCTATTTATTCCGCTGGCTGAGGCTGTTGTCTTCGCGATGATCGCCTCCTATATTTTGTCGCGAACCTTGGTGCCCACGCTCGCCATGTATCTGCTGCGAGTCAAAGAGCACGGTGGCGCGGCCTCGCGGAATCCGTTTACCATCTTCCAGCGCGCTTTTGAACGCGGATTCGAGCGGCTCCGGACCAATTATCAGGTGGTGCTGACCACTCTCGTTTACCGGCGAATCGTTTTCATTCCGATTTTTCTGCTGTTATGCGCCTCAGCGATGTTGCTCCTGCCGTTTCTGGGACAGGATTTCTTCCCGACCAGCGATACCGGGCAATTCAAGCTGCACGTGCGGGCCAAAACCGGCACGCGCATCGAAGAAGTCGCGCGACTGTGTGATCTGGTGGATGCTTCGATCCGGCAGCACATTCCAAAACAGGAGATGGGCACCATCATCGATAACATCGGCTTGCCATATAGCCAGATCAACCTGACTTACAGCAATACCGGACAGGTTGGCGCAGCCGATGCCGACTTGCTGGTCAGCTTGAACGAGAAGCATAGCCCAACTGCGAATTACGTTCGGGCGCTACGGCGCGATTTGCCTGAAGAGTTTCCCGGGGTAACGTTCTACTTTCTGCCCGCCGACATCGTAACGCAGATTCTGAATTTCGGGATGCCTTCGCCTATCGACGTGCAAATCACCGGCAATGATATTGAAGCAAACCGGGCGTACGCGAACCGCATTCTGCCGCAGCTTGTGAAGATCCCGGGAGCGGTGGATCTGCACATTCATCAGGTGTTCGACGAACCTAGGCTGCAAATTAATGTGGATCGCACGAAGGCAGCCCAGAGTGGATTTACCGAGGCGGATCTGGCCCGGAGTTTCTTGACTTCCCTAAGTGGCAGCTTTCAGACGCAGCCGACATTCTGGCTTAATCCGAAGAATGGAGTCAGTTACAACATCGTGACCCAAACGCCGCAATACCGGATTCAGACGTTGCAGGACTTGCAAAACATTCCGGTGAGCGGACCGAATCAGAAGGGACCGGAGATCCTGAGCGACATCGCTGAAATCGGGCGCACGACGGAGTTAGGGGTGGCAACGCATTACAACATCCGGCGCACCGTAGATGTGTACGGCTCTGTGCAGGACACGGATCTCGGATCGGTGGGAGCAGGAATCAACAAGGTTCTTGCGGCAAACAAGCAATACGTACCGCGCGGCACGGAAGTGATTTTACGCGGGCAGGTGGCGACGATGCACGACTCTTTTGTTGGTTTGCTTGCCGGTTTGCTCGGCGCGATTGTGTTGGTTTATCTGCTGATTGTGGTGAATTTCCAATCTTGGCTCGACCCATTCATCATCATCACAGCATTGCCGGCGGCCCTGGCGGGCATCGTTTTGTTTCTATTCGGCACTCATACGACGATTAGCGTGCCCGCTTTGATGGGGGCGATCATGTGCATGGGCGTGGCGACAGCAAATAGTATTTTGGTGGTGAGTTTTGCCAAAGAGCAACTGGCGAAACACGGCAATTCGCTCGAAGCGGCGCTCGAGGCAGGCTCAACACGGTTCCGCCCGGTTCTGATGACGGCGCTCGCAATGATCATTGGTATGGTGCCGATGGCGCTCGGGCTCGGCGAAGGCGGCGAGCAGAACGCGCCACTCGGACGCGCAGTAATCGGCGGCCTGCTTTGCGCGACCGTAGCGACATTGTTTTTCGTGCCATCGGTGTTCAGCCTGTTGCATGCCAGGAGCAAACGCGCCAATGCGATTAGAACAAACGAGCACGAGAAATTCGCGCGATCAGGCGTAGGGGATGGAGAGTGAAATGGTAGTCGAGGAAGAGGAAGTTACAACGAGCGCAGTCTCAAATAATCCGGGCGGACTGCCGCGGCCGGCGGCTCATGTGTGGCGTTGGCTGTCGATCTTTCTTCTGATGCTGGCAATCGGGATCATCTATGTCGTTTACTCGGGTATCACTACGCGCGCCAAGGCGAACACAAGGCTCGAGAAGACCACCGCCGATGAAGCGATACGAACGGTATCGGTTGTGCGGCCGCAAGCAAGCGGCCAAGCGCAGGAAGTTGTGCTTCCCGGCAACATGCAGGCGTATGTGGATACGCCGGTTTGGGCCAGAGCGAGCGGTTACATCAAAGCGTGGCATGCCGATATCGGTGCGCGAGTAAAGCGCGGCCAACTGCTTGCGGAAATCGAAGCTCCGGAAGTCGAGCAGCAGTTGCAACAGGCGAGGGAAAATCTTGCAACCGCGCAGGCGAATCTGAAGCTCTCGCAGATTACGGCGGCGCGCTACACCGGCCTCTTTAAGCAGGATTCAGTAGCGAAGCAGGATGTAGACAACGCAGTGCAGGACGAGGCAGCCAAGGGCTCGACCGTCAACGCGGCGAAAGCGAATGTCGCGCGCTTGGAACAGATGGTCGCTTATGAAAAAGTCTATGCTCCGTTCGACGGGGTGATCACGGCGCGCAATATCGATGTGGGAGCGCTAGTGGACGCCGATGCGAACACACCTGGAAAGGAGTTATTCCATTTAGCTTCAAACCGCACTTTGCGCGTATTCGTTAGCGTTCCTGAGGTGTATTCACGGGTAGCGCAGCCCGGCGTGGAGGCTTTTCTTACGCTGGCTGAATATCCAGGAAAAAGATTCACAGGTACGATTGTGCGGAACGCGGAAGCAATCGACGTTAATTCCAGAACGTTGCTGGTGGAGGTGGATGTGAAAAATCCGACCGGCGCGTTACTGCCCGGATCCTACGTATCCGTGCATTTCAAACTAGGAGCGAAATCGAATGCGGTGACGATTCCTTCGAACACGCTCCTGTTCCGCTCGCAGGGATTGCAGGTCGGGCTAGTGCGCAATAACCACGTGCAACTGGTCCCCGTGACGCTGGGACGAGATTATGGCGATTCGGTCGAGATTCTATCGGGAGTGAAGCCGGGCGACGCAGTGGTGACCAATCCGAGCGATTCGCTCGCTTCCGGTCAACAGGTTCGGGTAGTAAATGCTCCAGCGGAATAAGCGAGAGAAGGGAAGAAAGATGAATCAAAAAGTCGGCTGGGCGGCGCTGGCTTTTGTGTTGTTCTTATCGAGCTGTACTGTGGGGCCGAACTATACGAAGCCGAAATTACCCGCCGCGCCATCCTATAGCGAACCTGCACCGGCCAGCTTCGATCAAACGCCCGGATGGAAAACAGCGGATCCGCGCGATGCGCTGATGAAAGGGAAGTGGTGGGAGATTTATAAAGACGCGGATTTGAATACGCTCGAAGAGCAGGTGGGACCGGCGAACCAGACGCTGCAAGTGGCGGCGGCGAATTTCCGGCAGGCCCGCACCCAAATTCAAGTCAATCGTTCAAACTTATACCCGACGATCGGAACCGGACCGTCGATCACTGGAAACCGCTCGTCGGCCAACGTACCCAATGCAACTAAGGGCACGGGATATGGATTGTTTACGCTGCCGGTAAGTTTGTCCTGGGAGGCGGATTTATGGGGAAGAATACGCCGCAGCGTCACCTCAGCCCGCGAACTGACACAAGCTTCGGCGGGCGATTTGGCAAATGTCAAGCTGGAGCTTGAGGCCGAACTGGCGACCGATTACTTCGAAGCGCGCAGCCTCGACGCGCAGAAGCGGCTGCTCGACGATACGGTCGTGGCTTATACCCGGGCGCTCCAGTTGACGCAGAATCGCTATAACGGCGGTGTGGCCTCCAAAGTTGAAGTGGAGCAGGCTGCTACGCAACTGCAACAAACGCAGGCGGCGGATATCGACTTAGCCGTGGCGCGCGCAGAATATGAGCATGCAATTGCAGTGCTGGTCGGGCGGGTTCCAGAAAACTTTCACCTCCCGTTGGAGCCGCTGACGCAAACCCCTCCCGCAATACCTACAGGCGTACCCTCCGAGTTGCTGGAGAGAAGACCGGATATCGCTTCTGCGGAACGAAGGCTGGCGGCGGCGAACGAACAAATTGGCATCGCACGGGCTGCGTATTTCCCTGACTTAACGATCAGCGCCGGCGGAGGATTTGAAGGAGGCAGCATCGTGAACTGGTTCTTATGGCCGAGCCGCTTCTGGGCCGCGGGACCGCAGCTTTCAGAGACCTTATATGACGCGGGGCGCCGGCGAGCGATCTTAGAAGGTGCAGAAGCGGGCTACGACGCAAATCTTGCGAATTACCGTCAGACTTCGTTGACGGCATTTCAGGAAGTAGAGGATAGCCTTTCCTCGCTTCGCATTCTGGAGCAGGAGTCGGCGAAGCAGCATGAGGCTACGCTCTCCGCGGAAGCATCCCTGCAATTATCGATGAATCGTTATAAGGGTGGATTAGTAACGTATCTCGAAGTGATCACCGCTCAGGGTATCGCGCTGGCAAACGAGCGCACCGATGTCGACTTGATGCGGCGGCGAATCGATGCCAGTGTACAGTTGGTCAGAGCGTTGGGCGGCGGTTGGGATACGTCGCAACTGCCGAACGTGTAACTGGATCCTATTGATAAAACGGCGCACGTCAGGAGAGGTATTCGCGCCAGATCCGAAAGACGTCCCGGAAGGCGAGGAAGAAGTCGCCGGGATGAACTTTGGATCCGGCTACATCCGTCCAGCATTCAAGCGGGAATTCATAAATGGCTCCGGAGAGCGGCCGGTTTTCCTGTCGAAAGAGTTGCTGGTACCGGGCAATGATCTCCACGTCGAACACCCACTTCGACAGAAACGGCTTGGCGAAGATCTGCCTGGTGTAGGGAGCAACGCGGAAGAGTTTCGCCCCGCACTGTGTGTCGTAAATTGCCAAACGAAGTACAGTTGAGACCGTGGTAGCGAAGACCCTGCCGAGATAGTGGCGGGCTGCGCTGCGGTTCACTTCGCGGCCGAGCAACTGAATCCGCGCTCCGAAGACCATCTCGATTGCGGGCTTGGCGAGGAGTATGTTGACGAAATCGCCAAGAGCGTCGAGTGGTGTCGCAAGATCGGCATCCCAAAAGCCGACGAACTCCGGTTGGAACCGATCGAGAGCATACAAAATGCCGGCCCGCACTGCTTCGGCTTTGCCGCGGTTTTGCGGCATCCGGAGTATCTGAGCGCTATCTTCGAAGCCTTGGGCCAGAGTGTTCAGCACGTCCGCCGTACGGTCCCCGCTACCATCGTCAACAAACAGCAGGCGGGTATCGCGACTACCTGCGAGGAAATCGCGGAAAACTTGCGCTTGTAGTCGATCGGCCTCGTTATAGCAAGGCACGATCAGACAGACTTTCTTGTCAATCATGCAACGGTAGTTTGACAGTCCGGCCGGTCCGTGCGGCCTCGCGAGCGGCATCCAGAATTTCGCTGACCGTGACGTTGGTCTTGAGCGACGAGAGATCCCCCTCTTCTTTGATGTCGCCGTGGATGACGGCCGCGAGATAGTGCAGCGGATCGTCGTAAGGCGGCGCGAGATTGGAGACTTGCCCCTCTTGGGCCTGCCGCTCTCTCGGCTTGCGCACGTCAACGCGGTCGCGTCGCACCGTCTTGACAAACCCGGATGCGCCGTAAACTTCCATATCTTTCCGGTCAAACGGCCAATTCCAAGATGCCTGCAGAATGGCGACGGCGGTCGGATACGCAAGAATTACGTTGGCTTCATCATCGACTTTGGGATAAACATCGGGTTGCAAGTGCTGGGTGACCGCGGTCACCGATTGAGGCGCTTGCCCCTTCATGAGCCAGGTCATGAGATCCGCACCATAGCAGCCAAAGTCGTAGAGCGCGCCTGCCCCGTTTAACTTCGGATCTGTTAACCACGCGAAGAACTCAGGCTGTACGTGAATAGCTTTCGGCCCTGGGTGGCCATCGTGCACAACAACTTTGCGCACCGGGCCGAGCGCGCCGCTCTCGAGCAAATCATGGGCGGCTTTGTTGCTCGGATACCAGCTGGTTTCGTAATCGACCAGCACGTGGACGTGCCCGTTTTCAGCGGCCCTTTGCATGAGGAGAGCGTCGTGATAACTGACGGCCATCGGCTTTTCCATGAGCACATGAACGTGATTGCGGGCGCATTCCAAGACCGCCGCTGTGTGTCCATACGTGCTCGTGAATAGCAGAACGGCTTGCGGGTGCTTGTGGGCTATGAGCTCGCCGACGCTCGAAAAATAAAGAGACGGGGAGAAGCCCTCGGACTCACTGTATTTGTTGAAAAGCTTCCGGTCCGGGTCGACGACCCCGACGATCTGGATGTCGGGGCGATGGAGCGCTCCTCCGGCTGGAACCAGCGCACCGCCATTCAAGAAACCGGCTACGTGTCCATGTGCAAGCCCTACGATGCCCACGCGTAGCGGAGCGCAGAACATAGCAGGAGCGAATAAACTCAAGCACAACGCGAGTTTCAGCGGAATCGAGCAGCGGCAGCTGGGCATGCGTCTCTTATTATGCTTCGTCCGAACCATCCTTGCAAGGCCGCCATTGTTCTGTAAATGACGTATAATTCATGCGGCCACCGCGATCCGATGACCCATCCTTTGATCAGGAGAACTTAGATGAAAAGTAAGATTTCGCTCCTATTGATGTTATTTGCAGGAGGAATTGCCTTGCTGGCGCAAACCAGCAACCCTTTCACCGGAAAATGGGAACTTAACGTCGCAAAGTCAAAGTACAATCCCGGCCCGGCGCCAAAGAGCCAGACAGTGACAATTACGGACGACAAAACGACGGTGGAAGGCGTTGATGGTAATGGTAAGCCTGTCAGGTGGTCCTTCACGCCATCGCAGGGAACTGCGGTTCCGATCGAGGGCATGGAGAACTCAACTGTCGACGACAGACGATCGGGCAATAGAGTCGATGATAATTGGAAAGTGATGGGTGGGAATGTGCACGCACATGGTGTTATCTCTAATCATGGCAAGACTCTGAAATATACAATGATTGGAACAGATGGTCAGGGCCGTGCGGTTCACAATGTTCTGATTTACGAAAAACAGTAGATCGCGACTAGCCGCCAGCTTCGAACGGTTTTGCTGCGTAGAGCCCATGATGGGCGAGAATGAACAGGGTGCGCTGATCTGGGCCGCCGAACACGATGTCAATCGGACGCTCCGGCACATCAATCCGGGCAATCTGTTTCCCGGCGGAGTTATAGACAAAAATCTCTCCGTTCGCGACGTAAACGTTGCCTTTGAGATCCACGGCAACGCACTCGCCGCCGCGATCGGCAAACGGCCGCAGATCCGTGAGCGTGCCATCCGCGCCCACTATTCCGCTGTAAGTCACGTCCTCGGACTCGCTGCTGACATAGACTCGCTGGCCGGGACGAGCGCTGATGAATCCATACGTGTCGAGATTGTCCGAGAAGCGCCAACCGGTCGAGTCGGATGGCCCCTGCTGGAACACGCGGCCCGCGGGCAGAAACAGACTGCCGTCCGGAGATACGTATTCTCTTGCTTTAGGAGTCGAAACATCTTCGGTGAACATCTCCGCGAGCGTCTTGTAAGCGAGCGTATTGAGATCGAGCTGGTCTTTAAATTCGCCGTTGTTCCAGAAGTTGACGGGCAGGAGCGCCCGTGCCTCCGGCCGCGGCTTTGTTTCCTGCGGCGAAAGAACTGTGATCTGATTTTCCGGCGATCCAGGACGGAAAGAATAAACTGTCCCTTCCGCTCCGGCGGAAGACAGCACCAGCAGGTCGCCCGCTTTATCGAACGCCAAGGTTCACCGGATCGAGCGGATTGTCGCGCTCGACAGTAAGCCCCTCGGTCGCCGACCACCCGTAAATGCGCTGCTCATGATGATCGACGAAATAGAGCTTGCCCCGCGCGTCCACAGCGGCGCCCGAAATGGAATAAAAGCCGTCTTCCAACTTTTGCACGCGTGAGCTTGGACCCGGGACTGAAGCTGCTGGCTTCGACGGCTCAGCAGGAATGTCGAGCACGGCAAACTCTCGTTCGCGGACTTCCAGATGATGAGTCATATCCTCGATCGCATTCTCGTAGGGAAATTTGCTGACCCGCAGAAAGGTGCCGCAGCCGTTCTGGTCGCAGGTGGCGAATCCGCTCTCGGCGTTTACATGCAGGTTGCGAAAATGGATATCTCCGGAATGATACAGCCGAACGGCTGCGGGAAACGGTGCGCGGGAGCGGGTTACTCGGTACCCGTGGTAATTGGCAATGGTGATGTTTTTCGACCAGTCGAATTCAAGCGACAGGGAGTCAGGGCTTTCGCCGGCTTCCTCTTCCGTCTGCGGCGCGTTTACATCCCAGTTCTCCACATGATCAAACTTGATCTCGTTGCGGACGTGATGTTCAGTCGAAAGCTCATAGACGTGGCCCGGCGTTTTCGTATCGGAAACGTAGAATCCCGCCTGGGCGAAGGTGTCGGGCGTCCAGATATCAGCGAACGTTCCACCACCCCCGTGCGTGATCCACAGGCTCGGATATTGCCCATCCCATCGCTTGTGCAAATCGGGATCCGCAGTGTGATTGTTGTTGTAAGGATTTGTGCCGCTGCCATGGCCTCCGAGAAAGCGCACGTCGTCGATTAAGGAATCCTCCCCTGCGCGCCACAGCACGCCTACTGCGCGGGGATTGATGCCGCCTGTAAAAATGCCGAAGCCCCGAAGAATGTTGGAACCGCCCGGAGGAGCGAGAATCACCGGGCGTGGAGCGCCCACGTCCTCAAAGCCGGCTGTGTGATCGGGCAAATCGAATTGCGTAAGCGTTGGATGCAGTCCGATCAGTACGGTATCGGGTTTCAGCGTGAGCGTATCCCGAACCAGGTAGTGTCCGCAAGGAAAATAGAGCACCCGGTATGTTTCAATCGCTTTTTGGATCGCCGCGGTGTCATCGGTCTTGCCATCCCCCGCGACTCCGAGCGTATGAACGTTCACCCATTCTTCGGTCGACGGCAGTGCGCGAATCGCCGGGGATAGCGCCTCGGGCATGCTGTTCAGAACTGTTGCGCTATAGCGCATGCCGATCGTGCCCATCGTCCCTTCGCCCGGAACGATCAGCCCGTAATTGAAGTTCTTGACCCGATAGACCCGGCCTTTGCCCGCCACATGTTTCCCGCTTTCGCGAAACTTGGCGAACACCGGAACGTCCTGCAAAACGGCATCCTCGAAGCCGATCTCCGTCAACGGGCTCTTCTCGTTGCTGATAATTACGGCGGAGCCGGACACGTTCTCGAACCGGCAGTCCTTCACCCACAGCTCGTCGGAATAATGTGGATCGATATCGATTGCGGTGGGGACATTGCGGAATGTATCGCGGATGAGAGTGAGCCCGGCCTCATGCTCGCGAATCGCTGCTTCACGCTGCCCCTCAAAAACGGAATCGATCAACGTGAATTGCCACGCCGGCGAAGTCTTCTCGGTAAGGATGCCGTAGCGGCCGCCGTAGAAATGCAGATCCTCCGCTTCATTACCGATTTCAGTCAGCGCGGCCAACCCGGAGCCGATGTGGAAATCCATATGACTGAGATAAGCGTGCTGGGCCACGTGGAATCGAATCGCGATTGCGGCCGGATTCCCGTCGCCGATTTCGAAATCGATATTGCTCATCGCTGAATAAAAGGTGCCGGAATTGGCGTCCGCAATCGTGCTATCAGGCGGTACGCTGCCTGGTGGCGGAAAGGGAACGCGGCTCGGAGTGTACCGGTCGCCTGGGCGCGCACCGGTAAAGATCACCATCACTCCGATGCCCTTCTGAAAACCCGGCGTGTTCTCTGGCAGCAGGAAAACCGGGCGAGTTGCACCGTATCCGAAAACGCGTACGCCCGGCCAAATATAAACGGTGCGCGTCAGCCTGTAGCGCCCGGAAGGTACGAATACAATCCCTTCGCGCGCGTGGTTTTCGGCTTTGTCGATCGCCGCCTGAAGCACGGCACTGTCATCGCTGGTGCCGTCGCCCGGCGCTGTTACATACACCGCTTTCGGATCGTCGAGTCGCATCATCAGCACGGATTGGGGAAAAGCGGCGGACGAGATACCGAGCAGAAGCGTGGCGAGGATCAAACACTTTTTCATAGAGTTGCGTTCTTATTGGTTGTACATCACGCAGAAGGAAGTGATATGCTCGGGCCTGCCATCGGCATCGCAGGAGGAATTACATGAAGTTGCACACCGTAGTAATGTGTGGGGTCGTTGGTGCCCTGCTGCTCGCATCACCCCGGCCGGCTGTCTCTCAAGATTCGAGCGCGGCTTCCAGCCTGAAAGTACATGTCAACTATACGGGCGCCGGCACCGTAGACGAGAAGCACAAGGTGTACGTCGTTTTGTGGGATTCCCCGGATTTTGCCAGTGGCGCCGAAAGCATGCCCGTAGCCATAAAGTCGGTAAGCTCGAAAGACGGATCTGTGACCTTCGATAACGTAGCGAAGACGCCCGCTTATGTGAGCACGGTGTTTGATGCAAGCGGAACGTGGGATGCGCAATCGGTTCCGCCGGATGGCTCATCGCTTGGTTTATATAGCAAGACCCCGGGGAAGCCCGCGCCTATCGAACTGAAATCGGGCGGAACCACCCCGGTCGATGTGACATTCGACGACACCGAGAAAATGCGTGGGGGAAAGCCGTCGCGGTAGCTAAATACTCCGTACCGGCATGTCAACCACATCATCGATCGCCATAGCTTCTTTCACGACAAACGGTTCGCCGTACTTAACGCCGATCAGATTGCCATAAAACCGCGCTACGGCAGCGAGCCGTTCCTGTACCTCGGCGTGCGATGGAAACAGGCCCGAGGCGCTTTCGGAATCGCCGTATTGCGAGACATAGCTGAGCAGCGCGGACATGCGGCGGTCGAACTGTTGCGAGATGTCCACTACAAAAGACGGCGTCACGTTCGCGTATAGCGAAGAATAGAGAATTTTATACGGACGATGCGGCGGGACATCTTCTTCAAGGCGCTTCAGGCCGGCGAGAAAGCATGCCTCATAACCGATTTCGGCTGTGCGGTAGTGATCGGGATGGCGGCCGGTCCAGTAAGGCAGGATGACCGTCCGCGGGCGAAGGCGCCGGATGACCCCCGCCAGCGTCATGCGGGCGCTCACGTGATTTTCAAGACGCGCATCGGGCCAGCGCAGATTTTCCCGCCAGCTCAGCCGTAAATGCTCGGCGGCGCTTTTGGATTCCGCGATGCGGATTTCAGGCGTGCCGCGCGTGCCCATATCCCCGGCTGTGAGGTCGAGCACGCCCGCTCGGTAACCGCGCTCCGCCATGCGCAGCAACGTTCCGCCGCAGGTCTGCTCGACATCGTCCGGGTGAGCGGCAATTGCAAGAATATCCAGCGGGCGCAGGTTCTCGAAAGGCTCGTTCGGATCACGCATGCCGGAATGTCGGGCGATTACCGATGAAAAGCTTCACAAGCAGAATGCCAGCCAGGAATCCGCCGACGTGGGCGAACCACGCGATATTTTGCGCCATGGTCACGGAACCTAACGAACTCAAACCGCTTAACAACTGGAGAGCAAACCAGTAGATCAGCATGACCGCGGCAGGCAGATCGTAGGTCGTGATGAAAATGAAGATAAAGATCAGGGTAACCACGCGAGCCCGCGGATACAGAATCAGAAAAGCGCCCATCACTCCGGCAATAGCGCCGCTCGCGCCGATTGTTGGCACCGGGCTGCCCAGGCTGGAAAGCAACTGGACGGCTGCGGACGCAATGCCGGAGATTAAATAAAACGCCAGAAATTTCCCCGAGCCCATCGCATCCTCGATATGCGACCCGAAGACCCACAGGAACCACATGTTGCCTATTAAATGGAGCCAGCCGCCATGCAAAAACATTGAGGTAACAAAGGCAGGCAGATACAGGTGATCGGGAACGAGCGCGTAATGCTCGATAAACAAATTCCGCAGATCTGGCGGCTGCGACATTTCGAACAGGAAACACAGGGCATTGACGATAATCAATGCCAGGGTCATAACGGGAGTGCCCTTGCGAAGGAGCAAAGCTCGCAGCGGAATCATGTTTTTTGCATGGCCGGAGCCCCGCGCGTCCGCCGAAGCTCCTTTACAATCTCATCGGCGGAAAGCCGCTTAACTTTGCCGCTTTTCGCTTCGGCGATAAGATGAGTGACTTCCGAGCGCGTCGGAACATGGCCGCGTGCTCCGATAGCGGTACAGTTTAGCGCGGCGGCGGCGTTTGAGAACGTCAGCGCGTCTTCGATCGCCATACGTTCGAGCATGGCACAACAAAATGCGCCATGAAACACATCTCCGGCTCCCGTGGTATCGACGCACGGAACTTCGAAGGCGGCCGAGTAATACCAGCGGCCTTCAAAGAGGGCAAGCGCACCGTGGCTGCCGAGCGTCATAGCCGTGACCGGAAAGTGGTATTCCCGATGCAGCTGCGAAAGCGCCTCGAAAGGCTCCGCATGCCCGGTCCATTTGGCGGGCCAGGCGGATCCCGCAACCAGATAATCCACATGCTGCAGAACGGAATCGAAGCCGGGATAAACGGTGTCGACATCGAGCGAGACCGGAATGCCGGCCGCTTGGGCAATTTCGGCGGCGTGGGTGGCCGCTGCGACATCATATCCATCGATGTGAAGCAAGCGGGCTTCGCGAATGTCTTCTGCGCGCAGGTCGGCGGGAGAAAGCCGCAATCCATCGTCGCGCTGCCAAAGCACAGTGCGTTCACCGGTGCGCTGGTCGATGATGATGTACGCCGTTTGATTCGGGCAGTCCTCGCGCACAATGAGCGAACTGGTATCTATATCGAGATCTTGTAAGCTATCCCGTTGAATCGAGCCGCGGACATCATCGCCGATCGTGCCGATGTATTTGGTGCGGAGCCCGAGGCGCGCACAAGCAACGATAGCCGTTGCAACCTGGCCTCCGGGGCTGATCAGTTCGCGCCCGAACGGGACTTTGCCCGCGTAGGCCGGAAATTCTTTGACCAGTATCAGCGTGTCGGTGGCGTTCAGGCCGATGCCGACTACGTCAAACGGAAGGCTCAACGAAGCCTACTTCTTGATGGAATTGGGAACCTCGTACAGGTAAATTGTATGAACATCGCCTAAGTGGCCGGACGTTTCCCAAGTATTTATGGGATTCCAGCCTTCGATGGGATAGTCATACGATACGACGCGCGTGCTCGGCTTCAATTCGCGCTCGAGATTCGGGCGCAACCTGTCATTGGCGTTCGGAGCCAGGTAGAGCGTGACCACATTAGCCGCGCTCAGATCGGTTTTCATAAAGTCGCCGTGAATGATTTTGACCTGGTTTTCCAAACCCTTCTTGCGCACGTCCTCGGCGGCCTTCTCTGCGAGAGAACGGGAGATTTCAATACCAACTGCCTTCACCTTATATTTCTTCGCGGCGCGCACGAGAATGCGGCCGTCGCCACAGCCTAAGTCATACAGTGTTTCGCCAGGCTTGAGATCCGCCGCCTGAAGCATTTTTTCGACGACGTTTTCCGGGGACCCGACGGACGGGGCCAATTTCTTAGTGAAGACATCAAGGTCAGATTGTTGTCCCAGGCCGATAACCGCCGCACCCGCTAGGCAGGCACACAGCAGCCAGCTACGCTGCAGAACGCGAAAGCTCATGCCGAAATCCCCCCTTTTCCCTGTAGTTTACCTCGAATGTTAATGCGTCCCGCCAGCCAGAGCGGTCGAGGCGATATGATCCCGCTTGGCGCGAGTGATGCGGCTCATCATTTCGCTTGTGGAAAACCACAGGTCGCGCGGCCGGGATATCGTGTACTCTGTGCCGCGCAAAGCTTTGATTACATGGCTGATTGAATCCTTCCAGGGGACCGCTTGCGGGTTCAAATTGTAATTCATGTAAAACACCGGACACTCAATCTCTCCGATGCGGCGCAAGTCATCCTGGGGTACATCGGCTTTGAGCATAGCTTTGGGTCCGGCGAAGATCACGGCGTCGGGATGAGCCGGGGCCGCGACCTCGTTTTCCACCAGGCCCGCAAGAAAGTTCGTGGCGCTCTGCTTATCGCTGAGTTGGTTCAAGGTAATGGTTCCGAGCTTCATGGTTTCAAGCGCTCGGCCCAGGGCAGGGAAGTCTATTTTTCGCACATTTTCCTGGCGGTAAACAACCCGAGCCTCAGGCATGTTGAACGCGATCAGCGAGATGCGTGCCACGCGTGGATCCCGCTGGATCGATTTGAGTATGCTGACCAGCGCCTCGGTGTCGGAACGCTTCAGTTCGGCGGAAAGGGCGTTTTGGGGGGCGAAATTTACCAGAAGCTTAACGGTTAATGCGTCCGGATGATTGGACGCCGGGTGAATTTCAGAATCGGGATCGTTCTGGAACGGTTCCCGCGGCTCTTCGGCAACCCGGTTTGGAGAAATAAACAGACCCATGGATTGGTCTTTCGCGGGAAGCGCTGCGTCCACGTCCCACGACGACGAGCAAATCCGCTCAGAGCGGTCGCGCATGAGCCAATCAACGTGATAACTCCCTGACCCCACATCGATAAGCCCTTGCAGGGTCGCGTCCCCCCTGGCATCTTCGGCTACCGAGGGTACGTCGAAGTGCTGCAGGAAGTAAGAAGCGGCGTTCTTATCCGACTCCGGATAGATTCGAAATACAACGGTCAGCTCGCCGCCGTCCCCCGCCACCTCATTCAAAGGCAGAGTAACGGTATAACCAGCGTGGAAACGGAGGTCAAACGCCACTTGGGGCGGCTGCTGCGTCACCGTACACGGCAGTTCGCGGCGTTCGCCGTTTTCCTCGAAAATAGCCATATCCGACGGCATAATATTCACTGGATCGCCCGGCTCCGGCGGACGGATAAGGATTTGCGCGTTGGCCGGCCGCTGCCCCGACAAGCAGAAGATACACGTGAGAACGATCACCGGGAGTGCGGCGCTTGCGGCGCGCATCAGTCGGAAAACAAGAAAAGCGGGCGAACACGATCCGCTCAATCGCGATGCCATTCATCCCCCAACTTCAATTGACCGGAAGGCCAGGAAGGCTGGCCCCCAGTGCTCCTCATTATGCCTCAATCCGAGCCCGAATGGAGCGATTATTCACCCAAGAACATTAGATCTGGGGATAGTACTCAAACCGGAGGCGGAATTTCTCCGCTGGACGCCTCATCGAACACGAAATTGGCCGACATGATACATTGCGAGTGATCATGGCATCCCGAAGCGTAAACAAGGTTATTCTCATCGGCAATCTCGGGCGCGACGCGGAGACGAAATTTACCCCCTCCGGCGTTTCGGTGACGCGCTTTGCCGTCGCAACGAGCCGGCGTTGGAAAGACCAACAAACCAACGACTGGAAAGAAGAAACGAACTGGACAAACGTTGTTTTGTGGCGTGGTGAAAATGTGGCGAACTACCTGACGAAAGGCAAGCAGGTGTACGTCGAGGGCCGGATCCAGACCCGCAGTTATGACGATAAAGACGGCAAGAAAGTCTATTCGACGGAAGTTGTCGCTGACGAAGTGATTCTGCTCGGCGGGCGAGGCGAAGGCGAAGGCTTCGAGACTGGCCCGGCGAGAGGGGCGGCTCCCGCCCGGTCCCGTCCCTCCGGCGGCGGGGGAGCTCCGGCAGATGACTTTGGCGGTATGCAAATCACCGATGACGACGTGCCGTTCTGATCACTCTGCTTGCGTGTACGCTCGCTTTCGACGTAGAACTTAGCGCAAGGTCTGGAGCCCTTCGCAGTAAGAGGCGCTTGATTATACAGAGGACCTGATAAGTCCCCTGAGAACGCGGCCCCTTCATGACCTCATCGATAAGCCAAGCCGTGTTACTTTGGCCGCCTCGTGTATACGAACGAGGCGAATATTGGACCGTTCGGAAGCGGGCTGGACTCCTGTTGCAGTAAGACGATTCGGGTTGCGATCAACTCACCGCCTATCAAGCGCGCCTCGGCGATGACGAAGTTGAAATGGTAGGTAACGGATGGACCGCCTGCGACCGAAACACTCTCGGTGAAGAGCCCCGTACCGTCTGAATTGATCATGGTCTCTCCGGTACTAGAAAGCTCGAGAGGCAGGCCGGCCAGCGCGGGATCGACGACCACCCCGGTATCGTTACTGATCGCACCTTTGGCATCTATGTCGGCGGTTCCTACATACCCGCCAGCATGCGGGCCAAAAACGCCGGTAACTGAGTAGTTCCCGGCCAGACTCGCCAGCGTATACCCGTGCTTGGAATACTTCTGACTGAAGTCGGTGCTTTCCTGTGCAACGCCGAGACCGGCGACCGCCAGGATAGTAAAAATTCCAATTACTTTCGCATTCAGGAGCGTTTTTCGTAACATAATTCCTCTGACTTCCTTGTAGGTTTTGGTCTTGCCGAGATGATCTGAGT
The DNA here is from genome assembly GCA_963767485.1 of Terriglobia bacterium. Taxonomy (GTDB): domain Bacteria; phylum Acidobacteriota; class Terriglobia; order Bryobacterales; family Bryobacteraceae; genus Bog-105. The sequence goes on along the minus strand of CAVYDZ010000011.1, from coordinate 72,464 downwards.
ACTCGGATCGTTTGGGCACACGAGAATTATCCAGGCGCGCGAGCGTCTAGTCGATGCTCTGGGGATACTCCGTCGGTTGAAAATTTATCTCCCGGGGACGATTTGGAATTTCCCAGCGTCTCGCAAATTTGATAGCCTCGACGCACGAGGATGAACGGAAACACCAAACACGGGCGCCTGATCAGGTTCTCGGCGTTTGAGCTGGATATCGACTCAGGCGAGTTATTCGAACACGGCCGCAAGGTCAAACTGCAGGGTCAGCCGTTTGAACTGCTATTTGCTTTGCTCGAACGCCCGGGGGAAGTCATAAGCCGAGAAGAGCTTCGGCAAAGGATCTGGCCTGGCGATACGCTTGTTGATTTTGAGCATGGCCTGAATCGAGCGATTAATAAAGCCCGGAAAGCTTTAGGGGATTCACCGCAAACGCCGCAATTTCTCGAGACCTTGCCCAAGCGCGGCTACCGGTTCATCGGTTCGATTCACAGGGAGAGCGGTAACGGATCGACGCCGAAAATAGAGAAAGAGGAGCCGATTCTCATCGGACGCGATGCGGAGCGGAACCTTCTGCTCGGTCTGATCGACGCTGCTCTCACCGGGCGCGGTTCACTGGCTCTGATTGGGGGAGAGCCGGGCATCGGCAAAACGCATCTTACACGAGCCGTTCTGGCGGAAGGACTGCGGCGCGGCTGTTTCGGCGTGATCGGGCACTCCTATGAGTTGGAAGGGACGCCGCCGTATGCGCCTTTTATCGAGATCCTAGAGTACTGCGCGCGGACAGTTCCGCGGGAATCGTTCCGCTTTGTCCTCGGCGAGTCTGCGCCGGAAATCGCGAAACTGATGCCCGGGTTAAGGCGTATCTTCCCAGAAACGCCGTCAGCCATCGAACTACCACCAGAGCAGCAACGCCGGTTCTTGTTCAACGCGTACGGAGAATTCATGGAGCGCTCGGCACGGTTGAACCCGATTATCGCGGTTTTTGAAGACCTGCAGTGGGCTGATGAGTCCTCGCTGCTGCTGCTCCGGCACCTGGCCCAGATGGTATCCGGCCTTCCCGTTCTGCTGATTGGAACCTACCGAGACGTTGAACTGGATGGCGCCCGGCCCCTTGCCCGCGCTCTCGAGATCTGGGTTCGTGAGAACGTGGCCGTGCGTTTCACTCTGCGGCCCTTCGGCTTACGCGGCGTGCAGGCGATGCTAGGGGCTCTCAGTAGAAAAACGCCGCCCGACTCGATCGCGAGTGCGATATTCGATAAAACTGAAGGCAACCCGTTCTTTGTGGAAGAGGTGTTCCGCAATCTAGTGGAGCAGGGCAAACTATTCAATGGTGCGGGAGAGTGGGTTTCGGTCCTAAAGCTAGGAGACTTGCACGTTCCGGAAGGTATTCGGCTGGTGATTGGCCATCGATTGGGAAGGCTTCGAGAAGAAACGCGCGATATCTTGACGACCGCTGCTTTAATCGGACGTTCATTCGAACTGAGTTTGCTTGAAAGTTTGGAGAGCGGCGAATCGGATGCTGTGCTTCGCGCCATGGAAGAGGCCGAGCGGGCGCATTTGGCTGAGCCAGACGAGAGCGGGCGTGGGATGCGTTACCGGTTCGTTCACGAATTGCTTCGCCAGACATTAATAGAAGCGCTGTCGAGTCTGCGGCGGCAGCGCTTGCACGGGCGGATTGCGAGGGCCATTGAAGGAATCTGTGGCACCCATCCAGAAAGCCAGGCATCGGCGCTGGCCCATCATCTTTGGCGGGCCGGTGCTGCTGCAGACCTGAATCGAACCGTAACATATCTCGCGATGGCGGCGCGACAGGCGATTACAGGGGCGGCTCACGATGAGGCCCTTGAGAAGGTCGATAAGGCGCTGTTTCTAATCAAAGCGGAACAGCATCCGCTCCAGGCGGAACTGCATCTTGCCCGTGCCGTGTGCCTGCGCAGCCTGGAGCGTACCAGCGAAGCGGTCCACTCGTACGAATGCGCCATCGGATGTTTCGTTCAGTCCCGGGATTTTGCTGGAGCGGCCGAAGCCAGCTTCCAACTGGCTTATATACATCTCTGGAAGGCGGACTGCGGGCCGGCAGCCGCGGTGATAAACCGCGCCATGCAACTAATAGGTGCTCAACCAACGCCGCTGCTTCATCGCCTGCTCCTGCTCAAATCCCTGAACGAGGCCAATCAAGGTGAGATGGAAACATCTCTTGCCGCGATATGCGAGGCCAAACAAATCGAGCGGCTTCTACCGGGATCTCTTGCCGACGGATTTGCAAGGATGAGCGAGGCTCGCGTGATGTTTCAAACGGCACAGATCCAGCGATCAGACCAATGCGCTCGGGAGGCTGTCGAACGTTTTCGCCTCGTCGGCAATCTGTGGGGCGAGGCTGAGGCGTTCGAGTCCGTCGCCGCCGCGCTCTGGCTTGGCCGAGTTCGGGAGCTCGAACCGTTGCTGTCGAACTCACTTACCCGAGCGGAGAAAGCCGGGCACCTGAATGCGGTTTGGGCCTATAAGAACTTCTCCGCAGAGATGCAGATGGCCTTAGGGAAGCTCGAGATGGCCGAGCGGTCCGCGCAAGCTGCTCATAGCTTCGCTACGGCAGCTGGAGCGGTAGGCTGGTCGTTTCTGGACTATATCGTTCTGGGCACGATTGCCCATTATCGCGGGAATCTCGACGAGGCGGCGCGTTGGTTTCGGCGTGGTCATGAGGTTGAGCCAGTCAGTTATCAGTCGGGGCATTTGATCGGGGGATTGTTTTGGACGCTGGCGGCTAAGGGCGACCCTGAAGCCAACGTGGCGCTTGCGAAAGCGCGTCTTGCCCTGCCGGTTCCCGGCCGGCCGTTGTCGCTCGGATCGTGTGGCTGCCTGGCATTTGTGTTGGAAGGCCTGGCAATAATGAAAAGGCTGGAAGACGCTGCTGCTCTGGAGGCGCATGCCGAGTACGTTGTCGCAAATGGTCCGCTATGCCTCTATAGCCAGCATCTCTTCCGCACGTGTGCGGGAATAGCGTCAGCCGCCGCACGGAATTGGTCCCGCGCCGAAGAGCACCACCGAACTGCGATCCATCAAGCCGACACGAGTCCTTATCGAATAACGCAGCCGGGAGCGCGTATCTGGTACGCCGAAATGCTACTCGCGCGTGATCTGCCCCAGGACCGGGAACGGGCACGCGAACTGCTGAGCGAAGCTCTCCACCTCTATCAGTCCCTGAGCATGCCTTCGTACTCGGAGCGGACGGCAGCCCGAATCTCTGCCCTCCCTGCATCCCCGCGAAAGCGTTCGGCCCATCCCGTAGGCTGATCGCAAGCCCTATTCCAGACGCCGAGATCAAGTGGTGCCCGAGGGGACTCGTGCTGTCGATGCTGAAGTCTGCCTGTCATAATTGCGATTGCAGCGCAGCAATTGGATTTAACTTGAGGTTCTGGATGAAGTTTGGTAGTTGGCCGTTAGGATCGCTCTGTCTGTTGGGCGGGATTAGCTTGTTGATGGCGGCGCAGGAGCCCCAGATTCCCCCGGCGGGAGTGCCCGCGCAACCGCCCGCAGGAGCGGCCAATGGGCCAAAGCCTGGTCCCGCCGCAAAACCTCCGCAAAATGGCAACCGCACCAGTCCTGCGGGTCAAGCCAATTCAACGGCTCGCCTCGCCGGGCAATTTTTGGCGATTGGACCGCCAGCCGATCCCGCTGCTGCGAAGCGCGGTCAGGCCATCTTTGTTGCCAACTGCGCGTTTTGCCACGGCAGCGATGCCAAAGGCGGTAATGGAGGACCAAACCTGGCGCAATCAGTCCTGGTGTTACACGACAAAGGCAGTGGCTCGGAGATCGGTCCCGTGATTTTGCATGGGCGCGCCGGCAAAGGCATGCCCGCGTTTACTAATTTCACCGATGCGCAGATCAAAGACATCGCGCAGTTTCTTCTGTCGCGCAGCCAGGCAGCCGCGAATCGCATGGAATACAAAATTCTCAATATCGTGACGGGCAACCCGCAAGCCGGGGAAGCTTATTTCGCGGCGCACTGCGCGAACTGTCACAGCCCGACAGGAGATTTGGCCCACATTGCTAGCAAGTACGATCCGGTGACCTTGCAGAGTCGGTTTCTCTATCCGAAAGAACAGCGCTATCCGGGCATGCCGGGACCGCCTCCGGATCCCCGAGGCGAAAAAACTGTGACAGTCAAGCTGCCCTCGGGACAAACTTTTTCCGGCAAACTGGATCACCTGGACGATTTCAGCGTCGCTTTGACCGATGCTTCCGGCGAACACCACTCCTGGCTCCTGAATGAGCAGAATGGAATCGATGTCCAGGTGCACGATCCGCTAGCTGCCCATGCGGAATTGCTGCAGCAATACAGCAACGCCGATATGCATAACGTCCTCGCTTATCTGGAGACTCTGAAGTGAAATCGCTTTTCTTGTTTGCTTGCACGGCCGTGTTAGCCGCTGGGCAGGGGTTAACTCCGGAGGCCATCGTCCATCCCGCTCCAGGCACTTGGCCCACCTACAACGGCGATTACTCCGGACGCCGCTTCAGCCCGCTCGACCAGATCAATGCTGGCAACGTGAAAGATTTGAGCCTGGCATGGGTTTACCACGCGAACACCGGACCGGGCGGCAGTCCCTTCGGCCAGCAAGTTAAGTCCACACCGCTCATGGTGGATGGTGTCCTTTATTTCACCCTGCCCGACCATGCATGGGCCGTTGACGCAAAAACCGGGCGCGAGATTTGGCATTACAAATGGGAGAGCCAGGGCGGGATTCACATCGGTAATCGTGGTGTTGCGATTTACGGGAATTGGCTGTTCTTTGAGACCCCCGATAATCATCTGATCTCGCTCGAGAAAGATAGCGGAAAGTTCCGCTGGTCGGTGCCGATTGCCGATCTGGCGCAGGAGTATTTCTCGACGCCGGCGCCGCTCGTGATAGGCAACCACGTGCTGGTTGGAGTGGGCGGCGATTCTTTGGACGTCCCCGGTTTCCTGGAAGCGCGCGATCCGGAAGACGGCAAAGTGCAGTGGCGCTGGAATTCAGAGCCGGCGAAAGGCGAACCGGGCTCTGAGACCTGGCCAAATGAACAAGCGGCCTCACATGGCGGCGGAATGACGTGGCTGCCCGGCACCTACGATCCCGAGTTGCACCTGCTCTATTGGGGCACCGGAAATCCGAACCCAGTGCACGCCGGCCAAGGCCGCGAAGGTGCCAATCTATGGACTTGTTCGATCGTTGCGCTGAACCCCGATACCGGCAAACTGGTGTGGTGGTTTCAAGCCTCGCCCCACGATACCCATGATTGGGACAACGTCGAAACTCCCATTCTGTTCGATGGTGTGATTGATGGAAAGCCGCGTAAACTCCTGGCACAAGCGGCTCGCAACGGCTACTTCTTTGTTCTGGACCGCACAAACGGCAAGAGCGTCACCACGCATCCGTTCATTAAGTTGGATTGGTCCAAAGGGGTCGATCGTAACGGCCAACCCATTCCGAACGAGGATAAGCAGCCGAAAACCGATGGCGCGCTGGTGAATCCCTCTTCGGGCGGTGGCACGAACTGGTATCCGCCCTCATTCGATCCGCAGACCGGGTTGTTCTACGTGAGCGCGTCCCCATCCTACAGCGTGTATTATCTGACCGATACGAGCAAAGATCCCGAAGGCTACGGCGGCCGGGATGCAGGCGTGTGGTCGGAAGCCGCTTTGGAAGCGCTCGATTACAAAACAGGCGATATCAAATGGCGCCACGTGTATCCCGAAAACGGTGGCCACTCCGGCATCCTGACAACGGCGGGCAAGCTGCTGTTCACCGGCGATCCTTCGGCGAACGCCGTCGCCTTCGATCCGGCGAATGGAAAAATTCTCTGGCATGCCGGGCTGGCTGCAACCGTTAGTAATGGTCCCATGACCTACCAACTTGAGAACCGCCAATACGTCGTATTCGGCGCGGGCGAAATGCTTTACGCCTTCACCCTTCCGCAAAAATAAATTTGCCGCGGGTTTCAGCGCGGCGTGGTTTTGAAAGTGTTACAAGCTGAGATCTGACCACTCTCAAGCCCACGCTTAAACCAGCCGGTACGCTGGGCCGAAGATCCGTGTGTAAAACTTTCAGGACTCACTCGTCCGCGGGCTGCTTTTTGAATGCGATCGTCGCCCACGGCTGCTGCCGCGCCTAAGGCCGATTCCACGTCGCTCTCATCTATGATCTTCCGCTGGGCGGTCGAATGCGCCCACACGCCCGCGAAACAATCGGCCTGTAACTCCAGACGGACAGAAAGCGGGTTCGCCGCCGCCGGATTGTTTTCCTGCAAGCGCCGCACCTTCGGCTCAATGCCTAAAATTTTCTGTACATGATGACCGATTTCATGCGCGATCACGTAGGCTTGGCCAAACTCGCCCTTAGCGCCAAAGCGATTGCGGAGCTCATCGAAGAAGCTAAGGTCGAGATAGACCTTCTCATCCTGCGGACAGTAGAAAGGTCCGATCGCATCTTGAGCCATACCGCAGCCCGAAGGGAAAGCATTACGGAACAGAACCAGCTTCGCGTGCCGGTACGGCCGGTTCGCCTCTTCCGGCAAAAGGCGATCCCAAGTATCCTGAACATCTCTCAACACAAAAGAAACGAAATCGACTTCGGGTTGTTCGCGCGCATCGCGCTGGGCGTTCGGAGCGGCACGGCTAGTCGTCTGCGCGGGCCCGGCGCCCTCAAAAAACGTGAACAAATTCTTCTGAAAGATGAGGCTCAGGATGCCAACGATAATTACTCCGCCGATCCCGAGGCCGCCCAAGCCAAACCCTCCGCCTCCGCCGCCGCTTTGATCGCGTCGGTCTTCAATATCGGGGTTGGGTCCGCCCGGAGTCCATTGCATGAAGATCAGTTTAATTGAATCGCGGTATAGACCCCGCATAGCTGGAACGAAACGCCAACGGCGAAGTTGCTGTCCCATGGACAGAGGATCAGATGGCCACCAGGAAAGCAGCCAAAAAATCATCGTCCGGGTCGGACCCGAAATCGAAGCGCACGGTGAAGCGCAAGATGGCGACTGTGATGGACGAATTTAAGCACGGCAAGCTCGAATCCGGTCGCAGCGGCAAAAAAGTCAGAAATCGGAAGCAGGCGATTGCAATTGGTTTGAGTGAAGCCAGACGGTCCGGCGCCGATATTCCACCCGATCCGAATAAGCCCGCAAAAAAGAAAAGCTCGGCCCCTTCCAAGAAGAAAACCGCTACCAAAAAGAACACTGCTTCTAAAAAGAAGACCAGCACCAGCAAGAAGACCTCAGCCAAGAAGAAAACCGCCCGCTGAGCAACTATTGCGCTTCGCCTATTCGTATCTGAGCGCCGTCATCGGATCGATGCGCATCGCTCGCCGGGACGGCACCCAAGTCGCAATCAGCGCGACAGCCAGAAGCAGCAAGGACGCTCCGGCGAACGAGACGCTGTCGACCGGGCCAAGGCCATAGAGCACCCCGCGAAGAAGGCGCGAAGCGCCAGCGCCTAGAATCATCCCGACCAGCAGTCCTGTTGAAACTGGGCGGATACATTCACGTATCATCAATGCGAGAATGTCGCGCTTTTGCGCGCCGACAGCCATACGAATACCGACTTCACGCGTGCGCAGGACGACCATATAAGCGACAGTGCTATAGATCCCCATGGAGGCCAGCAACAGCCCAAACAGGCTGATGGTGATCGCGATCGCGGCCGACAGACTATCAATGAGGAATGCATCTGTCTGATGAAGCATCGCCCGCAGAGTGGCGGCCGAGACCACCAGGTTCGGAACCGCCGAGATCACCGGGTCGATAGCCCGTATCACAAGCTTCGGATCGGAGCGCGTTCGGACCAGGATCGGGTAATCCTGGACCCGGTCCGCGGGTAAAGGCACGTAGACCTGCTCCGAGTCGCTTCCATCCAACGTGACGCCTCGCGTATCCCGGGCGACGCCGATTACCCGCCAGGTTGGTCCATCGGGAACAAGTTCCCCTTCGTTATGGAATTCTTCGCGTGTACCTAAGCGTAGGCTGCGGCCAACGGGGTTCTGCCCGGGCCAGAGCCGCCGGGCAGCCGATTCGCTGAGTACCACCGCTTGCTCTCGCTCGCCGGACAGCGCTCGAAAGCCGCGGCCCGATAACAATGGAATGCCAAGCGCGCCAAAATAATTCGGCTGCACCCACGTGTAATAGAGCGTCGCAGTCTTATTCCGGGCAGAGGGCGGTTCTCCGTTAAGGGAAACAGCGGCTCTCCGGCCATTACTGTCGGCCGGCGCCCGGGCGCTGGTGACTGCAATCACCCCGGGCAGTTCCGCGAGACGCGTGCGAAGATCGCGCACCATCGCGGTCTCCTCCTCCGCGTTGTATTTGGATTGCGCCGGAAATTGAAAACTCAGATCGACGAGATGGCCGCTATCATATCCGGTATTCATATTGAGCGCGTGCACGGCGCTGCGGACCAACATGCTTCCGGCGATCATGAGCGTGAGCGAGACGGCGACTTGGGCCGCAATAAGAAGGTGACGCAGTCGGCTGCGGACGCGCGAAATTCCAGCCGCTCGGACGGTCGAGCAGAGCGCGGACCGGGAGCTTTCAAATGCCGGCGCGAGCCCAAATCCGATGCCCGCGATCGCTGAGATAGCCAGCACAAACGTGAATACTCCGAGATCAGGATTCACGTTGAGGACCAGCGTTCCATCTTCCATAGGCAGCAATTCCGCGGCTTTGCTTGCCCCTACATGCAAGAGCGTCCATGTCATCGGCAATGCCAGACAGCCGGCCAGCAGACCTAACATCAAGCTTTCCGTCAGCAACTGCCGGATCAGGCGCGGACGGCTGGCCCCCAGCGATAGACGCATGCCGAGCTCCTGCTGGCGGCCTGTCGCGCGGGCCAGTTGCAGACTGGCCGCGTTAGCGCAGGCGATCGTCAGTACCATGCCCGCGCCCATCATGATGAACAAAATAGTAAGTCGCAAACCGGCGTTGCTCTTGTCGGGAAGCGGCGACCCCGGCGAAATCAGAGCGGTTGCTTCTTGACTCAGGTCGGAGTGCGGATCGTGCAAAGTGGCTAAATGAGAGGCAAGCAAGGTCGTCTCTGCTTGTGCCTGGGTCATAACGGCGCCGGGGGCGAGGCGACCGAATATCCGGCAACACAGATCATTGCGGTCACGCAGCCGGTTGCTCTGAGGATGAATTGAAGGATCGAGACTGAGCGGAAGCCAGAAATCCGGGACCGCAACACTCGTACCCATGAAATTGTGAGGCGTGATTCCGACGATGGTGAAGGCCACGCCATTAAGACGGACGCTCTTGCCGAGGACCACCGGATCTCCAGCAAACCGCCGCTGCCAATAATTCTCACTGATTAGAACTGAAGGGGCTGCCGCGAGTTCCCGAAGTCCTATGGATTCGAAGGTGCGGCCTCGCAAAGCCGTAACCCCAAGGACCGCGAAATAGTTTTCCGAAACGATGAAGCTGCTTGCGAACTCTGCATTGTTCGCGGCGGGCCTCAGCAGCCCCAGTCTTCCGATCAATGATCCAGCCTCTGCATTCCTCCGCCTGACGACTCCGCCCGCGTCTGTGAGGCGCAGCTGATCGATGCTGAAGGCAATGACCCCGCTGAAAGAATGCAGATGATCCCGATATGCTTCGTAATCGGGATAGCTGAATCGGGTGCCGATGCCGCCCGATCGGAGACGCAGCGCGAAATTGACCATGCTGCCGGGATCGCGAGCCTCGAGCGGTCGGGCGACGAACCCTTTGTAAGCCGTGAAGGTAGCCGTATTGACCCCGATCCCGAGCGCCAAGGCGAAAATCGCCATAAGAGTGAACCCGGGGAGGCGCCGCAAAGTTCGCGCCCCGTAACGCAGATCCAGAAATACAGTTTCGAGCAGAATCATCAGACTGAGTTTCCGGAGTTGCGGTCCAAGAGCGCCCTCGGATTAAAAACGGCGCCCGACCGCTGCTTGTGACAGAACGACTCAGTTCGCAAACGTGCCGCTGATCAAATGGCAGTTCGTACCATAACTCTCACTGATATCTGCCGCTGCGGAAACGGCGTAAGAAAGGCGAAATCAAGTACTTACACAAAATTTCTATGAAGAATTGTATTGCAATCACCCACTACGCGTGAGAGTATCGATTTGTGGTCTGAAATGGCCAAAAGTGGTTCGAAGTGGAACAGAACGGTCAGACATCCCCGATCGCTCGCACGGAAGCCCCCCGGGGGACGCTCAGCGGTCGTGTAGATGAGAAGGGGCGGCTTAAGCTGCCCGCCGCCATGATGCAGTATCTGGAAACCTTCGGAGAGCGAAAGGTGTTTGTCACGACGCTGAATACCTCAACAGCACTAATCTACCCGATTTCGGTCTGGAGAGATACCGAAAACATGCTCCAGGAGCCGGGGGACGATGCGGATCTGAGGGCCGACGTGGCGTTTGTCGCGAACCATTACGGTGAGGATGTGGAAGTCGATGCGCAGGGAAGGGTTCTGCTGCCGACCACGCTGCGGCGTGATTTGAGTTTGGAAAAAGACGAAGTATATCTGTCCTGCTTTCAGCAGCGCATTGAAGTGTATGGCAGCGGAGTCTATGCCGCGCCGGCTGGAGACCGCGAAAGAAGGTCTCGCCGACAAGTACAAAGCGTTGGCGAAAAAGGGGCTGCGCTAGGCATGTATGGCCTGGCGACATTATCCGGTTTTGTTGCAGGAATCGCTCGAGTATCTCGCGATTCGGCCTGACGGAATTTATCTGGACATGACCGCCGGTTTGGGCGGTCACACGCGAGCAATTGCGGAGCGGCTGGAAAGCGGTTTCGTGATTGCGTGCGATCGGGATGCGGAGTCGCTGGAAATGGCTCGTGCGAATACGGCTGAATCGGCCGAACGGGTCCGTTATTTTCACGGCGCGTTCTCGGACATGGCGAAGGCGCTCGAGACGAACGGCGTCAAAGCGCTGGACGGGGTGTTGGCCGATCTTGGCGTGAGCCGGTTTCAGTTGAGTAGCGGGGAACGGGGTTTCTCTTTGATGGAGGACGGACCCCTCGACATGCGAATGGATCGCAGTCAGGAATTGAGCGCGGCGGATTTAGTGAACGAACTGCCTGAAAAGGCGCTCGCCGATTTGATCTATCAGCTCGGCGAAGAAAGGAGGTCGCGAAGAATCTCCAGAGCAATCGTTCGCGCGCGGCCGATCCTGACCACCGGGCGTTTAGCTTCGGTGGTGGAAAGCGCCGTGCCGCGAACGGGGAGAATACATCCGGCCACGCAAACCTTCATGGCGTTGCGATTGAAGGTGAACAGTGAGTTGGAGCAGTTGAGCGATTTGCTCCGGTTGGCTCCGGAGCGGCTGCGGTCTGGCGGACGGATGGTGGTGTTGACCTTCATGTCGACCGAGGACCGGATAGTGAAGCGAGCTTTCCAGGCGCTGGCGAAGGAAGGCAGAGCGAAGATTCTGACCAGGCATGTGGTCCGGCCGGGAGAGCAGGAAGTTTTGGAAAATGCGGCGTCGCGCAGTGCAAAGCTGCGGGCGCTCGAATGGGTTCAGTAAGAGGGAAAAGGGATGGCAACACTCGCAACTTTTGTAAATCGATTCGTCGGGGTGAGGGAACTGGTCGATGTTCCCACAGCGGTTTGGACGCGCACCGAATCGCCGCGTTTACGGCCGATCGCGAACGAAGACGTATATCTTTTTGTGAAGCGCATCGACAACACCGCAGTCGCTCGCGCGGCCGATCCGGCCGCCGGCATCGCGCGGCGCCGCTCAATGGTAACTGGCTTCGTGGCAGCGATGCTGGTAATCGCGGGTTTAGTGCCGACCGCTTACAATACGACCGCCGGGTTTACTTTGCAAGACCTGCGGCAGGAGCAAACCACGCTTCGCCAGGAGATGGCGAAGCTCAATGCGTCGGAAGGCAAGCTGGTGAGCCTCGATCGCCTGCAGCAACTCGCCAAGACTTTGAAGATGTCCGATCCCGCTCCGCAGCAGGTCGAAACGCTGGCCGATAACAACGAGCTGGCTTCCCGCTAGCGGCCCGCGGAGAAATTGTTGGTGGGTGAAACACATGGAGTCCCGGCCGTTTGAGTCCCTCTCAAAAGCGGTAGAACGGGCACTCATAGTAGGGCTCATCCTGCTTGGATGGGCCCTCATTCTTATCTTTCGCCTCTTCGATCTGCAAGTGCTCGCCCACGATTCGCTCGTCAAGCGCGCGCACAGACAACAGGAAAAGTTAGTGCCCGTGGAAGCCCGGCGCGGCTCGATCTTCGACCGCAACGGGAATTTGCTTGCCATCAGCTCGCCTTCGCTGATCGTAATCGTTGATCCGCGCCGCATTCCAGATAAAGCCACCGCGGCCGCTTTATTGAGCAGCGTACTGCCAGTGGATGCGAATCGTTTGGAATCTTCCCTCGAAGTAGCCGCTGCTTCCAAACATCACAGTGGCTATTTCGTAGTCGATCCGCACGTCAGTGAGGAGCAGGCAGCGAGTTTGCGGGCGATGAATCTTGACTGGCTCAATATCCACCAGGGTAGCGTCCGCTTTTATCCGAATAATGATGTGGCCGCGCACGTCATCGGAAATCTGAATGGCGATGGAAAGGGCGTCGCGGGCGTCGAGTTGAAGCTCAATAAGGATCTAACCGGCATTCCCGGATCGATGATGGTGGAGCGCGACGCCAAGGCGAATTCGTATGCCTCTGAAATTGTGAAGGCGGCGATTCCCGGTAAGGACATTGGCCTCACCATCGATCGCGAACTCTCGTACGTTGCCAAGAACGCGTTGAAAGACGCGGTCATTAAGAATCACGCCGACCACGGCAGCCTGGTTGCCTTAAACCCGCAGACCGGTGAAGTGCTCGCGCTCGAAAACTATCCGACGTACGATTTAAACGAGCATCTGCTGCCCGGCGAAAAACCGAAGGGGCGCGAGGATCTGGCGGTGGTCGCGCCTTTCGAGCCAGGGTCTGTCTTTAAGGTTGTGACGCTCTCGGCTGCATTGGAAACCACGAACCTTACGCCGGATTCGGTAATCAACTGCGGAAACGGCGTTATGCGGCTCTTCAGCCGCGTGATTCACGATCATAAGGCGTATCCGGCGCTTTCGATGGAGAATGTGCTGGCGTTTTCCAGTAATATCGGCGCGATTCGCATCGGCATGCAGGTCGGTAACAAGAATCTGTACGACTATATCCGGCGCTTTGGCTTTGGCTCGCGCACCGGTATCGAATTGCCGGCCGAAGCTCCGGGTCTGTTGCGGCCGCTCAAACGCTGGCAGCCGACGACCATCGGTTCGATTCCGATGGGCCACGAACTGGCTGTGACTTCAGTGCAGCTTGCGCAAGCCGGCAGCGCAATTGCAAACGGCGGATATCTGGTTCATCCGCATCTGGTTGCCTGGGAGCAATCGCCAGGCGGTCCGCGCGAACATATTGGCGAGCCTGCCCGAAAACAAATCCTGAACCCGCACACCGTGGCCGAGATGCGCATGATGATGCGCCGCGTGATGACCGAAAAAGGCGGTACGGGCGAGCACATTCACGTCATCGGCTACACCATTGCTGGAAAAACGGGCACCGCACAAATTTACGATTACGCGCATCGTATGTACACCCACCGATATAACGCTTCATTTTTAGGCTTCGGTCCCACTGAAAAGCCCTCGATGCTGGTGGTCGTGACGATTAGCGGAACCTCTGGTATCGCGGGATACGGCGGCTCAGCCGCCGGCCCGGTTTTCGAAAAAGTAATGGACCGGTCGCTCGAGCGGGAGGGCGTCCCGCGTGACGTACCGCAGGACATTGACGCTCTGATTGCCAAGGAAAAAGAACAGGAGAGCAAGGAAAAGAAGGGCGATGATCGTGTGAAGGAAACGGACGATACGGCTATGGCAGCGTTGAATCCGCCCACAATCGAAGAGATGCAGCAGGCGTCGGGCGAGACGGCTGCGGCTGCCCAGCGTCAAAGCGACATCGCATACACCGAGCCGGTTGGACCGAAAGCCCCCAATTTTGTCGGCAAAACCGTCAAAGATGTAATGGAAGAAGCGACCGCTACCGGCATTCAAGTGGATTTCCTGGGCGACGGGATGGCGCGTGCTCAAACGCCCGCCGCCGGAGCCATTCTCGAACCAGGCGAACATATTGCCGTGAGGTTTGCGCGCTGACGGCGGCACTTCTCTATGAAATTTACTGAAGTGTTTGCAGGAATCGAGGCCGTAGGAACTGTTCCTGCAACACTCGCATCCGCTGAGGTGCGCGGCTTGGCCTACGACAGCCGGAAAGTCGAACCGGGATTTCTTTTCTTCGCGTTCGCAGGAACCAAAACGGATGGCGCGCATTATGCGGCCACGGCTTTCGAGCAGGGCGCGCTTGCTGTGGTCAGCGAGCAGCCGGCGTATGGGCATCCTCGGCCCGCATCGTGGGTACAAGTTGCGCACGGCCGTCATGCGCTAGCCACCGCCGCGCGCAATTTTTATAACAAGCCAGACGAGCACGTACACCTCACGGGCGTTACCGGCACGAACGGCAAGACCACCAGCAGTTCGCTGATCGATTCGATCCTGCGCGCTGCCGGCAAAACCACGGCCTTAATCGGTACCATCGAATACAAGCTGGCAGGCCGCACCTTGCCCGCCGTGAATACCACGCCCGAATCGCTCGACCTGTTCCGCATGTTCGCCGAGTTGGAACAGGCGGGCGGCACTCATGCCACGCTCGAAGCTTCCTCGCACGCGCTGGACCTGGGGCGCATCTACGCGATGCATTTCCACACCGCTGCGTTTACGAACTTCACGCGCGACCACCTGGATTACCACGGCACGATGGAAAATTATTTTGCCGCCAAGCAGCTCTTGTTCACGCCAGCGAGCGTTCCTCCCCCGCGCTTCGCAGTTGTGAACGCGGACGACGCGGAAGTGCGCCGCATCAAAACCGATTCAGGTACCGAGGTTCTGTGGTACGGTCTCAGCCGCGCCGATGTCTGCGCGGAGAACGTGCAGTCCGATTTCTCCGGATTGCGCTTCGACGTGGTTGCGCGCGACCGGCGTATTCCGGTCCGCTCGGCGCTGGTCGGCCACATCAATATCTACAACATTCTTCTCGCATGCGCTGTGGCAATTACCTACGGCCTCAGCGATGAGCACATTCAGAAAGGGATAGAAAACTTGGAACGAGTACCGGGGAGATTCGAACGTGTCGAAGAGGGCCAGCCGTTCACGGTCGTAGTGGATTACGCGCACACCGACGACGCCCTGCGCAATGTGATTGCGGTTGCCCGGGGGATGCGTCCGAAACGCGTCATCACCTTGTTTGGGTGTGGTGGCGACCGGGATCGTTCGAAGCGTCCGTTAATGGGCGTTGCGGCGGCCGAATTAAGCGATTGCGTAGTGCTCACATCCGACAATCCGCGCAGCGAAGATCCCTTGGCAATCATGAACGACGCCATGGTGGGCCTCAGCCGTTTCGATACGCCGCATATCGCTGAACCCGATCGCGAGCGGGCCATTCGTAAGGCAATTGAAACGGCTGCGCCAGGCGATGTTGTGATACTCGCCGGTAAAGGACACGAAACCTATCAGATTCTGCGGGATGGCCCAATCCCGTTTGATGATCGCGAAGTCGCCCGGCGCGTGCTTCGTTCCTTCGGCTACTCGAAATAGCCTGCGTTACGCGCTATGGAGTTGTCTCTCGGAGATGTGAAACAGGCAATGGGGGCGCGTCTTCGCGGTCCGGCGAATGAGGCGCAACTCGCCGCCATGCGCGCGATTGGCTGCAGCATCGATTCACGTCAACTGAATCCCGGTGATCTGTTTTTCGCCATCAGGGGAGAAAATTTTGATGGGCATGCGTTCGTGGAAGCTGCCTTCGATAAGGGCGCTGTGGCGGCGGTAGTTAGTGAGCCACTAGACCGGCCAAGCTGTCCCGCGCTCGAAGTGCCGGATACAATCGCCGCCTTGCAACAGCTTGCCGCCTGGGCGCGCGGACAGTGGAACAAACCGCTTGTTGCCATTACGGGAAGTGCGGGCAAAACCAGCACGAAAGAGATTATCGCGGCGCTCTTGAGTACACGCTTTCGGGTCAGTAAAACCGCCGGCAATTTGAACAATCATCTCGGCCTGCCGCTCACGCTGTTGCGGCTCAATGAAACCGCCGAAATCGCGGTTGTCGAAATGGGCATGAATCACGCCGGCGAGATTCGCGCCCTGGCGGCAATTGCACGCCCGCAAATCGGCGTCGTCACTAACGTCGGGTATGCGCATATCGAAGCTTTGCACTCCATCGACGCCATCGCTGCCGCTAAGCGCGAGTTGATTGACGCATTGCCGCCCGAGGGTGTGGCTGTGCTCAATGGGGATGACGCACGTGTTGCGCAATTCCAGCACCAGGGCAAGCGCGTTACCTACGGCTTCAGTTCGGGCGCGGAGTTTCGTGCCACCGATGTACATTTCGGTGCACAAAGCTCGATGTTCACCGTCAATGGGGTGGTTTTTTCGACGCGTCTCGCCGGGCGCCATGCAGTTTCGAACATTCTGGCTGGATTGGCCGTTGCGAGTCTTTTTGATATTCCACTCGCTGATTTGGTAGACGCGGTGCGCGATCTCGCGCCCGGAAAAATGCGCGGCGAGCGGCGCGAATGGAACGGCATCACGATTCTGGACGATTCCTATAATTCGAATCCGGAAGCCGCGCGGGCCATGCTCGACGTCTTGGCTTCAGAAAAAGCCAACCGCCGCATTGCCGTGCTCGGCGAAATGCTGGAACTGGGCTCTTGGTCGGACAAGCTGCATTGCGATTTAGGCGATTACGCAGCACGTCTTGGCATTGACATCCTCATCGGGATACGCGGCGCGAGCCGGCAAATGGTGGAACAAGCCATTGCTGCTGGAATGGGCAAGCACACGTTGGTGGGCTCTCGCGCCGCGTTTTTTTTTGACGATCCCGAAACTGCGGGCGCCTTTCTCCACTCCTTCGTTCAACCCGGAGACGCTGTGCTTTTCAAAGGTTCAAGAGGAACGCACGTCGAGCGGGCTCTGGCCGCAATGGAAAAATAAACAATGCTCTACTGGCTCCTTTTTCAGGTTTTGCAGCCCTACGTCCCCGCTTTCCGCGTTTTCGGCTACATCACCACTCGAGTCGCACTCGCGAATCTGACCGCGCTTGCTTTATCGCTTGCGCTCGGCCCTTGGATGATTCGCAAGCTGCGCGACTGGAGTTTCGGGCAGCATATCCGCGAGGAAGGGCCGCAGTCGCATCAGAAGAAAGCCGGAACCCCCACCATGGGCGGCCTGTTGATTGTTACATCCATCGTGATTCCAACGCTGCTTTGGGCTAACCTGCAGAACCAGTACGTGTGGATTGCGCTGCTGGGGTTGGTCGGCTTCGGTGCAATCGGGTTTATCGACGATTTCGCCAAAGTCGCGAAGAAAAGGAACCTCGGGCTCACTGGGAAGCAAAAATTCTGGGCGCAAGTTGCAGTGGCAATGATCATCGGCTTCCTGCTGCTCCTGCTGCACGCGAACCAGGTCTACTCGACCACTATCAATTTTCCTTTTTTTAAGCAATACAAGCCGGACCTCTTGATCGAGTCGCTCACCAGGAGCTATTGGACGTACCCGTTGGCTTTCCTGCCCTTCTATTTCGTGATCGTGTTCATCATGGTCGGATCGTCGAATGCTGTTAATCTCACAGACGGACTCGATGGCCTCGCTATCGGATTGATGGTGATTGCCTCCGGCGCGGTCACGGCGCTCACGTATGTTTCGAGCAATGTCAAACTCGCTAACTACCTTGACCTGGCGCGCTTGCCGCATTCGCAGGAACTGACCATCTTTTGCGCGTCGATGATGGGAGCGAGTTTAGGGTTCCTTTGGTATAACTGCCATCCGGCACAGGTTTTCATGGGAGACGTGGGTTCGCTCGCGCTCGGCGGTGGTCTCGGCATCGTCGCCGTTCTCATCAAGCAGGAGGTCCTGCTCGCGTTTATCGGCGGCATTTACGTCATTGAGGCGCTTTCAGTAATTTTGCAGGTGGGCAGTTATAAGCTGCGCGGCGGGAAGCGTATTTTCAAAATGGCGCCGATTCATCACCATTTCGAAGCCTTGGGCTGGGCTGAATCGAAAGTGATTGTGCGCTTCTGGATTGCAGGTCTGGTGATGGCGCTTTTTGCGCTCACGACGTTGAAGCTAAGGTAAGGATTCGGGTGGAGTTGTCAAACAAGAACGTCCTGGTCGCCGGGATCAAGCGCTCCGGCATGGCGGCCATTGAACTACTCGCGAATCAGGGCGCGCGGGTTCGGGCGATGGATTTGCAAGCGCCATCGGCGGACGAGCAGAAGCGCCTGGATGCGCTCGGGGTTCCCTTTTATTTGCAGACAATGGAAAGCCTGTTCGGCTCCGGCCGCACGCCGGATTTAATCGTGCTGTCGCCGGGTGTGCCGCTCGATACTCCTTTGTTCGTGGAAGCGGCGCGGCGGGGAATTCCAATTACTGGCGAAGTGGAACTTGCTTCTCATTTCCTGTCAGGGCCGACCATCGGCATCACGGGTTCGAATGGTAAAACAACTACCACGGCGCTCACCGGTCACCTGTTGACGGCGGCAGGAATTGCAAACCAGGTGGGCGGAAACATCGGCACGGCCGTTGCTTCGCTCGTAGCATCGTCCAATGAGGATCAGTGGAACGTGCTCGAGCTCTCCAGCTTTCAACTCGAAACGGTCTCGAATTTCGAAGCGCGTATTGCCGCCTGCCTGAATGTCACGCCGGATCATCTCGACCGGCACGGTACGCTCGAGCGCTATGCCGCGGCGAAGGCCCGTCTGTTTGAAATGCAGACAAGCCTCGACCAGGCGGTTCTCAACTACGATGATGAGATCTGCCGGCACTACGCCCCCAAGACGAAAGCTGAAATCTATTGGTTCAGCTCCACGCAACCGGTGCCGCAGGGCGTCGCGATGGAAGAGAACCAATTGCTCTTCTGCGGCGAGCCGTTCGCACATCGCGGGCAAGTCAAATTGCGCGGACGGCATAACCTTGAGAACGTAATGGCGGCCTCGTTGATCGCCCGCCTGGCGGGCGCGCCGCTCGATGCCCTGGCGGCTGCCATAGAAAGTTTTCCGGGCGTCGAACACCGCATCGAATTCGTTCGCGAACTGAATGGCGTTCAATACTTCAACGACTCGAAGGCCACCAACGTGGACGCGGCGCTGAAAGCGATCGCTGCTTTTCCGAAAAACATATGGATTATTCTGGGCGGCAAAGATAAAGGCAGCGACTACCGTCCATTGCGCGAACCCTTGCGTGCCGGCGCGAAAGCCGCGCTGCTGATCGGCGCAGCCACTCCGCTGATTGCCGGAGCACTGAAGGGCGCCGTGCCGATGGTGGATTGCGAAGTCATGGAATCGGCGGTACGCCACGCGCACGCCGAAGCGCAACCCGGCGATGTCGTCCTGCTCGCTCCCGCCTGCGCCAGTTATGACCAGTACCAGAACTACGAAGAACGGGGCAGACACTTCAAACAACTAGTGGCAAAATTGTTTTAACGTTTCTATGGCGCAGCGTCTCAAAACAGACTGGATTCTCTTCCTCACCGTGCTGACGCTCGTCTGTTTCGGGCTGGTGATGGTCTATAGCGCGTCGTCCTTTGTCGCCGAGCTTAAATATCACGTCTCGGCTGCGCACTTCTTTATACGCCAGCTCGCCTGGGCAGTCGTTTCTTTCGGCCTGCTGCTCTATTGCATGCGGCGCGATTACCGCCAGTGGAATAATTCGCGTGTCGCGTTTGCATGTCTCGGTGTCGTGATGCTGCTCCTCGTCGCGGTCTTCGTAACCGATAGCCACAGCCACCGCTGGCTGAAGGCCGGCCCATTTTCGCTGCAGCCTTCGGAGCTCGCGAAACCGGCGCTCGCGTTATTCCTCTCGTTTTTCCTCTGCCGTCATTTGGAATCCCTTAACGAGCGCCACACCCTTGCGCCCATCGCCGTGGCCGTTTCAGTGATGGCGCTGGCGGTCGCGCTGGCCGATTTCGGGACTGCCGTGGTCCTGGTCACCATGACGGTTGCGGTGATGTTTGTAGCCGGGATCGAAACGCGCTATTTGATCATCTGTGGCGTCGCGGCTGGGCTGCTCGGTGTCGGATTTATCGCGATGAAGCCGTACCGGTTGATGCGCGCGATCGAGTTTGTGGACAAAGACCATAAGCTGCTCGCTAAATTTGACCCCAACGGGCACATCCTCCGGTATGCGCATCAGACGGCTTCAACCAGCGACCCCGGGTATCAGCAATTACAATCGAAGATCGCCGTGGGCTCGGGCGGCCTCACTGGCGTGGGACTCATGCAGAGCAAGCAGAAGCTCTTATTTCTGCCCGAAGCGCATACTGACTTTATCTATGGCGTGATCGGCGAAGAGACGGGATTTTTCGGCTCCACGCTCCTGATCCTTGGCTTTGCGGTTGTGCTCTGGCGCGGTATTCGCACGTTCGTTCGCGCCAACGATGATTTCGGCCGGTACCTCGCGCTGAGCGTGACGGTCTGCATCGTCGTGCAGGCGCTCATCAATATGAGCGTCGTCTTGGGGCTCGCACCGAATAAAGGCATCCCCCTGCCCTTCATAAGCACTGGCGGAACCTCTTTGTTGAGTTCGCTCCTGATGATGGGGATTCTGTTGAGTGTCAGCGAGCATGCAGGCTGATGCCGTATTCGTTTCTGTTTTCGGGCGGAGGAACCGGGGGCCACGTGTTTCCTGCCCTCGCGGTTGCTCGCATTTTGCAGGCCGAGGGACATCACCTGCTTTTCGTTGGTAGAAGAGAAGCGATTGAGGAGCGTCTGGTTTCAGAAGCCGGGTTTGACATGGCCTATATCCGCAGTAGCGGCCTGAATCGCGTGGGATGGAAAGCGCAGCTGCGCTCCGCTTCGTTGTTGCCGGGCAGTATCGCTTCCGCGTGGTCGATTTTACGCAAGTTCCGGCCGCACGCGGTTTTCAGTTTGGGCGGATTCGTAGCAGGGCCCGTAATGATTGCGGCGCGCGCCGCTCACATTCCGTTCGTGATCATGGAGCCGAACGCGGTGCCCGGCTTCGCCAATAGAAAGATGGCTCGTAGCGCCGCTCGTGTGCTGCTGGGCTTTCCAGGGTTTAAGCCCTGGTCGCCGCCCGCGAAAACGGAAGTGACTGGTGTGCCGGTGCGCGCGGAAATTTTCAACGTGCGGCCAAAGCTGTCCGGTCCATTCACTATTTTCCTCACCGGGGGCAGCCAGGGCTCCCGCACCTTAAACCGGGCATCGCGTGAGAGTTGGCCATTATTCCGCGCCGCACAGACCCCCGTCGAAATTTTGCATCAATCCGGGGCGGCGGATTACCTGACGCTCTCGCAGGCATTTGCCGAATCGGGCCTGCGTGGTGCGGTCGTTCCATTTATCGCTGATATGGCGGAGGCATTTTCGCGTGCCGATTTGGTGATTGGGCGCGCGGGAGCGGGCGGCGTAAGCGAGATAGCCGCGGCCGGCATGCCGTCGGTTCTGGTGCCGCTGCCCTTTGCCGCCGACGATCACCAGCGCCGGAACGCTGAAACGTTGGTCGAAGCAGATGCAGCGCGAATGATTCTCGACACCGAAATAACCGGCGAACGGCTCTTCCGCGAAGTCGAGGAATTACGAGCGCATCCCGAACAGCTCGCCGCTATGCGCCGCCAGGTGCGCCCGTTTGCACACCGGCAGGCCGCCGAGCGTGCTGCTGCCATCCTCAAAGAAATTGCAGGAAACAGGAGGAAAGCCGCTTGACACGCTTTCCTAAAGCCGGAACAATACGAGTACAGAATGTTTTTTAAACCCCAACACGTGCACTTCGTGGGAATTGGGGGCATCGGGATGAGCGGCATCGCCGAAGTGCTGCTCACGCTTGGCTACCGGGTATCAGGCTCTGACCTTCGTCAGACCCCGACAACGGACCGTCTGGCACGCCTTGGCGCAACAATTCAGATTGGTCACGACGCCAGCAACATTGCGAACGCGAAGGCTATCGTCGTAACTTCCGCGCTCGATCGGAATAATCCGGAAATCGCCGAAGCGCGCCGACTGCAAATCCCGGTAATTCCCCGTGGCGAGATGCTTGCGGAGTTGATGCGTTTGAAATATGGCGTCGCGATCGCCGGGAGCCACGGGAAAACAACCACCACTTCTATCGTTGCTTCCATTTTGAACGCGGCGAATCTCGATCCTACCGTGGTGGTCGGCGGCAAAGTAGCCGCCATGCAGGGCTCGAACGCGCGTGTCGGCAAGAGCGCCATTCTCGTCGTCGAATCGGACGAAAGCGATGGATCGTTTCTCAAACTCGCGCCCATCTTGGCCGTGGTTACCAATATCGACCGTGAACATCTGGACCACTACGCCTCTCTTGCAGCCATCGAAACCGCTTTCACGGAATTCGTGAATAAGGTACCCTTTTACGGCGCGGCCGTGCTCTGCATGGAAGATCCCAATATTCAGAAGCATCTTTCCAGCCGTGCGCCGCCGTACGATTACCTATGGCCGTTCGGCACAGGTCGATCTGGAAATTCAGAACATCGCGCTTAAGCCCGGAGGAAGCAAGTTTTCCATTCGCCGCCAGGGCTCGGAGCTGGGCGAGTTTTGCTTGAACGTTCCCGGCATCCACAATGTCCTGAACGCAACGGCGGCTATCGGCGTGGCGCTTGAAATGGATGTCACCCTTACGCAGATCACCGAAGGCCTTGCCGCGTTCAGCGGAGTGGACCGGCGCTTTTCGCTGCGCGGCGAGGTGAACGGTATCACCGTCGTCGACGATTATGGCCATCATCCCACTGAAATCAAAGCCACGCTGGCGGCCGCGAAACTGTCTCCGTATAGCCGGATTCGAGTGCTTTTTCAGCCGCACCGCTTTTCGCGCACCAAGCATCTGATCGAAGAATTCGGCACGGCATTTCACCAAGCCGACGATGTCTACCTGCTCGACATTTACGCGGCGTCGGAGCAGTCGCTCACCGGCGTGGACTCCCACGCGCTGGTTGATAAGGTGCGCTCGTACGGTCACCGCTCGGTTCACTACGCGGGCAGTCTTGAGGAGGGCATCGAACAAATCTCCGCGGCCGCCAAGCCCGGCGACTTGATTATTACGCTCGGTGCAGGTAACGTCTCGCAAGCGGCCGAGAAAATTTTAGAGCGATTGCGGGAGGCTGCCTGAGATGCCGCAGAAAAAAATAGTCGAGCCGCCGCGAGAACCCATTCGCTGGGGCCGTTTTACTTTCTGGCTCATTCTGGGAGTGCTGCTGATGGTCAGCACCCTGCTCGCCTGGAGCCATACAGAATCATTCCTGATCAAAGACAACCGCTTTCGCATTGCGGAATCGGAGGATTTTGCCGGACGCAGTCCGGATCTCATCGTGGAGGGTGTACATTATGCGTCGACTTCCCAGATCCGTCACGTCTTCGCGGAGGATTTTGGCCGCAGTCTCTACCTCGTCCCGCTCCAAGCGCGGCGCCGGCAGTTACTGGCGATCGATTGGGTGGAGGACGCAACGGTTTCGAAGATTTGGCCGAACACGCTGAGAGTATCTATCCATGAGCGCCAGCCGGTTGCATTTGTTCACCTCGCCCCCGATCGTAAAAACGGCTTGTCGCATCTTGCCTTGATCGATGCCGATGGCCATATTCTGCGGCCGCGTGTTGCTGCTCAATTTACACTGCCCGTAATCACCGGAATTCGCGAAACAGAATCGCTCGAAGACCGGCGCGCTCGCGTTCATCGCGTACTCGGCATGCTGAAAGAAATCGGGCCGCTCGCTGCGCAAATTTCCGAAGTCGACGTCGCCGACCCCAACGATCTGATCGTCGCGGAGCATACGGGTAGTTCGGTTCTCAATCTGATGATCGGCGACGATAACTATGCCGAACGCCTGCAAAGTTTTCTTAACAACTATCCGCAAATCAGGGAGAAACGCCCCGACGCAAAGACTCTCGATCTGCGGGTCGATGGAGTTATTACGGCCGTAGGAGACGAGCACCGTGAGCCATAAACCAAAATTAGCCGTTGGTCTGGATTTGGGAAGCACTGCGACCCGCGTGGTCATCTGCGCTCTCGAAGAAGAGAGCATCAAATTTTTGGGAAATGGCGAAGCGCCGGTCCAAGCCTGGAACAAGGGGAGGCTTACTGATCAGGATGCGCTTGCGCAAAGTATCCAATTCGCGCTGCATGAAGCGGAGCGGCGCGCCCATGCCTCTCCTGAATCCGCGGTAGTCGGCGTAGGGGGGTGCGTTGCCGGTATTAATAGCCGCGGGCTCTACGAATTCGGCAGACGCCGCGAAATTGAGCCGGACGATATGCGCTACGCGGTCGAGCTCGCTTCGCGTGTTCGACTCGAAGAGGATCGCCAGATTCTACAGATCTGCCCGCAGGATTTTACGCTTGATGGCCGCGCTGGCTATCGCAAACCCAAAGGCATCTTGTGCGGGCGGCTGGAGGCGAACATTCATGTCGTCACCGCTTCGGCCGGTGAGCATCAGGGGCTCGTGTCGGCCGTCCACAAGGCTCATCTCGCAGTGGAAGAATCGATCTTCGAAGCGGTCGCGGCCGCGTATGCCGCCATACTGCCGGAGGACCGCGCACGCGGCGTAGCGCTCATTGATATCGGAGCGCAATCCACTCACCTGGCTGTCTATGACGGAGACGCTCTACTCCTCGCCGCTTCGTTCCCAATCGGCGCCGATCACTTCACGCGCGACGTCTCCTGGCTGCTTAAAGTCAATTACGAAGACGCCGAACATTTGAAGCGCGAATTTGGTTGCGCGCTCACCGGAACCGAAACCGACAACAGCTTTATTGAAATTCCCACTGCCGAAGGGCGCGGCACGCGCGAAGCTCCGCGTCGGCAATTGAACGAAATTTTGGAAGCGCGCGCTGAGGATATTTTCGAACGGATCTACGCGGAAATCCTGCGCGTCGGCATGGAGCAATCCCTGCTCGAAGGGGCCATTCTCACGGGCGGCGGTTCGCTGCTCGCCGGCATGTGCGATATTGCGGAACGCATTCTGAATTGTCAGGCACGCAATGGCCTGGCTGCCGGAATCAGCAATTGGCCCGACGAGCTCGATAATCCCTGCTGGACCACTGCCGCGGGGTTGGCCATGTATTCAGGCCGCCTCAAACTCAAGCGGGATTGGAAGCGCGCCTCTGCGGGACTGGCCGGACTGGCTGTGAAGTAAAGAAAGGGCATACACATGGCGGATGACTTGAAATTCTTGATTGAAGACGACGTTCAACTCGGAACGCGTATCAAAGTGATTGGGGTGGGCGGCGGCGGCTCGAATGCGGTTGCGCGCATGCTGCACGAAGGATTGGCGGGCATTGATTTTTACATTTTAAATACGGATAAGCAGGCCCTGGCCGCCTCGCCTGTGGCCAATCGCCTGGCAATCGGCAAAAAGCTGACCAGCGGCCTCGGTGCGGGCGCCGATCCCTCGGTCGGGCGTCAGGCGGCGCTCGAAGACACCGAACAAATTATCGAAATGCTGGAAGGCGCCGATATGGTCTTCGTCACCGCGGGCCTCGGCGGAGGCACGGGTACCGGTGCGGCGCCGGTAGTCGCGTCGCTTGCGAAAGAATTGAATGCGCTAACCGTCGCAGTTGTGACAAAACCCTTCGCCTTCGAAGGGCCGCGCCGCATGCGCCAGGCGGAGCGCGGTTTGGCGGAACTCGCAGGCAGCTGCGACACAGTGATCAGCATTCCCAACGAAAAGCTGCTCGGCCTCGCCCCAAAGGGAACAAGTTTTCTCGATTCTTTCCGCATGGCCGACGATGTGCTCCGTCAGGCGGTGCAAGGGATCGCCGATATCATCACCACGCCCGGAATCATCAATCGCGATTTCTCCGACATTCGCACTAACATGCTCGGCATGGGCTATGCCATGATGGGCACCGCAGTTGCGTCCGGCGAAAAGGCGACGGTCGAAGCCGCGCAGCGCGCCATCAACAGTCCGCTGATGGAAGAGGGCGGTGTGCTCGGTGCGCGTGGTTTGCTCATCAACATCACGGCATCCAGCCAGATCGGCATTCATGACGTGAATGAAGCCTGTAATCTGATCCGCAAAGCAACACAGAACGAAGACGTGCAAATCAATTTCGGCGTCGTGATCGAGGAGAAGATGGAAGACCGTGTGAAGATCACAGTGATTGCGACCGGGTTCCAGCGCGAAGGCTTGCCCGAAATCGATCGCCGCAATCCGCACTTTCCATTTACTCCCGCCACTGTGCCCGATCTGCCGCCCGCTTCCGCACCGGAACCCGAGCCGGAGCCAGTGATGGTCGCCGCCGAAGCGCCCGTCGAAGACTCCGCGCCGGTCGATGATTACGACATGCCGGCAATTCTACGCAAGCAGCGCCGCATGGTGCAATAGCGATCAACTTTCGGCCTCGCCCATCAACTGCAGGACGACTCGCCGTTGATGGGCTCGCGCGCGGTGCTCGAAGACGTATAAACCTTGCCATGTGCCGAGCGTAAGTCCACCGTCGATCACCGGGATGGAAAGGCTGGTATGCGTTAGAGTCGAGCGGATGTGCGAAGTCATATCATCCGCTCCCTCTGTCGTGTGCCGGTAATCGCGCATGTTCTCGGGCACCAGTCGTTCGAAAAAATCGCGCAGATCGAGCGTTACATCCGGGTCCGCATTTTCCTGGATCGTCAGGGAGCAGGAGGTGTGTTGAATAAATACAGTCAGCAGCCCGTTTGAAATCTCCTGCTTGCGTAACCACTCCTTTGCGGCTCTGGTGAAATCATAAAGTCCCTTGCCGCGGGTCGCGATCGTTAATGTTGTATGCCGGATCACTCTATTCATCTTCCGCCACGCTAAAATTGCGGTTTGAAAATCAAGAAAGCTGTTATCACGGCGGCCGGCCGCAATCAGCGTACGCTGCCCTTTCAAACGCTCATCGACCGTGACGGCCGCGAGAAGACGGTTTTGCGCATCATCCTCGACGAAGTGAAGCGGTCGGGTGTGGACGAAATTGCCGTTGTGATTCCGCCCGGCGATTCGCCGCAGTTCGCCGCCGCGGCGGGCGATCGCAACGTGCAGTTTATTGAACAAGCCGAGCCAGCGGGCTACGCGCATGCGCTGTTCTGTGCCCGCAGCTTCACGAAACACGATCCGTTCCTTCATATGGTCGGCGATCACCTCTATGCAGGCTCGAATGGTGCGAGCAGTACCGCGGAACGCCTGGTAGGTATCGCGGAAGAAGAGGGCTGCTCCGTATCCGCTGTGCAAGCTACGCGTGAAACGCTTCTTTCTCATTACGGCGCGATCGGCGGCCAGCGCGTCTCCGGCAAGAAAGATCTTTACCGCGTGCAAAGAGTGCTCGAAAAGCCCACGCCCACGGCGGCTGAGCAGGAACTTGGCATCTCCGGCCTGCGTGCCGGACATTATCTTTGTTTCTTCGGAATGCATGTCCTGACGCCGGGAGTGATGGAAATTATCGAGCGCCAACTATCGGACAAACCAACCGGAGCGCCTCTTTCGGATGCTCTCCAAGAACTAGCCGGACGCGAACAGTATCTTGCTCTTGAGCAGACCAGCCGCCGATACGATGTTGGCATCAAATATGGATTGTTTCGCGCACAACTGGCGCTCGCGCTCGACGGCCGGGATCGCAATGCGGTGCTCGCTCAGCTTCTCGAAGTCGTGGCTCTCCACAATACGGAAGCGCGAGAGATCGGACCGAGCGCTTGAGCGAGTTGACCGATGTTATTACCTCGCGCGACGCCGCAATCCGCAATCGTTCCGCCGATGAGTTCTGTCAAAAAGCAAGCACGGCCGCGCTGATCCGGGAATGCGCCGCGCTCGAACGCTTTTGGCGAACCAGCGGCAATCTTTACGAGCGAGTCCGCGCTCTTTTCTTTCTCTACACGATTCATCGCTACCACTTGCAATACCGGCCCGAGATGCAGGCCCCAGGTCTGATTCCCTTCGAAGCTACTGTGCACCTGCTGCGGCGCCGCTTTGAAGAAGCGATCGAAAAGTTGCAGCGAGCCGAACAGGCAAACGGACTCAATGCTGCGCTCTCGAGCGCGTATGCGACGGTCTATCGCGGGCTCGGTTTCAAAACGCTGGCCGATCAGGTGCGGCGCAGCGTGCGCTCGGTCCGCGGCAATCATTGGATGTCGCGCATCGGTCATCCGGATGATTATCCGCTAAGCGTCCGACCGGAACTGTTCGCACGCGCTTCCGAAAATGAGCCATTTCCGATTCTGAAAGAATCCACTCCGGTGCGCATGGATCTCACCCACAGCGGTTGGAGCGACATCTTCTTTCTGGGCATGGATTACCCGGAAGGCGCGCGCGTCTTGAACGTTTCGATCGACTTGAGCGTGCACGACGGCGCCCCGATTCGCCCGCAGCCGCCAATTGAAGCCTATTTCCGCGTGATCGACGAACCCGTGCTGCGCCTGACCAGCGTCGACCTGGCCGCAACCACCGACATCACCACCTTCGCCGAAGTCTTCGATTTCGCACGCGACTATCTGGGGCTCTTGAAGGCAGCTGTCATCGCCTCCGGTCTCGTGCCGCCCGCAATGGAAGGTGCGGTTCAGCCGCTCTCGTCGCTGCTCGCGCAACTGGTCGGTGAAAATCGCGGCATTGAACTCGCGAGCATCGTTCGCAACATTCCCAAAGGCTCGCGCCTCGCCGTCTCTACGAATCTGCTGGCCGGCCTGATTTCGGTCTGTATGCGCGCCACGCGGCAAACACAGAACCTGACCGGTCCGCTCACCGAATCGGATCGCCGCTTGATTGCAGCGCGCGCCATTCTCGGGGAATGGCTCGGCGGGTCCGGCGGCGGCTGGCAGGATTCCGGCGGAGTATGGCCCGGCATCAAACTGATCGAAGGATCCGAAGCCAAAGAAGGCGATCCCGAATTCGGCGTCAGCCGCGGCCGTCTGCTGCCCTCGCATCATGTTCTTTCGACGAAGGACGTTCCTGCCGAGGCGCGCGAGAAGTTGCAGCAGAGTCTTGTTCTCGTGCACGGCGGCATGGCGCAGGACGTCGGCCCGATTCTCGAAATGGTCACTGAGAAGTACTTGCTGCGATTGCCCAAAGAATGGGAAGCGCGTCAGCAAGCGATCGGCATCCTCGATGAAATACTCACCGGCCTGCGCTCCGGCGCGATTCGCGAAATCGGCGCCGCAACAGAGCGCAACTTTTTCGGCCCGATCCAAAGCATCATTCCGTGGGCCAGCAATTCATATACAGAAACGCTCATCAACCGCGCTCGTGCCGAATTCGACGCCGCGTTCTGGGGCTTTTGGATGCTGGGCGGCATGGCCGGCGGCGGCATGGGCTTTATCTTCGATCCCAAGCGTAAAAATCATGCGCAGAACCGGATGCGAGCGCTGATGCGCGAAACCAAACGCGAAATCGAAGATGCCGTTCCCTTCGCTATGGATCCGGTGGTCTACGACTTCGCTATCAACGAGCACGGCACATTCGCGGAGTTGCTCCGGGGGGGTGCCACGCTCATGCCCGACGGCTATTACGCTCTCATTGTTCCTCAGCTTCTACGCCAGGATTCCCGGCTTTTGCCGCCCGGCCGCCGCCGCGAACTGGATCTTCTCGCCGCGGCATCGCGCACCATTCCCGCTTACTCCGGCATCGTCCAAAATCTGTTTGATCGCCTGCTGCCCTCAACGGAATCCAACACGCGCACCCAAACCCTCTTCGAGCTTCTCGAGCAGCACGGCTTTGATCCGGTCGAACACGAAACAATTCGCGCGGACCTGCAGAACGGCAGAATTGGTCTCGCCCAAAATCGCTTGCCTGTGACTGCGGTTGTCGAAGACGCTCGCCCCGGCGATGTTTTCGATGCGCGCGCGGCCATCAGTTCCGATCTTCAGGAAAAGGGGCTCGCCGCGCTCCGTAACGGACAGATCGCGGTTGTTTCGCTCGCCGGCGGCGCCGGCAGCCGCTGGACACGAGGCGCGGGCGTCGTCAAAGCGCTGAATCCTTTTTGCAAATTGAACGGCCGGTATCGAAACTTCATCGAATTGCATCTGGCCAAGAGTCGCCGTTCCAGCCGCCTCTCTGGTGCGCCCGTGCCGCACGTCATTACAACCAGCTATCTCACCCATGAGCCGGTTGCGAAACATCTGAGTGCATCGCATAACTTCGGATACACCGGTCCGGTTCTCTTATCGCCCGGCCGCAGTATCGGCCTTCGCCTGATTCCCATGGCGCGCGATCTTCGCTTTGCGTGGGAAGAAATGTCGCAGCAATCGCTCGACGAGCAAAAAGAAAAGATGCGCGATAGCGTTCGCGCGGCGCTCATGCATTGGGCCCTTCAGGCCGGGGAAGGGTCCGATTACACGGATAACCTGCCGTTGCAGTGTATTCACCCCACAGGGCACTGGTACGAAGTTCCGAACATGCTGCGCAACGGCGTTTTGCAAAGTCTCCTCGCGGAAAGCCCACAGCTTAAATATTTCCTCGTGCACAACGTTGACACAACGGGTGTTCACCTCGACCCGGGCCTGCTCGGCTTCCACATCGACCGGGGCGCGGCCATGACTGTCGAAGTAATCGCCCGGCAAGTTGACGATCATGGCGGCGGCCTGGCGCGTGTAGACGGACGCCTCCGGCTAGTGGAAGGAATGGCGCTCCCATCAGAAGCCATCGAATGGTCGCTGTCGTACTACAACACCAACACGTTCTGGATTGACATCGATCAACTGCTCGCGGCATTTTCACTCACCCGCAAAGATCTCGGCGACGCACGCCCGAGTTGCCGGGGCGATTCGTCATCTCGCCGCGCGCATGCCCAGCTATATCACTCTGAAAGATGTGAAGCGCCGCTGGGGCAAGGGCCAGGAAGACGTGTTCCCGGTCGCGCAATTCGAGAAGCTGTTTGTCGATATGACTGCCCTAAGCAGCATGCATTGCGCATATGCCGCGGTATCTCGGCAGCGTGGCCAGCAGTTGAAAGAGCCCGCGCAGCTCGATGGCTGGCTCCGCGATGGCTCCGCCGATTACGTTAACAGCCTCGCCGATTGGGAGTAGAGCACAATCGAAAGATGGGTCGGATTTGGATCGGCACTTCCGGCTGGCACTACAAACACTGGCTCGGAAATTTCTATCCGAGCGGGCTCCCCAGTTCCCGCATGTTGGCCCGCTACCTGGAAGCGTTTGATACGGTCGAACTGAACAACAGCTTTTATAAACTCCCCGCCCCCTCCGCCCTAACCTCTTGGCGCGAATCAACGCCGCCGCACTTCCATTTCGCCGTAAAGGGCAGCCGCTTTCTAACGCACATGAAAAAGCTCAAAGACGCTCAGGACGGACTGAACCGCTTCCTAAATGCAGTCGAAGTGCTCGAGCCAAAGCTCGGCCCAATTCTCTTCCAGTTACCCCCTGGCTGGGAGGTTGACCTCGACCGGCTCGCTGCTTTCCTTGCGATTTTCCCTACATACCATCGCTGCGCTTTCGAGTTTCGGAACCCGACCTGGAATACCCCGCAAGTCTACGATCTGCTCGCAAAGCACAACGCTGCGTATTGCATCTTCGACTTGGCCGGTTACGCGTCGCCCGTCCAGGTCACTACCGATTTCGCGTATATTCGGCTCCACGGGCCCGGCGGCAAGTATCAAGGCACTTACAGCGACGCAGCGCTCCAGCAATGGGCGCACACAATAACCGCTTGGAACAAGAACTTGAGCGCCGTGTATGTCTATTTCGACAACGACGATTCGGGCCATGCGCCCAGGGATGCTCTGCGACTTAAGGCCCTCGTCGATCCGCCGCAAGAAGCATGATACGTTGACCCCATGTCCGTGTTTGCGATTTTCAAATACAATCTGAAGCCGGGTCGCATGGCTGATTTTATGGTCAAGCTGCAGTCGGCTGCAACGCCGAATGGAACAAATTGTTCGCCGCTCAGCCCGACTCGCCGGAGACACTGCTTTCCGTAGAATTGTTGACCGAGATCTAAAGGCAGAATCTTCAGCATTCTTCGACTATGCGCACTTTTTGGACGTTGGGCGGCCTATCCGTTCGGGAGTTGGTGCGCCGCACCTGGTCCGAAAGCTGGCATGACGCTGTATTCGGGCAGGCCGGACGCATGGCCTTTTACCATTTCCTCGCGATTTTTCCGGCACTCCTGATTTTCTTGTCGCTCGTCGCGCACCTTCCTGCCATTGCTCCGCAGATGAAGAACGCGGCCGCCAATCTGGCGCAAGAATTTCTGCCTGCGCAAGCATCCACCCTGCTACAGCAGATGCTCTCTGAATTGGATCGGCACATGCCGATAGATTTCCGGTTTCTCTTCGTGTGCGTGGGCGCGGCCTGGGCCGCTTTGAACGGAACCTGGGCGCTTATCTACGGATTGAATACCGCCTATGAGGTTGAGGAACGCCGGAACTGGTGGAAACTAGCGCTCACCATCGCCGGCTTAACCATCTGTCTCGCGCTGGTCGGAGTTATTGCGCTTCTGTTTCTGTTCTTCACTTGGTCCTTTCACGCAGCGCCCGCAGCCTTGCGAGCTTTGGAGTGGCTCACCGTCGTTCTGTTATTGATGTTTTCCTTTGCGGTAGTCTACCGGTTCGCTCCAAATTTGCGGGACCATGAGTGGAGTTGGAGCACCCCAGGTGCGGTCTGCGCCTTACTGCTATGGATTGGCGCAACAGTCGGATTGCGGCTTTATTTCCAGCACGTAAACGACTACACCCGAACCTACGGCCATCTCAATAGCGTTGTCATGTTACTTCTGTGGCTCTATCTGACTAACGGCGCCATTCTGATAGGCGGCGAAATGAACTCCGAAATTGAGAAAGCGGCGGATCGGCAGGGCAATACCGGGCGTACGGGGTCTTAGGCCACAACGGCGCGATCTTTGATATATAATTGGCCGCCAGGAGGAGTTATGAGTGACCAGCAAAATGTCGCCCTTGTTCAAAAAGTGTTAGAGGCATTCGGCCGCGGCGACGTGCAAACGATCCTCGATTCTTTGACGGAGGACTGCGAATTCTACAATCCCGGTCCTGCAAACATTCCCTACACCGGCACGCACAAAGGGCACGCGGAAATTCGGCAGAGATATTTCGAGCCCCTGCTCGGTACCCAAAATAGCGCCGATCTTAAAATTGATCAGTTCGTAGCCCAAGATAACACCGTAGTAGCGATCGGACGATATAAGGCCAAGGTGAATGCTACGGGCAAGCCTATTGATACTTCAGTCGCCATTATATTTCAGATCCAGGGCGGAAAAATTCAAAAAAACATGGTACTGGGTGACACGGACTCGCTAGCGGAAAGTTATCGTGGAGCCGCGGCGGCCCGGGTGTAACGCGCCGGAAGCCGCCGGATCGCCGCCACCCGTTACAACTGGCCTAACTTTCCATCATAACGTGTAAGTTGTCTTTCCATCGTTTGAGTTATAGCTCGTAATCCCCGGGTTGAATTCTGAATTACAATTCGCTACCTTCCGACCGCTCCGGTACTTTCGAAATCTGGCTGGCGGCCAGCGATGGCTCGCGTCCACCTCAGCTTACTTCCCTCGGTGGACCCATCACCGGGACGCCCCACTGTCCGTTTCGCCGGATGGCAGGTTCGTGATTTACGCACAAATGGATAAGCTGGTGAGCCGCATTCTGCAGATTACCAATTTCCGTTAGGGGCGTAGCCGGGTGAAGTCGCCCTCAAAAAAAATGATTCATCCGGGGCATTTGCATAGTCACCTTGCTGATACCGCATTCGCTCCGAATTGTGTCTCGATGGAGATACTTCAGAGCTATTAATGTGCGCAAATAGCAGAGGAGACATATATGCCCGACAAGAACTACTCGGCTCCACAATCCGGCGGTGGCCATGACAAATCCACTCATGCCAGTGTTGAAACCGGGAAAACTAAAGACCTGAAGGCGGATACCATTGAATCCCAGGATTACCTCACTAACAATCAGGGCGTAAAGGTCAGCGACGACGAAAATAGTGAACGGGCCGGCGTCCGGGGTCCGAGTCTGCTCGAAGATTTCATGCTGCGCGAGAAGCTCACGCACTTCGATCATGAACGGATCTCCGAGCGGGTGGTGCATGCTCGCGGAGCGGCAGCCCATGGAGAATTCGAAAGTTACGAAGACCTGTCGGATCTCACCATGGCCGCGCCGTTTGCCGCCAAAGGCAAGAAAACACCCGTCTTTGTCCGTTTTTCCACAGTCGCGGGCAGTCGCGGCTCCGTCGATACGCCCCGCGACGTCCGCGGGTTCGCTGTTAAGTTTTATACCGATGAGGGTATCTGGGACATCGTCGGCAATAACATTCCGGTCTTTTTCATTAACGACGCGATCAAGTTCCCCGACCTCGTCCACGCGGTGAAACCCGAGCCGCATATTGAAATTCCGCAGGCCGCCACGGCGCATGACACCTTCTGGGACTTCGCCTCGCTTTCGCCGGAAATCAGTCACATGCTCATGTGGGCCATGAGCGATCGTGCCATTCCGCGCAGCTTCGCCGATATGGAGGGCTTCGGCGTCCATACCTGGCGCTTTGTCAACGCGAAAGGGAAATCGCGCTTCGTCAAATTTCATTGGAAGCCACTCAAAGGCGTTCACAGCCTGGTCTGGGACGAGGCCCAAAAAATTGCGGGTAAAGATGCCGATTTTAACCGCCGCGACATGTATGACTCGATCGAGCGCGGCGATTTTCTCGAATGGGAGCTGGGCATCCAGGTTGTTGAAGAGGCAGATGAAATGTCTTTCGACTTCGATCTGCTCGATGACACTAAGCTCATTCCGGAAGAACTGGTTCCGGTGCGCCGGGTTGGCAAGCTGACTCTGAATCGCAATCCAGACAACTTCTTCGCCGAGACCGAACAAGTGGCTTTTTGCGTCAGCCACGTGGTGCCGGGCATCGACTTCACAAACGATCCCATGCTGCAGGGCCGCCTGTTCTCGTATCTCGATACCCAACTGCGCCGGGTCGGCCCGAACTTTGCCGAATTGCCGATTAACCGTCCCATCAATCCGGTCAGCAACAATCAGCGCGATGCCTTCGCCCGCCAGACGATCAATAAAGGAAAGGTTGCTTACTTCCCCAACTCGCTCGCGGGCGGCTGTCCTATGCACAAGCCCGAAGCCGCCGACTCCTTTAAAAGCTATGCCGTAAAGGTCGACGGCAGCAAGATCCGAGCGCGCTCAAAAAGTTTCACCGACTACTATAGCCAGGCGACTTTGTTCTGGAACAGTATGTCCGATTGGGAAAAACAGCATATTGTCGATGCGTTCTCATTCGAATTGAACAACTGCGAGACCAAGGCCGTGCGCCAGGCCGTCATGGCGAATTTGCTGGTTCACATTGCGCCCGACCTTGCATCACGGGTAGCGGAAAAGACCGCGCTCGATATCGAAGAGTGCAAACGAGTGGCTCCGAAGCCGGTCGTGACGGAAATTGCGGACCCGCCCAAAATGCCGAGCGGCGCCCGCAAAGTAACCTCGTCGCCTGCGCTATCGATGAACAAGCCCGCCGACAGCATCAAGGGCCGTAAGGTCGCGGTACTGGCCGGGGAAGGCGTCAACGGCGATCAACTCGCGGCCATCAAATCGGGGCTTACCGGGCAGGGTGCCCTCGTTGAGATCCTTGCCCAGCAGGCCGGGACGTTCACCTGTAGCAAAGGAACCACGGTTGAAGTAACTCGTCCCTTCGCGAACGCTGCGTCGGTTCTCTACGATGCGGTTGTAGTGCCCGGGGGCAAGTCGGCCGCCATGAACGCCAAATCAGGCTATTCGCTCGCCTTCGTAGCCGAAGCCTTTAAGCACGGCAAGCCGATTCTCGCGATGGGCGAGGCAAGCGAACTACTCACGGCCGCGCATCTGCCTGCCATCGGTAATAACGGCGCTCCCGATCAAGGCGTGATTGTAGGCAATGACAGCAAATCGGTCGATCAATTCGCCGCGGCAATCAAGCAGCATCGCTTCCATAACCGCGATGTTGAATCGGTTCCCGCATAGCCCTGTCCCCCTCTTATCTCCGGCACGGTTGATACACTGTGTCGGAGATAAACGCACTCATGGCAAAGCTCCTTGGAAAAAACGTATTGGTAACCGGCGCCTCCTCCGGCATTGGCGAGGCGATCGCGATTCGCTTCGGCCAGGAAGGCGCGAATGTCGCAGTCAATTATTTTTCGAACGCGAAGAACGCCGAAACGGTGAAGCAGAAAGTGGAGAGCGCTGGAGGCGGCAAGTCTCGGGCCGTTGTAGTTGGCGGCGATGTTTCCGATGAGGCGCAAGTTAAGAAGGTTTTTAAAGAGACGATCGATGCCTTTGGCTCGTTGGACATTCTGATTAACAATGCCGGCATTCAGATGCCCTGTCCGAGTCACGAACTCAAGACATCTGATTTCGACCGCATAATCGGCGTGAATCTGCGCGGAGCGTTTCTATGCGCTCGCGAAGCCATCCAGAATTTTCTCAAACAGGGCAAAGGCGGCGTTATCGTGAACAATTCGAGCGTTCACGAGATCATTCCAAAGCCGAAATATCTGCCGTACTCAATCAGCAAAGGCGGTTTGGGCAATCTGACCAAAACGCTTGCGCTCGAGTATGCGGACCGCGGCATTCGAGTGAACTCGGTCGCGCCCGGCGCCACTGTTTCGCCGATCAACCGCGCCTGGATCGACGATGCCAAAGCGCGCGCCGAGGTGGAAAGCCACATTCCGATGGGCCGCGCCGGGACGGCCGAAGAAATGGCCGCGGCGTTTGTGTTTCTCGCCTCTGACGACGCTTCGTACGTCACCGGACAAACGCTGTACGTGTGCGGCGGCTTGACGCTTTACCCCGAATTTCGCGTCGCCTGGTCATCCGGCGAATAACCGGCGGCGCCGATCACTGATCGCGGTCAGCGCGCATGTGATAGCTTCAATCCATGCGCGCAAAGCGATTTGTTATTTCATCCGCACTCTTTCTTTTGCCGCTGTACGCGGCGTCCGCTTCCTCGTTTTCGCAACTCGTCGTATTCGGCGACAGTCTCTCGGATGACGGCAACGCCTTCCTTTTGAGCGGCGGTGCAATTCCCGGTTCGAACTACGGGATGTACACCTTCCCGGGCACGCCAGTCACCACCAGTTTCTTCTCCGATGGCCTCAATACTACGCCGGTTGCCACCGGGCCGCAGGGCCTCTGGGTCAATCAACTCGCGGCGAAGCTGAACGTTCCGGATCCCTTGCCGTTTTTGGCAGGCGGCACCGATTACGCGGTTGCCGGCGCCCAGACTGGCACCTCGAACCCTCAGGATATGGGACTCCAGCTTGCAGCCTTTGCGGCGAATAACTCGACCGGCGCTTCACCTACTGCGCTTTATGCCTTGTGGGGCGGCGCAAACGACATCCTGGATGGCAACAGTCCCACGCAGGCCGCGAATAACGTCGAGTCTTATATCGATGCGCTTTCCCGGTTGGGCGCCAAAAACTTCGTCTGGCTGAATCTGCCGCCACTGGGCGATACTCCGGAAGGGTCAACTAACAAAACCGCGCTCAACGCTGCCACAACGGCGTTCAACACGCAATGGTCTGATGACATAGCCGTGCTGGAAGGTCAGGGCATCCATGTGGACGGCGTCGATATCGGTTCTTTGTTTACGTCGATCATCGGCAACCCGCAGCACTACGGGCTCAACAATGTCACAACACCGGCGCAGACGTCCGGCGCGGCAACTGACGCGGGATATCTCTTCTGGGACCATCTTCATCCCACCACCACCGGTCACGAGCTGGTAGCCGATGCAGTCGACAGCAGTTTGACAGCAACGCCGGAACCGTCCACCGTAACACTGGCCTTTTTGGGATTCGCCGCCATCGCCGGGTTTGCCGTCAGACGGCGGCGCACCGCCAACTCTTAATGACTGGAACAGCTCACTAATATCGGAAGATTGCAGCCGCGGCCGCGCCGTTAGGCATCTTCTTGTTGGGCAAGCTCAATACGTTGCCGCCATGCAAAATCGTTTGCACGGCGGCATCGTTGATTAGATCCTCTTCTTCTTCCGCCGACCCGTTACTGTGTCCCTTCACGGCTTGCGTGGTTTCGTTAAAGCTTCCCGCCTGCTGCAGCGTGTCGGAAACCAGCAGCGTGAGCACGCGCCCGTCGTGCGCCGCTTTCACAACATCTTTAATCCGGTTCGACGCTCCGCCGCCCACCTTGTGATCGTATTCGGCGAGCACTTCGTCTGCTTTCCGCTGAATACTCCTTTCCAGCGCCTCAATCGCGCGCGCGTGCATCTCGCCCGACTTCAAGCTATTCGGCGCTCCGTGTACATCTTCGTCGCTCAGGAAAGGATATGTATTCAGCGAACGGTACTGCGCAATTTCATAATCGACCGCCGCCAAAACTAATGGTTCGTTGCTGTCGTGCAAAACTTCGCGAACCCTCCGGTCGATCTGCTGGAAGAAGTGCGCCAAATACTCCGGCTTATCTTCGCGTGTCGTGGACGTGGAACCGAGCACCCCTTTGCTGTGTCCGGCGGACGGTCCGGCGCTCGAATCGTGGGTATCGTTGTGATCCGGCTTTGCGGAATTCATATACTCATCGAAGCTCGTCGAGGTGTCCTTCGGCCAGGGCGTTTCTTCGCACGATTCGTACGTACAGTGCAGCAGGCGTACATCTTTCTGGCTCAGAGCCAGGATGTAAAACGATTTCGGCTTCGCCAGTTCGTTGAGCAAAGGCCGTATGTAGAACTGTGTTCCGCTCACCGCGCGACTCTGCGTCTCGTCTGTCAGTCCAACAACCTGGAAGACAGAGGGCGATTTAAATACCGCAATGCTTTTCGATTTCGTGTCCTTGGCTAGGGAGACGCTCTTCCAGTCGAGCGAGTCCGCGAGTCCTGGATCGATTTGCGACAGCAGCCCTTGCCAGGTGCGTTCGTTAGCATTGCGCGAAAGCGTCATAAAGAGGCTCACGCAAGGCCCAGGCTGGGTTAGCAGCGGTTTCAGGTCTTTCAGGCTGGCGAAGTCTGAGATTTCGGCTCGTAAACTTTCCATACACTTAAAAGACCGTCAGGACTGCAGAGCGTTTCCGACTTCGAAGATCCGCCGGTCGCCGCCCGCGTCCTCAATCCGGATTGCGAGCGTTCCGGGTGGGAAAAGTTCCGGGAAGCGATCGCCCCACTCAATCAGGACGAGCGCCTCCCGGGTAAACAGTTCTTCGAGGCCGATGCGCCTGGCTTGTTCGGCCTTATCGAGCCGGTACAAGTCCACGTGATAGATAGCGGGCGGGTCGCCGTATTCGTGGATCAGAGTGAAAGTCGGGCTGGT
Organism: Terriglobia bacterium; assembly: GCA_963767485.1. Lineage (GTDB taxonomy): Bacteria > Acidobacteriota > Terriglobia > Bryobacterales > Bryobacteraceae > Bog-105. Next base: position 33,236 of record CAVYDZ010000011.1, on the reverse strand, counting down.
GACGTCGGAAGCGGCGGCGGCTTGTCGCGCTTCAGCGATTCCTTTGGTGAGCGTGGTCTTGCCGGCTCCGAGATCCCCAATCAACAGGACGACGCCTTGCGAAGGCAGAATACCGGCCAGTGTGCGGCCAAGCGCGAGCGTTTCCTCGGCCGAGGCCGTTTCAAACGTTTGGGCGGAGTTCATTCATTGCCTGCGGCAGGTAGTCGAGCAGATCGGTCGCGAGCATCGCTTCTTCGCCCCAATGCGTGCCGCCGAGTTCGCCGCAGCGCCCGTGCAGCCAGACCGCGGCTACGACGGCGCGCTTCCAGTCTTTTGGATGCTGGGCAACCAGTCCCGCAACCATGCCGGTCAGGATGTCCCCGGTGCCGCCGGTCGCCATGGACGGAGCGCCGGTCGGATTGATCCAGGTTTCGCCGTCGGGGAAAGCAATGACCGTGCGGTCGCCCTTGAGCACGATGGTGGCTCCAGAGGTTTTGGCAAGGTCCTGAGCGACTCCCAAACGGTCGGCTTGCACTTCCTTGACCGATTTTCCCGTCAAACGGCCCATCTCGCCCGGATGGGGCGTCAGGATGCGCGTCTTGCTGGTATGGGGCAGGGAACCGGCCAGCACATTCAACGCGTCGGCGTCGAAAACTCCGGGAATCTCGGCTTCGGAATAGAGCGTTTTTACCAAACGAACTGCCTCGTCGCCAGTCCCGAGGCCGGGCCCGACAGCTAAGACGCTCATTTTCTTGGCTTGTTCGAGCAGGTTGGCGGATTCGAGCGGTTCCGTCATCAGCTCTGGCCGGTAGCTCGCGACAGCAAGCAAGGCCCTTTCGGGCACGGCCACGGTCACCAGCCCCGCGCCGGAGCGATAGGCAGCGAACCCGGCCATCGAAGGCGCGCCGCTTTTACCAAACGAACCCCCGACCACCAAGACGTGCCCGTACATCCCCTTATTGCTGTCGGTAGGGCGTTGAGCGAACAAATGGCGAAGATCGTCGCGGCGTCGTCAGGTTGAGGAGAAAAGAGGAGTTCGTTTCGCAAAAAGCCGCAGGAGTGCCGATTTGGGCGACTGTTAACTCCCCTACGTTCTTCAAGGCTTGAGTTCGTTTCGCAGAAACGAAGGTGACGGTGAAATCGGTCCGGACAAACTCCTCTGATGGCATCCCGGAGGGTAGGTCAACGGCCACTCGCTTGGCGAGGGGGAATCCGGTATTCAGGCGGCGGATAGCGTCTAGGGCCGGCCCGGGTTTGAGTGCGCCGGAGACGCCGGTGCCGAGGATGGCGTCGACTACGACCGTAGCGAACTCAGCTTGAGGCGGAAAACCGCGTGCGACCGGGCAGGCGCAAACCTCCAGCATGCGGCGGTTGGCGGCCGCGTCGCCGGTCAGATCGGCGGAATCGAACAGTTCGACTACGGTGAGCTCGCGGCAGAGGCGACGGGTAAAAAGCTGGCGGGCCGCCACGAAACCGTCTCCACCGTTATTGCCTTTCCCGCATACGATCAGCACCCGCTGTTCGGATAAAGGGGCAAATTGCTCGCGCAGGAAATCGACCACCCGGCAGCCGGCGTTTTCCATCAGGATGAGACCGGGAATGCCGCTCTCGATCGTGCGGCGATCGACCTCGCGCATTTCTTCGGCAGTGAGAACTTTCACGTGGACGGGACACCTCGGGCGATGAGTAAAGTCATGTCATCGTGCAGTTCGGGGCCGCCTTTCCAACTACGTACGGCCTCGAGGATGATGGAGATGAGCTCATTGTCATCGCGGTAATGGTGCTTGCGAACGAGGTCGATGAGCCGCTCCTCCCCGAATTCTTCGCCATATGGGCTTTCCGGTTCGGTGATGCCATCGGTGTAGCAGACCAGCAGATCGCCGGGATCGATCTGCAGGCAGCTTTCATCGTATTTCGCGAAGGGAAAGGCTCCGACAACCATGCCGTTCGATTCGAGCGGTACCACTTCCGCGCCGCGAAAGAGCAGCGGAGAGAGATGCCCGGCATTGGTATAAGCGAGCGAGCGCGTTACCTCGTCAAAAACTGCGAAAAAGAAGGTGGCGTATTTCTCGGGCGAAGTATGTGCGTAGAGCTGTTTGTTTAAAGCTGAGACGAGTTTGGCGACATCGATTTCGGGGCGAGTCGTACAACTGTTGTTGCGGACGACCGGGCGGAACTGAGTCAACTGCGTGCGTAGAGTGGCCTGCAGAGTGGCCATCAGGAGAGCAGCGGAGATACCCTTGCCGGCCACATCGCCGATCGCAAAGGCAATCCGTTTGCCTTCGAGCTCCTGGTAATCGTAATAGTCGCCGGACACCATGCGGGCCGGGTCGCATTGCACGCTCAGTTTTAATCCGCAGTTGGGGGGAGCTTGTTTGGGATAGAGCTGGCCTTGCACTTCGCGAGCGATTTCGATTTCGCTTTGCAGGCGTTCTTTTTCTTTTTCGATGACGAGCAGCCGTTCGAGATTACCGGTCATCTGGTTGAAGGATTGGCCGAGCTCGCCGAGTTGATCGTTGGCGTAGACAGGGATTCGGTGGCTGAAATCGCCATGAATGACGCGACGGGTACCTTCATACAGTGCGTTCACTGCGCCAGTCAAGCGGCGAGCGAGGCGCGCGCCGAGGAACACGGCCCCCAGTTCGACCAGGAAGAACAGGATGCCGAACGCAATGATCGAATCGAAGAGATAGCCGCGGAGGATGTCCTTACTGGTAAAGAAAGCTCCCAGCACGGCGGAAGGCCGGGAGTAAATCCATAGTGTCGCCCGGTACGTCTTGTTTGGATCGTCGAGATGAAAGTGCGGGAGAAAAGCAGCGTAGCCCACGGGTATATCGAAACGAAAGGCAGGAGGCGGAAGGTGAAACTGCGAACCGTTTGGATCTGCGCTGTAGTTATAGGAAAATCTGTAATCCGGATTTTGGGGAGTGGACGTTTTAGTTTCGCTGGCGCGCAGCGCACCGGCGGAAGCCGGTCTCCGGTCTGACTTTTGCGGCTTGTCGTTGTCGACCTCAAACAACGAGATCACGCCGGAGTTTGGAACCAGATTTTCGACTATTTCGTCGGTTAGGGGAGCGAGCGCGGTGATCTCTTCTCCATTGCCGGAGTAATGCGCCATGCCATAGAATTTGCTTTGATACACGGCAAGGCCTTCGACATTTTTCCAACTCGGTTTGAGGTGTAACTCCTGTGCATCGGGAGGAAAGCGGTGAGAGATGCCGTCGACAGCGATATAGAGGCGCGTTCCGGGATTTCTCGTTTGTTCGCCGAGCAGTATTTCGGGAGCCGCAGTGAGTTGCTGGTCAACCGGCAGTTTATGAAGTGCCTGAACCATATCGTCCAGCCCCCGGATACGGTTCTGCAAAGCGGAAGTTGCGAGATAGACCGCAAGCTCGCTTGTGATGGCCCAAGCTCCGATGCCAATTAGTGCCAGCAGGAGCAGAAGAGGAAGAACGCCAATCAGCGCATACACGCAGAGCAGGCGGTTGCGGACGCTCCAGAGCCCGTTGCGTTTGAGCGTACGCAGACCTCGGAAAAGCAGAATCGCACCAAGCGGCAGCAGGACGAAGAATAAGAGAGCGGCCCAGCCCGCGCTGCCGAGGAAATAAGCCGTGAGAAATAACGCCAGCGCCAATAGGAAGGCGATGCCGACCTTAGTTAAGCGAGCGACGATCTGGCGAAATGCCGGCGACATCCTAGTTTCATGTTAAGCAACGATGAAAAGCGGCGCGCAGACGGAGCTAAGCGGCAGAGGATCTGCTGGAGGCGGCTTTTTGCACTTTGCCGCTGCGAATGCAAGACGTGCAGACGCGCACGCGCTTGCCCGCTCCGTGAATCACCGCGTGCACGGTTTGCAGGTTCAGATTCCAGCGACGCTTCGTCACGTTATGGGCATGGCTCACGCGATGCCCGAATTGCGGACCGCGTCCGCAGATTTCACAAACTCTTGCCATAAGAACGCACCTATAGTAGCCAGGGATGAACGGCTGAACTCTTACTGTAGCATGCCCGGGTAAGCATTTTCAGCATTCTGGACGGCAACGATCCCAGCGCGCTTCAGAACGGAAGCAGGCGCAGAACGAGCGGGTCTAGTCATATTCTGTCCTTTTGATGAGGCTCTCAATTTCAAGTTCCAAAACCAAAATTGCCAGGGCTCCCGCGGCGGGTATCCACAAAGCAGTCCGAATGTTGTGAGCCGCGGCAACCTGTCCGGCGAACCAGGGCATGCTCATTCCTCCAGCGAGCGCGATCCCGATTAATATGCCGAAGACAGTTCCCGAATGGCTGGGGTAGCGCGTGCCGGCAAGGCCGAGGACGGTTGGAAAAATCGCGGCCATCGAAGCGCCGAGCAGGGCCACTACGATCACGCCGAGGGCAGAGGAATGGATCGAAATCAGAAGAACCACACAGAGTGCCACGCCCAGAGCGGCCAGCCGGATCAGAATCTCGCCACGGATTACCAGCAGCAGACGGCCCATGACGACGCGCGCCAACATGATTGCGCCCCAGTACCCGGCGAGCGCGTAGGAGGCCATCGATAAGGATGCGCCCAACTCGCGCGTGAGATAGGAAGACATATAACCGCCCAGGATGAATTCATTGCCGGATTCAAAGAAGAGTAGAAAGGCAAACGCCCAGATTAGAGGCTGGCGGAGGAATTGAAGCACGGCGGCCGCCCGAAACGGTTCCGAGCGCCGCGGCGGCGGGAAGCGCAGCAGGGCGCTGAGCACCACGGGAATGAGGACGAGCAGCGCCGCTGCATACAAAATGGCGCGAATGCCGAGCAAGGGCAGAAGCGAGCCCATAGTGAACGGTACGAACAGAGCCCCGAACCCGAAGAACACGCCGAGAACGTTGAGTGCCGCATTCTTTTTGGCGGGATCATCGTGCAGATCGGCGACCAGTGTGTTAGTCGCCTGATTGAGGGCTCCTCCGCCCGCTCCTAGCAGCATAACTGCGAGGGTTAGCGCGCCGGAACTCTGCGCATTCGCGATGAGCGCGACCGCTGCAGCGACGCATATCGGAGCAAGAAGCATAGTGGAGCGTATGCCGAAGCGGTCGAGCGCGGGGCCGAGTACGAGCGTCGTCACCAGCATGGCTGCGTTCATTTCGAGAAACAGGCCGCCGGCTTTCGAGAGATCGAAGTGCGGGCGATTCACGAATAAGGGAAGAATGGCTCCCAGCAGCGCCATTACGATGCCGAAGCCAAACATCCCGCAATACGCAGTGGCGCTGAGCCATGTGACCCGGAGGCGGCCACCGCTGAACTGGTTCACGCTTATTCGCCGGGCCGGGAGAAGAGCGCCCGGCTATAGGTTTGGAAAACCTTTTGATTGTGGCCGGCTTCGATCCCCGGAACGTTCGGCGAAACAAACGTGTGGAGTGGATGCCCCTTGGCTTGAAGCCGGGCCCCAGTTTCCGCGACGAGCGACATAGCGATGAAGACACCGGCCATGGTCGAGCCGGCAGCCACTTTCTCGGGGCGGCCGATATCGACTTGCGCATCTTCCGGCGCTACACAGTTGTCAATAGCGATATCGGCAACGTCAGAGAGCCTTTTGCCGGACGAGTGTGTCGCCTTGGCGGCCTTGAGGTTAGCTAGCGAGGAGACGGTAACGACTTTGAGTCCGCGAGCTTGGGCGTAGAGGGCGGCTTCGATCGCGGCGGCATTCAATCCGCCGTGCGAAAACGCGAGCAGGACGTCGCCTGCTTCGAGTGGATAACTTTGCAGGAACACTTCGACGTAGCCTTCTTTGCGTTCGAGCCAGAGTAATTCGCGCGCGCCGCCTGGTCCTACGACGTTCGTCCACATCAGGCGCGGATCGTAGAGCGGAAAAAATCCGACGAAGCTGCCGTAGCGCGGGAAGATATCCATGACCGGAATCACCGAATGGCCGCTCCCAAACAAATAGACGCGCTTACCGGCGGCGATTGTCTGGGCCATCAGTTCGCCGGCCTGCTCGATTGCGTTGGTTTGGGTCGAGTGGATCTGACTCAGAAGTTCTGAGATTTTTTCGTAGTATTTGGTTGCTGACATATTTCTTAGAAAGCTGCGGCCGAAAACGCCTACTCTGGATGAAACGCGAGACGGGCGGCTCCTAACAATCCCGCGTGTTCGCCAAGCTGGGTGGGTTCAATGCGGACCTGCTGTGCGGCGACGGGTTGGGCCCACTGTATTACTGACCTGCGAATGTTGTCGACGAATAGATCGTGAGCCTGCATCAAGCCGCCGCCCAGGACGATCATTTCGGGGTTCAAGAGACTGATCAAATTTGCAATGCCCATTCCCAGCCAGCGTGCCGTGGCGGCCACTGCTTCACAGGCCGCAGGGTTGCCGGAACGGGCTGCGGCGATCGCCTGTTCGGCGGAACCGGCGCCGGCTCGCTGGGCTAAGGCGGGGCCGGCGGCTTCCGCTTCCCAGCAGCCGAGCTGGCTATACGGATCGCGGTATTCCGGCGATAAGGCGAACCATCCTACGGCTCCGGCGATGTCGCCGGCCCCGCGGAGTAAGTTGCCGCCGCTGATGATGCCTGCTCCGATCCCGCTACCGACCGCCAGGAACACGACATCATCTATGCCGCGCGCCGCTCCCAGCCATTGTTCTCCCAAAACGTACCCGGCGCGATCGCTATCGATGCGAACGGGCATGCCGAGTGCAGCTTCCAGCTGCTTTGCGAACGGTACCTGGTCGTGCCCCCAGAGGTTCGGCGCCCAGACTTTGCCGCTTTGCGGAATATAGATGCCCGGTATGATCACGCCGGCGCGATCCGCGCGACATTCGTGAACGATCTCGCGAGCGATCCCGCAAACAAGCTCGGCAATCTGGGCGGTGAGCGCATCCACACTGCCCCGTTCGACCGGAAGCTTTTTCTGCGCGAGTATGCGGCCCTCGCTATCGACTATGGCCGCGGATACCTTGGTGGCTCCGATGTCCACCGCAATCGCTTGGCTCATGCTTGAGCGGGCTCCAGGTGCACCACCCACACATCGTTCGCGTTGAGTTTCTGGCGCAGCGTGATGCGCCCTTCGCGATGAGTGAGCGGAATCTGCCCGCCAGAGACAACGTCGGTCGCGCGGTAATTGGCGCCGGTCGCACGCAAGCCCACGGCCGCATCGACCGGCTTCGATTGATGATTGAATGCAAAAACGATGAGGGCGGATCCGCTTTCGAGATAGCGGACCTCGATCCCCGCCGGTTGCGTGATGACTGGCCGCGTGACGCCCGCCCAGTCGAGCAACGAGTCGTAGAAGCGGGCGGCAATAGGCGCGCGCATAGTTTCAAAGGCCGCGCCTACATAGGAGCCGAGCATCAGCGTTTTCCCTTTACCGTAGGTGGAGAGGACGGCCGCCGCAGCGCCTGACGGAAACTCCGCGACCACCTGCGCGTGCGGGCCTAGAGGCTGCAAGGTTTCTTCGTACCAGCGCGCCGGGATGAGATCGCCGACCTTCATACCAGGCAGAGCGCTCGCTGTCCAGCGCAGCGTGGTGCGTCCTTTGTCGCCTAATTGCACGGCGGTTTCCCGGCAGCCCATTACTTCGAACAAACCCATGCCAGGAATCGTCTCAGAGGCGGTCCCGTGCTCATTATTCCAACCGAGCCGCGCTTCCGCGACCAGCGTGCCGCCGTTCTTCACATACTCTTTCAGCGGGGCCACAGCTGCAGCGGGAATCATCAGAGGATAGGGCAGATGGACCAGCGTATAGTGCTCTAATCCGTCCTGTAGCAGATGATCGATGTGGATGAAATCGACCGGCACATTGGTGGGAAACAGAGCGCGGTAGATGCCCATCATGGAATCGCGCTCGATGCCCGCGACCTCGCCTTGCGGACCGCTCGAAGCGGCTTCACGCTGGCGTCCGCCTACGAAATACGACAGGGGATTGTAGACGATCGCAACCTCGGCGCGAGGCGGCCTGGCGGGTAAAAAGAGCTGCTGGCGCCGATCGACTACCTGGGCAATGGATCCGGCGGCGCGGCTGCGCTCGGTGAGCGTGCCATCGAGTTGAATCATGCCGAAGCCGCCCGATTCGTAGCCGGAGCTCATGGGATACCAGGCGTAATAGTTGATGGCTTTCGCCCCTCGGGCAAGCGCGCTCCAGGTCCACACGCGCAGATCGTCCGGCGTTACGGTCTTGCCGACTCCCTGGGCAACCGTTCCAAAGCCGGCTTGCAGTTCGCCGATCCAGAAGCCGCGGCCACCGTTGGTATATCCAAAGGAGCGTGTGAAATCGAGCAGCGCGCCGCGCCATTCGACATCGCGATCTGCAAAGAAGGAATGCTTGGGATAGAACGAGGTGCCGTAATAATCGACCTGGGCTTTCATGGTCCAGTCGTCCGGCTGGCCTTCCCACCAGAGCGGTGAACTGAAGAGACCAATGCCAGCAGCGTGGGAAGTTGCTACGGCGTTCGGGGCGGCCTGCTTTACTGCGGCGAAGCGGTCCGCAAGATCTTCGCCGAGCTTATCGGCGATGAAGTGCTTCCAATCGATGAAATCCGTGTACGAGAGGATGGTGCTCAGGCGGTTCGGCTCGACTTGATCCCACGACGCATACTGCCGGTACCAGGATTGATTTAGGGCATCTAGCGTTCGATATTTCTTTTGCAGCCAGCGCCGGAAACGCGCGACTGTGTACCGGCAGAAACAGAATTCCGGATGTTCGATATAGGTGGGATTGGCCCAATTGATGACGTGCGGCTCGCTCCATAAGTCCCAGCCGAGGAACGCCGGACTTTGTTGGGCGCGCTCTGCGAGAGCGGTATAAAAGTGCAACTCGGCCGCGCGCACTCCGCTATGATCGCGGCAATAGCCGGGGGCGGATTCAGGATGAATCGCCATGCCGTTCGAAGAAACGAACAAAGAGTCGGGGTACTTGCGGCCCACCCAGGCGGGGGCTGAATCCATGTAGACCTGGATGATTGTTCTGAGGCCTTGCTCGGCGGCGAGCCGAAGAATGACTTCGATGGTTTGAAAATCGTAGGCGCCTTCGCGCGGTTCGCCGCTCGCCCAATCGATCCAGCAGCGCACGGTATTAAATCCGAGCTGCTTGATTTGCGCGACGTCTTTGCGCCAGGTGTCCGCCTTCTGCCGCGGATTGTTTTCAAGCATTGGCGCGCGGGCTTTGCCGCCACCGTACCAGACCGACACCGGGAAAAAGGTCTCTGGCTCTTTGCGGAGTTGTTCCGGGGTCGGGGCGGCGAGCAGGCGGGCAGCGGGCGGCGACACGAGCGCAGCGGCGATCACGGATCGTCTCGAAAGGCTGCGCTTCATATGGCTTCGCAGTCCGTCAGAGTGAGCGCGATCTTGTAGCGGTCTCCGCGCATCACCGAGAGCACAAGACATTACAAGATTAGAATGACCTATTGACCTTGTCGGGGAACCCGCAAAGGTGACGAGAAAGACGGGTTCAGCGAGAGAGCTTTTTGCGGGCTTCGGCGGCTTGGGAGTGCATGCCGAGGCGGTCGGCAGCAGCGGCTAAGCCTTTGAGGGCTGTGGCGTTTTGGGGGTCGGCCTTGAGTACGAGCGAGTATTGGGCTAAAGCCCGCTGGGGCTGGTTCTCTTCCATGAGGATTTGGGCGAGCTGCAGGCGGTAGCGCGTCAGGGCCGGGTTTATTTCGAGAAGTTGTGTCATGATTGCGGCGGCTTCCGCGCGGTGGCCAGCCGCGAGATGGGCGGTGATCAGGGATTCGTATGCGTCCTGGTAGGTGGGCTCGATTTGGATGGCCTTTTGGAAATTTTGGATTGCCTCTGTGAAGTGCTTGGCGTGGATAGCCGCTTGTCCGGAGTGGTAGGCCGCAAGCGCGCTTTGGATGTGGGGTTCGCCGGTTAAGACAAGTAGCAGCAGGGCCAGTTTCATTGCGGGGTTCCTTCGCCGGTGAGGGTTTCGTTCAAGCGCTGGTCGCCGGTTTCTTTCAGGAGGTCGGGTTGTTCGGAGCGGAGCTGCCGGAAGAGCGCTGCGGCTTGCTGATTCTTTCCAAGAGCGCGGTAGGCGCGAGCGAGATTCTAGATGGTGCTCCGCGAGGCAGGGTCGGCTCGGTGGGCGGCTTGCAATTCGGCGAGTGCCTGCGCGGGTTTCCCTTTCGAGGAGAAGACGGCCTTTGAGAGTTCTTGCGGCTACAGAGGCGGAGGCCTGATTCAGTTCGGCGAGGGCGGCGGTGGAATCGCCGCCGTCGATTTTGAGCAGGGTTTCGGCGGCGAGGTAGTGGAGGTCAGGATCTTCGAGGCCTTGCTGTTGCGCTTGCTTCAGCACTGCCAGAGCTGCCGGGTATTCGGCCTGATTGTAGTCCATGAGGGCGAGGAAGAAGCGGGCGTCGGCGCGTTTGGGGGCGAGATGGATAGCGGCCGCGAAATCCTGTTTGGCTTCTTCCGTCCGGCCGAGGAGCGAGCGTGCTGCGCCGCGCACGATGAGGACGTCCGGCGAATTGGGGAAGCGCGCGGCTCCCTGCGAAGCGACGTTCGCAGCGGCTTGCGTGTCACCGCCTTCGGCGCAGACGGTGGTCGGATTCAAGTACGTTGCGAGATCGTTCGGATCTTTGGCGAGTTGTTCGCTTAAAACGGCGTAGGCCTGTTTGTAAAGACTCAGTTTGGAATAGGCGACGGCCAGGAGATTCGTGGATTTAGCGTCGGAGAGTTTTTGGGCACGGACGGTTTCGAGCGTGCGAATGGCACCTTGATAGTCGGCGAGTTCGAACTGGCTGAGCGCAATGGCATAGGCGTGAGTCAGGCGGTCAGGGATGGTTGGCGAGACGCGATCGAAGGTATCAACAGCGGTTTGGAATTGGCGAGCGCGGCCGTAGAGCCAACCCATTTCGAAGGTCTCGAGCGGGGAGAGTTGGGGGCAATGCTCAAGTTGATCGAGGGCTTTCGCGGCTTCGGAGTATTGCTTTTGGGCGAGGAGTGCTTTGGCTTGGTCGAAGAGGGAGTTGGCGGGGCAGGTTAATAGAAGTGCGAGCGCAAAGGCATTAGTGAACATAGACGGTGGGGTTGTCAAAGCGTAGACCTTGCTTTGCGTTGGCTTGTAATTGAGTCACTAATTTGCGCTCGGCGGCGGCTTTCGAGGGTTGGTGGAGCTAGAAGTAGACCTGGGCGAGTTCCAGATGATAGGGAGAGGATCGCGGAGGGCGGGCGCGATGGGGGTGAGAATCTTCAGCGCTTCTTCGGGTTTGTTGGCGTGACGGTTGGCGCGGGCGAGATCGAGAGCGATTCTGGTGTTCGACGGATCGGCAGCGTAAGCGGCCGTGAGAAGAGGCAGGGCGGCGCTCCAATTTTCCTGGCGGGCTTCGAGCGTTCCTAGTTCGGCGTTGGCGGCGGGATCGTTGGGATATTTCGCGAGTACAAGCAGCAGGTGAGAGCGGGCGTCAGCTGTGTTGCCTTTCGACGCTTCGGCTCGGGCGAGTCCGACGAGAGCGGGCGGAAGGCCGGGCTGCTGAGCGAGAAGCTGCTGGTAGGAAGCGAGTGCGGCATCGGTATCGCCTTTGGCTTGCTCGAGATCGGCGTAGGCGACTGCAAGCAAGGGATGATCGTGCTGGGCGAGGATCTGCTGCGCAGTATCGAAATAGCCGAGCTGAATGAGTTGTTCGGAGAGCGCGTAGGCGATTTCGGGCGGCCGGGCGCGAATTGGCTGGCGCGGAAGAACCAGGGTAAAGCTTTGCGGCCTTGGCCTTCGGCGGCGTAGTCGAGGCCGACGCGGAAATAGGCGAGGGCGTGCCCGGGGTGTTTATCGATAGCTCGAAAGTAATACCCGCGCGCTTCGTTGTACAGGCGGAGATGAGAAGAGGCGAGGCCAAGATTGAAGTACACGGCGTCGTCGGCGTCTTCGGCGGGGATCTGGCGCAGGGTTGCGATGGCTTGCTGATATTTGCCTTGCTGGGCTAACTGAGTGCCGAGCGAGAAGAGCGCGGCGGCGTCCTGGGGCACCGCCGCCAGAATAAGCGGGAGTAAAAACAAGCTGCCCTACAACCCCATTAGAACAGGAGTTTCAGAGCGAATTGAATTTCGCGGGGGTCGGTCGATGTGCCCGTAATTTGTCCGAAGCCGCTGTCGGTTACTGTGGTGTCGGGAAGTCCGAAATTCGCGTGATTCAGTATGTTGAAAAACTCCGAGCGGAACTGGAGAGTGACTCGTTCCTTTATGGGGAAGTCTTTGAAGGCGATGAAATCGAAATTGCGAACGGGCGGTCCGATCATGTTATTGCGCCCTTCGTTGCCGAAGGTATAAGCCGTGGGCACTCCAAACGCGCTGGTATTGAACCATTCGAGACGGCTCTGGGTGAAACCCGAATGCGGGTCACCGAGGACCGCGGCGCGCTGGCTTCCGCCTCCGACGTTTGCGACGTCGCCTCCGGCATAGACGCTGAAGGGCTGGCCGGAGTTGAGGGTAACTACCCAACCGGCATTCCAGTTTCCGAGCACAGCGCGGAGAACCGGGTTGCCGGTCGAGAGATGCGGTTTGCCTTTACCGAAGGGCAATTGGTAAATGCCGCTCAGGACAAAGAGATGGGTGCGATTGAAGTCGGACGGTCCCCAGTCACGGCGCAGGTCATAGATAGTTTCGATGCTGTCGGACTGGCCTTCTGATTGAATATCGAGCGACTTAGACCAGGTGTAAGAGGCCAGGAAATTCAGACCGAACGAGAGTGATTTTTGTAGCTTGACTTGGAGGGCGTTGTAGCTGGAATTGCCGACGTTTTCATCATAGGAGAAGCTGCCGCCGTATTGCGGGAATGGCTGGCGCGGGGCGATGGGACCGGGGGCCGGATACAGGGCGGTGTTGGCGGTAGGTTGAATAAAGTTATCGCGGCCGAGCGAGCCGACGTAATCGACGTTCAGGACGTAAGCGCGGGCTAACTGCTGCTCAATACCGGCGTTGAACTCCATGACGTAAGGAATTTTGTTGCGCGGATTGGCCCCGAAATCGACCAGAGGCTGCAGCGGGTTGAAGTATGACGCGCTCGGCGGGAGATTGTTGAAGAAAGTGGTGGGCAGACCACGGTTGAGGTCGATGTTCGAGATGCCGACGCCTTCGGGCCAGGAGATGCGCGGATCCTGGGCTTCCTGGACGAGCGTGTTGTTGTGATCGTCGAAAATGGCAAAGGCGCTGCGGACGACGGTCGTCTCGCTAGCGCGATAAGCGAGGCCAAAGCGGGGTTCCCAGCCGTTGTAATGCGGATCGAAGTAGGTCTTTCGCACGTTGGCGGTTGGATAGATAGGCGGGGCGGCGCCGGAGACGAGGAAATCTCCTGTTTATATGTCGAGGCCGGATACGATCTTGCTGCCATAGCTGGGCGGATGCACAAAATCGTATCGCAGTCCGTAGGTCACGGTTAGTTTCTTCGAGATCTGCCATTGATCCTGTATATAGCCGCCGTACCACCAGCCACGCTCATTTGCCGATGTGTTCCCGAGAAAACCGGAGATGCTGTCGGGAAGGCCAAACATGAAGCTTGCCGCTCCGTTGCCGCTGCTATTCACGACGCCGCCCTGTGAAGTCGCGTTCTGGGTGAAATTGACGCTGACTCCCCAGCCATCGTCAAAGCTATGGATGTGGTAAATCATAGCGCCGACGCCGATGGTGTGACTGCCACGGACAACGGACAGATCGGCATGTCCGTCATGGTTGTATTGCGGGCCGAGCGGAATGGCGAATTGACCCACGCCGGTATAGCCGTTCGAGATACCAATGTTCGGCCCGAGCGCGATGCCGTTTTTGGCGGGCGCAAGCTCGTCTAAAGTTGGTGGCGGTGAGAAATGCCTGCCCGGCGGGCGCCTCGTACTGGCCGAAGTTTGTATTCGTGTAGCCGTAATGGATGTTCAAAATAATCGTCGGGCTGAAGAGATGGGTGTAGCCGAGAGCAAACGTCTGGCCGTAATTCTACAAAGATTGTTGATAGCTGGGTAGCCCCTCGGGACGCAACAGATTGGTGTTCGATCGATTGTAGCGGCCGAACAGCGTATCGTTGTCGCCGAAGCGATGGTCGATCCTTATACCGGCCTGATCGCTCTGCTTGTTATTTGTTGCCCGTGTATTGCGTCGTTCGGGAAAACGCCGTGTCCGACATTCAGATTGGGCGGCGGATAGTATTTCTGGAACACCAGGAGGCTGGTCGGGTTTAGCGAGCCGATCGGAATTTTATTGCCGGGGAACGGGTCGCGAATGATATTGCCGGGGTTCTTGGGATCGGGCCGGCTCGTATTCGGGTCGAAAATCTGGTTTGTGTAAATTGGGCGTCCCAGACTATCGGTGCCGATCTGCGGGCCCAGGATGCCGGAGAAATCGCCACCGCGTTCGGCTGCGGTGGGTACGTTTGCGAAGTAACTTAGAGTTTGCACGGAGCGATAGCCTTCCCAATAGGCCTCGAACCAGGTGTTGTTCTTGATTGATGCGGGCCGCCGAAGTTAACGCCGTATTGGTTTTGCCGATAGGGCTGTTTTTGCTGGTCGAAGAAATTCCGAGCGTCTAGCACGTTATTACGGAAAAATTCCCAGACTTCGCCATGAAACTCGTTCGTGCCGGAGCGGGTGACAATGTTGATATTCGCGCCGGACGAGATGGAGAACTGAGCATCAGTCATGTGCGACTGGACGTTGAATTCCTGGAGTGCGTCGGGTGGCGGGCGAAATGACCCAAATATTGGTATAGATGGCGTTATTGAGGACGCCGTCCATGGTGAAATTGTTCTCCTGGCCGCGCTGTCCATTGACCGATGGGCTGATGGCGCCGGCCCCGAACTTCGACTGTGAAGCCGCTCTGCTGGCCCGATTCTTGCGGGGCCGCGCCCGGCGTGAGCAGCGTGAATTGCGTAAAGCTGCGCCCGTTCAGCGGTAAATCAACGATTTGTTGATGCTGTACGACGTCGCCGAGCGTGGCGTTCGTGGTGTTCAGCTGCGGCGCTGCGCCTGTAACTTCGACGGTTTGATTGACGGCGGCGACAGAAAGCTTGAAATCAACGGTGGCGCTCTGGTTTACGAGAAGTTGCACGTCGGGCGGTTTTCGGGCGCAAAGCCGCTTTTTTGAACGGTGATGTCGTAGGTTCCAGGAGGCAATTGTGGCACGGTGTAAGTGCCGTTATCGAGCGTAGTCGCGGTTCGCTGAACGCCGGTATCTTTATTCGTTACTTGTATTTGGACGCCGCCGACGGCGGAGCCGGACGGGTCGGTGACAGTTCCGTTCATGGAGCCGTTGGTGGTTTGGGCGAGGCTGAGGGCCGCGAAAACTGATGCTGCTAGTGCCAGACCACCAAGTCTGTGAATAGTTCTCATAGGTATACCCTTATTCAAGGCTAATGAAATAGGTATACGGGAGAAAAGACGCGCCATCAAGATCTTTTTTAACGGTTGAGTGAAAGTTATTGCCCGGAGAGGAGAATTGGTCACATGAAAACGGATGAGCCCCCACCCCTATATCCGTTTGCGAGCTTGTGGGTTTACGACCGGCAGCATGACGGCTGCCTTTGCTGCTTAGGATCTGCCGCGCGATTCCGCCAGGACGGATAAACTCTTTCGCATGACATCCAGCCGCCGATGACCGGCTTCGGATTTCTCGATCAGGCGCTCGATGCTGATGAGAAACTCGGGCAGATTCATCCTTTTGCGGAACTCCGCCAAGTATGGCTGAAGCTTTGCGTACTGGAAATACATTTCCTGGCACGTGTCATAGACGAGTTGCGCGTCAAGCGCGCCGCTCGATACGAATGCTGCGACCATGTCCCAATATCCGTAGACCTGAAGAACAAACCCGCTTTCCCTGGTTCCGGCCGTCACGATATTGCAGAGCTCGTCGGCCGATTGGGGCATAAATGTCCCGCCCACATAGGAACGAGCTTCGCGCATCACTGTCTCACGGCGCAGTTCGTACAGCTTTAGAATCAGCTCCGCTTGTCGGATAGGGTCCTGATCTGATGTTCGCTGAGTTGTCGGCATCCTCGATCAATTCGCCTCAAGGATCATAGCACCGGCACGACTTACCCAGTCGGAAGAACTCGCAGCTTTGGCTGGAACGAGGAGGAGGCGATATATTTGCTTACGATGGCTTTACGGTTGGCAGGGCTTTTGTTGGGAGCTTGTTTGGCGGCGTCGGCGGTGACGCTTACGTCGCCCGATGGGAACGTAGCGGCTCAATTTGACGTGGATGGGGCGGGCAAGTTAACGTACTCGCTCGCGTTTCACGGCAAGCCCGTGCTCGAGCGGTCCGGGTTAGTGCTTCGACTGTTGGGGCAGCGGCCGCTGGGCGTCAATATGCACATAGACAACGCGGCTCCCTCGAGCGTTGATGATACGTATCGACTGGTGACTGGGAAAGTGAGCGTGGTGCATGACCACTACAATGCTCTGCGGCTGGACTTGACGGAGCAGCAAGGAAGCCGGCGCAAGCTCACGATCGAGGCCCGCGCCTACGACGACGCGCTGGCGTTCCGGTATGTAGTCCCGGAAGAGGAGTCGTTTCGGGATTTCCGGCTGGTTGGTGAAGACACCGAGTTTCATTTGAGCAAAGACGCGGAGACGTGGGCGCTCCTCCTGCCGCACTTTCGTACGCAGTATGAGAGTGAATACATTCACCTGAACGCGAGCGCGTTTTCGGGTGGGGACGGGCTTTCGGGCGGCAAGGATGTGATTGGGTGTCCGCTGCTGCTGCATTTGCCGGGCGTGGCGTGGGCGGCGATAACGGAAGCGAATTTACGGGACTATAGCTCGATGTACCTGACGATGAAATCGGCGGGATGGGGTTCACGAACATTCACATCGGTATTGGCGCCGGGCGAAAATCCGGAAGTAGCGGTGACAGGATCGCTGCCGCACCACTCGGCGTGGCGCGTGATTTTGGTAGGGGACGAGCCGGGCCGTCTGGTGGAATCGACGGTAATTCCAAGCTTGAATCCGCCGAGTGAGATCAAAGATACGTCGTGGATTCATGGCGGCTTGACTTCGTGGGATTGGTGGAGTGGGAGCCTCGGGCCGGACGGCAAGCCCGCATACACGACGGACACGATGAAATACTACGTGGATTTCGCGGCGAAGTCGGGATTTCCGTACATGTTGATCGATGCGGGATGGTCGGTGCGCGGCGATATCACGAAGATGAACGGCAAAGTGGATGTGCCGGAAGTTGTGCGCTATGCCGCGGCGAAGCATGTGAAGGTTTGGATTTGGCTGACGTACACGGAAGTGGATGCGCAAATGGAAGAGGCGTTTCCGCTGTATGAGAAGTGGGGCGTGGCTGGATTGAAGATTGATTTTGTTCAGCGCGACGACCAGAAGGGCATCGACTTCTATTACCGGGCGGCGCGCGAGGCCGCGGCGCATCATCTACTGCTCGACTTTCATGGCGCGACGAAGCCGACCGGCATCGATCGAACGTATCCGAACGTGTTGGGCTATGAAGCGGTTCTGGGTATGGAGCAATCCAAGGCAGGCGCGCGCGATAATCCGCGGCACCGCGTTACCCTGCCGTTTACGCGCATGCTGGCCGGGCGCATGGATTACACGCCGGGCGGGTTTGAGAATGTAACGCAAGACGAGTTTGCGCCCCGGTCCGTGCGTCCGGTTGTGATGGGCACGCGCGCGGCACAGCTTGCAATGTACGTGGTGTATGAAGCGCCCTTCCAGATGGTCTCGGACACGCCGAAAGCATATGAAGATCAGCCGGCGTTCAAATTTATCGAGCATGCCCCGACGACATGGGACGAAACGAAGGTGCTGGCAGGTGAGCCGGGCGAGTTTATCACTATGGCGCGGCGCAAGGGGAATGAATGGTTTCTGGGAAGCATGACGGATTGGACTCCGCGCAAAATGGACATTCCGCTGCGGTTCCTGGGTCCGGGAAAGTATCGCGCGGAAATTTACGCCGATGCGCCGGACGCCGCGCAATATCCGAAGGGCGTCCGGGTGCAGGAAAAGACTGTCGACAGCTCAGGCAGTTTGCCCGCTGAGCTTGCGCCGGGCGGCGGATATGCCGTCAGATTCGTTCCTATTCAATAGAGAATGGAGCTAGATGCGCGTTGTCTCTTTCGTGTGGATTCTGGTGATCGTTGTGCTTTCGCTTGTGCCGATTCGCGTCAAGGACTTGCTGCACACGCGCGGGCACTGGCACTTCGCTTTTCATTTCGCCGCGTTTTTCGCGAGTGCCGTTTTGTTTTGCTGGAGCAGCCGCGGCAGGCGAAACCGGGCAACGCTTTCAAGTGGATTGTTTCTGCTGGCCTTAACGGTGGAGTGGCTGGAGGTCGTGCTGTATCACGCTCGTTTCGAATGGGAGGACGTGGCCATGGATGCGGCGGGCGTGATCGCGGGCTGGCTGGTCGCGGAAGCATGGCGGAACGGGCGTGAGAAAATGACTGGACAAATCAGCCGACAGGGAGAATGAGCTAGGTATGAGTTCGATTGTGAACAGGTTGCCGGGCGTGCCGGATGTGGAATCGCCGCTGTTTGAATCCATTTTTCAAGCGAAAGGTGTTTCCGCGCAGACCATGGACGTGGCGCGGCAGCTTCGCAACGATGGATACGCCGTCATCGATTTTCCCGATCCAGATTTCGAGAGCAAGAAGGACAAGATAATTCGCGCGCTCGACAAGAAATACGATTGGGACGGCTGGCGCAAAGGCACGGTCCCGAATCTGAGAATTCAGGATGCTTGGCAAACCGTTCCGGAAGTACGGCAGCTCGCGACGAATCCGGCGATTTTGACGCTGCTTTCAGAGTTGTATGGCAGAAAGGCGTTCCCCTTTCAGACGCTGAATTTTCCGGTGGGCACGCAGCAGCATTTTCACAGCGACAGCGTACATTTCAGTTCCTGCCCGGAGCGCTTCATGGTGGGCGTGTGGGTGGCGCTCGAAGATATCGACGCGGAGAACGGGCCCTTGATTTATTACCCGGGTTCCCATACCCTGCCGGTTTATACGAACGAGCATCTGGGCGTGAGTCCGGGGACGGGCCCGAACCTGTATCATCACTACCCTGCTTACGAATCGGCTTGGGAAGCGCTCGTGGAATCGCTTGATTTGAAGCCGATGTATTTTCATGCAAAGAAGGGGCAGGCCTTGATCTGGGCGGCAAACCTGCTGCATGGCGGCGCGCCCCAGGAGGATACAAAGCGCACGCGCTACAGCCAGGTGACGCACTACTATTTTGAAAACTGCGGGTATTACACCCCGCTCGGGTCGGTGCCGTTTTTGGGTCTGATTCAGATGCGGGACATCACCGATATTTCAACCGGCAAACCTGTCCCGAACCGGGTGAACGGAATGGACGTTCCGAAAGCCGTGAGCGGCAGCCCGGTCAATCTGCCGCAGCCGACGCGTGTGCCGAAAGATTTCGACCGGGCGGCGTACCTGCGAGCGAACCCGGACGTAGCAGCGGCGAAAGCGGATCCGGTCAAGCATTGGCTGGAATTCGGATACCGCGAAGGGCGCCCCCTGCGGTAGTTACCGTTAGCCTGGATCCCGGATTTGCGCAGAGCTGGCAAGCGGCGAGAGCCACGATAACAGCCATCGTGCGCCTTCGATCATGTTGCTAGCTTTCTACGCTGGCCCAAAGAAGCTGCGGAGGTTCGCTGCGATACATTGGGCAGGATGCATTACTACGGATCCAAAGAACTCGCTGCGTCGTTCCGGACGGTGCGCAATAACACCATAACGATTGCCGAAGACATTCCGGAAGATAAGTACGGCTATCGGGCGGCCGAAGGGACCCGGAGCGTAGCTGAAATCCTGACGCATATCGCGCTTGGCGGACGATTCAGCGAGCAGATAAACCTGGTCGAAAAACGTTCGTCGATGGTGGGCTTCGATCACCAAAAGTTTATGGCCGGGATCGCGGCCGAGGCAGCCAAGCCGCGCACCAAAGTAGAGATCCTCAAACTTCTCCGGGAGGAGGGTGAGAAGTACGCCCGGGCGGTAGAATCGCTGGCTGACGATTTTCTGGGCGAGAGCGTAAGCATGCCACCCGGAGGAACGCCTCCGAGCCGGACACGTTTCGACATGCTGGCGAGCGTCAAGGAGCATGAGATGCACCACCGCGGCCAGCTTATGTTGATCGAGCGGATCTTAGGAATTACACCGCATCTTACACGCGAACGCCAAGCCCGCATGGCTGCAATGCAGGCCGGGTCGTCGTCCAAGGTATAGCTCTTGAAGTTAGGATTTTATGATTGCCGCGCCACCTAAGCCGAATCTCCGGATAAAGCTGACGCTGGTCACTGCCGGGCGCTGGCGTTGCGCGTGGGATGAGGGAGACTAGGCTCCCATCAAACGCTTGATTGGCGAGATCCCGTAAATTCCAGTCAGAATCGTCTCCGTAGCTACCGCCGTCAACACACCTTTCCATTTATACGTGAGGGGCGCAAAAATCGCGGCCGCCGCCGCGGCGGATCCGATAGCAAAGCGGATTTTTTGCTCTGTACTGCTTATTTCCTTCGTGCGAACTACTTCAGAAGAATCCATACTTCTAAGACGTGCTCGTTCGGGATACGATTTCAAGCCGGCGCACCCGGCAGGTTTTCGTGCGTAAAAGCGCCCGCCGAAAAGTTGAAACGCGTGCACGAATTTAACCGCTGCTGAAATGCGGCAAAGCCACGTCTATTGGTCGTGGCAACCTCCGGCGCCTCTCCGCACGAGGCCTCTCCCGCTAAGAATGCAATATTTGTGCTGCTGATTGTTTTGGCACAGACTTGGGGCAACCTGCTGCTCGCGGTCGGAATGAATCATATGCCGGGCCTGCTCGCGATTTCCTTCTCTGCATATCTCCACGACGCATTCACAAGCATCTCCTTAGTAAGCGGGACCCTTCTCGTGACCGTCTCAATGTTTGCCCAGCTCTCCATGTACACGTGGGCGGATTTGAGTTATGTTCTTCCCGTAACGGCCAGCGGATATATTGTCACGGCCATCTTGAGCAGGTTCATCCTTCAGGAGCAGGTGTCGGTCAGCCGATGGGTGGGGGTTGCCCTGATCGCGTTCGGAGTTGTGTTTGTTGCACGAACGCCGAGCGAGACGAAGGATCTCGAAAGGGTTGAGCAATGAGATGGCTTTGGGTAGCGGTGGTCGTGATCGCCGGCACAGCGGGCGATGTGTTTAGCGCGAAAGGCATGGCGGAACGGGGAGAAATTGACGATTTCCATCCCGGAGCGCTGGCCCGCGTGTTGCGTTATATCGCGACGCATCCGCTGGTGATGACCGGCATTGTGACCAACGCGGTCTCCTTCGTTGCGTTTCTTGCGCTCCTCTCGATTGCGCCTTTGAGCTTCGCCGTTCCGGCCACTGCCCTCAGCTACATTTTGAAAACGCTGCTGGCCGAATTCTATCTGCATGAACACGTCGATCGAAGCCGCTGGATCGGAGTGGCGCTGGTGGCGAGCGGAATTATTCTCGTAGCGTTCTGATCATTGCGCTCCGCCTCCTCCGCCCCCATGGAGTCCGATGAGCACCAGGCCGGCAATGACCAGGCAGGTTGCCCCGAGCTTCGTGGCTAAGGTCCAGCCCCGGAAATCCTCCTGGAACCAGGATGGCCTAAGTTTTGTGATCATATATGCTCCGATGAAGATCGTCACGTAGCGAACGCCCGAAATCGCCTGGACGAGGGAAGGATTTGCGCGGCTGACGGCAAAGACCACCAGAAAGGAACCGACGCCCGCCACGAATCGGTTGAACATGTACCAGAATTTGCTCTTCGGCTCTGCGCTTTGGGAAGTCTCGAAAGATCTGCCGCCGCCAGGAAGGGGGGACGAGCAGCGCGAGCGAGCCCACGAACGTTCCCCACCGTGAAGAATACGTAACCGCTCACAAAATTCGTCTGATTGAACACGATCTTCTGGAGGACATTCATCAGTCCGAAGCCCACCGAAGCCAAAACGATTTTCGGGAGCATTTGCCTTAGCGGGGTCTTCTCCGCGAAGAACATAAGAAAGCCGCCGCCCGTGAGCAGCAGGAAACCAGTCAGTTCTCCGCCGACCGCGTTGCCGAGCAGCGGGATCGCAATCAACGCAGTCGCTACCGGTGCGAACCCGCCCATGGCGGCCAGCTCATCGGAAGCTTCGCCTGATTTGAGAGCGGAGTAATAGAAGTAGGAAGCGATGAGGTCGAGAACACCAGCCGCAAACGCGATTCCGGCGAGTTTCAGCGAGGGCATTTTGAACCCGAAACCGAGCAATACGAGCCCAAACACGCTGATCGCGCCCAGCCAGAATACATACGAAAGCAGATTCTGGGTTTCGCGGCGTTTCAGCAGCACCTTATCCCAGATCAGCGAGATACCGATGAGTCCATGAGCGATTACCGCAAGGAAAACACCACTCAGGGCGATGTGATTGAAAACGGCCATGCCGGGTCTATCGCCTGGAGGTGGCTCGTTTCAATGCTTTCGGGAAAGCGTAAGAAGCAGAACTCCGGCGGCGATTGCTCCCCCGGCGATAAGCCACGGGCTCTTAATTACCTGAGACCCGATGTCCCCGGCATGCTCAACGCGCCGCGACAATTCAGCCAGGTTATCGGTCACCTGTTTGCCGGCTTCGAGGAGTTGTTTGCTCGCGTCCGCCAACTCCCGGACATTATCGGCTGTAGAACGCTCGGAGCTGTTTGCGGAAGGCTGGGACTCGTCTGCCATGCAGATAAGATGCTGGGCCGGAGCAAAAGAAAACCTGGGAACTTCCCCGGGGTGGTGTGGGCGCTCCGTAGCGGAGCAGCAGGTTGAACGGCTGAAAGGCTGACCGGTTGCTCCTGGCAGACGTATAATGCTCGCCTGGGAGGTGATGCCATGGAAGTATTGGACCGTGTCTCCGCAATCCTGCAGCAGAAGGGCGGACAGGTTTGGACCATCGGTCCGAACGAGACGGTGTACGACGCGCTCGCGTCGATGGCCAGCAGACAAATCGGAGCGCTCCTTGTGATGGAGGGCGATCAACTGACCGGGGTGCTCTCGGAACGCGATTACGCGCGCAAGATCATCCTCAAAGGGCGTTCGTCGAAGGATACAAAGGTGAGCGAGATCATGGCGTCCCCCGCGGTGACGGTCCCGCTCGATTGCTCGGTCGACCGGGCCATGCGCGTGATGACCGAGAACCGGGTGCGGCATCTGCCGGTCGTTGAGCAGAACGGCAAACTGGCCGGCATCGTTTCGATTGGAGATCTGGTGAAGTGGATCATTTCCTCCCACGAGGAAACGATTCAGCAACTGCATAGCTATATTGCGGGGAATGTTTAAACCGCAAGATCAGTTCGGGCGGGAAGCCGCCGCGTACTGGTTCATCGACGGGCTGCCGGAAGTGTTCTTTGGCTTGGCGCTAGCAGCGATAGGCGGGCTTGGATTTGCCTGGCGCATGTGGTTTCCGAACGTTTGGATGCTGGCCGCGTTTATTCTTGCTGGCCTCGTGTTCTTGACGCTCTTCATTTGGGACCGGAGAATCATCGCCGCGGTGAAGGCGCGCCTTACGTATCCGAGGACCGGTTACGTGCCGCCGCCCCGCCAGGGCCCTCCGGAAGGCCAATATCTGCTCACAATGGGCTCTGCATCGGAAGTGAGCGCCAGGCAAAATGCGTCTACTTTCCGCATGGGAGGAATTTGCTTCCTTCTGATCGGGCCGGCGCTTACCCATCTCTTTAGAGGGCGCTGGGGAATCGCAGTTGCGATGGCGGTAATCGGAATCGCCGTGTACTTTGGGCGGCAGTGGTCAGAGCGGCCGTATAGTTGGCGGTCGGCGCTCATCCTCGCAATTTCAGGTGTTCCTTTTGCCCTGATGAATGTGCCAGAGCGCCCGCAGAATATGCTGGCGGTTTTTCTGAGCGGGACATGGCTGCTGGCCCAGGGCGTTTGGCAATTTGCTCATTACGTAAGGCGCGAGCCGGATAGGATATCGAGATGAAGATCGCAGCGCTCCTGGCGCGTATCCTGCTTGGGCTGATTTTTCTGACATTCGGGCTCAATGGATTTCTTCACTTCATCCCGGCGCCTCCACCAGCCGGCATGGCCGGGACGTTTCTGGGGTTATTGGCGGCTTCGCACTACGCCGCATTTGTATTCGGTGTGCAGATCCTGGTGGGAGTGCTCCTGCTTAGTAACCAATACGTGCGTCTGGCGCTGGTGTTAGTGGGGGCGCTGATCTCAAACATTTTGGTCTTTCACCTGACGATGAATCCATCCGGCATCGGATTGGGGGTCGTGGCGCTGATTCTGTGGGTTATTCTGGCGAGCCGGTACGGTGAGCTATTCAGGGTTCTGTTCGCAAGGAAGTAAGCACCCGGCCGGTCGGCCTATCGGAGTGCTCCGATTTCCTCCAGGAAAGTCTGTCGCAGGGCGAAAAAACACTTTATCGCACCACCTAAAGTTTGAGCCATCTTGTGCCGATGGTCCTCATGAATGAACTGTTTTGATTCCCATCCGACGCTCGATTCCCTGGAGCTGTACCTGCTAGGCCGCCTCGATAGCGCCGAGGAAGACGAGGTCGAAGAGCACATGCTGGTTTGCGGCCCGTGCCGCCGGATGGCCGACGCTTTGGCGCAGGAGATAGAGTTCATTCGGGAAGCTCTGCTGGAGGACGAATCCGAACCGGCTGCGTGAATACCAGTGTTGATATCCACGCGATCATTTGCGATAAAGTGGCTCGCGATCATTTGCGATAAAATGGCTATCAAAGATAGCTACTACGTCATGGAATATGGAATCGCCGAAGCCAAGAACAACCTGCCGAAGCTGGTGAAAGCTGCCATGCGCGGCGAGCGGGTAGTGATTACGAATCACGGCAAAGATGCGGTGGAATTGGTGCGTGTCGTGCCGAAGACGCGGAAGGGATTCGGATCCATGCCCGGCCTGACCGCATCTCTCCTCCAGGATGGGACTCGATCGAAGAAAAAGCTAAAACAGCGCTCTTCGAAGATCTCGAGTAGGTGAAGTATCTGCTTGATACGGTCGCTTTTTGCCGGGCTCTGGATGACACGCTGCCCGGCAAAACGCGCCGGCGTTTAACGAACGCGGACGCGGAGTTGCTTGTAAGTATTGTGACTCCGTGGGAGATCGCTTTGAAACGAAGTCTCATCCTCCGTGGTTTGAATAACGATCTGGTGGTGCGGAAAATAGAAGAACTTGGCGCCCGCTTGTTGCCGATCACCCTAGACCATACTGCGGCTCTTAACACGCTGCCCACATTTCCAGAACATCGTGACCCTTTTGACCGGATGCTGATCGCGCAGGCGCTCGGCGAAGAGTGTCCGCTGGTTTCGAATGACAGTCGGCTGTCGTTATATGAAGGCGTCGGCCTGCAGGTGCTTTGGGATTAAGCCTTGGCGTCATGCGATCTAATAGCAAGCGTGCGCGGGCGTTCCACTAGCAACCTGACGAGTTCCGCGGGACGGATGCTCTACGGCCTTCTCGTTCTGTATATCGTGATCGCCGGGACGTATCAGGTTGCCGGCTCTGCCTCAACCGTCATCGCATACTTCAATCTCCGCAATCAGGTAACAACGCCCTTCCGAATAGAACGGCGCTCGCTCGCGGGAGTTACGGAGGCAGCCAAGCGAGCCGGGCTTTCAGACGGCGATACCGTTGAAACTATCGACGGCCTTCCTTTCAATGGCCAGGCTCTCTGGCAGCATATCCGCTGGTACGCCCATCCCGGCGATTTACTGCGGGTCGACGTCCGCAAACGCAATGGACAGAGATTGACGGCCGCCATCACGTTCGCCGGTTCTCCCAAAGATAGCTCCGCCTTCGACCCTCCCCTGCAGAGGAGAACCAGGGAGGCGGTCTTCCTCATCGTCGTTTCCATTCTTGTGCCGCTTTTTTGCCTGGTCCTCGGCTGCTGGGTGGCCCTGGCACGGCCGCGCGATCCAAACGCCTGGTTCATTCTCTTCCTGCTCACCTACCCGGAAGTTTACATTTCGATTGGAACGTACAACTGGGTTCCGGCATTGCTGGGCTTCCGGCTGGCGTGGCACATGATTGTGATGACGCTGGCGGTAGGAGCGCTGCTCTTTCTCGGCATATTCTTCCCTGAACGGGCGCGCCTCGACAGGCGTTTGCCTTGGATCAAATGGCTTGTTCTGGCGGTGCTTATCGCCGTACTTGTTCCCGAGCTCCTCACTGATTACGCCTACTGGTATCGCTTGTCGCTTTTCCCGAATGCGCCGGCGATTGACGGGGTCATTACTCACGTGCTGAACTGGACAGCTTTTGCCTGCATGGCGCTCTACTGGCTTCTCATCATCGATAAGCTGCGGACCGCCTCCTCGCCCGATTCACGGCGGCGCCTTCAGGTATTGCTGGCCGGCTCCATTATCGGCCTCGGAAGCATGCTCATCATCTGGGGACTACTGCCGGCATTGGGCGTTTCCGATCCGGGTAACATTCGATGGCTCGATTATCTGAGCTGTGGGTTGATGTTGTTTTTCCCGCTTACTCTGGCCTATGTCGTAGTTGTGCAGCGGGCGATGGATGTGCGCATTCTGCTGCGCATGGGGACCATGTACCTGCTGGCGCGCACGACGGTGAACATTCTCCGCTTTATCGGAGCCGCTTCCCTGTTATGGTTGGTTGCTCATCCCGCTCGTTGAGCACCGCCACTCGATCGCACAAAACTGTTACCTGGACAATTGTCCTCCTCGCCTTCGCTATTCTCTATTCCACAAAGAAATCGCCGAGCGACCTCCTACGACAATGGATCGACCGGAAGTTTTTTCGCGAGGCGTACAACGCCGAGGTCATGCTGGCGAACCTCGCAAAGAGCGCGCAAAGTATTTCGGATCCCGGCGCGCTGATCAAGTTCGTTTCGCATCAGATTGCGGATGCGCTGCACGTGGAACAAATTGCTGTGCTGTTGTGCCGCAACGGTGCTTTGGAACCGGCTTATGCGATCGGTCGGGAGTTCCTTGACACCAGTCCCCTGCGGAAGCTGGAGCGGGCAAACTCCGCTCGCTCCCGTCTTTACCGAAAATCACGGCCCGCTAGGCTCCGAAAAGCCGGAACTGCTGTTGCCGCTACCCGGAAGAACGCACTTGCTCGGCGCCATGGCCCTCGGACCGAAGCGCTCCGAAGAGCCGTACACCCCGTCCGATCTGCGATTGCTCGAGTCGGTGGGCGTGCAGACCGGATTGGGCCTGGAACTGAACGAAGCGGCTGCATCGCTCGCGGAGGCGGTTATCGAACGCGCGCAGACCGCGCGCGAGATGGAGATCGCCCGCGAAGTACAGGAACGCTTGTTTCCCCAGCATCTCCCAGTGCTTCCAGGCGTCAGTTTGTCCGGATCGTGCCGCACCGTGTTCGGCGTGGGCGGCGATTACTACGATGCGATCGAGATGGAAGATGGCCTGCTGGGACTTGCGATCGGCGACGTCTCGGGCAAGGGTATTTCCGCAGCGTTGCTGATGGCCAGTTTGCGCGCTTGCTTGCGCACTATGACTTTGGCGGCTTCGAACGGCTTGCCGCAACTTATGGCGGACATGAACCGGCTGATCTACGAATCATCCGCAGTGAACCGGTATGCGACGTTTTTCTTCGGAATCTACGATCCGGGGGCGTGCCGGTTGCGCTATGTCAACGCCGGGCACAATCCGCCCGTGCTGTTGCAGCGATCCGCTGGTGGTTCCTCCAGGCGGGTGCGTCTCGAAGCCGGAGGACCGGTCATTGGACTGCTCAAAGACTGTTCATTATGAAGAGGGTTTGCTTGACGTCAACGCCGGAGATATATTGCTGACCTACACGGATGGCATCAGCGAGGCCATGAGCGCGGCGGACGAGGAATGGGGCGAAGAGGCGATGATGCTCGCTGCAGAGGAGGCCGCGGACGGAACGGCCGAAGACATCGTCAAAGCGATCTTCAAGGCCGCCGACGCGTTTACCGGGGGAGCGCCGCAGCACGATGACATGACGGTTCTCGTGATGAAATGTTGACAAGCAGTATGGCGTTAGATAACATGTCAACATGCGACATGTCACCGAGCCGGTGCTCTTGATCCTGCTTAGCTTGGCCGATCGGGAGCGGCACGGATACGCGTTATTGAAAGATATCGAAGTCGTAAGCGACGGTCGCGTGCGGCTGAGCACCGGCACCCTCTACGGGGCGCTCCGACGCCTGCTCGAAGACGGCTGGATTGAGCGATTCGAGCAGCCCGATACGTCACGCGACAAGCAGACGTACCGGCTCACCGGCAACGGCATCTCTATTTTAAAAAACGAACTGGAACGGATGCGGCACTTGGCCGAGGCCGGATCCGTCCGATTGCGAGCTCGGGAGGCGCAGCTATGACCTTTATTTACCGTCTCTTGCTGAAACTGTATCCTGCCAAACATAGGAGTTCGTTTGGTAAAGAAATGCTTTCGGTATTCGAACAGGCCTCCGCCGACCATCGCCAGCGCGGCCGGGCGGCTTGGCTTCGGTTCGCTGATTGCAGAGTGGACCGGCCTGGTTTGGGGCGCTCTACGAGCTTGGTCGGCCAAGCCGGCCGCTGAAGCGATTCCTGCCGGACCCGAGCGGCTCCAATTCAACCTACGGCAAATGGAGCGCGCCATTGCGACGCACCAATTCGCAAAAGCCCGGTTCTACGCGGACGAATACGAGAAAGCCCGGCTGGAATTTCAGGCGCCGGAGTGATCGGTCGCCTTTGACGCAGAGGTGAACTCACGCACCGCGGCTACGATGCCCAGCTTGAAACCGTTCCCAGGTGAAGAATTCGGCTCGTTCACGGGCCGCCGCCCTCATCTCGAATAGCTCCTTGCGATGGCCGAGCGCCCACTCAATGTTGGCGGCCACAAGGTCCGGACGGCGGGGCGCAACGATGAATCCCTCCCGGCCATGTTCAATCAGATCCGGCGCGGCCGTGTGCGTCGTGCTCAGAATCGGAAGACCGGAAGCCAGTGATTCGAGCAGCACCAGGCCGAAGCCTTCGGCTACCGAAGGGAATACAAACAGGTCCGCATCGCGATAAGCCGCCTGCAGTTCGGCCAGACTCACCGAAGGGCGAATTGTTACGCGATCTCCAAAGGGCGCGAACAATGCGAGATTGTCGACCACGCGTCCACACACCGTGAGTTCAACCGGAGCGTTAGCCAATAGCCGCAGCGCTTCGAGCAGGTACTTGATGCCTTTTCGCTGGTTGATGGTGCCCACAAACAGGAGATGCAGGGGGCCGGCACGCGGACGGCGCTCCGGGCCAGGCGAGAAGCGGTTCAAATCGACGCCATAGGGTACCACCCGGATCGAATCGGGCAAAGCTCCGTTTTCGATCAGTGTCTGGCGAGTGAATGAGGACGCGGCTAGAAACTGGCCAGCCATTTTTGTTTCCGCAACGAGGCGGTCGAAGTCAGCGGGCGGAAGGGAAAGCTCCCACTCTTTGCGGAGTGACTCGGCGCAATCCGGATGCGCAGCCAATTCCTGTTCGAGTATGCGGCGCACGCTCACCGGGTGAGGGTGAAGCTGAAACAGAATGCCGGGGCGGCCGTAGCTCGAAAAGGCAGTATAGCCGTAATAGCTGTAGCTCAGCAGCAAGGATCCAGTGCGGGCCGCGAGTGTTCCGGCGGTATGGCCCAGTAAAGCGTCAGTCCGCCGAATCGCGCCGCGCCGGATGGAAAACGGAATCGCGCGGCCTTTTTCCAGCAGGTAAGAGGTTAACCCGGAGAGCGGCGTCTGCCGGACCAGATTACCCGGGATGCGGGGATGGTGACGCTGCCGTAAAAGGTGCTGGATGGCGGAAGGCAGTATCGTGAATAGTTTTGTCTGCCACCCCGGATCGTTTGCCCAATAAAGGTCAGTTACCAGCCGTTCAAGCAGCCCAGCCTTCGCCAGAGCAGCGGCGGCCTGATACGCATCGCGGGCTCCGCGATGCACGACGACGACACGAGGTTCCAAACCTGCACCGGTAGACATTCCCAAAAGGCCATTGAGGCCAGTTCCATTCTGTCAAGCCTAAATTAGTACTACCTCTAAGCCGTGACGATCAGAAAGTACCGATCTGGTTTTCCGAACATCCGTTTCCACCTATTCTGGCGTAGTTACGGAATAGGAGAATCCTATGAAAACGTCGCTCTTCGGACTAGTCGCTGTTGTAGCACCTTTATTCTTGCCAGCGCTTCCGGCTTTCTCGGCGGAAAGCACGCAGTCGGTGACACTCGCGTCGCAAACTGAAATTCCTGGGGGGGAATTGAAGCCCGGCACCTACACCTTTGCCGTGGAAGACCGGCTTCCGGACCGCGCAATTGTCCGTGTATCCAACGCGCAGGATCCCGCCGAACACCACTTGATTCTGACGGTTCCCAACAGAAAGATTTCCATCCTTTCGAACGACCATTTGGCGTACTTCAAAACCAGTGATAACCTGCAGCCGCTGAGAGCTTGGCAATGCTCCGCCTGTCCGGCGCCCTTGGAATTTGTGTATCCGAAGGCGGAAGCGGTAAAGCTCACGGGCGAAACCGCGCAAACGGTGATGGCAGTAGATCCGGTCTATGACAAGCTGCCCGCCAATCTTTCTCCGGACGATATGAAAGTCGTGACGTTGTGGCTGCTGTCGCCGGAGCGAGTAACCCCGGAGAATACCGGCCAGGGAGTTAAGGCCGCAAAGTACGTTCCCCCGGCGAACGCCTCAGCTAGCCCGACACAGGAAATGGCAAGCAATATGCCCGCCCACACGCGCCGTCATTTGCCGAAGACGGCAAGCAACACCTA
Source organism: Terriglobia bacterium (assembly GCA_963767485.1). Classification (GTDB taxonomy): domain Bacteria; phylum Acidobacteriota; class Terriglobia; order Bryobacterales; family Bryobacteraceae; genus Bog-105. Next base: position 2,631 of record CAVYDZ010000011.1, on the reverse strand, counting down.
TTTATACGCGCTTCTCGGCTTATTTCTGCTCGGCGGCGCGTTAGCGTTACGCGTGCTTCGGACGCAATCTTAAATATCGCCGCGATGCAACAAGCTGAAGAGCAATCGCAAACCGCACAATCGGGCCGCTCCACATTCCCGGATGACTGGTTTCTGATGCCATATCAGAACCCCGGTCCGGGCGACTCCCACGGCCAGCGAAGAAAAATACTGGCCGCCGCGGTCGCGGTCTGCCTGATTGCGGGCTTTCTGACATGCTGGGTGGGTTACCGGAATGAGGCAGCGCAGCAAACCGTGCAAATAGTGGAAAAAGCGCCTGCGCCGCTGCAACTGGCGCGAACTAATGCGCCAGCTCCAACGGAGCATTCACCAGCACCGGCAGCGGCGATTTCCGCGGGAGAAGTGGAGCGGCTCCAGACACGAAACCGCCGTTTAGAGGCTCTGGTCAAGGTGTTGCGGCAGCGGCACGCTCCAGAAAAGCAGATTCCGGCGGAATTAACCGCCTATCCGACGCAATGAAACCGGCGGAGATTTCACGAGTTGGGGAGCGGGTACTGGTAACCGCGGGCATTCTCCTGCTCACGGTGGCCGGCCTGAATGTGTTGCAGTATCAGATTTTCGAAACTGTGTCCGCACGAGGCGGCGCGATCCCTTTGCTGACCGCACCTTTGCACGCGATCGATCCGGCATTGAATCAGTTGCGAGTCACGGGAAGGTTACAAATCCCCCGCCTGAATCTCTCAGTCGCGTTGGTGGACGGCGACGAAGACCAGGCACTTGCGGTGGCGGCGGTTCATCTGGCTGGTACGGCGGCGCCGGGCTCGCCGGGTAATTCCGTAATTGCCGGACATCGGGACACCGCGTTCTGGCCCCTCCGCAAACTGCGGATCGGTGACATGATTCGGGTCACAACCGATCGCGCCCATGTTTACAGGGTGAAATCGATCGACGTAGTTAGCCCGGACGATCTGTCGGTACTCGCAAGCCACAAGGCGGCAGTTTTGACGCTGATTACCTGTTATCCATTCCGCCACGTTGGCAGCGCGCCTGACAGATTCGTGGCGCGCGCCGTATTGCAAAACTGAGAGGTGAGAAATGGTCGGGGCGGTGTGATTCGAACACACGACCCCCTGCGCCCAAATGATGCAAGTTGTCAACACGGATGTGCTCCGAAACGGGCCTGCCCGTGTCGCGGGCTGATAGTCACGACAGATTACTTGGCGAAGCAATCGATCTGGCAAGTGAGACCGCCTATCGAGAGGGGTTCCGCCGTCCTCGAATCCCGGTCTCGCCGGGTGGCGCTCCAGACCAGTCCAGCGCCAGGCGGTTTCTGCTCTAAAGCCGCCTATCGAGGGGTCTTCTGTCGTCCTCGAATCTCTCCGTAGTGAGTGATGGTCCCAGACGACCTTACGGTTGGTCGCATCCACCATCAGGCGGCCCATGCGTCCGTCTGCCAGAATCGGAGCTTCCAGCAGAGTCCCGGAACGTCTTTCGGGCGAAACGCCACTTCAGGATAGGGAATCGCAACGGAGGCCGCAATAGTCGGAAGTACTGGATCCCAAACCTGAATGGAGTGTGTCCGATCTTGAGCCGTGGCGGGTCCAGGGGTGTTCCGGGGAACGGCCAGTCTGCCGATACAGCCTTGCTGGAAGTCTTGAAAAAATGGTCGGGGCGGTGTGATTCGAACACACGACCCCCTGCGCCCAAGGCAGGTGCGCTACCAGGCTGCGCTACGCCCCGACATGTGTTGCCTAATTGATTCTAAACCACTTCTCGTCCAACCAACCATTCCGAAACTCGTTCTCAGCCCGAAACTGTATCAGAACTGTATCAAAACCCCGTTCATTGCACCTTTGCTGTATCAAAACCCTTCGCCTCATTGGCGTGGCGGTTGATCTTTTCGAGAGCCTCGCGTTTCATCTGCAGCTTCATCTGCGAGTACTTCTTGAAGACTTTCGCATCGCCTTGACGAAGCATCTGCGTCACCCACTCGTCCGCAACGCCGCCGGCGCTGAGCCGGGTGGCGTACGTCGAACGGAGGTCGTAAATCCGAAAATAGGAAAGCTTCGCGCGTTTCAGGGTCTTGTGCCAGACAGTCTTGAGCGTCGTCTGGTGCCCGGATTTATTCTTGTCGCTCGGAAACAAATAGGTCCCCGCACCCGCAATTCGAAGTTGGTCCTGGAACGCCTGCACTGCAAGCGGCGTGAGCGGCACTTCCGCCACACCGTTCGGCGTTTTCGAATCTGGAATCCAAACCACGGCGTTGTCGAGATCTACTTGATCCTTCTTCATCGACATCAATTCCTTATATACGCGTAAACCAGTTTCCGTGATGATACGCACCGCGTTCCGGAGATGCTCGGGCGCGTGGAACTCGATCATCTGCTGCTCCGACCACGTGACGTAGTGCGGCCGGAACAACCCGCGGATTGATACAGGAAACTCGACTCCCGCACAAGGATTGGCTGGCAGGAACTTCTTTCTCACCGCCACGTTCAGCACCCGGCGCAGTACCCGGAACTCCTGATGTATTGTTGTTGCTTTGAGAATTCCCAACTCGCGAAAGCCGTCCTTTGTTTTCACTCGGGCATGCTTTTTGAGCCGGGCTCGGAGGTACTGCTCGATGTCGTC
>CAVYDZ010000010.1:0-163803 GCA_963767485.1 Terriglobia bacterium | reverse complement strand
AAGCCAGCAGCCGACATGCTTGAGCAGGCGCTAGGAGATAAGAATCCGAAGACCCGAAAGCAAGCCGTCATCGCGCTCAGCCTGGCGGCGGCGCGAGAACCGTTTCTTGGACGGTTGGAGGCGATGCTCGACGACAAGGACGTTCAGGTGCGGCTTGCCGCCATCGCCAGCCTCGAGGACCTCAAGAGTAAACGCACGATTCTTGCTCTACGGAAGGCGCTGGCGGATCATGTGCCGGAAGTCAGTTTCGCCGCGGCGAAGGCGCTGTTCGAACTAAACGACCCGGCCGGGAAAGATGCACTGTTTGCTGTTCTTAGCGGAGACAAGAAGACGGCTTCCTTCTTCATCAGTAAAGAATTTCGCGAGGCGATGCGCATGGTGCATACGCCTAAGGCAATGTTTATGTTCGCGCTGCGCCAGGGTGTTGGGTTCGCGCCTGTTCCGGGCTTGGGAGAAGGCGTGGCATCGATGCAGGCTCTGTTGTCGGATTCGGGTGTCTCCGGCAGGGCCACTGCGGCCCTGCTGCTAGGCCGGTCCGAGAATAAAAGAACGTTGGAGGCGCTGCGCGATGCACTGCAGGACAAGAATTGGTCGGTGCGGGCGGCGGCAATTCATTCGCTCGTGTTGTGGAACAATCCGGCGCTCGAACCGGAGATTGCAGCGCGGCTGGAGGATCAGAGTAAAGCGGTCCGACTACGTGCCGCGGCCGGCTGCTTACGTCTCGAGGCGATCAAGCGAAAGTAAGAAAGCTGTGTGTGCATCCCGTACTCATGGGCAAATGCCCGTAAGGTGTTGCGATTCGCGTCCGGGTGGATTGTATGGGGGGATGTTACCGAATAAGCGGCCAGGAGCATGCCGAGATCGAAAGCACTTGTATGGTCTAGCGGGCGTGATGTGAAGGGCAATCCGAGCGCGAGGCCTGACAAGGTTCCGGCGAGCAATGCATCACCCGCTCCGGCGGCGCTGGCGACCGGGACATCCAGCGCGATGCGGTGCTCCCAGGCGCTGTCTGCAAATGCGAAGGCGCCGTGCTTGCCGGCAGTGACAATGATCTTGCAGGCCGGCTGTTCGGATTGGATGACGCTGGCGCAGCGGTCCAAAAAGGATTGCGGTTTAGCGGGGTTGAACGCGTCACCAACGAGCGTTTGTGCTTCCTCCTGGTTGATGGCGAGCAGGTCCACGTTTGAAATCATCCTGGCATTTTTTGCAGTTTGGATTTCGGCCGAAGTGAAGGACGCGGCGCGAAACGCATTCGCCGCCCCGGCTTTCTTAAGGAGGTAATCGCGAGCGTCGAGCGGCGCTTCGGGAACAGCGAGGGCGATGCAATGCCGCCCAGCTTCGGTCAGCAGGTCTGTGCACCGGTCCACATCGGCGGCGGTCAATCTGGAAGCTGCGGATGCATTAGTGGTAAGGTTTCCGCCGGAACCGTCCGGGTATTGGAAACAGACGCTGAGAAGTGTACGGCCGCCCTTAAGGACTTCGATGTGGCGGGTGTCGAGCCCTGCCGACGCCATTTCGGCAAGTAAACGGTGGCCCGCGTCGTCGTCGCCGACCTTGCCGACCGGGACCACCTGAGTTTGCGGGCCGAGCAGGACTGCTACGTAATGAGTGATGATGTGCAGCTTGCAGTAATCCCGGGCGTCGAGTAAGCGTGCTGCCCGGCTTTCGTTCCGTCCTAAAGTATCGTCGCCTTCGAGGGCTAAGACGAGGCCCGTTCCGATTCCGCCCACACCAACGAGGAGCCGATATCGAAGGCCAGAAGGGTGGGTCAGAAGAGTTCCCATTCCGGATGTTCGCTGATGGGGTGACGGGCGGTATCAACCGTCGCGGTGATGATTGCGTCAGGGTGGCGTTGCAAGAGAGTCATCGGGTATTCAGTTGTAGGCGCAGAAAACAGCGCTACCCTCAGTGCGGTTTGCTTCCAGGCCCCGGTGTCGCTAAAAACTCTGACCTTGCGAGCGGACAAGCATTCCCGGATGCCGAGCGTAACTGACATGGGTGGGACGAATTGGTATGCCGTTCCAAACGTGCGCTGGGCCAAGGCTATGACGGTATCCGGATTATTTTCCTGAATGCGAATAGTGGAGGCAGCGAGATCTTCAATGGAAATTTGGCTGAATGGATATCTGCGCGCCTGGTTATAGGCGAGGTGACCGTCTTGCCCCCACCCTCCCAAGGTGATGTCCAGCGGGGCTTCGGCTATCGCAGTGCGTACGCGTTCGATAGTTGAGGGCAGCAAAGGGAACCGTTGCTCCAGTGGGATCGCGAGCGAAGGATCGATCCCACCATAGAAATGCTTTTCGAGAAAAGCTCCGAAATTGTAGGGATGATTGGCGGGGAGCGGTTGGGCTTGCCAGTCCAGGCACTCGTCCATGTGGAAGGTGGTCAGGGCGCGTAGCGAAATCTTCTGGCGATTCACGATTTCTGTGAAGGGTGCGTACCAGCAGGTAGGGCCGCAGGGGATAATCGCGCGCGTCGGCCGGCCGTCTTTGTTATTGGCCTGGATCACGTCAGCAAATTCCCGGGCCATCAAGCGGCCCATTTCCGCGGAATCCTGAACCATCCGGAAAGCGGTGCGCAGATCTGGATGTGCCGGAAGTTGATCGTAGGGGACGCGACACCATTCGTACAGCTCTTTCGGATTGACGATATCCATGCTCTTACACTTGATTAGACACAAACTTCCGTGTAGCCTGCAAGGATCTCGGGTAGGGGCCCGGTAGAATCTTGAATACTGGAGCGGAACACGTGTATTCACGACGGCGGTTTGGAAAACTTGCAGCAGCTTTGGCGGTGGGTGCCGCGTCCGCGGCGGCGGAGATCGACTCGAAAATTGACGGCGTGCAATTAGGCGTCCAGAGTTACAGTTTCCGGGACCTTTCTTTGGATGCGGCGATTGCCGCCATGAAGGAGATTGGCATCGGCGAGTGCGAACTCTACATGGGGCACGTGGAACCAGCAGACTTGAAAGGCGAGCAGCTTAAGCACTGGCGGCTTACCACTCCGCTGAGCTATTTCAAAGGGATTCGGGGGAAATTCGACAATGCGGGCATTGATCTCTATGCGTATTCGCTGAACTTCAGTGACCGCTTCTCCGATGCGGAGCTTGATCGAGGCTTCCAAATGACGAAAGCGCTCGGGACGGATATCATTACCACGTCTACGACGCTTACTTGCGCGAAGCGGCTCGCGCCTTTAGCGGAGAAATACAAGGTGAAGGTGGCGATGCATGGTCATGATCAAACGAGCGATCCAAACCAGTTCGCTACGCCGGAAAGTTTCGCGAGAGGACTCGCCATGTCGCCCGAGTTTTACATCAATTTGGATATCGGACATTTCACCGCGGGCGGATACGAGCCGGTCTCCTACATCGAGCAGCATCATTCGAAGATTCTTTCGCTGCACATCAAGGACCGCAAGAAGAATCACGGTCCGGCGGTGCCGTTCGGACAGGGCGATACGCCGATCAAAGCAGGTGCTGCTGCTGCTCAAGCGAAAACGGTATGCGATCCCGGCGAATATCGAATACGAATATAACGACGATCAACCTGGGCTGAATACGATTGCCGAAGTACGCAAGTGTTTCCGGTACTGTAAGAATATTTTGACGGCTTAATTATCCAGGTTGTGGCAGGTGTTGCAACTGGTGTTGGCGTTCTTTGCGCGATGACAGCTCAGACAGCCGCCCATGCTGATATCAGTTTCGCGCCAAAGGTGGTCACGCGTCGAGACGGGCCCGTGACAGGTTTCGCAGCTCGCGTTTGCATCCAGGTGAGTCTTATGGCTGAACTCGACGAAGCTCGGGATCTCGTAAACGCGAATCCACGGCACTGCCTGATTTTCGTCAACATAGGATTTTAGATCTTTGATGGCGGGACTGTCCTTTGCAATTTGGCGGTGGCAGGTCATGCAGCTCTTGCCTGTTGGAATGGAGACGACTTCGCCGGAGGGCGCGAGCTTATGGCAATCGCTGCATTTGAGGTGAGCCGTTTCGGCGTGCTGTTTATGGCTGAACGGAATGGGTTGGCCGACCGGCGTGGTCTGCGCGGTTGAATGAGCCGCCACGATCGAGAGCATGAGCGAGGCGGCGAGCAAGTTTCGCATTAGATATCCCCCCGGCGCATTCGTTCCGCCAGATGATCGGAAGCGCGCATGGCCAGGGCGCAAATGGTCAGCGTGGGATTTTGCGAACCGCCAGAAACAAATGAGCTGCCGTCGACCACGAATAAGTTCTTAATGTCGTGCGTCTGGTTCCACTTGTTCAAAACCGATGTCTTTGGATTGTCGCCCATGCGGCAAGTGCCCAGTTCGTGTATGCTCTCGCCGGGCGGCACCATCTGCGAGTGTTTGGCGAGAACTTCGAATCCAGCATCATGACAGAGTTCGCCGGCAACGTTCATTGCATCTTTTGCCATGGCAAATTCGTTTTCGGTGTATTTCGCGCGGATGTGAAGAGCCGGAATGCCCCAGGCGTCGACTGTTGATTTGTCAATTTCAACGTAATTTTCATATCGTGGGAGTACTTCGCCCATGGCTGTCAGTCCAAAAGAAGACCCCTGCAGGTCTGCCAGGCTCTTGAAAAGCTCAGCGCCGTATTGCGGAATGAGTTCCGGACGCGGAGTGCCGCCGCTTCCGAAATCCATGGAATAGCCTCGAATGAAATTCTTCTCGCGCGTGGTGAGATTGCGGAAGCGCGGAACGTATCCGTCGCCGCCGATCAGGCCGCGGCGTGGATTGCCTCCGCGCGCTTCGGGCACAACGCAGCTCACTACGTCCTTCACATAGAACTGATCGAACAGGTAATGGCCAAGCACTCCGCTCGAGTTTGCGAGGCCGGAGTTGAGCAGCAGGCGGGTGCTTTCCAGGCAGGACGCGCCGACTACGACCACGCGCGCTTTGGCATGAAACTCCTGTTTACTGCGGCGATCGATGTAAATTGCTCCATTGGCGAGGCCGGTGCCGCGGTCCGTGGTGATTTGCCGGACGACGGCATTCGAGACGATCTGCAGCTTTCCGGTCTCGAGGGCATCGGGCAGCATGCGATTGACGGAACTTGCGAGCTGGCCGGTAGCGACTCGTTCCTTCGTAGTGGCAATGCCGCGCCGTTTGGCGGCTTGAATGAAACGTTGCGAAGCTTCCGAATCCCGGGAGTTGTCTTCTATAAAAACGCCATCGGGCAGCTGCGGCAGGCCTTCTTTTCTTCCCGTAACGCGGAGCATCGGCTCAACCTGGTCATAATAGGGCGCGAGATCGCTGTATTCGATGGGCCAGTTTTCGCCGAAGCCGTCGTGGTCTTTGCACTTGAATTCAAAATTACTGAGACGCCAGCAGGCGCGGCCCCAGAATAGCGTCTTGCCGCCTACCAGCCGTACTCGAACCCAATAATAAGGATCGTCTTCCGGATATGTGTACGGGTTTTGTTTCTCATCCGCCCAAACGTTCTCGGTGTATTCGTCGGCCTGGGTCACATGAGGGAAACGGCCGGGGCGGCCGAAACCGCGATACGGGAGCGTGTAAACTTTTTTCAATTCGCGGTCGCGCCCGAAATCCACCGCAGGACCGGCGTCGAGCATCAGGCAGTGGAGTCCTTTTCTGGTAAGCTGCCGCGCTGTTGTTCCGCCGGAAGCGCCGGAACCGATAATGAGAACGTCATAAGTGCGGTGAAACATGTCAGTTGATCGGATACCAATAAAACGCTGACGCATTTCGCGGCCGCCTCGTTTGGGAGACCGCATCGATATAAGGACGTGAGTTTATGGTGGCGCGCAAGAGATCGTCTTTGGCGGCCAGCAAAAAGGCATGGAAGTCGTCGTTAGCGGCGTTTCCATAGGTCCACGGTTCGCGCAAAGGAGCGAGTAGGGAATCGGCTTGCTGCGGAGTAATCAGTCCGAATGGCTTTCCGAACTTGTCTTGCGAGCGATGGTTCAGAGTGTCCAGACCGCTCTTATATAGCGCAATGCGCCGCTGCGGAGAACAGCCAATCAGGAAATCGAGGAACTCGGCGGCGCCTGCCTCACGGGCTCCCGGGTTTCCATTCCAAGGCGGCGCTATCAGTTCCCCAAGCTTTGAAAGCGCCGCCATCTGTTCGGGCGAAAAGGTAGTGAGTAGGTTGTCGGAGGTTTGGTCCGCCGGCACAACGGGTGTGTTCGGAGTTTCATTGATCCCGGGCGGGATTATCGGCGGTCCAGCTTCTTGTTTCGGTGATTGACCCGGAAGGGCAGCCGCCGCAGCCGGGACGAATGATAGAGCGGAGAAGAGATCGGCGTTTCATCGGAGTTTCACGATTTAGTATAGGTCTCAGTTCTTCCAATCGAATTTAAATTGACGTTCCGGCAATTTGTGAGCGGCCGCGTATCGATTCCTGCTTATTACGGTTTGCTTCACCCAGTCGCCTAGGGGAAAGAGCAATTCACGATATACCAGATAGCTCATGTCGATGGTACGCATGGGTTGGTGGTCCTTTACATCGTCAACCTGGTCGAGGTAGCGACGTCCATTCGCCTGGGCGACGCGAGGCAACCAAGCTTTATACCAGGTCGTGGTGGCATCCTGTAGCACTTCGTCGCGGCTATTGCGGATTTGCTGGGCGAGATCGAGAGCCTGGTCGAGGGATTCCACTGCTTTTTGGGGTTGCGCTTGTTTGGCCTGCCGTTCTGCTTGATCTAGAAGACCGGCGATTCGCCCGAGATCTTGAATCGTGATGAGGCTTTGCCGGTACAATCTCGCGATCGACACGTAGACTTCCAGGTTGTATCGGTTGAATGGAACACGCCGCACATTCGCGTAAAGCAAATCGAGCAGTTCATCGTTTTGAGAGATAAAGGTGGTCGCGAGCTCAAGACGTATCTTGTTTTGAGTGCGCCAATCGGTTCCAACTTGCAGGGTTTCGGCGGAGGGCACCGGCAGCGGCGGCAGGTATTGATCGTGCGCAGGTTTGGGCGGATGGAACTGGCCTTCGGAATCGCCCCAGATTGGGGTTCTCGCCGTGGAGGGACCAGTATCCCAACTGTCCTGCCAAAACTGGGCGCCCTGGCTCATCAGTTGGTAGACTCGGCCCATTGCTATGGAGTCGCGTCCGTAAAAGAGAGAGTAAAAAGAACTCTGCAACTCTTGGGCGTTTGTAATATGGCGGTTCCAGCCCGCTGCCGGTCCCGTCGCATAGCCGAGCCAGAAGGTCTCCGGATGAAGCCCGGCGTCGGCCCACCCTGCAATCAACACTCCGAGCAGATCGGTTTGCTTTGGCTGCGAGATGGTGTCGAGCATGTCTTGTACTCTGCCTTGCGTCGGCTCTTCCGATGTGGGATGCAAGCGCCAGTTGGAAGGAAGGAGGTAGTATTCGGGGAAAAGCGGCTCTTCGCCTTCGGTATAGGTATAGATCATCTGACGGATGCCGTGGTTGTGAAAAACGGAATCAAATCGCGGCCCATACAGCTCGCCGTTCACGAGGTAGTTTGGCAACGAGCTGATATCGTTCGGTTGCAACGGGTATTCACCCCAGAAGATCACGGTGCGGCCTTGGTCGTGCAGATATGCGGCGGCCTTGGTCACGAACTCGGCAAGCACCTTGCCGACGCTGCCTAACTCTTTTGCGCGGGCGCCTTCCTGGCATTGCGAATTGTTTGCCAAACCTACGTAATATGGCTCATCGGTCGATAACACGAAATACTTGCCGCCCTTATTCGCCGCGAGCAGGTCCTCGAACATGCCGCGGAACAGCTCATAGGTCTTGGGATTTGTCGAGCAGAACTCGTAGTTGTTGTCGGGATACTCACGGAGGTCCTGGTACTCGGAGTGTTTCAAAATGAAGGCGTCGTGCGCGGGTCCATCCAGATAGGGAATGAGTTGGACATGGTAGCGCAGAGCGTAATCCGTCAGCTCCTGCAACTCGGACGGGCTTAACGCATAAGGATCGACAATCGCGGGCGCATGCCGGTATTGGAAATGCCCTTCAAGCTTCAGAGCAAAGCCGTTGATTTTATAAAACGATGCCTGGCGAATGGCGGCTTTTAATACGTCGAGGCGTTCCAGATGATGCGCGTCGTCCCAATAGATGACGCGGAGCTCCATATCCGGCCAGTCCTCAATCGTGCCTTCCGGCAATTCGAGCTTTCCGGATTTTTCTTTTAGAAGCTGGACGAAAGTTTGAACACCATAGAACAGGCCAGCGCTTGTGTTGCCGGTGATGGTGATTGCATTGGAAGTGAGCGCGAGGCGATAGGCCTGTCCGGCCAGCGCATTGCCGGGCGCCGCGATACTGTTGGGAACGATCCGGAGACGCAGGATGCGATTGCCTCCCGGTGAATCCGCTGCTTGGAGCGCCAGATGAAAGCGCTCCATCAGCAACTGCTTGAGATCTCCGACGGCGAGATCCGAGCGTACTTCCGGGTCCGATGCCAGTCGCCATGCCTGAGTAAACTCAAAATCCGTTGGTCCGAGCGTCACTCGTTGCGGGGAAGGGAGCACGGTGTAGCCGCGGCTGAAGAGCGGCGACACAGTTGACGCGTGGAGGAGCGAGTGCAACCCGCCGAGGCAGACAACGATGCGCGTGATACACTTTGCGATTTCCCTGAATCCCATGAAGTACCTAGCTCTCTTTGTGTTCGTTGACGCTGCTGGTTGCAGGCGCGCCACTGTCTCTCAACAAACGCAATTCTCATTACTTTGAATTCCGTCAGAGAGCGACTGTTTTGGTTACTTCCGGGGAGCATTATGGCGCGCTGATCAACGAGGATTTCAATTACCGGCGGTACCTCGACACTTTGGCCAGCGATCATTTGAATCTCACGCGCGTATGGACCGGGAGCTATCGCGAATTGCCGGGTGACTTCCATATTGGGAACAATACCCTCGCTCCCGTTCCTGAGCGGTTCATTTCTCCCTGGATGCGATCCGACAAACCGGGTGCGCTGGACGGCGGGAACCGATTTGACCTGACACGCTGGAATCCGGCATACTTTACGCGGCTGCACGATTTTCTTGGAGAGGCGTCGCGCCGCAACATCATCGCCGAAATCAATTTGTTTTGCACGTACTACAAAGACGCGCAATGGAAAGCCAGTCCACTGAATGCCGCGAATAACGTGAACGGCATCGGTAATGTGCCGCGCTCGGAAGCGCTTGCGATGACGCATCCAGACCTGTTGCGGGCGGAGGATGCTCTGGTACGCAAGATCGTGACCGAAGTGAATTCTTTCGATAACCTCTACTTCGAAATCTGCAACGAGCCGTATTGGGGAAAGGTGACGCCGGATTGGCAGCGGCATATTTCGACGGTAATTACGGATACGGAAAGGCATTTGCCGCAGCGCCATCTGATTTCGCAGAACATCGCAAATGACGGAAAGAAAATCGAGCATGCGGACCCGAACGTATCGATCTTTAACTTTCATTACGCGCAGCCGGCTCTGAGCATTGCGCCGAATTATGAACTCAACCGGCCGATCGGCGATAACGAAACGGGTTTCAACGGCCAGGCCGATTCCACTTACCGCATGCAGGGATGGGCATTTCTCGCGGCGGGCGGGGCGCTGTATAACAATCTTGATTACTCGTTTACGGCGGGGCATGAAAGCGGAGAATACCGGTACAGCAAAGAGACTCCAGGCGGAGGAAGTACGGAACTGCGCAAACAACTGGGCATTCTGGCCCGGTTTTTCGAATCGCTCAATCTGCAGGCGCTGCGGCCTGCGGGCGAGCTCGTCCGTCAGGAACCGTCGGATTCGGCAAAGCTCTCCGCGCTGGCCGCTCCCGGAGATACATACATGGCTTATCTTTACCGCAGCCGAGGTGGAAAACTCGCAGTATCGAACCTTCTCGTCAGCCTTCCGGCCGGGCATTACCGGGCACTCTGGATCGAGCCGAAGACGGGCTCTGTTCTGAATACGTTTGAATTCGATGAAGGAAGTGGAGAACGCTCTTTCTCGTCCCCGGCGTATTCGGAGGACGTTCTTTTGAAAGTCATCCGGTCGTAATGGTTTCATTGCGCTGCCAGAATCACTGCCTCGTTTCGGACGTCCCCGTGAGCACTGATCGTGAATTGCCGGTCGCGCGTGGCCGCATTGAATTGTTCCAGCAGAATGCTGCTCGGGTTCGCAAGCTCATCCACGCCGATCCCGGCTTGTTGCACAATGCAGGGGGCGAAAGATGGCCTGCACACTTTGGTCGTAAGACACGGAGATCTCGCAATCGTCAGGTTATTGCTCGACGTCGGCGCCGATGTCGACTAGCGCACCACGCTGCCTGAAATTGATGGATCCACACTCACCTCGGGAATGCCGCTCTGGAACGCCGCGTTTCGAAATTGCTCCTCGAGCGCGAACGTCTCGCCTCCAGCTGGCCCCTGGCAACACGAGGATGAGGCAGTCAGGCGACTGCTACTGGCGGTGGCGCCAAGGTTCACCCTTACATGGTCGCCGAAACGCATGAGGCCGAGAAAGCGCGCCGCGTGCTTGCCTCCGAGCCCGGCGAGCACGAAATCGAGGAACTCGCGTCTGCGCCGCTGACCACGGCTGCGCCGAGATCCTGGAATTCACCCTCCCGCATCTTCACAGAACGGAGGATGATCCGGATCAAGGGAAAACATACGGATCTTCTGGCCCTCTTGCAAGCGCACGCGTGAACCGGCAGTCCCTTCAACTCACCCCAAATTCCGCCAGTTTATTGCGAATCGATTGCGGAACTTCGGCCACCACCTCACAGTAGTCTTCTCCGTACTCCTGCGAAACCACCGCGGCCCGCTCGTGCAGCAAATGCAGCAACCGTCCCTCCCCGAGCGGCAATCGAAAGGTCTGTCGCGAAACCGGATCCCGGACCAGCGCGCGATCGATCTTCTCTGCGAGCTCATTCAACCCGGCTCCGGTGTGTGCGGAGATCAGCGCCGCCTCCGTCTGATTCTGCCGCGCAGTCTCGCCGAGTAATCGGTGCGTTATCGTCGAGAGATCCTGCGGCTGTTCCGTTTCCGGCAACCGATCGCTCTTGTTCAAAACCAGCAACTGCGGCGTTGTTTCAGCTCCGATCTCACCCAACACTTTCAAGACATGCGCGGCCTGCTCCTCGGAATTTGGCGACGAAATATCGACCACGTGCAGCAGCAGCGCCGCCGCCGTTACCTCCTCCAAAGTGGCCCGAAATGCGTCGACCAATGTCGTCGGCAGATTGCGAATGAATCCAACGGTATCGCTCAGCAAAACGCGCCTTTGCGAGGGCAGCCGAATTTGCCGCACGATCGGATCCAGCGTGGCGAACATCTTGGCGTCGGCCAGCACGCCCGCGCCGGTTAGGCGGTTGAACAAAGTGGATTTGCCGGCGTTGGTATAGCCGACCAGGCTCACTGTAGAAAGCGGTACTGCATGCCGCTGCGACCGCTGTACTCCGCGCGTTGCCCGCACCCGTTCAATATCGGCTCGCAGTTTCGCAATCCGTTTGGCAATTCGCCGCCGGTCGGTTTCCAATTGCGTTTCCCCTGGGCCACGAGTGCCGATGCCGCCGCCTAATCGCGACATCTGCGTTCCCCGGCCCGCCAGCCGCGGCAACAGATAATTCAGTTGGGCCAGTTCGACCTGTAGCTGCCCTTCGCTCGTACGGGCACGCCGGGCGAAAATATCGAGAATCAGTTGGGTCCGATCGAGAATCTTCGCATCAAGGCGCCGCTCCAGGTTCCGCAGTTGCGTGGGCGTGAGCTCCTGATCGAAGATCACGGTGTCGATATCTTCGGCCGAAACTCTGACCCTGATTTCGTCCACTTTTCCCGAGCCGAGCAGCGTAGCCGAATCGAGCGCCGGTCGGACCTGCGTGATTTGATCGACGACCTTTGCGCCAGCACTCTCTACAAGCGTTTGAAGTTCGTCCAGGGATTCCTGCGTCTCGACCGCCGATCGACTGTCTGGGCCTCCCGTAGGCCAGGACGATGGACGGCTCGTCAGATGCACCGCAATGATCAGCGCCCGTTCCTGATTTGGCTCAACGGGTGGCACTAAGTTTAGCTATCCCCCGAATCGCTGGCTGTTGGGGGTGCGCCCGGAGTACCCGGAGTGCTCGAAGCTCCCGCCGGCGCAGTCAGCGGCCGCGAAACCACTACAGTCGAAATGGCGTGCTTGAAAATAAGCTGCTCCTGGTTATTAGATTCGAGCACAACTGAATACTTATCGAAGCTCTTGATCCGACCTGACAGTTTCACGCCGCTCATCAGATAAATCGTCAGGAACGTCCGATCCTTTCTAGCCGTGTTTAGAAAGGCTTCCTGTATGTTTTGCGCGAGCTTATCCACGTTTCATCCTCTTCTTCCTGAGAGCGCTCATTGAGGAGCGGCCGGCACAGCCGACCTTGGGTTGCGCAAGCTGAGCGGCATTCTCCAGCTTACACCGTGGACTTTCACGCCCAAGACGTTGTTTCAAAAGAGTTTAGCTGATGAGCGGCGGCGGAACAAACTGGCAGTACTCCAGGGTTGTCTCAGGCCGTTGCCAACATTGTGATCCAGTGAAGTTTGCTTCTGGCCGTCCAGAAGGATCGGACAAGTAGTCCAATTCGGGCGAGCGAATTTGAAACCGCCCTTGCTTTCGCAGCAAACTATCCAAAGACGCAAGGAGAGTGTCCAAATGCAAACACCGCGCAAATTGATCATCTTCTTGGGACCTCCCGGATCGGGAAAAGGTACGCAGGGTACGCGCCTCTCAAACGCGCTTGATATTCCGCTAATTTCGACCGGAGATCTGCTGCGTCGTGAATCTCAATCGCGCAGCGAGAGGGGACGCAGCATTGATGCAATTCTCCGCAGCGGCCAACTTTTGCCGGATGCAGAGATGAACACCTTAGTGTCCAGCCGGCTATCGGCGCCAGATTGCCGGGAAGCCTGCATTCTAGACGGATTTCCTCGTACTCTGAAACAGGCGCAATTTCTGGATCGCTGCCTTTCGCGCGCCGGGAACGCAGACGTTACGGTGTTTGATTTCGTCGTTTCCGTAGAAGAATTAGTTGAACGCTTGAGTAAGAGGCGCCAGTGCAACACCTGCGGTACGATCTTCGGTACTCGCCACGGTTCGCGTCCTACCTGTCCGAACGACTACTCGCTGCTGGTCGTGCGGCCCGATGATCAACCCGAAGCAATTCGAGCACGGCTGCAGATTTATCAGCGAAATAGCGGACCGCTCACCAGCTACTATCGCGGCTCGGGTTACTACAGAGTTGCGGCTGAGAAATCGCCCGACCGGATAACCGAAGAATTGCTTTCCATCGTTCAGCGCGATCGCGCCGCGCTGGCGGTAGCCGGGCCACCTTTTGCTGCCTACGCAAGCCACTGACTGACGTGCTCCGTGTAAAACTGGTGCTTATGTTGGGACGATTGCTGTGTGGATTCGCTATTGCGTCAGGCGCTCTCATCGGGGCTGCAGTCTTACTCACGCGGAAACAAAAGGCTATAGCGGATTGTAGCTTCGGCAAAACGCCAACGGCTCCCAATCCGGCCGCGCGCGACTATTTCCAGATCACGCGTAGCCGCGGTAGCGCCCCCCGGCAAAGATGGATTCTGCAAGGTTTCGGTCGCTACCAGTGCTTTCTGCTCTTCAAATCGTGGCGGGAAGCTATGGATCAAGTTAGCTTTCGTATGGAAAATCTGCAAAGGCCCAAGCTCGAACTCATTGAAATAGATCGCTGGAAACCGGAGTCCCTTCAGGCATGAGTCTGATTCTGCTCTTGATCATCCTAATTTTGCTAATCGGTGCGTTCCCGACTTGGCCTTATTCCCGGGGTTGGGGCTATTATCCATCAGGCGGCTTGGGCCTGATCCTGATCATTATTCTGATCCTGTATCTACTGCGCCTGGTCTAACCGGTTCAGCCTTTCATCGGAAGCGCGGTCGGGTCGAAGCCCTGGCGCGAGGGCGATTTCTACAAGCCGTGTGGACGAGGAATACATGTAAATACGCAGCGCATATCTCGCGCGTGCGTTATAGCGAGTAACTCCGGTTTCGGTGAGCTCCAATTAGTATCTGAAATAGTCGATGCGCGATTAACTCATGCAACGATAACAGTTCGCGGTTAGCAGTTACAATCGAGCTGACATCGTTCGGATTTGCTCCCGCCCCGCCCGCTTTCAATGCGTCCGTCGCCTCTTTGATAATAGGATCGGATATTACTTCGCCGGCCATCTCCCATAGCGTGATGAACCGGTCAATCGACGTCGGCAAACTCATGGAAAATACCGCGTGGCTACTGGTAGTTCGCGGCGGTTTATAGTCGAGATTGAACGGCCCGTTGTAACCATGCGACCGGAACAGCACCAATATATTCAGCCAGTCCAGCGGATTCACCAAGCCGATCGCAATATCCACGTCATGCTTCAGCCGGTAACCGTCATTGATATCGAAGTGAAACAATTTGCCGCAAAGTAGGGCACGCGCCAGAGCGGCCCGCGGAGCCCCGCCCCACATCAGTTCGTGCAGGTATTCGGGATTTAACCCAACCATTTCCGGATGCTTCAATAACCCCGAGGAAATAAACGCCAGCATCGCGTCCGAAGTCGGCAGCAGGATCTCCGCTTGCGGCTCGAATGGCTTCGCTTCCATGCAGTGCTTTAGCGGCGGCCGCTTATACTCTTTAGCGATCTCGATATCCGCGTCGCAAGCATCGTTGATTCCCTCGGCATACCAGCGCAGCGTCTGCGCCTCATCGACCGCCCCCTGAATGTAATATCCAAGCGAACCGGGCCAGTACACGCAGAACTGCGCGCCCAGTTCATGCCCAATTCCTACGGTATTCGCCAATCGCTTGCTTGCATACGCGCGCACATCCGGCGACTCAGCCGCCGGGCCCGCAGCCCATACGGCGTGATGAAACGTTTCGGTCGTGACCATCGAACACTTCAGCCCATACTTCGCCAAAGTGCTCTTAATGCGGGCTACCGTCTCATCCTGTTTCGGGGTGAACAGGTCCTCTGTCCGTATCACATCGGTGTCATGGGTACACCAGTAGTTCACGCCCATCTTGCTGTATTCTTCGATTACCTTTTCAAAGGTGATTGGCGGCCGGACGGGCGCGTGGAAGACTGCCTGCCCTTCATATGCCGGAGCCCATTGCGGTCCCGTGATGAAATAGCGGCGGCGGACTGCGGGGGAATACCCGCCCCCGCAGGCGTTTGTCAATCGATCCACCAGTGCGACCTGATTTTCTTGCGGTATGGAACCCATAAACGAGCACCATGATAGCGTGGCGCAGATTTGCGTCTGCGCGAGTTTTCAAGCGCTTTTGAGCAACCTTTATCGAGAGAATGTCGCCCGCAGTCCCGTGGTCAGGAAAATATCGTTGCTCTTCCGTCCAAATACAGGAGCGCTCAAATAGCTGTCGTTTACACTCACTTGCCAGCTAAGCCACTTGTGAATGACGGCGGCTGCCCCAGCGTTGAATAATACACGATACTCCCCGTTCGACGGAGCGACATAATAGCGGAGCGACTGATTCACCGAGGTAATTCCCGTCACCTTGTGCGTGAAGTCATCGCCGAAATTCAGCTCGATCAGGTTTCGTGTCAAATTTCCGATGAATGCCGAGTGGTTATAATCCACGCCGCCGAGTAAATCGAGTGTGGTCCGGGCATTCTTAATCGCGTGGTATCCGAGATTCCCGCCCAATACGAACCGGAAGTCGAGTCCCTGAAACGTATCGTATTCGTCCGTATTTGCCACGCTCCAGAACCAGCGATCGCTGATGTCGTGATCGTAGGAAATTCCCCCGCGAATCGAATCCGCAGTCGGACCCGTAACCCCGCCCACTGTGCCCGTCGAATAGATTTGATTCAGAAACAGGGTGGTCTTATCGTTGGTCGTTGCCCGGCTTGCGTTGAAGGCAGTTGTTAGCGTGTCGGTATGGGAGTTGCCGCGCGCCAGTGAAAATCCAAGGTCCGCGTAGCCAGCCCACAGGTCAAGCCATCCTGGCGCAAGAAGCTTCTCATACTTCTGCTCCTCCGCAGGATCCCGAATTGTCGCAACTTGCGCAAGCGGAGCCGTCGCGGTGTTCGAGGGCGCTGCTACCTCCACATTCGATCCCTCGGTGCTGATTGTGCCGTTCACCTGTTTGCCGTTCGGGAGTTTTACAAACAGCGGCTCATCTGACTTGACTTTTGTTACCGAACTCCAGGAAACGGTTACATCGCCCATGAGTTCCGTTTTGATGGTAAGGTTTGCCCCGTCCTTTTTTATAATGTGACCCGTAATTACGTCGCCATTCTTCAGGGTGATCTGGTCAGCCAGCAGAGTAGCCGATGCGCATATGAAGAGAAGTAGCGAGAAGAAGATATGGAGAAAGTATTTGTGATTCATGTAGTTTGTGATGGTTTCGAACTCGGTAGACCCTTGTGTCGGCAGAATCGTAAGTATCAACCCTGCTTCATCCGCCCAATGTTGCTCGAAAGCGGATACAATTCTCCATTATGAATGGTTCCGGGTACACTTCTCGTTTCACGAAAGCTTGGATCGCGTTTTCTATCTTCGGCCTGTGCGCCGCGATGTGTTCTGCCGCACACTCCAGCGGCTCACAGGACAATTCTCAAACGACAGCACCTGCGGCGAATGATATCGACCGTATCGCGAAAGACGTTTACAAGCAGATCGTAACCTTACCGCAATTCGGGGTCTTCGACGACCTTCATTTTGCAATCAAGGGCTCGAATACGGTTATTTTGCGCGGCCAAGCATCGCGCCCGATCCTGAAATCGAGCGCCGAAAACGTTGTCAAAAAGATCGAAGGTGTGCACGAAGTTGTTAACGAGATTGAAGTACTGCCCCTTTCGCCGAACGATGACCGTATCCGTGCTCTGACCTATGCCAGGATTTATGGAAATCAGTGGCTTAGCCGCTACACCAGTAATCGGGGCCGCGGGCGCTATGTCTCCCCGATGCGCCGCACCATCGGCATTACCAACGACCCGCCCATCGGCTGGCATGCCATTCACATCCTGGTTAAGAATGGAAACATCCGGCTGGTAGGGGTAGTCGATACCTCCGGAGACTTGGCTATGGCAGAGATGGTCGCGCGGCAAGTACCGCAGGCATTTGCCGTAGAAAACGACTTATTTGTAGCAAAGGACGAAAAAGGGAAATAGCCAATCGCGCTTTGGTGGGTGGTCTAAAGCGACCCGCCCTCCAATCTAGTCAAATCGCCGAAGTATCGGCCTTAGTGTTCGGCGCCTTTATCCGATTCTGTTTCCGGAGCCACGGTTTGGGCTGCTGACCCGAATCGCGCTTAAATACCCGGTCATACATATGTTTCGTACTGGTGGTGCCAAGCGAAGTATTGTAAAGGTTCACCAAGTCGAGCGCTTCCTTTACATCATCTTCAAATTGATGCAGATTGCGCAACTGCGTGGCGGTCGCCGGGTACCGTTTGCCGTCAGGCGTTTCGAGAAACATCTGATATCCGCCGTTCAGCAGAATCGCAATGTGTGGCCCAATCAGCACGCCCGCTTTTTCAATGTCGGGCTGATTCTTGCCCTCGTCTCCTACAATTGCACCTACGCCGTGCTTGGTGATCTTTACGCGGCCATCCGGTAAACTCTCGATGCTAAAGGCAGCTTTTCGAAGCAGGTCGATACGCTCAGAAAAGGTAGGAATTTTAGGCCGTTCCCGGCGAAAGAACATAATCACATTATAGAGTTCCGCTACTTTTATGAATCCAAGACTACCTATCGCGGCGATCACGGACGAATTCTCGCCGACGCTGGCCGAGGCACTACCGCCAATGCTTGAGATCGGGATGAGCGCTGCGGAATTGCGGGTGATCGACGGCCGCAACGTTCTCGATCTCGACAAGGAGCATTTAAACCGTGCCAAAGATGCGCTTCTCGAAGCCGACATCCGTGTAGTTTCGATCGCCTCGCCCCTGCTGAAGTGCGTACTCGAAGGCGGTCCGGAGTTGGACACCCGCTTTGAGCACGATGTCTTCGCCGCGAAGCATACGCTGGCCGATCAACCACGGCTGACAGATCGCGCCATAGAAGTCGCGCACTTATTTGGCGCGGGTATCGTGCGCGTCTTTTCGTATTGGCGCACCGCGCGCCCCGCAGAGTGCCGCGAATCGATTGCGCGAGCACTGCAAGGTTTAGCGAAGCTCGGCGAACAGGAAAATCTGATCTTCGGCCTCGAAAATGAGCACGCCTGCAACGTCGCCACGGCGGCCGAGTCCGCAGAGCTCTTGCAACTCATTCCCGGTCCAAACATCGGCCTCGTCTGGGACCCGGCCAACGCACTTGTCGCCGGAGAAATGCCGTTTCCTGATGGATATGACCGGCTTCCTAAGAACAGAATCGTGCATGTGCACGCCAAGGATTGCCAAATGCGCGGCGGCAAACCGGAATGGGGTCCCCTCGGCACCCGTGACGTGCCCTGGAAAGAGCAAATCGCGCAATTGTATGCAGATGGTTATCGCGGGTATCTCAGTCTCGAAACCCATTGGCCCGGTCCGAATGGCAATAAGCTCGAAGCTAGCAGAATTTGTGGGTGGAATTTACGCGGTCTTGCGGCCGGTTGAGGCTGGTTCGTCGCCCAGGTAATGACCTGATACCAGATAGTTTGTTACGTAATCGCCAACTGCTTCGGCAAGCGGCGTGAATGGCTTTTGGTAGCCGCATTGCCGCAGCTTTTCGATTTTGGCACGGGTGAAGTATTGATACTTTGGGCGAAGATACTCCGGCATCTCCACAAACTCGATTTTGGGCTCGCGGCGGAGAGCCGCAAAAATTGAGTTCACCAAGGTGGACCATGTATTTGGTTCACCGGAGCCGATATTAAAAAGCCCCTGAGCGTTTTTGCTTTCGGCCAGATGTAAAGTAGCATCGACCGCATCTTTCACGTAAAGAAAGTCGCGGCATTGGCCGCCGTCCGGATACTCAGGGCGATAGCTCTTGAAGAGGCGTGCTGAGCCGGTCGCCTGGATCTGCCCATACGCTTTGTGGACCACGCTCCGCATGTCGCCTTTATGATATTCATTCGGTCCAAAAACATTGAAGTACTTCAGGCCGACGATCTTGTTCAGGCAGCCGGCGCGTTCCGCCCAGGTATCGAACAAGTGCTTCGAATACCCATATATGTTGAGCGGCCGCAAAGTAGAGAGATCGACCGACTCCGGAATCTCGGTAGCAGCCTCGCCATAGGTGGCGGCTGAGGAGGCGTATACGAAACGCGCGTTGCGAGCCAATGCAAATCTGGCAAGTTGTTTCGTGTATTCGAAATTGTTACGTATGAGATAACTGGCATCAGCTTCTGTAGTGGAAGAGCAAGCCCCAAGATGAAAAATCGTTTTGACATCTCCGATTTGAGCAAAATTGGGCGCGAGATCGTCTGCCTCCACGTAATCGGCGAAGCGCAGCGCCGCGAGGTTCTTCCACTTTTCGTCCTTACCAAGGAAATCGCTGATTAGAATGTCCTGGACGCCGCGCCGGTTTAATTCCCATACTACGGCGCTACCGATGAAACCGGCCCCGCCGGTAACGAGAATTCTGCCTTGTGAGAGATCGGTCATGTAAGTCGCTTAAAAAATCAGGTCTTCCGCGTTGCAGGTGCGAAGCCATCCAAATCGCCGCCCGGCTCTTCACCTCCGCGCTTGTGTCCGATTCACAATCATCATCGGAATACGGATCCGGTGGCGAACGTTATTGATGGTAGTGCCAAAAATAATATCTTTGATTCCGCGATGGCCGTGGGAGGCCATCACCAGCAGATCGGGCTGTAGTTGCTCGACCACAGCAGCGATCTCGGCGGCCGGGTGCGTGCCATGCCGAACAACGGTGTCCACTTTGATCGAATGCTGCCGCAAGGAACCGACGATCTCCGACAAGTATTGCTGGCCTTCGTTAATCTCGGCGGTGGAAGAAAGCGAGCCAAACAGTTGGCTCGTTACGCCTTCTTCGACGTGCAGCAGCGTCATGCGGGCGCCGTGCATCTGAGCAAGGGCTAGAGCATTGCTGACCGCCTCGCCATCGGCATCGCTATGGTCAAGCGATACCAGAATGTTGGCGTAGCGGCCTGCGGGAACCACGGTCGGCGCAGTGATCACCCGCCGGCGCGTGCCAAACGACCGTCCCTTAAGCCAGGGCCAGGCAGTGATCGCGGCCAGCAGCACGAGCAATGCCAGGGCTCCCACGCCGCAACCGACAGCCACTAGCGGGCGGTAAGCGCCGCTCCCGGCGATCCAGTCGCGTACCTGGTCAAACACCAGCCAGAAGTCCAGGATCAGGATAAACGCCGCGCAGCCCCAGGCGCTGATTTGGAGCCACAGCGAGTTCGCGAATTCGCCCATGCGTCCGCGGTCGTTTGTGAAGTGAATGAGCGGAATCACCGCGAACGGCAACTGCAAATTCAAAAGGATTTGGCTATCTATGATGAGTTTATAACTGGCCGCATCCCCGGCGAAGTAAACGGTGAGTGCCGCCGGCGTAATAGCAAGCAGGCGCGTGACCAGGCGGCGTAACCACGGCCGCATCCGGAAGTGCAGAAAGCCTTCCATCACGATCTGCCCAGCCATTGTGCCGGTAAGGGTAGAGGATTGCCCCGAACAGAGCAGCGCCGCCCCGAAAAAGATGCTCGCGAGTGTAGTGCCCATCAGCGGCGTCAGCAATGCATTCGCTTGGGTCATCTCCGTGACGACAATGCCGCGCGTGAAGAAAACGGCCGCTGCCATGATCAGGATGGCCGCGTTCACGAAAAGTGCGCCGTTCAACGCAAACGTGGAATCGAGTAGGTTAAAGCGGCAGGCACGCCGTTTCTCAGCAGCGGTTTCGCCGATCCGCCGCGTTTGCACCAGCGCCGAATGCAGGTACAGATTGTGCGGCATCACGGTTGCGCCGAAAATAGCGACCGCAATCGATATCGTCTGTCCGTTCAGATGCGGCACGAGGCCGCGCACCACGTCGGGCAAATGCGGCTGCGCGAAAAGAATTTCGAATGCAAAACAGCCCGCGATGGTGGCAATCAGCATCAGAATGAAGGCTTCAATGACGCGTATGCCCATCCTTGTAAACCAGAGCACCAGCAGCGTATCGAATGCTGTAATCAGGACACCGATGAGCAGCGGAACGTGGAAGAGCAGATTGAGCCCTATAGCCGCACCCAGCACTTCGGCGAGATCGCAGGCGATTATCGCTAATTCGCAAAGAAGCCAGAGGACGTAAGACAAAGCACGCGGATATTCGTCTTGCGAGGCTTGCGCGAGATCGCGTCGAGTAACGATGCCTAAGCGCGAACTGAGCGTTTGGAGTAGCAGCGCCATCAGATTCGAGACAACCAGCACCCAAAGCAGCCGGTAGCCGAAGCGTGCGCCTCCCTCGATGTCGGTGGCCCAATTGCCGGGATCCATGTAGCCGACGCTAACCAGGTAAGCCGGGCCTGCAAAAGCCAGCAGGCGTTTCCAAAATCCGCTAGCCGCGGTCGCTACGGTCTCATGGACTTCGGGCAGCGAGTGGTCCCGTTGCTCAAGAGTTTGGCCACGCCGCATACGATGTTTTCAGTATGGCAAGACGACCGCTCTGATGCTGTCCGAGCGGTGCTAAGCGTCTGTGCGTAGCAGCCTCCTGGATTGCGCCGAGAACTTGGAAGTATTCCTCCACGGCGCGATTTTGCAGCCGGCTCGCCCGCTTGCTATACTCTTTTTTTGATGCAGGGGATTGCTCATCGCCACCATCACCATCCCTCAATGGGCTGATGGCGAGCTTTGCGTCCCCGGTAATCGTTATTCGCAATCGGCCCGCCTATTCGGCGGGCTTTTTATTTTCCGAGGCACCCAAGTGAGTGAATTTTTAGACTTCGATAAGCAAAGCGGCTTGATCGCAGCCGTTGTCCAAGACGCCGAGACGCAGCGTGTGCTGATGGTCGGCTACATGAATCGCGAAGCGTTTGAGAAGACTATTGCGACGGGCCATGTGACCTTCTTCAGCCGTTCCCGCCAGAAGCTTTGGACAAAGGGTGAAACATCGGGCCATTTCCTCGAGCTCAAGTCCATTCGCACTGATTGCGATGCCGACGCCTTACTGGTACTAGCTGAACCGACCGGCCCTGGCGTATGTCACGACGGATATGAGAGCTGCTTCTATCGCACGCTTGAGAACGGCAATTGGATCGAAAGCGAGAGCAAAGTCTACGATTCCGATTCCGTTTACGGAGCGAAACGGTGAAGCTGAAGATCGGTATTCCAAAGGGCAGCCTCGAAAGCGCGACCATCGATCTCTTTCGGCGCGCAGGGTTCAATATCAGCACAAGCGCCCGAAGCTACTTCCCTTCGGTCGACGATCCAGAAGTCGAATGCATGCTTATCCGCGCGCAGGAAATGGCCCGCTACGTGGAAGATGGCGTGCTCGATGCGGGCCTCACAGGCTTCGACTGGGTGCAGGAGAATGAAGCGCATGTGCAAACCGTGGCCGATCTGATTTACGCTAAACAAAGCTTTGGCAAAGTACGCTGGGTGCTGGCCGCACCGGAAGCGTCGCCCTACCGCAAAGTACAGGATCTCGAAGGAAAGATAATCGCAACCGAACTGGTCAATCTCACCGAACGCTATCTGGCGAAAAAAAACGTCCACGCCCGAGTCGAATTTAGTTGGGGAGCAACCGAAGTCAAACCGCCTGAACTCGCCGATGCGATCGTCGAGGTCACGGAAACCGGCTCCTCTCTGCGTGCTAATAAACTGCGCATTCTCGAGACGGTCCTTGAATCGAACACGCAACTGATCGCTAATCTCGATTCCTGGAAAAATCCATGGAAGCGCCGGAAACTGGAGGATATAAAGCTTCTCCTGGAAGGTGCAATCAGCGCGCTGGGAAAAGTGGGATTGATGATGAACGTACGCCGGGATCTGCTCGCCCACGTTCTGAACGTTCTGCCCGCGCTGAAGAATCCAACGATCTCACAACTGAGCGATGAAGATTGGGTGGCCGTCAATACCATTCTCGAAGAGGCCACCGTGCGCACCATTATTCCCCGGCTAAAGGAAGCCGGCGCGCAAGGCATCGTCGAATATCCTCTGAACAAGATCGTGATGTAGCCAGCCATGATTCGCATTGTTGACCGCATCGAAGCCAAACGTTTACTCGCCGCCCGTTTGCCCGCGGGCGGCGCGGCGGAAACTGTTGCTCGGACGATTATCCAGGCGGTTAAGGCCGAACGCGACGGGGCGCTCCTTTATTACGCTCGTGAATTCGACGGATTGGGCAATCAATCGCTCCGCGTATCCGAAGCAGAACTGGAGTGTGCCGGAAAATCTCTCTCGCCAGAAATTCGCCGGGCTGCCGAAATCGCCATCGCGAATATTCGCCAGTTCGCAGAAGCACAAATGCCTCGCGAAACGCTTACGGAATTTTCGCCGGGTCGCAAGCTCGGCTGGATCGTTCGTCCGCTCGACGCGGTCGGATGCTATGTTCCATCCGGCCGTTACCCATTACCTTCAACGTTGTTGATGACGGCAGTGCTTGCGCAAACCGCCGGGGTACCTCGGATTTGCGTGACGTCTCCTAAACCGTCGCTTGAAATTCTCGGGTGCGCCAGTGTGCTCGGTCTTACGGAAGTCTATCGCGTTGGGGGAGCGCAAGCTATTGCCGCTCTCGCCTACGGCACAGGCACAATTCGTCCGGTGGATCGCATTGTTGGCCCCGGGAACGCCTACGTTGCTGCGGCGAAAAAAATTGTTTCGGCCGACGTCGGGATCGACTTCGTTGCCGGACCCACGGAAATCCTGATCCTTGCCGCCGAGGGCGATCCGCAGGTGATCGCCGCTGACATGCTGGCCCAAGCCGAGCATGACATCACCGCTGCGGCTATCCTGCTCACGACATCCCAATCTCTGGCTGACAGTGTTTCGGATGAGCTGGAGCGCCAACTCTGCACTCTGTGTACGGCCGACGTGGCGCGCGTTTCGATTGACCAAAGCAGTTTTATCGTGGTTCTTCCTACGCTCGATGAAGCAGTAGACCTAGCCAACGTCATTGCACCCGAGCACCTCAGTTTGCACGAGCTGGCTCTACTGCCCAAAATCAAAAACGCCGGAACTGTCTTTCTTGGCGCTATGTCGCCCGAATCGGCGGGGGATTATGCGTGCGGTCCGAGCCACGTGCTGCCCACAGGTGGCGCTGCCCGGCTGCGCGGGGGCCTCTCTGCCGCTGATTTCGTCAAAGTAATTTCTGTCCAGCAACTCTCGCCCGCTGCTCTCAACGATCTCGCTCCCACAATCACCGCGCTGGCGCGGGCGGAAGGTCTGGAGGCGCATGCCCGCGCCGTGGAGGTTCGTTCTGCCAATTAATCCACGGGAAGCCGTGCTGCGCATGGATTCTTATCACCCGCCAACCGGGGGCCGCCGCAACAAGCTGCGCCTCGATTTCAACGAGAACACCGTTGGAGGGCCACCGCACGTCATCGACTTCATCAAACGCTATCTCTCGAGCACCGACCTCAGCCTTTATCCTGAATACGACAATGCTCTGGAAGATCTCGCGGCGCACTTCGACGTTGGCCCCGACGAACTCACGCTCACGAATGGCACAGACGAAGCCATTCATTTACTCGTGAGCACTTACGTCGATCCAGCCGACGAAGTCATTGTGCTGCAGCCGTCCTACGCGATGTACCGCTTTTATTCGCAACTGGCCGGAGCCAAACTCGTTGAAATTACGTATAAGCCGGAAACATTCGCCTTCCCATTGGAGGAACTGCTGGAGCGAATTTCCCCGATGACGCGCGCCATCCTGATCGCAAACCCCAATAACCCGACCGGAACCGGTATCGATATTCCCGGGCTGCGGGAGATTCTGTCAAAAGCGTCGAACGCGGCGGTGCTGATTGACGAGGCCTATTACGAATTCAGCGGTATCACGATGCTGCCGTATATTGCTGAGTTTCCGCATCTGTTTGTCTGCCGAACGTTTTCGAAGACCTACGGTATGGCCGCTATGCGTTGCGGCGTATTGTTCTCGCACGCCGGCAACATGGCACATGTGCGGAAGACACAATCGCCTTACAGCGTGAACGGGCTTGCCGCGATGGCCGCCCGCATTGCCATTCAGGAGCAGTCGTTTGTGGAAGAGTATGTGCTCGAAGTGCTTACCGCCCGCGAACTGCTCTACGTCGGGCTCGAGAAACTTGGCATTCCTTATGTCGAAAGCATGGCTAATTTTGTACTGACGCGGATGGGCGATAGATCCATCGAAATCCGCGATAAAATGCGGGAGCGCGGCTTGCTGGTGCGCGACCGCAGCTACGAAATTCCGGGCGCGCTGCGCGTGACAGTCGGCACGCGCGAGCAAACGCAACGCTTCCTCGACGAACTGGAGAAGCTGTGGTAAGACCGCCCGACGTGATCGTATTTGACATGGATGGCGTGCTGGTTGAAGTAGGCGAGTCCTACCGGGAAGCCATCCGCGAAGTGGTCCAGCACTTCACAGGCGAACTGGTCTCGCACGATCTCATTCAGGATTTCAAGAACCAGGGCGGCTGGAACAACGATTGGCTGCTCTCTCATCGCCTGATTTCGGATCGCGGCGTCGAAGTAGACTATGCCGATGTGGTGAACTACTTCAATCAAATCTTTCTTGGCGAAAACGGAGACGGTCTGATCCGGCGCGAGAAGTGGATGCCCAAACCGGATTTCTTCGAACGGTTACGGCGCAAGGCAGACGTGGCCATCTTTACTGGACGTGCCAAATATGAAGCCGACGCCACGCTGGAACGCTATGCGCCATCGGTCGTCTTCAACCCGCTGGTGACCGACGATTCGGTAGCCAACCCGAAGCCGGCGCCCGATGGCTTGGAACTGATCAAACAGCATCATCCCGGCAAGCAACTTTGGTATCTCGGCGATACGGTGGATGATGCGCGCAGCGCCCGCGCTGCCGGCGTTCCCTTCGTGGGCGTCTCCTTCCCCGCGAACCCGCGCCACGCCGACGTGACCGAAACCTTATATCGAGACGGCGCGTTTGCCGTTATTCCCGACGTGAATCAGCTCGAACAGCTGATCGGAGAAGCGGTGTGAGAGAAGCGTCCCTTGAGCGAATCACCAAAGAGACGCAAATCACCGGGCGCCTGTTGATTGAAGGTGTTGGCCAATACCAAATTTCCACCGGTATCCGCTTTCTGGATCACATGCTGGAGCTGTTTTCAAAACATGGCGCTTTCGATCTCACTCTCGACGCGAAAGGCGATCTCGATGTCGATCAGCACCACACCGTGGAAGATACCGGGATCGTGCTTGGCGATCTTTTCTCGAAAGCTTTAGGCGATCGCCGCGGCATCAATCGGGCCGGCTACTTTGTGCAAACTATGGACGAATCGCTGGCGGTGGTTGCCGTCGATCTCGGAGGCCGTCCTGCTCTCGTCTACGATCAGCAAGTCGATGTGGTTCACGTGGGCGATCTACAAACCGAGCTGCTCGAAGACTTCTTTTCCGGTTTTGTCAATCACGTGGGTGGCAATCTACACGCGAAGATCTTGTACGGCCGCTCCAATCACCATAAAATCGAAGCCATTTTTAAGTGCTTCGCTCGCGCTATGCGCTACGCCTGCTCGATCGACGAACGTTTACAAGGTCAATTGCCATCGACGAAAGGACTTCTGTGATCACGGTTGTCGATTACGGCGCGGGCAATCTTCGATCGGTTGAAAACTCGCTTGAAGAACTCGGTGCGCCATACACGGTCACCCATCAAGCATCGGAGATCTCGAGCGCCGCGCGTATCATCTTTCCCGGGCGTCGGCCACTTCGGCCAAATGATCACGGCAGTGGACAAGCTAGGAATCCGGGAGCCGCTCATCCGTAAAATCGACTCTGGCGTGCCGTTCCTCGGGATTTGCGTTGGGCTTCAATGCCTGTTCGAGGGAAGCGAAGAATCACCCGAAGCGGCGGGCCTGGGCATTCTGCCCGGTATGGTGAAGCGCTTTCAGGGCTCGATGCGGATTCCACATATGGGTTGGAACTCGCTCGAGGCGCGTCGGCCATCCCGCCTGCTCCAGGGTTTCGACAGCTTGATTTATACGTATTTTGCTCACAGCTTTTACGCCCCGGTGGTCGAGTCAACCGCCGCCACCTGTACCTATTCCCATCCATATACAGCCGTCATCGAACGCGGCAACTTGTTTGCCGTTCAATTTCATCCAGAGAAATCAGGTCCCGCGGGTCTGCGGGTGCTAAAGAATTTCATCGAACTCTGAATGCTGACGAAACGAATTATTCCCTGTCTCGACGTAACTGGCGGGCGCGTTGTTAAAGGTGTAAACTTTCTCGAATTGCGCGACGCGGGCGATCCGGTCGAGCTAGCCGAGCGCTACAACCAGCAAGGCGCGGACGAACTGGTGTTCCTCGATATCACCGCGTCCAGCGATGCGCGGGGAATCATGGCCGATCTGGTCGCCCGCACGGCACGCCGCGTCTTCATTCCTTTGACCGTCGGCGGTGGCCTGCGCAGCGTAGCCGATGCGCGCAAGATCATTCTCGCTGGGGCCGATAAGGTGAGCGTGAACACCGCCGCGGTGCGCCGGCCTGAATTGATTCGCGAATTGAGTTTGGAATTTGGCTCGCAAGCCGTGGTGCTCGCGATCGATGCGCGCCGTTCCGGGGAAGGGAAGTGGAACGTCTACACCAAAGGCGGCCGTCATGATGAAGGCATGAATGCCGTGGAATGGGCCGTGCAAGGCGAGGCGCTCGGGGCCGGCGAAATCCTTTTGACCTCTATGGACACAGATGGCGTGCAAACCGGATTTGATTGCGCTTTAACTCGCGCGGTCGCGGAAGCGACGACGATTCCGATCATCGCCTCAGGAGGCGCCGGAACGCCTCGGGATTTTGTCGAAGTGCTCACCGATGGTTGTGCCGACGCAGCGCTGGCCGCTTCGGTCTTCCATTACGGCAAGTACACCGTTATGGATCTCAAACAAGCTCTTTTGCAAGCGCAAGTTCCAGTGAGGCCCGCCGCATGATTATTCCCTGCATCGATTTGATGGACGGCAAGGTCGTCCAATTGAGGCAAGGCCGCGAAAAGGTCCTCGAACGCAGCACCGACGAAATGCTCTCCTTGTTCGAAGGCTTTGAGCAAATCCAGGTAATCGACCTCGATGCCGCCATGGATCGGGGATCGAACGGTCTTCTCGTCGAACATCTGGCTTCCCGGGCCACGATACGCGTGGGCGGCGGCGTTCGGACTGCTGCTCGCGCGCTGGAGCTCTTACGTCAAGGTGCGTTTCGCGTAATCGTCGGTACTGCCGCCCTCACTGCAGACGGGCCGAATTTTCCTTTCCTGGAAGAACTCTCGACCACGATCGGCGCTGAGAAAATCACGATTGCGCTCGACAGCCGGCAAGGACACGTCGTTGTGCACGGCTGGAAAGAAAGCACGCAATGGACTGCGCGCGAGATGCTCCATGAAATGGAGCCTTATTGCTCCGGCTTCCTCTGCACCTATGTCGACAAGGAAGGCATGATGCAAGGCACCGATCTCGCCTGGTTCGAAAGCTTACGCCGTGCGACGTCTCGAGAACTGATCGCCGCCGGCGGCATCACCACCCTTGAAGACGTGAAGGCCCTTAGCGAGATGCAAATCCATTGCGCCATCGGCATGTCGATTTATACCGGCAAGCTCTCGCTGGACGAGCTGCGCACTATATCACTGTGCGATAGATAGCGGTGCGGTATAGTAGCGGACATGAGTCCCTTGAGTCCGCAGGTCTTCCATATTCTTGTAGCGCTGGCCGATCGCGACCAGCACGGCTACGGCATCATGCAGGATGTGGCCGAGCGCACCGGCGGCAAGCTGCGCCTGAGTGCCGGAACGCTCTACGGCTCGATCAAGCGGTTGCTAGAACAGGGACTGATCCTCGAGCTGAAATCATCCGAAGGCGACGAGCGCCGCCGATACTATCGCTTAACGCCGCTCGGCCGCAAGACCGCCAAAGCGGAAGCCGAACGCATGGCGGAACTTTTGGAGCAAGCGAGGGCGTATGGACTGGTCGGAAAACGAAGCTAGACTTTTCCGCTGGCTGCTCTACGCGTATCCGGCCGAGTTCCGCCGCGAATACGCGTCCGAAATGGAGCGGTTATTCGCCGACCGCCGCCGCACCGAGCCGGGCTGGCGGTTATGGCTCGATTCCATTGCCGACATCGCGCTGAGCGCGCCCAAAGAGCACTGGAACATCTTGATCGCTGACCTGCGTTACGGCCTTCGTGTCCTGCGCGCAGCACCGCTATTCACCGCGATTGCACTCATGCGTGATCGCTCTCGGTATCGGCTCAACGACGGCGATCTTCAGTCTGGTGGATGCCGTGCTCTTGCGCTCGCTCCCATACGACCACCCGAAGCAACTGGTTTATCTCTGGGAACCAAACACGCAATTCACCGGCGCCAATGTGCCGAAGGAGCTGGGACCCATCGTACCCGACTTTTACGATTGGCAGCGCCTCAGCAAGAGCTTCGTTTCCACTCACGATGTTGCGGGTGCGGGAAGTGAATATCTCTCCAAAATGGAGCCGTCAGCCGCACCAGCGTCGCGTTTGTGACACCCAGTTTCTTCCGCACACTCGGAGTGACTCCGATGCTTGGCCGCAGCTTCGGCGAAGAGCCGGGCGTGGTTGTCATCAGTCAAGCTTACGCCCAAGCCCATTTCGGTTCGCCTGCTGCTGCTATGGGTCAAAGTTTGAAACTCGATCGTAAACAGTACACGGTGATCGGCGTAATGCCCAGAGGCTTTTGGATATCCGTTCAATGGCGATATCCCGTATGTAGGGTCATTATCGGATCAAACCGATCTTTGGCTGCCATGATACTTTGACTGTCTTCGGAGAAGAACACGCAGGGGCGATAACTTTGTGAGCAGCGATGCTGCGATTGGGCGATTGCGTCCGGGCGTTTCCGTTGGTGCGGCTGAAGCGGAGTTGAATGCGATTGAAGCCCGCCTGAATCCGCTCTATCCGAAAACTTGGCAGGGTTGGACCGCCTACGTTACGCCGCTAGTCGACACCATCATCGGTCCCGTGGAAAAGATGATGTGGCTGCTGCTCGGCGCGGTCGGCATCGTGCTGCTGATCGCGTATCAGCAATGTCGCGAACCTACTTCTCGCGCGTGTCACAGCGCGGGCCCACGAAATGGGTATCCGGACAGCGCTGGGGGCGGAGCGAGCGCGTCTGGTTCGCCAACTGCTAACAGAATCGCTGCTCTTGAGTTGCTTAGGCGGCGCGCTGGGCGTTGCACTTGCGTACGGGCTCGTCCGGCTTGATTGTGCACCTGAACCCAGGCAACGTTCCGCACTTCACCTCGGCTGCCGTCGATGGCCGCATGCTGGCCGTTGCTGTGGTCCTCTCTCTGCTAACTGGGCTGGTTATGCGGGCATTGCGCCAACGCTTTCCGCCTCGCGCTCGAGTGTCAATCAATTGCTGCGGCAAGGCGGCGCGCGCGGTGTGGCAGGCACCAGGAATCACGGCCGCTACTCGCTGATCGTGGTTGAAGTAGCTTTATCCGTAGTGCTGCTGGCGGGCGCTGGCCTGCTGATCCGCAGTTATCTGCAACTCGAAGCGGTGAACCCGGGCTTTTCTCCTTCAACGCTCACCTTCAGCCTGTCGTTGGACGATCATTACAGCCGTCCGGAACAACGGTCGGCATTCTACAAGGAATTTCTCGCCAAGCTGGAAACGGCTCCCGGTATGAAGAGCGTAGGGGCAGCCAACGAAACGCCGCTCGGAGGCGAGAGTGTTTCGTTTGCGCAAGTCAAAGGGTTTCGCGCCATCAAAGGAGCCAATCGAGAACCGGTCTATCACTCCCGACTACGCGCCCGCCATGGGTATGCCAATACTTGCGGGACGCAATTTCACCTCCCGCGACTCGCAAGGAAAGCCGCCCGTTGCCATCGTGAACCAAAGCTTCGTACAGGCGTACTTTCACGGAAGAAATCCGCTCGGCCAGCAAATTCGTTACGGTATGGGTGACTTTGCAGGCAGTTCCTGGACAACCGTGGTCGGAGTAATGGGGGACGTGCATCAAATGAATTTGGAAAAAGCAGCCCAGCCGCAGATGTTTTTCCCGGCCGACTCCGGCAATAATTTCGCAATCAAATCCTCGCTCCCCATCCGGCAAGCGATTGCCGAAGCGCGGGATGTGCTCCGCGAGCATGGATCCGAATCTAGCGCTCGAAGCTGTCCGCACGATGGGTCAACGGGTTGAGGAAAGCAATGCGCGGCGACGCTTTCAAACGACGCTCTTGACCGGCTTTGCTGCATTAGCGGTAGCGCTTGCGCTGGTCGGCCTCTATGGGATCATGTCGTACGCGGTGAAGCAGCGTACTGCCGAAATAGGGGTCCGGCTGGCGGTTGGGTCCTCGCGGGCCGCCGTGCTGCGCTTGATCCTTTCGCAAGGTCTGCGGCTTACGGCTGCGGGTTTGGTCATCGGACTCGCTGGCGCCTTCGCGTTAACGCGCCTGGTCAGCAGCTGGCTCTTCGGCGTGAGCGCTACGGATCCGGTTACCTTCGTGGCGGTGCCGCTTTTTATTCTCCTGGTGGCGACTGGCGCTTGCCTGCTGCCGGCGTGGAACGCAACTCGCGTCGACCCGGTGACCGCGTTGCGCCAGGAGTGAGAGTGAGACAAATTGCGTGCTGAAAGCTACTTACTTCCAGTTATGGACCAACGCCGCCAACAGATTCTTGCAACGCTTGCGCAAATGGATAAGCAATTCGGTAAGGGCCAAGTGCTCATGCTGGGCTCCCGGGCTTCCCTGCCGGTTGAAGTGATTACATCGGGCTCCGTGGCCGTCGATAATGCGCTGGGCGCAGGCGGGTTTCCTCGGGGACGCGTCATTGAAGTGTTTGGACCGGAATCCTCGGGCAAAACGACTTTGACTCTGCATGTAATTGCGGAAGCGCAGAAAGCGGGCGGTGCAGCTGCCTTTATCGACGCTGAGCACGCGCTCGATCCGACGTACGCCGCCAAACTCGGCGTGGATACGGAAAATCTGATCATCTCGCAACCGGACTACGGCGAACAAGCGCTCGAAATCGCGCAGGCGTTAGTGAATTCGCAAGCGTTCGATGTCATCGTGATCGATTCTGTAGCCGCGCTCACGCCGAAAGCTGAAATCGAAGGCGAAATGGGCGACAATCACATGGGTTTGCACGCGCGCATGATGTCGCAAGCGCTTGCGTAAACTCACTGCCTCGGTTTCGAAAGCGAACACCTGCCTGATTTTCATCAATCAAGTGCGTGAAAAGATCGGCGTGATGTTCGGCAATCCGGAAACAACCACCGGCGGCCGCGCATTGAAATTCTTTGCCTCTGTGCGGACAGAAGTGCGCCGTATGACGGCGATCAAAGACGGCGAGACGGTCATCGGCAACCGCACCAAAATCAAGATCGTGAAGAACAAGATCGCGCCGCCATTCCGGGAAGCCGAAGTGGACATTCTTTACGGCATCGGCATCTCCAAAGAAGGCGATTTGCTCGATCTGGGCGCCGAACACAAGGTGCTTGAGAAGAGCGGGTCCTGGTACAGCTATAAAGGCGAACGGATCGGCCAAGGGCGCGAGAACGCTCGCCAGACGCTGATTGAGCGCAAAGATCTGCGCGCCACCATCGAGACCGAGCTTCGCGAATCGCTTGGCCTTTGCAAGCTGGCGAAAGCAGTCAAAGAATTTGAGCTGACTAAGCCCGAAATTCGCAAAGTCTCCTAAAACACCGCGGATTTTTAATCCGCCCTATGCCGATAGCCGCTCTTGCGAGACTTAGAGAAGGCTATCACGTCCGTTGCTGGAAATCAGACTCAAACTTCCTGTGGATGCGCGGTTCGGCAGAAGCATGTATGCTGCTTGTACCATGCTGCGCCGCAGCCTTCATGGCTCGCGGTTCTGTTGGGGGTGGCAATCTGCGCACGACCAGCGCTTTGCCTGGACAAAGAACGAAGCCTGAATCAATTCACATATCAGACCTGGCAAACCGGCAGCGGACTGCCTCAGAATACTGTGCATGGCATTCTGCAGGGCCGCGACGGTTATCTGTGGGTAGCCACTGAGGGCGGTCTGGTCCGGTTCGACGGATACAACTTTGTTGTATTCGACGTGCAGAATACGCCGGCGCTTGGCAGCAACGATGTGCAGAGCCTGCTGGAAGACAGGGAGGGCACACTTTGGGTTGGCACCGCCGCGGGTTTGTGCCGGCGCACTCGAGAAGGCTTTGCACCGGTGGCGATTGCGGGTTTACAGAACGTCTTAGCCTTGCGCATGGGCAAATCAGGCAGTCTTTGGGCGGTGCTGCCGGAAGACCTGCTGCGTATTCGACAGTCAAAAAGCGGTTTCGAAGTAGAGAAGTTTAGCGGCTCGTCGCGCTTTACCGGCGCAATTGCTTTGAATGCAGATGGGGCACTCTGGCTGGGTACGCAGACTGGCTTGAAGAAGCTGGATGATGGGCGGCTTTCAGATGTGGCGGACGGTTTACCTCCTGCGAGCGTGAATGCATTGTTGGTAGATAAGGCAAATCAGCTCTGGCTTGGAACAGAAAAAGGGCTGTATGTGTTGGGAGCCGGTGCCGTCGAGAGCGAAAGGGGCGTCATTCTTTCACTGTTTCAAGATTGGGAAGGCAGTATCTGGCTCGGTACGGAGAACGGCCTGAAACGGCTGGACGGCGGACGAGTCTTGCCCGGAGTTTCGGTGATTTCTCTGGCGGAGGACTCGGAGAAGGACCTTTGGGTGGGGTCGGAAGCGCACGGATTGACGGTTGTGAGGAACCCGAAATTCGTGACATTTACTTCGCGAGACGGATTAGCCGATGACGCAGTTCGCTGCGTATTTCAATCGAGCGGAGGCAGCGTATGGGTCGGAACAAACGCCGGTTTGACCCAAATGCAGAGCGGAAAGTTCACGCAATGGACGGCGGCGAACGGGCTATTGAGCAATGTAATTCTTTCGCTGGATGAGGACCGCAAAGGACGGCTGCTGATTGGAACGCCAGACGGAATGAATTGCCTGAAGAACCGTACAGTCTCGGCGGTGACCTCCGCCGACGGTCTCGCGGACGATTTTGTTCGCTCACTGTATCGCGATACGGATGGTTCGCTTTGGATGGGCACGCGACGGGGGCTGACGCATGAACAAACGGATGGCAAGTTTGTTACGTACACGCAGCGTAACGGGTTAGGCAGCGACCTGGTAGGTGCGATTTTGCGGGACCGGCGGAACGATTTGTGGATTGGTACGCTCGGCGGATTGACTCGCTACCGCGACGGAGTATTTCGCAACTATACGACCCGCGACGGCCTCTCGACTAACACCGTTACGGCTTTGTTCGAAGACCACGACGCGGATTTGTGGATTGGCACGCAGCAGGGCGGACTCAACCTAATGCATGAAGGCAAGATACTGCCGCTGTCGAGGAAGTTGGGGCTTCCGCAGATGGTTTACGGCATTGCGGAGGATGAAGGCGGAGAGCTATGGTTTTCCTCAAACGCGGGGATTGCGCGTGCGAATGCGGCGGAGTTAAAAACGGCGGCTGAACGGTCAACAGACCAGGCAACGGTTGTGTGGTATGGGACGAGCGATGGGCTGCAAATCAACGAATGCAGCGCGGGTGGGCATCCGGAAGTTTGGAAGGCGCGCGATGGGACGCTGTGGTTCGCCACGTTGAAGGGTGTGGCGGCGCTCTATCCGGAGGCGGCGCGGTTGAATCATGTGCTGCCGCCGGTTGCAATCGAGGCGGTATTGGTTGACGGCAAGCGCTTCGCGCCCGGATCCCTAGTGGAGATCAGGCCTGGACACGCGCGGCTGGCCTTCGACTATGCGGCGATTAGCTTCGCGGCGCCCCAGAAGGTGCTGTATCGCTACAAACTTGCAGGGTTCGACAAGGACTGGATCGATGCGGGTACGGCGCGCACCGCGTATTACACAAATATCCCGCCTGGCAATTACCAGTTCCGGGTAATTGCCAGGAATGACGACGGTTTTTGGAACACAAGCGGCGCTTCTATGAGTTTTCGTCTGGAGCCGCATTTCTATCAGACGATTTGGTTTTATGCACTGGCAACGCTCGCAGCCGGGATGGCCGGGTATCTGATTTACCGGTGGAGGGTAGCCGAAGTTCAGGCGCGTTTTGCCGCAGTCTTGCAGGAGCGGAACCGGATTGCGCGAGAGATTCATGATACGCTCGCGCAGGGCTTCATAGGAGTGTCAGTGCAATTGGAAATCGTCTCGCGGATGCTCGCGGCCGGGGCTGAAGCCGCACGCGGACCTCTGGATCAGGCGCGACTGCTCGTCCGCGAAAGCATTTCCGAAGCACGGCGGTCGATTTGGCAATTGCGGTCGCAGGCTTCGGAGAGCGGCGACTTAGCGTCGCGCTTATCGAATGCCGCCACGCTGGCGATTGGCTCGCGGCCGGTAAAGTTGGGCCTTGAAGTGCATGGTGCGTACCGGCCCTTGCATGCCGCAACGGAAGACGAACTTCTCCGTATTGGACAGGAAGCCGTGAATAATGCCCTGCGGCATGCGGATCCGGCGGGCATTCAAATTGCGCTTACCTTTAGCGCACGGAAATTGCGCATGGTGATTGCGGATGATGGTCGAGGGTTCAGGCAGGGTGATTTTGGGTCTGGGCCGGATGGGCATTTCGGCCTGAAGGGGATGCGTGAGCGCGCGCAACAGATTCACGCTCGGTTGAGTATCGCAAGTGAGGAAGGGAAAGGAACAAGAGTTATGGTGGAGGCGCCGTTAAACTGATGGAACCGGTGAATATTTTGGTGGTGGAAGATCACAACGTGGTCCGGCAGGGTTTGATTGCGCTGTTGAAAACTGTGCCGGATATGAATGTGGTGGCGGAGGGTTCTGATGGAGAGCAGGCTGTCGAGTTGTTCCATCAGCATCGTCCAGACGTAACGATTATGGATCTGCGAATGCCGAAGAAGGGCGGAGTGGAGGCGATCAAAGAGATACGACAGGCAGATCCAAGCGCCCGGATTATCGTACTCACCACGTTCGATGGCGACGAGGATATCTATCGGGCGCTGCAGGCGGGAGCCAAAGGTTATTTGCTGAAAGACATGTTCGGCGAAGAGTTAATCGAAGCGATTCGGGCGGTAAACGCGGGCAAGCAGCGCATCCCGGCCGTGGTGGCGCAGCGGCTGGCGGAGCGCATGGGCGGCCCGAGTCTGACGGCGCGGGAATTAGAGGTACTCAAATGCATTGTGGACGGCAAGAGTAACCGCGAAATCGGTACGGAGTTAAGTATTTCAGAAGCCACGGTCAAGACGCATATCAACAACATCCTGGGTAAGCTTGGTGTGGCCGACCGCACGCAGGCGGCGACTACTGCGCTGCAACGCGGGATTGTACATTTGCCGGAAAAGTGACCATGCGGTTATTAGTGTTCGCGCTGCTCGCGTTGGCCTTGAGAGGGCAGCCGAAAGGCGAACGAATGGAGAGCGGCGACAGAAAGCGAACTGAAACAGGTGATTCCGGCGCGCGCTCCGGTGGGCAATGAACGTATCGAGACTGAATTTCGTACTGCCTCCGGCATAACCGATGGTAAGGGCAAGTATGTTGCGGGCGTGGTGCTGATCACGGCAGGCTATTCGGCGGACGGCAAGTACTCCCATTTTCTTGTAGTGCAAACTCCGATGCGCGTGGGTACGATGCATCTGACGCCTGGTAATTATGTGTTTGGGTGGCGGCATGAAGACGACGCGCTACATGTAATGTTTTACGAAGCCCAAACCGGTAAGTTTCTGGGCAGCGTTGATGCGGCGCGCAACAGTAGCATGGGCAGGATAGAGTCATTTCACCTGTATCCGCCGGGAGACCGGTCGATTGTTCAGATCGGGCGATTTGCGTTTCACTATACTCTGGCGGAGTGAACGTGGGCCGATGCGAAAATAGGTCTATTTATTATTGCGACTGTACTGGCGGTTGAATCGGCGGCAGGGCAGAGCAGCGGTGTGGAGAAATTTCGGGATCCATCTCTTCCGATTGAACAGCGTGTCGATGAGCTGGTGAGGCGAATGACCCTCGAAGAGAAGGTTTCGCAGATGCAGAACAAATCGGCTGCGATTCCACGGCTTGGGATTCCGGAATATAACTGGTGGAACGAGGGACTGCATGGAATAGCGCGCTCGGGATACGCGACGGTCTTTCCGCAGGCAATCGGAATGGCTGCTACGTGGGATCCAGAATTGCTCCACGAAGTTGCTTCGACGATCTCGGTTGAAGCTCGCGCGAAATATAATGAGGCGATCCGGCGCGGCATTCACAGCATTTATTTCGGACTTACGGTGTGGTCGCCAAACATCAATATTTTTCGCGATCCGCGCTGGGGGCGTGGCCAGGAGACATACGGGGAAGATCCATTTCTTACCAGCCGCATGGGAGTAGCGTTTGTGGAAGGTTTGCAGGGTGACGACCCGAAGTACTTGCGAGCAGTGGCCACTCCAAAACATTTCGCAGTACACAGCGGTCCGGAATCGGACCGTCATCGCTTTGATGTTAATCCTTCGCCGGTCGATCTGGAGAGTACGTATCTACCGGCTTTTCGCGCAACGGTGATGGAGGCGCACGCGGACTCTGTAATGTGTGCATACAATGCGGTGGACGGCGTGCCTGCTTGCGCCAGCGACAAACTGCTGGGTACGTATCTCCGGAAAAATTGGCACTTCGGCGGATACGTGACGTCAGATTGCGGGGCAATTTCTGACTTCTATTCAGCGAATGGGCACAAGTTCTCGCCCGACGCGGAGCATGCGGCGGCTGCGGCAGTGAAGGCGGGCACGGATACGAGTTGCGGCACTGAATTTTCGGCACTGACCGCGGCGGTAAAAGCCAAGCTGGTAAGTGAAGACGTGATCGATACGGCGGTGAAGCGATTGTTTACGGCGCGAATACGGCTCGGAATGTTCGATCCCGAAGGCTCGGTACCCTACAACAAAATTCTGTTTTCTGAAAACGACTCGGAGGCACATCGCGCGCTGGCGTTGGAGACCGCGCGGAAATCCATCGTGCTACTCAAGAATCAGAGTGGTGTACTGCCGCTCAGCAATTCTGTGAAGACCATCGCAGTGATTGGACCGAATGCCGCGTCCTTGGCCGCGTTGGAGGGAAACTATAATGCCGTGCCCTCGCGCCCGATTTTGCC
Organism: Terriglobia bacterium; assembly: GCA_963767485.1. Taxonomy (GTDB): domain Bacteria; phylum Acidobacteriota; class Terriglobia; order Bryobacterales; family Bryobacteraceae; genus Bog-105. Next base: position 125,708 of record CAVYDZ010000010.1, on the reverse strand, counting down.
AATAGATGGAATCGAAGAAGAGTTTAAAGGCCGGGCAAAGGTGATTTACGCCGAGGGTGCTCCTTACGTGGACGGTGTTTCGCTTCCTGTGCCGCGAACGGTTTTGCACCCGGAGGGCCGGCCGGAGGTGGATGGGCTGAGTGCCGAGTATTATGGCAACTCGGAGTTTCGCGGAGAGCCGGTGTTGAAACGTGTTGACCGCCAGATTGATTTCGACTGGAACGCTGCCAGCCCGGCCGCCGGCATACCTGCGGATGACTTTAGCGTCCGGTGGGCTGGGCTGATGTTGCCGCCCAAAGTCGGCCAATATAGCTTCGATTTGAGCTTTGTGCACTGTTATCCGTGCTCAGATCGCGAATCGTATGCGGTCTACCTGGACGGAAAGCAGGTGGCGGCGTACAGCACCGATCAATCGAAGGAATTCCGGCCCAGCACGAGCCCTGGTTTTTCTGTTCATTTCGACGATACGACGGCGCATCGAATTCGGATCGATTACCTGCATCAATCGCGTCTATTTGGCGGCGGCCTGAGGCTCAACTGGACGCCGCCTAAGGAAAGTTTGCTGCCGGAAGCGGTGGCCGCCGTGCACAAGGCGGACGTGGTCGTAGCGGTTGTAGGACTGTCTCCGGATCTGGAAGGGGAGGAGATGCCGGTACACGTCGCGGGCTTTTCGGGCGGCGATCGAACCGATATTGTATTACCCGCCGCGCAGCAAGACATGTTACGCGCGGTGGCTGCAGCCGGCAAGCCGGTTATCGTAATCCTGCTAAACGGAAGCGCGTTGGCAGTGAATTGGAGCGAACGGCACGCGGCGGCCATACTCGAGGCCTGGTATCCCGGGGAATCGGGTGGCCAAGCGATCGCGGAAACTCTAAGCGGAAAAAATAACCCGGGAGGCCGGTTGCCGGTGACTTTCTATTCGACTGCAGGAGAGCTGAAGCCATTTACCGACTATTCGATGAAAGAGCGGACCTATCGCTTCTTTACCGGACGCCCGCTGTTTGCGTTTGGAGCTGGACTGAGTTATACGCGATTCGAGTATTCGGGTTTACATCTCTCAAATCAGCAAATTCAAGCGGGACAAACGCCTGACGGTGAGAGCGGATGTTCGGAATGCAGGTCCAGTGAAGGGTGATGAAGTTGTTGAATTGTATCTAACACCTCCTCCGGGGTCGGCAGGGGAGGCGATAGCGTTGCGGGGATTCAAGCGCTTATCCCTGGACCCGGGAGAGAGCCGGCGCGTACAGTTCGAAATGACAGAAGACGGCTTAAGTGAAGTGAAGGACGATGGCTCGCGTGCCGTTCTGCCTGGGAAATACGGAATATCCTTGGGTGGGAGTTTGCCCGGACCGGGTTTCAACGGATTGAAGACCGCGTTCACGATTACGGGTTCGAAGGCGTTGCTAAACTGACGAAGCTGCGGCTTCGTGACTCTCACGGTGCTGTTGCGAAGACGGCTGATAGAAAGACACCGCCCGGTGCAGAGCCATTAAAATCTGATCGAGTTGGACCGTATCGTCGGCTTGGATTACAATTTGCGCCGTGGGCTTGATGGCATCGCGACGGAATGCCATTTTGGGCGGTTCGAGTGGAGTCGCGACGGGAGCCGGGGGTACCGTGCGTCGGCCTGCTGTGAATCGCCTCCGGCAGGCTCCGCAAACAAACGGCCATCGGCCCATGGAGGCTCTTATGTCTTCCAGCAGGGTTTTCCGGCGGGAGCGATGGATGTCTGTACTATTGCAACCAGGACAGTTCATGTGTGTAACACAGAACTCTTCGGCTGCGGGAGCGGAAAGCTTTAGGGTGCGTTAGCCGCCACCTGTTTACTATAGGCCGCGGTGCGTCATTCAAAAAATCTTAGGAATGGTGTGACCCTTCGAGAGGTGAGCTCGATGTCCGGTCCGTCAGACTCTCCGGCGGAACTAAGACCGGATTACCGCACAGGTGCAGCGAACGTGCTATCGTCGGTATTTCATGATGCTGGCTTCTATCGAGCGGTTTTTCGCTAGAGGGGGCACCAGACCCTTTAAGCGCATGTAGACGGCGAGCGTGGCGTATTGCTCGACATCGTGAGTGGTATTGCCAACGAGGATACCGAGCCTGGTGCGTTCTCCCCGAGGAGTTTTGATCATCCCTGTCGCATTCGCATCCGTAAGCGAGTCATACGCTCTATCACAGAGCGTAAAAGAGCTTTCGAGCGCCGTTTGCACCTCTTTCTTGGTGGAAAGCTGCGAGGGGGCGGGAGGCTCGCTCCCGACAAGCGCAGAGCAGGTGTGCGACTGCGCCATGACAACGTGAGAGAAAACCTGTGCGAAGCTGCGAACTTCCGGAGTGGGTTTAAAGGAATAATCCTCCTCAGGCACTTTGTCGGCTGCGGCTAAAAGATTTTTCTTCACCGACTGATAGGCTTGCTGCACCTCCGTTGAAATTTGGGCCTGCAGAGCGGATGAAATCAACAGACAAGACATGAGCAGGAAACAGATCCGTTTCACGTTTAGAACTCCTCCTTCCGAGGAACGACATTCGCCATTCTATCGCGAGAAGAGGAATAGAAGCTCTACGCGGCGCGGCTTCTCGGAGTGTCTAGGGGAGAGAAGTTAACCGGGTGAGAACGCGCCAAATGTCCTTAGCGGCCTCTCTTTTTTCTCTTTGAATCGAACGAACGAGTGCTTCGGTGTCGGGGTCACTCGCCGCGCTGGCCATGCCGGCGAGCGCCTCGTAGTAAGCAATGCCGCCATTCTCGGCGGCGAAAGCAATGATGAGTCGCTGAGCGATGGTCAGATCCTTTTGATTTTCTTTGTGAACGGTTCGTTGCAAAGGGGCGAAAAGATGCGCCAGCAGTCCCTCGCCTGAAGGGGTGTTGTGTAAGCGAGCCGAGATTACCTCGTTGTGATGTTTTGCGCTTAACGCGCATTGCTCGAAAACTTGCGAGGACGGTTGTGGAGCTGCGTTGGCGAATTCGTGCATCTGCGCTTCGAGGTCCTTTTCAAACGCGGCGGCTTCCTCCACGTAGCGCTGGATTACATCGGTGCTGGATTCGCTCATGTAAGACTACATTCAGCGGAGCTGAAGCCCCGCTCAGACTGCGGCACGCGTTACCGGCTTAACCCGCGCGCGGGATTATCTGCCCAAGGCTGTGCCTGATAAGTCCAATTCCGCGTTCGGTAATCGCTGATTGTGAGAAGGATCATTATGAACAGCCACACAAGACCCGCGACTACGAAGAGGCGGGTCAGGGTAGTGGTGTAGCGAACCCCCATGAAAATCCAGACAACGAGCGAGGCCTTGGTCACCGCGATCAAGAGAGCGATCACGATGTTCCATTCGCCCACGTCCACGTAGGAAGCGGCGCTGGTTAATCCTGTCAGCACGATAAGGGTAGCCCACACACCGACCAGGGTGCTGGCTTTGGGAATTGGTAAATGTGAGCTCATCCGCGATGTCCAATCAGATAAAGTAGCGGGAACAAGAAAATCCAGACAATGTCGACGAAATGCCAGTACAGCCCGATCATCTCCACCGGAGAAAAGTAGTCTCCGGTGAAGACGCCGCGCTTGGCCTGAATCAACAGGTATGTGAGCAGCCCTTCTCCCACGATCATGTGCAAGGCGTGCATCCCGGTCATGGCGAAATACAGGAAGAAAAAGATCTGAGCGTGTTGCCCGTAATAGGACGGTTCGTAATTGAAGTTGAAGCCGGGAACGAGATGCTCAACCCACTTGTTGTGGTATTCGACACCTTTGATGACCAGAAAGACGGTTCCGAAGAACATTGTGAGCAGCAGGAAATTGACGATCGATTTGCGTCGGCCGAGCTGGGCGGAGCGGACGGCCATAGCCATCGTCAAGCTACTGCAAATGAGGATGGCAGTATTAGTACCGCCGAGGACGACGTCCATGTAGCGGCTGGTTGAAGCGAACGCACCGGGGTACATGTTGCGGTAAATGGCGTAGGCAGTAAACATGCCTCCAAAGAAAAGGACTTCGGTAATGAGGAAAGTCCACATGCCGAGCGTGGACGCCTCCATTTGCTGTTCCGCCGTTGCAAAGTGATGGCGGAGATGAGTTACTTCCGGCGGCGGTTCCTCGCGGACTACCGGCGTTACTGTGTCAGCCAACGATCTCCTCCAACTCTCCGTAATTGTAAGCTTCTTCGGTTACAACGGGTGTTTCATCGAAATTGTAAGTAGTGGGCGGGGAAGGCGTTTTCCATTCGAGGCCCGCCGCGCCCCACGGGTTAGGCCCGGCTTTGGGTCCATATTTTAACGACCAAATCATGTAGACCATGGGAATTAAATATCCAATCCCGAGGATTGATGCGCCAGCGGTCGAGAGGACATTTAATGCCTGGAACTCGGGCGGATAGGCGTGATAACGTCGCGGCATTCCAAGATAGCCCAGAATAAATTGGGGAAAGAACGTAAGGTTGAAACCGATGAAAATGATGAGCGCGGCGAACTTGCCCCACGCTTCCGGGTACATACGTCCCGTTATTTTCGGCCACCAGAAATGCAGTCCGCCCATGAACGCCATGACCATTCCGCCAACCATCACGTAATGGAAATGCGCAACCACGAAATAGGTGCCGTGGGTGGCGACGTCAACTCCCAAGGATGCCAGGTACAAGCCGGTTAAGCCGCCAATCGTGAACAAGCCGATGAAGCCGAAGGCGTAGAGCATCGGCGTGTCGAAGGAAATGGAGCCTTTATACATGGTGGCCGTCCAGTTGAATACCTTAATGGCAGAAGGTACCGCGACCATGAAACTTAAGAACGAAAAGGCGATGCTGATATACATGCTTTCGCCCGTGACGAACAAGTGGTGTCCCCAGACGACGAAGCTTAGCACCGCTATCGCCATGCTTGAGAAAGCGACGAAGTTGTAGCCAAAAATACGTTTATGCGAGAAGCACGCAACGAGTTCGCTGATCACACCCATGCCGGGCAGGATCATGATGTAAACAGCTGGGTGAGAGTAGAACCAGAAGAGGTGCTGAAACAGGATCGGATCGCCGCCGATTCGGGGATCGAAGATGCCGACGTGAGCGATACGTTCGAAGGCGAGCAGCACCATCGTAATAGCGAGCACGGGCGTGCCAAGAACTTGAATCAGGCCGGTCGCGTAGTTCGACCAGACGAAGAGTGGAATGCGTCCCCAGGTCATTCCGGGCGCGCGCATTTTGTGGACGGTAACGATGAAATTCAGGCCGGTAAGAATGGAAGAGAAGCCGGCCATAAACACGCCGAAGACGGCCGAGAGCACGTATGAATTCGAATAAGTGCTGCTGTAAGGAGCGTAGAAGGTCCAGCCAGTATCGACACCACCACGAATGATGGCGTACATGGCCCAAGCCGCGCCGAAGACGTAAAGATACCAGCTCAGCAGGTTAATGCGAGGGAACGCAAGATCCTTCGCGCCGATCATGATGGGAATCAAAAAATTCGCCAAAACTGCGGGAATCGACGGGACTAAAAAGAAAAACACCATCACGATGCCATGCATCGAGAAGAGGCGATTATACGTTTCGGGCGCAAAGATTCCCTGCGGCTCGAGCAGGTTGATGCGGAAGAGCACAGCCATTGTGCCGCCAACGAAGAACATCAGCGTGATCGAGATCAGATATAAGAGAGCGATGCGCTTGTGGTCTGTGGTAAACAGCCAGCTCTTCCAGCCATGGGCGACGTTTAGATAATTCACCTCGCGGACGGCAGCTCCGGGAGTTTCGGGTGTTTGTGCGATGGTGGCCATTTAGTTCTTGTTCCTTAGTGCTGCTGCTGTCTTGCCGCGGGCGAAACGGCTGGGGGCATAATGCCCGTTTTCGCTTCCGGGGCGAGTACTATGGGAGGCTGCTGGCTCCCTTGCTGCGAAGCCGGGCCGGTAGGCGAAAGCGACTTTACGAAAGCGATTAACTGGATCACGTTTTCTTCACTCAACTGGCCCTTGAACTGGGGCATGATGTTGGGCTCGAACCCATAGACGATTTTGGCGTTGGGCTCGAGGATAGATTCTCGAATATAAGCGTCGTCCGCGATAACAGTACGCCCGTCATTTAATAGAACACGCTTATTATAAAGGCCGCGCAAGTTGGGACAACGCCCCTGTTGATCTAGCAGGTGGCAAGTGGAGCAGCCATTTTGGACGAAGAGCTGCTGACCCTGAGTGGCGAGATCGCCGCCGCCGCCGCTGCCGCCTGCCCAATTGGCGTATTCGCGCGGTTCCATCACGTCGACCCAGCCGATCATACCGGCGTGTTGATTCCCGCAATATTCGGTGCAGAAGAGATGATACCGGCCAGGTTTCGTGGCAGTAAACCATAAGGTGTCGTAGTGGCCGGGGATGACGTCGTGGCGGACGCGGAAGGCCGGAATCGAAAAGCTGTGGATGACATCTTCCGAGGCCATTGTCAGCTTGACTGGCTGGCCGACCGGAACGTGCAGTTCGTCAATTTCGCGAGAGCCGTCCGGATACTGAACTTTCCACATCCATTGCTTGCCGGTGACAAAGATTTCCATGGCATTCTTAGGAGGATTTTGCGCCGCAAAGAAGATCTGCGCGCCCCACCAGAAAAAGATGAGCATGACAAAGAACGGAAGAATAGACCAGGTGAGCTCAAGTTTGGTGGAGCCTTCGATCTGAGTCGCCTTCACTCCAGGGCGGCGGCGATATCTCCAGGCAAAGTAGACGATCGCGACGAAGATTAGCACCGTCATCACGGCCGAAACGACGGTCAGAAACCAATAGAGCGAGTCGATGGGGCCGGCCTGTTCAGAGGCGGCCGTAGGGAAGAGTTGAATTTGGGAAAGCAGCGGAGAATTAACCAACATGATGCGCCTCTTTCCACGCCATGGGCTTTTGCGTATTCTTATCATCCCGGATAAGGAAGAACAGCAACAAAGCGAGAGCCAACACCGTCAGCGCGCCGCCCACTTTCAATAGATTGACTATGGCGAGCGTGTATTTGCCTTGCGTGGGATCGTAATGAAAACAGAATAGAAGAACGTGATCTACAGGAGAACCGATTTTACCTTGGGAAGCATCGACAAGCGCCATCCGCAGATCGGCGGGTGCATAATTGATGCCATAAAAATAGCGGGACAGTTTCCCGTCCGCCCTAGCGACCATAATGCCGCCAGCATGAGCGAACTGTTGGGTCTTATCGTCCCACCGGAAGCGGAAGCCCGCTGCTTCCGTTAAGCGGCGGATCGATTGGCGATCGCCGGTAAGGAAATGCCAGCCCGCGTCGTACCCGGCGCGGTTTCCGAAATCGGCTTTGTATTTTATTTTCGTGAGGGCAGCGTCACGCGCCGTGTCTCGCGGATCAAAACTTACGACGACAACCTCGTAATCACGGCCGGGCTGAAGGGAAACCCGCCGTAGACTTTCCGCGGTTTCGTGAAGGCTCATCGGGCACATGCTAGGGCAATTGAAGTACACAAACGACAGGACAACGGGCTTGCCGTTGAAATACGCTCGGAGCGGGACGGCTTGATTCGCTTCATTGCGGAAGGCAAGATCCAACGGGAGTTGCGACGCCAGCTTTTGCTCGATAGTGACGCCCTTCGTTATTGCAGGACGGGCGTACTGGGCGGACAGCAGACTGGCCGCAGCGAGGGCCATTCCGGCGGCAAAAGGTATACGCCGATTACTGCGCATGCTTTTGTATTTCTCCTTGGATGGTAGGCGGCCGATATTGCGGCGGCATATTGGCCACGCTGCCGGCAAAGGCTCGGCCAAAACCTCCCTCCGTCGTGAGTCCCAGAGGCGCATTCGGTTCGACCTTGAGGCGCGAGGTGACCGAATTCATCGCGTCTTCTATCGGGATGTGGTAGTGACCTTGCGCATCCTTGCCGGAACTGTTCAGTACTTTGTCTTCCTCGGCGCGCATAATCGGTAAATCTTCGGCCGGATGAACTTGCAACTGTGGCGCCGGCGCGAGAACGCGGCCGGGCGCAAGCGGGCTGGGCAGTTCGCCTTGTGGATTGTGGTCTTGAATGAATTTCTGAATGCCGATGGTCAACGCGAAAACAATCACCAGCGTAAGACCGATAATCGCAAGCGATCCGATCACCAATCCCGTTTTTGCGTCGGTGCCTTCGAAGCTTGTCCCCTCGTGACCGAGATGAGGCTCCGAATGCTTGGGGTGCTCCGAGTGGACCAGTTCGTTGGGCTTTTCATGCCCGAGATCAGCACTCATACAACAGCCTCCGGTAAGGGCGCGCTGACCCGCGCGTCATGTAAGGGCAGCAGCGGACGCCGCCGCAACTGTCCGAGGAATACATAGACCCAGACACCACCCAGGCCGAAGAATGCGGCGAAATCTGTCCAATAGATTGCAAACCCGGGGCTGGTGTGCATCGGGGAACTGAAACTCGCGTTGCGGAAGGTTGGCGCGACAATCCAGAAAACGTCAATGATGCGGGCAACCAGCAGCCAGATAGCGACTTTGATCAAGCGATTGGGATCGCGCTTACGCGCTTGAGAGAGCAGGGCGAGAAACGGGATCGCAAACATGGAAAGAGAGATGACGAGAGCGAACCATTTCCAGAAGCCATGGACGCGATCGAGATACCAGACCAATTCCTGAGGCAGGTTAGCGGGCCAGATGATGATCAGTTGCGAAGCGCTCAGGTAGGTCCACAGGATCACGAACGCGAACATCATGTTGCCGATATCGTGCAGAATTTTAGCGTTGATGCGGCCGCCGAAGCGATCACCGCGCGAGGTCCAGATCATGACAACCAGCGTTAACGCGAAGCTCTGTACGTAACTCCCGACCAGGATCATGGCCCCGTAGATAGTGGAGAAGAACTGCACGTCGGCGGAAAGGATCCAGTCGATATAGGCAAAAGTGGCCGTCTCCACGAAGATCACCAGGCCGGGTGCGCTAAAGGCGCGCATGCGGTCGCGCAGGGCAGGGTTGCCGGTGCGATCCTGTTCATCGGACATGCGGTTGATGCGTAAGCCCCAAAAGAGCCATATCGCGAAATAAATAAATACGCGCGCAATGAAGAACGGAATATTGAGAAAAGGGTGCTTCTGACGAAGCACGTCGCTGTGAGCCACCAGGTCGGGATGACTCCACGGATAGAGATCTTTTAACCCCAATAACAGGATAAGGGTGAAGATAAACACGAGCGGAAGAGTCCGCATCTGCGCTTCGAGAAAGCGCCGCGAGGTAACTCCCCACTTGCCGCCCGTGGTGTAGTTCATCAGCAGAATACCGAGACCGCCGAAAGCGAATCCGCCCCAATAAATGAACGCGAAGAGATAGGACTGAAAGAATTCCGCGCGATTCGCGAAGTAGCCGGCGCAGCAAAAGATGAGGCCCAAGGCGCCGACTACCCCGGAGATGCGTTCGATGGTGGCCGCTTCCGGCCCAAGCCTGATTTCTGGGACGGGAATAGGTTCCGCGTGTCCGTGACTGCTCACTTCATTCCTCCAGCCGGGCCGCCGGCGTTTGCCGCTTTGGCAATTGCCGGGCGGCCTTTGGTTCTTTCGTATTCCTCTGCCACTTGCGGCGGAGCATCCTGGCTCAATTGCAAGGCGCGGATGTAAGCAGCGATGCGCCAGCGGTCGTCGGGAGCGACTCGCGACGCGTAGCTGTACATTGCACCGTAACCATTTGTCATGACGTCGAAGAAATGTCCGACAGGCGCATTCATCAGGCGCGGCTCCAGATAACTCGGGGGTTCACGCAAGCCGCGGCTGACCACCATGCCATGTCCGTTGCCGAGGCGCCCATGGCAGGGCGAGCAATAAATGTTGAAGCGCTCCTGGCCCCGAGCGACGTCGGCTTTGGTGATTTGAATCGGAAAATAATCTATATCCTTGCCGTTGAGCTTGCCGGTAAAGCGTGCTTGATCAATCCGCAACTGCCCTCGGGCGACCGTATCGGCGATGGTGGGGCGCTCGGATCGTCCATCGCCGAAGAAGTCCGTCGCCGCAAATGGCTTGTAGCGGGGTTGATTGTGCATGTCCTGCCGGCAACCGATGCTCGACAAGGCGGCCATACTCAGCAGAGCGATTGCGATTTTATGCCGGAACAATCGATACCTCCCTTCCGCCGAGCTCGCGCAGGAATTCGAGCGTGTCCTCGGCCCGAAATTTCGGATCGGCGGACTCGATACAGAGAAAGAATTTGTCGACGGAAGCCCTTTGAAAAGCGGGGAGGTTGAACATTGCGTGGTAGGGCCGGGGTAAACCGTTCATGGCGAACATACTGATCAATGCGGTAAGCGCCGAAAGCAGAATCATGCACTCGAACGTGATCGGAATATAGGCCGGCCAGCTATTGAGCGGACGGCCGCCCACATTGTGCGGATAAGCGACCACCGTAATCCATTCAAGCAAGCCGAAGCCGCCAATTGCGCCGCAGATGCCGCCGATCAGGACGCAGAAGGCAACTTTGTTCCGTTTGTATCCAATAGCCTCGGCCAACCCTTCTACCGGGAACGGCGCGTACGCATCCATACGGCGGAAGCCCTCGGCGTAGGCGCGTTCGCAGGCGGCGAGGAGCTCTTCGGGAGTATCGAACTCAACCGCCGCACCGTGAATTTCCGGCAGCGGGCTGAGATGTACGTGGCTCATAACGCCTCCGTCAGTTCACGCCGCTCAACCGCCTCATGATGCACCACCTCGCGCACCTCGAAAATAGAGATGGACGGCAGAGCGCGCACGAACAGGAAGATCAGGAACATAAAGAACCCAAGGGTACCGGTGAAAGTGGCCCAATCCCATTTGGTCGGTATATAGATTCCCCAGGACGACGGAAGAAAGTCGCGATGGAGACTTACAACGACAATCACAAAGCGCTCCAGCCACATGCCGCAGTTCACCACGAGTGAGATGATCCAGACTAGGACAATATTCTGCCGCACTCTCTTCGACCACAGCGCTTGCGGGATGAGGATGTTGCACAGGATGAGCAGAACGTAACTGAAGCCATAGGGCCCAGTGATGCGGTTCCAGTACATGAAACTCTCGTACCGGTCGCCGCTATACCAGGAGAAGAATGCTTCCATCGAGTAACCGTAGGCTACGATCAAACCGGTGCCGAGCATTAGTTTGGCAGCCGATTCGATATGGCGTAGAGTAATCAGGTCGCGCATGTTGTACCAGGCGCGCAGCGGAATGATGAGCGTAAGCACCATGGCGAAGCCGGAGTAAATGGCGCCGGCAACGAAGTAGGGCGGGAAAATAGTGGTGTGCCAGCCGGGAATGATGCTGATCGCGAAATCGAAGCTGACGATTGTGTGGACGGAAAGCACCAGCGGCGTGGCCAAGCCGGCGAGCAATAAATAGGCTTTTTGATATCGGTGCCAGTGAATGGCGGAACCTCGCCAGCCGAGCGAGAAAAATCCATACATTCGCCGCTGCCAGAGATGTGGGGCGGTGTCTCGCATAGTGGCGAGATCAGGAACCAGGCCTACGTACCAAAAGACCAGGGATACTGTCATGTAGGTTGAAACCGCGAAGACGTCCCATTCCAGGGGGCTACGCGGCTGAGGCCAGAGCCACATCGAATTCGGATAGGGGAACAACCAATAGCAGAGCCATGGACGGCCGAGGTGCAGAATCGGGAACATGCCGGCGCAGGCGACGGCGAACAGCGTCATGGCTTCCGAAAAGCGATTGATGGAAGTGCGCCAATCCTGTTTTAGCAGAAACAGAATCGCCGATATGAGTGTACCGGCGTGGCCGATACCGATCCACCAAACGAAGTTGATGATGGCGAACCCCCAGCCAATGGGGATGTTGACGCCCCACGTCCCGATCGCCGCGCGTAAACAGCACATACATCGCGAGCATCAGCAGGTTGACGAAGACGAAGGAAATGAATGCGCCCACCAGCCATTTCTTAGGCGCGTTTTTCCAGGGAAGATAAGCGACGCCGGCAATGCGCTGGCTCACCGAGTCATACGTGTGACCGGGAGAGAGGATGCGGTCGGGCCCGGGATCGGGTAACAGTTCTGCTGGTAACTTAAGCTTGTCGTCTAGTGTTGCCACGCTGACCTCTTAGCGCCTCGTTAGAATTTCGAACATAGCCGAGATATTGTGTGCGGGGCCGAGTGTTGAGCTCGTCCAGCAATCCATATTTGCGTGCTAGCTGCTGGGATTTTGTCACGCTGCTGCCTTTATCGTTGAGGTTGCCGAAGGTGATCGCCTGTGTAGGGCATACCTGCTGGCAGGCGGTCAGGATCTCTCCATCCCGCACCAGCCGGCCTTCTTTGTCGGCGTTAATTTTCACCTCCTGAATGCGCTGGACGCAATACGAACATTTCTCCATAACGCCGCGGCTGCGTACCGTTACATCCGGATTGCGAACTCCGTAAAGACTCGCAGTATTCCAGTCCGAATAAAGATAGAAATTGAAGCGGCGGACTTTGTATGGGCAGTTGTTCGAACAGTAGCGGGTTCCGACGCAGCGGTTGTACACCATCTCGTTTAACCCTTCCTCACTATGAACGGTTGCGGCCACCGGACAGACCACCTCGCAGGGCGCATCCTCGCAATGCATGCACGGCACGGGCTGGTTGTACATGACAGGTTCATCAAGATCGCCATGATAGTAGCGGTCCACGCGAATCCAATGCATGTGGCGTCCGCGCGCAACCTGATCTTTGCCGACCACTGCAATATTGTTCTCCGCCTGGCACGCAACGATGCAGGCGCTGCATCCGGTGCAGATGTTGAGATCGATGGTCATTCCCCACTTGTAGCCCTCATACGGCCAGCGGACATCTTTGTAGAGGCTCTCGTTTTTGGGAAGCGGCTTTTCGTCCCTGGTGGGGAAATCGGGATGCTCGCGAAATTCGGCTAGTTCGGCGGCGCGTACTGGATCGCGCCCGGCCATGGTTTGCGTTTCCTGAACATTGGCGATGCGGTAATGTTCGCCGGTTTTAGTCATTGCGCCACTGGCCGAGTAAGGAGTTGCCGCATCCTGAATCGCGTAGGCGTTGTAGCCGATTTTATTGCCAACGCGGCCGGAGCCTTCGCGCCCGTAGCCAAAGTGCACGGTTACGGAGCCCTCAGCATGCCCCGGTAAAATCCACGTTGGACCTACGGTAGTCTTGCCGTTCACAGTAATGCGCAGCATGTCGCCTTTTTCAACGCGCAACTGCCCCGCGTCTTTGGGACTGATGGAAACTACGTTGTCCCAGGTCATTTTGCTTTGCGGCTTGGGGCATTCCTGTAGCCAGCCGTTGTTGGAATACGTTCCATCGGAGATGGTCGGATCGGGGCGGAACACAACTTCCAACCCGCTGACTTCTTGTTCAGCCAAAGCCGGCAGCGCTACGGCGTTACCTTTTATGGGACCTATGGCGCTGCCCGCCACCCAGCCATTGTGCAGCGAGATCTGCCAGAAATTGTCGAACTCACCCGCTTGGGTTTGATCACGCCAATACCCTTTGACAATTTCATGGCTGTTTTGGTCCGGCTTGCCGAGGAGAATCGAGATGAGTTCGTGGGCGGATTTGCCGTTGTAGAGCGGCTCGATTAAAGGTTGTTGAATGGTGGTGGTGCCCTCGAAAGCGCGCGCATCGGACCAGGTTTCGAGGTAATGCGCTTCGGGGATGTGCCAGTGGCTCCATCGCGAGGTCTCATCGAAGAATTGACCAAGACGCACTACCAATCGCGCTTTGCGCATCGCCGCTTGGAAGTTCAGCGATGCGGGTGCGGTGTAGACCGGGTTCTGGCTGATGATCACCAACGTCTCTACATGCCCGTCGTTCAAATCGTTTACGAGGTCCTGCAGTCCGTGAGTGTTTTCCGGCTCCACTCCCTCAAGTACCTGAACAGTTTGGCCCACGTTTCCGAGCGCAGCGTTGATCGCGTAGGCTGCGAGATGGACGCTTTCGGGTTGAAACTCGCCTGGGAGCACGACGCACCGGCCCCTGCTTTTTTGTAGATCGGCGACTACGGCGCTGAGCCATTCCGGCGCGCTTCCAGTAGCCCCGGCCGTGTTGACGCCGCAGGCCTGTGCGAGCTGATACGCGATCGCCGGAACCGCACTGCTCTTTACCGGGAATCGATGATCGGCGAGCGAGCCGCTCACTGATGGCGAGGATTCGATGGCATAGAGGCGACACGGTACAGCGCCGTTATCCACACTGCGGCGTTTTGCAAACTGGCGGGCATATTTGAGAGCGGCCGGTCCGCAGTTCAAAAAGTCACTCTCGAGGCTCACCAGAACGTCGGCTTTCGAAAGGTCGTAAGCGATGAATGCGTTCCGGCCCGCGATTTTTCTGGCGGCACTCGCAATCGCTGGATTCACCGTGGGATCGGAGACGTACCACTTGGTCGAGGGCATGGCCGCAGTGAGCGTCTTCATCTGATCGATAAAGGTCGGGGATGTAACGGGCCCGGTGAGGATCGCAAGCCCCTCGCCTTTGCGAGCGGTAAGCCCTTGCGCTTCGGTGCTGAAGCGGCCTGTAAACTCGCCCCAGGTACTGAGGCGGCCTTCGTGCAGCACTGTTTCCGAGCGGTCCGGATCGTACACGTTTAGGACAGAGGCCTGCTCGAAAATGGTGGTTGCGCCAAGGCTGGCGGGGTGATCGGGATTACCTTCCACCTTGGTGGGCCGGTTTAGATGACTTTCGACCAACAGGCCGCGCGCATATCCGCCGGTGGTCATGGCCGTAGCATAAAAGAGCGGTACTCCGGGAATGACGTTTTCCGGCTGCCGCACGTACGGGACGATTAGTTCCTTCGGCTGCTTGGTGCATGCGGCGGCTCCCGCCATCGCGAGCGAGGCAGCCATCACTTTCAGCAGATTGCGCCGGTCAACTCCTTGTGGGATTTGTCCGGAAAGGCCGGGGAATTCCTGTTCGACGTACTCTCGCAATTCCTCCGACTCGGCGGCCTCTTCAAGAGTTCTCCAGAATTGCGGGCCGCGGCCGGCCGCCAGTTTTTCGCGCAGAACTTCTATATCGATCGGCGCTTTGCGCGGCGGTTCGACCAGTGACTCGAGCGGGATCAGGCCGCCGTTCCGGCCGTGCCCGCCGTGCGAATTGTGCGAATTATCCAGAGCGTCTTTCATCGGTGGCAAGTTACGCAGTCGGTCAACGACTTAACGTGATACTCCTTTACAAGCTGGGCTCCCAGTTCGGCCTGATTCGGCGGATATTTGTACTCGACGTTGAATACTTCGGACCGTGGGCGTACGTACTTCGCCGGGTTGCGATGGCACGAGACGCACCAGTTCATGTACAGGGTATTTACCCGATACATCAGCGGCATTTCGTCGACTTGGCCATGGCAGGTGGAGCAGCCGATGCCTTTGTTGATGTGAATGCTGTGGTTGAAATAGACAAAGTCCGGCAGATCATGGACGCGCGTCCAGGCAATCGACTTGCCGCTGGCCCAGCTATCGCGAATCGGTTGGGTGATGTTGACGTTGTTCCAGATCTGCGAGTGGCAAGTCATGCAAGTCTCGGTGGGTGGGAGACCTGCGTAGTGCGAAGTTTCGACGCTGGTGTGGCAGTAGCGGCAATCGATCCCATCGTCCTTCACGTGATGCTTGTGGCTGAACATAATGGGCTGTTCGGGCGCCTGGCGCACGGACGTGATCCAGGGCCCCCGATCCATGATGTAGCCGACGGCAAGCGTGCATCCGGCTAAGAGAACTACGGCCGCGAGCGACACCTTCGCAAGCGTGTTTGCGGCTGGTCGAAACAGTTGTGCCATGGGAAGTTCTATTCCTGCGCTTTTCGGCTGATCCTCAAATCCACCAAGAGCAGAGTATATAACGGGTCAATCCGGAAATGTTGCGCTCTAGCAATAATTTTTGCGCCAACGCCGGAAAAAGTGCTTCAAGGCCGTAATTTTGCCATGGTGAAAAGGGACGACGGAGCCAGACTTTTCTTCTGTTTCTAAGCCGCATCCGGCCGTTGGGAACGGGAATGCTTCGAGGCCGCTGCTAGAGCAGAACTCGCGCGGTTTCGGCGATGCTAATTTCCGCTTCAATATCCCTTGCAACGTTAGTATTTCGCCGTTCGGAGCAGGCGGCCTACATCCTGCGAAACCGCAGCATTGCCCGAATCGGGAGCTCGAATTGTTTTTTCGCGACGACTTCTGGTTATCGTTGGGAAGTAACTGATAGAACCGGCAAAGCGCGCAGTAAAAAAAAAGGAGCGCAACCGCAGTTGCGCTCCTTCGCCCACCGTATGCGCTACCGAGAAACCGCGCTCGCCGTGAGTTTACGGCGCCAGAAGAATAACGCTCCGCTCAATAAACCGAGTCCGACGAGTCCGTTGAGCCCGGGTTCAGGGGCTACGCTCGGGTCGGGGTCGCCGAAAAAGGCGAAGTGGGAAACGGAGTCCAGCGACCCAAACGCACTTTGAGAATAGAAGGTGTAATCCTCATTTTTGAAGTACGGAACCATATTCTGGTCCACCAGCCCGAACGCGCCGTCAGGGTCGAACGTATAGCTGCCTACTGAAGTTCCTGTGCTGAACCAATGCACCATCTTTGGGTTCGTCAGGGAATACCAGCCCAGCTTGTTTTCCCCGCGGGTAATATCGAGCGCCACAGAAAGCGTTACAGCGCCGCTCGAGGTGAAGGTAACATTGTCTGCCGAACCAGTTTTGCTGGTCGAGTTAGCCGCAAGATATTCCGCTCCTGCCATGAGCGCATGGCCGCCGTTGCAGGTGCCACCCCCATAGATGCAGTAGCCGACGTTGTACTTTGGCCCGTCAAGCGAACTGTTGTTCCAGAACGGTGTACCGCTCGTCCCCAGCGCCGGCTCCCCAAACCACTGAGCTGTACCCGCCTGCAAGGATAGGCTGTTGCCCTTCAGCGAGAAAACCATGTCGTTGTAATCGTTGTCGAGGTGCATCCAGTCTTCTACGCCTCCGTAAAAGGTCGTCGCGAACATTGGCGTGGTCAGCAACAGGGCCGTCCCCACAAAAAGCAAATGCTTGATCTTCATAAACTCTTTCTCTCCGATTTGTATTTCCGCCCGTTGCGCGTTAGGCAGCTGGGTTTGTCGTTGATCGCAGAATACGCTTGGAAGGCCTCGGGAAGAAAGCTACAGGCGTTTAGGTACCGCCCGTACAAGAAGAGGGAATAGCCCTACTTAAAACGAACCGACGTGACGGTATTAGCCGTACTCAGAAAGGGGCTAAGCCGCGGCTGAGTATTTTTCTTGCAAAATCCGGAAATGGTGGATTTCATGTCCAGCCATGGTGAATGCGATGCCCCGCACCGTCTGGTTTCGCTCGTTGACTATGCCGACGCTCTTCCACGCCCCATTAGGGAAACCGCGGAAAAGCGCGATTGTAGCAGCGCGCACGTGTGTCCATTCCGACAGGAGATCACGCAGCGGACGGCTATTCGCGCAGGCCGCGATGACGTAATCGTTCTGCTCGAAACTCCGCAGCGGAGTCGAGTCGCCCCGGGCAATTCGCAGCGCCCGATAGGTGAAGATTCGCTCCGCGTCGGTGAGATGCCCGACTACTTCTTTGGCGGTCCATTTGCCATCGGAATAGCGGAAGGTGCCCGCACGCTCGTCGCCTAACGCCTCGATGAGAGTCCGGGTAATCTCCCCTTGGCTGACCAGTACTGCTACGGGATCATCGCCCGGCACAAAATCCACATACTTCTGGGCGTAAGGAGGAAACTCCGAAGAATCAGGACGGCCAGTGTTCGAGATCATCGCCAAGAATCAATATCGCATTCTCGACTAACGCCATGCCCGTGCGGTCCAGCGGGCAAGGGTGGCGCTCCAGGAATAGCCAACGCCAAAACCGACCAACATCACTAAACTACCTTCGCGTAGCCGACCTTCGTCTGAGGCGAGTTTTAGCGCGATGGGAATCGTGGAAGAAACGGTGTTGCCGCAGTGGCTCATGCTGACCTCAAACTTCTCGGCCGGAATTTTCATTCGCTTCCGCAGGTGCTCCAACATGTACCGGTTCGCTTGATGGAACACAAACAGATCGACGTCTTCGAGTGCAACGGCGGATTTGTCGAGGAGCGCACCCACGCTCTTGGGGACAGCCGATAGCGTGAAATTGAAAATCTCCGCGCCATCCATAAACAAGTTATCGGCGCTGCGGACGTTTCCGCTTGCATCTCCGGCTGGCTGGGCGGTTTCGGCGCTCCGCGCTCGCCGCATGCCTCCCGCAGGCACAATCAAATTTTCTGCTCCCTGGCCATCCGTCCCGTAGACAAAGGGGCCAAGAAGAGGCTTAGCTGAATCGCTAGAGGTCAAAAGCGTTGCCGCGGCCGCATCCCCAAATATCGTGCGAACACTCTTGTCGCGGGGGTGAAGAAATTTCGTGTAGGTTTCGGCCGTCAATAATAAAATCCTGCGGGCCTGACCAGAAGCGATCAAACCCTCGGCCAAGCCCAGCCCGTAAACATACCCGGAACAACCCAGGTTGAAATCCAAAGCTCCCGCGGTGGTCGCAATACCCAACCTGTCTTGCACAAGGCAGGCGGTTGTCGGCAGGAAATAATCGGGGCTCTGCGTACACAGCAAAATGAAATCGATTTCTGCTGGGCGGCATGCCTCGGATTCGAACAATTTGCGCGCAGCCGCTACCGCCAGATCGGACGAACATTCGTCGGGGGCCGATACGTGGCGCTCCTGGATTCCCGTTTTGCTGTCGATCTTCTCGACGGACCATTCCGGAAACTCTCTTGCAAGGTCGGCCGTAGAGATCGCCTGTTCCGGAAGATGATATTCGATGGCTGCAATCTGTGCGTGCATGTTATTTTCGCTATTGGGCCGAATAGCCGCCATCCAGAACTAGTGTTGAGCCGGTAATCCACCGGCCCGTTTCGGCGAGGAGAAACGCGATCGCGTTCGCTACATCACGCGGTGTACCGAAGCCGAGCGGATGGGCAGTTTCGAGCGCTTGCATCTGCTCGTCACTCAACATCGAACGCACTTCTTCAAGCATTTCTGTGGCAACAAAGCCGGGAGCGACGCAATTGACGCGAAGACGCTGCGGTGCGAGTTCGATGGCTAGCGACTTCGTCATTCCTAACAGAGCACTCTTTGTCGCGGCATAGAGCGAGATCGCCGGTTTACCAGTCCATGCGGTTACGGAAGATAAGAACACAAGGCTGCCGCCGGGCACGTGACAATTCTTCTGGCTAAACCCCCGCGCCAGCATCATTGCGCTATAGAAATTCGTCCGCACAAGATCCTCTAACTTCTGCTCGGTGAGAAACCGAACCGGAGTTGCCGCTTGCTTACCGGCCGCGTGAACGATGCCGTGCAATGGACCTGTCTGAGCCGTGACGCTTTGCAGCCACTTTGGCACCTCATCGCTGCGTGAAAGGTCGAAGGGCTCGGATCGATGATCTCCGGGGCGCAACGCCACGCAGGTTTCAGACAGCCGTTGCTCATTACGCGCTGTGAGCACCACGCGCGCGTTCAAATGACTCAGAAGAATAGCCGTTTCCCGGCCAATACCAGATGACGCTCCGGTAACTAGGATGGTGCGGCCACGCAGGTCCATCGGTTGGACGAATGATTCCTCTTCCTTCATGCTGGCTGCCGCAGCACAGTTACTCGATACCGGCGAGTTTTCCGAGGTCATCGACCGTATTACAATCTCTGATCTGGCGAGGCGAAAGTTTGGCTCCCTTATTCGAATCCGCGAGCGCAATGTATTCGACCATCGCTAAAGAGTTCCAGTTTTCTAAATCGTCGAGTTGTTCCGGCCCATGCAACGTGTTTTCCGGGAGCTCGAGCAGATTGTCCATCGCCAAGAGGAATTCTTGTCTTGTCATTGAGAATTAATAGTTCGTGGAGGAGCTGACAAACGCCATCAACTCCTCCGTATGATACAACAGAGAAATCTCTCCTACGCCTGTAAGGACGAGCAATTGATAGCCCGGCGAAGGCGCAGAAGTGAACCTTTTCAACCCCATTTTATGAGTGCTTTCGACACGCTGATTCGGAAGATCAAGCGCGGCGAGACGCCGGTCTACCGGTTTATAGGATCGCTCGCGCGGGCCCTGATTCGACCACAAGCACCCGTGCTGCCGCGCACCCTGAAACCTGTTTTTCGTGCATTGTACGAATTCCACTATCTGGTCATTCAAACGGCACGCTTACTGATCACGCTCTTGCTATCGTCATCCGCTATTTCAAGGAAGGTGCGCCTCGATTGGAAATAACGTTTCGATAGATGGCCTGCCGTTTGTCGCCGGCCACTGTGAGATTCACATCGGAAATGATGTTTATCTCGGCGGGCGGCTGGACATCATGTCAGGCCGGTTTCTCGAAAATCCGCGTCTCGTGATCAAAGATAAAGCTGAATTGGGCTGGAATGTGCGCCTGACGGTAAATCGCGAAATCATCATCGAGGAAAATGCGCGCGTGGCTTCCGACTGCCGGATTTCCGATAGTGACGGTCATCCGCGCGAAGCCGATTTGCGGCGGCAGAATGCTCCCTTGAATCCGAAAGATATCCGTGCCGTGCGTATTTGCCGGGATGCGTGGATCGGTAACGGCGCACACATCATGAAAGGCGTCACCATCGGCGAGGGCGCAATTGTGGGGGCGAACAGCGTAGTGATTTCCGATGTGCCGCCGTACTCGCTCGCGCTGGGAAATCCCGCGGAAATTTTCTTCCGCAATTATGGGCAGCCTTCAAAAAAGACTGCGTCGCCCCCTGCCGCAAGTTGATTACCAGCTCACCTGTATAACGACACCGCCTGCAAGGGCAATGGGAACTGGATCTCTCACCCTACCGCTGCGGCTATCGATCCAGCGCGGAGATCCAAGCAATCCGAGTTGCCCCGCAGATTCTAACCAGGCGTATTCTTCTGGGGACGGGTGTTCGGGAGAGCCGAGTTGTCTCCACAAACTATATGCGTTGCTGTGGCGAGTGTCGATTCGAAAATGCTCGCACGAGGACCCGTCTCGCATGTTAAGGGTAGCCCGGAAAAAGTAACATTGACGTTTGCGTCCGGGCCACCCACATCCTCATCCCTGTAATTCCAGACGATCAGCGATGCCTTGTTATCGCCCTGCGCCGCCAATCCATCGATCACCGGATTTTGACGCACGCCTGTATTTACGATTGCAGTCAGAGTTTGCGCCGCATCCGATTGCACGTCGAGACGATCTCCATTAATCAGGCCAGCCATGCGAAAAAAATTCAAAATTGGTTTATCGATCCCGTTGGTCGCTAACGCGCGGTACCCGGCGAAATAGTCCTTGTGCTTCAAATTCGAAGGCCCAGGTGAGAACGCCTTGCAGATTGATGTGCCAACCGGCGGCGAGATCCAACAGTTCTTTCATCGCGATGGCCGTGTAAGCGGGGTAGAGCGTTCCGTTGCGATAAGCATTCGCTGGATTATCTTTCGAGGAGCAGGCTGCGCACCCTTCAGGATCCGCCTCGCTCAGGATGACGGGAAGATTTTGGAACCTCTGAAACGATCGTATGATTTTGAATCCCGCTTCCGCATCTTGCAGTTCGTACGCCAGACCCATTTGGACGTGGGATCCGATCGACATTTGGCGATCCTTTTGCATGGAAACTCACGAAATCCAGCGGCGCCCCGGTGTGGCCGTTCGCATAGTTAACACCAGTCGCGCAGTGCTGGAGAAACTGCCGGAGAAAATCGGCGGCCTTTTTGTTGCGCGGAGATGTACTTGCGGGACCGCCTATGCGGACTGTGGGAAGCGCCCGCTTTGCTCCTGCCGCCGCGTAGTCGTAAAGCTTGTCATACTCCTGCGGCGAGCCATGCCAGTACGAAATATCCGGCTCATTCCAAACTTCCCAATTCCAGCTTTCGACCTCTGAACGTCCGTATCTCTCTTACTGAGTGCTTCACCCATTGGATAGACCAGCTCGCCCCATTTTGCGTAATCTTTCGGCGGGTAAGACCAGCCGAGATAATAATTCTTAAAATCCGCAGGGCCGCTAAAAAGCGAAGTGTAAGGTTCGGGCTTCACAGATAGCGCTTTGGGCATGAAGCCGATCTCGATGTATGGCTTTGCATCCCGCATTCAGATATGTTTCGAGAATCTTTATCGACGATCCTCCAGTTGTATATGGGATGCCCGGCCGCATCTTCCGTATAAGCATTCGTTGAGCCGAATTTCATTCCGGGCGACCCGTCGCCCGTAGTCAGTAAATTATGGGTGCGGATCCGAACAGGAAGGCCGGCTGGCTTGCGGCGAGCTCGCTAATGAGCTTTTTGCCGTTAGTCGAGTACGTGTAATTCGGCTCGTCATATCCGAAGTAAGCCCAAGGCGCATGCAGCGGCCCGGCCCGTTTCGCCAGCGTTTATTCGGATGGAAACCGCTTGCTGAGCTCCGCAGTAAAGCGGACAAAAAACCAATAAAACGGCGATGGCTGTACGCATTGTTTCTTGTTTGAAGCTATCGCAGACCGATTCGATAAGATCAAAGCCGGCGAGTACATGAACATCTCAAAATAAAATAGGCCGGCGGAGAATTCTGCAGTCTCTGGGCAGCGGGAGCCGCACTCTCGACCATTCGCCAGTGCGCCGCTATTCGCGCAACAAGGAAGAAAAAGGCCCAACCACCTCTACCAGTCGCGGACCGGGACCGCCGCATGCAATGGTGGCATCAGGCTCGTTTCGGAATGTTCATTCACTTCGGGCTCTATAGCGTTCTGGGGCGGCACGAGTGGGCAATGGAAGAAGAAGGCATTCCCGTTGCGGAATATCAGCAACTGGCGAAGCAGTTCAATCCTAAGCCGCATGCGGCGCGAGCCTGGGCGAAGCTGGCGAAGCAAGCCGGGATGAAATACATGGTGATGACGACCAAGCACCATGAGGGTTTTTGTAATTTCGACACCAAGCTGACGAATTATTGCGCGCCCAAGCAGGCGGCGGGACGCGATTTGGTTGCCGAATACTACGAAGCTGCGCGAAGCGAAGGAATGCACGTCGGCTTCTATTACTCGCTGATGGACTGGCATCATCCGGATGGCGCGCGCTGCGCGAATGACGAGGCGGCACGTCGCCGGTTTGTCGATTATACGCACGGCCTCGTTCGCGAGCTCTGCACGAATTATGGAAAGCTGGATATTCTCTGGTACGACGTCGACTGGCCGCTGACGCCTGAGGGCTGGGAATCGGTCAAGATGAACAAGATGGTGCGCCAGTTGCAGCCAGATATCCTGATAAACAATCGCGCGGGAATCCCGGAAGATTTCACCACGCCGGAACAGCATATTACCGCTACCGCCGAGCCATGGGAAGCCTGCATGACGATGAACGACAGTTGGGGTTACCAGCGAGCAGATGACGATTGGAAAACGCCGAAGACCATCGTGCGGAATCTGGCCACCTGCGCGCAAGGCTACGGAAATTATCTGCTGAATATCGGGCCGAAAGCCGACGGCTCCATTCCGCAGGAATCGATCGATATCTTGACCGGCTACAGGTAAATGGATGGACCAGCACGGAGATCTGATTCACCAAGGCCGAGCGTTGCGACGTGACCCATTCCGAATTTGCCAAGTTCACACGGACGGGGAACAAGCTCTATGCCCATGTATATTTTTGGCCGGGCGAAATGGTGGCGATCGGCGGATTGAAAAATAAGGTGCTGAATGCGAAGCTTTATCCTTCCGGCGCGCCCTTGCAAGTGCGCCAGGATGAGTTTCGTACACAAATTCTGGGATTGCCGGTGAGCGCGCCGAATCCATTGGCGAGCGTGATCGAACTCGAATGCGATGGCGAACCGAAACAGGATATGAAGAACATTCGCATAAATCGGCCGCGTCTCAAAGTGGGTATTTGATGCGATACGACGTTCCGCCGCCTGTAAGTTTGGAAAGAATTGTGGCGCGGACAGAAGAGCTGAAATTCAGTATGGCTTCGGAATCCAAAACCGGTTCGCTCTTGCAGACTCTGGCCGCCTCCAAACCCAACGGCAATTTCCTTGAGTTGGGAACTGGGACGGGTATAGCTACTGCCTGGCTTCTCGCCGGTATGGATGCAGCGTCTACTCTGGTCACCGTTGATAATGATTCCCATGTGCAAAAAGTGGCGGAAGAAGTTCCTGGGGCAGGACAAGCGTTTAACGTTTACACTCGGCGACGGCCTGGAATTTCTGCAACAACAGGATGAAAAGACCTACGATTTTGTGTTTGCCGACGCCCTGCCGGGAAAATACGAAGGTCTGCAAGCTTGTCTGCGGATTGTGAAGCCAGGAGGTTTCTACGTGGTCGACGACATGCTGCCGCAACCCAACTGGCCAGCAGGGCATGCGGAAAAAGTACCCGTGTTTTTGGCCGAACTTGCAGATCGGAAAGACTTCGTCATCACTCCGATGGAATGGGCAAGTGGACTGGTGATTGCTGTTCGGAAATCAGAGCGGGCTTAAACCGTCACCGTGAGTGCGTTTCCGCTGCTCAGGTTTATCTCCTCCGCAAGCGTGCAGACGATATGGCCGTTTTGCGATTGCACCGTGTGTTTCAAGCGCACGGTCATTGACCCGAACCTCGGATTGTACCGTAAACATTCGCCCCGAGCTCAACCTCCCGGATTAAAATAGACCTTCCGTAACGCGCAACGACAACGATGATCTTCCTGCCTGGGAAAATAAGGAAAAGGAACCCCAGCCATGTCCTGCCGACCAGAACGAGTTAAAGGTTCGAATATCAACAGGTGTAATGCTAACGTGACGCTCCGGGCCGCGATAGTGAAACCCGGTCAGTGCGAGCAGTTCCGACCACGAGGCCATCGCCCTGGCATAATGATGACCGCATTCCGCTTCGTCCCATGGGTTGCGGCGAATACCGTCGTAACGGCGGCGAATATCGGCAATGCAGGCGAGACCTTGATCGATTCGGCCGCGATACAACATGAGAGCCGCAGTTGAGTGTTCGAACCCCGTCATGACTTCAGCGTAGTAGGGAAAGGGAATTTTGGGCCGTTCGCCTTCACCGTAGTCGCAGATCACCATCGCTGCTTCATCATTCAAGGCAAAGGTGCGCTGCACGGTATCGTGATCATAAAGGTGCGGCTTGTGGTTGTAGTGGTAAATCGAATCGAGCGCCTTCTCCAGATGAGCAGAATCGATCAGCGTTCCGAGGCCGCAGACATCGGCGAGATACTGTCCGAGTAACTGATCAATAAGACAGCCATCCCCAACCTGATACTGTGGATGTTCCGGATCGTCAGCGCCAGACGTGCCACGCAGGCCTTTCGCGATCGAGGCTTCAGACCGGCCTTCGATTTTCTGGATGTAATATTCGCCATTAAACAGATTTGCATCGAGCCAGCGGCGTCCGCTTTCGAATAAACGGCGGTATTCGGCGGCACTGGTCAAATCCTGCATCGCGCGAGCCATTTCTTCGGTTGCGCGCAACGCGCCAAGATAGTAAATCGTACAAAGCGGATTTGGACCGTAGAACTCGACATCATAGGTGTTGTGCTGCACACCCTCGAAGACTCCGTCCCGATTGGCGTCCCAGCCACCCTCGATCCAGGCGAATTCAAGCGCACGCTTCGCCTTTGGCCAGAATTCCTCGAGGAATGCCCGGTCACCGCTGAGCTGCCAGTCCATGTAAACCTTTATGATCTGGCCCATTTGCCCGTCAGCGGCCGCGAACCCAAAGCGTTCGTATCCATCCGGCAGGAGCTGACGGAAGTACATCGCTCCGCGCTCGTCCATTGAGTAGCCGAATGCGCTGCGGCGCAGCGATTGAGAGAACAAAGGGAAAAGATGCGCCGTTGCGGTTTCATAATTCCAAACGTGCGTGCAATTCCCGAAACAGCAGCCAAGATGATCGTCCACTCCTTCGAAGCCGTGAAACTCGCCGTCAGCGGTGCGAAAGCAAGTGGTAGAAACTAGCGTGGACAAATTCGACATTGCGGCTTCTTTGATTACATTCGGAACCGTGGTAGAGCGGATGGTCTGGACGAACTCATCCGTTCGCTTTTGCAGATCCGGCAAATTTGCTGCTGCAAATTCCGCGACTGACCATGCGTCCTGGAACTTTGTTGCGTACCAGTTGCCAATGATCGTCGTTCCCGTGTCCTTTAGGCGCGTCCCACCCGCAACGCTCAGGGGTGCGGTTCGGGAAATGCCACGCGAGCAAAAACGGGTAGTCAGCTTCTTTTCCTGGTTCAATGGCCCTCTTGACACAAAGAGCTCCAATGGCACTCGCCTCGGCAGGCTCGGGGCCCAGTTCGCCGTCCGCCGAGAAATCATCCCAAAACAAAAGAGGGCTGTTCCACCATCGGCCTGCGGGCCATCCCTTAAGATGCGAGATCCGATTCTCATCCATGTTCAAAACAGCAAGCACGAAAGAACCGAAGCCTTCGTCCTGCTTATCTAGTGCTGGGTTACTCATGAACAGGCCATGCAATCCGCCGCCCCTGCGAAACTGGTTCTCGCGTTTTTCCACTGGAGTCATGCCCGGCGTTCGGATGACGAAGAGACTTTACGGGATTTTCGATCGAATAGGCGATGCTCACCGTTACCGGAATCTTACCTGTATTCCGCACTCGATAGTGGAGCACCGCGAGCGGCAAACCGGAAGCATCGCCGTCGAGCGGAATGAATGGTGAACCGGCGTCGAGAGTGATCTTGAGCGGAAGGCGATTATCGCGAAAAGCGATGTGTGCCTTCGGAAATTCGCCGATAAAAGTAGCGCCTTGCAAGCGCGATAATCCGGGTGCGTTGCGCGAGCCTAAGCCATCCTGGCCTTCGTAGGGAGTTTCTATGCGCGATTCAAGTACGTGCGCCACATGAGGCGAACCTTCCGGTTGAACCCAGATGCTCGGGAACGCGTAGAGCAGGGAATTGCCCTTGTCAGCGCGATTGAAGATCTCCCAGTCGCGCAGTTGGCCGCGGCCGCCTAGACCCATGCTACCCGCGCCGATCCCGCCCAAAGGAAATGAGAGCATCGTCAGTGCCGGCGCCCGTGAAAGTGCGTGGATATTCTATGGAGGAGACGGGCGGCTGGTTCTTCCAACCTGCTTTTGAGTCGCCATCGTTTCCGGGCTGTGCAGCCTCTGTCGCTGTGGCCGCACTGGCAAGCCCGACTGATTTGAGAAAGTCACGTCTGTTTGGCATGAAAAAGTCGACGACGCTATTACATCAAAACCTAACGGTTATCGCATTGATGTCTCTCGCGAGCTCTACCGCTAGCGCGCGGGAACCGGTGCGAGTGGAGCGTTCGGCCAGCGTCATGGGCACAATCTTTTCGGTCGAGATGTATGGAGCAGACGCAAAGAGGCTCGAGACTGTTGGCGATTTGGCGCTGTCCGAAGCACGCCGAATCGATGCGTTGCTCTCGAATTACAGGCCAGATAGCGAACTGAGTAAACTAAACGCGGAGGCTGCGCGGAAGCCTGTCCGTATCAGCCAGGAACTCTTCGATCTCCTCAGCGCATGTATGCGCGTTAGCCGGGAAAGCGACGGTGCTTTCGATATCACCGTGGGACCTTTGATGAAAGCCTGGGGGTTCTTTCGCGATTCAGGTCATGTGCCAGCCCCGAATGTTCTTGGCTCTGCGCGCGCACATGTGGGATACCAAAAAGTTCGGCTTGATCCGGCGACGCGCTCGGTGCGCTTTCGGTCTGTCGGGATGGAATTGGACCCCGGTGGGGTCGGCAAAGGATACGCAGTGGATCGGATGGCAATGATTTTGCGGCGAGAGGGAATCGTTGCGGCATTGATCTCGGCTGGGGGCAGCAGCATATATGGCATCGGGTCTCCGCCCGGAAATGCTCGAGGATGGCTTGTCCACATAGTGGATCCGCGCGATCCGCAAAAGACGATTGCCGGCGCGTTCCTCAAAAATTCGTCGCTCTCAACCTCTGGCAGCTACGAAAAATTCTTTTGGGCCGATGGCAAAGTGTATAGCCACATCATGGACCCTCGCACCGGGTATCCGGCGCAAGGGCTGATCGCCGTATCAGTGATCGCGCCCACAACGCTCGCTAGCGAGCTCTGGACTAAGCCCTACTTCATTCTTGGAGCGGGCTGGGCCGAGCATCATCTGCGCCCCGGGTTTCGGGTATTCGTTTGCCCGGCTACCGTGGGCGCGGCATGTTCTTGGCTAGAGTAAAGGCGGAAGCATGACCGCGCCTTCGATATCATGAAGGCACAATCCGGAGCGGCCCTACTTTGGATAGACGAACTTTTCTGCAACTCGCCGCGGCATCCCCTTTGTTGGGCAGCGCCACGGCCCCCATAAGGCCGGTTCCCGATTATAAAATTGTGACCCGCAATTCGCTGCCACGATTTGCGCCGACACCTAAGTTTCCCGGAGAAGCGATAAGACTCCAAGCGGAATCCGCAGTAGATGTTGCCTCAAACACCGTGAACGCATCAGCCGTGCGAGCGATGTTGTCGCGCGGGATCTGCGAGCTGACCGGCGTCCCGCCTGGAGCGCGATGCGTGGGCGGAATTTGTGTCCCCGCAAGACGTTGTCGGAATAAAGGTGAACTGCTCGGGCGCCCCGGCTATCAACACGAATCCGGAGCTTGTTTCCGCCATTATGGACGGTCTGTTTCTGGCAGGAGTGAAACCGGAAAACGTCTATATCTATGACCGGTTCGCGCATCAACTTGCGATCGTGAAATACACAAACTGTGTAGCGCGCGGCGCAACTATCGCCGCGGCCGAGAAACAGCGCGAGTCCATTTTGGGTTATGATCCGTTCACTTTTGTGGAAGTCGATTTTTTCGGCGAAGACGATACGCGATCGAACCTCTTTCGGATGATCCCGGAACGTTTCACCAAAATCATCAACGTGCCGACCATGAAAGAGCATCGCGCTGCGGGTGTCACCGGATGCTTGAAGAACATGTCCTACGGAAATTTTTCGAATGTGGCGCGCTCTCACCGTCATGAGATCAGCAACACGTATTCCTTTATCGGAACGCTGGCTTCGGTGGAACCGGTGCCTTCGAAAATAGTGCTGCACGTCATGGATGGGCTGCGCAGCTTATGGCACGGCGGACCCTTCCTGCAGAGCAGCAGATTTCTTTTCTTCCCGAAGCGCCTTGTCGTTGGGACCGATCCCGTTGCGATGGATCACTTGCTGATCGAGATGATCGAGGAGAAGCGTCGCCAGGAAGACGCGCCGTCCATTTTCGATCGATCCGAGGCGCATGTGCGGCCCGGCCCGGAACTCGACCCGCAATATAACAGCTTTATTCGCGAACCGGGGCATGTGGAATACGCGGGACACCTGGGGCTGGGTGTCTTCGAGCGCAGCCGGATTAAGGAAAAGATCGTTCAGTTGTGAACTTCTTCTTACTGGCTGTATGGCTGCCGATCCTGTTCTGGCCGAAAGGACCGGAGACTGCGCCGGTCTTGAATAAAGCTGGCGTGACGGAGATTGCCGTGCCACCGAAACTCCTCGCCGCCTGGCAGGCGAAGCGGCAAGGAATCAGCGTGCAGGAGCTTGATCCCAGTTCCTTAATCACGCTATCCAAGCCGTCGGTGAATTTCAGAATTGCCTACGCGTCCGCCACGAGGGAGCCGTGGGTCGATTCCAACGGCTGGCGTATATTGCGTCAATCCAGTGGATACTTCTTCTATGATGCGCCTGGCAAAGCCGCGGCATTGGCCGCCGCAGAGGCATTCACTTACGGAGTTCGGGCCGCAATTCAAACAGATGCTGCGGGCCTGGCGCCTTTTGAGCGAATGACCCGCCTCGTTCAAACCGCCGGGCAAACGGATTTGCCTCCAGAATTCAATTTCGAGTATGTGGATGACGGTTCGAAGGGTTCCGCTGAGTTCATGAATCTTCTGGTAAGAAGCAATCTGCTGTTTAAGCTAGTCAAGCGCGCGGACTCGTCCCAAATTTTGCAGGTCGCTCTCGGAATGCCTGATTTTCCGCAATCGGAATCGGGCAATCCAAAACTGCTGGCTGAAAAGGTTCGCGCCAAAATCACAGATGAAAAACGGCTGCTCCGGATTTACGGAAGCGACGTCGTGATTGGCCGCCTCCTGGGCAACAATGACCGCGCACGCCTGTTTCTTCTCAATTACGGGGCAGCACGGACAAGCGTGGATGGTGTACGTATTCGCGTTCTGGGCGAATACAAGACGCACAAAGAATGGCTGTTTGATTCTTCGAACCCTCAGCTCTCCGATTTCATCTCGCGCCAGGGCGCAACTGAGTTCACGGTACCGAACCTTCCAATGTTTGCCGTCGTCGACCTTTCGCGCTGATACAGCGACTGCCACCCGCCACGCACGCTGACGAACGGCTCACGCCGTGGAACAGTTACGCGAGACGCTGCTTCAATACTGTGGCGAGTTGCTCGGCCACAATTTTATCCTCGCCGGGTTTAAGCAGAAAGGACGTTACCTCTATGCTGTCTTGGTTGCCTTCACCCACTCCGACAGAAACAGATGGTCGGCCACTTCGCAAGGCGTTACCGATTTGCTTCGCGCTCATTGCAATTTTGCTGCGATCCCACGTTACACGCATCGTAGGAAAGTGGTTGGCGATTTCCGGTTCAAAAACTGATGTTTGGACGCCCGGTATTCCTGCGATCTTGCTCGATATAAGCTGTAGCCTGCCGGCTCCATTCGGTTGAAAGAGCGTCGTGGTCGGCCTGCATGAATAACTCGAGTGCCTTCACCATACCGACAATTTCTTCTTTGCCAACCTTCGATGCGCGGCCCAGGACATCTTCGTAGGGGCTTGTGTTGAGTGTGGCGTAGCGAATCAGATCCTTGCGCCCGATCAAAAGTCCGGCACATTGCGGACCGCGAATCGCTTTGCCGCCGCTGAAGGTGACGAGATCGTACCCCATGTTGATGTAATCCCACAGATGCGAGACCGGGGGCACATCTGCCGCCGCATCGTTGAAACAAGGAATGTTGTGCTTCTTGGCGAGCTTCGCCCATTCGTCCACCTTGATCTGACCCGCCGGATTCAGCCAGTTCGCAAAGTGCATCATCGCGGTTTGCGAGTTAACGGATTTTTCCAAATCAGCCGCACTTTCGATTTCGACAAACTTAATGCCGGTAGCGCGCAATTGATGGTCGAAGGGATAGCGGTGACTCTTTTGAATGATGACTTCCGTCTTCATGCCGGTGAGATCCGGCAATTGGCGAATAAACTGTTCGTTGTCTCCAGTCAGAATCCCCGCTAAGCCAGATTGCAGAGCCGCTGCGGCGCCGCCCGTCACGACGGCCGTATGGCTATCGTCCAGCTTCAACATTTGCGCGATCCGATTGCCCGCTGCGATCTGTAAATCAGGGATGCTGACAAAATGGCGTGCCGCTTCCGCCATCACCGTCTCAATTTCCGGAGGCATCAGCGAACCGCCGAGCATGGTCATGGTGGCTTGAGCATTGATTACCGGGGTCACTCCGAGCTCAGCGTAAATATCTCCTGTGGCGCCGAAGCCCGTGAGTTTTGCCGGGGGCGGCACCTTGCCATCAGTCGCCGTCTTCGCAGAAGCTTCTTCAGCGGCCGTTGCGCCCCACGCCACGCCCAGCGAAGTCAAAAAACTGCGTCGGTTCCAGAATCGATTGAAACTCACGATTACCTTCTTCTTTCAGGCTAGAGCAAACCAGCAAAGATCACAAGTCCAGCTCAAATTCAATACAATCCACATTGACGCTCATTCCCGAAGGCGAAGGATCCAAGGAAGCAGAAGAGATGCCGTGAATCGCCAGGAAAACTCTCAGAGGAGCGTCGGTGTTTAATCATTTACAAGGAGATCACTGATGTCAAAACCGAACAGGAGAAGCTTTTTAGGGAAAGGGACGGCACTGGCTGCTGCAGCCGCCACTCTAGGCTCGACTCCCGCTGCCGCCCAGGCGCCCACGGGTAAGAAGGTCTGGTGGAACAATGGGAAACCGCCGGAAAAGCCGGCGCTCTTCAGCCCTGCTGTGTCCTTTGGCAATTTGCTTTTTCTATCCGGGATCGGCGCTCATTTCAAAGGCGACATCACGGCACACACTAAGCACGTTCTCGACGAAATCCAAAAGCAACTGGAGGCCTGCGGCTCGTCTATGGACAAGGTCTTGAAGGCGCAGGTCTACCTGGCTCACCTGAAAGATTACAAGAAGATGAACGAGGTCTTCCAAGGAAGATTTGGCGTTGAGCCGCCAGTCCGGACTACGGTTTCGGTTGCGGGCGTCCCTGGGAAATCGTTGGTCGAAATCGACGTGATCGCCTATATTTGACGTCCCTGATTCCTACTCGTGCTTGTGAGCCGGATTCAGTCCGTCCCAGCGAGCGTCCCCAGCTGCCGTGTAGTTTTTGGGCAGTGTTTTCCAGTCGGGGCGGCTTATGCCGTTCAAGTCATACACGACTTTGCCGCCCTTTACCGTCATCTCGCAGATAAATTTCTCGTTGCCATCCATACGAGCTCCGTACATATCTGTAAAGCCGAACTTTCCCTTCGCAAGCCGCAGCACTGCAACATCAGCCGGCGAGCCTACGGACAAATTGCCCAGCTCTTCGTGATGAATTTCGCGCGCCGGGTTCCATGTTGACCGTGCAATGATCTGTTGCGGGGTAAGTCCAAGCGGAAGGAATTTACTCATTAGGTTCAGCATGTTCTTCATGCCGGAATTCATGCTTCCGATATGAAGGTCAGTCGATATCGAATCCGGCAGGAAACCCTGTTGAATGGCAGGAACCGCCACTCGCCAGGCGAAACTCCCACCGCCGTGCCCGACGTCAAAGATCACCCCGCGCTTCCTGCCCTCCCACATGCCAGGATTGACCTTGCCATCCGGCAAGAGTTCATCACGCAGGCCTGAGTAGCAATGTGTATAGATGTCGCCCTTACGCAGCTTCTGACCAAGCAACACCGATATCGGACGTTGCGGCCAGTTCGTGCCGAAATCCACCATAACCGGGATATTCGCTAGAGTTCCTGCTTCCACTGCATGTTCCACCGGAGTCCATTCGGGTCCCGCGTAATGCGCCGTTTTGATGCCCACGATCAGCCCAGCGTGCTTCTTCGCCATTTCCGCAGCCGGTTTCGGATCCATATCTGCAAGGTTGTTTTCGAAGCGCGGTCCGCGCATGCCCGCGCCCACGATATTCAAAAACGCCAGCACTCGCGTCTTGGAGCGGTCGATAATGTGCTCCTTAAAATCTTCGAAGTTCTTGTAGCCCGATGAACCTGCGTCCGCTACGGTCGTCACTCCCGCACGAAACGTGAATCCGTCCGGCCAGACTCCGTTGTCGCCGGCGTACGAATTCTTTTCGCCTGTGCTGGCATACACGTGAACGTGGATATCAACCAGCCCCGGAGTAACGAAAGCCCGCTCGCATCCACTGTCTTGAGCGCCTCCGATGGATCAATATGTTGCGCCACCTCCGCAATTTTTCCATCGCGGATGGCGACGTCCCGCACCGCATCTACATTGTTCTTGGCATCTATCACGTGGCCGCCTTTGATGAGCAGATCGTATTGGGTTTGCGAAAAGACGGGAAGAGCCATAATCGTCAGAGTTGCCCATCCCAAGGAAAAGTGGAAGAAGTGACGCGAAATCATTAGGAATCAGAAACCTAGATGATATAACGGAACTCGGCACCCGCCGCAAACGTAGTTATCGCCTGAACTCTAATGCTCCGGTTCAATAGAATGAAATTAGCTTGTTCCTCATCTCAGCCGCAAAGATTGGCCTCTCTAACTTGTTTCGATCGAACATGACGTACGTGTGACTTTCTACCCTTTCTGCGGGCATGGATCGCGAACCCGCTGGGTATGGGTTCAATTGCTCCGTCCGGACCAGCATTGGCGGATCTGATGACTTCAGAAATTTCTCCTGAGACGGGCCCCGTATTGGAACTCGGGCCTGGAACGGGCGTATTTACTCACGCTCTCCTGGCGCGCGGGGTCCGGGAAAAGGATTTGACGTTAATCGAGCGGGGAGGCGATTTAGCGCGTATTCTCGATTGACCGCTTCCCGGAGGCGCGCGTTTTGCATCATGATGCCGGTCGCCTCGACGACCCTTCTCTTTTCACCGGAGCCCCAGTCGGAGCGGTTATTAGCGGACTACCGCTGCTTTCGATGTCGCCCAAGAAGAAGATGGCGATTTTGTCCGGCGCGTTTACCTACCTGCGGCCCGGCGGCGCGCTTTATCAGTTCACCTATGGCCCGTTCTGCCCGGTACCTCTCTCGATCCTGAACCGTTTAGGCTTGCAAGCTGAGTGTATGGGCCGCACGATTGCGAATTTGCCTCCTGCGGCAGCATATCGGATCACGCGCCGCGAGCAGCGCTGCTAGCGAGCTCCTCATCGAAACACACGGCAACCTTCCCGCACTCGCCGGATGCCATCAATGCATACGCCTCCGCAGCGTTCTCCAGCGGAAACCGATGCGTAACCAAATCGGCTGGATGAAGATCCCATCTGACCAGTTGTTCCACAAGTTCTTCCATCAACCAGGTTGAAGTCACCCAAGAACCAAAAATGGCTTTTTGATCGTGTATCAAATCGCGAGACGGTTGAAATTCTACAGTTCCGCCTTCCCCTATAAATGCGGTCCTGCCCCACTTCCGAGTTGCGCGAATAGCTAAGGCCCGAGCCCCCGCGCTCCCGGAGCAATCTATGGCACGCTCCACTCCAAACCCCGAGCTGGCAGCTCGAATGGCGTCCAGAGTTTTCGACTCGTTCAGGAATGCCTCATCACACAAGCCAAGATCAAGCGCCTGTTTGATTCGACTTGGCGTTACGTCGACTCCGATCACCTTCTGTGCCCCCAGCTTCCGCGACAATGCCGCGACCGCAAGGCCTACCGGGCCCAGACCGGTCACTAACACGCGATCCGTGCCGCTAATTCCGATCTTTTGCAGTCCCTCGTATGCTGTCCCAAAACCGCAAGCAACTTGCGCCCCATCGGCGAAACTCAATTCTTCGGGCAACATGATCAAGTCTTTCTCTTCAGCAAGCAGAAAATCCGCCATGCCGCCATCACGTTGCCAGCCATAAGCCTTTCGATAATGCTCGCTTCTGCACGAAATAGCATACCCGCGACGGCAGTCATAACACAGCCCGCATCCCGAAATGTGATACACAATAACCCGATCGCCTGCCCGAAAGCGCCTGCATCCCGAACCCGTTTCCAAAATCCTTCCACATGGCTCATGGCCTGCCACCACGCCTTGATACGCTTCCGGCCCCTTGCCCAAGTGCTCCCGGTAAATCGCGCGAATGTCGGAGCCGCATATCGTCGAAGCTTTCATCCGCAGCAATACTTCTCCGTGTCCAGGTACAGGCCGGCTCATTTCGCGCAGTTCAACTGTGCTATTGCCGGGCAGATACGCGCCTTGCATCCGGTTCGAATCTCGGTTCATACGGCAATCTCGCCATTGGTGTCCCAAAGGTCCTGCCAACTTTGCCCGTCTCTCCACAGAAACACCTGGCCCTTAATCAACCTACAGTTTTTGTCAATTTGCTCAATTGCGTTCATGTCCGACTCAGGAAGAGGCTCACCAACTGCTGCTTGAAGGTTACTTACAATATTCCGCCGGTTAGCGGAGAACGGGATTGGCGTTTGGCCCCGTTGTACGGCCCATTTAATGCAAACAGCCGCGGGGTGCAGGTGCACTCGCTCCGCGATCGCAAGAATGACCGGATCTTCCAGATCGATCGTATCTTCGGCTGTGCGATCGCGTTCTGGCCTGCCAGGCGAACCGATCGGCGAATAACCGATCGGTTCGATTCCGTTCCCGCGCACAAATTGGAACAATTCAGGCTGTTGAAAATGAGGATGAAGCTCCATCTCGTTCACAGCCGGTTTGATGCGAGCATCGCGCAACAGAAGCTTCAGCTTTGCAACCGTCATATTCGACGTGCCGATGTGGCGGGTAAGGCCAAGATCCACTAACTCCTCCATCTTGCGCCAGGTCTTCATGAAGTTTTCGTGAATATACGGCTGTGCGCTAGGACTGCGCGAGGATACGTCACAGAAGGGCGGATGGAAATTCGGAAAGGGCCAATGGACCAGATACGTATCCAGATAATCGAGCCCTAAGTCCGCCAGAGATTGCACACACGACGCGACTACATCAGCTTCGGAGTGTTTGTCGTTCCAGAGCTTCGAAGTAATCCACAGCGCTTCCCGCGGGATGCCCCCATGTGTGACCTCGCGCAGTGCCTCGCCGATTTGAGGTTCGTTCAGATAAACCGAAGCGCAATCGAAATGGCGGTAGCCCGCCCTGGCGGCAAAGATCACCGCCTCGGCCACGTGTAGCGGTTTCACGTGGTCGGACCCGAATGTTCCCAAGCCGATCGCAGGCATAGATGCACCCGTATAGAGAATCCGTTGTGGAACCTGTTTGGGATCTACAGTCTGCATCTAACGCTCGATTCGCCCCGATCCGCCGCCTCTGACGAGCGCAAACACTTCGTTAGAATCAAAGCGGCTGTAATCACCCGGAACCGAATGCTTCAAAGCAGAAGCGGCTACCGCAAATTCCAACGCCTCCTGGTCGGACGACAAGTTCATGAGCCCGTAAATCAGCCCGGCCGCGAAGCTATCTCCACCACCTACTCGATCCACGATGTGCGTTATCTCGTATTTCTCGCTCAGCTGAAATTTCTTCCGGTTGTGCAAGCAAGCCGACCATCCGTTGTGTGACGCGTTGCGCGATTCACGCAATGTGATGGCAATCTTCTCCAACCCCGAATACGCAGCCAGCACGGCTTCCGCCAGCTTCTTGTACTGCTCCTGCGAAAGAACCCCCCTGTCGACATCGACTTCCACGGCTATGCCAAGGCACTTCTGGCAATCTTCCTCGTTGGCTATACAGATATCAGCATTCCGCAGAAGTTCCGGCATTACATCCTGAGCTTTCTTGCCCCACTTCCACAGATTCTTTCTGAAATTTAAGTCGACCGATGTCTTGCATCCGACCTTCTTTGCCGTGCGCAGAGATTCAATGGCCAGAGCGGAGGCGGATTCGCTCAAGGCCGGCGTAATACCCGTCACATGAAACCAGGCAATCCCCGCAAGACATGTCTCCCAGGGAAGGCTTCCGGCCCCTGCAACTGCAATCGCGCTCCCAGCGCGGTCGTAGATCACTTTCGAAGGTCGCTGATTTGCTCCCGCTTCAACAAAGTAGACTCCAAGGCGCCCTGGCCCGCGGGAAATGTATCGAGTATCTACACCGAAACGCCGTAACTCACCGATGCAAGCGTCGGATAATGGATTAACGTCCGGCAGAACCGTAATGTAACGGCTCTCGCCTCCCAATTGCGCGATCGAAACCGCGACATTCGCCTCGCCTCCACCCCACGTAGCTACGAACTCGGGAGACTGAAGAAACCGCTCGAAGCCTGGCGGCGAGAGACGCAGCATAATCTCGCCGAAGGTAGCCACAATGCGTGATTTATTCTGGTTGTCCACAAACTGAAAATACCGCAGTCAGCGATGAGGCAGGCGATATACTGGGGCGGTTTACCCGTGCTTACTCGCAGACACATCCTTAAAACAATTGGCGCCGCTTCGGTGTTATCGTCGCTGCAGGCAGTGCGCGCTTCCATTCCGCCGATGAAGATCACACGCGTGCGAGTGTATGTACCGCCGCATCCGAGTCCGCTATTCAATCAGAGCGACCACGTAGTCTTGATCGACACGGACGCAGGCATTACCGGCATCGGCGAGGGCGGCTCCAAAGAGATGCTCGAGCAATGTGCCGGTCGACTGATCGGGCGCGACCCGCAATTCATTGAGCACCTTTGGCAGGATATGTCGCGCGCGTTCTTTTATCCTCCCGGACGCGAAAAAGAAGATGCACTCGGAGCACTCGATCTAGCGCTCTGGGATATCAAAGGGAAGGTCCAGAAAATGCCCGTCCATCAAGTCCTGGGCGGAATGGTGCGCAATTACTGTGAGTGTTACAACACGGCAGGCATCATTCCGGGAACTCACCCCGGGATGGGCATTCGGGAACGCGCAAAGCTCACGATCGAAGCGGGCTATCGTGCATTTCGTATGGGTGCGGCCGATGCTCCCGCGAACACCACATATAACACCCACGAGCGGCTGAACAAGCTTTACGACGACTGCGTCGAAGCGCGCGAAGGTGTCGGCAAGAACGGCGACTGGATTGTCGATTTCCACCAGCGCTTCACTCTTTCGGAAGCTATCCGCGGTTGCGATCTGATAAAGGATCTCGCTCCCTATTTCGTTGAAGATCCCGTACGCGCCGAAGCGTTTCTGCAGGACCTTCCAATTCTGCGGAGAAAGGTAGACGTGCCCCTGGCGGCCGGTGAAGAGTGGGGTAATCGCTGGGATTTCAACCCACTCGTCGAAAATCACGACATTGATTATGTGCGCGCCACACTTGCTAACGTTGGCGGCATCACCGAGATCATGAAGATTGCCGCGCTTTGCGAGACTCACTTCATCGGAATGGTGCCTCATTTCACTGGCCCGATTGCCACCGCCGCTCTCGTCAATTCGCTCGGCACTTTTTCCGGACCCGTCCTGATGGAATACAACTTCCAGGGAAGGGAACTACCCTACCTGCCCGCATGCCTGGATTTCAAGAACGGCAAGCTTTATCCGAACGATCGCCCTGGGCTTGGCGTCGAGCTTGACATGAAGCAACTAACACTCGTTACTGAGATCACCGAGCCAGTTACTAATCGCGCCCAAACTTACTTCCGGCCGGATGGCTCTATTACTAACTGGTAATAACATGAACAGCACACAAGCAGTAGCCAGAATAAAAGAAATCGGCATCGTTCCCATCGTTCGTGCGCCTAGCGCTGACGCCGCGGTTCGAGCCGCGGAGGCGATCACTGAGGGCGGTATTCCCTGCGTCGAAAT
The DNA here is from genome assembly GCA_963767485.1 of Terriglobia bacterium. GTDB lineage: Bacteria > Acidobacteriota > Terriglobia > Bryobacterales > Bryobacteraceae > Bog-105. The sequence continues at coordinate 86,981 of CAVYDZ010000010.1, read as the reverse complement.
CACTATGACCGTGCCTGGCGCGCTTCAGGCACTGGAGCAAGCCGCAAAACAACTCGGGAGTTACGTGCTGCTCGGAGCTGGAACGGTTCTGGATCCCGAAACGGCTCGAGTCTGCCTTTCGGCCGGTGCTGATTTTTTCGTTACGCCAAGTCTGAACCTCCGGACTATTGAGTTTGCAAAACGCTACGCAAAAGCGATCTTCCCCGGCGCCTTAACACCTACTGAAATCGTCGCTGCCTGGGAATCCGGAGCCGACGGTGTCAAAATCTTTCCCTGCAGTGCCCTCGGTGGAGCAAAATACATCAAAGCCTTGCGCGGCCCTTTTCCACAAATCGAGTTTGTTCCCACCGGAGGAGTCAACCTCGAGACTCTAGCCGACTTCATCCGGGCCGGCTGTTCCGCCGTTGGAGTCGGTGGCGAGTTATGCGATGCGGAAGCCATCAAGAACGGTAAATACGACGTCATCCGAGATCGTGCCAAGCGTTTTCGCGAACGCTTGCTTGAGGCGCGTCAATAATAAAACTTCAATCCGAATTGAATCTGCCGCGGAGAACGGGCCGCCGTCACATATCCGAACGTTGGAGTTCCGAACACCGTCGAGTTGTTTGAATTTTGCGGCCCCGGCGCCGCGAACAAAAAGTTCGCGTGATTCGGTAGATTGAAAAATTCGCTGCGGAACTCAATGCGACGTTTTTCGCCGACCGGTATCGTCTTAAGTAACGACAGATCCCAATTGTTTACGCCGGGTCCGTTCAGCGTATTGATTCCAACGTTGCCGAAGGAGCCAAGCGCCGGATCGGTAAAGGCGCATGTATTGAAAAACGTTCCAGGGACGCAGCGGGCGCTCGTCGCGCTCTGCCCTGCAACTGCATCCGGACGCTGCTGGCCATCGGAGTTTGCGAAATTCGAGTTTGCGTCCGTCACCGTGTACCAGGTTCCCGACGATATCGTCGTAATCCCCGACAATTCCCAATGGCCGATTAGCAGGTCTGCTAACGTCCCAGCGCCTCCTCCGAAGCGTTTGCCCTTCCCAAAAGGCAATTCATACATGTAACTCGCCACGAAACGGTGCCGCACGTCGAAGTCTAAATTTCCGTGCTCCCATTCCGGATGGGCGGACCATCGGAAGCTATCATTGTTCTGCGATCCCAGGTTTGCATTGGAAGCATTGCCGACGGCGTGGCTATACGTGTAATTCACGATGAATGAAAGCCCGTTACCAAACCGGTGCTGAAGTTTGGTTTGCAGCGCATCGTATTCAGAATTACCCTCCGCGTTTAAATATCCGATCGAGCTGTCTACGTAAGGAAACGGCCGCCTGGGTGCTGAGGGCGCTGAGGGGTCTGCCGTCGGCGCAGCCTGATTCAAGTTCAAATACGTGTAGAGTTTGGTGCCTTTCGATCCCACATACGCCGCATCAAACAGCGTGTTTGCCCCCGCTTGATATTGCACGGTCGCGTGCCATTGAAGCACGTAGGGAGTTCGGAGATTGGGATCCACTGAAAACAGATTCGGCGTATTCGGATCCACCAGCGAGTTAGCGGGAAATCCCTGGCTCAAGTTGCGCAATCCCGGGACTGAGCAATCCTGCGCTGCTGAGTTGTAGGACGGAAGACTGCAGGGCGCGACAAAGCTCTGACTCACAAAGTAAGGAGGATTGAAGCCGGGGCTCGGATTGCTATATGGCCCGTTTTCCTCGCCGTTGTAAAACATGCCAAAAGCACTTCGAAGCACCAATCGTGACGTCGCCTGGTAGGCCACGCCGACCCGGGGCGCCAGATTGTTCCAGTCGGACTTTACTAAAGCGTCGGAAGCTGTGTGGTTCACCGGCAGAATCGAAGCGAGCGTCGGGGTCAGACTTACATGGCTATTTGACGGAATGTCCAGGACCCCCGTATTCGGGTTGAAGTTCGACTGCGCATTGAAGCGTTCCATCACTGGGGAGAAATATTCATACCGGAGGCCGAGGTTCAGCGTGAGCTTGCTGGTCGCATGCCAGTCGTCCTGGGCGAATAGCGAAAAGGTTTTCCTGAGATAATCCACATTATTCAAGTTGTTGATATTGCCCCCGTCCGGCTGTCCAGTGAACAACGTGGCAAATCCGCTTCCACCGGTCCCGGGGGCGGCTGGATTGTCGGTAAATTGCGGACCGAAACTCTCCGATCCGCGCGGATCCGCGGGTTGATAGATAGTGAATTCCTCTGGACGGTATTCGCCGCCGAATTTCCAGGTGTTTCCGCCCGCGATCAGCGTGAACGTATCCGAAACACTATATGTATTTTGAATTTCGTTCGACGGCAAATACGTCGGACTTCCCAAGTTAGACATATCGGTAAAGGTAAGCTGCGGCAGGCCACCGTTATTTGTGCCCAGCGCGAACGGAACACCAGGAAATCCAATCGCTGCCGATACGTTTTGATCGTAATTGAATTGATAGCGGTTCGAATGCAGGCGGTTATATCCGAGCCGCAGTTCGTTTACCCGTGTCGGAGAAAAAATATGCGTCTCACTGATGGCAAGGCTGTATCCATTGTTTTGTTGAATTCCCGAGAAGAAGCCGCCTCCATCTGCCAACCCGGGTAGCGGAGAAGGAATCGTCGATGGTTCCTGGCTCATACTGAACCGGTAGAACGCGCTGTCCTTCGACGAAAACACTTGATCGATTCGGACGTCGCCCTGATTACGATTGACAACCAGCTCAGGATTGAGCAAATAGTTGTACCCCAAGCCGCTTGCATTTGGTTGCGGATACAACTGTGCCAGCTTCGCGCCGAGCGGGTCAATTTTGGATGCGGGAATTACGTTTGAAGGATTGCCGCTGCGATCATAGCTAAACGGTACCCCACAAAACCCCGTAGGACTGCTCGCACTCGCCTGCGTCAAAGTCGTGTCGAAGAGTTCTCCGCTATACGTGGGCACGCCATTGCAATCCAGAGTTCCCGTTGGCGCGCTCAAGTTTAATTGACTCGAAAAGTCCCCATTGCGCTGCGCGGGAGTTGGTACTTGCGAGGTCAGCGTCTGCCCCTGCCGGATTCGCAATCCCTCGTAATCTCCAAAAAAGAAGAGCTTGTCCCGGACAATACGCCCACCAAGCGTTGCCCCGAACTGGTTCTGATGATACGGCGGAATCGACGCGTCGAAAAAATTGCGCGCATCCAGGTTCTGATTGCGTAAGAACTCGTACAAAACGCCGTGAAACTCATTGGTTCCGCTGCGAACGGTTGCATTCACGACCGCGCCGGTCGCCCTGCCAAACTCAGCACCATAAGAGTCCGTCTGGACTTTGAACTCTTGTAAGGCATCTACCGATGGCATGACAACATAGTTTGTCTCATTTAATAGATCAGGCAAATTCGAATTGTTATCGATTCCGTCAAGCAGAAAATTATTCTCGAGCGATCTGGCGCCGTTTGCGCTAAAGCCGAAGCCGCTCTCATCTCTTGCGCCCGGCTCACTCACGGTAACTCCCGCAGTGAGCTGCGCAAGCTGCACAGGATTACGCCCGTTTAGGGGCAGCCCGATCATGGTCCGGCTGTTAATCACCTGGCCGCGCTCCGAAGTGTCAGTCTCAAGCAGCGGTGCGGTTTCATGGACTTCGACCGTCTCGTTTACCTGCCCTACTTCGAGCGCAACATCCACCCGTTGCCGCTGCTGAACGTCCAACGTGATCGGGCCAGCCACTGAGGTTTTGAATCCTTTTGCAGCGATCGAAATACGATACGTCCCGATGCGCACCGGGCTGATCGCCCACTCTCCGTTTGCGTCGCTCTGCGCGTGATAGGTAAAGTCCGTACCGGTTTCAGTTGCCGCGATTGAGGCGCTGGCAACGCGAGCTCCGGATGCATCCCGAACCTCGCCTACCAGCGACGCTGTATCTTTCTGCGCAAATGCAACTCCCGTAGCCAACAGCAAACCGGCCAGCACGTAGCTCGTTCGGTGGATCACGTCCTGAAGTCCCCCTAAATTTTTGTCTTGGTGCGAGTGTATGTCCGCTGCCAAATGAAAGTCAAGACGCAAACGTTTTCGTGTATAGTTGTAGGCAACTTTTCGATTGCGAGGCAAAGCTCTGGCTAAAGCGGCTTTTCAAAAACAGCAGAACTCCGAAGTCGATATCATCGCGCCCGTGAGCCAATCTGGCGTTGTTCGTAACGTAGCCGTGGATGCATACCGCGGTTTCGTCATGGTGCTGATGATGGCCGAGGTGCTTAACCTTGCACGGGTCTATCATCTCCATCCCGGGAACTTCTTTTGGTACATTTTGGCCTTCAACCAAACTCACGTCGAGTGGGTGGGCTGCTCTCTGCACGACACAATTCAGCCTGGCTTCTCCTTCCTGGTTGGCGTCGCGTTGCCGTATTCTATTGCCAGCCGTCTGCGCCGTGGAGGAGCGCCCGGCCGCATGTTTGTGCACGCCATATGGCGTTCGTTTCTATTAATCTGCCTCGGAATTTTTCTGCGCTCAATTGACCATTCGCAAACGTATTTCACGTTTGAAGATACTCTGACGCAAATCGGCCTTGGATATCCGTTTCTCTATTTACTCGGTTTTCGTTCTCCGCGCTGGCAGTGGAGCGTCTTCGGTTTCATCCTGGCCGGCTATTGGTTAGCATGGGCGCTGTATCCTGCGCCGGGACCCGGTTTCGATTACGCTGCGGTAGGGGTCCCGCAGCACTGGCCCCACAACTTCTCAGGCTTCGCCGCTCACTGGAACAAAAACAGCAATTTCGGCAATGCGTTCGACCAATGGTTTCTGAATCTCTTCCCGCGCACTCATCCCTTCGTCGATAACGAGGGCGGCTATCTCACCCTGAGTTTCATCCCGACACTCGGCACTATGATCCTCGGATTGGTGGCTGGACGCTGGTTCCGGACCTACGCCCCCAAAATCCCAATCAGGCGTTTTCTTATCACGGGCGTCATCGCCGTCGTCGCCGCTCTGCTGCTTCACTATACCGGGGTCTGCCCGATCGTCAAGCGTATTTGGACCCCGGCTTGGACGCTGTTTAGCGGCGGCCTGTGCTTCTTCTTCCTCGCAGCCTTCAGTTGGGTGATCGACGTGAAGGGCCACAAAAAATGGGCCTTTCCCCTCGTCGTGGTGGGCATGAATTCGATCGCCGCATACATGATTGCTCATCTCTTTGAGGATTTCGTTACCAAGAGTTTCCTCACGAATTTCGGCACTCGCACCTTCGATATCTTCGGATCGAGCTATCACACTCTTTTGCTCGGAGGCGCCACACTGTTCGTCTATTGGCTCATCCTTTTTTGGATGTACCGCCGCAAGCTGTTCTTGAAGATTTGAGTGGAGCTTATATTGCGCTGAGCACGTGGCGCAATATGGTTTCGGCGCTTTCGTCGCTGGCGATTATCTGCGGTCCCAACATCGAACCTAAATAAATAAATCCACCCTTGCCCACCGCCTGCCTGAACCCGCAAGGCTCGCCTTCACAAGTCGCCATGACCTGCGCTGTGGGATGTGACAAGCGCGGGAGTGTCCCTGTGCGCCGCACCAGCATTGACACTGGCCAGTTATACCGGACGTAAAGCGTGGTACTCGGAGCCACTCGCGAGCGCGCCTTGACCCCAAATATTTCGGAGAAAGCTTCATCGTATTCCTGAGGCCCCTGATCCGTAAAGGTCGCGGCCCGTTCCCAGATCAACCACGCCCCTGCTTGCGCGCGCGACCGAAATTCTTTCAGTTCCCCACGATTTAAGCTGCGCAAACCCGCGCCAACAATTACTTCATGCGTTCCCAGAACCGCTGCCTTCCGATACCCCGCTGCCGATTCTTGCGATAAATAGCAGCTGTCGCTCAAAACCGTATAATTTGAAAGACCTCGCGCTGTTGCCACGGCCGCCACGCACGGCAGAACCAAGCTCCGTTGCAAAAATCGGCGCCTGTTTTCCATAGCTGTCACAGGTTGCCCGATATCAGTCGGCTCATTGCCGCGGCCGTCGCATAAAACTGCTGATCCGGCGCGAAGCGATACAGCCATTCGATTTCCGCGATAAGCCAGTTGTCATAGTGGAGTTTCTCAAATGCTTCGCGTATTGCCCGCCAGTCATTGTCACCCAAAAAAAGATCGATGTAAACGCTCTGTTTCCCACAGCGCCCCCGATGTTTCAAAACGTCTTTGATATGCACGCGCGTGATTTTCGGTCCGAGTATTTCAATCCATTGTTCCGCGAAGCCAGTGTCATGGATATTCCCTACATCCAGATGCAGACCAATCCACTGGCTGTCTACGTCTTGCAGAAACGTCCGGAATTCGCGCGGGCTTAACAGGAACTTTTGTTCCGAGCAGCAATTCTCGACGCCTATCTTTACTTTGGCGCTGGCGGCCGTTGGTTCTAGTTTTTTCAACGAGTCCAGGCACCGGTTATACACTTCCAGGTAAGGTTCTTCGCTCGTAACCAGGCCGGCCACGATCAGAATTGCGTCGCAATCGAATATCTGTGCGGCTTCGATCTGGCGTTGTATATGGCGCATAGCGGCTTGCCGCTTGGCTGGATCGCGGGCCGAAATATTCTGCTGCCAATCGAGCGAGTTCGCCACATCCGACACGTGCAACCCGGCATCCGCGATTTGCCGCTTCAGTTGCTGTAGTTCGGCATCGGTGGTCCGCTCCTGAAACCAGGGGCGATCGCCTAGCCAAAGTTCCACGCCGTCGAAGCCGGCCTTCTTGATTAGTTGCAGTCCTTCCGGGAAGCTCATGCCTTTCGGAAAAACGTTATCGCCGATTGACTTTTTCATTTGCTCTGAAGAGCATCATAGTGTACTGGCGGTCACGAGACCACGTAGGTGTAGCGATGTTCCGGCTTTGGCGGCAGCGGCCGAAATGCTTCGCAGATGCGAAGGGCCAGGGTTCCTGGAAGCGCAGAAGTCCGTTGTGCCACGATTTCCCGCAGTTTCTCCGGATCGCTCTCAGCCCGCAGGTTCAATGTGATCTCATGCGACGAAGCACCCGGCGCGTTCAGGTCACCTCTTATTTGCGGATACTCACCGTTGCGGCAAATGCTCGCCTTCAGCACGCCGGTGCCTGTCCGGTCCAGCAGTTTGCAATGCCAAATTGCAATGCCGTTCCCGGTCAAAGCGGAATCAAGCGAATCTAGCAGCGGGCCAAGTATCACGGCGGCGCTCATCGGTTCGTGCAGTTCCAGTTGCGCATGCCAGTTCAACCACCCAAGAGACCCTTCTGCCGCGGCGTAAGCGTTATAGTCGATATCGAGCAGTTTTGCCCCGGCAACTCCGCCGCCGGCCAGCGCCATATTCAGCCACTCCGCTATCCCCGCTCCCGTTTCTGCGCTAATAAAAAAATCGATCCCTTCCGAAATCGCCGCATCCGTACCATACAAATCAATCTTGTTTAGACAGACCAAATCGGCCTCGGCTAGCTGCTTTCTGAATAAGTAGGCAGTCAACGATCCCGGCCGTTCATTCATGATGCGCGCCGTCACCGGATCGACTAGCACCGTCAACGGAGCCAGCCGAAACCGTTCTGAATACAACGCCTTCAAAGGCTGAAAAATGGTCGCCGAAAGATCGGCGCAACTACCCACGGGCTCGGCGAAAATGATTTCCGGTTCATAGCGCGCCAGGTCTTCCAACCTGATCACCAGATCCGAAAACCGGCAGCAGAAACAACCGCCAGTGATTTCGCCGGTCGCGAAGCCTTCCGCTTTGGCGAGTTCCGTATCCACTAAATGGCTGCTCTGATCGTTAGTCAGTAACGCCACGCGTCGTCCTCGCTCGACCAACATCTTTGCCGATTGCAGTAGTAATGTCGTCTTGCCGGCGCCGAGAAATCCGGCAACGAACACAAGCGTTACTTTGTGGGGCTCCGCCACGCCCTCTACTCTATCCGGTTTGCGGCCGGGTGACTATGAAATCAAAGATTCGCCCCAGCAACTCCGCTTGCTGTTCTTCCGATAGGCTCGACGGGTCGTATGCTCGCTCCACAACCAGGCCGTGCAGCATCGTCTGTAGAGTCACCCGAATCACCTCCTGCTTTTCGGCGCTCCACATCGTTTCATCGCACAGCATGCGGCCAATCTCTCCCGTTTTCATATTCCTTCGAACGTTCCTGTAGCCGGCCGCCAACTTGGCGCGCAGCTTTGGTCTCCGCAGCGCGTACAGCTTAAACTCCAAAATGAGGATTGACCATTTGCGGTCACCCGCTTTCCGGATGTAGTAATCGCGTAGGGCCTGCAATCGCTCTTCCCCCGTCTGGCACTTTGCCATCGCCCGGTTCAGCACCTGAATGTGTTGCTCGGATTGCTCCTCAAGCAGGGCAAAGAACAGAGCTTCTTTCGACTGAAAGTTGGCGTAAAACGCGCCGCGCGTGTACCCGGCGTCTCTTGCAATGTCATCGATACGGGAGCCCTCGAACCCATCGCGCGAGAAAACCCGCAAGGCAGCGTCCAGGAGTTTGCGCTTTGTGACTTCGGTCTTCTGTTGATGTTTATTTAGACTTAGGGCCGCCATGTCACAATCAACATTATATACATCGGTGTATGAGATATGGTACACCTATGAATGTAATCGCGACGCGGAATGTGTTTTCAAAGTAAACCAGTACGCCCCACCCGTCCGGCCGGATTAGCCCTGCTTCTATTCTTCGCGGGCCAGTTGTCCTGGCCTCAGGCGATGCCCGGGGGCGGCGGGTCCGCCGGCTCCAGCCGTGCCATCCAGCTTTCCGCATCCGGCCGTGCGGCTCAAGCCGGTTCCGTCATCGCTCAGCAGTCGGCCTCTCCCGGCTCAGGCGTTTCCACTGTCACGAGCACGGTCCAGGTCTCAGGTGATTACGGCGGCAGCATCCCTTCTACGCTGTCAGGCAACGGACCGGTGTCGCTCACACTCGCACAGGCTCTCGATCTTGGCATCAAGGCGAACCTCGGAGCGATTACCGCCAACAATTCCGTGCGGGCCTCACGCGCCGAACGGATTCAAGCGCTGAGCGCTTTGCTGCCTAATATTGCGGCGAACGCCGGCGAATCCGTCACCCAGGTGAACCTGGCTGCCTATGGCTTCCAATTTAAGTTGCCGCCGGGCCTAAATTTTTCTATCCCTTCCGTGGTCGGCCCCTTCAGCTATTCACAGCTCCAGGGCACATTGAGTCAGTCCATCTACGATCCGGTCCAGCGCCGCAATTGGAAAGCCGCCAAAGCAATCGAGCAAGCCTCCGTCCTATCCGCCAAAGATGCTCGCGAGTTGGTCGTGCTGGCTGTTGGAGGTACGTATCTCCAAACGGTAGCCTATGCCGCCCGTGTCGCTTCGCAACACGCCCAGGTCGAAAATGCGCAAGCTGTCTACAATCAAGCCGTCACTCGCAAGGCCGCCGGCACGAATTCCAAAATCGACGTGATGCGTTCGCTGGTTGAGTTGCAAACCCAGAAACAACGCCTAAACTCGCTCGAAGCCGATCTGGAGAAACAGAAGATCGCCCTCGCCCGCGTGATCGGCCTCTCCCAAGATCGTCAGATTTCCTTAACCGAGCCTCTAAATTACCGGGATGTTGTTATTCCCGACGCGCGCGCCGCGATCGGACAAGCCGAGAGTCGCCGCGCCGATTTGCTGGCCCTCCAAACCCAGGTAACTGCGGCCCAAATTGCGCTCTCGGCCGCTCATGCCGAGCGCCTTCCCTCTATCACCCTGAATGGCGACTACGGAGTCCTCGGCCCCAATCCCGCGAACACCCACGGCGTATTTGCCATAACTGGATCCGTGAACGTGCCGATCTTTCAAGGCGGCCGCACCAGAGGCGATATCCAGGAAGCCGAATCCACTTTGAATCAACGTCAAGCTGAACTGGCCGATGCGCGCACCCATGTCGAGCAAGATGTGCGCAACGCCCTGATAGAACTCAAAACCGCCACCGGACAGGTTCACCTCACCGAGGATAATCGTAAGTACGCGAATGAGACGCTCTCCGAATCGCGGGACCGCTTTGCTGCTGGCGTCGCCACCACAGTCGAAGTCGTGCAGGCCCAGGAGCAGGTCGCAAGTGCTGAAAACGACTACATTTCCAGCCTCTTTGCCTTCGATCTGGCGCGGCTCAGCCTTGCTCGTGCAACCGGTGAAGCGCAAACAGATTTGCCCAATTTGCTGAACGGGAGTCACCCATGACCACACAAGAAGAAACACAGGAAAAGAGTGTGCCCCAAAAAACAGGCGAACCGAGCGTTGCGCAGACCCCAAGTCTGAAGCGGGGACGCAATCGCGCCTTCTTCATCTTTTTCGCCGTGCTGCTGGTCCTTGCCGCAGCCGGCCTCACCTATTGGCTGCACGCGCGTCAGTTCGAATCGACGGACGACGCTCAAATCGATGCGCACCTGAATCCCGTTAGCGCCCGCGTCGACGGAACCATTACCCGGGTCTATGCCGACAACAATCAAACCGCCAAAGCGGGCGATCCACTGGTCGACCTTGATCCGCGCGATTACCAGGTGACTTTGGATCAAGCGCTCGCTCAACTCGCCCAGGCGCGAAGCATAGTGATTGCGCAGGAGCCGAATATACCCATTACCGAATTCGCCAATACCACCAACATCTCAACCGGCGAAGCTGACGTAGCAAACGCTGAAGCTGCCTTAGGCGCAGCCGAACGCGATCGCGATGCCTCCGCCGCGAGGTTACTCGAATCGCAGGCCAACAACGCCCGGGCGCAAGCCGATCTCGCCCGGTATAAGCTCCTCATCGCCAAAGAGGAAGTCTCCGAGCAGGAATATGACCAGACCGTCGCCGCCGCCAAAGCCCAGGCGGCCACGGTCACGGCCAACGAAGCCAGCTTGCGGTCTGCCGGCAGGACTGTCGATCAGCGCAAAGCGCAACTGCAACAAGCGCAAGATAAATTGGCACAGTTCCGCCACAACGCACCCCGCCAGATAGCGATTCAACGAGCCACCGTGAACTCAAACCAGGCAAGCGCCAAAGCCGCTCAAGCCCAGGTAGAACAAGCGCAATTAAAGTTGAGCTATTGCAAAATTGCGGCGCCCGTAGCCGGCATTCTCATGAATCGCTCCGCGGAAGTAGGCGCTCACATTTCCGCCGGCCAGCAGCTCTTTCAAATTGCTCAGGTGAGCGACCTCTGGGTCACCGCGAACTTCAAAGAAACGCAGCTCCGTAATATCCACCCCGGCCAATCCGCCACAATTCATGTGGATGCGTTGAAACGTGATTTCAGTGGGTATGTAGAAAACATTAGTGGTTCTACGGGTTCGGTCGCCAGTGTTTTGCCTCCGGAAAACGCGACCGGAAATTACGTCAAAGTAGTCCAGCGCATTCCGGTTCGGATTCGTTTCAAACCCAATCAGGACGGACTCGACCGCCTACGCCCGGGTATGTCCGTCGAGCCCGATGTACGTATTGGAAACTAATCGTGCCGGCTCCCCAACCCATTTCTCACGGCGATTGGAAACCGTCACACAATCCCTGGATTGTCGCGTTGACCGTAACGCTCGCCACTTTCATGGAAGTGCTCGATTCGTCCATCGCCAACGTCTCGCTGCCCCATATTGCCGGCACGCTCGGGGCTAGCTACGAAGAAGCCACCTGGGTACTCACAAGTTACCTTGTGTCGAGCGCGATTGTTTTACCAATCTCCGGCTGGGTTTCCACTCGCATCGGCCGCAAGCGCTTCTATATGCTATGCGTTGGCCTCTTCACTACCTGTTCGTTTTTTTGCGGCATTGCTTCCAGCCTCCCCATGCTTATAATCGCTCGGGTCTTGCAAGGTGCAGGCGGAGGAGGATTGCAGCCGTCCGAACAAGCGATCCTGGCCGACACCTTTCCAGCCGAGAAACGCGGAATGGCATTCGCCGTGTACGGCATGGCGGTCGTCTTTGCTCCGGCTATCGGACCCACTCTAGGCGGTTGGATCACTGATAACTACAGTTGGCATTGGATTTTTTTTATCAACCTTCCGATCGGTCTCCTATCGCTCTTCCTTACTCATCGCCTCGTCGAAGATCCGCCCTGGCTCTCTGAAGAAAAACGCGCGGGCGTCAAAATCGACTACGTGGGTTTGGCGCTCATTGTCCTGGGTATCGCCTGTTTTCAAATTGTGCTCGACAAAGGCCAGGAGAAGGATTGGTTCTCCTCCAACCTGATCACCACGATGTCGTGCATCGCCGTTCCTTTGCTGGTGGCGTTCTTCCTGTGGGAGTGGTACCACGACAATCCCATCGTCGACGTGCGCCTTCTAAACAATCGGAATTTCGGAACGGCAGTATTTTTTTCGTTCGTTCTTGGGATGGTATTGTTCGGCTCAACGGTTTTGATTCCGGAGTTCCTGCAAAGCAGCCTCGGCTATACAGCCGAGCGCGCTGGCCTCGCTTTATCGCCCGGCGGCGTAGTTCTGATGTTCATGATGCCGGTTGCCGGGCGCTTGACGTCCTCCAAGATCGATCCGCGTTTTCTCGTTGCGCTCGGATTCCTTGGCACGTCCATCACCCTCCATCTCATGACGGTGATCTATCTGCAGATCACTTTCGGAGATATTGTGTTGCTGCGCATGCTGCAGGTGATTTTCCTTCCGCTCATCTTCATTCCGATCACCACGTTGAACTATGTCGGTGTACCGCGGGAGAAGAACAATCAGGTTTCGGGTCTTTCCAATTTCGCCCGGAACATCGGCGGCGCCATCGGGACTTCGCTGCTCAGCACCTTCCTCGCCCGGCAAAATCAGACGCATCAGAAAGCATTCGCCGCGCACACAACTAGTGCTGATCTCAATTTCCAACATTTGTTGACAGCCCTGAAAGCCATGTTTATCGCCCGCGGATACGACGCCATGACCGCCACTGAAAAAGCCCTCGCCATGGCCTACCAAACCGTCCAGGCTCAAGCGAATGCGCTCAGTTTTGTTAACAGCTTTTGGGTAATGAGCGCTATTGTTTTCTGCCTGGTACCCTTGCCATTCATCATGCGTCGGCCACCTCGCAGCGGCGGCGCTCAACCTTTAAGCGCTGCGCACTGACATGAACAAACTTTTTTCCCTAGCGTTGCTATCGGTTCTGCCTTCCGGCCTGTTATTTGCCCAAACCCTCAATAGCGCGCCCGATAGTCGCTTCAAAGCGGATCTGCTCGTCGTCGTAGCGCATCCCGATGATGAAACGGAAATAGGAGCGTATCTCGCCCGCGCTATTTTCGACGAAAACAAACGAGTCGCCGTCGTCTTCGGCACCCGCGGCAACGGCGGCGGAAATGCTGAGGGGCAGGAACAGGCCGCTTCTTTAGGCGCCATTCGCGAAATTGAAGCCCGTCAGGCTCTCGGCGACTTCCATGTGTCCGATGTCTGGTTCCTGAACGGGAACGATACTCCCGGCCAGGAGGTCTTAAACTCGCTCGAAACCTGGGATCACGGCGATTCTTTGGAACGCCTGATTCGCTTGGTCCGCCTCACGCGACCCTCCGTCATTGTTACCTGGCTGCCCGATTGGGTGGCCGGCGAAAATCATGGCGATCATCAAGCCGCCGGCGTTCTGGCCACCGAAGCTTTCGATTCCGCCGGCGATCCAACCGTTTTCCCCGAGCAACTTGCCGTTCCACGCAATCGGACAGATATCAACAACCTCACCGAAGGGCTCCGTCCGTGGCAGCCGCAAAAGATTTACTATATGAGCGATGCCGCCCACACGGACTTCCTCCGCGGCCAGGGACCCGCTTATTCCTCGACTGATAAGTCTCCGGCCAAAGGCGTAAGCTACGCAAGGCTCGCTGCTGAAGAATGCGCCTTCCACCTCACGCAGGACGATACCGGCCAAATGGCGCGCGAAGCTCTCGCCAAGAACAATCTTCAGAATTTTGAACAACCGGTTCTCTTTGTTCTCGGAAAATCTCTTGTCGAATCAAGCCGCACAGCCGATCTGTTCGACGGAATAAAACCGGCGGGCATTCCGTTCCAGCGCGCGCCCGGCTTTACTCCCGAAGCGAACCCATCGCCCCGCATCGAACTCGGAGGTTCCTGGCTTTTCTATCATCGCTTCTGGCCGGCTCACGGCATCGGACACTTAGCAGAACTCGTTAAGCCGGAAATTATGGCACGCTATAACAGCTTTTTTCAAATACCGATCGTGCTCGAAAACCCAACCAACCACCCGCTTGATGCGCAATTCACGGTTCTCCTGCCGGAAAGCTGGTCAGTTCGCCGGCCCTTGCCACCGAGCGTCACGCTCGGAGCTCATCAGACGGCTACTCTATCGCTCGAATTCAAAACCGGGAGCGAACCGGACCAGGCGTGGAAGATCGTCACCATCGAGGCAACCACGGGCGGCAAACCCCTCGGCGCACTTCACATCCGAATGAAACTCGACCAGTGGAGCCATGCCGCAGCAGTAACCGTTAAGCGTCACACTCCATAGATCACATTCCTGTCGCTTAGTCGCCCGATTTCTCCGCTTGTACCAGGCAGCTATAAAACGTAGGACTGCCTCCGACATCCGTTAGCCGCTGGCTCGTCAATACATTTACATTCTGCTTGTCGTTGGCGTACCTCGGCCAGCGGGTGGAAGGCACGCTCACCACGCCCTCCGCTACCGAGCTGGCAATCTCGGCGCGCAACACACAGGAACCGCGCTCGTTGAACAGTCGTACCAGATCGCCGCTCTCGATCGCACGCATTGCCGCGTCTGCCGGATGCAGTGTTGCAACCGCCGTTTGCCGGTCTTGTTCTTCGCGATTTCCAAACGTAGAATTCATGCTGTCGTGGTTCTTCGGAGAAACTAACTCCAGAGGGAAACGCTTTCTCAATCGAATGTCACCCAGCCGCGATTCTTGTGGGGGTTCATAAGCAATCGTCTCGGCATGAAACTCACACCGGCCTGAAGCGGTTCCAAACCCTCCCTCGGCAAACGGGAGAAACGGCTCACCCTCAGGCGCCACATTCAGCCGGATCGATTTCTCACGTTCCAGCCGCTCGAGCGTAATCCCCTTCAGAAATGGATGGCCGGAAGCGAGCAGGTCCCGGATCATGTCGTCTTCCGATTCGTCAAAGCAGGCGTCTTCAAAACCCATCTGCTTCGCCAGCGCGCGAAAAATATCGACGTTCGACCGGCACTCGCCGGGCGCCGCTAGCGCCGGCCGCGCCATCTGCAAATAGTAGTGCCCATACGCCAGATACACATCCGTGTGCTCCAGAAACGTCGTACAAGGCAGCAGCCAATCTGCCCAGTCTGCTGTGTCGGTCTGCATCTGCTCGATCACTACGGTGAATAAGTCTTCTCGCGCGAGGCCGCGGCGGACGCTATTTTGGTCCGGCGCGATCGCCGCAGGATTCGAACAGTAGACAAACAACCCATGCACCTGCGGGTCCTGCACTTCATTCAACGCTTCGCCCAGCCGCGCCATGTTGATCACGCGCGCCGGACGCCCAAGCGCAGTCTGTTGCAAATCCGGCCTCTGCAGCTTCTCCCGGTTAAATTGAAATGCGCCCGAAGTAGTTAATTGCAAACCGCCCCCCACTTCACGCCACGCACCCGTTAACACCGGCAGAAAGGAAATCAGGCGCACCGCCATCCCACCCCGCTCCGAACGCTGCACGCCATAATTTAACCGGATCACCGCCGGCCGTACTTGCGCATATTCCCGCGCGAGCGAAACAATCTCGTCCACACTCAACCCGGTTAGCTCCGCAACGCACTGCGGAGTGAACTCGCAGGCCTTCCGCGCCAACTCCTTGAAGCCGTTCGTGTATTTGTCTACGTAATCCGCATCGAATATCCGCTCGCGGATAATCACATGCATCATCCCCAGCGCCAATGCCGCGTCCGAGCCTGGCCGAATTGCAAAATGACGGTCCGCTAAATCGCCCACTTTGTGCCGCACCGGATCGATCGTGTATAACTTCGCCCCCTTTCGCCGCGCCTCGACGATAAACGGCCACAGATGCACGTTCGTCGCGAGAATATTCGCGCCCCAGGCAAAAATCAGTTTCGAATGGCGAAACTGTTCGGGCTCCGTACCGTATTTGAACCCTAGCGCCGAGAGCATCCCCACGCTGCCCGCCTCTGAGCAAATCGTTCGATCCAGCCGTGATGCGCCCAAACGATGAAAAAATCGGCGGTCCATCCCATTGGCCGCGAGCTGCCCCATCGACCCCGCATAACTGTACGGCAAAATTGCTTCGGACCCATACTCGGCCGAGATCGCCTTCAGTTTCTCTGCAATTTCCTCCAGCGCCTCATCCCACGAAACGCGCGCAAACTGCCCCTTGCCCTTGCGCCCCGTGCGTTTCTGCGGATACAACAAGCGCTCTGGCGAATACTCCCGCTCCAAATAACGCGCCACTTTCCCGCAGAGAAATCCCTGCGTGATCGGATGCTTTGGATTACCCCGCAGACGCGAACCCCGCCCCTGCGCGTCGATGTTGATCAGTAACGAGCAGCAATCTGGACAATCCAGTGCGCACACGGATTCTCGAATTGTTGTTTCTAGAGCCACCAGTCCGCCTCTTGCAATAAATCACTGCTACCATCCATCTTCGGCTTGATGCCGTCTGGTGTGCAAATCCAGCATTGCCAATCCTGCAATTCGAATTTCTCCACCGGCACGAAACACTGTGGAACGTTGCTCCCGATGAAACCAGAAACGATCACGACGCCGTCACGCTTTACAATTCGCTTCAAATCCCACGCCAGCCGGTCAAGTACTTTTGCGCTGATATTTGCAATCACCACGTCGGCGCTCTGCTCAGCTAATGCGTCGGCGGACCCCATAAATGCCGGCGTCCTCAATATGCTTCGCGCCGCGTCCACCGCGTCCGCATGAATATCGCAGCTCCAGATACGCATCGCGCCCAGTAGTTCCGCCGCCACCGAAAGAATGCCGGACCCGCAACCCACATCTGCTACGGTCTGACCCGGCTTCACTGCCTGTTCTATTGCTTTGAGGCAAAGTTGCGTGGTTTCGTGCCGCCCGGTGCCAAACGCAATCGGACTATGGATCTGGAGCCACAACCTGCCCTCCGGAATTACCGATCTGCTGTTTGGCGGCGCAATAAAGAATCGTTCGCCCGCCAGAATGGGGTCCCACTCATCCGCTACATCCAGATAGACCGGTCCATCTGCTTCTTCGCGAACTAAGCCGTCCCAACCTGAAACCAGTCCCACCGCTTCCGCCGGCCTCACATCCTCGTCGAAAAACGCCCGCAGTCCGCCCTCTTCCTCAAGAATCCCCTTCGTGCCTCTCTCCCAAAGCTCCGCCACTAACTCATCCCTCCGCAAAGCAGGTTCGGAAAAAAATACGGACCACAACTTCTAGTCTAATGGGCTTTGTGACCCGCCGTGACCTGTTGATCGCCGGTGCCTCCGCGGCTCTGTTAAAAGCCGAGCCAAATACTGTTCGTTTTGGCGTAAGGACACCGCTTCCGAAAATTTCACTCCGAGAGCGCGCCCAGCTTGTCAAAAGCTTGGGATACGATGGCATCGAGCTAGGGCCGGAGTGGTTAAACCAATCCGTCGATGAACTTCGGCATGAACTCGACCGAACGGGCATAACGGTCAGCGCGATCGTCGGCTCTTTGGGTCTGTTGGAAACGGATCCGGCGAAACGCGCGCAAGCCGTCGAACTCGATCGCAGGCGGCTCACAATGGCGTATGGTCTGGGCGCTAGCTTCGTGATCGAAGTCCCGGTCTTCGGCCCCAATCGCTTTGCCCAAATGGGAGTGCCCCACCCCCGCCAGTTTGAAGAAAACTTGCTGATTACGGAGTTGCGACAGCTTGTTCCGGCAGTCGCGCACACCCATGTGACACTACTCCTCGAGCCCTGCAATCACAAAGAGACGCATTTTATGAACAAGCAGAGCCAGGCAGCCGCAGTGATCAAGGCAGTAGACGCTCCCGGCTTCGAAATTCTGAGCGATTTTTATCACATGCAAATCGAAGAAAAGAATATCGCCGAAACTCTCGCAGGCTACGGGCACGACGTTGGCTACGTACACCTCGCCGACGGCACCGCTCGCACTGAGCCCGGCTCCCTGCCGTTCGACTACCGCCCGGGCTTTCATGCCTTGAAACGCGCCGGATTTCATGGTTGGCTGACCGTGGAATCGAAGGCTACCGACGCTCCTGAGCCGGCACTCCGGCGCGCCCTGAGATACCTGAAGGAACAATGGGCCGAGGCGTAACCCACCACCGCCCCTTGAGCAGGCCCTACGTCCGGTTCGGAAGCGCAAAATGAAAAGTCGAGCCTGCGCCAAGCTGCGACTCAACCCAGATTCGGCCGCCGTGCCGTCCAATAATGCGATCGCACATCGCCAATCCCAGACCGCTCCCCGGCAGTTCGGCCCCATGCAGCCGGCTCAGCGGTTCAAAAATGCTTTGGCGATGTTCGGGAGCAATACCTTCCCCGTTGTCTTCAATTGCGATTACTGTTTCGAGCGCACCCCGAGTGGCGTAAACCCGGATCTGCGGCGCCACGTCGGGCCGCCGATACTTAAGCGCATTGCCGATCAGGTTCTGCAGCACCTGCACTAGCTGTACCGGGTCGCCGAATACTGCAGGCAGCTCTTCACGCGTAATGGTCGCGTTATCCTCCAGCACTTGGAGCTGCAGACTCTGCAGAGCTGCATCGGTAAGTTCGTTCATGCTCACCTGCTTCTTCTCTAAGTCGCCCTGCCCCACCTGCGCAAAGCGCAACAGCGCCTCCACCAAATCCTGCATGCGGCGCGCGCTTTCTACAATGTGGTTAAGAAGCTCATTGTGGTCTGCCGGGAGTGAGGTTTGGGCCCTGCGCTGCAGCAGTTGCGCAAAGCTCAAAACGCCACGTAGCGGCGATTGAAGATCGTGGGCAACGATATGCGCAAAATGCGATAGCTCCTCATTAGAACGCTTCAGTTCGCGCGTGAGGCGTTCGCGTTCCTGTTCTGCGCGCTGCCGCTCGGTGATGTCACGCGATAGCGAGAGGATGCGCACTGGCTTGCCGGAGGCGTCCCGTATAGGCGTGACGACAACCTCCCAACACTGCAGGCCCCCTGTTGTCGAGCGGCAAAAACCTTCAAAGCGCGCCGTACGGCCGGCTTTGGCCTCGGCGAAAGCTTCCTCGGCGGCATCGTCGGATTCTGCCCAAAACTCAACCCAACGCTGATTGAGACAAACCGAAGCGTCTTCGATTCCCATCTGCCGGCACGCGCCTTCATTCATCGAAAGTAAGCGGCCTTCAAGATCCATGACTTTGATGGAATCCGGACTGCTTGAGAGAACGCTCCGCGTGAACTCTTCGCTTTCCTGCAACTCGCGGACGGCGTGAGCGCGTTCCGCAGCAGCCCAAGTGCGGTCGGCGACTTTCCGTACAAATGTCAGTTCGCTGTCCGTCCACTTTCTCGGATGCGAGTCCTGAATGAAGAGGATCGCGGCCAGCCGTCCCTGCTCGACCAGCGGGACATTGATGACAGCCCGAACATCTAGAGCCTCCCAGCGCTCTTTCTCCTCGCAGGTAACCGGATCGCTAGCAACATCGGGTACTGCGATCCATTCGCCGCGCTGCAGCCTGTTTCCCAATTCGCTTCCAAAATCTCGGAAGCGGTAGGTTCCCGCCAAAGTCCCGACGGAGCCGTCCGTCCAATCGCTTTCGACTGTGACGAATTGCTGTGTCGTATCCACACGGCCATAACCTGCTCGTGCCACACGGAGCGCGGTACCGACAATTTTCATAGCTGCGGAGGTGAGCGACTTCACATCTTTCAAATCGCGAAGCTGATCCCCTAGCTCCACCAGCGCGGCCTGACGGGCTTCACTTTCGAGCAATCGCAGCTCGGCTCGCTTGCGCTTTGTGATGTCGACGAATAGCGCCGCAAAACGGCCTGGCTCCGCCGGGCGCGCCCGGACGTCATACCAATGGTCTTCAAGCGCGGGTACACAGACTTCGAAATTAGCCGGCTCTCCAGTCGAGGCAACGCGTGCGTAGGTCTCAATAAGTTCAGCCTGGATACCCGGAATGGTTTGTCGAACAGTTTTGCCGGCTGCGCTGGTTAAACCTGTAATCTGGTCGAAAGCGGAGTTAGTTTCGATGAAGCGGAAGTCAACCGGGGCGTTGCCGTTATCCCAGATGATCTCGCCAATGAAAAAACCATCCGTCATCCGCTCAAATAGAGCGCGCCACCGCAGTTCACTTTCACGCAAAGCGGCTTCGGCTTCGCGCGCGTACGAAAGAGCGTCGTACAGATTTGTATGTTCGGCCGAAAACGGAAACCGCTGGGCCGGCGATTCAGACATAGGGGGTGTGGAGCAAAACGGGGCAGGAGAACAGTCCTACCCACTCATCTGCCAGGCGGCAGAGCGGAGCATGCACTCGGCTCATGGATGTCTCCAGAATAGAGGTATTGAATTGGATTTAGAAGCGAATTCGGTAGAAAACACCGAAAAGTTGATCGCCCCGGTATTCAAACGGGGTGTTGCGCTTCCACTGCACACGTGTGCAAAATATTAATAGGAGCCTTTTCATGCAAGCATCCCTAGCCAATTCCCCCCTCGTCGAACTGGACGAATGGGACGATTTCGTAGCCGAGCGATACAAAAAAGGGAAGGCGGAAACGAATTTCGCAACTACGCCCAGGATGCGAATCCGACGCGTGACGGAGTTTTATCGCCAAAATCATCGCTATCAGACCCTCGCCTTCATAGCGGAAAAAAAGCGCCGAGTACTGCGGATTGGCCCGCGCCCAAAAGAGCATCTGGGAGATGGCCGAGTATCTGAACACGCTGGTTGACGACAGCGATCCCGACACGGATCTGACCCAGATTGAACATTTGCTGCAAACCTCGGAAGCCATTCGCAAAGATGGTCACCCGCGCTGGTTCGTCCTGACCGGGCTTGTGCACGATTTGGGCAAGGTGCTCTGCCTCTACGGCGAGCCGCAATGGGCCGTGGTGGGCGACACGTTTCCGGCCGGCTGCGCCTATTCGGATCAGATCGTTTTCCCGGAATTTTTCGCCGATAATCCGGACAGCCGGGTGCCCGAGTACCAGACAAAATATGGAATCTACTCGCCCAACTGCGGGCTGGACAATGTGCAGCTGTCGTGGGGGCATGACGAGTACATCTACACTGTTACGCGCAAATATCTTGCCGGAAGAAGCTCAATACATGCTGCGGTATCACTCCTTTTATGCCGCGCACCGGCATCATGCTTACGAGCATCTGATGAGTGCTCAGGATTGCCGGATGTTTGAATGGGTCCGCAAGTTCAATCCCTACGATCTGTATTCGAAAGGAGCCGCCCGTCCAAATTGGCAGGAGCTCCGGCCCTATTATGAGGACCTTGTAGCGGAGTATTTCCCGGACCGCATAGATTGGTAAGATTGCCGCTAATCGGCCTGTTTGCGGCCCGTCCTGTTCAGGCAGGCGATGCCGTAGATCCCCGAACCAGCAATTGGCCCTGAATCAGGATGGACTTGTCCGCAGATTCGCCGCGAAGCCGGGCAAGCAGTAACTCCATGGCTCGGTGGCCCAGTTCTTTCATGGGCTGATGAACCGTCGTTAGCGGTGGTCTGAGATACTGCGTAAAGAAGATATCATCGAAACCGGTAATCGACAGTTCGTTTGGAATACACAGCCCGCGAACGCTCGCTTCCCGCAAAACCCCGAGCGCCGACATGTCGTTATAACAGACAATCGCCGATGGCGGTCGAGCGCAGTCCAGTAATTCCCGCGCAGCAATCTCTCCGCCTTCCGGTTTGCCGTCGCCGTGCACGACTAAATCTTCATTGAACGCAATTCCCGCTTGTTTGAGCACCTGCCCATACCCCGCCAACCGCTCGGCATCCGACTGCAATCCGAACTTATCGCCCAGATAGCCAATCCGGCGATGGCCGAGATCGATCAGGTGACGAGTGGCTTTGGCCGCCCCATCTACGTTATCGAAGCACACAGAATGAACGAACTGGCTTGGATGCTGATTGTTCAACAACACAATCGGAACGCCAAATTCCGAGAGCAGGGGAGTGTGCAACGCTCCCACCCGCGAAGACGCCACTAGAATTCCATCTACCCGCCGGCTATGAAACCCGCGCACCACCTCCAGTTCCCGAGCCGGATCGGCCTGCGAATTGGCCAGGATTACTGTGTAGCCATGTCGGTTTGCCACCTCTTCTACCCCGGCAACCACCTGCCCGTTGAACGGATCCGCGATAGAGGTGACGACCACTCCGATTGCGTCCGTCTTGCTGGTGACCAGGCCTCGCCCAATCGCGCTCACGCTATAGCCTTCGGCCTCTGCAATTCGACGGATCCGGTCTGCCGTTTCCGGAGGAATCAGCGGACTATGGCGGAGCGCTCGGGACACAGTCGAGTGAGATACGCCGGCAAGGCGCGCGATGTCTTTAATCGAGACGGGCATGAATGACCGCGAATCCGCCTCTCTTATAGAAACACGGCGTATGTGCAATTCTGAAGGCCTATGCCCCAAACCAGGTACCGTGTGCTGTACAGCGATATTGGCGGAGTCTTAGGAACTAACGGCTGGGACGAAGACGTCCGCGACAATATCTGCCACCAGTTTGGTCTGGCGCCGGACGAAATTCTGGGGCGCCATCGTCTTATGTTCGATACCTATGAAAGGGGATACATGAGCTTTGAGGAATATCTCCGCCATGTGTTCTTCGGAACTCCTCGCAGCTTTACCCTCGCCCAGGTGCGGGAAGCAGCCTTCGCTCAGTCCGTCGCATGGCCGGAAAATCTCGCGTTCCTACGGCATGTCAAAGAAAAAAACGCGCTGAAGGTTGGGTTAATCAGCAATGAAGGAGCCGGTATTACCGAACACCGTGTCGGCAAATTCAATCTCCGCGAATTGGCTGATTTCATGGTCATTTCGCACTTTGTCCATATGCGAAAGCCGGACCCCGGGATTTGGAATCTCGCCCTTAACCTAACCCAGTCTCGCCCCGAAGAGGCTGTCTACATTGACGACCGACCTATGTTCGTCCAAGTAGCGGCAGAATTGGGATTCACCGCGATCTGTCATACCTCTCTGCGGCAAACCGCGGCAGAACTTAAGAGTTTAGGACTTCAAGTAGAAGATTAGGATTGACCCGAAAGCCGACCCTAATCAAACGCTTACTTTAAATTTTTGTTCGCCTGGTCCCAGTTGACTGCATTCCACCAAGCCGAAACGTACTCCGGCCGGCGGTTCTGATATTTCAAGTAGTATGCATGTTCCCAAACGTCGAGCCCTAAAATAGGCTTTTTGCCCTCCATCAGAGGGCTGTCCTGATTGGCCGTAGAAGTAATTTCAAACTTCCCGCTGCCGTCCTTGACGAGCCAGGCCCACCCCGAACCGAAGCGTCCGGCCGCTGCGGCCCCGAATTTCTCTTTGAAGGCGGCGAAGCTTCCAAAGTTTGAAGTGATAACTGTTTCAATTTCGCCGGTAGGCGCTCCGCCGCCGTTCTTCGACAGCAGCGGCCAGAAAAAGGAATGGTTTGCGTGTCCGCCGCCGTTGTTGCGCACGGCTGTCCTGATCGCTTCCGGCACCGCCGCAAGATTGTTGGCCAGAATCTCTTCAATCTGCTTGTTCTGCAGCTCCGGTGCCTGTTCCAGCGCTTTGTTCAGGTTTGTAACATAAGCGCCATGATGCTTATCGTGATGAATCTGCATCGTCAGCTTGTCAATATGCGGTTCTAGCGCGTCTTCGGGGTAGGGAAGCGGGGGTAATGTAAATGCCATTATGTTCTCCAATTTACCTTGTAAGTTATTGTCCTACTGGTATCTTGCCGTTGGATGCCGCAGCCGGGCATTGCGTCTCGCCTGAGATGCCGTGCTTCTCTGGAACTAGGCCGCGAGATAGACGCGCTTGCCCGCGACCACCGTTTCAAGCACCCGCAGGGAATGCGTCTCCGGATGCCACTTAAAGCGTATAAGGTCGGCTTTTTCGCCCGGAGTTACCCCCCGCTGGCGTCCCGCGATACGCCCCACCCGCGCGGCATTGGTAGATGCCATCGTGATCGCGGCCGGCAGCGTGAGGTCCCCGAGTCGAACGCTGTTCGCCACCGCTCGATCCATACGCAAGGCCGAACCCGCCAGGCGATCACCCCCGCGCAGCACTACGCTGCCGTTCTCGCGCAGCTCAACATCCACCTGCCCCAGCCGGTACGGACCAGGCTGGCACATTGCTGGCATCACCGCGTCCGTCACCAGCACCGAACGTTCCACCCCTTTCGCGCGCAACGCGGCCCGGAAAAAATGCCCTGGAATGTGGATACCGTCCACAATAAAACATCCCGCGAGTTTGTCTTCGGCGAGCTGGTCCCATATATAGTTCTGCGTCTTAGGAAGCAGAGCATTCGCGGCGTTCCCCAGGTGTGTCGACATGGTCGCTCCAGCCGCCACCGCATTCGCAATTTGTGCCGAATTCGCCTTCGTGTGCCCGATGCTCGCAACCACTCCCTCACGGACAATCCCTTCTATATAACCGGGTGTGCCTTCCCATTCCGGCGAAACCGTAATCAGACGGACGTTGCCTTCGGCCGCATCCTGCCACCGGCGGAACTCGTCGAGGTCTGGTGGCCGGATGTGTTCGAGCGGGTGAGCCCCGCGCGGACCGTCTTCCGGCGAAATGTGCGGTCCTTCGATATGGAACGCTTCGAGTGCGTGGAAGGCGGCGTTCCCGGTGCGTTGAAATTCCTGCTTAGCGCGAGCCAGATTGCGTATCGAATTCTCCATGCGCTCCCGAGAACCGGTAATCACCGTAGCGAAAAAGCGGGTGGCTCCCGTCGAGAACATGGTCTCGATCGAACCCGCAATCGCGTCGGCCGGTGTGGCGGGATCGTTGTAGTCCACCCCCGCAAACCCGTTTACCTGCAAGTCCACCAGGCCCGGCGCTAACCATTCGTCCGTGGCCGGGCGATGAATCAGGTCGTCTACACCGGAAATCGTTTGATCGAAGCGTACTTCCACGGCCTCGCCCGTCGAGGGCATGCGCCCCACCACCGTTTTTTGTTCTGGTCTCATCATTTGCTTTCAACAAACAGAGTACCGTTTGTTTTATCCACACTTTGCGCACAGGCCCTGTTCGCTAAGTGGCCGCAACCAGAAGAGATAAAACATGTTGAAAAGCGTGCCGGAAGCTGCGCCTCGGGTAGCGCCCAAAATCGGATTTAAGTCATGCTGGAGTTAGACCGGGCGCGGTTGAGTGTGAGCAGGTAATCTCGGGGGAGGTGGCTGCGAGCGCAATAGCCGCGCCAGGACTTCGGATTGTTCTCCTGTTGAACGCTTCGTTCGGATGCGTTCAACGTCGCGGGGCGGAAATCAGATCGCTCGATACCCTCCGAATCGGCCTGCGGCGGTTGCCGTCCCGTTAGGCTCGCTGCTACTCTTCAAACGCCGGTAAGGGCGCGAGGTGCGCTCTATACTCCGTGCCACCTCGAACGGCACGAAAAATCTCTTCCTGCAATCAAGACACCGGCAAGGAGTCATTCGGAGTAATTTCATTAGAAAGTCGCCGGCCTTCTTGCGCTTCGAAAGGCAAATCTCGGTCGAGTGACAGCTTGGACAGGACATCTGGAGGAAACTCCCAGAGAGCTTATCGGACGGATCCGCTGATTTTCGAAGAAGGATTTCGCCGTGCGCCGGTTCCGAATCGGGATTGCCCTGATTATGGCCGCCCGGCGTCTTGCGGATAATGACAAGTTATGGTCGTTTCAAATTATCCTTACTGGCCCCGCATTCTGAAACAGATCGGAAAGCTGCTCGCGGTATTGTTTGTCCTCTCGATAGTCAGCGTATGGCTCGATCGGAGGCATCATATGCTGCGTGTCATCCAAATTCCGGACACGATGGTGACGGTATTAGGCGCCGCGCTCAGCATCCTGCTGGCGTTTCGTACAAATTCCGCCTACGCCCGGTGGTGGGAGGCACGTATGCTCTGGGGATCCCTGGTAAATAACTCGCGATCAATTGCCCGGCAGGCGATTTCGTTTGCGCGCCACTCGGGCAATCAGGAAGCCGCAGGTCAATTCATACAGACCTTTGTCAAACGCCAGATCGCATTCGTCCATGCCATGCGATGCGCCCTACGCGGACAAGCTCCTTGGAGCGATATCGAGCCATTCTTCGAGGCCGGCAGCGTGGCCGCGCTTAAGACGGTAAGAAACGTCCCGAACGCGATTCTCGAGCAGATGGGCGAACAGCTCACAACCGCCGTAGAACAAGGTGTCTTGAATGAATGGCAGATGCAACGCATAGATACCACACTCTCCGATCTGTCGAACATTTTGGGTGGCTGCGAGCGCATTAAGAATACGCCGCTGCCGCGCCAGTACGACTACTATCCCGAGCTCTTGATTAAGCTTTACTGCGTGATCTTACCCTTCGTGATCGCCGACCAGGTCGGCATTTTCACTCCAGCGGTCACACTGATCGTAAGCTTTGCGTTTCTGGTGCTAAACCGGATCGGCAAGAATCTTGAAGACCCATTCGAAAACAGGCCCTACGACGTCCCGCTGACGGCTCTATCGAGAACGATTGAGATCAACCTCCGGCAAATGATAAACCTGCCGCCCATACCGGCGCCCGTCGAGGCCCAAGACGGCGTTCTCTGGTAAACGATACCCTGCCGACTTGACATAATATCAGTTATCAGTCTGAAGAAATCCAACCCCGATTCCGTATCCCCTCTCCTGCCCGGTAAACTTCTGCTCCACTATCGCCCTTTGCCGCTCCCCACTACTCTCCGTGCGCCCGCCTCGCTCGCCGCAATCTCTTCCCCAAACGGCAGATAATCGTGCCGCGCCACCACCGCCCCATTCTGCCCCGTCACCAGCCGCGTACGAACCCACCTGGTCCGCGCTCAGATAACACGTCACGCACGCCACATCTCGCCGCCGCTCCCAACCCGTACTGCGCCGCCAGCGCCCCAAACGCATCGTACACATAAATCGTCAGTCGCCTCTCGTTCACGTTCTTCTCCACCCGCTCGCCTTGTTCCCGTCGTAGAGAATCGTCTCCGTGCCGCTCGCGTCTCGCCATCTCTTTCCTTAAATCCCGGTTCTCCGCATCTTAGGTCTAGCCCGTCTCCATTCACTGAAGTCTGGTTCCCCGCCCCATCGTAGGTTTTTCCCGCTCTCGCAATCCTGTTCGTCGCGCTCTGTTATACACATCCGCCGTCGGCGTATTCCCCGCCGGCGCAATCCCGCTCGTGCGCGTCAGATCCACCCAGCTATTCCCCCACGCATCGTAATTGAAGCCCCGCTACGAGTCCCCGCTCTCCACCGCCGTGATCAACCTGTTCACCCCATCATAAGAAAAACTCTGCGCAAACGTCAGCGCCGCAGCCAACCCGCCCCCGCTATGCACATACGTGTAGCCGTCCAGATTGCCGTTGTCCCTGGCCGCCCCGCTCTTTTTTTTTTTTTTTTTTTTTTTTTTTTTTTTTTTTTTTTTTTTTTTTTTTTTTTTTTTTCTTCCCGTCAACCCCGTCCCGTCCACCGCCGCCGGCCGGCTGCAGGCGCCCGTTGTAGCTCATCAGCCGCGCCACCCCGTTGCCATAGCCGTACCGCGTCAGCGCCCCTTGCGGCGCATACGCGCGCCCGATACATACGGCGTGCTCACATGAACAGCGTCCCCGTCACATTCGTCTCGCGCCCCGCCTGGTCGTACCCCACGCTCACGATGCGCCCCGACGGATACGTCTCCGTAGCCAGTTCGCTCGCCAGATTGTACGTGTACCCGAACGCGTAAACCTTCGTCCCCACCTGCTCCGTGCTCTGCAGCACATTCCCCAGCCCGTCGTAGCCCCCAAACGAAGCCGTCACCCCGTTCGACGACGCCGCCGGTTGCAGCTGCCCGATCCCGTTCCCGCTCGCCGTGTCCCACGTGTACGTCACATTCGGCGTTACTCCATCGCTATAACTGATGCCCGTCACTCGGTTCAGCGCATTGTAGCTCGGCGTGGCCGTAATCCCCCGGCCTCCTTCCACCCGCTTCGTCAGATTCCCGTTGCCATCGTACGTGTAGCTGAAAGAACCGCTCTCCGGATTATTCGCCGTCAGCCGCCGGCTCAGCGAATCGTAGCTGAAGGTCCGCGCCTGCCCGTTCTGGCATCCGCCGCTGTTCACCGTTGTGCCGCTTCCCTAGCCCTGGCACACCAGCGTCAAATTGTCCAACAGATCGTACGCATAAAACGTAGCGTAATTGAGCGTGCTCGGATCCTCCGGCACCACCAGCAGGTTCCCATCCACGTCGCTCCAATCGACGAAAGAAGATCCATGGCTCGTCGGCTCGGTTGCGCTCGGCACAACCGTTTGCGACAGGTAGACACGGACGAATGAGGCTATGGCGCCGCACACGCCCGCTCCAACAAGTTTGCCGTAACGAACTCCTCTTACCTCATCAGGATTGGTCATCGCATGTGCTTCTGCGTCCCGGTTCCTGCTTAAGTAAGCGACGATGCCGAGCCCCTCCCGTCGTGCTGATCGCCGCGCTGATTCAGGATCCAACACAAAAAAGAGCCTGCCCCAAGGCAACCGTGGCCTTTGCAGTCGGAGGAACCCGATAAACGGTGGCCAGATTACGCCGCTCGATACCACGTCCGTTGGAGACAGAGGTTTCCATTGCAAGAACTGTCGATATTCGACTCTTCCGTCCCGGATGCGGATGAGCGCGAGCGATATATGAAACACGAAAGCGAGGACGAATGGGATGCAAGCGATAATACGGATGCTAAACACGTCGTCTTTGAACAGCGCCACAGTCCAAATTAGCCAGAATAAAGGTGCCCAAAACTTGAGGAGCCAGACATTCGAAGAGGAACTTTGGTATCCGCCATCGTCCATCGGTGAGGGTGTTTTTGGCCGCATATCAATTCCCGCAAATCGGCGTAATGGAAGTCGTGACGTTCGCGAGTCCATGGCCATAGCCACCAAACCCTCCCCCAAGCGTCACTGTTGCCTGCGAGGTCTGCAAATCAGTGGAAAAGTCGAAGCCGCCTCCCCATCCAGATCTGCCGCCGAATCCATAATCAGGCGCCGACCCACTGAGATCATCCACATTACGGGCGTTCGAAAGGCTGAACTGAATACCTCCGTACCCGCCGTCATCCTGGCGTGCTGGCCGAATTAAAGATATGCCAGTGAATGTTGAGACCGACGTAGCGAACGCAGCTTGTCCGTTAGGGGCTACGGCAACTTGCCGTGAAACTGACAGTGAAACGCCAACAATGTTAACTTCACCGATCGATCCACCGGCCCCAACGCCAATCGTCTTATTGAAGAACCTCTGCTATCCCCGCTTGTACCGCCATGACCCAGCCCAGGACCGCCGGAAACTGCCGGTTCGGGGACCCGACCGTTATGAGCCCACCGAAAAACAGAAAAAGCCAGACTACGAGGGAGGCCCAGCGCACGAAGCTACTGGGCCAGCCCGCAAATAATTTCCGTTTGACTGTTTGTTTCATAGCCCTAGTACGTCATCGAACAATTCACCATTTCGGCGCCCGTGAAAGCGGCGTCAATCGCCCACCTGGTCGACGCCTTGAGCCCAAGGCTAAACGCGCTACCAAACCGCGATAATGTGCCCTGGAAGGATGCTGCTGCCCCAGACTGGCCGAGAGCTTGTGGCAGGCCGCCTTTGCCAACCAGATTCAGTGACATGATCATAGAGGTTCGCCTTCCGTAAGTAGTCACAGCTCCCATGCCCGCCCGAACGACACCCGGCGTAGCATTCGCAGCGACGGACGAGGCATCGGTTGTAGAACCGAACGCGAGGCTTGTAATCGCGTCGCCAGCGAAAAAGCTGACGATTGGATAACGCGCGAGGGAGGTGACGGATCAAACCAGCATTTGAAAATCGGCCGTTACGACGAGATTATCTGCCAGCGCCGTACTCGAAATGCATGTTTTGAAATGATGTATTAACTCATTGGCTTGTGCCAGGTCCTTGATCCCGCGTAGTCTCATTTCCTGCAGACGGCCCTGCCAAGTGCGAAACTTGCGCTCTGAGCGCCCTCTCGCCTGCGGGGATTAAGCGGCTTTGCAAAATCGTCACACAACATTGGAAGGTACGGCGTGTCTGCGGAATTTATACGTAATCTTTGTGCGAAGAGCAGGTATAACGAGGGCAGTTCGAGTTATCAGCGCAACAAAGGCAAAGCGCTTCCGAAATCGTGTGCCAGAGCTTCTCTACCAAAGAATCCGCTGTTTCAACTTTCTGGCAAACCGCGCAATCGTTCCGCTGCCGATTCGGCCGTAATATCCCGCTGCGGTGTCGCCAGCATCTCATATCCCACCATGAACTTTTTCACTGTCGCCGAGCGCAGCAGCGGTGGATAATAATGCGCGTGCAGATGCCATTCCTCATGCGGCGCGCCGTCGGTAGGCGGCTGATGGAAGCCCATCGTATATGGAAACGAGATGTGAAACAGATTGTCGTAGCGCGTCGTAATGCGCTTCAGAATATCCGCCAAACCGGCTCGTTCCGCGCCGCTCAGGCCGGTAAGCGAAGCAGCATGCCGCTTGGCTAGCAGCAACGTTTCGAAAGGCCACACTGCCCAGAAAGGCACGAGCGCCGCGAAGAATTCGTTCTGGCAGACAATGCGCTCGCCCGAAGCAAGTTCCAGCTTTAGATAATCGCAAAGCAGACAACGCCCATGCTGGCTTTGATACTGGCGCTGGCTGCGCAACTCCTTAACTAACTCATTCGGTAGCGACTCGTTCGCCCAGATCTGGCAGTGTGGATGCGGATTGCTTGCGCCCATCATTTCGCCGCGATTCTCGAAAATCTGCACCGATTGCACATACGGAATCTGTCCGAGTTCGTGATACTGTTCTGCCCACAGCGCGACTACTTTTTCCAGGTCCGCCAGCGCGATGCGCGCCACCGTAAGGCTGTGATCGGGCGAAAAGCACGCCACCCGGCACAGGCCCCGCTCCGATCGGGCAACCAGCAGGCCGCCCTCGTCCATAGCGCCTTCCGCTACATCGGGCCGCAGCGCCGCATAATCATTCTCAAAAACGAAAGTGGAGGTGTAGGCGGGATTCCGGGCGCCGCCGGCCCGTTCATTGCCCGGACACAGATAACAGGAGGGATCGTAATGCACAGCGGGGGGAGGAACCGGCTTCTCCATTTGCCCCTGCCACGGCCGCTGTGTCCGGTGGGGCGAAACCAGGATCCATTCACCGGTCAGCACATTCAAGCGCCGGTGAGACTGCTCTTTCAAGTTAACCAATTCGATTGGCGGCAGGCTGTTGTCAACCTGCCGCGGATGGATCAGGGCTTAGGCGAGTTGTACTTGCTCAGCCTGCAGTCCCTTCGGACCATTCTTCACCACAAATGATACACGGGCTCCTTCATCGAGGCTTCGGTATCCGGTGGACTCAATCGCGGAAAAATGTACAAAGACATCTTCGCCGTTTTCACGGGCGATAAATCCAAATCCTTTGGCTGCGTTGAACCACTTTACGGTTCCAGTTTCTTTCATGCTTTCTCTCTTTCTTGCTACACGAGACCTAACGAATCAATTGAGGGGATCGAGACCTGAAAACCATGTGAGGGTGGGGCCGTACGAGTGAGTCAACTGAAAGGAGGAATTTACGTGCATACCAAACATAGCTGGCCCGGTGGTTTTCTGTCAATGGTTTGGAAGCTTTTTTGTGCGCTTGGCGATTACACCCCGAACTTGTTATCCTAAAGATGTCTTTGCTCGCATTTGTAATCAATCCGAGTGCCTTCGGGCAGCTATTTCTTCCTTCCTTAACCAGTTGGTTTTCAGAGCGGTCTGACAAAGATAAATTCAGAATTTGGGGAATCCAACTGTGACAAACATTTTTGTAGGAAATTTGAGCTATCAGGCTACCACCGCCGACGTTCAGGCAGCTTTTGAAGCTTTCGGAAACGTAGAGCGCGTGAACTTGGTGACGGATCGGGATACCGGCCAGCCGCGCGGCTTCGCCTTTGTCGAAATGAGCGATGCAGACGCCGCGCAGTCGGCCATCACGCAGCTCAATGGCGCCGAACTATATGGGCGGGCCATGAACGTAAACGAAGCGCGTCCGAAGCCCGCGGGCGGCGGCGGTGGTGGTTATGGCGCCAGACGTGGTTCGGGCGGCGGCGGTGGTCGCGGTGGTGACCGCGGCGGACGCGGCGCCCGTTGGTAACTGCGTGTTGTTGACGTTTTTGTTTTGAGTGTTTTACTAAATTTAATGCCGCTGTCTGTGCTCTAGAAACTACCGTTGGCGGGGCCAGGCAGCTTCAACATCAGGAGCGAACATGCCAGGTCGAGGCCCACAGACTTTTAAGAAGCGTCAGAAAGAACAGGAACGGAAAGAGCGCCAGCAGGAAAAAATGGCGCGCCGGCTACAACGGAAGAACGAAAAATCTTCTGAATCGCCGGTCGAAGACTCCGATCAGATCGAAATGCATCCGGAAGGCGAGTCCGAATCCGACGACTCGCTCGTTCCTGGCATTCTCTCCGAAAAGTAGCAGTTATCATGTCCCTAACCGGTGTGGCGAGTGCCTCGCCGGTTAGTCTCCATTTAGGCGTCCGGTTAGCAAAGCCCCTAGAAACACCCCTCCAAACCCCACCATTACGCTCAATAACACGTTGAGCAAAGCCACCCACGGCGATCCTCGATCCAGCAGCGCAAACGTCTCCCATTCAAAACTCGAGAACGTGGTGTAGCCGCCTAAAATCCCTGTCACCAGAAACAGGCGCCACGCCGGGCTAACCTCGGCGCGCAAAACAAAAAACGCCATCAGCAGCCCAATCACAAATGAGCCGGTCACGTTAATCAGAAATGTGCCCAGCGGAAACGGCCCCGAATACAACCGCGAGATCCCGAGCGCCGCCACAAACCGCAACCCCGACCCGATCGCTCCTCCAAACATCACCGCTAATAGATCTTTGATCAGTTCCGGCTGAGATGATAGCCCCACAGCACACCTTTCGTTTTGTGTGAGTAGGAGTCATCTTCCCCAATCCACAGGGCGGTTATGGCGAACTCCAACGCCACTACCAGTTTAAACACTCGCATACCCGATCAAACACAACCCCAATACATACCCCGCAAACATCAGCGCCACCAGCGGCATCGTCCCCTTCGGCGCGTCCCGGAATTCTTTCCAGATCACAACGCCCCAAATCGCAGCCACGAGCGTCGCCCCCTGCCCCAGCGCGTAAGAAATCGCCGGGCCCGCCACTCCTGACGCAATCACATTCAATCCGAACGCCACCATCCAGATCACTCCTCCCAGAATGCCCAGCGAGTGTAATCGCGCGCTTCCTGAGAAATATTCGGCATAGCGGCGACCGGCCGCTTTCATGAAAATCGTGTTCACTACGAAATTACTCACAAATACCCCCGCCGCAAACAACAGCAGCGCGGTGTATGGCGTCAGCCTCCCCGCCGCAATCGGCGCGTTGTTGAAATCCGGCGATAAAGAGCGAATCAACTGCGGGTAAAAGAACCCCATAAGGCACCCCGCCACGATCGCAAAAGTAATTCCCTTCCCCCAACCGCCGCTCGCCCGCCGCGGCAGCCTCCAATACGCCAGCGCCGAAAAAATCATAGCGAGCAGGACGAAGCCTACTCCCAAAAACAGTGCCATCGCGTTCCCCTTCGGTTGCTCGAAATACGAAGTGACCGTCCCAATAATCAGGGCCAGCCCAATCCCTACCGGAAACGCAATCGACATCCCTGCCGCATCAATCGCCACTACCAGTAAAATATTCGCGACGTTGAACAACACGCCGCTGAGGGCTGCGGCACCCAATGAACCCGCGGCCGCCTGTTGTAAATTCGCCACCGCCCCCATTCCATGCGCGCCCACACTCCCAGCGGTGAAGAGAAACACGACGCTAAATAACAGCAGCCCAATCACGTAATCCCAGTAATAAAGCTCAAACGGCCACGCCGTCCGCCCGGCAAGTTTTTGCGTGTTCGCCCACGAGCCCCACCCGATCATCGTGATCGTGCAGAACAGGACTGCCGCCGCATTCGAATGAACTGTAAGCATCAGGCGCTACAGTAACAAACATGATTATGGGAGTGAGTAGATTTCTGACGATTTGGTTGCTGATTGGCTCGGCAGCCGCCCTGGCGAAGACGCCCGTCGTCCTTTCGACCGACGTTGGCAACGAAATCGACGATCAATGGGCAATCACCTACATGCTGCTGAATCCCGATTTTGACGTGCGAGGTATCCTCTCTGCACACGCGCCAAGTCTTCCCGCGCCTTCGGCCCATTCGACCTACGAAATTTTGCGCGATGTCGTCGAGCATCGCCTCGGCATGCTGACGCACCCGCCCCTGTTCGAAGGCTCGAGCGTTCCCCTCGTCGATAGCCACACGCCGCTCGATAACCCAGCCGTCGATTTCCTCATCGACACATCCAGGCAGTTCTCAAGCGATCACCGCCTGACCGTCCTCACCATCGGCGCCGCAACTGATGTGGCCTCCGCCATCTTGAAAGACCCCTCTATCACCACCCGCATCGAGGTTGTCGCGATGGGTTTCAAAAGCCTAAAGGACGGCGGCAAAGAATTCAACATACAAAACGATCCGAAAGCATGGCAGGCGATACTCGATTCGAGCGTCGCCCTCACCATCGGCGCCGCGGATGTTTGCCAGCGAGACTTAGCCATGAGCTTCAATCACGCGAAAAACCTCCTTGCCCAGCGCGGCCCCATAGGTGCCTGGCTCTGGACTGAATATCAGGATTGGTATTTCCGCAACGTAAAGCCGCTGCGAAAAAATGATTTCTCGCGGCCTTGGGTAATTTGGGACACGGTCACCCTGGCCCACGTCGAACATCTAACCACGGAAGAAGAGATCCCGCGCCCTAAGTTAAATGATGATTTGAGTTTTGGAGAACAATCAGGAAAGGGAACGATTCGCTGGGTCACAAAAATAGATTCCCAGCGTCTGTGGACTGATTTTTGCGCGCGAGTTGATTTGTACCAGCGCACGCACGCAATTTGGCGTTAGCGATCAGCCCTCACTTGCTGAAGGCCGATCGCTTGAGCATCCACTTTAACTAGACAGCGCCTCTACGTCCGGAGAGCAAGCTTACCAGGAATAAAACCAGAAATACTACAAAACAAATCTTGGCGATCGTACCGGCCGCCGCAGCGAGCGTTCCGAATCCAAGTATGGCGGCGATAATCGCAATTACGAGAAATACCCACGTGTACCAGAGCATATTGTGATGTTTGTCTCCTCCCGATAGCCTTAAGCATTTTGCGGGCCAGACGCTAACTTAGAGAAAACAAGCAATATTCTGCTGGAGCGGACCTCAGCGCCCTGTGTTCAGCCTGAAGTATTTTCGTCCACCGGGAAGAAAAGCACTACTTCGCGCCGGCAACTCTCCGGTTGCCGGAGTTTAGGAGTGTCCTTCGTGCGGCCCAGTGGGCGCCACGTTGGTCGTGTCCGAACCGCCGCTTTCTTTCTCTGCTTCGGCCGTACGCCCCAATAGACGCAGCGCCGCCGCGGTTACATGTTCTGCCGTAAAGCCGAAGTGCTTCATCACTTCGCCACCAGGAGCCGATGCGCCAAAATGATCGATGCCGATAATCGTACCCTCATCCCCGGTCCAGCGCTCCCAACCGTAACTCGAAGCCGCTTCCACCGCCACCCGCTTCTTAACCGCTTTTGGCAACACGCTCTCCCGATACGAGGCGTCCTGCGCTTCAAAGAAAAACCAGCTCGGAAGACTTACCACCCGCGCCTTGACGCCGTAGCCCGTGAGCTTTTCCTGGGCTTTCATGCAAAGCGCCGTTTCCGAACCGGAGCCGATCAGGATCACATCGGGCGTCCCGCCGTCCGCTTCCGAAAGAATGTAGCCGCCTTTACTCGCGTCTCCATTTTTCATCTTGCTGCGATCGAGATGCGGCAAATTCTGCCGGCTCAACGCGAACAGCGTCGGTCCATTGTGTTCAATAGCAGCCGCCCAGCAGTCGGTAGTCTCGTTCCCATCCGCCGGCCGCATCACATTTAAGTTCGGAATCGAGCGCAAACCCGCCAGTTGCTCTACCGGCTCATGCGTCGGGCCGTCCTCGCCCACCGCCACGCTGTCGTGTGTGAAAACGTAGTACGCCTTCAAATCGCTGAGCGCGCCCAGCCGGATGGAAGGCTTCATATAGTCGGAGAACACCAGAAATGTCGCGCTGAACGGCAGCAATCCGCCATGCGCCGCTAAGCCGTTCACCGCCGCGCCCATTGCATGCTCGCGAACGCCGAAGGCCATATTTCGCCCGGCATATCCCCAAACGCCGCCTACCGCGCCCGCCGTCGCCGGACCGTACGCCTCAGGCGGTTGGAAATCGCCTTCTCCCTTGAGCGCGGTACTCGTGGAAGGATTCAAATCCGCCGAGCCACCGAGCAAATTCGGAATGTGCTTGGCCAGCGCGTTCATCACCTGGCCGCCGGCCGCGCGGGTTGCGATCGGCTTATCGTCGGGCTTCCACTTCGGCAAATCCGCTTTCCAGTTCTCGGGCAATTTACCGCTGAGCATCTGCTCGAGTTCGCCCGCTTCTTTTGGAAACGCTTGCTTGTAGGCGTCGAACCGCGTTTGCCAGTCCTTTTGCTCGGAGGCGCCTTTATCGCCTACCTTGCGGAAAAACTTTACCGCGTCCTCCGGCAAGTAGAATTTGTCTGTGCTGCCCCATCCGAGTGCCTTCTTCGCCGCCAGCAGTTCTTCGTCACCCAGCGGATTGCCGTGCGCCTCGAACGTATCCTGCTTTTTGGGACTGCCGTAGCCGATATGCGTACGCACCAGGATCAGCGACGGCTTATGCTTTTCGTTGCGCGCATGCTCAATGGCCTTCGCGATGGCTTCGGTGTCGTTCCCTTCTTTAATGTGCTGCGTGTGCCACCCATAAGCCTCAAAGCGCTTGCCCACATCTTCCGTGAAACAGAGATTGGTCGCGCCGGCGAGTGAAATGTGATTCTGGTCGTACAGGAAAATCAATTTCCCGAGCTGAAGATGTCCAGCGAGCGACGCCGCTTCCTGGCTGATCCCTTCCATCAAATCACCATCTCCGCAAATGCCGTAAGTGTAGTGGTCGACAATGGTGTGCCCGGGACGGTTAAACCGCGCGGCAAACCATGCCTCCGCCATCGCTAAACCCACTGCATTCCCGAATCCCTGCCCCAGCGGACCCGTCGCCACCTCCACCCCGACCGTATGCCCCCGCTCCGGATGCCCCGGCGTTTTGCTCCCCCATTGCCGGAATCGCTTCAATTCTTCCAACGGAAGATCGTACCCCGTCAAATACAGCAAGCTGTACAGCAGCATAGAGCCGTGCCCGGCCGAAAGCACGAACCGGTCCCGATCGAACCAGTGCGGGTCTTTCGGATTGAATTTGAGGAACTTGGTCCAAAGCGTGTAAGCCATCGCCGCAGCGCCCATCGGCATTCCCGGGTGGCCCGAGTTCGCCTGCTGAACGGCATCTGCGGACAGGAAGCGAATCGTATTGATGCAAAGGTCTTCTAGCGTTTCTGTTTCGGTAGTTGGCACGTTTTTCTCTCGCTCTCTTAGGGTACTAGGCGCGGAAAAACAACCTTTGTCGATGTGGCCCAGACGATCGCTTTTCGACGTCTGCCGGAAACAACGCACTCGACCACCCCACTCACTCGCCAAGCGCGCCAAACCCGCCAGCAAGCCGGATTATTCTCAGCGTATTCGATCAGGCGGTGAAGCTCGTAATCAGACCTGACCAGTCATCGAAAATTCATCGTGCCAGAAATGCTTTGCCTGTTCGCCCGAGGAGCCGTCGCGATCGAGGTCCTTGATCAGGAAAAATCGTTCGGCTCGCAGCGCGAAGATAACGGTCCTCAGGCCGGAACTCCTGGATCCTTACCGAAGCGCAGATAGTTTAGAGCTACGGTGGCGTATTGTCCGCACCGGCCATGGAGCTGCGGAGATTACGGTTTGCGCTCGCGATAAATTTGAACCGGCCTTGATGGCAACAGCGATAGCGAACGCGACGAACTGGAGGAGCAAGCGTGGTGGTGCGAACGGAAGATAATTGTGCATACGAACCTTCGTTTAGCATGCTGCTTCCGAAAACGAGTCCGATCGTACCAACTCGCCTGGTAGTTAGTGGAAACAGTATTGTCCCGCTAAAGTAGCAATGCTCGATGGAAGGAACCATTGCCGTGATACCGGTTGAGGTGCCCCCGTTAACGGCTCCACTAGCTATGGCCGTTTCAGCACCTCGCAGGGGCGTCGTTTTTACACTGAATCAAGATCTCCGAGGTTGGCGGACGTTAAGTGTCGACGTCGGAGGATCGAAGACGGTGGCTTTTTGATTACTTGCGGGGGTTTTGGCGGTCGAAGATGGTCTGAAGGGCGTTTTTCATTTTGGCAGCTGCGCCTTTGATCGATTGTTCGACTGTGGGGGACTCGTCGCTTGTGGTGACTGGCTGGTGGTTTTTTGGCCGGGCTTCGATCAGGCAACGCTTATCGCGCGGGCCACTCTTGTGGCTGTTAGAGTCGCTGAGATGGACTTCAATGCGGGTCAGATGCGGTTCCAGATGGCTCAAGGCGCGTTCCAGTTCCTCTGTCACAAAGCTGGATACTGCCGAGTCTACGGTAATGTTTTTGTCGCTATTGATCTGAATCTGCATATTATAGGTGTGCCCAGTTCAGTCTACAATCACGGAGAGGAAACATGGCCAAAATGGATGAGATAAAGACGAAGTATCGCGCGGCGCTCGATGCGATGCCGCAGGAAGGTGTACGGATTGCCCAGGAAGAGCTTAGGGACGACAAGCTATACGTCCTGGCGTTCGCGCCTACGCAAGAAGCAAAGAACGCGGCTTGGAACCAGGTGAAGGCAATCGATAGCTCCTACTCGGATTTGACACTGGACATTCGGATCGGCTCCGAGCAGCCCCAGTCGCTCGCGAGCGGACTCGCGGCGGCGTTCCAGTCGAATCAGACCGCGGGATTCGGAAGCATGCTTTCGGGCCTATTCGGACAATCCGATCCGCAACAGAAAGCAGGAGTGCTCAACAGCATTCTGGGCGCCGCTGGACCGAGTTTGCTGGCTTCGGCGCTGCCGGGACCACTCGCCAACATTCTGAAAGGCGGCGGCACGATTACGCCGGAGCAGGCGCAACAAATTCCGGCAGAGACGGTGCAAAACCTAGCGGAACACGCCCAGAAGTCGAATCCATCGATCATCGAGAATGTGAGCAGCTTCTATTCGCAGCATCCCAAAGTGATCCAGGCGCTAGGAGCAGGCGCGCTGGCGATGGTGCTGTCCCATATGAAAAAAAGCTAAGGGGCGGTACGTTCGTAAATTTGTACCTTGCCCGGTTCCCCGGAATCGGAACGGCCGGCAAATTCGGCGCGCAAGCGAAATTTGCCGGTCTTTTCCTTTAGAGCTCGTTTTACCAGGATCTCGTGTGGAAAAGAGCCGGAACCGTGATAGGTGTCGACGACCACGCTGCTGATGTTGGCCTGTTCCAGATATCGCCGCAGCGACGGGGTGTCGTGATAGAGGCTTTCATAGTGGCCGCCCGCCCAGTCGACATGCGCGAGTTCTTTGGTTGCGCGCAAAATCACGTCGTGCGGACGGGGCTGGAGGATTGCTACTTCGGAGATCAGTAAACCTTCGCCAATGCTGCCGGAAGACACGAGGATCGAGGCGGAGCGCAGACTCGGATCGGACACGAGGAAGCGGGCGGCCTCGGCGTACCCGTAGTGGCTGTCGCGTGGAATTCGAAACACGGTCGAAAAGAACAGCACGGCGGCGAGCGCGGCGAGCGCCGGGCGTTTCCAACGAGCAAAGTGCGAGGGCGCCGGGACGATATCGGCCAGCCATAATCCGCCCGTGAACAAGAAGTAGAGGATCGCCGGAACGGCCATGATCATCTTGCGGTCTTCAACGCCAGCCGGAACGACCGAATGAAAGATCAGGTCGGCAATGAGCAACCCGAGCATGATGGCGGGCGTGGTTCTTACGGGCTTACGAAAGAGCGGGATGAGTACGGTAATCACGATCCCCAGGCCTGCGATTGTCGCGAGAACCGGGCCAACGATATCAACGGTTATGGAAAAGAACTGAAACAGGGCTGAGACCGTGTAAGCAGCAGTGGGGTGTGCTCCCCCAGCCCAGCCGCGCTGCGCGGACTGAAACGTGGCAAGCTGCCAGGGGACGCATAAAGCAGCGGCGAGCAATAATCCAAACCAGAACTCCCGGGTAAAGACAACGCGCACTTTCCGCGTGAGCAAAAAGCCAATGCA
This sequence comes from Terriglobia bacterium, assembly GCA_963767485.1. Lineage (GTDB taxonomy): Bacteria > Acidobacteriota > Terriglobia > Bryobacterales > Bryobacteraceae > Bog-105. Next base: position 46,810 of record CAVYDZ010000010.1, on the reverse strand, counting down.
CGGGACGAGAGCGAGCAGCCAGCCGCTCCCTTTCGTGAGGACAGCTAAGGCGAACCAGAGCCCAAAGAGCAAAGAGTCGGAACGCTTCTGAGAATCGAGGAACCGGCCGAAATAAATAACGCACCAATAGCAGCAGAGCGCAAGCAGGGTTTCGGCCATTTCCTGATCGGTAGAGTCCTGAACGAGGGGCAGGCAGATCAGCAGTGCAGCCCCGAGAATGGCGGGTGCATTCCCAAACCAGCGGCGAGCTTCCTGCCAGAACGAGAACCCGAGGATGGCCGTGGTGAAGGCTATTTCCAAACGAACGGAAGCACGGGCGGCGGAGAACAGCAGCATCCAGAGCGCCTGAACTAAATAAAAGAAAGGCGGCCAGTGCCCAATCGCAACTTTGGGGTAGTGGTGGTAATACTGTTCGGCAAACGCGAGTGGCGAAAAGGGATGCGGCCCCGTGATGTATTCGCGGACCATAAGTGAAGTTACATAATGGGCTGGCTCGTCCGGGTACGCGCTGAATTCGGCGCGGTACGCTCCACTCAGGATTTGCAACAAAACTGTCAGGAATAACAGGGCGCCCAGGATGGCGAATCCGCGCAGACCAGAAGATGTAACGCGCTCCGGGACAGTCTCGGCGGGCGGTGTTTGGGTCACCGGAACGGTCAATGCAGCGCTGTCGGTTCTCATCACAGTGGAAGCATGGTTACCGATTCAGATTACTGACTCATTCGAGCGTTGATTAGCTTCGAATGGATATCGAATAGCTGATTGCCGATGGACGACCAATCGTAGTACCGGTTGACCAGTTCGCGAGCCGAAGTAACGAGTACCCGGCGCAAAGTGGGATCAGCGGTCAAACGATCTAGAGCGGCGGCCATATCCTGCGGCGAATCTGCCAGAAGGATCTCTTGACCATCGCGCGCCTCGATGCCCTCCGCGCCCACAGCGGTTGAAATTACGGGTACGCCCATCGCCATGGCCTCCAGGATCTTGAGGCGAGTACCGCCGCCGACGCGAACCGGAACCACGACCGCCGACGCACTCGCGTAGAAGGGTCGGACGTCATCCACGGTCCCCGTAACATGCACTCTCTCTGAAGCTAGCATCTGGACCGCGGGCGAGGGCGACCGCCCTACGATCTTGAAGTGAAACTGCGGGTATTGTTGCGCAATAAGAGGCCACGCCGTTTTGGTGAACCAGCTTACGGCGTCGATGTTGGCGTGGTAATCCATTGAGCCGACGAAGAGCAGGTTATTGCGCGCGCCGGACGTTTCGGACGATGTAAAAGCCTTTGCATCGACGCCGTTGGGAATAACCGCGACCCGGGCAGACGGGTCCTGTTTGAGCAACTCGCGCAGTTCCCGTTCGCTAACAACGGTATGAAAATCGCACGCGTTCACGAGCCGGCCTTCGAGTTTCCCGAGCAGAGTGGCCGTCCGGCGAGCGACAAGCTTTTTTGGCAGGCTGGCCGTTTCGGCGGCGTAGCGGGACATAAGCTCAGACTCAATGTTGTGCCAATCGAGCAGAATGGGCGGGCGGCCCGGTGCAGCGCGGATCTGCTTCAAATATGAGAAGAGATGGCTGCTTTCTAACTGCACAGAATCGAAATGCTGCGTTTGCAGCAGATTTTGGAGCACTCCGGCTACTTCGGATGAGGCATAGTTCAGAACCGTCACGGGAATTGGGCCGATGAGGCCCTTCAGGATGCTTGCCGGGGTGTAACTGCGGCCCTTATTCACCGTCAGACAGGTTTCGAAGCCGGCGGAATTGGGATAGGCGGCCGGGTCCTCACCCGGTTGCGCAATCTGGAGCAGAGTGACCTGAGCGCGCTCCGAGAGCGCACGAGCGAGGTGGAAATTTCTGAGCCTTGCGCCGGAATTCACTGGCCAAAGTTGATGAGGTGTGAAGAAGAGAATTCTCAAACGCTGCTTTCACTTATAAGTGGGTGAATTCAGTCAGATCTTCTCGTATTTTACACGGTGGCGGGGTGCAACTCGTGACTCGCGGTTTGCGCAAAGTCGTCGCCTCGAGCACGCTGAAGACATTGCGCGCGGTGGGAGCGTTTTCTCTGGCGGCAGAATCGTCGCGGCGGCGGAATTCTCTGGTGATCCTTTGTTATCACGGACTTGCCCTGCGCGATGAGCACGAATGCTGGCCGAGCTTGTATATCACGCCGGATCAATTTCGGGAACGGCTGAGGACCCTGCGAAGAATGGGGGCATCGGTGCTGCCGCTCGGTGAGGCGCTCGACCGTTTGAATGCCGATTCGCTTCCGCGACAAAGCGTCAGTCTTACTTTCGACGACGGCTTTTCTGACTTTCTGAAACACGGCGTACCTATTTTGTCCGAATTCGGCTATCCGTGCACTCTGTATTTGACTACTCACTATTGCGATTACCCGGTTCCGATCATTGGTTTGATCCTGCATTACCTGCTCTGGAAATCTCGACGGCCGTCGCTCCGGTTGCCGCAGTTCGGGATGGAGCAGGAAATGGTTTTGGAGAGCTATGAAGACCGCCAGCGAGTGGTCAGGCATCTGGTTAACTGGGCGGAGGAGCGGAAATTCAGCACGCTGGAGAAAGATGCGATTGCGCGGCAACTGGCCGAGAGCTCTAAGCATTGATTATGACGAGATTCTGCGCAGCCGGCTGTTGCAGATTCTGAATCCGGCGGAGGTGGAAGCGGTGAAGCGGGCCGGCATAGATGTGGAACTACATACGCACCGGCATAGGACACCGCGGGACCAGCGGCTGTTCGTGAAAGAAGTGGAGGATAACCGGCGGCGGATTATCGACTTGACCGGGAAGAATCCTCTTCATTTTTGCTATCCCGAGCGGGGATTATTCGGCAGAATTTTTTGGATGGCTGCAGCATTGCGGAGTGCAGAGCGCCACTACCTGCGAGGCGGGGCTGGCGAGACCGGGCTTCCAGGCAATGAAGTTGCCGCGAGTGCTTGACGATTGCGGGATGGATTTGCTGCGTTTTGAAAGCGTGATAGCTGGCCTATTTGTGTAAGTGGGGGCTCCCATCCACAAAAGCCGATGGTCAGTTCCAACTAGGATCGCTTTTGGACGCGCTCGATCATAGCGGCTAGTTTGACGGCGTGGTGTTTGGCGTTGAACTCGTCTTCAAACCACTGGCTGGGTTGGACTGGCTCGGGGCTAAGTTCCAGGAATTCGAAGATCGAATTGTCGAGTTGGTCCGGGCTGGTTCCGGGATTAACACAGCGGTAAGGCACGCCGCTTTTGGCGAGAACGCGCTCCACTGGGGAATCGGGCGGGACAAAGGCCAGGATCGGGCGGCCGATCTGCAGATATTCAAATAGCTTGCCGGGAACCTGCAAGGCGGTTTGCGGCTGGATCAGCAGCAGATAGCTGGCGGTTTGCATAATCTGATGAGCAGCTTTTTGCGACACCCGCTCAGAATCGAGACGCACCCAGCCTTCGCCCGCAGCTTTTTCCATAAATGCGAAATCGGGGATCGAACCGGTAACCGCCGGCCCCGCCAAATGGAGTAAGAAATCTCCCGGGCAAATCCGGCCGTGGTCGATCAGCCGGCGCAGAGACTCGAGAATGGGGGAGGCGTTGCGGCCGCCGTAAAGCTCACCGACGTGGGCTAGAATTTTCGTGCCCGGGAGACGTGGGGGCAGAGGCGGCAGCCGATCTTCAGGATCGAAGCCGTTCCAAATGAGTTCGATTCGATCGGCGCGGCCGGGGTAATTCCTTTTGAGTTTGGCTTGCGCTGCGTCGGTATTAGCGATGGCGATGTCATTGGCGCCCACAAAAATGCGCTCGAGCTTGCGATAAACATCCCGGGTGAAGCGATTGATCTGGTTATGGATGGGATTGTCGCCGACGGGATCGCGGTAATCGGCGATCCAGGGCAGACGGCGCTGGCGGGCGAGCCAATAGGCGGCGAAATGGACGCCCATCGGCGGGAACGTTGAGAAGAGAGTGACACGGTACCCGGGATGGTTGTCGATAAACCGGAGGGCGGCGCGATAGGCGTGCAGGGACCACTGCGAGCCGGCTACCCCGGGGAGAAGGAGTTTGCGAATGGCGCGTTCGACCTGCCAGCCGACGCCGACCCGCGGAGTATCGATGAAGGGATCGGAAACGCGCTCGGCATCGAGATCGGGACGCTGGGCAACGTGGGCCGCAGTGATGACGTGGCAGCGATACCCCATGCGCGAAAGGTATTTGTAAAAACGATACGGCCGCATTGCTCCGATGACGTTTTCAGGCGGGAAGTGATAGGCGAAGATGAGGACCAGGTCTTGCATCTACTTGACGCGCTTAGCGGCATAGAAGCGCTGGATGGCCTGGTGGCAACGGACGCCCGCCTGGCCGTCCCAGAGCGGTGGAATTACGCCGGATTTGGGCGAGCTGCGAACGTCCCGCCAGGTCTTGAGGATGGAATCGCCGGTGGTGCCGGCGAGGCGATTGGTGCCGTAATCGATGGTTGCGGGGCGCTCGGTATTTTCGCGTAGCGTTAGACACGGTATGCCGAGGACGGTCGATTCTTCCTGAATGCCTCCGGAGTCGGTCAGAATCGCCGAGCGATTTAGCTTGCATGTGGAGGAAATCGAAATAGCCGAGCGGGTCGAGCAGATGAATGGCGGAAGGCAATCCGGCAGCAACGGTTTCAAGGCGGGCGCGAGTTCTGGGGTGAACCGGCCAATAGAGCGGCAAATCCGCGGAAATTACGCGCAGGGCGCCGACGATTTCGGCAAGCTTGGCTTCGTCGTCGACGTTGGCAGGACGGTGAAGCGTGATGAGGCCGAATGAGCCATCCTCAATTGCGAGGCGCGCGAGCACATCGGATTTGAGGGCGTCTTCGAGATGGCTTCGGAGGGAATCGACCATGAGGTTGCCGACAAACTCGATCCGGCTTGGGTCGTGGCCCTCCTTTAGAAGATTGGTCCGGCCGCTCTCTTCGGTGACGAGCAGCAGGTCAGAGATAGCATCGGTGACCATGCGATTGATCTCTTCGGGCATGGTGCGATCGAAGCTGCGCAGCCCGGCTTCGGCATGGATGACGGGAATGCCGAGCTTGGACGCAACCAGCGCGCCTGCCATGGTCGAATTGACGTCGCCGACCACAATCGTGCCGTGCGGTTTCTCAGCGAGCAAGACGGGTTCGAGCCGCCGCATGATCTCAGCGGTTTGCTGCGCGTGGCTGCCCGAGCCGACCTGGAGGTGATGGCGCGGGGGCGGAATTTGCAGATCGCGCAGGAAGCTGCCGGACATGCTGTCGTCGTAATGCTGGCCGGTGTGGATTAGGACTGTCTCAAACGCCGGATCCTTTGCGATGGCTGCCATGAGAGGAGCCACCTTCATAAAATTCGGACGGGCGCCAGCCAGCACGGCAAGACGTGTAATCAATTCCATTTCCCTTTCTTTTGCAGTTGTTCCTCGTAGACGCGGCTCATGCGATCAAGCGCCGCCTGCATGCTGAGTTCGGTTGCCGCGAAGCCGGCGGCTTTGGAGGAAAAGCGTTTGCGGAGTTCGTCATTCGAAACCAGGGTGGCAAGTTTTTGTGACAGATCGGTGACGCTGCCGCTTTCAAAAAGCAAACCGCGCTCGCCGTCCTCGATGAGTTCCGGAGTGCCGCCGACCCGCGAGCCGACCGGGCAGCAGCCGCATGCCATGGCCTCCAAAATAGCGTTCGAGAAAGCCTCGGAAGACGAGCAGGAAACGAAGATATCCATAGCACGCAAATACGGGGCGACGGACTTGACAGCGGGAAGGAAGACGCAATCGTTCTCCATATGGAGAGCGGCGGCGTGGGCCTGCAGTTTGGGCAGTTCGGGGCCGCTTCCCACAATGAGCAATTTGAGTCCCGGCCGGATCTGGTGCAGCGGAGCGACAGCTCCAATGAGCAATTCCATGCGCTTTTCGGGGCGCAGGACGCAGACCGAGCCAATTACAAGGGAAGCATCCTCAACGGGCGCAGGCTTTCGTTCTTCTAGGGGAAAGAACTCGGACGTTTCGACTCCGTTGTAGCTAAGGATGGTACGTTCCGGAAGAACGCCGTAGTCTTCGATCATGTGGCGGCGCATGGCCTGGCAGTTGACGACCACGCCATCCACCAGACGATCGGTGAAGGCCAGTTGTTTTCTAGTTTTAGAGTCGAACAGATCGCGGTGCCCTAAGGTGCTCGAGAGAACCACCGGGACACGCAGGAAACGGGCGATAGGGGCGGTAAAGACGATTGTGCCGTCAAAGGCATGGATGAGGCGAATGCGGCGACTGCGGAGCCAGTTCGCAAGTCGGGCGGCAGCGGCCAGGACGCCGGGCGAGGTGAGGCTTGACACACTCAGGTTTACGATCGGAATGCCGGCGCGCTCGACTTCCTCATAGCGGAGGCCGCCGTGATGGAAGACAGCGACATGCGGCGAAAAGCGGCTGCGGTCCAAGCCAATAGCGAGCTTTGTTACATCCCGTTCGATCCCACCCCAATCGAGTTTGCGGACGAACAGCGCAATCGGGACGGGAGGCCCGGCGGCCCTGTGATTAGACACGGTCAGGTCCTGGCCGGCGAAAGCGCCCGCGCCGCATCCGCTTTGGCAACCTATTCGCGGAAGCTCCTGATACCGTTTGACGATTTGATTGATAGCAACGGTGATGGCGCCCACGACCAGCATAGTAAAGCGGTAGCCCTGGGCCAGGAAGATGAGGGAGACGCTAAAGCCAGCGATCATGATGGCCAGGGTTTTAGCCGTGTCGGGGATGACGGGCAAATTGCTGCGGGCTGCGCGGCGGAGATAGCTGAAGGCGATTCCGATGGCGACGATGTAGAGCAATAAAGCTGGAATGCCGCACTCGGAGGAAAGCTGGGTATAGCCATTGTGGGTTTCGTGCCACATGCCCTTCTGATTCTTCTCAGCGGCCATGCCGGCCTGGTACTCCTGGAAGGTGGCCGGACCGACTCCAAACAGAGGGTGTTGAGCAGTGACCTCAAGGCTGGCCATCAGGAGAGCCCGGCGGGCCTCTGCCGATTCCCGGGCAACCTCGCTCTCGTCACTCGAATTGAACACCGAGAATATTCGGTCGCGCGACTGTTGGGGCACAAGCGGCAGCGCCAGCATAGCAAGCAGAGGGCAGCCAACAAGAATGGTCAATCGTATTTTTTTGGAGCCGGTGAGCGCAATGTAGACGCTCATGCCGAGCAACGCGACGAAGCCGCCGCGCGAACCGGTGCTCATGATTTCCATCAATCCGGCGCCGATCATTAAGAGCCCGAAGAATTTAATAAACGCGGGGCGCCCTTTGCCGAACGCCCAATAGGCGATCACCGGCAGCATGATCAGCAAATGCGCGGCGAGATCGTTGGGGTCCTGAACACTACTTCCGTCGGAACCGATATCCATCCGGCCATCCATCGACCCCCTATGAAGCAAGCCAAAAAGAATGAGGGTGATTCCCGCGTAAGCCAAGGTATTCATCACGCGCTTCAAATCGCTCGGCCGGGTGACCACGGCGGGTATCAGCAGCATCAGCGGATACACGGTCCGCATGTAGGGCATGATGAGCGCAAAGGATCCGCCAACCCAACTGCTGAACATGGTGGCGATAAGCAGCCAGCCAACGAATACCGTCCAGATCCATGCGAGTTTATCCTGGAAGGCAGCAAACATATTGCCAGCAACTAACCAGGCAACATAGGACAACACGCCGAGAATCACCAGAATATGCGTGTCGACGTGCAGCATCGACGGAAGCAAATTCGTGGGCGAAGCTGAACCGAAAATAGAGAAAAAGCAGAGTACAGCGGAGGGCAAATGCGCGCGCCGGATTTGGGGTATCCTCAGCCTCCTGCAACTTCGCCTCGGCAAAGCCGGAACTTACGTTCCCAGACCCGCTGACGATAGCCGTTGTGGCGGTGCTCCAATCAGATGCGGTGATGCGCGGCGGCTTCCCGGAGGGCAACACGGCAGCTTCGCCGGGGGCGGTCAGAGTTCCGCGACTAGGCTTAAATTTCGACACGTTCGCTGGTTCGAAGGAAAACGGACATCAAAACAAAAAACACCGAAATTACTGTGTTTTACATTTGCTGCCGTTACACTAGTGTACTGTACGGGCGGATTGTTCTCCAAGAGTTGACACTGTAAACCAGCGCACTGATCGTCGCGTTTTGGGTAGAGATAAGTTGCGAGCTTTCCTGCTACTTAAGACCCGATTTCCGTACCACCTTTACTGATACATGGCAACTGTCGAGTCACACACGTCCGCCGAGCAAAAGGACCTCACGCGAAGGGCGGTCAACGGAACGGCGTGGTCGGCTGTTTCGACCGCCGGGCGCCAGGTTTTAACGATCGCCTCGGTTGCTACGGTGGCGCGGCTTTTAGGCCCGGACGCTTACGGCGTAATGGGCATGGCGAACCTGCTCATTATTTTCATTCTGAATTTTAGGGATCTGGGGACGGGTTCCGCCATTATTCAGCGCAAACAAGTCAATGACAGGCTGCTATCGAGCTTGTTCTGGCTGAATTTCTGCTTGGGAGTAACGCTCGCGGGGCTGGTTTGCCTGCTGAGTCCGGCGGCGGCCAAATTTTTCAGAACGCCCGAGTTGATTCCGATTCTGTGCGTGCTGTCACTGTCGTTCTGGCTGACGTCTTGCGGGGTGGTGCATAGCTCGCTCATCATTCGAGGGATGCGGTTCCGGGCGTTGGCGGCCGCGGATCTGAGCGCGGGGTTGGTGACCTACCTGGTAGCCCTGACGTTCGCCTACAAAGGCTTTGGAGTATGGGCTCTGGTGTTTGCCAACGTGGCGAACTCGGTTACGTCCTGCATTGGATACTGGATCGGCTCCGGGTGGCGTCCAAAATTCCAGTTCGATAAGGCAGAGGTGCGGTCCATCGCGCGCTACAGCCTAAACCTGTCTGGGTTCGGGTTGGTGAACTATTTCTCAAGGAACGCGGACAATATTACGGTCGGCAGATTTTTGGGCAAAGCTCCGCTGGGAGATTACGCAATGGCCTACAACCTGATGATGACTCCGATCCAGAACATCAGTTCGGTCATAGCCCAAGCTACATTTCCGGCCTTCGCGAGAATCCAGGACGACAATGAGCGTTTCCGGCTGGCTTACGTACGAAGCTGCATGCTGATCGGATTGATCACTTTTCCGGTCATGGCGGGGCTGGGCGTAATTGCCGATCCGCTGATCCGAACTGTGCTCGGAGTGAAGTGGGTTGGGTCGATTCACGTATTTCAAATTTTGGCGCCCGTCGGGTTAGTGCAGTCGATACAAACCACGGTAGGCGCGATCTATATGTCGAAGGGCCGCACGGACTGGATGTTTCGATTTGGCGTGGTCTCCTGTTGCGTTCTGGTTACCTCATTTTTGATTGGAATTCATTTCGGGATAACCGGTGTAGCGGCCGCGTATTGCATTTCGTTTTTGGGATTGCTGACCATTCCTGGTTTCATGATTCCCTTCCGAGCAATTGGATTGAAGCTGTCGGAATTCTCTCGCGCACTGCTGCCGCAATTTCTGATCACGGCGGGAATGGCGCTCGCCTGTTTCTTGTGGCTGCGATTTTTGCCGGCGATCGGTATTCGAACTCCCTGGATCTTACTCTCGTCGGTGATTTTGCTGGGTGCTGCGGTATATATAATCTCGATGCTGGTGGCCTGGCCTAAAGTGATGCAGTATTTGGAAGCGACAATGCACACGTCCGGGCGGCCGAATATTGCAATCGCACTGGCCCGGACCAAGGGATTAGGAATTATCGGCCGCCGGACGCGCCAGGAAGCAGCGGGTGGGGAGTAAACCGGCGGCGGCACCTAAATATCTATTCTTCGCGCCCTGGCCGGTTAAAGCCGGGACGGGAGTCAACAACGTAATCACCGGCTTGAGCGAATCCATGCGGGGCGATTATCAGCCGGCAATTGTGGTGACGGGCTGGCAGGAGCCTCTGCCCGGACAGCAATGGTTGAAGCTTCCAGAACCAACCTTCGGATTGCGCAGCTTGCTGGGCTTTTTCGTGAAGCTGATACCGAATCTGCTGCGGCTGCGCGAAACGGCCCAGGGAGCGATCGCGGCGAACCCTCATTATTTTGGATTGGAGGTCCTCCCGCTCGCAGTTTTGCGCCGGCTGGGGATCTTGCCGAAATTGATCTTGTCTGTGCACGGGGCTGACGTTAGCTCGATTCGAGCTTCTTCGTGGCGGGCCAGGAAAATATATGCGCGAATTTGCAGGTCGGCGGACGTAGTAGTGGCGTGCTCCCAGGCGCTGGCGGCTGAAGTGAAGCAACTCAGTCCACAAGCGAATGTTGTATCGGTGTGGAACGGCATTTCGAGCCGGCCCCTCGATCTGGGAAAGAGACCGCTCCGAGCGCCGTATCTGTTGTCAGTCGCGTCATTCGTGAAAAAGAAGGGCCACGATGTTTTGCTGCGCGCGTTCCGGAGCATTGCGCCTGAATTTCCCGAACTACGGCTGGTCCTAATCGGAGGTAGCGGGCCAGAATTGCAAGCATTGAAGGCACTGCTCGAGGAACTCGGGCTACACGACCGGGTGGAATTCCTGGTCGACGTGCCGCATGACCAGGTTTGGAACTGGATGGGGCACGCGGAATGCTTTGTGCACGCGGCGCGCGAAGAGCCGTTCGGAATCGCGGTGCTCGAAGCTGCTTTGGTTAAGACACCGGTGGTCGCGACCGCGGTAGGCGGCGTCACCGAATATTTGATGAATGAAGTGGACGGGCTATCGTGCGCGCCTGACGATCCCGAGCGGTTTGCCTTATTGATTCGGAGAGCACTAACCGACAAAGCGGCGGCGCGGCGCCGCGCGGACGCCTTCTTCGACAAAGCGGAGAGCTTTACCTGGGATGCGGCGTGGGCGGGCTATAAGAAGGCGGCTGGACTGGGGAAGTTGGACGACTTCGGGAAGCAGCAATTAGCCCAATTACCAGGACAATAGTGATACAGGCGTGATAACTGATATCGGGCAAAGTGCGCGGTCCGATCCCAACGTAAATCGTGTAAATGCCGACCAACGTTCCGAACAGCGCGAATGCCTGCACCACGATGCCGATCACACGGGTAGAGCCAGGGCGCATCCACGTAAAGGCCCAGCCTGCGAGCAGGACGGCCGCGATTACGCTCTCAGCCTTGCCTGCGTACAAGTGCTCGTAACCGCGCAGCAGTACGCCATAGTGAGTGAGTGACGCAGCGACGAACGTAAGACCTTCAAACAGTACAAATAGGCGCACGGTGAGCCGGGCTCGATTTGTCTCCGAATTCATTCTGCAAATTGATGACGAATTCGCAGGATGAGAAGTTCAGAAGAAGCGAAATTCGGCGGGTGCTCCGCTGCACGAAATGCCTGTGAAACACGTTTATCCTTCGTCTTGCGTCCCTCGAAGATTGTAGGATGGGCTGGCAACCCCGGTAAAAATGGAAAATCATACCCACCTCAGGCTTGAGCCTGGCAACCCCTCTGCAAATGGCGAATCGTCGGCGTGATGGATGCCACGACCCTGCACGTCCTGCTGGTTGTTTTTGCGGCTACGCTAATTCGTTCAGCCTTTGGCTTCGGCGAAGCGCTGTTTGCGGTTCCGTTGCTGGCCCTGCGGCTGCCACTGGGAATCGCGGCTCCGCTTGCGGTGCTGATCTCCATCACGATTGCCGCCGTTGTGGTTGCGCAGGACTGGCGGAAGATTCACCTGCGCAGCACCGGGTGGCTGGTGTTCACGACGCTATTTGGTATTCCGCTCGGCTTGCTGTTGTTGACCAGCAGTCATCAGAAAAGCGCAAAGGTGGCACTGGCCGTTTTGATTATTGCGTTTGCGGTCTATTCGCTGCTGGGCAGCAAGCCGCCGGAGCTTACGCGCGACAGCCGGGTATGGCTGTTCGGTTGCGGCCTGCTGGCCGGCGTGCTGGGCGGCGCCTATGGGATGAACGGGCCCCCTTTGGTGATTTACGGAGCGATGCGCCGCTGGTCCGCGCAACATTTTCGCGCAACGCTACAGGGCTACTTTCTCCCGGCAAGCATTTTGGGAATGGCCGGATATTGGTGGAAGGGATTGTGGGTTCCGGCCGTGACGCACTATTACCTGATTTCCCTGCCCGTGGCGCTTCCGGCGATTTTACTCGGTAGAGCGGTGAACCGCCAGCTACACGGCGAGGCCTTTCTCAGTTACGTTTTTTGGGGGCTCGCTGCGGTTGGCGTAGTTTTGCTCGGGCAGGCGCTCCGGGGATAGATCGTCAATTCTGGATTCCGGCAAGTCGCGGAACAGGGTTTGAAGTTCCGCCTGCATTCTAAATGTGTCCTTCGTCCCCTAGCCCGTTTACGGCCCTAAGGGAACGATCTCAATCCCATTTACCGAAGCCCCGCCGGTCTTGTGGCCTAAGAAGTCAATGCTCAGCGATTTGTCGGTTACTGTGGTCTCAAATCTCTTATCGACGGCCGCACCGGCGCCGTAGACGGTATCGAAATCGAAATTCTGCAGCACCTTTTGCCCATTGATCACGACATCGAAATTGTAGTGGCCGGGCTCCTTAAAACTGTAATCGGCAAACATGAGTGTCACCGCATATCTACCGTTAGGCAGGGCAAATTTGTAGCTGAAATCTTCATTCGCGTAGCGATAGCGCGCGGATTGGTAGAGCCGCTGCATGTCGGGCGAAGCACGTTTGATTTGCGTTGGCTCGCTGTAAGCCATGGTTTTGGGACTGAACCCGAAATCCTCGCCCCAGACGCGCCCCTGAGCATCTTTGAAGGAACCGCGGCCGCCGCAGTCGATGCGAATCGGATCCGGCTGCGCCTTGACGGTCAGCTTCGTCGAAGCGGTTTCACTTGGGACATCTTTGCTCTTCGCCGTAACGGTAACGATGGCGTCGGAGGTCATGCGGTCCGGCGCGGTGTAGACACCATCAGGCGAAACTTTTCCGATATTCGGTTCAAGCGACCAGGCGACGTTCGTGTACTTCGCGCCGGACAAGTCAACCCCGATCGGTGTACTCAGACTGCGGCTAAGCGTAGAGGTCTCCGGCTTGAGACTTAGCTTGCCAAACTTCAACGTCATGGAAGCGGTGGCAGTCTTCGAAGCATCGATGGTGCTCCTCGCCTGGAGAATCACTTCCTGATCGGTGGAAGGAGGGGTATCGGGGGCCTGGTACACGCCATCGGGCGACACCGAGCCCGGTCCTTTAATAATCGACCACTTGGCGGCCCCGTCCATATACCAGCCGACAGTTTTAAAAGGAATGCGTTGACGGATCGTGAGCGATGCGATCTTTTCGGGAGTAATCGCGATATGCGGGGCAGACGTATCGGGCAGGATGGAGAACGCGCTCAGAATGGGTGTCGGCGTTCTGGCTCCTTCGCTGATCCGGCGCAGCGCAAAATAGAGCGATTGATCTTTTACCACGGCTGGCATCGAAACGCTCACCGGAGTAAGGCAGGCATTGCCGATACCGGCCCCCATATCAAAATTCGGGATCTCGATCTTGCCTTGCGTTTCGAGATGGAACGGATTGCGCATGCCGTCGGGGAACGTGGTTTTGCATTGGGGTTGAGCGAACATTAGCGTAATTTTGTAGCGTCCGTTCGGGACCGAGAAGGTGTAGACCATATCGCCAAAGGAATAGCGGCTCGTGTAATAGAGCTGGATGTCTTTTGTTTTTGGCCAAGGCTCGCCGTACCAGTCGTCAACAATCACGCCCCACGAGACTTCCCCGCCCTGGCCGCGCCACCACATGTGACCTTCGGAATCGGGGCCGTAGTCCGGACGGTGCTTATTAGGAGCACCCGGAGCGCCGGTAGCGTTCCCGACGTTCACCCGGATGCCGCCTTTCGGCATGACCGTTACGGATACTTTGGCTACCGACTTCGGATCGGCTTCGCTGGAAACCGTGAAAATAGTGGTGGAGGGATGGGAAACGTCGGGCGCGGTAAAGAGACCTTCTGGCGTGAGTTCGCCAAGGGCGGGGTCCATCGTCCAGCGTAAGCGTTTATCAGATGTTCCATTGACCCAGGCTTTCATCTGCTTGGTTACGCCTGCTTGAATCCATTCGCTCGGGCTGGGTACGCCCACCGTTACGCCTTCGAGCACGACAGTTACCCGGGCTACATCGCCAAGGCCGCCGCCGGCGCCCGTGGCAATTATGGTCGCGGTTCCGGGAGGAACCGGCGTGCCGGGGAGTTGCCTGATAGCACCGGTATCCGGCGACGCCATAAGGGAGGTTTCATCGACCACTTCGAAATCGCTTGACTTAGGGCCTTTGCTCGATACCTCGTCCAAAGCAGCTTCGATCGTCGGGTCTTCGGTGATATCGGTATAGGTGCTGACATCCCAGTTGCCTCCGCCATCGGCCAGGATCAAGCCGTATTGTTTGAGCTGTTTCAGGAGAATTTGCGCATTGGCGCTGAATTTCGAGGTATCGTAATTGGCCTTTAGACGGAAGCGGGTTCCGTAAGGGATTTTCCCCCAGGCTCCGGCGTTGGCGCGTGCCGGCCAAACGAACTGGCGGGCGATGATGTTGTTCTTGAGCGTGACGCGCAGGGCATGATCTACCGTTCCGCGGCGCATTTCTTCAAGCCCCAGGGTAAGGGGCGTGAGCAGGAGGCTGGCCGCGTCAACCGAACCGTGCGGGAGCTCCGAGCTCATGTGATTGTAATGAACGCCGCTTTGCGCCGTGCAGGCGGGACACCCGGGATTCTTTCCTTTTTCATACGCGCTATAGATTTCGAAGATGTCGCAGCTTTGCGGATCGATGGCGATCTCGTGGCGGTCGAGACTGGAATGCGGATCGCTAAACACGCCCGATTCCCGTTTGAGCTCCGGCCATTGCACCATTTCGAAGATTCCATCGTCCTGCGGCGTGTAAAGAAAGTGCATCTTTTTTCTGGGGGTCGACGAATCTGCGAGGTTAATGCCCCAGCCGGGATAGTAGCCTACGCGCGTGGGAGGAATCAGCGCCATCCACTCAGCGGAATGCGAGTCGATGGGCAGAGAATCGACGCGTACATTGAAGACGTGATTGTTTCCGAGGATCTGACAGCCGGCGAGAACGTTGTTCACCGGAATGTGAGCGGGCGCGTGATAGGTCCCGTCAGGATCGATCCTTCCGGCGCTGCCCGGCGCGAGAGACCATGAGACAGGGCCGCTCGCTTTGAAATGGACTGTACCACCGGCTGGGACGACCGGCGGTTTGTTCAGCGTAATGCTGATCCGCGCGAATAAGGGGGTTGCAAGAAGTAAGAAAGGGATAAGCCGTTTGATCATTCGGATGAAGGGGCAGCCGCTTTCTTCATCGTGACAGACGGGATTTTGGTCTACCTGAACTTCCTAAAAAACACTGCGGGCTAGTGCCCGCATGCACGCATATAGGATTATCCTCCGCGCGGAGAATTCAGCAGAAGGGGTCGCACTTTGTTAACGGGAGCGACTCAGCAGCGCGGGTATCACGCCGGGAGACCACCTGGAGTTGAAGTCACACATTGTATAAATTTTCCTGCCATTGCTTATTTCCTCGGCAACCCATTCGTTTTCAGGAGCTTGCAAATAGGCTTGGCGTCCGCATCCGCATCGCCCCCGCCGTTGCCGGTTACCCTGCCATGTTTCGCTTACTTTTGAAAGGATCACGAAGCCTTGCAGTATTACCCATTTGAGTGGTCCAGACTCCGAACCATGCGATTCGGAGCGGACCCTACACGAGATTCACGGGCAAACCCCAAAGCCGTTCCAAGCCTGTTCCGCTTTAAAAACGGCCGCGGATGGTTCCCCTTGCTGGCCGGCGCGCTTGCGCTGGGATGCATTTTGGGACAAGCCCAGACCACTATGGTCAACCTGGCAACGCAAAGCCGGAACCCGGACTTTTCTTCATTTCCGTTCACGCGTCCGGTGACCGTCGGCCCAACTCTGCCCTCCTCATGCCAGGTCGGACAATTATTTTTCAGCACTACCGTTGCGGCCGGTTCTAATCTTTACGGCTGCACCGCCGTCAACACCTGGACGACACTTTCGAACAGCAGCGCGGCCCTGCCCCAAGTGACGCTGACCCCGACGAGCCTGGCGTTTGCCAGCCAGACAACGGGTACGACCAGCAGCGCCTTAACGATTACGCTCTTAAACAGCGGGACATCGTACTTGACCTTAACGAGCATTGTGATGAGCGGAGCGAATGCGTCGGATTTTCTATCCTCGAGCAACTGTGGCACCACCATTGCTTCGGGCGCAAGCTGCACTGTTTCCGTCACCTTCAAACCCTCGACCGTTGGAACGGAAGCGGCCTCGCTCGCGATCAACGGCACTCAGCCTAACTCTCCGACGATCGTTCCGATCACTGGGACAGGAGTGGCTGCTGTCACCAGCGGCGGGCTTGTCATTACTCCTTCGGCCACATCAGCCGGCGAGAACGCGGTGCTGACCTTTACCTCGAACCGGCCCGTAACATGGTCGATGCCTAACGGCAGTTCGGGGACGCTCGTCTCCAACAGTTCGACCTCCGCCACCTATACTGCGCCCTCCACGATCCCGTCTAGCAATGTGATGGGCGGTTGTCAGGTGACGCCCACCGATTCCGTTTTCAATACGCGCGTCGACAGTCTTCCGGTCAACGCGAATTCGGCATTGTGGACGGCCAACATGGGAACTAACGGCATCAGCTTTCTGACAAGCTGGGGCACAAACATTGCGGACAGCACCACGCCCGTGCAGAGCATGTCCTTTTACTACACGACACCCTACAACGGGCCGTTCGTGATGCCGCAATGGCCCAACTTGAAACGTGAGGGGGGCGCGTTCACCACGCGTTTGAACAGCACCGATCACCACATCATTACCGTCCGCAAGGACAACTGCCAGTTCTATGAGATTTACAACAACTGGCTTACACCCGGCTATTGCCGGTCCGGCTCTACCACCATTTGCAATGCGCAAAGCGGGCTGACCTACAACTCGACAAGTTATGCGCTGCCGACCGCGGGTGCAACCGACGCGGCGGGAATGCCGCTGGCTCCGATGACCCTTCACCTCGATGAAATCAAATCGGGAGTTGTGAAACACGCAATGCGGTTTACTATAGCGGGCGGCTACATCCATGCGACGCCCTATTGGCCATCAAACAGCGGGAACGGCTGCGGCGGATGCACCAACAGCCCTCCATATGGCGCGCGCTTCCGGCTGAAAGCGAGCTTTAATATCAGTTCGTTCAGCCCCACCGCGCAGATCATACTAACTGCTCTCAAGCAATACGGCATGATTTTGGCCGACGCCGGCACAGGGCCGGCCATTACTGTGGGCACTGACGTGACAGAGGATCCACCCACCATAACCGCCCTTAATTCGATCAGCAGCGCGGTAATCGGCATTTCCAATTTCGAAGCAGTGGACGAGTCGAGCTTCATCGTAAGCAACTCGTCCTCGCAAGTGAATCCTTCGAACGGATACGTGACGCCGGCGACGTTTGCCGTGGTAAGGGCAACCGATCAGACCAATTCGACATACCAGGCAAACTTTCCCGTGGCTTTGCAGCCTGTGATTGTCGGCCTTCCTTCGCCGACGATGTACATCATGGCCGGCTTGTCCGGATATCAGCTCACTTCGTGGGTCAATGGCACGAGCAATCAGAGCGTAACCTGGTCTCAGGTGTCAGGGGTCGGCAGCGTGACCGCAAGCGGCGTCTATACACCGCCAGCTTCGGTTTCCTCGCCAACTTCGGCGGTGCTTCAGGTGACGAGCGCAGCGGATCCGAATGCTTTCGCACAACTCTACGTCACGGTTTTGCCCATCGGCAGCAATCCGGCAAATAGCATTCGCATCGACTCAGGCAGCACAAGCGGTGTGAAAGATGGCGCTGGAAATGTCTGGCTAGCCGACCAGGGCTTCGAAACCGGGGCTTACGTGCAGTTAGGCGGCGATTATCCCGGTTGGGCCTCTATGAAAGGCAATCCCGAGCAGTATGTGTATCAGAGTTCGGGCCATACCTACGGGAACGACATCGTGTATAGCCTTGTGGTTCCGAACGGCAACTACAAGGTACGGCTGATGCTCGCGCAGCCTTACAACGGGTGTACGGGCAGTTGCGCTACATTCAGTCCCTATTGGCATGCACCGATGCATCTCGAAGCGAATGGGCAGATCGCCTTGCACAACTTCGATTTTGGGCTGCCGATCGGTTATGCATTCGCTACGCCGAATGATGTCTATATTCCCGCTCAGGTGACGAATAACAATTTATACGTCGCCCTCCGAATTAACCTTCCCGACGTGGCCACCGGGGCTGTGCCGTCACCCACAATCAATGGGCTGGAGGTCATTCCCGACAACACCGCTCCGTATCTGGTGATCGATACGCAGCAGCAGACGAGCGTGGCAGCTGGCGGCAGCTTACAGCTTTACGCCACTGGCTGGTACATGAGCAATTCGGTCACCTGGTCGCTCTCCGGACCTGGAAGCATCAGCCCGAACGGGTTGTACACGGCGCCGACCACTGCTACATCATCGCCGCAGACGATCACCATCACAGCAACCAGCACCGTATCGCCGACCATTCAGGCAACCGCCACATTGACGATACCGGGCAGCGGTTCCTGATGTTGCAACAATAGCTGTGTACCTGGGAGGCCGCTTCTTTCCGCGGCCTCCCGATTCGCATTGATGAATCTTGCCGTTATCGTTTTTGTACTGAGCGCAGCGTTCGTCTGTTATGTGCTCGCGGGCTATCCCCTGCTGCTCGCGCTCTGGGCGCGTCTCGCTGCTCGTCCCATCAGAAAACGTTTACCTCCTTGCCCGATTTCCATCATCATTCCGGTGCGCAACGGCGAACGCTGGATCGAGGCCAAAATCCACTCACTGTTAGCTTCCGATTATCCGTCCGCCTTTTTGGACATTCTGGTGGTATCCGATGGCTCGACCGATGGAACCGAGCGCATTGTTGACCGATTTGCAACGGAAGGCGTGCGGCTTTTGAGGTTGCCGGGCGGAGGTAAAGCAACCGCCGTTTCAAAGGCTTTCCAGCATGTGTCTTCCGAAATCATCGTTCTTACCGACGTGCGTCAGCCGTTCGATGCTCAGGCACTGCGCCGTCTGGTTGCATGTTTCGAAGATCCGAAGGTGGGAGTCGTCACGGGCGAACTGGTGATTCGCGAAGGCAACACGCGCGAAGAATACAATACCGGTCTTTATTGGAAATATGAAAAGTGGATTCGCAGGAATTTGAACCGTATCGATGCTATGCTCGGCGCGACGGGTTCGATTTATGCGATTCGAAGAGCAGCGGCAGCGCCAATTCCGCCTGAAACACTAAATGACGACGTGTACCTGCCGTTCGTTGCGGTGTCTCGCGGGTACCGCATCTACTTCGAAGACCAGGCAAAGGCCTACGACTTGCCCACGTCCTTACAATCGGAATTCAAGCGCAAGGTGAGGACGCAGGCAGGAGTGTATCAGATTATCCGTTACTTCCCTTCCCTGCTATGGCCGGGCAACCGCCGGTTCCTTCATTTCTTCTCGCACAAGTTCGGGCGTTTACTTCTGCCTTTCGCCATGGTTGCCATGTTCGTATCGAGCTTTGGCTTACCCGATCCGTGGCGCGCCGTTTTGTTGCTGTGCCAGGGAGTGTTCTATCTGGCGGCACTGCTCGATCCGGTCGTGCCGGAGCGGACAATTGTGAAGCGTTTGACCGCCGTAATCCGCGCCTTCACTGTTTTAGTTGCAGCGGCTCTCTGCGCCTTATCCGTATTCGTCATGCCTGCACAGCGTTTGTGGAAAGAAACGAAAGTGGCGGAGGCGAGAGAAACAGAAAAGCCCGTCACGCCGGAAAGCGGGACGGGCTCTTAGTTTTTTGCTGCGACGTTATTCAATGTCGCGAGGACGCTTTTTGCGATTGCGCTTGCGGGCGAGAGCCTCTTTCGTGCGCCGCTTTTCGCCCGGTTTCAAGTAAAACGAATGCCGTTTGATTTCTTTTACGATATCTTCCTGCTGTACTTTTCGCTTGAACCGGCGCAGAGCGCTTTCGAGAGTCTCACCATCTTGCAGATGGACTTCTGCCAACTAAAAATTCACCACCTTCCGGAGAGGCCGCACACTACTGCTGCAGCCGAACTACTAGTGTAACCCGAGCGGGAATGCGCTCTTCGCCTGTTAGAGTAAAAATTCAGAACATGGAAATCGTCAAGGTATTAGGTAGAGAGATTCTCGACTCGCGCGGCAACCCCACGGTAGAGGCCGATGTGTATCTGGCAGACGGCACAATTGGCCGCGCCGCGGTCCCTTCCGGCGCTTCGACTGGCGAGCATGAAGCCGTAGAATTGCGCGATAACGACAAGTCGCGCTACGTAGGCAAGGGCACGCAGAAAGCAGTCGAGAATATCCGGAAACATATCGCGCCGGCGCTCGCGGGCGTAGATGCTGCGGATCAAACGACAGTTGACGAAAAGATGCTCGCGCTCGACGGGACGCCGAACAAGGGGAACCTCGGAGCGAACGCGATTCTAGCTGTTTCAATGGCCGCGGCCAGAGCCTCTGCGGAGTGCGAGATGACGCCGCTTTACCGGTATCTCGGTGGTGTGAACGCGCGCGTGCTGCCGGTGCCGATGATGAACGTAATCAATGGCGGCGCGCACGCGGACAATTCCGTCGATCCGCAGGAATTCATGATTGTGCCGGTGGGCGCAAAGAAGTTTTCGGAAGCGCTGCGCATGGGCGCGGAGACCTTTCACACGCTCAAAACCGTTTTGAAGAAGCGAAATTATTCGACAGCCGTGGGCGATGAGGGTGGGTTCGCACCGAACCTCAAATCAAACGAAGAAGCGTTGGAAGTTTTGACGGAAGCCATTACTAAGGCTGGCTACAAACCGGGCGAGCAGATTGCTATTGCGCTCGATCCAGCTGCCAGCGAGTTTTACGATGCGGGCAAGAAGAAATATGTCTTCAAGAAGTCCGATAAGAGCGAGAAGACTTCGGATCAGTTGGTCGAATTCTGGCAAAGCTGGGTGAAGCAGTATCCGATCATTTCGATTGAAGACGGCATGGCCGAAGACGATTGGGATGGTTGGAAGAACCTGACAAACGCGCTGGGCGAAAAGATCCAGTTGGTCGGCGACGATCTGTTCGTTACGAACACCGAACGGCTGCAGCAGGGCATCGATAAAGGCGTGGCCAACTCCGTGCTCGTGAAAGTAAACCAGATTGGCACATTGACAGAGACCTTAGCGACCATGCGTTTGGCTACCAGCGCGGGATATACCAACGTAGTGTCGCATCGCTCGGGCGAAACCGAAGACGCCTTCATTGCGGATCTGGCGGTGGCGACAAATGCCGGCCAGATCAAAACGGGCTCGCTCAGCCGGACAGATCGCATTGCGAAATACAACCAATTGCTGCGCATTGAAGAAGAATTGGGCGACGGCGCGTTGTACCTCGGCAAGAAAGCATTTCATCAATAAGCGACGATGGCAAAATCGAAACCGCTGGTATTGACGATTCTCGATGGCTGGGGCTATTCGCCTGCAACCGAGGGCAACGCCATTGCTCTTGCGCGCAAACCCACCTACGATTTTCTGTTGCAGCATTATCCCAATACGCTGGTGCATACCTCCGGTCCATATGTCGGCTTACCCGAGGGGCAGATGGGCAACAGCGAAGTCGGGCACATGAACATGGGCGCGGGCCGCGTGATTTACATGGACGTGACGCGCATCGATCTGCAAATCAGTACGGGCGAGTTTTTCAAGAATCCGGTGTTGCTCAACGCGCTCAAGAAAGCTGAGGGTCACCGGCTTCATCTGCTTGGGCTCTACAGTGACGGCGGGGTGCACGCACAGCTTACGCATTTGTATGCGCTGCTCGAAATGGCGAAGCAGCATGGACTCAAAGATGTGTTTGTGCACTGCTTCATGGACGGCCGCGATACGCGGCCTGAAAGCGGCGCCGGGTACATCGAGCAGCTCGAAAAGAAGCTGAGGGAACTCGGAGTTGGCAAGATCGCCTCCGTCTCCGGCCGCTATTACGCGATGGATCGGGATAAGCGGTGGGAGCGCATCGAGCGGGCATTCGGCGCAATGGTGCTGGGCAGTGGCGCCAAAGCGACTTCAGCTGCGGAAGCGGTGCGGAAATCCTATGAACGAGGCGTGACGGATGAGTTCATTGAGCCAGTCACGATCATCGACGAGCGCGGCGAACCAGTGGGTCTGGTGCGCGATGACGATAGCCTCATCATGTATAACTACCGGGCGGACCGGGCGCGCGAAATCACGCTCGCGTTTACGGACCCTTCCCTTCCGCAGCCGCCACGCTCGCTCGTGCCGAGAAATCTGACGTACACGATGATGACGCAGTACGACAAGAATTTCGGCTTGCCGTTTGTGCTGCCGCCCGAACATCCGGATAACATCCTTGCGGAAGTTATGGAGCGCGCGAACTGGAAAAATCTGCGCGTAGCCGAGACTGAAAAATACGCCCACGTTACGTACTTCTTCAACGGCGGCAATGAAAAGCCTTATGGCGGAGAAGAACGCGAATTGGTCGCGTCTCCGAAAGTGGCGACCTACGATTTGCAGCCCGAAATGAGCGCGCGCTCCATAACCGAGAAGGTTGTGAAAGCTATCGAACAGGGCGGTTTCGATCTGATCGTGATGAATTTCGCAAATGCCGACATGGTGGGGCATTCTGGAAAACTCGAACCGACTATCAGAGCCTGCGAAACGGTGGATGCTGGCCTCGGCGAAATCCATAACGCGTTGAAGCGTGAGGGCGGATCGTGGATTGTCACAGCCGATCACGGCAACGCCGAAATGATGGTCGATCCGGTCACGCACGGACCGCATACCTATCACACGTTGAACCCCGTTCCATTTATCTTCATGACGAACGATGGCGTGCGCCTGCGAGAAGGCGGCGCGCTGCAGGACATTGCTCCGACGATTCTCAGCGCGCTCGGCATCGAACGGCCAGCCCAGATGAAGGGCCAGGATCTGCGGCTCCCCTCCGAAAATTAGCTGGCTGAACGCGCCCGAAGAATCAGCGCCATATTTCTGCTTGCAATTCTGCGAACACTAATAGTAGAATCGCAAACAGATATAGTAGGTCCCGATGGCGCTCCCCAAACTCTCCAAGTTGGAACTGCAAATCATGGAGGCGTTGTGGGACCACGGCGCGCTCTCGATCCGCGAAATTCAAGAGGCGTTTCCCGAGGCGGACCGTCCCGCCTACACGACGATTCAAACCACCATTTACCGGATGGAATCGAAAAACGCGGTGCGCCGGGTGAAAAAAATCAGCAACGCTCACATTTTCGAAGCGGTTGTGTCGCGCCAAGCGGCGCAGAGGCGTTTAATCGATGAGCTATTGGGTTTGTTTGGCGGCCGCACCAAGCCGGTTATGGCGCATTTGATCGATTCCGGCAAACTGACGCTTGATGACGTGCAGGAAGCGGAAGCCAGACTGCGGCAGCTCGCGAAGCAGAAGAAGGAGGGAAAGAAATGAGCTTTGTGCTGAACCATTTGTGGCAATCGACCGTATTCGGGGTACTGGCGGCGGCACTGGCGTTTTTCCTGAGAGGAGCGCGGGCCCGGACTCGTTATTGGATTTGGCTGGCGGCATCGCTGAAATTCCTTGTGCCGTTCTCGGTGGTCGTACTCGCTGCGAGCCAGATTCATTTGAGGCCCACCCATATTCCCGTTGGGCATGCGTGGCGGACCGCGATGGTGCAAGCGAGCCAACCCTTCCAGGCAGTTCCGTTCGTAGAAACAGGGTCGATTCCTCTTGCAGCGGCTTCGCCGGACCTGCTGCCGCGCGTGCTGCTGCTGATTTGGGCGTGTGGATTTGTGGTTGTGCTCGGAGTTTGGTTGCGGCGCTGGCTGAGTATTCGCGCGATTGTGCGAAACGCTTCGCCGTGCAACATACCAATTCAGCTGCGAGCTTTGACATCGACTGCGCTGCTCGAACCGGCGGTGTTCGGGATCTTCCGGCCGGTATTGCTCGTCCCCCAGGGATTGCTTAATCGCTTATCGCCGAAAGAATTACGCGCGATCTATACGCATGAGCTCTGCCACGTGCGCTATCGCGATAATCTAGCGGCCGCAGCCCACATGTTGGTGGAAGCGATGTTCTGGTTTCATCCGCTGGTGTGGTGGCTCGAAAAGAAGCTGATTGAGGAGCGCGAACGGGCTTGCGATGAAGAAGTGCTGCGTTCAGGAAATTCGCCGCAAGAGTATGCCGAAGGAATCTTGGCTGTCTGCAAGTTTTGTCTCCCGTCGCCCATGACTTGTGCCGCCGGCGTGAGTGGCGCGGATTTGAAACAGCGCATCGAGACGATCATGTGCGAACGTCTCGGGCAGAAGTTAAATACTCCGAAGAAATTGTTGCTGGCAGCGGCTGGACTGATGGCGATAGTTGTTCCAATTGCGATCGGTGGACAGCAGGAAACATTTGACGTGGCATCTATCAAGCCGAGCAATCCATCCGAACAAAACTCGTCGGTCGGATCCGACCATGGGGAGTTTAAGGCTGAGAACATCACGACCAAGACGCTGATTGAGAACGCCTTTGACGTGCATGGGTTTCAAATTGAAGGCGGCCCTAAGTGGCTGGATTCGAGCCATTACGACATCGACGCGAAGACAGTTGAGGCCGAACACGAAGTGCGCGCCTCTGCGAGTGAAAGACAGAATCGGCTCGCCCAAGCTCGCGATAATGAGAGACTCCAAGCATTATTGGCAGATCGTTTTCAGCTCAAAACGCATCGAGTCACAAAGGAGTTGCCGGTATATGCGCTGACCACCTCGAAGCAGGGCCCAAAGCTTCAACGATCAAAAGACCCGAGCGGCCGGTCGGGCTACGGGATGGGCATGGGACCAGGAACCCTGAATGGGAAAGAGCTCACCATGCAAGCCCTGGCCGCGAACCTGTCTAACGTTTTAAGCATGGTAGTTATCGACAAGACAGGACTCACCGGACGCTATGATTTAGCACTCACTTGGACGCCCGACGAGGAGCAAGGGAACCACCTTAATTCTAGTGGTGCAACTCCCGCTCCCGGCGACCAGGGTCCTTCCCTGTTCACGGCCGTCGAGGACCAGCTTGGACTTAAATTGGTTCGAGAAAAGGGACCAGTCGAAATGCTGGTCATCGACCACATCGAAAAACCCTCGCCGAATTAACTTCACTTGACAACCCAGTAGAACAACGCGACTCTACTGGTATGGCTAGTAGAGAAGCCGGCAAAGTCGGCCTGCTGCAGGGGACGCTCGATTTGATTGTGATGCAGGTGCTCTTAACATTGGGCGCGCAGCACGCATACGGCATTACGGCGCGGCTGGAACAGGTTTCCGGCGACGCGTCCTTCACGGTCAATCAGGGAACGCTTTATCCCGCGCTAGTGCGGCTCGAACAAAACGGCTGGATTCGAGGCACCTGGCAAAAAACCGAGAATAACCGCGATGCGAAATATTATGCGCTAACGAAAGCCGGTGAAAAGGCGCTCAGCAAAGAGACGGAGCGATGGCGGCGGTCAGCGGGGCTCGTCGAGAAACTTCTTTGTGAAGGCGGCCGGTCATGAAACGATCGCTCGCTAAGCTGTGGAATTTCCTTTCGCGCGAGCGTGCGGAGGCGGAGCTATCGCGTGAGGTCAGTGCTCACCTTCGATTACTTGCTGATGAGTTTGAACGGCGCGGCATGCACCCCGAACAAGCACGGTTCGAGGCGAAGCGCGCCTACGGAGGCGTCGAGCAAGCCAAGGAGTTGCAGCGCGAAGAGCGGTCGTTCTTATGGCTGGAGCAGATGCGCCAGGATATGCGGGCGGCGGTTCGGACTTTTGTCAAAAGTCCCGGGTTTACAGCGGTTGCGCTGATGTCTTTGGCGCTCGGTATCGGCGCGAACACAGCCATATTTTCGTTCGTGAACTCGATGTTGCTGAAGAGCCTTCCGGTGCCGCGCCCCGGCGAACTGGTGAGCATCACGGAGGTGACACGATAAGAAGGATGTCGACACGGCCCTTTCCTATCCCGCGATTCACTCGCTCGAAAACCGCAATGAAGTATTGAACGGTGTGTTCGGACGATTTGCCGTTCGCATGAATCTGACGTCAAAGGGCGTGGCTGTGCCGCTCAGCGGCGAACTGGTCACTGGTTCCTATTTCAAAACCTTGCAGGTTCATCCGGCGCTCGGCCGCTTATTGAACGACGGCGATATTGAGGCGGCAGTTGGAAACCCGGTTTGCGTCGTGAGCTACAGCGCGTGGCAGCAGCACTTCGGCGGCGATCCACACATTATCGGGCGCAAAATCAGTTTGAATGGACGGCCGTACACGGTGTTGGGAGTCACCGAGCGCGGGTTTTTCGGCTCGAAGCTGCACGCGCGCATCGACGTGCAAGCACCGGTGTCGCGCATGGCCGATTTCATGGGCGGCTTTTTTTCGAGTTTGGGCGGCGGCCCGGCCTGGAAAGTAGCGGGATTCAGTTGGTTGGAGCCGCTCGGACGGCTAAAGCCGGGGATCACGGCGAAGCAGGCGGAAGCGAGCCTGCAGCCGCTTTACCGCGAGATCAACCGGGAACTCGCGCGCCCGGATCGGGGCAACACAACTTTGGAGTTGCGCGAGGGCAGCCAGGGTTCGAACGCTGCGCAGGATAAATACGCCCGTCCGCTTCTGGTGTTGATGTCTGTGGTCGCGCTAGTGCTACTAATTGCGTGCGCTAATTTGGCGAATCTGTTGCTCGCGCGAGCGGTGGCACGGCAGAAGGAGTTTGCTGTGCGGCTGTCTCTGGGCGCATCGCGCGGCCGGTTGATGCGGCAACTGCTTGTTGAGAATTTCCTGCTGGCGGCCTGCGGAGGCGCGGCGGGTTTACTGCTTTCGTTCTGGATTGTCGGGATCCTGCAAACATTTCTGAACACCGGCTCGCCTTCGGACACACCGGTGCAAGCGATGCCGGACCCGGCAGTGATCGGCTTCTGCCTCGCGCTTTCGTTTGCGTGCGCGCTGCTCTTCGGGCTGGCTCCGGCGTGGCAATCGGCCAAGCCTGATATATTGCCGCAGCTCAAACAGGTTTCGGCAAGCGCCCCTGGCGAAGGCGGCCACGCAGCCATGCGCAAAGGGTTGGTTGTGTTTCAGATTTCCCTATCGGTAGTGATTTTGTTTGCCGCCGGATTGCTCACTCGTACACTCAGCCACTTGCAAACCGTCGACCTGGGGTTCCAACCTGCGAGCGTGCTCGCTCTCTCGATCGATTCTTCGGTATCGAGCCACTCGGTCCGCGAGAGCGATCGGATTTTTGATGAGATTTTGAGCCGCCTGCGATCGCAAAGGGGAGTCGCGGCAGCGAGCGTAACTATGGATGCGCCGTTGGACGGGAACGATATCGAATTGAACGTGGGTGTGCCGGGCCATGAGAAAAGTGAGCAGGCGGCCTTCAACATGATCAGCCCCGGATATTTCGCAACGCTGCGCCAACCGCTGCTTGCGGGGCGCGACTTCTCGGAACGAGACGGGAGAAATGCTCCGCATGTGGCGATAATCAACCAAACGTTTGCATCGAAATACTTTCCGCGCGTGAATCCGGTGGGCCGCCACATGAAGGCAGCCGGTGGTGATACTGAGATCGTAGGGGTAGTGCAGACAGCACATTACGAAGATATTCGCGAAACACCGAAGCCGCAGGTTTACTTGCCGGTCAAACAAACGCAGACGAGCGGGTACACGTTATTAGTCCGGACTACGGGCACTGCGTCAGATATCGAGCGCGTGATTCATTCGGTGAACTCACAGTTGTCGATTTCGAACGTTCGCACGCTCGATGAGCAAATCGAGCAAGGAATTTCGTCGGAGCGGGTGCTCAGCTTTCTCTCTACGCTCTTCAGCGTCTTAGCCATACTGCTGTGCGGAATCGGGCTTTACGGCATCGTTTCGTATGCTGTTTCGAGCCGCACCCGCGAGATTGGAGTACGGTTTGCGATCGGGGCGCAGCGCGCCGATGTGGTTTGGCTGTTTCTACGCGAAAATCTGCTGCTGATTGCGGCGGGTGCGATTATCGGCGTACCCGCGGCGCTGGTTTCGACCGGCGTACTGAAAGCTCTGTTGTTCGGGCTCGAACCGACCGACCCCGGCACACTCATAACCGCGGTTGCCATTCTGGCGCTTGCCGGGCTGGTAGCAACCATCCTTCCGGTGCGCCGGGCGGCTTCGATTGAGCCGCTCACGGCGCTCCGCCATGAGTGAAGTCGCTAGGACAAGCTGATTTTTTGCGTGAGCTTGAATTTCCCTGTCGATTCAGCGACTCGGCGATCGACATATGGGCAAGGAGATAACGTCATGTTCCCTGCGGCGCAAATCGAATTTCCGAAAATGAACACTCCGTTCGTTTGCCCGGAAAGACAAAGCGTTTGCTTGTACGGCGATAGCACTGGCGAGGAACGTGCAGCTTCGCGCTGCCATACGAGGTGACCGGGTCATGGAAACTTTTCTCTCTTTCCTGCGCGAATTGAAATTTGGCGTCCGCTCTCTGGGCCGGGCGAAAGGTCTCACCGCTACGATAATCGTGACTCTGGCGCTCGGAATCGGAGCCAACGCGGCAATGTTCAGCCTGGTTCGCGGTGTACTGCTACGCCCTCTGGTGAATCGCGATGAGAACCGGCTTATTTATATTCGACAAAGCGCCCGTGGGACAGGGTTGGAAAATGTCAACTTCTCAATGCCTGAGATCGCGGACTTACGGTCGCGCATGAAAACCTTGAACGCCTTCGGTGATTTCTCGACGATCGGCTTCACCATGGTCGGGTTGGGGGAGCCAAGATCGGTGCAAGCCGGCGTGGTTGGCGGATCTTACTTTCGGGTAATGGGCCTGCGCCCGGTACTCGGACGGCTGCTCGATGCGCGCGATGACGGTCCGAAGGCTGCGGGGGCGGTTGTGTTGACGTACCGTTTCTGGTCAACGGCCCTCAAGGGGGATCGGGCGGTGCTCGGCAAAACTGTGCGGCTCGATTCGTTTGTCGATGCGCGAACGGCTACCGTGGTGGGTGTTCTCGAACCATGCGTCCCATATCCCGCAGAAACCGAGATTATCGCCAACATCGTGACGAGCTCGCATCATCTTTCGGCGACGATGGTAACCAGCCGCATACACCGGATGACCGAATTGTTCGCGAGGCTCGCGCCGGGCGCGAATTTGGAAATGGCCCGCGCCGAGTTGCGCGCTGTGTACGGGACAATGCGGCGGGAGCATCCGGAAGCTTATCCGTCGAGAAGTGATTTCGAAATCAGCGCGGTCCGTCTGCGCGACCAGCTCACCTCGAAAGCGCGCACTATCCTGCTGGTCCTGATGGCAACTTCGCTGCTGATTTTTGTGATCGCATGGGCTAACGTGGCCAACCTGATTCTGGCCCGCACGCTGCGGCGCGAATCCGAACTGGGCATCCGCGCGGCGCTGGGCGCCACGACTGGCGCGTTACGCCGTACGCTGTTGACGGAGAGTTTGCTGCTGTGCGTCGGTGGAGCGGCTCTCGGATTACTGATGGCCGGCCCAATGGTAGCCGTCCTGGCACGTTACATGTCCCGCTTTTCGGTCCGTGCCCTCGACCTCACGGTCGATCCGAACATGCTCTGGGTCGGCGCCGGACTGGCGGTGATTGCTGCCGCGCTGCTGGCGTTCGTTCCGCGCTTACCCTCGTCGGGAGGGGGACAGGGATTTGCGTTGAGTAGCGGCGGTGCTCGTGTAACCAGCAGCGCTAATCGTAAACTGCGGCTCTTCGCGATTGTTCAGATCGCCGCCTGCTTTGTACTGGTGACCTCTGCCGGGGCAAGCATCAAAACGCTCCTTTCGCTTGAGGACGCGCAGACCGGTTTCGATATGCAGCGCGTGCTTGCGGTGGATGTACCCGTGCTGCATTCAGGAAGAACGCCCGCGCAGGTGGCGGATTATTACCGGCAGGCGACCTTACGAATCCGCCAACTGCCAGGCGTTCAGGACGTCGCGATCGGCACGGCCGTTCCGTGGCGCGACGCGGGCGACTTCGCGCTCGAAGTTTCGGCCGACGGACACGTGCCTGCGCCCGACGAGGAACACCCCCGCGCTCAGGTTCGGATCATCTCGCCGGGATTTTTCGCAACGCTCGGGCGGCCTCTGATTGAGGGGCGCGATTTCACCGATGCCGACCGCGACGGCAGCGGGCCCGTCGCGATCGTAAGCCAAAGTGTTGCGCAGCGAATGTTTCCCAAGCGGGATGCGCTGAACCACTATGTGATGTGGACCGATCCGATCCTGAAAGTCGTGCCGATATTCCAGGCGGCGCCTCTGCGCATTATCGGCGTGGTGGCGGATATCGACGACTCACACGTGGTGCCCAAGCCAACTATGACTGTGTACCAGCCCTTCGCTCAGGAAGCGGCGATTGGCGGAGGACGCCTCTTCGTGCATGTGCGTTCGGATCCCTACGCCCTGGTGACGCCGATTACACATATCCTGCGCGGCATGTCGGCGGATCAACCGGTAGAACACGCGGCCACTCTCGCCGACATTCGGGCAAATGTCCTTTCGCCGGACCGGCTCAATGCGATCGTGTTCGGCGCATTCGCGGCGGTCGCCCTGCTGATCGCAGTGGTGGGGGTTGCCGGCGTGCTGGCATTTTCAGTGAGTGGACGTACCCGCGAATTCGGGATACGGCTGGCCATTGGCTCGCAACCGCGCCATCTGCTAACGCGCGTCATGCTGGAAGGTGCGAGCATGGCCCTGGTGGGACTTGCGGCCGGACTCGCGAGCGGTTTCGGGCTGGCGCATTTGGCGGGTAACTTTCTCGGTGATCTGAAGGTGCCAGGCTTACTGCCGGTGGCCGGATCAGCACTCGTCCTGTTAGCGGCCGCGGTCGTCGCATCGGCAGTACCTGCCGCCCGAGCTGCCCGAGTTGACGTGATTCAGGCGCTGCGCACCGAATAAAGCTCCGATTACGGCTTGGGGACGCGGATATAACGGACGATCCCGCGCGAATCGCGCAGCCAGTGTTTGGCGACGAGGTCGATCTTAACGTCGCCGGCGGGAGGGGTGATCGCCGCCTGCCCGGCGGCCTTCTGGGCATCGGATAGCGTGGTCCACTGGCCGTTGTCGACCTGCAAGGCGGCGTAATCCACATTGCGGGTCTGGGCGGCGGGCCACTCAACCATCAACTGGCCCTGCTGTTCCCGGACGCTGACCGGAATGACCGGCGATGGCAGTTGCAGGTAAGCCCAATAGCCGGCCAGACATCCCAGAAGGGCGGCGAGGACCAGGACCGCTATTGAGGATCCGGAAAGACCCAAAAAGGTGCGCGGTTGTTCAATGGCAAGTTGACGGCGCGGCATAAAGCGCGTCTCGACGCGGGGCTCGGGAAACGGCGAAACGGGAGCCGGCGGGGGCGCCGGGAGCGGTTCGGGAGGCGGCGATATTACGGAACGAACCGGAGGCGCGGAAATTACCGAACGAACTGGTTCTTCGTAAGTTGCTGGAGCCAGAGGAGTTATTTCCCTAGCCGCCGGTTTCGGCGCAGGAATCGAAGCGGTACCGCCGGTTTGGGAAAGCGGCAGGATGATGGCATTCGACCGGGCATCGAGTGGCATGTTGCCAGCCTGGTCTCGCAGGAGAAAGCCGAATTGGGTCGGCTGGAACCGCTCCGGTTTGACCAGGACCGTGACGCAGCCCGGTTCGGGGAAAAAGTCGTTGAACCATTGCAGTTCCCGCTCGTTTAGGAGTAGAGGGGAGCGGGTGTGGCCAAGGAACCAGCCGAGGGGCCGAAGGGCGCTCAACTCGGGATCCCGGCCCGCTTCGTGGAGTTGTTCTCTCAGCTTGGAAAGATCCTGGTCGGACAAAACGAAGCTCGGGCCGAAGGCGTGCTGGCACTCAATGCGGCGAAATGCCTCGATTTGCGGGGAGCCACTGCTAACCCTGCCAAACAACAGGCCGCCGGTTTCGACGCCGCCATGCGGGATCCGCCGATAGGCCTCATTCACCAGGCCATCGATTTCATGAAAAACAGCCAGCGAGTAGATCACTCGGGAGGCCCCATCCGGCGCTATCCAGTAGGCATAACCGGCAATGGGATCTGAAGGGTTCATGCGGTTTTAAAAGGTGAGGCGAGGGCGTGACGAGCGGAAGACGGTGTACTTTCGTCCGAATCGCCCGACTCGACCTGCATAGCATAGAAATACGTCACGGTTCCCATGATGAGGATCAGCACCACCATCGCCGAGAACCAGCGAGTGGAACGAAGCGTCCAGAGCGAATCCTGGGACAAGATAGCGGCGGTGTAGAGCACGGTAGCAGCGGCCAAGCCGAAGCTGAGGCCGAATTTCCAGCCCCAGGTCATGAGATCGAGGGTCGCTTGGCCGCCGATTTCCGACCAGGCCGTAAAGATGGCGATGAGCGCGAGGAGAAACTCACACACGTAAGCCAGACGAATTAGCTTGGAACTCATCACCTAAAGAATTCTCATTCTACGATGGGAATAGAAGAAGGCCTTGCGCGGTTAGGAGATAGATGAAGTTTGTAGTCGATGGGATCGAATTGCATTTGGCTCATCCCGATGAGCTGAACGTCACCTGGATTGGTCAGGAAGAGGCGCTACGCCAGTTGATGGCGGCGTGGATGGTGATTCACGACCGGGATGTACCGATGAATCCGAGGCTGCTGGGGAAGCCGGGGGTGGGCAAAACGACTCTGGCGTATGCGGCAGCCAAACGGCTGGGGCGCGAAGTTTTCATCTTGCAAGCGACGGTGGATACGCGGCCCGAAGACCTCTTGATTACCCCCGTGATTGAGGGTGCTTCGAAATTGAAATACGTCGCTTCGCCGCTCGTGACGGCAATGATTCGGGGGGGAGTCGCGGTGCTCGACGAGGGCAACCGGATGAGCGAGAAGAGCTGGGCGAGCCTGGCGCCGCTGCTCGATAGCCGGCGGTATATCGAATCGATTGTGGCGGGAGTGAAGATCAAGGCGCACCCGGATTTCCGGATGGTGGCGACGATGAACGAAGATTCCTCGACGTTCGATTTGCCGGAGTATATTCATTCGCGCTTGCAGCCGCAGATTCTGATCGATTTTCCGGAGCGCGAAGAAGAGCTGGCAATCCTGCGCGAGAACATTCCGTTTTCGCCGGAAGACGTACTGCAATACGTCACGGATTTTCTGCAGCAGGCGCACGCGGCGGACGAAAGCTATACGGTGCGAGACGGCGTGAATATCATTCGATACGCGTTGAAGCTGAAGGCGCAGCAAGACCGGCCCGGGAAAGCGCTGCTGGCAGAATCGGTTTTGGCGGTACTGGGGGATGAAGCGCTGCGGTATTCGCTGCCGTAACGGTGACCACGGTGATACCTGTCGACCAAGGGGCGCGCATTCAGCGAGGGAATCTGGTTTATCTGCCAGTGGTCCCCGGAAAGATGGAGTTTGCGCTGCACATTCGGCGGTCGCTGCTGGAGTTGCGGCCGAAGGTAGTGGCCGTCGAACTGCCGCAGTCGCTCGACAAGGAATATCTAAGGGCGGCGGAGCGGATGCCGAAGATGTCCGTGATTCTGCTGGCGGAAGAAGACGAGCGGAATGGCGACGAGCAGCCGGCTTATCTGCCGGTCGAGCCTGGGGATCCCTTTGTGGAAGCTCTGCGCACGGCGCGAGAAATTGGGGCTACGGTTCTGTTTCTCGGGAACGGGGGCGGCCGCAGCGAGATGATGTTCCCCTACCCGGCCTCATACAGCACGGAGTTGATCGGCGTGGATGCCTATATAGAAAGCTACAGGCTGAACGCGTCGCCGCAAACCGGGGAACTGCGGGAGCACACGGGCGCGATGGCCTGGAAGCTGCAAGGGAGCGATCCGGTTGCGACAACTTGTATCGTGCTTGCGCTGGCGAGCCTTGATCCGATGCTGGACGCGATGGATGTGCCGCAAGAGGAGCCGCCCTCGCCGCCAATCCGGCTGTTTCGCAGTTCGAAGTTATTTAATTTGCATCCGGATTGCCTGGCCGAAGTGACGGGCGAGGTTCCGTATTACCAGCAGCGATATGACCGGCTGAGGGCAGGCGAACTCGACGGAGCGCGGGTGGACCGTCCGCGCTGGCAGCTCGAACTGCTGAAGGAGGCCGAAGCGGAATACACCGTCAACACGGGGGACCGGATGCAATCGTGGCAGCGGGTGACGCTAGCGAAATTTGCGCGGAACCTGGCGCTGCTCGACCGGGATCTGCTGCCCGGGGCCTACGATTTGACGCTGGGGGCGCGCTCGGTGGTGGACGACAACTTCGGCTACGAAGTGTGGGAGATGGCGAACCGCTACAGCGTACAAGCGACCGAGGACGAGGAACTCGAAACGCTGCGCATTACGGGGGACGAAGTCTGGACGAATACGCGGCGGCTGCGCATCCGGCGCCGTTTGCCCCGCATGAAGCAGCGGATGCGTCCGGCGGGTTTGCTGAAGCGAAAACGAGAGGCCTCAGCAGGTGAATGGGCTAAACAGACGGACGGAAATTCGATCTGCTCGTATCCGCCGGAAGACCTGGTGATTGAATCCTACGGCAAATATTTGAAGCAGCATGCCAAGAGCGTGCTCGAGACGGAAGCTTCACGGGTTGAGCCGTTTCTGGCTTCGATGAGAGATGGCATCGATATTCGGGAGACGGTGCGCAACTGGCATCAAGGCAAGCTGTATGTGCGCGATGCGGGGCAGACCGGGGCGAATGTGGGGGCGCTCGTCATTATCTTCGATGAGGATCGCACGGACCGGTATCGATATCTGACTACGTGGCTGGGGGAACATCAGAACGAATCGGACATGGCGTTTTATTCGACGCAGCCTTTCGAGCATCTGGTAGGGCCGGGAGTCGGACGGGCTGAGTATGGAGGGCTGCTGATGACGCTTCCGCCGAGGCGGCTTTACGATGTCTGGAGCGATCCGGATTATGACGGAGCGGCGACCAAAGCGGAGCGGTTATTAATGGCGGCGTTGGATTATTCGATTGAGCCGCAAGTGGCGTATATTGCGGCGAAACCGCCGCGATCGCATTTCCGGGCGTTGGCAGCGCGAGTGAACCGGAAGATCATCTATATTCCGATCGGGCAGTTGTCGCCGACGAAGTTAAAGAAGATTCGGGTGGTACATGTGCTGGATAGTTACGGCCGGCGTAGAGATGCGAAGCAGTATATCTGGTGAGGCCTGGGAAACCCCCTGAGAATCCGTACTCGCGCCTGCGCCTCGCCAAGTTATTCTGAGTAGAAGGAGTCTTCGCGTCTCGTTGTATTGGAAAAATGGTTCGCTTATTCTGGCGCTGCTCGCGCTAAGCACGGCGCTCGGGCAAGCGCCGCCAGCCGCCTGCTCCGGGCGCAGCCGAGTCAACCAGCACCCCCGATCCGGCGGCGGAAGCTCCGCCTCCCATCTCCTGCCCGGCGGGGGCGCCCATTGGCGCGGTCAGTTTACGCGTTGAAACCTTCGGTCATTCCGACGCCCTCCCCTTCCAAACCATCAATCACCTGAGCGAAGGCGACAAAATTCTTTACTCTCCCATCCTGCGCGGCCATGAGAAGCGCCCCGGAGAAGTCGCGGTCGTCATGGTCCCGGCGAAAAAGGATCCGAAAGAGGCTCCCCTCCTCGTCACCGACCCCAAAGCCGCCGGCAAAGAAGAAGAATGGACGATACCGCGCACGATTTCGCTCGCCGCTCTGGTCTATGGCCCACAAGGCCTGAACCGGAAGAAAGTAGCCGGTTTTCTATCCCAGGACGATCTGCTGATCGCTCAGCTCGCCGATTACGCCGAAAAGACTGCCCAAACTGAAGCCTTGGTGGAAGCCCTGTCGAACTCGGGCAGCTCTTCGGCCAGCGTAAACGCAGCCCTCACCGGCTTCGCTTCGCAATACGGCATGTCCGTGCAAATCGATAAAACGCAGCCTCCTGCCGTACAGGCGCAGGCCCTGTTTTCCGCGATGAACCCGCAACTGGCCACCTATAATCCCCTTGCCAGTTCCACCGCCCAGCGCGTTGGCCAAACTGCCAGCCTCGCCACTGCGGCCGCCACCCTGTTTTTCGGCAGTCCTATCGGCCTGGCCGCCGGCGGTACCGCCATGCTGCTCGACCTCCGCTACATCGCGTTCCCCGGTACCCAGTTCCGCTCCTCATTTGCCCAACCTCTGCCTCCCCTTCAGGACAAGTACGGACTGAATCTGTGCGGCCAGCGTACGCCCGTACCTCCGCACACGCGCGTCGCCTATATCTGGGCGATTCGGATTCCGAATACCCCGGCGCCCGCGATCAAAATCGGCAAAGCCGACTATATCCCGTCCGGTTTAAAAACGCCCCTCCCAGTCGATGTTCCCGATATCCAATGGAAATACCTGCAGCGCGCCCGCCTGTGGACGCTCGACAACGGCAAAGGCCAAAAGCAGAAGATTTCGATCCTCAAACTTGGCAACCAGAAGGCGCTCGAAGTCGACTTGACCAAATCGCCCATCCCGCCGGGTGATTATCACCTCTCTGCTTTCTGGGATTGGGCGCCCTTCCAGGCTTCCGGCGAGATCCACGTTAAGCCGCTCAGCACCTTTAGCCAGGCCCGCATCCAGCCCGTCTCGCAGGATCGCCTCGTCGCCAAATCAGGCAAGATCGCCGTGACCCTCGACGACACCGATTTCGAATTCTTGACCAAAGTCGAGTTGAAGAAGTTGAATGACGAGTTTGCAGTTGCCGAACCTGCCCGTTTCGTTCTGCCGAAAGGGCTGCGCGAGGGGCCGCAGCCGCATGCCGATGTACAGATCGACACTTCAAATCTCGACCCCGGCAAGTATGAGCTGTTGCTCTCGCAGCAGGATGCCAAGAGTCACGGCATGCCGCTCAACATTCTGCCCAACCTTCCGAAGATCGACAACTTGCCAGTCCTGGCGAACCAAGGCGAAGCCACGCAGCATTATGTGTTAAAAGGCGAACGCCTGAATTTGCTAGAAAAGCTCTCCGCTCCCGGCGTTTCCTTTGAATTGGGACAAGCGACCGAAAACGGAAATGATCGCAGCGTGACCGTCCAACTCAAATCCGACCTCAAACCTGGCAGCACGCTCCCCATTCAGGCCGATGTCGCCGACCGCAGCGAGCCCATGAAGCTTCCAGGCGCACTGCAGATCACTGGCCCCCTCCCCGCAATCGCCAGCTCCCATCTCTCCCTGCCAGCCGGGATGGCCATTACCCTGCCCCAGGATGAATTCCCCGCCGGCTATAACCTGACGGTGATGCTGGACGTGCGCAACGTGCAGCCGACCAGCGTCGTAAAGCTCGCTTGCGCGGACGATCTCGCCGCTCCGGTCTCCTTGCGTATCGGCGAGCAGACCGCAACTTACAGCCTGCAGCAGCTTTCGTCCGATCAACTGTTCCTCTCGTTTGACACGAGCGGATTTCCGGCCGGGTGCCTCCTTCAGGCGACAATTGAAAACCGCCATACCGGGCAGTCCACTCCCTTTCCTTTGGCCCATATCGTTCGTCTGCCTTCGATCGAGTCCTTCGAGGCCACTTCCGCTGCTCCGCAGAATGGAAAACGAATTTATGTCCTGACGGGCCGCAACCTCGAGATGATCGAACAGGCAGGCTGGGACCAATTGGGGGGAACGCAAGTCACCGAACTGCCCACGCCGGTTCAAGGACAGGGACAAAAACAGACTTTGCAGATTGCTCTGCCCGATCCTCCACCCGCACATTGCACGTTATACGTCTGGTTACGTGGTGCGAAAACGGCGAGCGCCACCTCCTGGACGCCTACCGGGAATCCGAATCCGCCGCCAGCACAGCCGTAATGGAGGTGGCCGGCGCTGGAACCGTGGAGGCGGACGGCGCGGCGGTGGCGATTTGGGACGCAGTTTTGGGATTTGAAAAAACGAACTGGGTGGGGGTTTGATCTGGTCCGCTCCCTTTGGTCGCGGCTCTGTTGCAGTTGGCGGAGTTCGGCGGATTCTTTTTCGTAGCGGCGGGTGAGACGCGATTCCTGGAGCTGGAGATTGCGGAGCTGCTTTTCGTATTTCAGGTGAGTATCGAGCTCGATGAGAGCTTTGCGGAGGGATAGTTCCTCGCTCGGCGTGGGCTTCGGCGAATTCGTGGCGGCCACGGGCATAGATGGCGGATTCGAGACCGGGGATGCGCTGCAAGCGCCATTGCGTGTCGGCCATGGATTGGACGAGTTCGGTTTCGCGCAGGCCGACCGGTTTGTATTCCTTCTCGTAGGCGGTGAGGTGGGCGCGATAGGCATCGGCATCGTCGCTGGGCAGCAGGACGGTGCGGCCGGTGAGTCCGGTTTTGACGGCGTTCATCGAGGCAATGCGCTTGCCTTCTTCGGTGCGGGGGCCACCGCGGGCCTGGCGGTCGGCTTCCGCTTTGAGGGCGGCATGCTTTTGGGTGAGTTTGAGGAGTTCGAGGTCGTGTCTCATGGGCGTTTTTTCTCCTGCCGGAACATAGCATCGAGACGCGCGAAAACGAACTTTCCACAGCTGTGGAAATCCAGTTAAGCCTTCTGGATTCAGGAGGTCAAAGATATTTTCGATCGGCGTGACCGATTTGCGAAAAACGACGCGGTAGCCGTGCCGGTACTCGAGCAGAAACAGGCGCCGGTCGGGCTCCGTGTTCGGGCTGGTAATCGTCTCGGCTCCATGAGCTTATCCACTCGGCGGTGGTCGAATGCCGTGTCAACCTGAGGATCATCGCCGGAGTATTTGGGCATGATGCTTCAAGCGGGCAATGGACGTGGCGGATTACTTGGTCTTGCTCAATTTCGCCGCGAGCTGGAAGACGGTCGGCCCGCTCTCGATGAAATCCTGGCGAGTCGGGCCTCGATCCACCTGGAGCAAATGGCGCATAACGCATGGTGGATGGGCATTGAGGCGGGCGGAAAATATTTTCATCTCAACTTTAGAGTTTCGGGCGGGCGGCTACACGTCAACCTGTCGGATCAGGGCGAAGAATATGCCGATTGGGACGGTGATAGCCGGAAGCGAACTGAAAGCCAAATAAGCCCGAAAAGGGCCCAAAAGGGGGATATCTGAAGATCACCCAGGGCAGTTCCGAAATCGGCACCTCGGAGCGCAAATTGACAAACTTCTGAACAACTTGAAAAAGCAGGCTGAATAGAAGTTTACGAGCAGCAGCCCGGAGCGCAGCAGGGGGCGGGCTTTGAGGCACGAATAAAGGCGCTCATGAATTTGCCTTCGACCTGCGGCGCGATGGCGTCCACATCGATCCCTTCGGCCGACAGGAAGGCCCTGGCGTCCTCTATGTCGTAAATGCGCGTGGGCTCGATGTGAGCAGCAGAAAAACCGGCCGCGGTCAGCTTGGCGCGATATTCATCATCCTGCAATGCGCCCGCAATGCAGCCGACCCAGAGCAGCATGCTCTTTCTGACCTCATCCGGCACGGGTCCTCGCGTGACTACATCGGACACCGCAAAGCGGCCGCCCGGCTTCAACACGCGAAACGCCTCGCGCAGCACTTGGTCCTTGTCGCCCGAAAGGTTAATTACGCAGTTGGAAATAATCACGTCGACGCTGTTATCGGGGAGCGGAATATGCTCGATTTCGCCCTTCAGAAATTCGACGTTCTGTACCCCGGCCCTGCGCTGGTTCTCGCGTGCGAGCGCCAGCATGTCGTCTGTCATGTCGAGACCGTAGGCCTTCCCGGTTGGCCCGACGCGGCGAGCTGAGAGTAAGACATCAATGCCGCCGCCTGAGCCGAGATCGAGGACCGTTTCACCGGGGTTCAGCGCGGCGAGCGCGGTAGGATTACCGCAGCCGAGCGACGCCTGCAAGGCCGTCTCCGGTATCTGTCCCGCCTGCGTTTCGTTATAGAGATTCGAGGTGATCGGGTCGCAACAGCTCTCGAGCGCCGAGCTGGCACCGCAGCAGCCGTTAGTGCCTCCACGGGCAACGCGCCTGGCCGCCTCGCCGTATTTCTCTTTCACGATTTCTTTCAGTTCCATTGCTGTTCTCCTTAAGTCTTATCGGCAAAGCTGCACTATGGCCTGCGGTTCAATGGCTTTGTTCCGGGTGCAGCACTCGGCATAGAGGAAGCCAAGAAGGTCTTGTAGGGTCTCGGCATTCGCGGAATGCCAAAGGCAGGTGCTTTCCCGGCGCACACTCACCAGGTCTTCGTTTTTCAGCTTGTCGAGATGGTGCGAGAGAGTGGATGGCGGAATATTCAGCTCCGCGCCGATATCCCCGGCGATCATGCCTTGCGGATGCGCTGAGAGCAAGAGGCGCAGGATGCGAAGGCGCGGCTCCGCAGCGATGGCGGAAAACATATCCGCATACCGGGCCACATCGGGTTCAGGATTGGCTTTCGGCATCAGTCCCACTCGTCGTCATCCAGCGCGCCGAAGACGCACAGGAAGCAGCCTTCGGGCGATTGTATCTTGAGTTCTTCCAACGCAGTGTCAGTCAGATCCAGGCCGCTGCCGAACACGTAATCATCTCGTTCCATAATTCTACACTTGCAGAAATATGGGGCACTGTCAAGCAGACACGACGATGCTATTTCTGCGGGGAACCAGTGTTGTTTTAGAGCGTTTCGAAGCTGAGGACCCGCGAAGCACCTGAAAGCCGT
This sequence comes from Terriglobia bacterium, assembly GCA_963767485.1. Lineage (GTDB taxonomy): Bacteria > Acidobacteriota > Terriglobia > Bryobacterales > Bryobacteraceae > Bog-105. The sequence continues at coordinate 6,301 of CAVYDZ010000010.1, read as the reverse complement.
CGCTGGAGGGGCGGCCCAAAGGATGCCAATCCGTTCGCGCCGGAGAGGCTGGCGCAACATCTAAAGCTTTGGTTTAAGCTCGACGGCTAGCGGTCAACTGATTCCTGAACATTATGGCGTAAGGCGCTCCACCCGGGCTATTTAGCTCTTCGATTGCAAATCGCATTTTGCGTTGCCAGTTCGGGTATTCCGCAGTGCTCCCGGGCAGGTTCTGCTGCGCCGGTTCCTTGGTTAGATCTTCCTGATTCAGTAAGAGAATCATGGAGGGGACCCGGGCCAGGAAGCCGATCATGGCGTTGTGCAGTTCGCCGTCGAGCTCGTTCGGCAAATTCCCTCCACTTGGATACCAGTCGGGGAGCAACCGCTCGCTATGGAGCACGTCGAGCATGCGCTGTTTCTCGCGCCGTCGATCATTGGTCTGGTTTTGGTACGCCGCCTCGTCGGCCAATCCGGCGGACCGACGTGCCTGGATGTCGGCGTTCTGCCAAAAGCCGGCCATTGTCGGCAGGTCATGAGTGCTTGAGGAAACAAGAGCTTGCCGAGGATATTCAAAGCTGTGCTTGAACTCGCCTGTTTGATAATTTCGCTCGAACGGGAAGAGCCGATAACTCAAGATGCCAAAGCGCCGGAATAAATCCCGCATTTCGTCAGTGACTGTGCCGAGATCCTCGCCGACGATGATGTTTTCGCTGCGGACGCTTTCGAGCGCCAGCACATGCATCAAGTCGGTAGCGAAATCTCGCACGTAAGTTCCGGCCGAGGGAGGCATCCCGGGGGGAACCCAAAACAATCGGTACAGCCGCATCACGTGGTCGATGCGGAGCGCTCCGCCATGGCGGACGATTTTGCCGATGCTTTCGCGGAACAGCCGGTACCCTTCGGCCCGGTGCACCTCTTTGTTCGGGGGCGGAAATCCCCAATCCTGCCCTTGCGGCGAGAAATCATCCGGGGGAGCGCCGACTCGTGCACCGCTCACATAATGGTCACCCGCGATCCAAAGATCCGAGCCGAAGCTATCGGTGGCGACCGCCAGATCATGATAAAGGCCGACTGCCATTCCCGGACTCTTTAGCGTGGCGCTGTGCGGCCGCCAGTTGTTCTTCGAGAACAAACTGTACGTATTTATAAAATTCAACCGAGCGCGCATGCTGACGGGCGAACTCGCGCGATCCCGTCGAATCCGGCGTCTGATATTCGGCAGGCCAATCCCGCCAGCTCCAGGCGTTCCGGTCCTTTTTATGCAGTGCTTCATCGAGCGCGGAATACAGCGCGAATTTCGCGAGCAGATCGCCTTCGCGCTGGCAATACTGGTCGAACGCGCGGCTCCGTTCCGGCTGGGCTGCACGTTCCAAGCGGAAGGCGCGATGCAGGATTTTGAGAAAGCGCCGCTTCAGCAAAGCGACTTCGCTGTACTGGACAAACTCGGCGTCGCGCAGCGCTCGGATTTTTTCTCGCACGCGCGGCGAATCGAAGAGTTTTCGCGCGCACTGGGAACGCTCAAACTCGGGCACTTGCTCGACGTCAATGTAAATCAGGTTCTTGTAATACATCGACAGCGGCAAGTAGGGACTCGCATTGTAAGGCGTGCGATTGTGCAGCGCGTGCAACGGATTGAGGCCGATCAGGCTAAAGCCAACTTCGCGCGAGGCCCAATCGATGAGACGGCGCAGGTCGGTGAAATCTCCGACGCCCCAGTTCCGCTCAGAACGCAATCCATACAGGGCCACATTGAAGCCGGCGGTGCGCCCATCACCATTTTTCAAAAACTCCGGAAGATAGGTTCGTTCCGGACAGACGATCAGGTGGCAGCGGGCGTCTTCCCTGCCGTTGAGCGAGACAGTGAGCGAGTGATATCCGAGGGGCAACTCCGCCGGCAAGGGCAAGCGCAGCGAGCGCCAGCGCCGGTCATACAGGATCAACTCGGCCACTGGCTCGAGCTGCTCGAGTTCCAGACTGCCGCTCAATTCGTCGCCGCTCTCGAGATGAATGCGATAGCCGAGCGTTCCCGCAGGATTGGCTCCGACCGAAAGCGTCACCGATTTTTCGTTTTCGCCCACCACGGCGGTTTCGGGCAAGCCTCGCTCGGGATCCCGCGAGAAACGGCGCCGTCTTTGCTCTTCGAGCGCTTCGAAGTTTGCGGTATCCCATCCGATCGCCTGCAAGATTGCCTGCAGCGCCTCACGCGTGACGTGATGCTCGCAGCCGAAGATGTCCCAATAGCTCGAGTCGACGCCAGACTCGGCGGCCGCGCGCCAAAGCGAATCGTCGTAGTTCACAGCGGACTGGAAATAAATTTCGCGCACCACTCGATTTTCTCCGATCGCAAAACGATACCTGGAATTCACCCCTTAGACAACGATTTGATATATACTCTCGGCAAGCTGGCTGGATAAGGGATCCAGTTCAAAAAGGGGATGTCATGAAAGCTGTATGGAAGTGCGCGGCCACTTGTTGGCTGCTGATTTTCCTTTTCGCCGCGGGAGCATTGCTGCTGCCGGGGCAATCCGATGTAGGAAATATCACCGGGCTTGATCCGCGATCAAACGGGCGCCGTTGTGCCCAACGCCAAGGTCACGATTACCAACGAAGCGACCGGCGAGGAACATACGATGCAATCGGACACCTCGGGCAATTATACCGTGACTAACCTGCAGCCCGGGTCGTACAAAATGACGGCCAGCGCTCCGGGGTTTAAGACATTCGAGAGCAGCAACAACCGGCTGAACGCAAATTCGACGATCAGCCTCGACGGGCAATTAGCGCTCGGCGCGACCACCGAAACCATTGAAGTTTCTGCCACCGCTTCTGTTCTGCAAACTGAGTCGGGAGCCGTGCAGCACAATGTCACTTCGCAGCAAATTCAGTCACAGGAGTTGAATGGGCGGAATCCGATCTACATGGCGACGCTGTTGCCCGGGGTGCGCACCGGATCTACTTTGGGCGATTTCAATTTCAGTTTGAGCAGTGGCGGGTACTCGATCAACGGCGCGCGCTCGAACGATACCCAGATCACGATGGATGGCGCGCCGGCGTTACGCACACGTGGGAATTCGACGAGTATCGGGGTTCCGAACAACGACGCGACGCAGGAGATCCAGGTTCTCACAGCGGATTATGCGGCCGAGTACGGCGGCGCGGCGGGCGGCCAAATCCGTATAGTGACGAGCGGCGGGACAAACGAATTTCATGGATCGGCTTCAGAATATTTTCGCAATTCGGCGATGAACGCCAATACCTGGACCAGGAATCTCAGCACGCTGACGAACACGGTGAGCCCGTTCCGGTATAACGATTTTGGCTTTGCAGTGGGCGGCCCGGTAGAGATTCCGAAAGTCTGGACGGCGCTGCACAATAAGTTTTATTTTTTTGTGGCGGAGGAATGGACACGTTTGCGCCAGGAAGATACGCAGCTCCAGGCGGTGCCCACGGATCTGATGCGTACCGGAAACTTCAGCGAATTGCTGGGGCCTAATCCGTGGTACAAGGGCAGCACACAAATTTACGATCCGGCGACGTGTCCGAAGGTGAGCTCGAAGTGCACGCCGTATCCGGGAAATATTATTCCGGTGGGCAGCCTCAGCAAGAATGGGATGGCGATTTTGAATGCATACCCAGGACCGACGCCGGGTTTCTTCAGCGGGACGAACAACTGGATTGCGCAGGCCGCGCATCCGATCAATCAGCGCAAAGGCACTCTAAACGGGGACATTCTGCCGAAAGACAATCAGCGCATTGAATGGCGGCGCACGGATCTTTCGTACGACGAATATCAGCCGTTCGATCAGGGTTCGGGACTGACCGGCAAATATTTTCACCGGCCGAACCAGACCAATTCGCTGGCCTGGACGTGGACCATCAATCCGACGACGGTAAACGAAGCGCGCGCGACGTTGAGCGTGGACGACGTGTACATTCCGGTGAACACGGCGCTCCCGGGATTCGACCGGAGCTCGTTAGGCATCAATTATCCGTACATTTTTCCGAACGGAAAAGATATTCCGGGCAAAATTCCGACCGTGAGCGTGCCGAATTTTTACGGTCTGGCGGGTGGCCCGTATCCGTCGCACTCCTCGGGACCGATTTACACGTTGAGCGACAGTTTGACGAAAGTTTGGGGCAATCACACGGCGAAATTTGGATTTTACTTTCAACGCTCGGGCGAAAACGATTACGACCAGATCAATGTAAGCACGGTACCGGGCGGCAGCAACAACCAAAATGGTTCGTTTGTGTTCACGGACGGCGGCCTGGGAGGAACATCGGGTGTCGGCTTGGCGAACCTGGCGTTGGGACATGCCGATAGCTATACGGAAATTGGACCGCGCGCGTACACAATCTGGCGGGGCAATCTGTACGAAGCGTTTGCGCAGGATTCCTGGAAAGTGAATCCGCGGTTGACGATCAACTACGGCGTGCGCGAATCGACGAATGTGCCGTTTTATCCGGAGTGGGGCAACGCCGATTACTTCAACGGCAATTTATACAATCCGGCGGATGCGGTGAAGGTGGACCCGAAGACGGGAAACGTGATTCTCGGGACGGGCAACGCATACAACGGCGTAGTGATTCCGGGGCTCAAGGCTTTCCCGAGTTCGGCGCTTGGACGCGTGCCGGCCGCCGATCCGAATAATACTCTGTGCGGCGGCACCAACTGCTCGGGGCTGTTCGATCCGTCGCTTCCGAAATGGCACCAAGCGGTAACGAATCAGTTTCAACCGCGGGCCGGAATTGCCTATCAATACGATGACAAGACGGTGGTACGGGCGGGCGCCGGGCGGTTCATTACGCGCATGAACCTGCTCGACAATATTTTCCCGGGCGGCAATTCTCCGTTCCAACCGTTTGTGACCGTGAACAACGTTTCAGTGGATAACCCCGGGGCATCGCTGAACAGCGGCATAGCGGCACCGTTGACAATTACCACCCTGAATCCCTATTTGAAGCAGCCTGAGGCGTGGAACTGGAACTTCACAGTACAGCGCGAAATGGGTTTCAATACGGTACTCTCGGCGGCATATGTAGGGCACCGCGGGCTGCATGCTTGGCAGGTGTATGACATTAACCAGCCGACAGTGGGCGCGCTGCAGGCGCATCCGGGAGTGAGCGTGAATGCGCTGCGGCCATATCAAGGATTTGCTGAAATTCAGGAAGAAGAGAGCAACGTGAACTCGATTTACAACGCGTTCCAATTGACTTTGAACCGGAACTTCGTAAAAGGGTTTGGCTACAGTTTCTCTTACACGTTATCGAAGACATGGGATAACAGCTCGAATTATCGCGACATAGTTCCCTACACTTACAACACGAGTAACTTGTGGGCTCCGGCGGAATACGATACGCGGCACGTGGCGGTGATTACGGTGACTTACGATTTGCCTTTTCTGCGGGCGCAGCGCTCGGTGCTGGCGAAAATCGCCGGTGGATGGCAAATCAATGCTCTCGCGCAATTCCAGACAGGTACGCCCTGCGGTATCGGGACGAATAACGATTTCGCGGGCATCGGAGAGTATGGAAGCTTTGGGTGCGGGAGCGAGGGACAGTTTTGGGTTATGAGCGGGACGCCGAGTGTGGTCGGCGGCTTCGCGGGGCCGAGCGGCAAAGCGAATTCGCCGAAGTACTTCACAGCGAATGTGACTCCGCCGGCGCCAGGGACCATTAACCTGCAGCCCTGGTGCGCGATTCGGTATATGGGCCCGGATTTCAAGATTGGAATGTGGGATTGTTCAAGACATTTCCGTTCACCTCGCGCGAAGGCGTGAATTTGCAGTTCCGGGCGGAAGCTTTCGATTTCATCAATCATCCGAACTGGTCGGGGCCGAATTATAATCCGACGTCGTCACAGTTTGGGGAGATAACCGGGAAATCGAATCTAGCGCGGCAGCTGCAGTTATCATTGAAGCTGAACTTTTAGCCGGCGCCCGCGTCTCGAACCGCATGGGATAATCGAGACGTGGGCGATTCAGAACAGTTCGATATCAGTCAGCCGCCAGAGCTATTTGCGCGCATCGATGACCAAGATGACGTGCTGATCAAAGACAGCGTCATTACGACGACGCTCGATAACGCATTGAACTGGGCGCGCAAGAATTCAATTTGGCCCATGAGCTTCGGATTGGCCTGCTGCGCTATCGAAATGATGTCGATGATGGCCTCGCGGTACGATATTTCGCGATTCGGCGCAGAGGTGATGCGCGGTTCTCCTCGGCAATCGGACCTGATGTTTATTGCCGGGCGTGTCTCGAACAAGATGGCGCCGGTGATTCGCCGCCTCTATCAACAAATGCCTGAACCGAAGTGGGTG
>CAVYDZ010000009.1:0-396498 GCA_963767485.1 Terriglobia bacterium | reverse complement strand
GCGAAAACGCACGGCAGTTTTTGAAAGACAATCCCGACGTCCGCGTGCGAATCGACGCGGAAGTCCGAAAGACACTGGGGATCCGCACCGCCGATAATACGGAAGCTCCGGTAACGCCTCCGACCCCGATCGACTCGGCGAAACCAGCCGCTGCGGGACGGGGCAGAGGCTAAATCGTCCAGCCAGTTCTGCCTCACAATACGGATTCAATCGCGTCGCAAGCCGCCGCGCTTCCATCTTCCTGTCGCAAGCGAGCGCTCAGCTCCCTTGCGCGGTGACTGAACTGCGCATCTTCCATTAGCCGCTTCAGCGCCTCCATCGCGCTGCGAGCCGAATATTCACTGCGCGGCAAACACAGCCCTGTTCCTGAACGCTCCACGCGTGCGCCATTGTCCGGCTGATCCCATCCATAGGGCACAACCAACGTCGGGCGGCCTGCTCGTAGCGCCTCCCCGGTTGTTCCGGATCCGCCTTGGTGCACAATCACCGTCGCTCGAGGAAATATCTCGTGATACGGCGTATAGCGGAGCGCCAATATCTCGGGCCGGCTTTCTCCCGGCGCCCGATCTATGCCCAACAAGATCGCCCGGCGTCCCAACCGCCTCGCTGCCTCCACACTCGCTTCGTAGAAATTGCCAGGATTGTGAACTGCGGTCGAACCTAGCGTGAAAACAATTGGCGGATCTCCGAATGTCAGAAATGCGCTGAGCGCTGCGGCCGCTGCAACCTCTTCTCGTTGCTCGTCGTGATATGCAAATCCGGGCTGCACTGTTTTTGCCGGCCAGTCCGGTTGTGGCTGCGCGAAACAGCGCGAGAACAAAGCCAGAACCAGCTCCGGTGAAAACTTGTCGCGAAACAAAGGATCGCAACTCGCCCGGAGCCCTTGCTCCCGCCGCAGCTGCCGCACTGGAGTCCACCAGTGCCGCGTCCCCCATCGGCCAAGCTGGAGCGCAGCGCTATAAAACACCCGGCTCGCCCGGTGCAGCCGCATAAGACTTGGCACGTTCACCAGAACCGACGGATCGTAGGACGAAATGAACGAGCATGGCGAGAGAATCGCCGACGCCCACCGCAATCCGACTTTTTCCGCCACCAGTGGCGCCGCAAACACCAGTTCCCCGGCGATCATCAGATCCGCCCCATCCACTGCCACGAGCAAGTCCTCATACGTGTGCTTCAAATGCGGCAGCAGCAGCTTTCGGAACAATATCTCCGGCCCGCGCTTCAACTCTTCACATTGCCCGATCAGCTCCGGATCTGTCGGATCCCAATCCGGACGAATCGCCCGAAACCCAATCCCCCGCTTCGTCACCTTCTTCCGGTAAAATTCCGTCGAAGCAATCGTTACGCTGTGCCCGCGCCGCTGAAGCTCGAGCGCCAAAGCCATACATGGATGCAGATCGCCCAGCGATCCAATCGTCGCAATCACGATTCGCTTATCTGTTTTCATCCGTTCCCATCCGCGCTCAAAATCTTTTCTTCTCCAAATTCAGCCACTTACCCCCGTTCCCGCCCGCCACTCCGTCGCCCTCCTCCGCCATTCTTTAAACGAAGGAGCCCGCAACCACATGAGCCCACGTTCCATCCGCCGCGCCGCCGAGCGCCGTCTCGCCAAGGAGGCCCGCAAAGCCGGCCGCATCCCCCAACCCGACACTCTGCCCGACACCGCCAACCAGTCCACCGGCCCCCGCACCCCGGAAGGCAAGCGGCGCAGTTCCCAGAACTCTTTCAAGCACGGCCTCTATTCCAAATCTCTCGTTCTCCCTAATGAATCCGCTGCCGAATTCGATCAGCTCCGAGCCCAACTCCGCGCCGAGCACCAGCCCGCCAACACCACCGAAGAGATTCTCGTCGATGAACTCGCGCAGCACTTCTGGCGTCTGCGTCGTTTCCGCGCCATGGAAGCGGTCCTTTGGGACCCCGAACACCTCGTTCGCTCCAGCAACCAAAGTCTGATCACGCTCGCCATACGCGCCGCCGCGAGCGCCGAACGAGGATTTCACAAGGCCTTGCAAACCCTGCGTCAGCTGCAAAAAGATCGCCAGTTCATCCCTGCTCCCGTCGAAACATTGGAGTTCGTTCCGCAAACTTCCTCGGCGTCCCTTGAACCAGTGCTTAGCGAAGACCAGGACAGCGAGGAGCCCGAAGAAGATGCCGTCTGGAACCCTGACCCCGAACTCTATCGGGAATTCATGGCTGCCCGCGCCCGCGTCGACCAGTTCGTTTCTTCAAATACCGCCCGGGAGTGAGGATCGTAACGTATTTCGCCTTCGGTATCGCCCTTAATTAAATCCACGTTTATCGGCCCCACGTTTATCGGCTGTTGACCTGCGGCTGGTTCCTTGACATTTGAATACTTTCACTCGCCGGGGGAACACCCGTAGTGTGCCCGCCATTCTCTTACTTCTGCCCCCAGGCCCGTACCTCCAACCCCACCATCACCGATCTCCCCGGCATATCCACCCCGCTCACTTCCTGGTACCGGGTATTCGTCACATTCGCGAATTGCACATATGGATGAAAACGCGAGCGCGTCCAGCCGACATTCACATCCCACAGTGCGTACGCGTCTTGTCGATACCGCTCGAGCACGCCGACCCGGGTACGCGCGATGATTCCGTGCCCCGATAGAATCTGCCAGGCGGCTATCGCTTCGTTCACCGGATAGTTAAACAGGTATTTCGATTGCTCCCCCGCGGCCAGCGCCTGCGAACCGTGCAGCCCGGTGTATTGCAGCGACACTTGCTGGTTGTGCGGCAGCGAGCCGTTTATACCCGATTCAAAACCGGTGAAACGGAGCTGGTCGAAATTGGTTGCCACCCACGGATCCGATATCGAGGAGCGCACGTAATCGATCCCGTTCTTCTCCTCGCGGTCGAACACTGTAGCGAACGCGCGCCACTTCGTTCGGAAATACCAGTCCGCGCCGGCTTCGTAATTTGTTGCTTCTTCCGGCTTCAAATCCGGGTCGCCAAGGTCGCCCGGATCGTGATAGTAGAGGTCGGTATATGTGGGCCTGCGGAACGCCCGGCTCACCGAACCGCGCAATTTCACACTGCTGGCCAGCCAGTACCCGCCGCTCACCGTGGGCGCGAAAAAGGTCTGCCGGGGTCCGAAAAACTCTTCGCGCGCGCCAAGCGACAACGAGAACCGCCGTAGTGAACGAAAATCCAGCACTCCGTAACCGGCCCCCTGCCTCCTGTGATGGCGTCCGAGATTGGTGCTTTCAATACTGTCGTAGATGCCTTCCGCCCCATACGAAAGGCGTACTGATCGCGACAGGTCGTTGTGGCGGCGCAGCGTCGTGTCCCATGCTTCATCCGTATGGCGATTGGCATCAAGATCGGGCGTATCGCGAAACAGCTCGAACAAATCCGTGTGGCGCCGGAACGAAAACGTGAACTGCGTGTTTTCGCCGAGGTCTTGCGAGAGCGCGCCGTACCACGTTTTGGTTCGTTCCCACGAATTGTAATTGCCGTAAAATCCGTTCGCTCCAAATGGCCGGTCCAAACCTGAAAAGAAAAGGTGCGTTGCGCCGAAGCGGGTGTGCAGCAGCGTGTCCGACGAGCCAGCCAGATTGCGATATTCGCGATCGTCTTCAAAGCCGTCCGAAAGCTCGCGCTCAAACGAGAATTGCTCGGAAATCCCCCGGTCGCCAAACGAAAAACGTCCGCCTTGCGTGTTCGTCCCGAAGCTGCCGCCCCCCGCCTGTAGAACGAGTTCCGGCCCGGGATCGATCCGCGTCAAAACGTTCACCACGCCCCCGATCGCATCCGAGCCGTAAAGCGTTGAGCCGGTCCCGCGCAGAATTTCGATATGGCCGATTGCGTCGAGCGGCGCCGGCACATCGAAATTGTGATGCCCACTCTGCACATCGTTGACACGCAGGCCGTTCACTAACACCAGCGTCTGGCCGAACGTGCCGCCGCGAATCGAAATGTCGCCCTGCACGCCCGGCGCGCGCTGCTGCAAATCGACCGATGAATCCAGTTGCAGCAGATTCTGTAGACCGCTGAATAAAATCTGCTCATTCGCCGGCAGATCGATCACGTCTACCGAGCGGTCCGATTCTTCTAGCGGTAGCGGCGTCGCCACCCCGGTCACAACAACCGTTTGCTTCAGCGGAGCGGGCGTGGTCTGGCTCTGCCCCCGCAGTACCCCTGCGCACAGCCAGCAAAACAGGAACCATCGTTTCAACTCGCCGCCACCGAAACTCCGGCAAGCTTTTGCACCGTTTGAAACGTGTCCGAATTCGCGGCTGTCTTATCCTGGCGATACCGTTTCACGCGCGCAAAGCGCAGCGCCAGGCCGCTCGGATACCGCGGACTCGCCTGGATCTCATTGAACGCGATCTCAACCACAATCTTCGGCTCCACATAAACCGTGTATTTGTCGCGCGCAATTTCAATCTTCTGCAGTTCTGCGGTCTGCCAGGCAAGCATTTCGTCGGTAAGTCCTTTGAACGTTTTTCCGAGCATAGCGAACCCGCCCTTCTCGGTATCGCGAGCGCCCAGATGCAAGTTGCTGAGCCATCCCTGGCGCCGCCCGTTGCCCCATTCCGCCGCGAGAATCACCAGGTCGAGAGTACGCGCCTGCTTGATTTTTAGCCAGCTCTGGCCCCGCGAACCCGCTGCATATGCCGCGTGCCGCGCCTTCGCCATAACGCCTTCATGTCCGCTCTCGAGCGACTGGCGTAGAAAGTCTTCCGCCCGGCCCTCGCTCTCGGTAGTGAGATGCGGAACCAGCTGCGCGGCCGGTATCAGCTCCGAGAGATGGCGAAAGCGCGCCGCCTGCCGCTCGTCGATTAAGGATCCGCCGTTTAGATAAAGGAGATCGAACCATACCGGAGTCATGGGTAGTTCGTTCCGCAATTCATCGACATTTACCTTCCGGCCGAAACGCCGCATCGAGACCTGGAAGGGTTGCGGCCGGCCCCCGGCATCGAAGCTCAGCGCCTCTCCATCGAGAATCAGCTCCTGCGCGGGCAGTGCGCGAACTGCCTCCACGATCTCGGGAATCGCAACGCTCACGTCGTTGGCGCCTCGCGAATAGATCTTTACGTCTTCTCCGGATTTGTGCGCCTGCACCCGCGCCCCGTCGAACTTATATTCGAAAGCAGCCTCGCCCGCCAAGCTCCGCGAACGCATCCGGTACGTCTTCTGCGGTCTGTGCAAGCATCGGTTGCACCGGGCGAAACAGCTGGATGTCGTATTTCGCCAAACCTGCTTCGCCTTCGGCCATAGCGGCGCGAGCAATCGGGGCTACGCCGCCCGCCATCATCGCCGCCCGGCGAATCCGGTCCACGCTCATCCCCGAAGCTTTTGCCAGCGCTTCGAACATAATCCCTTCAAGCGCGCCCTGGCGCAGCTCGCCAACCAGCAGCGCCGACAAAAATTGCTGCTCAGGCTCGATCGCGCGCGAAAACAGGCTCTGCAACAATTCGCGCCTGCGGTTCTCCGAGCCGGCGCCGCTGACCCGCGACAATTGCTCTAGTGCGCGATCCACTTCGCCAATCCCGAGCGAGGGTTCCGCGGCGGGCGGCGCAAGCGAGGATCGTAGCGTCGAGTACCCAACCCCGATCCGTCCCTGCCGCGTGCTGCCCGAAAGATACGCAACCACGATCTCTACTTCTTCCGGGCTTAACTGCCGCAGCAAAGATGCGAGCCGCTCGATCTTTTCCAGCCGCTTGCTGGTGGCGGCCATTTCTCGGGAGGTCTCAACAACGCGTGCCAGCAGCATTTATCGAAATTGCTCGTCGAGCGGCACGCGATAACCGGCCGAAAGCGCGTTCGTTTGATTTGCCATTCCCACGACCGCCATCAGTTCGCCAAAGCCCTCTTCCGTCAACCCTTTTTTTCGGGCGGACGCGCTGTGCGACGCAATGCAATACGCGCATTGATTGGCAACGCTCACCGCGATATAGATCAGTTCCTTGGTAAGCGGATCGAGCGCGCCTCCCGGCCCCATAATCTCTTTGAGGTTCTCCCAGGTGCGGCGGAGCGTCGGCGGGTCGTTGGCCAGCGCTTTCCAAAAATTGTTCACGGAATCGACCTTACGGGTCGCCATAATGTCATCAAAAACGGCTCGTACTTCGGGACTCGCGTCCTGGTATTCGATCAATGGTTGTGAGCTCATAGGTCTATTGTTTTAAGAGTTGCCAATCAAAATTCCCGCGATAAACACCAGCACGCCGCCCACCACCACCTGCAGCGCTGCGCGAAAGAGCGGTGTTTCCATGTAGTGCTGGCGAATCCAACTGATTACCGCCAGCTCGATCGCAACCACCACGATCGCAACCGTTGTCGCCGTTCGAAAATCACTGATGAGATACGGAAGCGTGTGGCCTATGCCGCCGGCGAATGTCATCACGCCCGTAACGCAGCCGCGGATCAGAGGCTTGCCGCGTCCGGTAAGCGAGCCATCGTCTGAGAGGCCTTCCGCAAACGCCATAGAAATGCCGGATCCGACCGACGCCGCCAGGCCCACCACGAAAGCATCGTGCGGCCGGTGAGTGGCGAACGCTGCCGCGAAGAGTGGAGCGAGCGTCGATACTGAGCCGTCCATCAAGCCGACCAGCCCGGGCTGCACGAACTGCAGCAGGAACGCCCGGCGCAGCGTCTCTTTCTCTCCGGCGTGCGCCTCCGACGTGAGATGCTTCTGTTCAATCGATTCGGCGGCAGCCGTGTGGCGGACTTCGGCTTCGGCCAGATCGCCCAGCAATTGCCGCGTCGAAGCATCCGCCGTCCGCGCCATCGCGAGTTGATAAAAGCGCGTGGTTTCCGTTTCCATCGATTCGATTGCCCGGCGTACGGCCGCCGGGCCGAGCGGACGCAACAGCCAGACCGGCGGGCGCGAAACAAAGCCTTTTACATCCTGCCGCCGGATCAATAAAAGGCGCTCGCCAAATCGCTCCCGGTAGAGCTCGATCAGCCTCGAACGATGGCTCGATTCCTCCTCCTGCATCTCATCGAGCATGCCCGCCGTTGCCGGGAAATCCGTCCGCAGCGCCTCGGCAAATTCGCTGTAAATCCGCGCGTCTTCTTCTTCGAGCGAAACCCCCAGCGCCAGGATCTCGCGTTCCGACAAATCTGCAAAATTCTTCGCCATAAGAGGCCGCTACGCTATCTTAGCGAGTTCGAAAAATGCTCTAAACGACAATAGAGATAGTCCCTTCTCCATGTTGGATCGCATATCGGTGCATGGCGCCCGCCAGCACAATCTGAAAAACATCAGCGTCGAGATTCCGCGCAATACGTTCACGGTGATCACCGGGTTGAGCGGATCGGGCAAAAGCTCGCTTGCGTTCGACACCATCTACGCCGAAGGACAGAGACGCTATGTAGAGACACTGTCGCCCTACGCCCGGCAGTTTCTGGATCAGATGGAGCGGCCCGAAGTAGATTCGGTCGACGGCCTTAGCCCCGCGATTTCGATCGAGCAGAAAACCACTACGCGCAGCCCCCGCTCGACCGTCGGTACCGTTACTGAGATCTACGATTACTTGCGGCTGCTGTTCGCCTCAGTCGGCGTTCCCCATTGCCCGCTCTGCGGCGCCGAAATCGCGCGCCAGTCTCCGGCCCAGATTCTCGAACAGGTATTCAGCCTTCATCAAAACGAGCGCATCATGATTCTCGCGCCGATTGCGCGCGGCCGGAAGGGCGAATACAAGAAAGAACTGGAAGCAATCGCTAAAGGCGGCTTTCGGGCGCGCATCGATGGCGAATTGCAAACGCTCGAGGAGCCGCTCAAGCTCGACAAAGCGTAAGAATCACACGATCGAAGTAGTGATCGACCGGCTCGTAGTAAAGCCCGGCATCGAACAGCGTCTCGAAAACTCGATTCAAACGGCGCTTAAATGGGCCGAGGGCCTGGTGATCGTTGCCGTAGTGAACGGGCCGGAGCGCTTGTACTCGGAAAAGCTGGCGTGCCCGAACGATGGAACGAGTATTCCGCAACTTGAGCCGCGCTCGTTTTCTTTCAACAGTCCTTACGGCGCATGCGAAACGTGCAAAGGCGTGGGCAGCACCTGGGCTTTTGATCCGGTGAAAGTCATCTGCGATCCGTCGAAGCCCTTGTTGGATGGCGCATTGGGGCCGGGGTCAACCTCGTCGTACATGACGTCGTCGCTCCATGAGTTTGCGGAGACGGCCAGGCTCGACCTCTCGATCCCATTCGAAGAGCTGCCGAAAAAGACGAAGAACACGCTGGTTTACGGCGGCCCCCAGTTCCCCGGGATTCTGAAAATCCTGGACGAAAACTTCGCGCGATCCAGCGAGGGTTATCGCGATTGGCTGATGGATTATATGTCGCCGACAACCTGCCCGGACTGCCACGGGAAGCGGTTGAAGCCGTCGAGCCTGGCAGTGCGCGTGAAAGAGGTTTCCATCGCGGATTTCACGGCTATGCCGATCGCGCGCTCTCTTCCCTTGCTGATCGACTGGTCGTTCACCGAACGCGAACTGCAGGTCGTCGGCCGCGTTACAGAAGAAATTCGAAACCGGTTGCAATTTTTGTCCGCGGTGGGTTTGGATTATCTGAGCTTGGAGCGATCGTCCGCCACCATCTCGGGCGGCGAGGCTCAGCGCATCCGCCTTGCCACACAGATTGGCTCGAAATTGCGCGGCGTATTGTATGTGCTCGATGAACCGTCGATCGGCTTGCACCCGCGCGATAACGGGCGATTGCTCGATACGCTGCACAAATTGCGCGATTTGGGGAATACGGTGCTGGTTGTGGAGCACGACGCCGAAACTATTGAGCGCGCCGATTACGTAATCGATCTTGGACCGCGCGCGGGCAGGCTGGGCGGCGACCTGATGGCGCAGGGCACGCCCGCGCAAATCATGCAGGCGGCTCAATCGTTGACAGGCGACTATCTTTCGGGCAAAGCGTCGATCCCTTCGCCCGATGTGCGCCGCAAAGGCAACGGGCTGTTTGTCAGCGTAAAGGGCGCGACCGAGCACAATTTGAAAAATCTGGATGTCGATTTCCCGCTCGGCACTCTGACCGTAGTGACCGGCGTTTCAGGAAGTGGAAAGTCTACGCTGGTGCACGATATCTTGTACCGCGCTTTGGCCAAAGAAGTTTATGGATCGAGCCAGGCGCCGGGCGCGCACAGCGCGGTGCTTGGGCTTGAACACATCGACAAAGTGATCGAGATCGATCAATCGCCGATCGGCCGTACGCCCCGCTCCAATCCGGCGACATATACCGGTGTGTTCGGGCCGATTCGCGAGATATACGCGATGCTGCCGGAATCGCGCGAGCGCGGCTATAAAGCCGGCCGCTTCAGCTTCAACGTGAAAGGCGGACGTTGCGAAGCCTGCCAGGGCGACGGGTTGAAGCGCATCGAAATGAATTTCCTGCCTGATGTCTACGTGACTTGCGACGTGTGCCGGGGACGGCGCTACAACACGGAAACGCTGCAAGTGAAATATCGCGGTAAGAGCATCGCGGATTTACTCGAATCGACCGTGGAGGACGCGCTTGAATCGCTCACCAACATTCCGCAGGTACACGCGAAATTAAAGACGCTCAGCGAAGTAGGGCTGGGATATTTGCACCTGGGCCAATCCTCGACCACGCTTTCAGGCGGCGAGGCGCAGCGCATCAAGCTCGCAAAAGAATTGAGCAAACGGCAGACGGGCAAGACGTTTTATCTGCTCGATGAGCCGACTACCGGATTGCATTTCGAAGACGTTAAGCACCTGCTTGCGGTCTTGCAGCGCCTGGTCGATCTTGGCAATACGGTAGTGGTGATCGAACACCATCTGGATGTGATCAAGACCGCAGATTACCTGATCGATATGGGGCCGGAAGGCGGCGAAGGCGGCGGAGAGATTGTGGCGAAGGGTACGCCGGAAGAAGTGGTGCAGAATTCGCGCAGCCATACGGCGGAGGCGCTGCGTAAGATGGCGAGGGAAAATCATGCAGCCTGAGGAACGAGAAGATGCGCCGGTGGAACTGACGCCTGAGGTGGTTCCATCCGAGCCGGTCGAAATCAAGCGCGACCCGTTCTGGGGCTATACGGATCTGGTCCTTGTCTTGGGATTGCTGATTGCGTTTAGCGCGCTCGTCCTCTGCGCAGTTGGGCTGCTCGCGCTCAAGTTTCCGCGGATTCGAACCGATCCGGCTTCGATTGCAATGCCGGTGCAGTTGGTCTTCTATTTGGGGGTCTACCTAAGCTTCCTGGTGGCATTCGGGTTGCGGTATCGCCGACCAGTGTTCTCGTCGCTCGGATGGCGCCGCCCTCAGATCAATTTGTTACTGATGGGTGTGGGTGGAGTTGTGCTCGCCTTTATTTTATCGGCGCTCGGGACTGTCTTGCGAACGCCCAAAATCGATTTGCCGTTCACGCAATTCACAAGTTCTCCGGCGTCACTCGTCACCTTCACCATAGTGGCGGTGGTGCTGGCGCCTATTTTCGAAGAATTGTTTTTTCGCGGATTTATCCAGCCGCTGCTTTCGCGCACCTTCGGCACGATCGCTGGAATTGTGATCACGGCCTGCTTGTTCGGTGCGCTGCACGGGTTCGAATACAAGTGGGTATGGCAGTACGCGCTGTTTATCACGCTTGCCGGAATTGTGTTCGGATGGTTGCGCGCACGTACGAATTCAATCATTCCTTCCACTGTGATGCACGGCTGCTTCAACGCCGTATCGGTGATCGCACTGGCATTCGGAAAAAATATCTGACCACATGACAATAGAGACGATTGAGTGGACGCCTGAAGGCGTCGTGATGATTGACCAGACGAAATTGCCTCGCGAGACGGCCTTCGTCACATGCCGGAATTATGGGGAAGTAGCTGCCGCAATCCGCGGCATGATCATCCGCGGCGCTCCGGCGATTGGCGTAGCGGCAGCCATGGGCGTGGCACTGGGCGTTTTGCACTCGAACGATCCCGACACGGAGATGCCGCTGATTTGCGAAACGCTTGCAAAGACCCGGCCGACTGCGGTGAATCTTTTCTGGGCGATTGACCGGATGAAGAAGGTATTTGCCTCGGTAAAAGGCCGCGGCCTGGCTGAGATCCGCCAGCGCATGGTGGAGGAAGCGGCTCTGATTCGCGAAGAAGATATAGCGATCAACCATGCGATTGGGGAACACGGTGCGCCGCTCGTCCCTGACGGAAAGACGGTGTTGACCCATTGCAATGCGGGCGCACTCGCAACGGCGGGTTTCGGCACCGCGCTCGGAGTGATCCGGGCAGCCGTACAAGCCGGCAAAAAAATCGACGTGTTTGCAGATGAGACCCGGCCATTTCTGCAGGGCGCGCGCCTGACGGCCTGGGAGTTGCAGCGCGACGGGATTGAAACTACGCTCATCACAGACAACATGGCCGGGCACTTTTTGAAAAGCGGCCGGATTGGCTGCGTTGTGGTGGGCGCGGACCGGATTGCGGCTAACGGCGACGTTGCGAACAAGGTGGGCACATATAGCGTCGCGGTGCTGGCGAAAGAAAACAACGTTCCGTTCTATGTCGCGGCTCCGATTTCGACCCTCGATTTAACGTTAGCCTCGGGAGAGTTGATCCCGATTGAAGAACGGGCGGCGAAAGAAGTAACCGAACTGCAAGGCGTAGGAATTGCGCCTGACGGCATCCGTGTCGCCAATCCGGCATTCGATGTGACGCCGGCGCGCTATGTGGCAGGCATTATCACCGAGCGCGGCGTGGCACGCGCGCCGTATGAGGAAAGTTTGCGGGGGTTACTCGAGGTCAGATAATGGAGTGCGAATGTCGGGACTGACTGGTGACCCCTTAAGAGGCCGCAGCAACAATGCCAAAGTTAAGCCTCCTTGCACGGTCAACGCTCCGCCGATGATAAGAACGAACCCCTCAAAGTGAGGAGTTTGCAGAATTCTCACGATGGCCGAAATTCCGAGAACAAGGAGTGCCAAAGCTCCAGCGAAAATCACGCCGCGAAACGTCGCCGGGCCTCGGAAGCGCAGGAAAAGCAACGTTGCCACAGCTTGCATTACGATACAGATTGCGATCGCGGAGCGTCCGGCATAGCCGTAGTGCTTCAAAATGTTTTCCATTGCGGCTAGCCATATACCGGCAGCGATAGCGAACAAACAAAGCAACGTCAATCCTTGTCTCATGAATGCCTTCTCCAAGCCCGCTCCAGACTTCCAATAATATCGCCGGTTGATATCCTTATGGGTAGATTGTTCCCCGGTTTTGGCGGCGGCCGCCCGCGCCCTATTTTCCCCTGGCTCGTTTCGCTGGCCATCGGCGCGCTGCTGAGCGGCGGGTTGGCGCTTGCGGCGGCGGACACGCAAGTGGATAGCCCGCTGCTTGAAATTCTCCAGAGCGAGATTCAGCGCGAGTTCGACGCGCTGAAGGCCAAGGCCAATCCCGCTCCGTATTTTCTGGCCTACGAAGTTACCGACGAGCAGAGTGATTCGGTTTCCGCATCGCTTGGCGCGTTGCTCGAGAGTCAGCCCAACCATCAGCGTGGCGTGGATACTACGATCCGCGTAGGCTCACCGCAGTTCGACAACTATCATCCTTATCGCGGCGCGCAGGCTCGCTTCACCACGTTTACGGCGTTGAGTCTGGATGACGATGCCAATCAAATTAAACGGGCCTTATGGGCGGAATCGGACCAGGTATACCGGCTGGCCTCGCGCCGTTATTTGCAATTGAAGACCGACAATCAACTGCTCGCGAAGCAGGCGGACGAAGACGCAGATTTCTCGTCCGAAGAGCGCGCAAGTTATGCCCAGTTGCCCGCAACGTACAGCCTGGACATAAGCGCCTGGCAGGAAAAACTGCGCGAGTGGTCGGCGGAGTTTCGCAAGCATCCAAAAATTCTTGGATCGGCGGTGAGTTTGCGGTCACAGCGGGAAATTCGGACTCTGGTGAACACAGAGGGAACCGCAATCCAGCAGGGCAGAAATTTGTTCCGGGTGGAAGTGCAGGGCGCCGCGCTGGCACCGGACGGAATGCAGTTGAGCGATTTCGCCAGTTTCGAGGCGTCCGATCCCGCGCATCTGCCTTCGAATCAGGCTGTCGAGCAAACAGTGCAAAGGCTGGCGAATCGTTTGGACCAGATGGTAAACGCGCCGCCCGCGGAGCCGATTGTTTGTCCGGCGATTTTATCGGGGCGTGCCTCGGCAGTCTTTTTTCACGAGATTTTCGGGCACGCGATTGAAGGGCACCGGCAGAAGAATATCGAGGAAGGGCAAACGTTCACCAAGATGCTTGGGCAGAAAGTGCTGCCCGATTTCATCAGCGTGGAGTTTGACCCGACGCGCAAACGGTTTGACGGCACGGACCTGATCGGCTCGTATGAATACGACGATGAAGGCGTAAAATCCCGTCCGGTGAAAGTGGTCGATCGCGGCGTATTGGAGACTTTCCTGCTCTCCCGTTCGCCGGTCGGAGAGTTCCATCATTCGAACGGGCACGGGAGGCGGCAGCCCGGCTTTGAAGTCGAATCGCGGCAATCGAACTTGATTGTGGAGTCGTCGAAGCAGGTTTCGGATAAGGAATTGCGCGCCCAACTTATCGCTGAAATTAAAAAGCAAGCGAAACCCTACGGCCTTTACTTCGAAGAGGTATCAAGCGGTTATACGACTACCGCGCGCCGCGGTTTGCAGGCCTTCACCGTTGTTCCACTCGTGGTGTACCGCGTGTATGCCGATGGGAGGCCGGATGAACTGGTGCGAGGCGTCGATATCGTGGGCACGCGGCTTGCGAGTTTCAGCAAAATTCTCGCGACCTCCGATAAATCGGAAGTGTTCAACGGCTATTGCGGAGCGGAATCGGGCAGCATTCCTGTGTCAGCAATTTCGCCAGCGATTCTCCTGTCGGAAGTGGAAACACAGAGAAAGCCAAACTCGCAGCAGCAGGTTCCGATTCTGCCGAGGCCGGTAGCGGAATGAGGCACCAGATGCGAGCGGCGCTTTACGCGGGTGTCTCTGCCGCATGTTTCTCGATGTGCGTAGCTTGGAGCAGCGGGTGGCGCAGCGACACGCAACTGCGCGCCATGGCAGACGAATTGGCGCGCTCGAAGACGATTCGCCTGAATACGCTGGATAAGCCGTATTTCATTCAGTACACGACGGAAGATACGGAAGAACTGACGATTGACGCAAGTCTCGGCGGCATCACGCGTTCGAGCAGAGTGCACGTCCGGCGGCCGAGCGCCGTGGTGCGGGTGGGCGATTACAAATTCGATAACACCAATGCGGCGAACTCGATGCGGCTGCGCTTCGGCCTGTTCCCGCTCGATGACGACTACTTGTCGATGCGGACAATTCTGTGGCGCACGACAGACGTACTCTACAAGACTGCTACCGATCAGATTACGCGCAAACGCAATGCGATACGGGAGATTGCCGATCCGGATAGCACGCCCGATTTCGCGGCCGTGAAGCCGGTCGAGCTGCTGGAGGCCCCTCCGGTATTTGCAGCGAACGAGAACCAGTGGCAGGAGGCGGCGCGAGAGGCTTCGAGCCGCTTCAGCGCGTATCCTGCGATTGCGAACTCGGGCGTGCAAGTGGAGCTGCTGTCCTCTACCTACCGCCTGGTGAACAGCGAAGGCACGGTGGTTCGCGTACCGGAAGTGCTGGGCGAAATCGATGTGCGCGGCGCCGGTCGGAGCAAAGACGGGCAGCGGATTTGGAATCATCAATTCGTAGCAGCAGCCAATCTGCGACATTTGCCGCAAGCGGAAGACCTCAACAAGATTGCCGACAAGGTAGCGGCGGAGACGGCGGCGCTTGCGCAAGCACCTCGTGCAGAAGATTACACCGGGCCCGTGCTCTTTAGCGGAGAAGCCGCAGCCGAGATGATGGCGCAGGTATTAACGGATACGGTAGTGCTGCATCGTAAGCCGCTGGCTTCTCCTGGGTCGAACGAAGCGAATCAGCCATTTCTTGAAAGCGTGTGGAGCGCGCGCATGGGAACGACGGTTGCGCCCGAATGGCTGTCGATTTACGACGATCCAACGGCTGGAGATTTTCAGGGTGCGCCGCTTGCCGGGCACTACCTGGTAGATGATGAAGGCGTGCGGGCGGAACGGGTAAACCTGGTCGACAAAGGGAAGCTGCGCGGCTTTCTGCTGAGCCGCGACTCCGGTGCGCACCTTTGCCGTTTCGAATGGTCACGGGCGCATTAGCGGTGCGTTTGGAGCGACCGAAGCCGCGATCGGCAACGTGATTGTGCAGGCGGCCCAAACTGTCAGCGAAGCGCAGTTGAAGAGCAGGCTCATTGCGCAGGTGAAGACGGCCGGGTTGAAGTACGGTTTGATTGTACGAAGGTTGGATTTTCCTTCGACCGCCTCGTTTGGTGAACTGCAGAGCATGGCGCGGCAACTGCAACGGAACGGTTACGCGCGAACACTGGCGCAACCTCTGCTGGCTTACCGGGTGTATCCGGACGGGCGCGAAGAACTGGTGCGCGGCCTGCGGTTTGGGGAATTTAGCGCGAAGGATTTGCGCGATGTGGCGGCCGCGTCGGACAAGCCATACGTTTTTAACTACATCAACAACGGTTCGAGTTTGAACATGGCGGATTTTCGCACAGAAATTGTTCCCTCTTCCGTGGTTTGCCCGTCATTACTGCTCGAAAGCGTTGAACTGGCGAAGGCTGAAAACGAAGGCGATCCCGCGCCGATTGTGCCGCCTCCTGCTCTGAACAAGAACTAACGCGCATGCGCATTCTAAGCCGGGCAATATTCAGGGAAGTTTTCACGAGTGCGCTGATCGGCACCCTGCTGTTCATTTTCGTGCTGTTTTTGCGGACGATCAATGGCCTCTCATCCCTGCTGGTGAGGACCTCGGCGCCCCCTAGTGTCATTGCCAAGCTGCTGCTGTACGCGCTTCCTTCGACGCTGCCGTTTGCGCTCCCGTTGGGCGTTCTGGTGGGTGTATTGATCGGCTTGAGCCGCATGTCGGCCGATAGCGAAATTACCGCCATGCGGGCGAGTGGCGTTTCGAGCGCCAGCGTGTTGCGCCCCGTCCTGCTGTTCGCCACAATCGCGTTGATGCTGACGGCAACGGCCTCGCTCTGGCTGACACCGCTTTCTCTGCATCTCGAATCGAAGATGGCACGCAACTTCGCCGCCGCTCAGTTGACCGGAAATATCGAATCCCGGATTTTCGATGAAGATTTCCCTAACATTGTGCTGTATGTCGGGAACGTAAGCACGGTGGGCAAACAGATTTATTGGCACCAGGTGTTTATCGCGGACGTGACGCCCGCAAGTGAGCTGCAGCATGAGGGCAAGAATCGCGGCGCCGGCCCGCGTATTATCGTGGCGGAAGAAGCAATCCCGCATCCCGACGCGGCGAATAACCGGATCGTGCTCGACATGCGCAATTTCCGTTCCACCGAGCGCGATAAGGATGGAAACATTGTCAACACCGATGCGCCCAGCCAGGAAGAATCGCTGCAGGCCCAAACGCAGGAAGACTTGCGCCTGAACAAGACAGCGCAGGAGCTGGATACTGTTCCGCTTTACAAACGTGTCTATCGCCGGCACGATCTTTCGCGCAAGGACTACGTGGAATCGGCAATTGAGCTGCATCAGCGGTTCGCGCTTCCGCTCGCGTGTATTCTGCTGGCGCTCGTTGGGATTCCGCTCGGGATCTCGTCGCGCAAAGGAGGAAAATCCGCGGCGTTTGTGATGACGGTTGCGCTGGCCTTTTTGTATTATCTGAGCTTTGTGACCTTGATCGGCCTGGCGAAGAAGGGCAGCTTGCCGGTTCCGCTCGCGGTGTGGACCCCCGATGCCGTATTTCTGGTTTGGGGATTGTTTTTGGTTTCCCGGTTGGAGAAACCAGGCGATCACGATTTGGCGTCGTGGGCCAGAGGCTTGTGGCAGCGGGTTCGCAGCAGGGCAAAAGCACTGCGGCCCGTGCCCGGGCAGCACCAAATCCGCATTACCGGGCTGCGGCGCTTCGGTTTGCGTCCGCTCTTGATCGATGCTTACGTCCTGAACGGCTTCGTCTTTTATCTCGTCGTGTTACTCGGCGCGCTGGTAGCGCTTATCGAAGTCTTCACGTTTTTCGAGCTGCTGGGCGACATGATCAAGAACGACATCAGCATGTCGATGATGCTCGATTATCTGTATCATCTTGCGCCCAGCTTGATTTACCAGTTGACGCCTATTGGCACGCTGATCGCTTCGCTTATCTGCTTCGGCATTCTCACGAAATACAACGAGGTGACGGCGTTCAAAGCGGCGGGAGTGAGCGTGCACCGGCTTGCGGCACCGGTGCTGGTGGTGAGCCTCGGCTTGAGCGGATTACTGTTTGCCTTCGACCACTACTACATACCGGAAGCCAACCGGCGGCAGGAAATGCTGCGGGCTGAAATTAAAAATAAGCCGGTGGCGACGTACCTTCGTCCGGACCGGCAATGGGTTTTTGGCGAAGGCTCCCGCGTCTACAATTACAAGTTTCTCGATCCGCATAAAGCCGAGATGTCGACCGTGAATGTCTATGAGCTGGATCCGAAGACGTTTCAGATCGTGCATCAAATCTCTGCCGAGCGCGCTACCTGGAATCCGGCAATTCATAACTGGGTCTTTGCAAATGGGCTGAGTATGGCGGATGGCGCACCGTATCAGCAATTTCACCACGGTACGCGCGTATTCCCCGAACTCACCGAGCCGCCTTCGTGGTTCGCGAAAGAAGAAAAAGAGTACAAGGAAATGAACTTCCAGGAACTCGACGAATACATTCGCGAGCTGCAGACGATGGGTCTCAATACCGTGCCACTGCAAGTGCAGTATTACAAGAAATTCGCCGTGCCGCTGTTTGTGCTGATTATGGCTCTGCTCAGCATACCGTTTGCCTTCGTAGCGGGTAATCGCGGGGCGATGACGGGCGTAGGAATCAGCCTCGCGATTGCGGTCGCGTATTGGACAGTGGGCACGCTGTTTGAGCAGATCGGGGATCTGAACCAGTTGCCCGCCGCGATGGCGGCGTGGTCGCCGGATATCATTTTTTCCCTTGCCGGGCTCTATTTCATGGCGAGGATGAAGACCTAACCAGCTCCTTTTATCTCAAAACGTAAGGCGCCCCACGACCTGGATGTTTCGTGGCTGAGTAACCGTGCCATTCCATTGTCCGAAGTTCGAATTCGATGGGTCGTTGTTGAAGGGAGTACAGCTACTGAACTGCCCGTCGCACGTGAAATAGTGATTATTGAAAATATTGAAGAACTCGCCGCGCAATTCCAGGCTCACGCGCTCCCTGATTGCGATCTTTTTGGCGAGCGAGATGCTGGTGTTGCGATACGGAGAACCGCGGACTCCGGTGACACGCGGGCCGACGCCCAGATAGGTGCCGTTGGCAAACAGCGATGTTGGCTCAAAGGCGGCGGCATTGAACATCGGCTGGTTGACATTGACTCCGCTCCAGGATTGAGTGAGCACTTTCGCTCCGGGCAGGATGGTTGGAATGCACTCCGCTGTGAACTGGTTCGGAACACCGCACACAGTTGAATCGCTAAAGAAAAGCGGCATGCCGGACACGAGTTTGACGCTCGAGGATACGGTCCAGCCGCCGACAATCAGGTTGAGGATGCCGGGCTTATTGAGCAAACGTTTGCCGGCGCCGAAGGGCAGGTCATAGACACCCAATAGCGCGAACGTGTGGGTGATATCGTCCGGAGACAACGACTTGTTGCGGTTACCCTGGTAGGGGTTAATGACCCCGATCACCTGGCCGCCTGAGGTGGCCTGAGTGGTGGACGCCGCATTAGTGATCAATTTGGCGAACGTATAATTTGCGCCCAGGTAGAGGCCGTTGGCAAAGTTCTTTTCGAGTTTGGCCTGCGCGGCGTTGTATTCTGACGTTCCTTCGTTTTCGTTTTCGCCAAACAGCGCGCCGCAGTATTGCGGATATTGCACCAGAGCCTGGGCCACGGTAGGTTTGCAAGTGCCCGCCGCATTGAGCGTCTGTACCCAGTTGCTATAGGGAACGTTGACGCCATCGAGCGAGGTTTGCCCGGGCGCAAAAACGCTGTTCAGCGTGGCCGCGCCCATCGACAAGAGCGAAGGATTCAAAGAATTGAGGGGCTCCATTTGAGATGGCAGGTGAGTACCTTTGTTCCCGACATAAGCGACGCTCGCGATACTGCTCGCGCCCAGTTTGCGTTCGATGGTGAAATTCCACTGCTGCGTATAGGCGAGGTGATTCGCGTAGGTAGGACGGTAATTCGGACCGTCCGTGCCGTTATCGGCGGTGGCACTGATGTTCGGCGCTCTGTTATAAGCAGGGAAGCCGTTATCGAGGTAGAAGGAGGGCTGATAACCCGCCAGCGAATCGCTGAAGCTGAGCTTCGGATTGAAGCCATCGAGCGACATGCCGCCGCCCCAGCCCGGATAAAACGCTTGTGTGTAGAAGACACCATAGCCGGCGCGAACCACGGTATTGTCATCTACTTTGAAGGCAGCACCTAAGCGCGGTCCGATGGCGCTATTGAATGGCGTTTCCGGATAACGCACGCCGGCGCTGGCCGGCCCCCATTTGTTGCCGGCGAAGGCCAGGCTGCCGGGCAAATTTCCCGCTCCAGGATTCGGGGCGAAGCTGAAGAACGACAACTGATTATTCGTTTCAAAAGTGGGTGTGAACTTGTCCCAGCGCACACCGTAATTCAGGGTCAGCCTGGAGGTCGTCTTCCAGGTATCACCGATGAAGAGTGAATATGCGCGTTGTTCCGCTCCGTACTTGGAGATGTTATAGACATTCAAATTCCCGTTATCTACCGCGCCAATTAATAGGCTGGCGAAGGGATCGCCGCTTTGAATGCCGGGCAGCGCAGTCGACAACGCCGAAAACCCGACCGTGCCGGACTGATTGTTATTCGACCGGAAAACCTGTTGGAGATGGCGGAACTCGCCGCCGAATTTGATGGTATGCGCGCCGTGCACAAATGTGACCAGTTCATTGCCGATATAGGTGGGACGAGTAGTCTTATTCAGGGCGCCAGGGCCCTGGGTGTTGCCCCAGCCTGCAAAGTTGGTGATGCCGTTCCCGCCGAAGTTGGCGGCCGGCGAAGCGAAATACGCAGCAGCGTTGGGAATTTTCGGCAGCAGATTCGGATTCTGGCCGCTTACCGAACCGTATCCTTCGTTGCGATTGAGATATCCCACCGCAAAATGGCTCAACAACGTCGGACTAAAGATGTGATCCCAATTGAGGCGGTTGACCCAGGCATCTTCGGGATTTGCGGGGCTTGAGGTGCAGAGTTGGACAGGCAAGGCGCATTGTTCGTTGAGGCCGGTTTTCTGACGCCAGATAGTGAGGAAGATGTGATCCTTCTCGCCCCAGTAATGATCGATTTTGTAAAGATACTCACTGAGATTGGAGAGGATGCCGTCAGAGACGGGCGTCGAAAGATAGTTGTTGTACGGGCCGGGTCCGGTTGGATTGGGAAGAAATTTTTCCCATTGCAGGGCGAGCGGGCTCTGCTCGGAGACGGGAATCTGGTTATTGGGATAGGGATTGCGATGGATCACGCCGTTGGTGACCGTTTCGGTGGTGGGGTCGTAGATTGGATAGCCAAGATCGGAGAAATTGCCGGTGCGCTCCTGCAGCGAAGGAATAGAAACTACCGGGCGAATGGTGCCCCCCAAGCTGCGCAGATACTCTTCATCGTGGAAGAAATACGTCTTATGTTTCGGACCCCAGATGAACGGCAGGAAGGGAAGCTTGACCGGACCGCCGATGAATCCGCCGAACTCGTTTTCGTTATCTTTGGGGCGCGGATCGCCGGCCGGACGCTGATTCGTGAACTGCAGTGCGTTCAGATCCTTATTTCGCAAGTATTCGAAGATGCCGCCGTGGAACTGATCCGTGCCGCTGCGGGTAGTGACGATTATTTCGCCGCCTGTAGTTGTGCCGTATTCGGGCTCGTAACTGGATGTGAGCACGCGTACTTCGCTGACCATATCGGGCGTGTTGGGAAAGTCGTAGAAGGAAACCATGCCGCTCTGCGACATTGTGCCTTCCTGCATACTGACGCCGTCCAAGATCGCCTCATCGCCCATTTTGAGGCCGCCGTTAATGCGCGAGTTGTACGGTTGAACGCTGGTGCCGGTATTGACGCCCGGCAGAAACGTGACAAACTGGACGGCGTTGCGCGGCGTGCCGGCGGAAACGAGCAGCGGAAGCTGATTGATAATCGTCGGCGGGACGCCTTCCTGTTGCGCGCCCGTATCGTAGTTGAGCTGCGCGGCATCGGCCACCACTTCCACCTTCGTCGAGGCGTCGCCGACCTCGAGCACGGCGGGAATAGTTACCTGCTGATTAGCGAGCAATTGAATGCTGTTTTGCACATACGTGCGGAATCCCTTGGCGGCAACACTCAGGTTGTAGGTTCCGGGCACGAGGTTGGGGAAAGAGTACCGACCACCGTTATCGGTTTGGATTGTAGAACTGGCTGAACGCTCGGCTGCCGAGATGGTGACGGAAGCCTGCGGGATCACCGCGCCCGATTTATCGGTGACCTGGCCGTCCAAGCTGGCGTTCTGGCTTTGGGCAAGAAGCGAGCCGGCGGCAAGCAGCAGAAGCAACAACGAGTGACAAAGTCGGGAATGACGCATCGTAGTCTCCTCTTTCGGGCGTCGCGCATCGGTTTAGCCGATACTCAGCCGTTAGTTGGGTTTTGTTATATCACACTTAGTACTGGGTAGAAACTGAGTGAGAGTACTTGCTGCAATCGTCACCGCGGTGGCCCTGCTCGGGCAGGGCGTTGAGCCGAGGCGCGAACTGCTTTCGATTCAAGACGCATTGCAACGCGGCGACTTGCCCGCGGCTTCGCGTTTGATCGATCAGGCGATCCAGCAGCATCCGCGCGATGGGGGAGTGATCAATCTGCGCGGCGTTTTACACGCACAGCGCCAGGAATTGGCTGCGGCGCGCAGAGACTTCGCTGAAGCGGTCCGGCTCGATCCGGCGCTGACTCCGGCATGGCAGAACTTAGCGAGGGCCTGTCAAATGGAATCGCAACAGGATTCGTCGGCCATGGAATGCGCTCTCGCCTCGTGGCAGCGGGTGCTGCGTTCGAAGCCGCGCGATGGAGAAGCGAATCTGTCCCTGGCGTTGCTCGATGAGCGTCGCGGCAAGTTCGCCGAATCGTTGCGGCATGTCGAAAATCTGCCGCCCGAGAGCAGTTTGCAACTGCCAGCGTTGATTCTGCGCTGCGCCGATTTCACCGCGCTCGGGAAAATGACAGAGGCGAGCGCAGCGGCTGCGCGGCTTGCGTCCGAAAAAGATTTCTCGGAGGCCGATTTCGCCGGCGTGCAGAATGCCTTTGCGGACTCCAGAGCCGCGCCGATAGTTGTAATGCTGGTGGAATCGCTCGATGTGCGCCACGCAGCTGGACCGATCTCTCTGCGGCTTCTGGCAATTGCATACGAGCAGTTGGGACAGCCGGCCGAGGCACGCAAGACCCTTGAGCGCGTGGCCGTGCTCGATCCGAAGAATACGGCGCATCTCCTGGAACTGGCGCGCCTGGCAGACGCGAGCGGGGATCACGAAGGTGCACTCGGGTATCTGGCGCATGCGCGCGATTTGGCTCCCGACAACGCGCAGATTCATTTCCTGTTCGCCGAGATTGCGATGGAGATGAATTTGCCGGTGCAGGCGCGGGCCTCGCTCGATCGCGCGCTGGCGCTCGATCCGCAAAATCCCGCTTACGAATACGCGATGGGTTTCGTCATATTGAACACGCGTGATGCGGCGACGGCCGCCAGCTATTTCCAGAAGTTTGTAAAAGCTAAACCTGAGAACGTCAAAGGCCATTATGCGCTTGGGGTCGCGTATTTTGCCGGCGGCGACTACAGCAAAGCGCGAGCCGAAATGCTAAGGGTAGAAGGTCAACCCGAGGTGTCTGGGGGACCACAATATTTCCTGGGCTGCATGGCACGCCGGGAAGGCGATTTAGACGCCGGAGCGGCGCATTTGCGCAAATCGATCGAGCTGCTGCCAAAATTCGCCGAATCGCACACCGAACTTGCGCGCATATTCATGGCGCAAGAAAATCTGCCGGCAGCCAAGCAGGAATTGGATCAAGCGGTGGCACTCGATCCAAACACGTTCGAAGGAAATATGCAGTTGCTGGTCGTCTATAAGCGCATGCATGACCCGCGGGCGGAGAAGCAGGCCGAAGTTGTCAGGCAGTTGGATGAGCAGCGTTCCAAACGCGCCGAATTGATGTTGCGCATGATTGAGGCGAGGCCAGAATGAAGGGGCTTGCGCTCTGCCTGCTTGGCTGCGGCATGCGCTGCGGCAGAGGGCGACATCTATTCCAGACTGCGCCAGGCCTTAGGCGCCGAACTGGCTGTCACAGAGTTGCAGAAGGGTAATTTTGCCAAGGTAGAGGAGCTGTTGCGGGCGGCGCATCCGGCGAACGCGCCGGCCCACGCCGAGCTTTTGTCTTTAGAAGGCGCGGTCGCCTTTCTGGCTGGCAACGTTTCCGTTTCGGCTGCGGATTTTACGGCTGCAGCCGCGCTTGCCCCCTTGCGCGATACCGACGCTTTCACATTAGCCATGGCCCTGGTCAAACTGCGCGAAGATCAACGGGCGCGTTCGCTGATCGAAGCCTTGGCGCAAAAGCATCCGGAGCACGCGGTCTATTTCTACTGGCTGGGACGCCTGGATTACGATCAGCGGCGCTATCAGGAAGCAACTGCGGAATTGCGCAAGGCGGTGGATCTCGATCCGAAATCAGCGCGCGCCTGGGATGCTCTCGGGCTCGCGCTGGATATGCAAGGCGAGATGGAACGAGCGCTCACACCTTTCGAGAAAGCCGTCGAACTCAATCGCAGTCTGCCGCATCCTTCTGCCTGGCCGCCGCACGATTTAGGGTTTCTGCTGCTTCGAACGGATAAGCCGAAGCAAGCGGAAGCGGCGCTGCGGGAATCCCTCAGCTACGATTCGACCCTTGCTCAGACGCACTATTATCTGGGTAGAACACTTGAAAAAGAGGGCGAGGATAGCGCCGCGATTCAGGAGTATGTGACGGCCGCGGCGGCGCGACACTAGTTCTGCAGAGGCCTGTTATTCGCTCGCACTGCTCTATCGTAAAGTTCATCGCGACGCGGATGCCAGTGCCATGTTTGCCGAGTACAAGAAGCGGAAAGAAGCGCCCGCGAAGATAATCTGCTATTCTGAAAAAACCCAACGCTTAAGTGAGGAGTGCCGCAATTGATAATTCCTACGATCCCCAATTCCAACGGAAAACTGCGGCATTGCACTTTCTCCAGCATTGAAACTCCTCCAGTCAGTTCTCAATCCGCGGCGAAAACGCGCCCTTAAGGAGCCGCAAACCGTAGTTTTCCTTTCTCTATTTCCAATCCTGGTTGTGTGCTTCGCGGGAAGGCCCGCGTGAATTCGTATGTTTAGAGCTCTTACTCGAAACACCATTCGTGCAGGTTCTCGTCTTTCTGGGCCGCCAGTGGTGTAGCGAATCGAAAACCGTCTTGCTCATCGCGGCCAGCATGGCGGCGGCGACCATTGCCGATCTTCTGCTGCCCATCTTTTCTGGCCGCCTGGTGGATGCGATCGCCTCACCCGGCACGTCGCGCCTGCACGCATTTCATAACGGAGAGATCGCGGTCGCCGCTATGGTTGGCCTAGGCGCCGTGCTGATCGCCGCCAGGTATCTCGCGATCATGGGCGTTACTCGCCTCACGCTTCGCCTGATGTCGCGCATCGCTTCTGATGCATTCTGGCGCATTCAGCGGCTTCCGACCGATTGGCATGCAAACAATTTCGCCGGTTCTATCGTGCGTCGTATCACGCGCGGCATGTGGGCCGTCGATTTGATGGACGACACGCTGCTGCTCGCGCTATTCCCTGCGCTGCTCGTGCTTGCCGGATCGTCGCTGGTGTTGGGTTTGCGCTGGTGGAGCATGGGCCTTTTGGTGGCTGTGGCGGCTACTTTCTATGTAGCGATCTCGATTGCCCTGTCAGTAGGCTGGGTTGCGCCCGCGGCGCGCCTGTCGAATGCGCAGGACACGCGCATTGGCGCAGCTCTGGCGGATTCCGTTACCTGCAATGCGGTGGTGAAATCGTTTGGCGGCGAAGCCCGCGAAGATGCCCGCCTGGCGCTGTTCTCGAGAAATGGCGAGCGCGCACCTTCCGCACCTGGACCTTCGGTACGCGCAGCGGCACGCTGCAGCACATCGTGTTATTCGCGCTACGCACGCTGGTCACATTCTATGTTCTGCTGCTATGGTGGCGCGGCGCAGCAACGCCCGGCGATGTGACGTTCGTGCTCACCAGTTACTTCATCGTGCACGGCTATTTGCGCGATGTAGGCCAGCATGTGGCGAATTTACAGCGCAGCGTCAATGAGATGGAGGAGATGGTTTCCCTCCAATCGGAACCGCTCGGCGTGGCTGACCGTCCGGATGCACAGCCGCTGTGCGTTCAAGGCGGCGGCATTACCTTCGACCGGGTAACGTTTCAGTACGGCCGCCATCTGACTCCGCTTTTTAGCGACTTCTCGCTCCGTATTGAGCCGGGTGAGCGTGTCGGCCTGGTTGGACATTCGGGCTCGGGAAAATCTACCTTTGTCAAACTGCTCCACCGTCTCTACGACGTAACCGACGGTCATATTTTGATAGACGGCCAGGACATTGCACACGCCACGCAGCGATCGCTGCGCGCACAATTGGCGCTTGTGCCACAGGAGCCAATTCTGTTTCACCGCTCGCTCGCCGAAAACATCGCGTACGGCCGGCCGGGGGCAAGCCGTAACGAAATCGAAGAAGCCGCATCGCTCGCGAATGCGCACGACTTCATCAAGCGGCAGCCGAAGCGATACGCCACTCTGGTTGGGGAACGCGGCGTGAAACTCTCCGGCGGCGAACGGCAGCGAGTGGCGCTTGCGCGCGCTTTTCTCGCTAACAGCCCGATTCTCGTGCTGGATGAAGCTACCTCGAGTCTTGACTCCGAATCCGAAGCGGCAATTCAGGAAGCGATGGAGCGGCTCATGGCGGGCCGAACCGCTATCGTGATTGCGCATCGCTTGTCCACCGTTCGCATGCTCGACCGGATCCTGGTATTCGAGAGAGGCAGTGTGGTTGAGGAAGGCACGCATGACGAACTGGTGAACAAATCCGCCGGAACGTATAAACGACTATTCGAAAAGCAGGCGCTGGGTCTGGTCGCCAGTTCGGTCACGGACAACTGATCACTTATACGTCTGGTCGTAAAGCGCAATCACTGGTTGCGTGATATCGATGCTATCGGACGAATAAATCACCTGCGACGTGGGCGAACCGGATTCCACCACCAGCGCATACTTGTTATCCCGCGCATACTTTGTCACCACGGCCATCAGCTTCTGGCTCAACCCCTGCAATACGGTTTGTTGATGATTTTGCACATCTTCCTGTGCGTCCTGGATATCGCGTTCCAATTTCTTCTTTTTGGTATCGATCTCCTGGGAGAGCTGCACTTTTTTGTCGTCGCTCAGCAGATTCGCGCCCTTAGTAAGCTGATCCTGCAGCTGCGCGATCTCCTGCTGCCGCGCATCAAACGCCTTTTGTTTCGGCGCCACACGCGCGTTCAAATCCTGCAGCGCTTTTTTCCCATCATTCGTGCTGACCAGTGCTTTTTGCACATTCATTACCGCAATTTTTGCGGCCGCTTCCTGTGCACTCGCCGATCCGGCCGCCCAGCCCGCCAGACACAAAACTGCCATTCCAATTTTCATTCGTTGAAACCTCTACCCCCGGCGCTTACGTCCGCTCCTATTCAGGAACGATCCGCGGTTGTATTTCTTGCAAGTTTTTTTCTGAATACGAATGAAAGACCGGCACATACACCACGCGGATCTCGCTTTAGCGCAGGCGTGTGCCTCGGGTGATCCATCGGCCTGGCGGGATTTCCTCAGCCGTTACTCCACCCGCCTGCAGGGCGCGGCACTCGCTTTGGTAAAGGATAAGCTACTGGCGCGCGAGCTCACGGACACGCTCTTTGCCGACCTGTTTTCGAAAGCAAAGGCTCCATCCTCCAAACTTGCCACTTACACCGGCAGCGGCTCTCTCGAAAGCTGGCTGAAGGCGCTGTTATTTCAAGCGAATATCGACCGCCACCGGTCTGAGCGACGGTTCCTGAGCTTTGATGAGAGCATCCGCCAGCTCGCCGGCTCACCCCCGCGTGCGTTAGATTCGGTACCAACCGAAGATGCAAACTTTGAGCGTAGTTTGCGTGCGGCGATCCAGCAGCTTGCATCCGAAGAGCGCTTTATTTTAGCCAGTCACTTCTTCGATAATCAGAATTTGGCTGAGATTGCTTGCCTGCTTCGAGTGCATGAATCCACCGTTAGCCGCCGTCTGCGCAAAGCGCTCGCGAAAATCCGTAAGATAGTCATGCGCCAGTTACAAAGCCGCGGTTTGTCGACGCCCCGGGAGGCGAATTTCAAGAATATTGCTCTTGACTTGCACGCCGAGCTGCTATTTGGGATCGACACAGTAAGAGACCGCCTGTAATGCCAGCCGAACTCCATCCCGATGCCGAATCGCTCGCCGCGCTAACCGACGGGGCGCTTCCCGGACGCGAACGCGAGGCCGTCATGAGCCACGTTGCGCAATGCCAGCAATGCCGCGCCTGCCTGCAATTCATCGCGTCTTCGCCAAAGGCGCCTCGCCGCAGCCGCGCTGCCGGTTATTGCGGCCTCGCTGCCGTCCTCTGCCTCTTCCCGCTTCTGTTGTTCTTCAGCACGCATGCCAGTCCATCGCCCGCGTGCCGAAAGGACCAGTCCCGCGGTGCTCATACCCGCCAGCTTTCTTCATGTTTCTCTCGCGACGCTGCCTCGTGCTTTCCCGCTCGGCAAGCGCGCTACCGCTTACACGTTTCCGCTCACTTCGCCAACCCGCGTTGTGGTACAAACTGAGCGGGGGGAACGCTGGCTGACACTGGCGAATCCGTGGATCCTCGCCACGCGAAACTAATTCGCCGGGTTTAGATTACCGGCTTAATCGCTTGGTACTGTGCCGCGCTGCGAGCCCTTGCTATCCTAACCACCACGACCCGTTCATGTCCCGGTTTCCGCATTCTCTCCCGCGCCTCTGCGTTGCTCTGGGCTTCTCCACTGCAGCCGAGTTAGCCAAAGCCGCGGAACGCGAATACAAGGACGGAACCACCTTTTTCGAATTCCGGCTCGATCATTTGAAAGATCCGGCATCTGGCATCGAGCTGATCCGCCGATTCCTTCACGCGCACAGCGATACTCATATTCTCGCGACGTGCCGCCACCGCCGGGCTAACGGTCATTTCAACGGAACCGCTGAGCAACAAATTAAGATTCTGGCAGCCAGCGCCGTCGCCGGGGCATCGTTCGTCGATCTCGAAATCGAAACCGCCGAAACCGCTCCGAAGGCTTCCCTCCAGCCGACTGAGCGAGGCGTCTCAGCTGATCATCTCGTATCACAACTTTCAGCACACGCCCGCTCTCGAAGGCATTCTCCGCCGCCTGAAGAAAATTCCCGCGGACCTTTACAAGATTGCCACCACGGCCCGGAAGCCGACGGACAATCTGCGCCTCATCCAATTCATGCGCGAGCACGACGACTCGACGCTGATATCGCTGGCGATGTCGGAAATCGGCGCATCGAGCCGCATTCTCGCTCCGGCTCTCGGTTCCGTGTTCACCTATGCCGCTCCCAGCGAGCACGCCGGCACCGCGCCCGGACAAATCTCCGCCAAGCTCTTACGCTCGCTCTATCGCCACGAAAAACTCACGAAGCACAGCAGAGTTTACGGCGTAATTGCCGATCCCGTAGCGCATTCCAAATCTCCCTTCATCCACAACCGCGCATTCCAGGCGCGCCGCGTCGATGCCGTCTATCTCCCCTTTCTTGTGAATCAAGGCCACTTGGGCGATTGGATGAACTTCGCCTCCAAGCTTCCAGTGGCCGGCTTCAGCGTGACCATTCCGCATAAGCGGCGCATCCTTCGCTATCTCGATACGGTCGATCCGCTCGCCCGCCGCATTGGCGCTGTCAACACGGTCTGGCGCAAGGCAGGGAAGTGGCGCGGCACGAACACCGATACCGAGGGAGTTCTCAAACCGCTCAGCCATCACGTGCGTCTCGCTAATTCGTCCATTCTCATCGCGGGATATGGAGGAGCCGCACGCGCCGCGGCGTTTGCGCTCCACGACGCCCGCGCCCGCGTGACCATTACCGGACGGAACCCCGCGCTCGCACAATCGCTTGCCCGGGCCGTCAAAGGCGATGCCGTAACGCTCAAGCAAGCACAAGCGCGCCGCTTCGACATTCTGATTCACGCCACGCCGCTCGGCATGTCGCCTAACGCAAACGAGTGCATTTTTAATCACGACGAAATCCCGGCCGGCCTGGTTTTCGATATGGTCTACAATCCTCTCGAAACTCTGCTGCTCAAGCGCGCCAAAGCGCAAGGCTGTGTTGTGATTCCCGGGACGGAAATGCTGCTGGAGCAAGCTCTCTGCCAGTTCGAGCTTTGGACGGGAGAAACCGGCCCGCGCGACGTCATGCGCGCCGCCCTCGAATCTCATCTCTAAGTGGGTCCGAATCGCATGCCACTTATAATGTGCGCATGAGTGCCCGCATCACGCGCCGGCAATGGACCGCTCTTCTCGCCGCCGCCCCGCTTGCCGCCCAGGTCACGACGACGCCCCCGGCGGGTTCGCCGGCTCCAGCCAAGACTGCGGCGCCGCCCGAGCAGCGAGCTCGCAAAGCCTACTCCGATGTCCACGAGACCAGCGAACTTCTATCCAGCATCGACGTTCCGATGAATATCGAACCGGCATTCTCTTTTCGCGCCTAACCGCAGATGGGTAAACCCAAAAGCAAGCTCGATCAAGCCGCGATCCCGTTCGCTACTGTTACAGAACTCAGCGCCGCGCTCCGCGCGCACGAAATTTCTTCGCTCGAGCTAACCAAAATCCTCGGCAAGCGCCTGGAGAAGATCGCTCCGCAATACAATGCGCTCGCCTGCTCGCTTGTCAAACCAGGCCGTAAGCAAGCCAAAGATGCCGATTTCGATCTGAAGCGCGAACGCTTCCGGCAGCCGGTGCAAGGGATCCCATACGCGGTCAAAGATCTGATCGCGGTTGCGAAATATCCAACTACCTGGGGCGCGAAGCCGTTCGCCAATCAAGTCTTCGCGGAAGACGCAACGGTCGTGCAGAAGCTCTCTGATCAGGGAGCGGTGCTAATTGGCAAACTCTCCATGATCGAACTCGCTGGGGGCGGTGGTTACAGCTCGGCCTCTGCTTCGCTGCAAGGCCCATGCCTCAATCCATGGAATAAATCGTATTGGGCCGGCGGTTCTTCGAGCGGTTCGGGAGCGGCCGTCGCTGCGGGTCTCGTGCCATACGCGCTAGGATCGGAAACCTCCGGCTCTATTCTCACGCCCGCTTCCTATTGCGGCGTAACGGGTCTGCGCCCGACCTACGGCTTAGTCAGTCGCCACGGCGCAATGGCGCTCTCCTGGACGCTCGACAAAATCGGCGTGCTCGCGCGCTCAGCCGACGATTGCGGCTGGGCCCTCCGCGCTATGGCCGGCAAAGATGATGACGATCCGTCATCGGCGCGCAAGAACTTTTACTACACGCCGCAGGTGTATCAGCGATTCCATGAAACGCGAGTCGGATACGCCGAAATCGATTTCGCCGAATGGCCCGATGAACCGCTTCGCCCGGCCTTTCAAAATGCACTTGCGATTGTGAAATCGATCGGCGCGCAAATGATCGAGAGCACGCTTCCCGAGTTCCACTACGGCCCCGTGATCGGCACCGTAATCGATGCCGAAGCCGCTTCCGTATTCGAGCAATTCATTCGCAGCGGGCAAGTGGATCAGCTTGCCGATCAAAGCCAGATCGACGGTTTGAAAGCTTCCCTTACCTATTCGGCGCTCGACTACCTGAAAGCCATGCGCATCCGCAGCCAGATTCAAGCTGCATTCGGCCGAGTGTTCGGCGGTGTCGATCTTCTGATCGCACCCACAAACTTCAGCCCGCCGGATCGCGCCGATCAGCCCTTTGACGAAACGCCGCCTAAACGTCCCGCCCAGCGCGGCGTGGGGCACAACCTGGTCCAGGCCTCGAATCTCTGCGGGCTCCCTGCCGTCTCAATCCCATGCGGTTTCGTTAACGGTTTGCCGATCGGTTTGCAAATTGTCGGCGCGCCGTTTTCGGAAAACCGCATTCTCGCTTTCGCTCGCGAATTCCAGAACCGTAGTAGCTTTCACAAGCAACATCCCGGTGGTTCCGGATTAAAGTCTTACTGGCCTGAAACTTTAACCACAAAATATGTGAACGGTTCGCCCTTGTTGACCAGAACCTGATGGGGCACGCCCGCAGAAATGTGCACCACATCTCCGGGCCCAATGTCGCGTCTTGTGCCGCCCTGGATCGAAGTGCCCCGCATCTCTCCTGGCTTGGTAGTATGCGCGCCGATGAGCTTGCCACCGGTTACCAGCACGCCGCTCCCGCTCTCGACCACAAATACGTCGGCATCATGCGCGTGCAATTCCGATGAGCCAGTCTTGTCGCGCCGGACAAACAAGAGGTAGTGATTGCCGTAGGTTCCGAGATGGTGGTCCGCATATTCCGATCCTTTAGCCGGCGCCTGTTGCGCGAGAGCCTTCAGATCCTTCGCGGTGTAGATGTCCGCATCCGCAGCCTGCATCATGCACGGCATAGTACACAAAAACAAAACAAACGCCAGAAATTTCATAAGGAAGCCTCGATTTCTTAGAATACGAAACAGCCGCGCACGTCTGACCGCCTCACCCGGGCCAAAAAGTGGTTTCCGAACGCCTGCAATTTTCAATGTGTACGCCCACTTGTCCTAGCAAAGCGGTTCGCCTCAGTATCGGTCCATCCCCGTAAGCCAGGAACGTCGGGTTTGTCGCGCACATGAATTGCTCGATAAGTCTCGGGCGGGTGAAACGTACCCGCAGCAGGCAAGCAATCGCTTGAATGCGCAGTACGCAAAATCCGTGGCAGCTCTCCGTCACATAATACAGGCGGCTCCTGCATCGGCGCTGGCGCGTAATGCACTAGGTAAATAAAATCGAACGAATTCAAAACCGCAACGGGTACGTTCGTCGTTCCGCCTGCAAAAGCGAATGCAGCGCGAGGGGTCGCCCGGGCGTCGTATCGAGGCGCTCATGCGAACTCGGCTCAAGCAACCATTCGCCTTCGCCGTGCAGCCGCTTTGTCACAACCCGGCCGAAATTCACCAGACACGCCGAGCACCATCAAAGCCGCCAACGCGCAACCAAACCGAGCCCGTAAAGGCGCGCTCGCCAAACCGAAAACTAATCGAAATGCCCGTTACACTCGAAATGAAATAGCGATAAAAGTACGGCGTGTGCGCCGCTTTCGCCAGCACCACACCCGCAAGCGGAACAGCGAGAAATGATAACCCAATAGCATGTCGAGTTGCTCGAATGGGACGGATCCATTTGGCTTCTCGCGGCAAGTTAAGAAACGGTCTAGCGCGAAAATACCGAACAGCGCCAGCATGACCATGAGGCAAGGCTCGAGCAGAAACTGGAAAAAGTAAAGCACCTGCTGCCAGCCCGGGGGCGTCGATCCCGGTGAAATTGGTGTGCGTGGAAAACTTTGATACGAACGCAGGAGCGCAAGATAAAGCACACTCGCGAGCACCGTCGGAATAGCATCCCGAACCAAACCGCCCAATCGATCCGCCGCCGCAGCGATGTGCGATACAGTTCGACCAGCTCAAACGGCGCGAACAGCGTCAGCGCGAAACAGTGCATCAGGAATGCGCCGAGCAGCGCCGCTCCGAAACCGGCCAGCCACCAACCCCGCCTGCGGTGTCTGTTCCATGGCCACTTGCCAGCACACGATGGCCAGCCCGCAAAAGCCCGAGCACCACTCCATGCGGGCGCGCTTCGTAGGCGTAGTAATAGGCCTCTGTGACAATCGGGAACAACATCGCGGTAAGCCCGGCCAGCACTCCGGAGCGCTTTGTACAAAACGAAACAGCGACAACGAGAAGATCCAGAAACCAACAATTTCCGGCAGCCGCATGGCGACCAACCCGTTCCCAAATAACGAATTGCAAGCCCGAGTCAGCCAGTAGAATAAAGGCGGGTTGAAGTCGATGCCGATTCGTGAGCGCTGCCCAAAGCATGTACACTCGGCTAATTGTGCGAAATAAACCGTAAATAGCTCGTCATACCAGAAAAACTTTTCGGACGCCCGCAGACAAATATCGACCGAATAAAAAAGCGATACCAGCAGAGGAACCAGAAAGGTCATTTTCTGAACTTTGTTCGAAGATGGCCGCACGTGTCTCAGTCTATCTGTATGGAAAAATGTTTAGCAGTGATGCGAATTGCATTCGATGCCGAAGCTTTCTGTGGTTATCCCGTGCCTATCAGGATGAACTCTCGATTCGAACAAAACTTTTTGGCTCTGAAAGCCGGAGCTGGATCGGTCAAGGACACTTTTCTGAGTATGAAATTATTTTGGTAAACGATGGCTCACGCGATAATACGATTCTCGCTTTGGAAGAACTGCATTCTGGAATTCCCGAGCGTGGTCGGCGTAATGAATCTGACTCGCAATTTTGGTCAGGTCGCTGCCATCTACGCGGGCCTGGGCCGCTGCAGCGGGCGACTGTGCGGTGTCATTTCCAGCGACTTGCAAGATCCCGCCGAGATGATCGCGCCGATGTTTACCGCGTGGCATAGCGGAGCCAATACGGTGATCGGGGTTCGTGGGAGCCGCGAAGATTCCGTCTTTAGCACATAACATCCAAACTCTTCTATCGCTTGATGCAACGCTGGGCGCTCCCGAATTCCCACTTGGTGGATTCGACTTTTTCCTGCTCGATCGCGCCGTGATCGAGCGGATCATAAACTCGCCCGAGCGAAATGGCTTTCTGCAAGGCCAGATTCTATCGGCCAGCAGCCGCATCTCGCAAATTCCCTACCGTCGCCGTGCGCGTCAATCTGGGCAAGTCCGGCTGGACATTGCTGGGTAAAGTGAAGTATTTCGTGGATGGCTTTGTCGCTTACTCGTTTGTGCCCATCCGTTTCATCACGCTGCTTGGAATACTGGTATTCGTCCCGGCGGTCTTGCTATCCTTTGCTCTGGTGTTGCAGCGCGTTTTCTTGGGTACCGCGGCGCCTGGCTGGACTTCTGTCATGATCGCCCTGTTGATTCTGCACGGCCTCGAGCTGCTGGCCATCGGCATTGTTGGCGAATACGTGTGGCGAGCGCTCGACCAGGTGCGGCCTCGTCCTCTGTACTTAGTTGACTATTTCAAGCCGCCAGTGACCCCCGTAGTATGAAGCCGCTTCTCATAATCGGCAGTTCCGGGCACGCCAGTACCGTGCTGGAGGCAATCGAACTGCGCGGCGAATATGAGATGATCGGACTTCTCGACTCATTCGAACCTAAAGGCGCAAAGAAGCATGGATATCGTCATTCTCGGTGCACCGGAGGAAGTAGCTGGCTCTCCAATCAATATGCCTGCCGGTCCTTATTCGTGGCGATCGGCGATAACTGGGCTCGTTGCAAGATGTCTGGTTTTCTGGCATGAAACGATACCTGGTATCGATTTCCCAACCGTCATTTACCCGAACGTATTCGTCTCCAAGTCTTCCCGGATCGGTCGCGGCACTGTGCTGATGTCTGGTGCTGCGGTGATGGCAAACGCGGTGCTTGGAGAAGGATGCATCGTAAATACGGGTGGTGCTATCAATCACGACTGCCAGTTAGCGGATTATTCTAGTGTTTCGGGCGGTGCTCAACTCGGAGGCGGAGCTATCGTTGGGCTGCGAAGCAGCGTTGGCATCGGAGCTGTACTTCGTGAAAAAACGACCATAGGCCGCGACACCGTCGTCGGTGCCGGAGCAGCGGTGTTTCGCGATATGCCCGACGAAGTGGTTGTTTTTGGCATGCCCGCACGGATCGTGAAATCGCGTCGTCCGGACGAATCCTACATGCAGTGAGTTTGGCCGAACGATGACGCCTAACAACCTAGCCATCTCGACAGGCATTCCCCATTTCAAAGAACCGCTGCATGTGGGCCGCCCGAATATCGGCTCCGAAGAATCTCTCTTCCGGCGCATTCACGAAATCGTGGATCGCCGCTGGTTCACCAATCTTGGCCCGGTCGTGCAGGAATTCGAACAGAAACTGAAGCAGACCCTCGGCGTGCGGCATTGCATTCCCATTTGCAACGCCACGGTGGCGCTCGAAATCGCTATTCGCGCGGCCGAACTGAAAGGCGAGGTCATCGTTCCGTCATTCACCTTCATCGCGACCGCCCACGCATTACAATGGCAGGAAATTACTCCGGTCTTTTGCGATGTTGCGCCCGGCTCTCATAATCTGGACCCGGCACAGGCCGCCCGTTTGATCACCCCGCGAACCAGCGGCATCATCGGCGTGCATGTTTGGGGC
Organism: Terriglobia bacterium; assembly: GCA_963767485.1. GTDB lineage: Bacteria > Acidobacteriota > Terriglobia > Bryobacterales > Bryobacteraceae > Bog-105. Next base: position 361,084 of record CAVYDZ010000009.1, on the reverse strand, counting down.
AAGCCATGCGATCACGCTGCTCTCCAGCAGCTCGCGGACCGACACGGCCTCACGCTTATCTACGATGCCGCCCATGCTTTCGGCTGCTCGCTGGATGGCACTCCCATTGGAAACTTCGGACTCTGTGAGGTCTTCAGCTTTCACGCCACCAAATTTTTCAATTCGTTCGAAGGGGGCGCCATTGCGACTAACAACGACGAGCTCGCGCGCAAGATCCGTCTGATGAAAAACTTCGGGTTCGCGGGCGTCGATCGAGTCACCTTCCTCGGAACCAACGGCAAAATGACAGAAATCTCCGCCGCTATGGGGCTCACCGGCTTGGAAAGCCTCGAGGAAATTGTCGCGGTCAATCGCCGCAACTATGCACTCTATCGCGCCGAGCTGGCACACCTTCCCGGGCTGCGGATGGTGCTGTTTGAGGACAACGAACGCAGCAACTATCAGTACATCGTCTTTGAAATTGAGGAAGAGCGAACCGGTATCAGCCGCGATGAGATCGTTCAAATTCTCAAAGCGGAAAACGTATTAGCGCGCCGCTATTTCTATCCCGGCTGCCATCGAATGGAACCGTATCGAAGCTATTTCCCTCACGCCGGCCTGCTGCTCCCCAACACGGAAGTTCTATGTAGCCGCGTGTTGGTGCTGCCCACCGGAACGACCGTAACGCCAGACGATATAGGGTCCGTCTGCCGCATTATCAAAACCGCGCTAACGCACCCAGAAGACTGCCGCGCTCTGCTCCGCTCTACTCATTCCCTTCAAAACTAGCCCGGGCCGTCAGATCCGGCACAACTCTATACGAATCCCGCAGGCTGCAAAATAAATTGAACTTCAGAATGTACCAGAGCGCCGCGAATCCATCGGACAACCCGATTTTCTTACCTTCCTCATAGGTGCGCCCACGATAGGAGATTGGCACCTCATACATTGCGCACTTAAGCTTCGCCGCTTTTGCCGTCACTTCAATCTCGAACCCGAACCCCGAGCTCGTAATCACCATGTTGCGAATGATCTCGCCGCGAAATGCCTTATAGCCGGTCTCCACGTCCGTCATATTCACGTTGGTGAAAAGATTCGAAAGGAACGTCAGTCCTTTGTTCGCCAGGTAGTGATAAAAATACAGCACGCGCGCCGCTTTGCGAACCAGAAAACGCGAGCCGTACACGACATCCGCCTCGCCGCTCAAAATTGGGCCAATCACTTCGCCAATTTCTGACGGATCGTACTCCAGATCCGCATCCTGGATGATCACGATGTCGCCGGTAGTTAGCGCAAAACCGGTTTTCAGCGCCTCTGTCTTGCCCTGGTTTATTTTGTGATGGGCTACCTTGATGCGCGCATCTCGCCGCGCGAGTTCATCCGCGATTCTGCCCGTATCGTCTTTCGAGCAATCATTTACAATCACCAGTTCTTTTACATGCGGCTGTTCGAGCACGCGCCGCGTCACGCTAGGCAGCGTAGTTTGCTCGTTATAAGCTGGAATAACGACCGAAAGGCATTCTTGCATTCCCTTGAAGGATTATAACGTCAGAAATTTTGCCTGATTCCAGACGCGATCCCAAAGTTCTCTTCACCCTGGCCTTCTTCGCGCTGCTTTTTCTGCAGCTCGTTCCCATTTGGTGGTTCCCCTATTTCCCATCGTCCGATGGCCCGTCGCATTTGTTCAATTCTTACGTTTTTGTGCATTACGCGCACACGCCGGTGTTTCAACAGGCGTTTGTCCCGCAAATTCCGCCCGCCGGAAATCTCGCCGGCCACGGACTGGTGATCGAGCTCATGCGCCTCTCCGTGCCGCCCGAGGTGTGCGAAAAACTCATCATCACCCTGTGCATCCTGGGCCTCGCGCTCGCTTTCCTCTATGCCACCCGGGCGGTAAAGCCGCTTCACCCGGCTGCGCCGCTGCTGATATTTCCGTTTCTCTATAACTGGCCGGAGCAGATGGGCTTCTGGAGCTTCAGCCTCGGCGTTCCGTTCGTCCTGGTGTGCGTTGGCTTGTGTTTGCGCTATCGGGGACGCTGGAACTTGCGTCATTTGACCTGGCTGCTTGTTGCGGCGGCTGCAGTGTACGCCTGTCATCCACTGAGTTGGGCCGCCTGCGGCTTAATCGTCGGGCTCATGTCTATCGCAGCCGAATTTCGCACTCGCAACTGGAGGCAAGCCCTCTTTCCGATTCTTGTTTTTATTCCTTTCGCTATACCCAACCTGATCTTTGCGCATGAAAACAGCCTGGTCACATTCGAGAAATTTCATTCGCTTCGCACCTGGTTGTGGCCCGTCTACACCAGCAGCCCGGTGCGCCTCTTTGCTTCCGATTCCTTTCCCGCGCGCCTTCTTTTTCTCTTTCTCATTGCGGCTTTGATTGGGAATTTAGGAATGCGCCGCAAAACAAGGCCGGTTTATGCCGATGTCCTGCTGCCCATCTCGATCGTGCTTTTCCTGCTTGGCCTTTTCAGCCCAGGCCGCATCGGCGAAGGAACTTTCATCGAAGTGCGGCTTCTCTTGTTCGGTTTTCTGGTCCTGGCGCTGTGGCTTGCAGTGACGCTGCCCAGGCCGCTCATTCAGGCGGCCTCCGCTATCTCCGTGTTGTTCGCGATCTGGCTGACTGCTGGCTCGGTTGCCCGAATGGAAGCAGGCGAATACGGAGCTTGCCGCCGTGAATCGGCTCGGCAACGAAATCGCGCCGAACAGTTTCGTGTGTCAAATCGATTACCGCGCGCAATCGGAAGACGTGCACCCAATGGATCACGCGATCGATCTTTGGGCGCCGAGGCACGTTGTCGATCTGCTCGACTACGAAGCCGGCCGCAGAGCCTTTTGGACGCGCTTCCGCCCCGGTTACTATCTCGACGAAAACTATCTTCATCCCGCTTCGCACGGCGACTTCGAAGCCGCTGTAAAGCGGTTCCAGCAGGGGACTGGAAAAACGCTCGATTACATTCTGATTACGGACAGCAAATCCCCCCAAGCCGCCCTCCAACGCCTGTTGCCCACGCTATGGCCCGAATACAAGCTTCTCGAAACCGGTCCACCGGGCGTTGCCGTCTTCAAACGCCGGTTGCTCCCAACCTAAGGCCTCTGTCGGTGCCGTCCTGCATGCACCTCGCCAGGCCGGCGCTCATGACCGACCCGAGACATAGGTAACAGAACGTACCGGAGACATGGGTTACACTTTTTCGCCCGAGGGGAGGCGGGAAAGGGGATGCCGTGGAAGGAGAGTTCTGTTATGGATGAACGAATGCGGTTTGTCATCCGGCTCAAGGAAGGCGAAAGCATGGCTTCGCTGTGCCGGGAGCTTGGGATCTCGCGCAAGACCGCTTACAAAACTTTCGAGCGGTACGAACAATGCGGCCTGGAGGGGCTGATGAAGAGGGCGTAACCCGTGCCGCATCGCTGCGTTTAGGTAGGGAAATGTATCACCCGCTGTTAATAGGCACCCCTGGCGGCCTCTAAAAGAGCGTCTTATTTTGACCGATTAGTTGAAAGCGAAAGGCCGGATTAGATCACACAGTTCAATCAAGAGTTTGCCCGTTTCTGAACCACCGATACGTCCCCATCCTCCAACCCTGGACACGATTGGGAGCCTTTGGATATCGGAACTCCTTGAAGTAAGAATCGAAATAATCCAGATATTCACACATGGTCTTCGCAGAAATAGCATGCAACGGTTGCCCCAGGACTTTGTCAAAGTCGCTGCGATGTTTTGCTAGGTCCTCAGCTAGATCACGTAGCACGTGTCCCCAAACATGCCCCTTGCGAATGGTCTGACCCGCTTCAATGAGCGCTGATTTCAAGAGCATTTCGAGCGCGTGATGTCCGAGCAGTGACGCCGGGAAGGAGAATATGAATTGGCTGTCGTGTTCAAAGAGGTAGAAAGAGGCAGATAGCGTGTGTTCCGCGTTGACGCGCCAGCTTTTTGAATCATTTTCCTCGGGGTCTATCATCGCTCGAAATCATATCAGCGCTCCTCGCCCACTTGAAGTATCACCATCGTTTCGGGATCAAAACCACCAGAGGCGGCTCCACGCCTGAATATCTCGGTACGCCGCATCGAACACACTGGCGGCTTCAAAGTGAGGCAGTGCCGCTTACCGTCCTTACCTCGGAGTTCGAGAAGACAGCACTGCACCCAGGAAGGCTAGCGTATTCGCTCTTTGTTTGCCCGTGCTCTGCCGGATCGTAATGATAGACTCTCGCCCGTATGGGCATAAGTTCTAAGCATCTACTCATTACCTGTTTACTATTTCAGGGACTATCGTCTGCCGTGGAACCACCAGACACGGGGGCGATCAAATTGATGACGTCAGCACAGCGGAGGGAAATTGGCGTCGACCGGATGACAGACGCGGAAAAGATCGCTCTGAACGGATTTCTGAAGGATGTTATTCAGAAAGCTTACAGCCTAGGACAATCGAAGTGTGGGACTCCCTCGGGTACGGCAACCGTCGTGCCGCACCGGTCTCCGGCTGCCTATCATGGCTCAAGTGACGGGCATTGGATAAAGGTTAATTCGGGCGGGAAAACCATCACGCTTGAAGACGGATCGCTATGGCAAATCAATTCGGTAGATCAAATTGACACAACGCTGTGGTTGCCTATCACGGAAATCAGTGTGATCCGGGACGATCAAGGCGGAGGCGAGTACAAATATCTGCTGATAAATAAAGAGGACGGCGAGAAAGCACAAGCTAAGTATTTAGGCAAGGAATGATGTAGCTCGCTACGGTCTCAGGAATCTGAGAGCTTTTCGGTACTTCCGTGACTACCTTGCAAGGCGCACCCGCCCGCATACTTCACTCATGGCTGTTTACAAAAGTGGCAAGTTCGACCGGCGGCTTAATGGCGTGTTGCCAAGTTTGCCTGTAAATCATTCAGTACGGGATAGATAACCTGATGGGCCCTGAAGGATTTGAACCTTCGACCAAAGGATTATGAGTCCTCTGCTCTAACCGCTGAGCTAAGGGCCCGCTTCGGCTAGCATAGCAATTAAAACAAATGCCCCATCTTCTCGCGCTTGGTCCGCAAATATTCCGCCGTTGTATCCAAGGGCGGCACAATAATTGGCGCGCGCTCCACTACGCGGATTCCTGCCTTCTCAAGTGCCGCTACCTTATCCGGATTATTCGACATCAAGCGTACTGCTCGCGCGTTGAAGTACAAGAGTATCGCCGCCGGCAAAGCGTAATCCCGCAAATCCGGTTCGAAGCCAAGCTCCACATTGGCCTCTACGGTATCGAGACCGCCGTCCTGCAGTTCATAGGCCCGGAGCTTATTCAATAGTCCGATCCCGCGGCCCTCTTGATGCTCGTAAATCAACAGTCCGCGCCCTTCCGCCACAATCCCGTCCATTGCCAGTTCTAGCTGGGACCGGCAATCGCAGCGCAGGCTGTGAAACACGTCGCCGGTCAAACATTGCGAATGAATCCGGACCAGCGGAGCGCTTCCGCCGGCCGACAAATCGCCCAGCTTGAGCACCACTGCTTCCTCTGTCTGGTCCGGCCGCACCCCCTCAAATCCGTAAATCCGAAAGGATCCGAAGCGGCTCGGGAAATCCGCTTCCGCGACCTTATTCAATTTGAAATCCGGCAATACTTTTTCCTGACTCTGCCCCACCTATTATCCGATGCTGCTCGCGCCTGCTGAAGTGCCGTCTATCATAAAAGCCGGAATGCTCACCCAGCAGCAACTCGCCGCTCTACTCATCAAGGTGGCCGTCTCCGCCTCCATCGCGAGCATTCTCATGCGCTTCAAAAGCATTCAAAAAATTCTACTGCGCGATGACCGCACCGTGGGCGACCGCATCCAGCTCGCTTTCATTTTCTCCGTGCTGTTCGGTGCCAGCGCCGGCATCCGTAGCCTGACGAATCAGTACCAGGCCATCGATCTCGCGCTCGAAGGCTCCATGATCGCGGGCTTCCTCGGCGGCTATGTCAGCGGACTGATTACCGGAATGTGCGTTTCGCTGCCTGACATGTTCGCGAGTAAGTGGATGTCCATGCCGCTCTTCGCCGCCGCCGGAATCATCGGCGGATTGATGCACGACCTCGCCCCGCGCAAGGAAGACATCTGGCACTTCTCGCCGTTCGTAGATCTCAACCTCTACCGCTTTTTCCGCCAGATCCTGCGCTGGAACCGCGGCGCGATCGAACGCCGCGTCATTCGCCTCGCCTGGTTTAACATCCTTTGCAACGCGCTCGTCATCATTGTCGAACTGTTGCGCTGGGGCGTTCACGTGGAATTCCACAAGCACAACACATTCCTGATGTTCGAATCCGCCCGCCCGACCTTCTGGCTGATCGTCGCCTCCTGTGTCACGACGCTGTTCGCCGTCTCGCTCCCGCTCTACATCTGGAGCAGCTTCCGCGCCGAGCGTCAGCTTGAAACGCAGCGTGCCCGTCTCATTGAAGCGCGTCTCGCGGCCCTAACCAACCAGATCAATCCGCATTTCCTCTTCAACACGCTGAACTCCGTCTCGACCCTCATCCGCCTCGACCCGGATCGCGCGCGCGGCATGATTTACCGCCTTTCGAAAATTCTTCGACGCCTGCTCCGGAAAACCGAAAATTTTTCGCCGCTGCGCGAAGAGATCTCCTTTATCGACGATTACCTTGCCATTGAAATGGTGCGCTTCGGCGACAAGCTCCGCTTTGAAAAAGAGATCGACGGCGCCACACTCGACCGCATGGTTCCCAGCATGATCCTCCAGCCCATAGTTGAAAATTCCGTAAAGCACGGGCTTGCAAGTAAGATTGATGGCGGGACCATCCGTCTGCGCACCTGGATCGAAGCGTCTCGCCTGATGATCCTGATCGAAGACAACGGCGTCGGCATTCAGGATTCGAAACTGGATCGCCTCTTTACGTCCGGTATTGGCGTCAGCAATGTGAACGAGCGCCTGCGGGTCTTATACGGTGTCGGTTATCGCCTGTCGATCGACAGCAAACCCGGCGAAGGTACTCAAACGTTGATAGAAATCCCGGACGAAGTAGCCGCCGTAGCGGTCACTAGCACCGCTACAGCCATCCAATAGTCTTAAGCAGAAATCACAAACCCGAGAGCGAATATTTCAGCTCTTCAACTCGTCCAACACCTTACGCATGTAAGCAAAACTCTTCTTCATGCCCGGCATCGGATCGTCTGGCTGCACTTCATACTCCAGATTCACCGATCCCCGATATTTCATCTTCACCAACTGCGCAAAAACTCCCTTGATCGGCAACTTTCCTTCGCCTACGGGCACCTGCGATTCCTTGACCATCGGATTTGCCAGATCCTTCATATGCATGTCGAGCAGCCGCGGCCCAACCTCGGCTACCGTCTCCACCAGGTTCACGCCGGTTCGCGCCGTGTGCCCCACGTCCACGCAGCACCCGCATCGCGGATCCATATTTTTTACGATCGCCAGCACGCTCTGCGGCGTCGGAAAGTATTTGTCTTCCGGCCCGTGATTGTGCACGGCAATCTTGATGTTGTACTTCTTGACGAACGGCTCCAGCTTCGGGAGCGTCACCGGCGTAGGCGCACACACAATCAGCGGAAAGCCGGCCAGTTTGGCGTATTCGAACTTGCTGCGAATGTCCGCCTCATCATCTTTATCGAAACTGACGTTTCCGCACCCGACCGTTATGATCCCGTTCTCCGCAAATTCCTTTTTCGCCGCCTCGATCTGCGCGGGTGTGCTGTCCAGCGCCAAGTGAAACGACTTCACATTCAAATACGGCGTCCCCAGCTCTTTGGTCATTTGGATCGCCTGTTCTCGCGTGAACTTGCGAAATGAAAAGGACGCCACGCCCAACTTAATGTCTGCGCCGCGGATCCGGTATTCCTGTCCGAACGCTTTGCCGCCGAGAGCGGCTGCCGCCAACAGCCATGTCCGTCTTGTCATATTGCCTCCAGTTCCTCTTCGAGCATTTGCTTCTCGTATAGCTCGGCGTAGTATCCGCCCAGCCGCTGCAATTCCTCGTGTGTGCCCGCTTCTACAATCCTGCCGTGGCTCAACACCACGATCCGATCGGCATTCTGTACGGTCGATACGCGGTGTGAAATCAGAATCGTCGTCCGGTTGTGCATCACCTCCGACAAGCGATTCAAAATTTTCTCTTCCGTCACCGTATCTACGCTCGAAAGCGCATCGTCCAGAATCAAAATCCGCGGATTCCGCAAAATCGCCCGGGCAATCGCAGTGCGCTGCTTCTGTCCGCCGGAGAGGGTCAATCCGCGTTCGCCAATGATCGTATCAAGGCCGTTTGGAAATCCCTCGATATCGCTCGTCAGACCCGCCACCTCCGCGGCCCACGCAATCTCTTCCTTCGAAGCATCGGGGGCGCCCCACGCAATATTCTCCCCAAGCGTTGCGCTGAATAGAAATGTCTCCTGCGGCACGAACCCGATCTCATGGCGCAACTCTTCCGGATCGAAATCCTTTACGCCCCTCCCGCCGAATTCCACCGCGCCCTCTTGCGGATCGAACAAGCGCGGCACCAAGCTCGCGAGCGTCGTCTTTCCGCTGCCGGTGTGCCCCACAATCGCCACTGTTTCGCCTTCCGCAATCCTCAGGTTCAAATGCGAAACTGCTTCCCGCTCTCCGTACTTCACCGTCACGTCGCGAAACTGAACTTCCGCCGCATACGCGTCCGGCAACAGACAGGCGGCGGCCAGCGGCGCCCCGATCGAAGGCTTCTCATGCAGCATCTCGTTGATGCGGTTCAACGATGCCGTCCCGCGCTGCATCAGGTTCACCACCCATCCGAACGCAATCATCGGCCAGATCAGCATGCCCATATAGGTGTTGAACATCACGAACCCGCCAAGCGTAATGCGCCCCTTCATTAATTGCACGCCCCCCGCCCACAGCACCAGCAAAAATGTCACTCCGATCAACGCCTGCAGCAGCGGCATGAACATCCCTTGAATGCGCGCGAGACCGATGTTCTCGCGAATGTAGTCCTGGTTCAAGCCTTCGAATTGCTTTACTTCCGCCTTCTCCTGGGCGTACGCCCGCACCACCCGCACGCCCGCCAGGTTCTCCTGCACGCGGCTGCTTATATCGGAAAACATCTTCTGTATATGCTCGAAGCGCGTATGAATCCGCCGCCCGAAATACATCACCGCCACGGAAACGAACGGAGCCGGAATCAATGCCATCAACGTGAGCCGCCAATCTGTCTGCAGCATCACCGCCACCGAGAGCACTAGCATTACGGTCGTCTCCGCGCAGTACATAATCCCCGGACCCAACATCATGCGTACCGCGTTCAAATCGTTCGTGCTGCGCGCCATAATGTCGCCGGTTCGATAGCGGCTATAAAAATCCTGCGACAGTTCCACTAAATGGCTGAATATATCGTTGCGAATGTCGAATTCAATGTCGCGCGAGATCCCGATGATAATCACGCGCATCCAATACTGGAAGACGCCTTTTACCAGCGAGAGCCCGATCAGCAGTCCAGCGAGTTCGATCACAACTCGCATCACGAAGCCTTTGGTGAGCGAATCGATTCCAAATTTGATCACGACCGGCAGCGCCACGGCGAGCAAATCTTTGGCTGCCAGCGCACCCATGCCGAGGGCCAGACCCTTCCGGTATCGACGCAAGTAGGGCCAGAGCGTTGCAAGCGTCTTCAGCACCTAAACGCCCCCCATCTCAGTTATCGTCTTGGTCGTTTCGAGCAGGAAAGTCTTTTTGCCGTTTCGATTTTTCCACCATCCGTCGGCGGAAAAGAAAGGATCCGGGGCGGCCACTACGGTCACTTTGAGCCACGGATTCGCCGCCCGCATGAAGCGCGCCGCGCGCCGCGTATGATAATTGCTCGTCACCAGCAGAATTGCTTTTACGCCGGAGCGCCGAAGAGTGCTGCCTACGTATTTCGCCTCAGACGCCGTCGAATCCACTTCCTTCGGCAGTTCGAGGGGTCGGAAGAAACTCTGAGGGAAGCCCTGCTGCTCCGCGTATTGAATTGTTGAATCGGAAGCGTGGCCGACCAGCAAAACTGGACCATCGACCCAGGCATACGGCGCGTATCCTTCCCGCACGAGTTGCCCGGCTGTCAAAATGCGCGAGCCAAATTCATCGCCGCCCAGCACCAGAACGCAGTCTGCTTTTTGGAGAGCATCGTTTTCCACCAGCGCCCGGCCCATCGCCGCGAGCACGGGCCTTCGAAACGCGTACACCGCCACCGCCAGCAACACTGCCGCCCCAAACCACAAAAGCCGCTTGCTCAACTCGGGCAGACCCGTTGCCGGATGCGGCCTCGAAGACTCCCTCCAATCGATTTCATTCCTCGTCGGAGCTATTCGGCGATTCCACCCTCGAATCCAAACGCCCTACTGTCTTCAGCTTCTGGTACAGCCGCTCGATCTCTTCTTCTTCTTCGCTGCTCACCATCTTTACCGGCTGCTCCAGAACGGGATTCTCTGCATGCTTGTTGTTCAGGCCCATCCACGTCCAGTAGTCCCGGTGAGCCACCCCGTCGAAGGTCGCCAGTTCGGAATGTTTCCGCAGTTGAATTAAAAGCTGCTCGATGCGCTCCGGCTCGCCCGGATATACCAGCCGGACCCGCCGCGCATTCGTCAATTTGATCTTTAAGAGAAGTGGAGAAAGAAACCGGGTGCTATTGATCTCCCGCACCTCCCGCCAGGCGATTGCACGTTCCCCAATGTTGAATTGCGCCTCGCCGGTCCGGATTTGCGGGCGGTTTGCCAGCCAGCAAAGCCCCGCCGAGGTGAGTCCGCACAGAAATCCCGGTATAAATGCCAGTGGAGCCCGAAACCCGCAAAGAGCCGAAACCAGCGCCCCGGCCAAAGCCGCCCACGCTACGCGCGAGTATAGCCGCGAGGGCACAAAAATTTCGACACTCGGGTCCATGGTTTAAGGCTACTCCCACCCCTCTGCGCCGTCAATGCAAGTTTGACCAAACCGTCCGCACCCGGGACAAGTAGTTCGGATCTTTGCTCGCCGGAACTGCACGCCGGGACAGAGCTTCGCTATTTCTTCCCGCCTTCGGGATATCGGGGCCCAGCGAAACGCTTGAACCGATTGCAGCGTACGAAGGGAAAATCGCTCGGTCTTGCCTGACGTGCCGCGCAAAGAGTTAAATGGCTTGAGCCTTTTGGACCGCGGCGATTAGCATGGCCGCTTCCGAGAGTGTTCCCGGGCCAGTTTCGGCGGAGTAACGGCCCGCCAGGAAAATGACCGTCTCCCGCCGCGAAAGAAAGTAGCCGGCGATGAGTGCGCAGCCCGCGAGTGCCACCACCAGGGCGCTTTCCGAGGCGTGCGAGGCGTAGGCGGCCGCCGAAATTAGAAACAGACCTGCAGAAATCACGAGCAGCGCTGGATGCTGGATGCGGCGCCGCTTCATGCCGGTCAGATGAGAAAGGCCAATAATGATGTGGGACAGGGGGGCGGTGTCCCGGATGACGACGCAATCGTCCATGACGGTCGCCAAAGGATTTTCCCGGACAACCTGACGCTGCGGGAGGTTGGCCAGTACAGCAGATGTTGCCATTGCTGGTGGGAGAGTGGCGGATAGGCCAAAGAATTCTCAGGAGTAGACGAATTTTTTTCTTGACCCAGTTAAACACCTGTTTTAAGCTGCTGTTTACATGAATGGCCGCTGATGAGTTAACCCGTACCCGACTCCTCGAAGCAGCGGGGCCGGTGTTTGCCGAGCATGGCTATCACAACGCCCGCATCCGCACCATCTGTCTTCGGGCCGGCGCCAACGTGGCAGCCGTCAACTATCACTTCCGGGACAAGCTGGGCCTGTACACGGAAGTGCTGCGCTATTCGCTGGCAGCTATGCTCCCGAACGCGCCAGTGGATAAGCATGCGTCCCCCGAACACGCGCTTCGCGGGTTCATTCAGTACGTGCTGGGAAGTATGTTCGATTCGTCGCGTCCCGCCTGGCATTTGAAACTGATGCTGCAGGAAATGATGCTGCCGACTCCGGCGTTGGATGTGATCATCGAACAATTGATCCGGCCGCAGAGTGAAATGCTTGGACGGGCAATCGGGTCAATTGCGGGCCTTCCGCCCGAATCGCGAATCGTGAAGCTATGCCTCCACAGCGTGGTCGGACAGGTGAGGCATTATCTGATCGCGAGGGACGTAATCGGAAGAGTGTGGCCGGAATTCCGATTTACCTCGAAAGAGCTCGACGAGGTGGCGGAGCACATCGCGGTTTTTTCGCTCGCCGGAATCCAGGCAGCAAAAGGGCGCGCAAAGGAGAACTAGATGCGAAGACGGGTGGTCGCGGGTTTGGTGGTTGTGGTGATAGCTGTGGCGGCACTGCTCATTTGGCGCCTGGTATTCGCGCGTCCGGCCCAGCCGGAAAACGTAACGTTTCTGAGTGGCCGGATCGAAGGCGACGATTCGGCGGTCGCGGGCAAGGCGACCGGGCGGTTGCTCGAGTTGCGCTTTCGAGAAGGAGACCAGGTGCAGGCGGGCGACGTGATCGCGACGCTCGATGACCGGCAGGTACGGGCTCGGGAAGATCAGGCGCGGGCGAGTCTGGCGCAAGCGGCCGCGCAATTGCGGTCGGCCCGGCAGCAGGTGGCGATTCTCGGCGAGCAGCAACGCCAGACTCGTGTAGAGAAGAGCCAGTCGCAGGTTGATTCGGAAGGCCGCGTGCGCCAGGCGGAAGCGGAGCTTTCGGCAGCTGAAGCCGATCTGGCGCAGCAGGAAGCGTCGTACGAACTGGCGGCGTTCGATCGGGATGCATACACGCGTCTGGTGGCCACGGGCGCGGTTGCCGAACGGCAGGGTAAGCAGGCGCAGACCACCGCGGCTACCCAGGCCGCCATGGTAGCCGCTGCGAAGCGGCGCGTTGAGGCGGCGCGCGGCGCATTGACGACAGCGCAATCAAGCCGCCAGAATCCCGACATTCGCGGCTTTCAAGTAGCCGTCGTTCGGCAGCAGCTGGCGCAGCAGCAGGCTCAAATCGCGGGCGCCGCTGCTGATGAGCGGCGGGCGGCGGCGCAACTCGAAGAAGCGCGCGAGGATCGCAACGACTTGCAGATCCGCGCCCCATTTACGGGCACGATTCTGACTCGTACCGCGGAGCCGGGCGAGATGCTGACCGCAGGTACGCCAGTGGTGACGCTGCTCGATTTGAAAAAAGTTTATTTGCGGGGCTACATTCCGGAGGGAGCGATTGGCCGCATCAAGCTCGGGCAGCCGGCGCGCGTGTACCTCGATTCGAATCCCAAGCAGCCGCTCGAAGCCTATGTTCTGCGTATCGACCCGCAAGCCACGTTTACACCCGAAAATACGTATTTCCGAAACGACCGTGTGAAGCAGGTTGTGGGCGTGAAGCTGGGATTGAAAGAGGGTTTCGGGTATGCGAAACCAGGCATGCCCGCCGACGGGGAAATTCTAACTTCGGGCGAGAGCTGGCCCGGCACGGCGAGGCACGAGTGAGCGGCCCGTCTTCCGTGATTGGCCAGGCTCCGGCTCCCCTAGCCGTCAAAGTCAACGGCCTCCAAAAGGATTATGGCCCTGTTAAAGCGGTGCGTGGGATCGACCTCGCAATCCGGCAAGGAGAGATCTTCGGCCTGATCGGGCCGGATGGTGCAGGTAAAACCAGCACGTTCCAGATTTTAGCGGGAGTCATGGAATCTAGCGCAGGCGACGCGCAGGTTTTTGGAAAGCCCGCCCGGGAAGCGAGATCACTCGCCGGCTATTTGACGCAATCGTTCAGTTTGTATCCGGACTTGAGCGTAAGCGAAAACATTCGCTACGTGGGCGATTTGCGGCGAGTCCCGGCCAAAGAAGCTTTCGAGCGAGCCGCGCGCTACTTACAGATGTTCGACATGGACCGTTTTACCGAACGTCTTGCCGGGCAGGCTGAGCGGGGGCATGAAGCAGAAACTCTCGCTCGTATGCGCGCTGATTGCGGAGCCGCGCGTGCTGCTGCTCGACGAACCGACCACGGGCGTCGATCCGGTTTCGCGGCGCGAGTTTTGGGATGCGCTGGCGCATCTGGCGTCCGGCGGGCTGACGATCGTCGTGGCTACGCCTTATCTGGACGAAGCCGAGCGCTGCCATCGCGTGGCACTCATGCACTTGGGCGAGATCCACAAGACTGGGACGCCGGCGGAGCTGCGCGACAGCCTGGGGATGAAGCGCTTGGAGGTGAAGACCAGCGACCTCGGAAAAGCCGAAGACGAGTTGCGAAGGAGCGGCGGGCAAATCGCGGATGTGCAGCGATTCGGCGATCGGTTGGATGTGCTGGTGAAGGACCCGGAAGCAGGGCAGCGATTTGTCCGTCAGCAGCTTGAGGCCGCCCATCTTCCCCTGGAAGAACTGCGCATCACGCAGCCGACACTGGAAAATACATTTGTTGCCACACTCCGCCAGATGGGACAGGAAACGCACGCTCCCGAATTTCCGGCAAGCGGGAAGCGTGCGGAATCGCGCGAATCGGTCGCCATCGGAGCCAGGGAATTATCGAAACACTTCGGTTCGTTCGAGGCGGTCAAGCACATTAGCTTGCAAGTGAAATACGGCGAGATTTATGGGCTGCTCGGGGCGAATGGCGCAGGCAAAACCACCACCATCAAAATGCTCTGCGGGTTAATGGAGCCGTCGTCCGGCGTCGGCGAGTTGGCGGGTAAGACCGGCAGTTTGCGATCGCCCGCCGTGCGCGAACGCGTCGGCTACATGTCGCAGAAGTTTTCGCTGTACGACGACCTGACGATCGGTGAGAACTTGGAGTTTTTTGCCGGCGTTTATGGCGTGCCGCGTGCACAAGTGGACGCGAAGAAACGCTGGGTGCTGGACTTTTCAGGCCTGGAGGGCAAGGAAAAGCAGATTACCGGAAGTTTGCCGGGCGGTTGGAAACAGCGCGTTGCCTTTGGCGCGGCGATTTTGCACGAACCCGGCGTGCTGTTTCTGGATGAGCCGACCTCCGGCGTGGATCCGCTGGCCCGCCGCGCGTTCTGGCGCATGATTAACCGGCTTGCGGACCGCGGCACTGCGATTCTGGTGACCACCCATTACCTCGAAGAGGCCGAGCAGTGCAACCGCCTGGGCTTTATGGTGGCAGGCGAGTTGGTCACCGAAGGAACGCCGAGCGGCGTAAAAAGCAAACAGGGCGGCCACCTGCTGGAATTGACCGTCGCCGACCCGCAGCGGGCGGCGGATCTGCTAAAAACCCAGCTCGGGCGATCAAAGATCTCCTTGTTTGGCGACCGCCTGCATGTCATAACGGACGACAATCTGGACGCGGCGAAGCGCGATGTGGCCGAGAAGCTACAGGCGGCCGGAATTGCGATTCGCGAGATGCACGAAGAAAAGTTTTCGTTAGAAGACGTCTTCATTTCGGTTGTGGAGAAGGCCAAGGCAGAAGGCAAAGTGGCGGCGGAGGACTAATTCATGCGGCGGGTTTGGGCACAGGTTCGGAAAGAGCTGATTCAGATACGGCGGGACCGTTTGGCGCTGGTCCTGGCGCTCGCTTTACCCCTCGGATTGATTTTGCTTTTGAGCACGGCCATTTCGCTGACCGTGCATAATCTGCCCCTGGTGATCCAGGATTTCGACAACTCTGCCGCATCGCGCAGATTTGCGGATGCGATTCGCGCATCGATTTCGTTTCATGTGGTCGCCTGGCCCGCGGATGCGCGGGCCGAAGATCCGCTGCTCGCGAATGCGGCACGCGGCGTGGTCATTATTCCCCGGCATTTTGGCCGGCTGCTCGCCCGCGGCAGAAGTGTTGACGTCCAATTGCTTACCGATGCCACGGATTCGAATACGGCCCGCATTGTGCAGGGCTATTTCGGACAGGTGACTCGGGCATTCAACGGAAATTCCGCGGCCCTCGTGCAGGCGCAGACACGGCTTTGGTATAACCCGGGCCGCGATTCCCCGAAATTCTACAGCCCTGGCATTTTCGTGTTGGGTATATCGATGTTCCCGCCGCTGCTCGCCGCGCTCGCCATGTCGAAAGAGGGCGAACAGAAAACGATTTTGCAGGTCTATGTGTCGAGCATTTCGGCAAGCGAGTTCTTGTTGGGCAAAGTGCTGGCCTTCACCGTAATTGCTCTGTGCGAATGGCTGCTCTCCATGGGCCTGCTGCTCACTGTCTTTGGGTTACACATCGCCGGCGACCCGACTCCGCTGATTGTGGCGAGCGTTCTGTACTCGTTTTGCGTCGCCTCGTTTGGAACCCTGATCGGCGCTGCGATTCCGAACCAGGCGGCTTCCATTCAAGCCGTGGCCCTGGGCGGATTCTTGCTCGTCTTTCTGCTCTCGGGCCTTATTTTTCCGGTGGAAAATATCCCGGCGGGGCTGCGCTGGATTTCAAACATCGTCTGGGGCAAATACTACATCGTAATCGTGCGCGATGCGCTGCTCGAGGGTGGCGGCTGGCCGGCGATGTGGCCCTCCGTCGCGCGCCATCGCGGGGATTGGCGCCGTCTTCTTTTCGCTCGCCTGGCTCAAAATGCGCCGCATGCAGGTGAACCTGTGACTGGACGTCTTTTCGCATTAATCCGCAAAGAGTTTCAGCAGATCCGGCGGGACCGCCGCTTGGCGATCTCGCTGATTGTGCCGCCTACCCTCCAGTTGCTGTTATTCGGCTTCGCGCTCGATTCGACCGTCTCGAATTTGCGTCTGGGAGTGATCGACTACAGCCATACGCCGGAAAGCCGTGAGCTGATTTATTCGTTTACGGAGAGCCGAAGTTTTCAGGCAGGCGGCAGCTATAATTCGGTGCGCGAGCTTGAGAAGGCGGTTAGCGAAAGTCGGCTCGATGCCGGGCTGGTTGTGCCGTACGATTTCACGCGCCGCATTCAGCGTGGAGAAACGGTCGATTTACAAATCATCTTGAATGCGGCGAATGCCAACACCGCAACCATCGGCCAGGGCTACGCATCGGCTCTTCTCGCCGAGTACAACCAGAACCTCGCGCGCCAGGGGATTCACCCGATCTTTCGCAACACGAGCTTAAGCGATGCACCGGGTCAGTCGGGCCGCGTGAACCCCATTACCGCATTTCTATTCAATCCGGGGTTGGTGAACGCGTGGTTTATCGTGACGGGTACATTTGGCGTACTGCTGATTCTGAATGGATCGCTTGTGGCGTCAACTGCGCTCATCAAAGAGAGGGAAGCGGGCACGGTCGAGCAGTTGTTGATGACCCCGGCAAGCACCACCGACATCGTGATCGCGAAAATCGCGCCGATTTTTTTGCTGCTGCTGATTATGGTCGCTGTAGCGATTCTCGTGATGCGTGTCGGATTCCATATTCCCGTTCGCGGGAGCCTCGGCCTGGTCGTTGCCGGCGCGGCTTTGTGTTTGCTTGCCGGAATTGGGATCGGCACATTTATCGCCACATTTTCTAAGTCGGCGCAGCAGTCGCAGTTGATGGCGTTCTTTGTGAATCCGCCGCTCGCGGTACTCTCTGGCGCACTGACCCCGGTCGAGGCCATGCCGGCGTGGTTGCAGCCCGTGACCTGGCTCGACCCGATCCGGCATTTCGGAATCATTACCCGGGGAGCGCTGTTGAAAGGTAGCGGAATGGAAGTGCTGTGGCCAAATTTTTTGGCTTTGGCGGCGTTTGCAGTGGTCCTGATTTCGCTGAGTACATGGCGGTTTCGCAAGCAGTTGGGGTGAGGTAAACATGGTGCTGCGGTTTGCAGTTTGTCTTCTACTGGCTCTCCCGTTGGGCGCTCAGGTGAACACGGTGGAGACGCCGGTTCCCGGCTTGACGTCGAGCGTGAACTCGCTGAATACGTCTGTTCAGGTGCAGGGATCGTACGCGGGCAGCGTGCGGGGCGGTGCTCCGTTAACCGGGCCCCTGACATTGCACGATGCGATTGCGCGCGGGCTGGAGTTCAATCTCGGCAAAGTGGGGCTGGCGCAGGCCGTGCGGCAGGCGCATGGGCAGATGCGCGTGGCCCGCAGTTCCCTGCTGCCAAACTTGACCGCCGGTCTACGGGAAGACGTCCAGCAGACAAATTTGCGGGCGCTGGGATTGCGATTCAACACACCCATTCCCGGCCTTTCGTTTCCCACGATTGTCGGACCCTTCAATTATTTCGATCTGCGCGCGACACTAACTCAGACCGTGATGGATTTTTCCGCGATCCACAATTACCGGTCAGCCGAAGAACTGGTGAAGGCGAACGCGGCGGCCATGCGGGATGCCGGGGACCTGGTGGTCTACGCAGTAGCGGGTGCCTATTTGCAGGCTGCCGCGGCGGACGGGCGGCTTCGCTCGGCGCAGGCGCAGGTCGAAACAGCGCAGGCCTTATTGAAGCAGACCGAGGACCGGCGGCGCGTCGGGCTTTCCGCCGAGATCGACGTGAATCGGAGCCGGGTGGAATTGCAGACCGAGCAGGAGCGATTGGCCACCCTGGAAAATGATCTGGCAAAGCAGAAGATCAACCTGGCGCGGCTGATCGGCCTGCCGCCCGCGAGCACGTACGAGCTCGCCGGAGAGCTCCAGTCCTCGCCGCCGCTCGATATGACGTTCGAGCAAGCGCTGCCCGAAGCAATGAAGAACCGCTTCGATTTGAAATCATCGGAAGCTCAGGTGCGAGCGGCGGAGCGGACGGAACAAGCAGCGCGGGCGGAACGGCTGCCCTCCGTGGCGCTCTCGGCGGACTACGGCGCAATCGGCACCAATCCTAATCAGTCGCATGGCACCTTTACGGTGGTCGGCTCGCTCCGCATCCCGATCTGGGAAGGCGGCCGCACGGAAGGATCGATTGAACAGGCGAACGCTGCGCTCGTCGAGCGCAAAGCAGAATTGGACGACACGCGCGGGCGCATTGAGGCGGACGTGCGCGAGGCCCTCCTCGATTTGCAGACCACCGGCCGGCAAATCGACGTGGCGCGCAATAATCAGCAGGTGGCGCGCAAGACGCTCGAGCTTACCCGTCAACGCTTCGAAGCGGGGATCATCGATCAGGTCGAGGTGGTCCAGACCCAGGAGTCGGTAGCGGCCGCGGATTTCGATTATGTGAGCAGCTTGTTTTCGTATGATTTGGCAAAGGCGACTTTGGCGCGGGCGATTGGAAATACAGCGATGAACCTGGACAAGTTTCTGGGACTGCGGTGAGGGTATTGGAACCCCAGAAGCCCCCTTCGACGGCCCGGCTGGAAGCCTTTTCCGATGGCGTGATTGCGGTGATCATCACCATCATGGTGCTCGAGCTGAAAGTGCCGCAGGAAAACGGAACCGCGGCGCTCCATAAGCTCGTGCCAATCCTGCTGATTTACCTGCTCTCGTTTACCTTTACGGGAATTTATTGGATCAATCATCAGCACTTGCTGAAGAGGATTGAAGAAGCCGATACGCCTGTTTCCTATGCGAACCTGGTTTTTCTTTTCTGCTTATCGCTGCTCCCGTTCGCAACGTCGTATGTGATCGAGAAGCATGTCGATTCTTTCGCGGTCGCGTTGTATGCGGCGCTGCTATTGGCGTGCGGCTTGTCGTTCTTGCTACTGAGGATGGCCATTCACCGGCAACTGAAGCGGGCGGGGGAGTTGAGGCGGGAGGACGTGGTGGCGCAGAGTAAACATCTGGCGAGTTTGGGCTTATATGCGATCGCGATACCGCTGGCTTATTTCCATGCGTTGTTCGCAATGATCCTGATCGCCGCGGTGACGGCAGTGTGGATCGTGCCGAATCTGTCGGTGAAGAGCGTGGCGCGCGGACCGGGAGACGGCCTGAGCAGCTGAGGAAACTCGCAGAAGACTAACGCGAACGAATAACTGCCGTGCTGCCAGTCTATTGAGCAGCGGCCCAGGCGAGGCCATCGCAATTCTTGCCGCCGTCGATAAGCTTCTCTACAGACCAGTCGGAAAGTCGGATGACCGCGATCTGGTGTTTCACATTGCAGGAAACGTAGGCCACTTGGTTGCCGGGCTGCATGAGAATTTCCTGCGGCGCAGCCGGGACCTCGATCACGTGCGCGACTTTCATGGTGTGCAGATCGATAACAGCAACCTTATTAGCATCCGGCATAGTGGCGAGCAGCCAGCGCCCGTCGAGCGAGACTGTCGTGCCGAAGCCGATCGCCGGCAGCGGAATCCAGGATTTCACTTTGTTCGAAGCCGTGTCGATGACGGCGATTTGCGGCTTCTTCTGATCGGCGGTAAAGACCATCGAGTCGTCAGGCGTGATGGAAATGCGCTGCGTGGTTTTCGAGATCGGAATGATGGCCAGAGTTTTGCGTGCGTTCAGATCGAGCACGGAAACGGTGCCCGGGCCCACGTTGGCGGTATAGCCGCGATTACCGTCGTGCGAAATCGCAAGCATGTGCGATTCTACTTGGCCGGTGGGAACGGCCCCGAGAATCTTAAGCGTTTTCGGATCGATGATGGCGATCGCCTTATCGAGCTCCGTTGTGACGTAAAGCAAACCATTTTTCGGGCCGAACACTGCGCAGTGAGGGCGTACGGGATGTGGAAATTCGATGTTCCCCGTGCGTTTCTGCGACGCGACATCGAAGACCGCTATATTCTGGCCATCCGTTCCCGGCTGCCCGACTCCTGAATTGCCGTAAATCGGAACGAACGCTTTCGTGCCGTCAGGAGATGCCGCCACTTCGTGTCCGGTGATGCCGTCTTCCGGAATTGCGGAGATTTCTTTGCCCGCCGAAGGATCCACAATGCCAAGCGTGTGATCGCCCTTATTCGCTACCAACAACAGACCGGAAGATGCGAAAGCCATGCTTGCTGACAAGAGTAACAGCGGAACGAAACCGGCGGGAATAATGCGGCGCATAAGATGTGAGTCTTCGCGATCAAGTTATCACAAACCGCAAGGGATTATTCTCAGCGTATGAGCACAACATTCGCCTTGGGTGGCGACCTGACGGTGAAGCGGCTGGGATTCGGAGCAATGCGCATCACGGGCGATGGGATCTGGGGCGAGCCCAAAAATCCGGAAGAAGCCCGCAAGGTACTGCGCCGCGCGGTGGAACTTGGCGTGAACTTCATCGATACGGCGGATTCGTATGGGCCCGAAGTCAGCGAGCGGTTGATAGGCGAGACGCTGGCGCCATATCCGAATGGCGTGGTGATCGCAACGAAGGGCGGCTTTACGCGGCAAGGTCCGAACAAATGGATTCCACTGGCGCGGCCGGAGTATTTGAAGCAATGCGTGGAAATGAGCTTGCGCCGCCTCAAACTGGAGCGGATCGACTTGTATCAGTTGCACCGGATCGATCCGAGAGTGCCGGTGGACGAGTCGCTCGGCGCGCTGGTGGATTTACAGAAGCAAGGGAAAATCCGGCATATCGGGTTATCGGAAGTAAAGCCCAGAGAGATTGAGCGGGCGCGCAAAGCGGCAAAGATTGTGAGCGTGCAGAACCGGTATAATCTTGGCGACCGGGCGCATGAGGATGTGCTTGAGTATTGCGAGAAAAATAATCTGGGCTTTATCCCTTGGTCGCCTGTGGCGGCGGGCAAGTTGACCCGGGCGGCTGGCGCGCTGGATAAATTCGCCCAGGAGCACGATGCGACGGTGGCTCAGATTTGCTTGGCGTGGCTGCTGCAGCGCTCGCCGGTCATGCTGCCCATACCGGGAACTTCGAGCATCAGGCATTTGGAAGAAAATATAGCGGCGGAGAAGGTGCATTTGGAGCGGAGCGAGTGGGGTCGGATCGAAAAAATGAGCCAGGCTGCACACGCATGAGAACCGACAGGAATACGGTTTGGGCAATCGCCGTTTTGCTAGGCGCAGGTTCGGCGGTAGTTGCCCAGCAGAACACAATCGACAGCGTGCTACAGCAGTTGGAACAGGTGCATCAATTTTCGGGTGTCGCGATGGCTCCCGATGGAAAACGGGTGGCCTGGATCGGCGCGGCCGCCGGCGCGAAGAGCGATTCCGTGTTCCTGCTCGATTTGACCGCTCCGGGCGCGCAACCGAAGCAGATTGTTGTCGGTCAGGGCACCGAATCCTCGGGTTTGTCCTGGTCGCCGGATAGCAGCGCGCTAGCCTTCCTGAGTCACGGCGACTCGGGGCAGGACCAGATTTTCATAGTGAAGCCGCAGCAGAACTTGAACGCACGCGCAATTACCAATCTCAGCGGGTTTGTGAAGAGCTTGCAATGGTCGCGCGATGGAAAGAGCCTTGCGTTCTTATATGCGGAACATGGCGGAGGGGCGGGGCCGCTTGCGGCCGTTCCGGCGCAGGTAGGCGTGATCGGAAGCGATATTCACAATCAGCGAATCACGACCATCGCGAGCACCGGTGGCGAGATTCGTCAGCTTACGCCGGCGGATTTGAACGTGTATGAGTACGATCTTTCTTCGACAGGCGAGTTCTTAGCCATTGCCGCGCCAGGTCCGGCGGATAACAACTGGTGGACGGCGAAGCTTTACATAGTTGGGCCCGCGGGAGAAATGAAGCTGACTTATGCGCCGCCGGCCGACCGCCAGATCGCCGCACCGCACTGGTCGCCCGATGGCTCGAACATTGCGTTCCTCGGCGGCATTATGAGCGACGAAGGATTCGATGGAGGGGATATCTTTGTCTTGCCGAAAGGCGGGGGCCAAGCGAAAGATGTGACGGCCGGATTGAAAGCAACGCCGAATGGCTTGCGCTGGCGCGGCAATGAAAAGTTGTTGTACACGGAGGAGCTCGACGGCGGCGGGGCGATTAGCACGCTGGATCTGCGGACGAATCAAAATGAGGTGCTGTGGAAGGGTTCGCAAGCGCTGCACGAAGACGGCAATTTCCCGAATTTGAGTTTTGCGTCGGACGGAGCAATGAGCGCGGCGATCCGTAGCGACTGGGCGCACCCTCCGGAAGTGGCCGCGGGCCGCATTGGCGACTGGAAAGCGGTGACTTCAGCCAATGCCGATCAGAAGCCGCGCTGGGGCAAAGCGGAGAGCGTAGTCTGGCAGAACGGCGGATATCGCGCGCAAGGCTGGCTGTTGTATCCGGAGAATTTCGATCCTGGGAAACGATACCGGATGATCGTAGAGATCCATGGAGGCCCGTCTGGAGAGCGCTCCGCGAGTTGGCCTTCGGCGCACTACGACATGTCGGTGATGGCGGCGGACGGATACTTTGTTTTCTTTCCGAACCCACGCGGCAGTTACGGTGAAGGCGAAGCGTTCACCCGGGCGAATATCAAAGATTTCGGCGGCGGGGATTTACAGGACGTACTGGCGGGCGTGGATGCCGTGGAGAAGCAGGCGCCCGTGGATGATAAGCGGATCGGCGTTACCGGCTGGAGCTATGGCGGGTTCATGACGATGTGGACCGTGACCCAGACCACACGCTTTCGCGCAGCGGTGGCGGGCGCGGGCATTGCGGATTGGCTTAGCTACTACGGCGAGAATTCAATCGATAAATGGATGATCCCGTTCTTCGGCGCCTCAGTCTATGACGATCCTGCGGTGTACGCGAAGAGTTCGCCCATCACCTACATCAAGCAGGTGAAGACGCCGACTCTGGTAGTCGTTGGAGAGCGGGATGGCGAGTGCCCCGCCCCGCAGTCGTTCGAATTCTGGCATGCCTTGCAAGCGGAAAACGTCCCAACGGAACTGGTGGTGTATCCGGGCGAAGGGCATTCGTTTCACGAACCGAAAGACCGGCTGGATGTGATCCGGCGGGCGGCAGGCTGGTTTGATAAATATTTGCAGTAAAAATTTATTTCTCGCGCGCCAGGCGGAGCTCGTCTTCTAATTCGTAGATGCGGTCGCGGATGGGCTTTTCGGGTTTACCACCTTTGGCGGCTTCCTCGAGTTTGCGCTGTTGCAGAGCAAGTTTCTTTTCGAGCGCGGTGATTTCCGGAGAGGGTGCGGCAGAAGCTTTCGGCTTGGGCCGCCCAGCTCGTGGTTTGGTGGGGATCGGCAGCTTTACACCGAACTCATCCCGTAGTTCTTTCTGAATCAGCAGAAGCTCATTGGCGAGCTCGTTAAACCGCGCGACCAATTCTTTCTTAGCCCCCCCGTGAAGTTTCTGGATGTCCTGTTTGGCTTGCCGGTATTGTTCGATAGTGTTGGGCATGAGTGAAACGTTAAGGGCAGGATAACGCGGGGCAATCAGTTCTTGCGGTGATGTGCTCACTGCAAAGGAACGTTAGAGTACTGGACTATCGTTATCACGCAACACCGTGAGACCCGGGCCTACAATCAGATACCCGCTACTTCGGGCTAACGATCAACACCTTGAACGATCCCGGAACAATGGACGGTCTAGGACGCTGATTTGTAGCCGAGGCCGCGGGAGCCGGCCCGAAACTCGCGGTTGAGAGATAAATCTTGTGCGTCTTCGTATCGAGCGCCATAGTCCTGGCACCCTTCTCAGTAGGAATGTTTTCGACGACCGAATAATCGTCTTTCGAATTTTCCCGAACGACTGTCAACGTACCGCTTTGGCCGTTAGAAGAAAACGCGAGGTGTTTGCCGGGATCGAAAGCTGCCGCATCGGGTCCGTCGCCGATCGCGGGAGTGGCGATCACCTTGCCCGAGTCAGCATCCACAACAGCCATTTTGCCGCCATCGCAAACGGCAAAGAGCCGGCGATTTTCCTCGTCCATCGCTAGGCCGGAAGGCGATTCGCACGGTGCAAGGGGCCAGCGGGCTTTCACCGCAAGCGTCTTCGAATCGATTTGCACGATTTCGCTTTTGTCCTCGATATTGTCGTACACATTTCCCTTACCGTCCGCCACCGGGAACTCGGGCTTGCCCCCAAGCGCAACCGTCCCGGCGACCTGAAGCGTAGCGGCATCGATAGCGGTCGCGTTTTGACTGCGCCCATTGAATGCGAAGACACGCTGCGACGCGGGATCGAACACAATGCCGTCCGGATTCGTGCCTGCCGGGATTTTGCTCTTGACCGCCAGCGTTCCCAGGTCAAAAGCCACCACCTCATCGCTGCCTCCGTCGCTAATGAAGCCGGTGTTCAGGTTATCGGCGATCGCGATCCCGTGAATGCGCTTCATGCCCGTGATTTTCCCCACCGGCTTATCGTTGTCGAGATTCACAACGTCAACTTCACCGCCATGCGAAACGTAGAGCCGCCGGTGCGCGCTGTCGGCGGTCAAATAGTCCCAGCCGCCGTTGCCGCCTAGTTGAATGGTTCCGGAGGTTTGGTACTGTTGCGCCAGGAGCGGGGTGCAGAGAAGAAGGAGGCAGTTGCGAAGCTTCATATTGGGGCCGGTAGTTACGATACAGCAGGAAGTATGAGACTGCAATCTGAAGGTTTGGTGAAGAACTTACAAATGGATAAATTTGTGCTGACCGGCAGACAGGTCCGTTTGGAACCGCTCGAACGCCATCATATTGGCGGCCTGGTGAATGCCGCGGCGAACGACGGCGGGTTGTATGAGTGGAGCTTTGTTCCCGTCGGCGAAGAAAAGATGGAGCGCTATGTAGATCTGGCCCTTGCGGCCCGGGAAGCGGGCACCGCGCTTCCGTTTGCCACCATACGCGTTGCAGATGGCGCAGTGATCGGATCGACCCGCTTTTTTAATCTCGAGCGCTGGGACTGGCCGGAAGGGCACCCGGATAAAGGTCGGCGCTTTGCCGACGCCTGCGAGATCGGCTACACCTGGCTCGCGCGCCCCGCGATTCGGACGGCGGCGAACACGGAGGCCAAGCTGCTTCTGTTGACGCATGCCTTCGAAACCTGGACCATGCTGCGGGTCTGCCTGCACACTGACGCCCGTAACGAGCGTTCCCGCGCCGCGATGGAACGGATCGGCGCACAGTTCGAGGGCATCCTGCGCGCCCATCGCATGGCTGTCGATTACACGCCGCGCGATTCGGCGCGCTATTCGATTATTGCGGCGGAGTGGCCGGGCGTGAAGCGGCGTCTTCAATCGAGATTGGCAGACCTCGAATAACTGTGTTACGGTGATGCGAAGAGGGACGCGCATGTCATCATCCAGACGCGATTTTTTGAAAGCGAGCGTGGCTGCCGCGGCATTACCCGCTGTGGCCGGCGCCGTGGCTTCCAAGGCCTCCGCAACCGATTGGGTCACACTCGGAAAATCGAACGTGCAGGTAACACGCCTGGCGCTCGGAACAGGAACGCACTCCGGTGCGCAACAGCGTCATTTGGGCCAGGACGAGTTCACCCGCCTTGTGCGCTATGCATACGACCAGGGCATCCGCTTTTTTGAAACTGCGGACGCCTATCATCAGATGCCGGAGATGCTCGCCGTCGCGCTCAAAGGGATTCCCCGCGACTCTTACCGTCTGATGACCAAGTATGACGTGCATCATACGGAAGATCCCATGGTGGGCGTTCACCGCCTGAACGCGGCGTTAAGCACCGACTATGTGGACATCATGCTCCTGCATTGCGTTCGCAGTCCCAACTGGCCGGAAGAAACGAAGCATTTGCAGGATGCTTTCCAGGCAGCGAAAGAGAAGAAGCTGATCTTGTCCCACGGAGCATCGGTCCACGGCAAACAGGCGCTCGCGGCGTTTCCGGGCAATCCGTTTCTGGATGTCGCCATGATCCGCATGAATCACAACGGCACCAGCATGGATACGCCCTCCATGCAGGACATTGAGGCCAAGGGCGATGTTCCGTACGTGGTAGATCACATGCATCGGACAAAGGCCGGCGGTTCCGGTATCATCAGCATGAAGTTGGTTGGGGAAGGCCGCTTCAAAAATCCGGATGATCGCCAGGCTTCCCTGAACTTCGCGTTTCGCAAAGCCGGCGTCGATTGCGTCACCATCGGATTCGGAAACACCGGTGAGGTCGATGAAGCAATCAAGCGAATCTCGACCGCGTTGAACGCTTAGTAAGCCGTCCTGCAAGTTCGTCACATCCTGGGCCTATTACCGGGATTTCGGGAACTCGCCACCGCGAACGAAACAATATACCATTCAGAGTACATCCATATTGCAATGGATTTCTCGCCGGTCCGCAGAGGTGCGGTCGCCCTCTGCATAACATTTGCTGCCTCGGCGCAAATTCAAAATCAGCCGGATGACGGGCAATGGGTAATGGCGGCCAAGAATTATGCCAGTACCCGCTTCAGCACGCTCAATCAAATCACAACCGAAAACGTCAGAAACCTACGGCCCGCTTTTCAGTTCTCGACCGGCACAACGCACGGCAACGAAGCCGCGCCGCTCATCGTTAACAACACGATGTACATCGTCACCCCGTTTCCGAACGAGCTGTACGCGCTCGATTTGACGAAACCGGGCGCTCCGATGAAATGGGTCTATCGCCCGGATCCATCTCCCTCTGCTCAGGGCGTCGCCTGTTGCGATACCGTGAATCGCGGAGCGGCATATTACAAAGGCCGGATCTACTACAACACGCTTGACGATCAGACGGTAGCCGTAGACGCCAACACCGGCCAGCAGGTGTGGCGCACAAAGCTCGGCGACATCAATACCGGAGAAACCATCACCATGGCCCCGATCGTCGTCAAAGGCAAAGTGCTTGTGGGCAATAGCGGAGGTGAACTCGGTGTACGCGGCTGGCTTACCGGCATCGATGCGGAGACGGGCAAGATCGCCTGGCGCGCCTATGGAGCGGGGCCTGATAAAGACGTGCTGATCGGTCCCGGGTTCAAGCCGTTCTATGCCAAAGATCGTGGCAAGGATCTCGGCGTGAAAACATGGCCCGGCGATACCTGGAAAATCGGCGGGGCGGTCGCCTGGAGTTGGATCTCCTATGACCCTGAGTTGGATTTGTTCTACTACGGCACTTCTAACCCCGGACCTTGGAATCCGGAACAGCGCCCGGGAGACAATAAGTGGAGCTGCACGCTATTCGCGCGGCGACCGGAAACCGGTGAAGCGGTCTGGGCGTACCAAATGACCCCGCACGACATGCACGATTACGACGGGATCAATGAAAACATTCTCCTTGATTTGAACATCGGGGGCGTCACGCGCAAAGTGCTGGCGCATCCCGATCGCAACGGGTACATGTATATCATCGATCGCGCCACCGGCGAAGTTCTCTCGGCTGAAAAGTTTGGGTTTACCAACACGAGTGAAGGCGTCGATCTGAAAACAGGCGAGCTCAAGATTAATCCGGCAAAAAAGACCGGCTACAACACGGTGCGCGATGCGTGTCCTGCGCCCCCGGGAGTAAAAGACTGGACGCCTTCTTCCTATTCGCCGCGCACTGGCCTGATTTATCTGCCCCACAACAATCTTTGTTTCGAAGCGCAAGCCGTGAAGGCGAACTACATCGCGGGCACTCCGTTTGTAGGCATGAATGTGCGGATGTACGCCGGACCGGGCGGCAATCGCGGAATCTTTTCGGCTTGGGATCCAGTGAAAGCGAAAGAGGTCTGGAGTATCAAAGAAAATTTCCCGGTGTGGAGCGGAACCGTTGTTACCGCCGGAGATGTGGTTTTCTACGGAACCATGGATGGCTGGTTTAAAGCGGTCGACGCGCGAAATGGCACTCCTCTCTGGAAATTTAAAACCGGCTCGGGGATTGTCGGTCAGCCGGTCTCTTATAAAGGTCCTGATGGCAAGCAATATGTTGCGGTGCTGGCGGGCGTAGGCGGCTGGTCGGGCGCAGTCGTTTCCGGAGGCCTGAATACGGTGGACGGAACCGGCGCGCTCGGGTTTGTAAACGCCATGACAGATCTCGGGAAATACACAACTAAAGGCGGAATGCTTTATGTCTTTTCGCTTCCTTAGTGCATTCCTTGGCGCGGCGGCACTGCTCGTCGGCTTCAGCGCCCAAGCCACCACAGTGTTGCGCGTGTGCGCCGATCCAAACAATCTGCCATTCTCAAACGATGCCGGCCAAGGCTTTGAAAATAAGTTGGCCGAGTTGGTGGCTGCAAAGCTCGGTTCCCCGCTTGCTTACACATGGTGGTCAGAACGGAAATCATTCGTCAAAAATTCGCTCCAGGCGGGCAAGTGCGACGTTTTGCTGGGCATCCCGAGCACGCTCGATTCGGTCGAGGTCACGCGCCCGTATTATCGATCGAGCTACGTATTTGTCACCCGGCGCGACAGCAATCTCGACATCAAATCGCTGTCGGACTTCCGCCTGGCGAAGTTGCGCATCGGCATACAGGTGGTCGGCGAGGATTTTGCGCCTCCTGCCTTCGCTCTGGCGCGCCGCGGCATCACGCGGAACGTCACTGGCTTCCGGCTCTTCGGCAACTTTGGTGAAGCGAATCCGCCGCGCAAGATTATCGATGCTGTTGAGAACCGGCAAATCGATGTCGCTATCGTGTGGGGCCCGTTTGCCGGATACTTTGCGCAGTCGGTAGAGTCGCCGCTCCTCATAGAACCGGTTTCTCCGTCCGTATATCTCGGCGTGCCGTTTACCTACAGTATTTCGATGGGCGTGCGCAAAGGCGATGACGCGCTCAAAGAAAAACTAAATGCGGTTCTGCAATCTGATTCCGCCGCGGTCGAGCGTATCTTGTCTCAGTTCGGCGTGCCAGAGGTGCGGGAATAATGAACACGCGAATCAGCATAAGTCTTGCGGCAGTGTGCTGTTGCCTGCTCGTCGCCTGTCAGCGAGAGAAGCGCGACATTCAGCCATCGCCGACGCGCACAGCCGTCTTTGGCGATGCGGCCCGCGAAGACGATATTCGCCCCGGCGGTCCGGTTCAACCGCAACCGGTAGTCACGAATCCATACAACGGCAGCGCTTATGACATCTCCGAAGGGCAGCGTCTGTATAACTGGTATAACTGCAGCGGGTGCCATTTCGCGGGCGGAGGCGGCATCGGGCCCCCGCTAATTAAGACGCGCTGGATTTACGGCGGTGAACCCGCCAATATTTTCGACACGATTGTTAAAGGCCGGCCGAACGGAATGCCCTCCTGGGGCGGCCGCATACCCGAATACCAGATCTGGCAAATCGTCGCGTATGTGCGATCGTTGAACGGGTTGCAGCCCACCTCTGCTACCGCCGCGCGGCTGGACACCATCGAAACGAATCCGGCAAATCTGCAGAATCGCGTCTCGGGAGCCACCAAGTGACTTGCCGGTCTGCTCTCGCCGCGGCGTGTTTTTTGTTGCTCGCGGCGTGCGCCGGACACCAGCAATCGGCAATCGACCCGGGCGGCCCGGAATCGGGAAAAATCGCTACCCTCTGGTGGTTTTTTCTCGCGCTGCTCTCTGCGATTTTCCTCCTCGTGATGGCTCTCACCGCCTGGACGCTCACCCGCGGCACAACGGAAACGGTGCATGCCGCCCCTCCAGGCAAACCGGACCCCAACACCGAAACCAGGTTGCGGCACGTCGTCACTGGCGCTACTATCGTCACCGTCGTTATATTATTCGCTCTGCTCATCGCCAGCATCGGCACGGGTAAAGCCGTGTCAGAACTCGGCGACAAAAAAGATCACCTGACGATTGAAGTAACCGGCAATCAATGGTGGTGGGAATTTCGCTATTCAAATAGCGATCCCAGCCAGACACTCGTTACCGCGAATGAGATCCACATCCCGCTCGGCCGCCCGGTATTGATTCGCGGCATGTCGAACGATGTGATTCATAGCTTCTGGGTCCCGAATCTCAACGGTAAGCGCGATTTGATCCCCTCACATGTCACAACAGAATGGATCGAAGCCGATCGCCCTGGCGTTTATCGCGGGCAATGCGCGGAGTTTTGCGGCTTGCAGCACGCGCATATGTCGTTCTGGGTCATTGCCGAGCCCGAAGACAAATTCAAAGCCTGGATGCACGCGCAGTTGCAACCCGCCGCCGCGCCTACAAGCCCGGTTCTCGAGCACGGAGAGCAAGCGTTTCTGAATTACGCTTGCGTCTTTTGCCATCAGATTCGCGGAACCACCGCCGCCGCTGATAACGGTCCGGATTTAACTCACTTCGGTTCACGCCGCAGCTTGGCGGCCGGCACGTTGCCCAACACGCCCGGCAATCTCGCCGGCTGGATTCTGAATCCGCAAAGCATCAAGCCCGGCAACCATATGGCAACGATCTCGATCAAGCCCGGCGATTTACAACCACTCATGCAATACCTGGAGAGCCTGAAATGAGTGCGACTCAAGATGTTTTCCCACGCATCGCGAACGAAGAGCAGGAACTCAGCTTGCTCGACCGCGTCTGGCGCCATCCGAAAGGTTGGATCGGCTGGCTCTCGTACACCACGCATCAGGCAATCGGGATGCGCTATATCGTTACGGCTTTTATCATGCTGCTGGTCGGCGGTATCGAAGCGCTCCTCATGCGAACGCAATTGGCGCGTCCGGGCAACACCTTTCTCAGTCCCGATCGCTATAACGAAATCTTCACAACTCACGGCACCACCATGATGTTTCTCTTTGCCGTCCCGGTAATGGAAGGCATGGCGATTTATCTCGTGCCGTTGATGGTCGGAAGCCGCAACGTGGCATTTCCCCGCCTCAATGCGTTCGGGTTCTGGCTTTACCTTGGCGGCGTACTGTTCCTTTACTGGGGCGTCTTCACAAATGCCGCGCCGGATATGGGCTGGTTCGCGTATCCGCCCCTCTCCGGCCCCCAATTCACGCCCGGCAAGCGCACCGATTACTGGGCGCAGATGATTACCTTCACCGAAGTCTCCGCGCTTTGCGTTGCCGCTGAAATGGTCGCGACGATTTTCAAAATGCGTGCGCCCCGCATGTCCCTGAACCGCATTCCGCTCTATGTCTGGTCAATTTTAGTCCAGTCATTCATGATCATCTTCGCCTTGCCGGGTATTGTGCTGGCGAGTTCTTATCTGTTGTCGGATCGCACTGTAGCCACGCATTTCGTGAACCCTGCGGAAGGCGGAGACCCGCTGCTCTATCAGCACATCTTCTGGTTCTTCGGCCACCCGGAAGTCTACATCATCTTCATTCCAGCCTTAGGCTTTGTTTCGGCAATTATTACAGCCAATGCGCGGCGTCCGATGTTCGGTTATACGGCCGTCGTGCTCTCACAAATTGCCACTGGCTTTATTGCGTTCGGTCTATGGGTGCATCACATGTTCGCGACCGGCCTGCCGCAAATCGGCGAAGCTTATTTCACAGCGTCGAGCATGATGATCGGCATTACCAGCGGCGTGCAGATCTTTTGCTGGATCGCTACGCTTTGGACCGGGCGAGTGCGCCTGAACACCGCGCTTCATTTCGTCTATGGCTTCATCGCGATCTTCGTCTTGGGAGGAATGACGGGCATCATGCTCGCCTCCGTTCCACTCGACCTTCAAGTGCACGACACCTATTTCGTAGTCGCCCACTTTCATTACGTACTGATCGGGGGCGCTCTATTCCCGCTGTTCGGGGCCTTCTATCACTGGTATCCGAAAATGACCGGCCGGCTCATGAACGAAACTTTGGGCAAAGTGAATTTCTGGGTTTTATTCGCCGGCTTCAATCTGACATTCTTTCCGATGCACATTCTCGGCCTGAAGGGCATGCCCCGCCGCGTCTACACGTATTCAGTTGAAATGGGCTGGGGGCCGATGAGCCTGCTTGCTACAATCGGCGCCTTCGTCATTGCGGTCGGCGGAATTCTTTTCCTCATAAATGTGATTTGGAGCCGCCGCTCGGGCCGGATCGCGGGCAACAATCCGTGGGATGCTGCCAGTCTTGAATGGGCTGCGGCATCGCCTCCAAGAAATTATAATTTCGAGTTTCTGCCGGTCGTTACCAGCCGTTATCCGTTGTGGGTTCCGGATACCGAACGCACTTTCGCCACCGGCCTGCGGAACGATCGCCGCGAAGTTCTGGTCACTACCCTGATGGATGCAGAACCCCATCACCGCTACGTCTTGCCGCCGCCCAGCATCTGGCCATTTATTACCGCCATCGCGGTCTCTATCGGATTCGCCGGTTCCGTCTTCAATGCCTGGTACATCACCTGGGGCTCTATCCTGACCGGACTCGCGCTCATCGGTTGGTTTTGGCCCCGCCGCCCTCTGGAACTCGAGCCATGACCGAACCGAAAACGCTCGACCTTTCTTACCTTCCGCCCTACGACATCTCCAGCCAGGCGCCGCTCTGGTGGGGGCAGCTCTGCATCACCTTGATCGAAGGCATGATGTTCTCGATCCTGATGGCTGCCTATCTATACGTTCGGCTTCGCGTTGACGTGTGGCCTCCGCCGGGCGACCAGTTTCCGCACCTGCTGCTTCCCTCACTCGCCTTGATCCCGCTGATTGTAAGTGCTGTCGGTTCCTACTGGGCTAGCGAGGCGGCCAAGAAAAACAGCCGCCCCGGCATGCTCGGCGGCATGCTGCTCAATATCGTCCTCGCGGGCATTTTCTTTTACATGCGTGTCGTCGAATGGCACTCGCTCAACTTTAATTGGCGGACCGACGCTGAGGGGTCATACGTCTGGGCGTTTCTCGGTTTGCACAGCTTCGATTTCATCGCCGATCTCGTCTTCACGGTTGTGCTGTTTGTGATCGTGCTGAGCGGCCGTTATGGCGAGAAACAGCGCCTGGCTGTTCACGTCGATTCGGTGGTCTGGTACTTCCTGGTCGGGATCTGGATTCCCATGTACATTCTGGTTTACTGGGGGCCGCGCATACTGGAGAGCGCACAATGAGCGATGCGGCAAAACGCACCTTCGCTTTATGGACGGCAGTCCTGGCCGGTCCTGTCATCTGGCTGTTGAGTTTCGAAGCGAACTTTGCCCTCGCTCCCTGGGCATGCACCTGGCAAAAGAAGCTGGCTCTGTATGCTGTGTCCATCGCTGCGCTCGTGCTCACCGCAGCCTCAGGCCTGTTGGCTTGGCACGAATGGAATCAGGCCGGGCATGAGCCGCCCGATGAAAGCGCGGGCGCCATTCCCCGCAGCCGCTTAATGGCGGTGGGCGGACTGGTGTTCAGCGGTGGCTTTTTTCTGGTAATCCTCGCGCAGGCGATTCCAGAGGTGATGTTGAGGTCGTGCGAATGAAAGGCTGGCGCTCGATGGCGCTGCTCCTGGCGCTTCCCGCGCTAGCCGTAGCTCACCCGGGCGAGCCCTTGCGGCCTGACGATCTCTGGACAGCCTGGGAATTCGATCCGGGGGTTGTTATTCCGCTCGTCCTCACGGCTGTTTTGTACGCTTCGGGATCGCGAAAACATGTCGGACAAACCAGTTTTCAGCGGGTTTGTTTTTGGGGCGGCTGGTTCTCCCTCGTGCTTGCCTTGAACTCTCCGCTTCATCCGCTCGGCGAAGTTCTATTCTCTGCGCACATGGTCCAGCATGAGGTTCTCATGCTCGTCTCCGCGCCGCTGTTTGTGCTCTCCCGGCCGCTGGTCACATTCTTATGGGCGCTCCCGATGAATTGGCGCAAAGCCCTGGGGGCATGGTCCAAGCGCCGTTACGTGAAGAGCTCATGGACCTTCCTTACCGACCCGTTCACTGCCTGGGCAATGCACGCCGCTGCCATCTGGATCTGGCACGCTCCCGCCCTCTTCGAGTTAACACTCAGGAGCGATCTGGTGCATACTGCGCAACATCTCAGTTTCTTTTTGTCAGGCCTGTTGTTCTGGTGGGCCGTCTTCTACGCAAAGGGGCGCGGCGCTTACGGAGCCGCCTTCCTCTTCGTGTTCACAACCGCCGCGCATACCGGAATCCTCGGGGCGCTTCTCACCTTTGCGCCGCATATCTGGTACCGGGCGTACAGCACAACGACTCAGGCATGGGGCTTGACTCCCCTCCAGGATCAGCAACTTGGAGGCTTAATCATGTGGGTGCCGGCCAGCCTTGTGTATTTGGCTGCCGGCTTATTTCTTTGCGCCGAATGGTTGAAAGAAAGCGATCTCCGCTTGGCGAGGTTTTCGAGTGCCGACTAAACTCGTTGCCTTCCTTACGTTAAGCGGCGCGGTTCTCCTCTCAGGTTGTGCTTCGCGCCTCAATCAACGGGCGGGTTCAGTGACTACCGGCGGCGACGTAAAGCGCGGTTCAGCCGCAATCGCTCGCTATGGTTGCGGTTCATGCCATCTCATTCCGGGCATTCCGGAAGCGGTAGGCCATGCCGGGCCTCCCCTCTCTGGCATTGCCAATCGAATCTACGTAGCCGGCGTCCTGCAAAACACGCCCGGCAACATGGTGCGCTGGATCGAAAATCCGCCGGCGGTCGATCAGAAAACCGTAATGCCCAATTTGGGAGTAACGCCACGGGATGCGGCGGATATTGCCGCCTACCTTTACACGCTAAAGTGATGCTCATTGCGAGCTTATGTAATATTCCGAGACGACCGAGCCGGGTTTGGGCGCCAGAAGCGCTGCCCGATAGCTAGCCCGCCCACGACCGGTCTAACTTGCTCGATCCAAACCGTAAATATTTTTTCACCCTTTGCTACCGGCGTAAATCGGCGTTGAATTGCGGTCATTCTTGGTCTTTGACCTCGTCCGTTTTCGTCCAGTTTCATCGGTAGCCACGAGTTCGTTCGGTAAAATCGCCTGCAATGGTTCGTTCCGCTCTTTCGCTCGCGCTTCTTGCCACCGCTGCCTGTTTCGCCCAGACCGCCCCACCGCTTACAACTCAGCTGGACCGCACAGTTTCTTCCATGCGCCAGGCCTTCGCCGTCCCGAGTGTGTCGGTTGCGGTCATCCAGAACGGTAAGCTTACGTTCGCAAAAGCTTTCGGCGAAAGCGATCTGGCAAAACAGCAGTCCGCCACTCCTGATACCCGCTACGCTGTCGGTTCCATAAGCAAGCAGTTCACCGCAGCCGCCCTCCTCCTCGAACAGGAAGCCGGCAAACTGTCCCTCGACGACAAAGTCGCCAAATATCTACCGGAGCTGACCCGCTCGAATGAAGTTACGATTCGCGAATTGCTCTCCCACACCTCTGGCTATGAAGACTACGCCCCGCAGGATTACCTCATCCCAAGCTGGACCGCCGCCACCACCCCACAGGCCATCCTGGATACCTGGGCCAAAAAGCCGCTCAATTTCGAACCCGGCACCGAATGGCAGTACAGCAACACCAACTACGTGATTGCCGGCACGATCCTCGAAAAAGTTTCCGGCGAGAAAATCGTGCCCTTCCTGCGCGAGCATTTCTTCAATCGGCTCCATATGGCTTCGGCCGACGACTGCTTTGCCAATAAAAGCCCGCAGGATGCCACCGCCTATACCCGCTATGCCCTCGGCCCACCGCGCCCCGTGGGCCGCGAGGGAGCTGGCTGGTACTTCGCCGCCGGAGAGCTCTGCATGACTCCGACCGACCTCGCCAAATGGGACGAAGCCTTTCTCGCCCGCAAAATTCTTTCCGCGAAGTCGTATGACGAATTCACCCGCGAGGTCAAACTCAAAAATGGCAAAGGCACCCACTACGCTCTCGGCCTTGCCGTCGATGATTGGAAAGACACCGCTCGCATCTCCCACTCGGGAGAAGTCTCCGGCTTCCTGGCAAGCAATACGATCTTTCCCGATAAGCATGCGGGCGTCGTTATCCTCACCAACGAAGATGGCGTGACCTTGATTGGTGCGCTCGCGCAGGAAATCAGCTCCCTGCTGATCGATCCCAAATTCGCCAAAGACGAGAAGCTTGATGCCGAAGTCCGCGATATTCTGGGCGATCTCCAGAACGGCCAGGTTCCCCGCGAAGAGCTGACGGAAAATGCGCGTTCGTATTTTTCGCCGGAAGCGCTCCACGATTACCAAATGTCCTTGGAGCCGCTAGGCAAGCTTGAAGTGCTCAGCCGCCAATCCACGCAATCGCGTGGTGGCATGACGCATGTGAGCTACCGTGCTCATTTCCAGAAAAACACCGTACACCTGAACATCTATGTCATGCGCGACGGCAAGTTCGAGCAGTTCATGGTGGAAGAACAATTCTGACCTCTATTTTCACAAGCGCGACCCAGCGTGAGCATTAAACGTTTCATCAAATCGCAAATTGCGCGATGATAGAGAATAGTGTCCGAACAGATCAAACCTTTCCACCTGATGACTCCAGCAGAACGGACGACGGCGCGGATTGCTCAGAATCGCGCCATCGAAGAGAAAATCAAAGAGTCGAAGATCGAGCCGAAACTCAAGAAGCCCCCGGCTAGTTCCACATCCGATTACGTGCGCGCCACGCCGGAAGAACGCGCCGCCCATCGCGGCAGCCTTATCCGCAAAGTACAATCGTAGCGGCGAAACTAGTGGACTGCTTTCGAATCGCGGTCGGAGTGTTTGCGCTCACTCTGGCGGCCGGAATAGACGCGCAAAGCACAAAACCTGCGATTCAAACGCCGAGTAAAGTACGGCAAACCGCGAAGGCCCAAAGCTTTTCCCCGGCCCTTGTCGGGAGCGGCCAATCGCTCTTTCAACAACACTGCGCCTTCTGTCACGGCCGCGATGCCGGGGGCGGCGAAACCGGCCCCGACCTCACACGATCCAAACTTGTGGCCGACGATGTCAACGGTGACAAAATCGGCGTTGTGGTACGCAACGGGCGTCCCGATCGCGGCATGCCTCGCTTCTCGCTGTCCGATCAGGAAATCTCTTCGCTCGTCGCTTTCATCCACACGCGCAAGACGGAAGCCGAATCGCAAGTCGGTGGCCGGCGTGGCGTGGATCCTGAAGATCTGCAAACCGGCAACGCCGCCGCAGGTAAAGCCTACTTCAACGGCCCGGGCGGATGTGCCGCCTGCCATTCCCCGACCGGCGATCTGGCGGGCGTAGCCTCACGCTATCAGGGTCTGAAACTCGAAGAGCGCATGCTCTACCCGAGCCGCGTCACGGCTAACGCCATCGTCACCGCGCCCGATGGAAAAACCTATTCGGGCAAGCTGACGTATCACGACGAATTCACCGTCGGCCTGCGCGACGGCTCAGGCTGGTATCATTCCTGGCCGCTGAGCCAGATCAAGCTCACCGTCAAGAATCCGGTCGAAGCGCATGCCGATCTGCTAGCCAAGTATTCTGACTCGGACATTCACAACCTGATGGCCTACCTGCAAACTCTGCGATGAAGAACCCTCTCCTTTGCACCCTGCTTGTCTCGTGCGCCGTAGGCCTTTGCGCCCAAGGCCTCGATCCACAAATGCTCTTGCATCCGCCCGCTGATAGTTGGCCCACCTACAACGGCGACTATTCCGGCCAGCGCCACAGCACTCTTACCCAAATCACTCCCGGCAACGTCGATCAGCTCGCGCTTTCCTGGATCTTCCAAACCAATCAGGGCAGCACGCTCAAGTCGTCTCCATTGTTAGTCGACGGTGTCCTGTATTTCACCGTGCCCGACAATGTCTGGGCTGTTGACGCCCGCTCCGGGCATCAGATCTGGCATTACATCTATCCGAAAAACCAGGGTTTCCATATCGGGCATCGCGGCGTCGCGATGTACAAAGGCTGGCTCTATTTGACCACCGCCGACGCCCACCTGATCTGCCTGGATGCTAAAGACGGCAGCGTAGTTTGGAACGTCGTCATTGCCGATTCGAAGAAGGGCTACTGGATGACTATGGCGCCGCTGGTTGTCCGCAACCATGTCGTCGTTGGCGTCTCCGGCGACTTCGACAATCTGGTCGGTTTCCTCAAATCGATCGACCCCGAAACCGGGAAGACCCAGTGGGAATGGGATGCAACGCCGCCTCTGGGTACGCCTCACACTACTACGGGCGGCATGACCTGGATGACGGGCACCTACGATCCCCAACTGAATCTTCTCTATTGGGGCACCGGAAACCCCACGCCTGTCCTGAACGGCAAGCCGCGTCCTGGCGACAACCCTCACACCTGCAGCATCGTCGCGCTCAATCCTGATACCGGCAAGCTCGCCTGGTCCTTCCAGCCTTCCCCGCACGACACCCACGATTGGGATGCGGTCGAAACCCCGGTCCTGGTCGATGCCAACTTCGATGGTGCGCCACGCAAGATGCTGATGCAGACTTCGCGTAACGGCTACTTCTTCGTGCTCGATCGCACTAATGGCAAAAATCTGCTGACCGCGCCTTATGGCCCGGTGAACTGGGCGCTCAAGATCGATGAAAGAGGCGAACCTGTTCCCAATCCGGAAAAAGAACCCGCGCGCGACGGCCGTCTGATCGCTCCGGACGAAGGCGGCCTGACGAATTACCGCGCTCCCAGCGTCGATGCGAAGCGGGGGTTGTTTCTGGTCGATGCCCATCCGAGTTATGGCATATATTTCGCGAAACCGGCCGACGGAACCTTCGGCTGGGCGGGAGCCGATTACGGCATCTGGGGTAAAGGCGTGCTCGATGCCATCGATTTCCAAACAGGCAAGCTGCGCTGGACCCACGAGCTCGGCCCCGGCGGATCCGGTGCGGGTGTCCTTACGACCGATACCGGCCTCACCTTCACCGGTGATGCCGAAGGCAACGTCCTCGCGCTCTCGACTCGCGACGGCAAAACGCTCTGGCATGCAGGAGCCGGCGCAGGGATGGAAAGCTCGCCCATCATGTACGAACTCGACGGCCGCCAATATCTCATGACCAGTTCCGGAGGCGTCCTCTTCGCCTGGGCCCTCCCGAAGCGGCAAACAGAACCGCGGCCTTGAGAGAGTGTGGCTCGGGACGTAGGGACAGTTGGGTGTAGGAAGCTGTTTCATAGTTTCCGAGTGCCTGACCGTCTAGGAACTGGAAGCAGGACGGGAAGTATAATCGTGCAGCTGAGGTATCTGTTTGTTGGACCAGTATGTGATTGACGATCTGGAACGCTTGCCGTTCAGCTAGGTGCTTATCGAGCGCGTTAGAAAGTTGATCGCCCTTAACTACTCACTCGGCCATAGATGCTAGACGATCATGTGTCAGCGCCGGGGACAAGCAGCATGAAGCGCCTCGAGTATGTTCTCTCGAGCTTGTCGGCTTCCAGCCCGGAAGGCGTAAAGCTTCTTCTTCGTCGCTACATAAAACTGATCTCCATCAACGAGTTCATCACTGATACTCAGCACACCTCGCACTGTACCAATCCGTTTGATGTTTTGGCAGGAGGTTGAGAAGTTGTCTTTCGCCTTACTTTGGTCCGTCCACTGAATGCGGTTCGGGGAAACCGTGAGCTCTCCATTATGAAAGCCGTTCGACCATGCTGTCGTATGTGTCGCACCGAAGGTTTGCGATTCTTGCAGAGAGCATGGTCCTGCAAGGAGGGGGAAGGCGAGTCCACCTCCCAGATTGGTGGTGAGTTCAGCAATGCATCTGAGGATCTGGTCTGCTCGCTCAGAGTGAAGCTTGTTTTTCTGAGTGGCGTTCAGCCGGGCACTGACATTGACTAGATCGCCCATTGCACCAACAGTTGTGGTAGAAGCCTTGTAGGATGCCTCCAGCTTGTCGGCAAGCTCCTTGTACGTGGCGGCGCTCGCCTGTTCATTCGCGTACTTTTGCTCAAGGATCGTAATCATATGTACGATCGTTGCTGGATCGGACGGGTTTAATGCCTGCTGTTCACGCGCTTGCATGACTTTGCGCCTAGCGTGATCAGCTTGATCCCGCAATTTAGCGATCTCGGCCTCCCTTTGTACTCGTTCTGATCGAACTTCCATAATGGGGATTAAGAACTTCGCTGGACTTCGAACGACTGAGAGAGTGCCGCGCCAGGAATCTTGGCCGTCCTCGGTAACGGCTAGGACCGTATGCTCCCCTTTCGACAACCTCATGCTAATCGGTTTCGCAGGCTCGACCTTCCGCGCTGCACGGCCGTCGACTGCAAACAGGCACGATAGATCTGTCTGAACGATTGCAGTCGGGATGTCGGACTTGAGAACTGGTTCCTGTGCCGTCGCGGTGGAAGCTAAGAGCGCAACCGCAGAAAACACTAGATTGGCACGTACAATCATTGCGGACAGTGTAGTAAGGGAGTGTGCCACCGCGTGTTCCCCACGAGAATTCCGGCGTTTGGATGAGCCGCTGGACACACGCAAGGAATCCAACCAACCGGAATGGAGAGTGGCAGCGACGACTGGCCGCCAACTACGTTGTTGTTAAAAGCATCGAGTTGCTTGTTCGCGTTGTCAATTTGCCGTTGCAACTTCCGGATCTCCTCGTCTTGCTTGGCACTTTTCGATTGAGCGTCCTTTAGGAGTTTGTCAAAGTGGTTTTGCTTGGAAGTATTCGTGTTTGATAGGAGTTGCTTAAGCAAGTCTGGGCCGGTTGTGGTCTGCCAGTCTGACCACTTCCCGTCACCTAAATATTGCCGATACTTAAAGGTTTGTTCCTGGGCTACCTGGTTTTCAAGCTTCACATGCGAGGAGAGATCCACGTGGGATCCGAAGTAAAGTGGAAGATACCATCCATTCGGGTCCGCTTCGATAACGTTGACCTCTCCGCCAGTGTCATCGTAGACTTCCTGCGCGTAAGCGCGATTCGCCACACGCCGGAACTGGTCGCCCATCCCCATCTCCGAGGAAGGTAGATCAGCTTTACTTACAACAACAGTGCAGGCTGGCAGGACATCGCACGAGTCGATCGTATGCTCGACACTCCCCCGGCTGTTGATCTGAACCAGATTATCTAGAGGGTTCGAGTTCTCTCCCGATAAACCAAGGCTGATATCGGTAATCGCTTGCCCCCCGTCACTGCCGAAGGCACCATCCACTTCTAGACCT
This sequence comes from Terriglobia bacterium, assembly GCA_963767485.1. GTDB lineage: Bacteria > Acidobacteriota > Terriglobia > Bryobacterales > Bryobacteraceae > Bog-105. The sequence continues at coordinate 319,714 of CAVYDZ010000009.1, read as the reverse complement.
TGAGTGTTACTCTTAACCTGATTGATTGCTCGGCCAACCGCTCCCATAAAAGTCTCGACTTGAGCGAGGCGAGCCGAATCAAGCAAGTACCCTCCCGTCTGCATATTCATCGCGGTCAGGATTTCCGCGCTAGTTGCCCCCCCGGCTTGTTGTTGACTCACAAAATTCGAAATTTCAGGAACCTTTTGGGCCGCCCAAGTGTTCCAATCGGAATCGCTCTGCGGCAAGTCCTTATCTCCCGGCATTCGGATAACGAGTGGTTGGTTACCGGTGACGGATGTTAGGTCGTTATAGGAATTGATCCCCCGGTCTGTCCAATAGAGCCTGAAATGCGAGTGGCTCGCCTGCCCAGAACACGGAGACAGCGATCCGATAAGCCAGGTTGCCAGCAGTAAACTTTTTCGCATAGGGGATCCCCGCTGCGTTCTATTCTATTCGAAAAAATCGGTGTCAGGTGATCAGATTCCTTGCGAAGATTCGAGCTCTTGCCGTTGGTTTCGGTGCCTCTGAGTAGATTTTGGATCCGAATTACTGGACATCAAAGATAATGCTCCTAGACGCTCACGATTCGTAGAACGAGAGCTAGCAACGCCGGCACGGAGGGGTGCTCAATGCGCGACCCTCCGCGTACTAATCAAGCCGCAGATCTCAAGCCGAAGTCTTGTTGTATCGCCGGCGTTATTCGTCGAGCGGCTTCAATGCAACGAGGTCCGCCTGGTCGGCATATGCCGTCGAACCCAAAGTGCTCAAACACTGTAGACCGCTGCGACTCGTTCAACCGCACCTCTATAAACGGTTCCAGGGGCGCTACCTGGGCGAGCCGTGAAATCCAACGGGCGCCCCGCCGATTGGCGAAAATGAATCCAAGAACGAGGCCATCCAGGGACTATAAAGGGGTAACGTGACAACGTAAGCAGCAGCCGAGGCAGCGCGATCACGATTGAAACCCGGAAGAAACGGGTGGATTGCCGCCTTGGTTGCATAAAGCGCAAGCGCGGTTGCCGCGACCACTTTATCCTGCCACCAAGCAGGTGAGTAAACGAAGGAAAACCAACCAATCAAATGAGCGAATTCGCAAACGAAATATCAGGGTTCCACGACAAATGAACGGCTCGGCCCGTCGTTGGGCTGGTACTGCAGAAACCGGGTGGCTGTATGATGCGCTCCTTTCTCGATTCAACTTAGCTCAAGTCGTACAGCTCCCGACCACGGGCAAACCGGCCAGTGCGTTCTGTTCGTCTCGCCGTTGGGTGTTCGGCCAAACATCCCCGGTTAGGGTTGAATCTTGCGGTTTCGCCGTCGAGGATGCAACGGGCCCAAGTAGAGTTCGAATGCGCCCGCTGGCTTCGGATTCAAACGAACTGGATCGTTACCCCTGCAGTCGGTCCGAAGTGTTATCCAAGCTCCCAGCCCATATAAGGAGGGAGCCTACTGGCCCGGAGTCACATCCAGCAACTCAATCTCAAATGTCAGCACCGCGCCGCCCGGGATCGATGGCCGCCCGTCTTCGCCGTAGGCCAGATCCGACGGGCAAACCAACTCTGCCTTGCCACCGACCTTCATCTTTTGCAGCCCTTCGGTCCAACACGGAATCACCCCGTTAAGCGGAAATGTTGCCGGCTCGTTGCGTTTATAGGAACTGTCGAACTCGGTGCCGTCAGTCAACGTGCCCCGATAATTTACTTTCACTGTGTCAGTCGCCGCAGGAGATGCGCCCGTCCCGGCCCGCAGTTCGCGATAGACCAAACCCGATTCCGTCTTCACCGCCCCGGGTTCAGCCGCCGCTTTCGCCAGATAGTCGGCCGAAGCCGCTTTTTGCTTCGCCAGGGCGCGCGCCGACCGGGCTTGTTGCAGAGGCTGAATCTTCGGGCCCCATTCTTCCAATTGCACGGCCGGTTTCCCCGCCGCCGCATCCGAAAGTGCCTGCTTGATCAACTCAAGTTCATTCGCCGAGAGATCAAGCGGGGAAAGCGAGCGCGCGATCGAGAGTCCGATCGCGTAAATCGTCTTTTCTTCATCGGTCATGGGCTTGATCGAAGTTTTCGCCGGTTGAGCCGCAGCCTTCTTCGGAGCAGTAGTTCTCTGCTGGGCCGAAGCCGCAAAAACAAGCAAGCTTCCCAGCAAGACGGACAAAACACGCATCGCTTCAGGCTAGCAGTCAAGAAGCGTGAATGCCTTCGATCTTTAGCACGTACGCCTGGCGCACCGGAACTGTCGCCCGTAGATCCGAAGGAATTTTCACCACAACCTGCTTGCCGCGTACCTGCGATTCCAGCGGCGTACCAGTTTCGAGCAGAGCGACTTTCACCGACGGCGTAGCGAGTACATCATTTAGCACAAATTCCTTTTCCGGCCAGCGCGGCAGAATAGCGTAAACTGTATCCTGCTTCGACGTAAAGAACGCCTCGACGCGCGCATATCCCGTTGGCGGAGTGTCAACCATGTTCGAGATATCGTACTCGGACATAAATTCGGATTGCTCAAGATGTGGAATCTTGCCCTCGCTCCACTGCGCCGCGCGCGACCACGCACGCGTGCTATAAATCGCCTCGCCATTCGGCTGCAGCCAACTGCCGAGCTGGTTCAGGCGTTCCTCCATCAGGACCGGAATCCCGCCATCGGCGCGCGGCCCGATATCGAGCAGCAAATTGCCGCCGCGGCTCACAATGTCGGTGAGCATCATCAGAAGCTGCCGGTCGGTGTGATAATCCTTCAGCGTTTCATTGCGGTTGTAACCGTAAGAAAAACCCATGCCGCGGCTTTCTTCCCAGGCATGTTTCGCCTGCTGCATGCCCGACGTGTACTCCGTCGTGTAGTAGCCGCCGTGTTTATGCCGCGTGTCTTTCCCCCAGCGATCGTCGATCACTACTGAATCCGCTACTGGCGATTCGTTAAACAGCCATGCCAGCAATTCGGGCGAACGCCACTCCGCGCTCGTTAATTCCCACTCGCCATCCGAAAAGATAATCGCCGGCTTCGAATGAGTCACCACGTCCTTGAACTGCGGGAAAAGATGCTCGCTCACGTAACGCTTTTTGTCGGTGAGCCACAGTGGGTTGTACCACTCGTAAAGCGAATAGTAAATTCCCATCTGCAGGCCCTTGCGGCGGCCTGCTTCCGTCAGGTCCAGCAGCAGATCGCGCTTCGGCCCGATATCCACACTATTCCACGGTCGCCCCCACGAGCGGTTTGCCTGCTCGTTGCGCCACAGCGTGAACCCTTCATGATGTTTTGAAGTCAACGCGACATAGCGCGCGCCGGATTTCTGCAGCATGTCCGCCCAACGGTCCGGATCAAACAGTTCCGCACGGAACATTGGCGCGAAATTGAAATACGGGAAATCCGCGCCATAGGTCTTTTTGTGATACTGCCAGGTCTCATAGCCGTCCTGCTGCGGGCCGGTGGCTTTCTTGCCATTTGTCAACGAGTGCCAGTACCATTCCGCATACGGTGTCTCATTCTTCACCTTCACCGGCGCAAACGCCGGAACGGAATAAACTCCCCAGTGGATAAAAATGCCGAACTTAGCGTCTTCATACCACGCTGGCATCGGGCGGCTGTCGATCGAATCCCAGGTGGGCTGATATCTTTTCCCACTCACAGCTTGGGCACGGGCGAGCATCGTCCCGGCCGGCAAAGCGCTCATATAGCGCAGCAGATCCCGTCGTAACATAACGCCTCCAGATTATCGTGCAGTCAGGCCTTTTGCGTCGGATAACCCTTCTCGATCCAATCAGTGTGCAGGTTGGTAGCAATGTGCAACACCTTTGCGCGAGAGAAACCGAGACCGCGCATCGCCTGGTAACCGGGCCGGATATTGGGGCAATGCTCGAAGGGACAGCAGCCGCAATAGAGAACCACCCGCCCGTCATGGGCGAGAGAGCCCGCAAGCTTTCGCAGCGCCGCCAGTCCTTCCGGTTTCGAGCACGGCCCAGCGAGTTGCGCGCCAGAAATACGCGCCGAACGATAGAGTACCGGAAACCCTACATAGAAGATAGAGAGCCCGGCGGCCTTGGACGCTAACTCTTTGGCGAATTCCGCCGGCTCCAACACATCTTCTTTCGGCCACGGATCGTCTGCTTTCGCGCACATGGCAGTCGCACCCGCGAGTGCAGTCAGGAGAAAGCTGCGACGTTGCATAGCGGAAGAAAAGCCTCCAAATGTCATGATGGCAGGTTGGTGGCGGAAACCTCCTGGCTCCATACTTTCTGGCCTACACTGAAGCGCCTGGACAAGAGCAAAATGAACGGAGCCGGAATGGCTCTGCGCAATTCGCTCGCGGTGGCGGTGCCGCTCGCCGTTGGAATTGCGATCGGCCATCCGCTCGGTGGGATTGCGGTAACCACCGGAGCCTTGAACGTGGCGTATTCCGATGGCTCCGATCCGTATGCCCACCGCGCCCGCCGCATGCTCGCGTGGAGCGGCGTCGGAGCACTGGCGGTTTTCCTCGGTTCCGTTACCGGTAACTATCCGCTGCTGGCAGTCGTGGTCGCCTGTGCCTGGGCTTTCGTCGCAGGATTAATGGTCTCGATCAGCACGCGGGCCGGCGATCTGGGATTGAATACCTTTGTTACGCTCATCGTCTATGCCGCGCGCGGAGCCTTTTCGCCGCGCGGAGCGTTCGAGGCCTCCCTGCTCGTCTTGGCCGGCGGACTCCTGCAAACCGCTGGCGCGCTTCTCTTTTGGCCGCTCGAGCGCAAAAGGCCGGAGCGCCGCGCCGTGGGCGGCGTTTACCTTGAATTGGCCAAACAAGCTGAATCCAGTTCGGAAGATCTGCTCGCTGCCCCGCTCGAGCCGCCAAGCCGCGACGTGCAGGATACACTTTCGGCTCTGGGGCGCGACCATTCGCTCGAGGGAGAACGCCTCCGGCTCTTGTTCGATCAAGCGGACCGCCTGCGCTTCTCTATGTATGTGGTCAGCAACCTCAACAATCCCACCGATAGAGCACTGCAGCGTTTACTCGCCGCATCGCAGACGCTGATCGCTTGCCTCGGAACGGTGCTCGTGAACGATAAACCGTGCAGCGAGCAGGAAGCGCTGCTCGCGGAATTGCACGCCGCCTCCGAGGAGATCCGAAATTCAAACTCGCCGCTCGAAGACTCCGCCCGTTCTGCGGCCGACGTGCTCGCTGGGCAGCTTCGCGTCGCCGCGCAGCTAACGGCGAACACCACCACCGAAGGCGCCGAACAATTTGCCCGGTACGAATTTGCTCCGCCCTGGGAACTGCAGATGCGGAGCTGGCTCGCAACCCTCAGGGCCAACTTGCATCTACGCTCGGCAGCTTGCCGCCACGCCCTGCGCATGGCAGTGTGCGTGGCAATTGCCGATGTGATTGGACGCTCACTGAACACGGAGCGGACGTATTGGCTCGCCATGACGGTCGCGGTTGTACTTAAGCCGGACTTCACCACCACCATCAGCCGCGGTGTCCTGCGTCTGGCCGGCACCTTCGCGGGTCTTCTGCTTGCCACCGTGTTATTCCACCTGCTCCCCGCTTCAGCCGTTTCGCAGTTGCTGCTCGTCGGAGCATTTACCTTTCTGGCCCGCTACGCCGGTCCCGCGAATTACGGCGTCTTCACGATCTCCATTAGCGGCCTCATTGTCTTCCTTATCGCCGAAACCGGCGTTTCTCCTGGCGGTGTGATCGCGCAACGGGCCATCAATACCGTTGCCGGTGGAGTGCTCGCGCTGCTCGCGTATGCGCTCTGGCCCACGTGGGAGAAATCGCAAGTTTCAGACGTGATGGCTGAAATGATCGACCAGACCCGGCTCTATTTTCACGCCATCGCACGGCAATTCTCCGCAACCGGAGCATCCGCCGAATTAGTGCTGGACGAGGCCCGAAGAAATTGGCGCGAGGCGCGTTCGAACGCCGAGGCCTCTGTGGACCGGCTCTGTTCCGAGCCCGGAACCGAAACGGCCAAAACCGATCTGCTGACTTCCATGCTGGCCAGTTCGCATACTTTGGTCCGCACGATGATGGGGATGGAAGCAGGCCTGGAACAAATCGGGCCGCAATCCACATCCCCCGAATTCCAGACGTTTTGCGACGACGTGGAGTTCACTTTGTATTTTCTGGCGGCTGCGCTCCGCGGCTCCTCCGCGGCCACTCGCACGCTTCCGGCACTGCGCGAAGATCACCGGCGGTTGCTCGAATCGCTCGACTCGTCCCACATTGACGATTTCCTGCTGACCGAAGCGGACCGCCTGACCGTCAGTCTGAATACCCTGCGTGAACAGGTGGCGCGCTATACCGGTGTGCAACCGCTCCATACGACCATAAGATAAGTGTCACTTTTATTAAATGCGGCGGGACTCGAAATCCGCTTTGGACCGGAACCGCTGTTTCGCAACGTGTCCTTCAATATCTCGGAAGGCGACCGGCTCGGCCTAATCGGCCCGAATGGATCCGGCAAGTCGACGCTGCTTGAACTTCTGGCACGCCGTCGCGAGCCGGATGGCGGAACCGTTGCAGTCAAAAAGAACACGCGGGTCGGGTACGTCGCGCAGCAATCGGAATTCGCCGCGCGAGAAACCGTTCGCACCGCGGTTCAGAAAGCGTTCGCTGCCGCAGGTGTCGCCGAAGACGAATCAAAACGGCGCGAAGGCGAAACGCTCGGCAAGCTGGGCTTTGACGATTTCGATGCGGAAGCGGCAGCCCTTTCGGGTGGTTGGAAAAAGCGCCTGGCGATTGCCGAAGCATTAGTTTCGGAACCTGACATTCTATTGCTCGATGAACCTACGAATCATCTGGATCTGGCCGGGATCGAATGGCTGGAAGAACTGCTGCGCAACGCCCCATTCGCCTGCGTTGTCATCAGCCACGATCGATATTTTCTCGAAAACCTAGCCACCGAAGTCGCGGAGTTGAATCGCGTTTACCCGGATGGCTTGTTGCGGGTGCGCGGGAAGTATAGCCAGTTCCTCGAAAAGAAAAGTGAATTTCTGGCGGCGCAATCGAAGCATCAGGAGGCGCTCGAGAATCGCGTTCGCACCGAAATCGCCTGGCTGCGCCGCGGACCCAAAGCGCGTGCGACAAAGGCTAAAGCGCGCATCGACAATGCGCACGAATTGATTGGCGAGCTCAAAGATCTGAACAACCGCAGCCGCACTGCCAGCGCCGGGATCGACTTCACGGCCAGCGAACGCGCTACCAAGCGGCTGGTTCACTTTGACCACGTGAGCTTTGGCTTCGGCGAGCGCCCGGTTGTGAAGGATCTCGACTTCACCATCACTGCAGGCACGCGCATCGGCCTGGTGGGACCGAACGGCAGCGGGAAAACCACGCTACTGCGCCTGTTGCTCGGTGAAGTGCAGCCGCAAACGGGCCAGATCGAGCGTGCCTCCGCGCTGCGCCTGGTGTATTTCGAACAAAACCGCACACTTGATGGCAATCTCACTTTGCGCCAGGCGCTCTCCCCCGATGGCGATTCCGTAGTCTTTGGAGATCGAACGATTCATGTCGCCTCCTGGGCCGCGCGCTTCCTTTTTTCGAACGAACAACTCAATCAGCCGGTAAGCAAGCTTTCAGGAGGCGAGCGCGCGCGGGTATTGATCGCAAAACTAATGCTGGCGCCCGCCGATGTTCTGCTGCTTGATGAGCCAACCAACGATTTGGATATCGAAACCCTCGAAATTCTGGAAGAGAATCTGCTCCAGTTCCCGGGCGCGCTGGTTTTGGTAACCCACGACCGCTACATGCTTGACCGCGTTTCGACCGTTGTGCTCGGCTTGGACGGGACCGGCAATACCCACCGCTTTGCGGATTACTCGCAGTGGGAAACCTGGATCGCGCAGCGCGGAAAGGAGCCGCCGAAACTGGACAAACCCCCGGTTGCCGCACCGCGCCCGCCAAACAAGAAAAAACTTTCCTATTTGGATAGCCGCGAATTTGAAACAATCGAAGGCCGGATCGAAGAAGCCGAGATCCTGTTAGGAGAAAAACGCGCGGCGCTGGACCATTCGGAGGTTGTGCGCGATCCCGCACGCCTGCAGCAAGCTCTGCACGAAATTGAGAAGGCGCAAGAGCAGGTGGATGCGCTTTATGCGCGCTGGTCCGAACTGGAAGAGAAGCTGACTGGCTGACCCCAGCTCCTGAGTGCTATAGAATTCTACAGAGGGTAGTAACGTTAGGTATTCGGGAGGAAATCCCATGCGAAGCCCGGCCTTTCTCGAAAAGCTTCGGCAAGATACGCGCTACGCCCTGCGCGGGATGCGGTTCAGCCCGACGCTCACGCTGACGGTCGGCGTAATCCTAGCCATCTGTATCGGCGCCAACACGGCGGTGTTCAGTGTCGTCGATTCGGTTTTGCTCCGTCCGCTTCCGTTTCCTGCTCCCCGGCAGCTGTATTGGATCAGTGAACGATTCGGACTAATGCAGAACGCATTTTCGACAGGTCCCGACTATTACAGCTTGCGCCAGGAAAATCGGGTCTTTGCCGAAGTAGCCGCTTACGACACGACCACCATGAATTGGAGCGGCCAGGATCGCCCGGAGCAATTGCTTGCGGCCCAAGTTACGCCCTCGTTCTTCGACGTATTTAAGACCCGGCCGCTTCTGGGGCGCTATTTCAGTGAGGAGGAACAAGGCAGCAACGCGCCCCCGGTGGTCGTTCTCAGCTTCGCCTTTTGGAAGCATCATTTCGGAGGCAATCGAAACGTCCTTGGCAGAACTATATTGTTGGACGGACTATCACGCAGTGTAATTGGCGTCATGCCGCAAGGTTTCGATTATCCGCGCGGCTCACAAGTTTGGAAGCCGCTCGACATGGATGCTGCGACACAACTGCCGCGCTCGATGAGCCGCCCGATGCGCAATGTGCTGATCGTGGCACGCAGTAAAGCCGGCGAGACACCGCGGACCGTGGCCCTCGATCTGAATCGGCTGACCGCCCAGATTCGCCGGGAGTATCCGGCTCAAATGCAAGCGTCCGAATTTTTGAGGTATATGAAAATCTCGGGAATCGCTTTGCAGGATCAACTCACCGCGAATTTGCGGCCCGCGATTCTACTTTTAAGCGCGGCGGTATTTCTCGTCTTAGTGATTACGTGCGCTAATCTTGCGAATCTGCTCATCGCCCGTACGCTGTCGAAAAAACGGGAACTCGCCGTGCGATTGGCGCTTGGATCGGGACGAGGCCGGATTGTGCAGCAGGTGCTGTGGGAGAGCGTAATGCTGGCACTGCCCGGCGGCGTGGCCGGAGCTTTGCTCGCCATCGCCGCAGTTCGATTGTTGAACGTGTTTCAACCGCTCGCACTTGAAAATTATCCAGTCATTTCATTGGATTGGCCAACGCTCGCCTTCAGTTTGGGTCTGGTGCTGCTCACCGGTTTGGTTTTCGGCCTAGCTCCGGCAATCACCGCCGCTCAAACCGATTTGCAGGATGCCCTGAAAGCTGCGGGTGCAACCCAGAGCGGCGGCAGCGGCGCAGTGGGTCTTCGCCGGGGACTGATCGTTTTAGAGCTGGTCATGTCCTTAACGCTTCTCTTGGGAACAGCATTGCTGGCACGCAGTTATCTGAAATTGTCCTCTGTCGAGCTCGGTTTCCGCCCTGAAAAGCTACTCACGCTCCGCTTCAACCTGAGGGGTGAACCCTACGGAACCGCAGGCGCCCAAATCGCTTATTACCGCGACGTACTCGCACGCGTCGAACAGCTTCCGGATGTACGGACCGCCAGCGTCGGTGCGGACATACCACTGGATCAAGAACAGCCGTGGAGCGAATTGCGCTACCAGGTTGGCGGACGCCCGCCCGTTCCGCTGGCCCAACAGCCTTCCGCAAATACGACCGTGGTAAGCGCTGGTTATTTTCGGACCCTCGGTATTCCGCTCAAACGCGGTCGCTTGTTCGGACCGCAAGACACGCCAAATGTGAGTCCCCGCGTTTTAGTAAACGAGGCATTGGCCCGGCAGGTATTTCCCGGTGAAGATCCCATCGGCAAGAAGATTGTTTTTGGACGTCCCGACGAAGCGCCTTGGACGATTGTGGGCGTAGTCGGCACCGTTCGCGGCAGCCAATTGGCAGCCCAACCTCCGCCATTGTTCTATAGCTGTCTCTGTCAAAGCCAATCACGATTCCTGACCAACCTGGCGCTCTTCGTGCGCACCAACGGCGATCCGCATGCCACCGCCCACAATATCGAAGCCCAAATTTTTTCGGTTGACCGCCATCAACCGGTGTCGGACGTACGAACTATGCAGGAGCGGCTGGCAATTTCGCTCGCACCGCAGCGATTTCATTTGACGTTGATCGGCTTTTTTGCGGGTATCGCATTGATACTTTCGGCGCTCGGTACTTATGGCGTTTTGTCGTACCTGGTTGCGAGGCGCAGACGCGAGATTGGAATTCGCCTCGCTGTCGGAGCACAGCCGGGGCACATCGTGCGCATGATCCTGCGCGAGAGTTGCTCGCTTATCGCAATCTCGCTACCCATCGGGCTGGCGATCGCGTGGGCGTTGCGCCATACGTTGCAATCGATGCTTTACGGCATTCCAACGTCAGACGCGGTTAGCTTCATGGCCGCGCCACTGGCACTCGTTCTGACGGCGCTCCTCGCTTCCGCCATCCCCGCGCGCCGGGCCGCACGAACCGACCCGATCACCACCTTGCGAGACGAGTAGCAGATAAATTAGCCAAAAGTCTTTGGGTGGGGATGAGAGTGCTCCCGTTCGGCTTCATCCACCCGGGGGATGGAAGCGCCGCACCATCCGGCCAGCAGCCGATATCTTCACGGCATCGTGTACATTAGGCTCAGCGCCCGCAAGATAAAAGACCTGATATTACAGATCCGTGAAGCATATGAAAGATACAGAATAACTTCTCAGCTTTGGCAGAGTAATCGTTGTTGCTAGATACACTCCATGCGCGCGCTTGTTTCATCCTGTTTGCCGCTTCATTGACATTGCCGGTTGCGCGCGCGCAAGAGCAACCGAGCGGCGCTGCTGCCGCTCCCGAGGTCCCGGCCAACGAGCCTACCGCCAACGAACGCTGGAACTGGGACTATCAAGCAACCTCGGTCGGCCAATACCACGGTGCATTCAACTCACCGTATTCAAGTCCCTTCAGCCTGCAGCCCTATCCGGAACGCGATGTGTCACTGACCACGACTCTATTTTTCGGGCTACGCATCGATCAGAATACGCAGATTTATTTCGATCCAGAAATCGCGGGCGGCCGGGGATTCAGCGGAGTCAACGGGCTGGCAAATTCTTCCAATGGCGAGTTGCCGCGAGTCGCGACTGCCACTCCCAAACCATATCTGGCGCGCCTGTATGTATCGCACGATTTCGGCTTCAGCAAAGAAATGGAATCGTTCGAGAGTGGAGAAAATCAGCTCGCCGGGGAGCGCCCCATGGTGCGGTACACCCTTACCGTAGGACGATTCACTCTTACCGATTTCTTCGATAACAACCAGTATTCGCACGATCCGCGCACGCAGTTTCTCGGCTGGGCCGTGATGTACAACGGCGCTTGGGATTACGGCGCGGATGTGCGCGGCTATACGTGGGGGTGGGTCCATGAGTTCCATACGCGCAACTGGTCGTTCCGCTACGGAAGCGGCGCGATGCCGAAAGTCGCCAACGGCTTGCGATTCGATCGGCGAGTTTTGGAAGACCGCAGCGACGCATACGAAGTTGAACGCCGATACACAATCCGCAAACATGCGGGGGCCGTACGGGTGATGCCGTATGTGAATCACGCCGATGCGGGTACGTACAGTGAGTCTATTCGCCTGGCTGAAGAGAATCATACGGTTCCGGACATCACGGCAACCCGGCATGCGGGCACGATGAAATATGGAGTGGGGGTCAGCTTCGACCAGGAGATTACTAAGGATGTTGGCATCTTTACGCGTCTTGGGTGGAACGATGGCAAAACGGAGAGCTTTGCTTTCACGGCAATCGACCGGTTGGCGGGCGGCGGCGTTTCTGTAAACGGACGTCGCTGGCGGCGCCCGAACGACACGGCCGCAACAGAATTTACCGCTTCCGGCTTATCGGCCGTTCATGAGCAGTACCTGGCGATGGGCGGCCACGATTTTCTGCTCGGCGATGGCCGGCTCGAGTATGCACCGGAATGCATTTGGGAAACCTATTACAGCGCGAGGCTTTTGCGTGGCTTTTTTACCTCGCTTGATGTGCAGCACGTGAGTAATCCTGCCTTCAATCAGGCCCGGGGTCCGCTTTGGATTTATTCTCTGCGGTTGCATATCGAGTTCGGCAAAGAGACTTTTGCCAAACTATCGCCGTGATCACGCGCTGACTTTACGCTTCCGGGCGGCGATAAACAGCCTGGATCGCAACGCCAATATCAACCGTAAATGTTGCGATTCAGATATGCGTTGCGAAACTTGCCCTGCGGATCGTACTGCGCGAGCATTTGCCGGAACTCGGGAAGTTTCTTGTAGCGCGACTGTAGCAGGGCCGGCGATAGCGTGAAAACTTTGGCCCAGTGCGGGCGCGGATCGAATGGAGCCAGTTGCTCTTCAATCCTCGGGAGGATTTTCTGTACAGCGTCCCACTCTGGCTTCCAGGTGAAGTGAACGGTCATCGACGGACGTTCAAAACAGGTACTCATGGATAGATCATCCGCCGCGATCGTGCGCAGTTCTGTAATAAACAGATGTGGCGTCACCATGTCCCGCAACTTTTCGACTGCCAGGATTGCGTCATAGCCTTTCTCGCGCGGCACGAAGTACTCCGATTGCAGTTCGTGTCCGCTGCTCGGCGTGAAATTGATCCGAAAGTGGGGTAAGCGGTCGTACCAGCGTCCCGGAATGCCCATCTGCTCGGTGCAATTTTCGGCTGAATGACTTTCTATCGGATGCAGCTTCCGCCTGGCCGCTTTCGCGCCAAAGAATTCCGGCTCGATATGAAACGGCGTGTTATCTTCGACGCGGCTCTTGATCCATACCTGGTTGATATTGTGATGCTGCCAGTCCGTAAAGAGACTTACGCTATAACCGCTCGCGAAAATATCGTCGAGGTGATCCTTGAGCTGGTCCATTGGCAAATTTTGGTAGACGACCTGTCGCATTGTGTATGCCGGCTCCACATCGAGCGTGATTTTGGTCAGAATGCCCATGGCGCCCAGGTGCACGACCGCCGTGCGAAACCGATCTCCATCGTGGGCGCGCGACAGTGTGACGAGTTCACCGGTTCCGGTAACGAATTCCATTCCGGAAACCGACGTTGCGAGATTCCCGTTCTTGATGCCGGAGCCATGCGTGGCCGTTGCGCAGGCCCCCACGGCGGTGATGTGCGGTAGCGACGCCAGATTGTGCAGCGCGTATCCGTGGCTATCGAGATACGGGCACAATTGGCTATACGTCACGCCCGCCCCTACCGTAACCGTGCGCGCCGCCTTGTCCAAAACGATTTGATTCAAGTGCGCGAGCGAAATTTGGTCGCCGGTTGTATCGGCGATGTTATTGAACGAGTGGCGCGCACCCAGTGCTTTCGGTTTGGTGCTGGTCTTGATATCCTTTCCTACGTCTCCCGCATCGCGGGGCAGATGCAGCCGCTCGGTACTGTATTTGTAATTGCCGGACCAGTTGGTACGCGGTTCGATTTGTACCTCGTCCGCCAGCAAGCGCGAGACAACGCCGCCCGTCAGGAGAGCGCCGGAAGTTTTCAAAAAGGTTCTCTTATCCATAGAAACCGCACGTGCAAGAATACTATCTAAGTCGATCCCAAATGCCAACCGAATGTCAAAACTGCTAGACATTTTTCGTCATTCGCGAACCGCGCCGGAAGACCTTTCTAAGGAGCTACAGACCGTTCGGGAATCAGCGCTATTCGATTCAAATTGGTACCGGGAACAAAATCCGGATATCGGCTCGGATTCAGATCCGGCTCTTCACTATTTGAAAATCGGTGCGGCGGAGGGCCGTAATCCAAGCGCCGTATTCGACGGTAATTGGTATCTCGCGCGCTACCCTGACGTGGCGGCATCGCGGCAGAATCCGCTCTTGCATTACCTCGAATTTGGCCGCTCGGAAGGACGGGAGATTCGCCCCGTATCGAGTGAAGCGGAAGCGGCCAGTCTTTTTGACGCAGAGTGGTATCTGGGCCGGCATCCGGAACTTCGAAATCGCGCAGAAAGCCCCTTGCTGCATTTTCAGAAGCACGCGAGCAAGGAAGAGCGGGAACTCTTGCGTCAGGCAGAGCAGATTGCAGCCTCCGAATATTTCGATCCGGCGTGGTACCGCGAGCGCTACCGTGCGTCGCTGGAAAATACCGCAATTCATCCGGCGCTGCACTTCCTAATCGAGGGCGCGGCGGCCGGATTTCATCCCGGCCCGAAATTTGATGCGCAGCGTTACTTGCAATTTCACCCCGATGTCGCCGAAGCCAATCCGAATGCGCTGTTGCATTACCTCGCGAGCGGCGCCTCTGAAGGACGGCAGATTGCCGCGCTATCGGCAAGCGAAAAAGCCGGCGTACCCACGGTAAGTGACCTCATTCAAAAGAGATTGAATGGGTCCCGTTTACTCGCTTTCCCGCTGCCTCGCGACGGCAAGCGGATCACGCTTGTCCTGGACCGCATCGATACGGAACCAGCCGCTTCAAGTTTGGTCCTTGCTGCGCTACTGAGCGATCGCACAGGCGCGCCTCTTCGTTTGATTACACAGGAGAAGTGTAGTGAAGACCTGAATACGTTTTTCGCGCGGAACGCAGTCGCCTGGAACGGCAGGCTCGAACTCGTACACTCGCCAGCCGAAAGCCCCCGCGAGTTTCCCGTATCTGAAAACGATTTCTTTCTGGTGAATTCCTGCCGGACGGCGCGCGCGGCGCGAGTGATTGCGAAACCTTCGCGGATTCTCTTTCTCGTCCAAGACGATGAACGGTTAAGTTACCCCTATGGCGACGAACGGCTGCGCTGCGAAGAAATACTTGGCGATCCGGATATCACTTTCGCCGTGGAATCGCAGCTTTTGTTCAAACACCTCGCCGGCATCCACCGCGGGACCTGGTTTGAACCCGCCCTCCCATTTAGGGCCGCCGAGCGAAAACCCGGAGGAAAACGCCGCTTCATCTTCTATGCGGATTCGAACAATCCGGCACATCTTCCGTGGCGGGGATTAGAAGCGATTGAAGCGGCCATTGAAAGCGACATCCTGCGGCCCGCAGAGTGGGATTTCTGCTTTGCCGGGAGATCCCCGCTGGACGCTCTGCTGCTCGGTGACACCCGACCCAAAGTGCTTTCTGAACCGCTTTCGGATTTGTCCGCCGATGTCGCGGTCTCGCTCGTTTACTCGCCGCATCCGGGTCATCCGGTGCTTCAGTTGGCTGCGAACGGAGCGGCCGTCGTCACAAGTCGCTGTGGTGTCAAGCAGTCATTAAGCCATTATTCGCCGAACATTCTATGCGTGGAGCCAACGGTCGACGGGATCAAAGAAGGACTTCGCGAAGCTCTGAAGATATCAGAGCGCGCTCCGGTGAATTTGCCGCCAGATTGGAATAGGGCGTTGGAAACCGTGTTGCAAGAGTTCGAGCGAGTGCTCGCTGGCCGAAGCTAGTAGGCTGTCCCAATGATTTCGACACCATCGCTGACCTCCAATAGCTGCGCTCATGGCTCCGATAGCGCTATCAGAGCCGCGAGCGAAGCGACCGGAGCACTATCGATATGACTGGGACAGCTTACTAGATGTTCACAGCCGCCCAGAAAGCGCCGTTTGCATATCAGCCGCCCTGGAACGTCAGCGTCAAGGACCGTCTCTCCGCGCTTGTTGCGAAGGAACGCCGCGTAGTCTACTTCTACGAATCGCCGGATAGCTCGAGTTTTCGATACCGGGTGTTCAACATGGCTGAGGCTCTAAACGCCGCGCCGCAACTTGGCATATCCGCATCCTGGTTTACTCTCGATGACGCCGAATATGTGGACCGGTTTATTGAACGGGCTGACGCACTTATCATCTGCCGTGTCCGATACGACGCGCGGGTAGGGCGCATACTGACCCGAGCGCGCGCACGCGGCATGAAAATTCTTTTCGATGTGGACGACCTGGTTTTCAACATCGAATACGTCCACCTCATCTTGGATACGCTGGCGATTTCGGTCGAAGCACAGGCTTCCTGGAATAACTGGTTTGCGCTCGTGAGCCGCCTCGAAGCAACGCTGCGGTTGTGCGATGAAGCGATCGTCACGAACGACTACTTAGCCCGCCGAGTCGTGGAAATGTTGCCTCACATGAGGACCAGCGTAGTCCCCAATTTCCTAAATCGGCAGCAGCAGGAAGTCTCCGGCGAAATCTGGCGCCACAAACGTGAATCCGGTTGCCAGCGAACCAACGAATTTCATCTCGGCTATTTCAGCGGGACAAGCAGCCACTCGCGGGATTTCGCGATCGCCGCATTTGCGCTTTCAAAGATCCTGGCAGGAGATAAAACGCTTATTCTCCGCATCGTCGGCTTGCTCGATCGCGAGGAGCTTCGTGACTTGCCGCAAGATCGGATCGAAGTTTTCCCTTTGCAGGATTTCTTGAACCTGCAGCGCTTGATCGGAGAGGTCGAACTCAATCTTACGCCGCTGCAGGAAAATCGATTTACGAACTGCAAATCGGAACTGAAGTATTTCGAAGCGGCCGTTACCGGAACCCTAACTGTCGCTTCGCCAACTTATGCTTTTCGGAAGGCAATTCGCGACGGAGAAAACGGTTTTCTGGCGAACGGCGGTGAATGGGTTGCTAAGATCCAGAGCGCAATAGAAGCAATTCGCGGTACAAAGGGGTGTCCGGAAATCCTGGAACGCGGCAGGCGTGATGCAATAGAACGGTACGGCTGGAATGTGTATTCCGAACAAATCGCCGCTGCCATTTTCGGTGAGAGCGCGGTCCGCAGTGCTCCTTCCTCCTCCGGCTCGCCGGCTTACTAGACAGAGGTCACGAATTCATTAGCCGCGACGATAGGACACTGCGAAGCAGTGTCGCTCCGCCCCATGTTCTGGGACCGAAATGTCACCGATATCCCGGGCCATACATCATAAAGCTGTCCCTCGAGAGAGGGAGCGGCCCCTACTCCGGTTTCCGCTTCCTCGGACGCCGCACCCCGCCGCCGCCCTGCGGAGCGCGTTTCCGCACAGCCGTCTTCTTCGGCTTCGGCGGAGGAGGATTCGGCTCGAAGATCGTCGGCTGGCCCTCCACAATCGGCTGCGGCTCGTTGTCCTCTTCTTCAAGCGTCGGCTCTGGAGCCGGTTCCGGCAAGGCAGGCGGATAAAACTCCGCGCCCAGTTGCACAATCAGGCCGCGCTCTTCATCCGGTTCCGTGCGCACAACGGTCTTGTCCTGTGCGTAGTTCAAGAACTCCGAAAATTGTTGGAACCCGTACTTCGACAACTGGAAATCCGGATACTCGGACTGCATCCATTGCTCGAGTTCTTCGGCCGATGCGCCTTCTTCCAGTTCCATGCGATGCGTTTCCAGCACGTCGCGCAACATAGGCAGCGCTTCTTCCGGCCTCGGAGCTACTTTCTCCGGCCCACCGCCGCCGCGGCGCTCGATAATATAGCGGCCGCCCGACCCACTCACATTGATGAAGTCGGCTTTCTTCAACTTGTCGACAAAATCGGAAAAGCTGCCTGCGCCATAAGCCCGCTCGCTAAAAGCGGGATCAAGTTGCAGCATCGTGCTCTTCAGTAATCCAAGCTGCGGCTGCACGGCCCGGCGCTCCAAAACCTGCAGCGCGCGTTCTACCAGCGGTACCGCCTGCGTCAACTCAAGCGGAGCCGGCCGCGGCCCGCGTTCTTTCTTATCCTTGTTGCGATCGCGGTCACGGTCGCGCTCACGTTCCGGCCGATCCATCCGCTCGCGCCGGTCCGGCATCGGCGACGGCACAATCCGGTCCCCATCTTCTAACAGCGATTCGTAGCTGACGAATTCATGGCAGTTCTGTTGCAGAATCGTGCTCGTGAACGCTTTCCCGCCTACCACGAACACAGTCTTGCCGTATTCCTTCAGCTTGTTTACCAGCGGAATAAAATCGCTGTCGCCGCTCACCACCGCGAACGCATTCACGTGCGCGTGCGTAAACGCCATCTCCAGCGCGTCGAGCGCCAGATTAATATCCGCACCGTTCTTGTCCCCGCGCGGCGAGGGGATGCGCTGCACCATTTGCACCGCATTCTCTGCCATCTGGCGGGTGGCGCCCTCCTGTCGTCCCCAATTTGCGTAAGCAAATTTCGCCACGATGTCGCCGCGCTCTTTTAGCGCTCCGAGCGGCAGCGACACATCAAACTCGCGGCGCAGAGTCGACTTCACGCCGATCTCTATATTGTCGTAATCGACGAACACCGCGATGTTCAGTCTGTCTTGCATTTAATTCCTTTTCCGTCCGCTGCGCCATTTTCTCTTTTGAGATTGGAGCAGCCCGACCTTTTCTGCCGAGCCTTTGCTCAGGCTATCTGTTTTACCGTATCGCGAATGAAATTGACGATCTTCTCAAGTGATGCTCCGGGCTGGAAAACTTCCGCCACTCCCAGCTTCTTGAGTTCGGCTGCATCGTCATCCGGCACAATGCCTCCGACAATGACCAGCACATCATCCATCTCCTTTTCGCGCACCAACTGCATAACGCGGGGCACAATCGCATTGTGCGCTCCCGACAGAATTGATAGTCCAATTACTTGAACGTCTTCCTCGAGGGCCGCATTGACGATCATCTCCGGCGTCTGCCGTAGTCCTGTGTAGATAACTTCCATTCCCGCGTCGCGCAGGGCACGTGCAATGACCTTTGCGCCGCGATCGTGTCCATCGAGGCCTGGTTTTGCCACGAGCACACGTATAGGAGGCTGCATACTTACACCTCCCAAATTATAGAACGCGTTCTAATGAGATAGTGAGCGAGCAAACCTTCAACGAACCGCGGATCGCCCTCACGCGTATTTACACGCGTACCGGGGACGCGGGTGAAACGCGCCTGGTAGGCGGGCAAATTGTCGCAAAAGACGATCTCCGGATTGAGACCTACGGCACCGTCGACGAACTCAATGCGTTTATCGGTATGGCGCGCACTTCAGTCGAACAACTCCCAAGTGTTCAAATGCTCGTCCCGATTCTCAAACGCATTCAGCACGAGCTCTTCAACCTCGGCTCCATCCTGGCGACCCTGCCCGAAGACGTGCATCCAAAACAGCCGCGCGTCACCGCCGCAGAAATTACCCAACTCGAGCACGAAATGGATGCAGCCAATCAGTCGCTCCCCGCGCTGCGCTCATTTGTGCTGCCCGGAGCAAGCCGTGTCGATGCTGAGCTTCACGTCTGCCGCACCGTTTGCCGTCGCGCCGAGCGTTTGCTCGTGCGCTTAGCTCGCGAGCAGAGCGTTCCGCCGGAGGGCGTGCGCTACCTGAACCGTTTAAGCGATGCACTGTTTGTCTGGAGCCGCTGGGCCAACCACGCTTTAGCTATCCCCGAAACGCTGTGGGAGCCGAATCAAGCTGCCAGCGCGGCCGAGGCTCACTCGCGTTAGATGCCGGCCGAAGCCGAATCTTCCGCCGCGGGCTCGTGGGCTGCCCTTTCCGCCAGCTTTCTTGGATGGACGCTCGACGCCTTCGACTTTTTCCTCGTATCGTTCTGCCTCACGGCCATCGCGAAAGAATTTCACCAGTCCGACCGCGCCATTGCTTCTTCGATTGCCCTGACGCTCGCCTTCCGCCCGGTAGGTGCATTTCTATTTGGCTTGATGGCCGATCGCTATGGCCGCCGACTGCCGCTCATGCTCGACCTGGTTTTCTATTCGATCGTCGAGATCGCCACCGGGTTTGCACCGAGCTTTGCCGTGTTCCTGGTGCTCCGCGCGTTGTTCGGCATCGGCATGGGCGGCGAATGGGGCGTCGGCGCTTCGCTTGCTATGGAAAAAGTTCCGGCGAAGTGGCGCGGTTTCCTGTCCGGCCTGCTCCAGCAGGGTTACGCCCTCGGATACCTGCTTGCCGCCATTGCCTACCCGCTCATTTTCCCCCGCTTCGGCTGGCGCCCTTTATTTTTTATCGGCGGCTTGCCCGCCCTGCTTGCCATATTTGTTCGCCTGCGCGTCAAAGAGTCCGAAGTCTGGGAGCAATCAGGCACGAAGTCCTGGACTCATATCGGCAGCAAGGTGTTCGCGAACTGGAAGCTCTTTTTGTATCTCGTGGTTCTTATGACCGGGATGAATTTGGCGTCGCACGGCACACAGGACATGTACCCAACCTTCCTGCAGCGCTACTGGCACTTTGGAACCGGCGAGCGCTCCTGGATCACAGCTATCTCGATGGTCGGCGCAATTTTTGGTGGGGTTTCTATCGGCCTGCTCTCGGACAGGTTGGGCCGCAGACGCCTGGTTGCATTATCACTGGCCGCGGCAATCCTCGTTACGCCGCTCTGGGCCTATGCACCACAACTCGGTTGGCTGGTCGCCGGCGCGTTTCTGATCCAGTTCTTCGTGCAGGGCGCCTGGGGTGTCATCCCCGCGCACTTGAGTGAGCTTGCGCCGACCGGGATTCGCGGCTTTCTGCCCGGGTTTGCCTACCAGTGCGGTGCGCTCGCCGCTGGATCCGTTGGAACCTTCGAGGCGGCGCTTGCCGAGCACATGAGCTACGCCACCGCTATGGCCGCAACCGCCGCGACTGTGTTTCTTTTCACCATCATCGTTGCGTTACTCGGGCCGGAGAAGAAGGGCATCGATTTGGCGGTCAGAAACTAATCCCGGCTTGCCATAATACGAATCCGACAGCCTGCTTAAAATACTGCCAGCGCAATTCTGAGGTGCTCATTGCACCCGGCGAGGGGCGCGGCGATCCGTAAACCGTCAGGCCTTGCGCCTGCAAAATCCGCTTCACGCGGTAGATGTGGTATCCGTCGCTCACCACAATACAGGAATGCAGACCCATGCGATGCAGGATTTCGGCGGCAGAATCGAGGCTCTCCGCAGTGGTTGCCCCTGCATTCTCCGTAATCACCGCTTCCGATCGCACCCCGTGCCTGGTAAGATAGGCCCTACCAACCCCGCCTTCGGTGAATTCCGGGTCGCCGCCAGCCCCGCCAGTTGTCAAAATATAAGGAGCGAGGTGCTGGCGATACAAAGTGAGCGCGTGATCCAGGCGGCCCTGCAACACTTGCGACGGTCGCCCGCGATATTCCGCGGCACCCATCACAATAATGACGTCGGCTGCGCGCGCATCGTCCGTTCCGGCCTGCTTTTCGATTTGCCTGCTTACGTAGAGCAGGTAGGCTGAGAGCAGAACCGCCAACAGGACGAACAAGCCTGCTACTGCGCGTTTCATGCCGCTTCCGGGGGCGGTCGCATCGGTGAGTGAGTGAACTCTATAGTCTACGACTTCGAACATAAATGACCGCGCCCCTCACCAGCACCCACAATCCTTCGGTTCAGCTTGTCCGAAAAGCTGCGCAAAGCGGTCGGCCCACTCCCGACGGTTTGATCGTGGCGGAAGGGCCACATCTTCTCACGGAAGTTCAAAATAGCTTCTGGAGCGTCGAAAGCGTATTCTGCACCACAGAAGCTAGAGTTCGTTTCGCAAAATTGCTTGTTGAATTATCCGTCCCGATCACCGAGTTGGCCGATCGCCGATTCGCGTCCATCGCGGAGACCGAAACGACCCAGGGAATTCTGGCGCTGGTCCGGCCCCGCTCCTGGTCTTGGGGCGATCTGATCACGGGCCAGCCGCTCATTGTGGTGCTCGACGGTATCCAGGATCCCGGCAACGTAGGTACCATTGTCCGGTCCGCCGAAGCGTTCGGCGCAAGTGGCCTCATACTTGCTCCAGGAACTGCGCGTGTCTCAAATGGGAAAGTCTTACGTGCGTCGGCCGGCTCACTATTTCGTATTCCCTTTTTGGAAGCAATTTTGCCAAACGAACTCCTGAACCGATTGGCCGAGATTTCGGCAACGGTCTTCGGCTTATCGGCGGGTATTGGCGACCCGCTCGAATTGGTCGATTTCCGATTGCCGTGTGCCTTGATCGTGGGAAGCGAGGGGTCCGGTTTGTCGCCTGAATTCTCGGTAACCAGCAGAAAGATAAGGATCTCTACCGCCAAGGTCGAGTCTCTTAACGCGGCGGTGGCCTGTTCGGTCGCGCTTTTCGAAGCGGCCCGGCAGCGAAACGGCCCAAGATGAGTCTGTTCGATACAACTCTGCCTTCGGCCGCCGAGACCCT
This sequence comes from Terriglobia bacterium, assembly GCA_963767485.1. Lineage (GTDB taxonomy): Bacteria > Acidobacteriota > Terriglobia > Bryobacterales > Bryobacteraceae > Bog-105. Next base: position 297,569 of record CAVYDZ010000009.1, on the reverse strand, counting down.
CGCCGGGCGTCCACTCGCGGAACGCATGCGTCCCCAAACGCTCGACGAATACGTGGGTCAGGAGCACATACTCGGTCCGGATAAGCCCTTACGCAAGCAGGTGGATAGCGGGCATCTGACGTCGCTGATCCTCTGGGGGCCTCCCGGGTCGGGCAAGACCACTCTGGCTCGCCTGATGGCCAGTAAGAGCCATGCTGATTTCGTTCCGTTCAGTGCTGTGCTGAGTGGGATTAAAGAGATCAAAGCCGTCATGGCCGACGCGGAGAAAGCCCGCCGACTCGGGCGCCATACGGTCCTGTTTATCGACGAGATTCATCGCTTCAACAAAGCCCAGCAGGATGCATTTCTACCCTATGTTGAGCGGGGAGATGTGGTTCTGATCGGCGCCACGACCGAGAATCCATCGTTTGAGGTCATTTCGGCGCTTTTGTCGCGTACCAAAGTGTACACCTTGCGAGCGCTCGAAACGGCCGAGATCGTTTCTTTGCTGGACCGCGCTCTTACCACCCCTGACAGAGGTTTAGGACATCTCCGATTAAAGATTTCGCCGGATTTGCTCGATGAGATAGCTGTCGGCTCAGATGGGGATGCGCGCTCGGCGTTGAACACGCTGGAATTGGCGGCGGAGTTGGCGGAAAACGGGGAAATTGGGCGCGAAGCTGTCGCGGATGCGCTGCAGAGAAAGGTTTTGCTGTACGACAAGTCGGGAGAAGAGCACTTTAACCTCATTTCCGCTCTGCACAAGTCGGTTCGGTCAAGCGACCCTGATGCGGCTTTGTACTGGCTCGGGCGAATGATGAAGGCAGGCGAAGACCGGCTGTACTTGGCAAGGCGATTAGTTCGTATGGCAATAGAAGATATCGGCATGGCAGATCCCCGGGCCCTGGAGCAGGCGATCGCGTGCATGCAGACGGTGAATTTTCTGGGAATTCCGGAAGGCGACTTGGCCTTGGGACAGCTCGCGATTTATCTGGCGGTCGCGCCGAAATCGGATGCAAGTTATCAGGCATTGAATCGGGTAAGCGCGGCTATCGAATCGACCGTTGCGCGCCCGGTTCCGTTGCACCTCAGGAATGCGCCCACGGGACTGATGAAGGAAATGGGATATGCCAGGGGATACCAGCATGCCCATAAACAGGAAAATGCGGTAACCGGCATGGAATGTCTTCCGCCGGAGTTGGCTGGGTCGGTGTTCTATGAGCCGACGAACCGAGGCTTGGAACAGCGTATCGGAGAAAGGCTCGAGCAGCTTCGGGTTGCCCGACAAGCTTCGCGCAGCTTAGAGAAAGCTCAAGAAAAATGAACTATTTCAGTGTAATCTTAAAGATCGGAGTTTTTGATTCGTGCCCGAAACAACACTCTTCCTAGGCAAACGCCAACCTGGGGAGGCACTAAATGCCGAACGGCGACGGTCGAGCCGCTTTCCCATTGAGCGGGAAGTACGGTATAAGACGCTAAATCAGCGCACCGAGATTCTGTCCGGCAACGGCAAGACTTTGAACATCAGCAGTTCCGGCGTGCTCTTTACGTCCGATCATGATCTGCCGGTCGGGACCAGGCTGGAAGTCTCTATCAGTTGGCCTGCGCAGTTGAATGATCGGTGTTTGCTGAATCTGGTCGCGCGAGGCCGGGTAACCAGGCACAATAAGGGCCAACTCGCGCTGCAGATCCAGCAATACGAATTCCGGACCATGAGCCGTCCGGCGAAATCCTAGAGCACAGCTCTTAACCATATCCGCAGAGACCGAAGTACACGGCTGCGGGCCGGCTAACTCCGCAACACCGGGTTCGCAGGCGGAGGAGGCGCCGGCTGTTCTGTGACTTCTTTGCCTTCCTTTTTCTTAGGCGGCGCAGTGGCCTTCACCGGACTGATGATCACGTGAGCGTTGCGGCCTTCCATACGAGGCTGCCCTTCGATGGAGCCCACTCCATTAAGGTCTTCCGCAAATTTCAGCAGCAGCTTTTTTCCAAGCTCCGTATGGGCGATTTCGCGGCCGCGGAACTGCACAACCGCTTTTACGCGGTTTCCATCTTTCAGAAACCGGATGGCGTGGTTCTTCTTGAAGTCGTAGTCGTGATCGTCCGTGTTCGGCCGGAACTTCAACTCCTTCACCTGAATCACGTGCTGCTTGCGTTTGGTCTCGTGCTGCTTCTTTTTCTGCTCGTATTGCCACTGGCCATAATCCATGGCTTTGGCGACAGGGGGTTCGGCGGTGGGAGCAATCAGAATCAGATCCAGCCCCAAATCCTGCGCTTTTCTTACCGCAGCAGGGGTGGGCATCACTTCTACAGACCCGTCGGGAAAGACCGCACGGACTTCTCTAGCTCGGATTGCTTCGTTAACGTTTTCTCGGATGCGAGGCCGGCGAGGCGGGAAATTTCTTGGTGGATACATGCCGGAACTAGCGGTTGGCGCTCACCCGCGCCTGGGGAACCAATGGGAATAGGGTCAAATGTTGTACCTCCCTGTAGTGTACACAGAAATGTATGTTGGTGCTCCTATTACGAGGTTGACCAGTAAAAATCTGCTATGGTAGCGTAAACCCTTAGGGACGTATGCGATAGTCCGACGTGTGTTTCAGTGGCGAAATGCACCATTTACGCCCTTACCTATTAAGACTCTTGCATGGATGCAACCCTCAAGGCCCTCGCTGACCTGCTGATTGAATCGGTTCCGACCGTTGTCTTCTTTATTTTTCTGGCCTGGTACCTGAAGAAGACATATTTCCAGCCGGTCGCGCGAATTCTCGAAGAGCGGAGGAAAGCAACAGAAGGGGTGCGCGAATTGGCCGAGCGGGCGTTTGCGGCAGCGGACCAGAAGCAGTCCGAGTTTGACCATGCCATGCACCTGGCGCGCGGCAAGATTTACGAGGAGCACGAGAAGTTGCGCCGGAAATGGTCTGAAGAGCAGGCCGCGCAGATCCTCGAAGCTCGCGAAAGAGCCGATGAGGAGATCGAAGCAGCTAAGCATGTGATTTCTCAGGAGGCGGAGCGAGCTCAGGCGCAGCTCGACCAGGATGTTGACGGTCTGAGCCGCCAGGTCATAGATAACGTGCTTGCGCGGAGAGCCGCCTGATGAATGTTCGTCGTTGTCTTTCCATCCTTCTTTTTTTTGGCCTGACAGCTGTCCAGGCCTTGGCGCAGGAGACCCCGCAGGAAACGGCCGCCTTAGATCGCGTAGGCCCATGGAAGGTCATCAACACCGCTATCTTTCTCGTTCTGCTCGGCTGGTTTCTCGCAAAGAAAGGCCCGGCGTTTTTTAACGCCCGCTCCGCTGATATCCAAAAGGCCATCCAGGACGCAACTGGTCTAAAGATGCACGCCGATTTGCGCTATTCGGAAATCGATCGCAGAATGGCGGCTTTGAGTGAAGAAGTAGAAAAAGTCCGGGAGCAAGCTCGAAAAGAATTCGAACGGGAGCATCAGCGCCTCCTGGAACAAACCGCCGATGAGATAGCGCGCATTCAACGTAGCGCGGCAAAGGAAGTTGAGGCGCTCCGGGATGAATCAGCCAAGGGCATACAGCAGCATACTGCTTCCCTTGCACTGGGCCTGGCGGAGAAACGGCTACAGGATCAATTCGCGAAAGGCGAGCCGAAGGATTTGCTGGACGAGTTTATCCATTTGGTGGAACGCGGAAAAAACTAAATGACGGACGCGCTCAGCACACATTACGCCGAAGCCTTAGCCGCCGCGATCTTTGCGTCGAGCTCCGGGATCTCGCCGGACGAGGCGCGTCAACAACTACAGTGGGCCGCCGATGTGATCGGCGGTTCGAAAGAACTGGAGCGGGCGCTCCTTTCGCCTTCCGTCAGCAAGACTCGCAAGCAGGCGATCACGGGCAAACTGGCCGACCAGTTGGGCCTTAACCGGCTCCTCAAGAATTTTCTCCTGGTCGTCATCTCGCACCGGCGTATCCGTGAATTGCGGGCAATGCAGCAGGATTTCGAGCGGATTGTGGACGAGCGGACCGGATGGATTCCGGCTCAGATCACCTCCGCGCGCGAGTTGAACGTTGAGCAGCGCACGAGCATCGAACGCGCCCTCGGCCTGAAGCTGGGCAAGTTCATCCGTGCACACTATATAGTAGACCCTTCGGTGATCGGCGGCATCCGGGCGCATGTCGCTTCGAAGGAGTACGATGCAACGGTACGGGGCAAGCTGGAGGGCATGCGCTCCCGCCTCGTGGCGCAGGCCTGAGAGATCAGTCGAAGGATTTTTAAACGTATGGCTCAAATCAGAGCGGATGAAATCTCGCGCATACTGTCTTCCGAAATTCAAAATTTCGATGCGGTTGCAAATGTATCGGAAACTGGATCGGTCATCAGCGTAGGCGACGGCATTGCGCGCGTGTTCGGTCTCGAGAACGTGATGGCGGGGGAGTTGGTCGAGTTTAGCCCGGAAACGGTCGGCATCGCCCTAAACCTGGAAGAAGACCAGGTGGGTGTCGTGCTGCTCGGCGATTACAGCAACATCAAAGAGGGCGACCAGGTGAAGCGAACCGGCCGCATTATGTCGGTGCCCGTAGGCGACGCCATGATCGGCAGGGTAGTGAATGCGCTCGGTCAGCCGATCGACGGTAAGGGCAGCATCAACACGACCGAGTTCAACCCGCTCGAGCGCCTCGCGCCCGGTGTGGTTGATCGCCAGTCCGTAAAACAGCCGCTGCAAACCGGTATCAAAGCGATTGATGCGATGGTGCCGATCGGCCGCGGTCAGCGCGAACTGATTATCGGCGACCGCCAGACCGGAAAAACGACCGTCGCACTCGACACGATCATCAATCAAAAGGGTCAGGGCGTAATCTGCATCTACGTAGCCATCGGACAGAAGCGTTCGACGGTTGCGCAGGTGGTGCGGGTGCTCGAAGAGCACGGCGCAATGGAATACACGATCGTTGTGGCGGCCACCGCTTCCGATCCCGCTCCGATGCAATACATCGCGCCATATGCGGGCTGTTCCATCGGCGAATTCTTCCGGGATTCGAACCGCCACGCGCTGTGCATCTACGACGATTTGTCGAAGCACGCGGCAGCCTATCGGGAAATTTCCCTGCTCCTGCGCCGTCCACCCGGGCGCGAAGCGTATCCCGGTGACGTGTTCTATCTGCACAGCCGTTTGCTCGAACGCGCCGCGAAGTTGAGCGATGAAAAAGGCGGCGGCTCGTTAACCGCGCTGCCATTCATCGAAACCCAAGCGGGCGACGTTTCGGCCTACATTCCGACGAACGTAATTTCCATTACCGATGGACAGATTTACCTCGAAACTGATTTGTTCAACTCGAACGTACGCCCGGCCATCAACGTCGGACTCTCGGTCAGCCGAGTCGGCGGTAACGCGCAGATCAAAGCGATGAAATCTGTGGCGGGCAGCCTCCGGTTAGAACTGGCGCAATATCGCGGCCTCGAAGCCTTCGCTCAGTTCGGTTCAGACCTGGACAAGGCTTCGCAGGATCAGCTCAATCGCGGCAAGCGCTGGGTGGAAGTTCTTAAGCAGAATCAGTTTTCGCCCATTCCGGTCGAAAAACAGGTGGCAATCCTTTTTGCCGGCGGTAATGGCTTTCTCGATGACATTCCGGTCGAAGAAGTACGGCGTTTTGAAGCCGAGCTGTACGATTTTCTCGACAACAGCAAGCCCGAAATCCTCGAAGAAATTCGCGAGAAGAAGGAACTGAAAGACGATCTCAAGAAGCGGCTGAAAGACGCGCTCCAGGAATTCAAGAGCAACCGCTTCCGTGCTTCGAAAGACGACAAGAAAGCTGCGGGGGCGCAGACAAAGGGCGGCGAGGCACGCCTTAATGGCCAGCGCAATATCGGACAGCCTGGCAAAGAGAAAGAAGCGGAAGAGTCGAGGAAGGCTCCAGCGCAGGTTTAGTCAATGCCGAGCCTGATCGACCTCCGGCGCCGCATCCGCAGCGTCAAGAACATGCAGCAGATTACCAAGGCCATGAAGATGGTCTCGGCTGCGAAGCTGCGGCGCGCGCAGGAGCACGCGCTGGGGTCGCGTCCATATGCCCGCATGATGGATCGGGTGCTGGCCAATGTGGCACGCGCGGCCGCGAACCTGGATGAGGTCGCAGATCTGCCGCTGTTGCAGGTTCGCGAAGAGAAGAAGATTGAACTGATCCTCGTGAGCAGCGACACGGGCCTGGCCGGGGCATTCAATTCCAATTTGTTTCGCATGGCTCAGGGCTTCATCGACCAGCATCGCGGGGCCGAACTGCAAATCGAAGCGATTGGACGCAAGGGCCGCGATCATTTCCGCCGACGCAATTTCAAACTCTCCGGCGAGCACATCGGGATCGTCGAGAAACCGCATTACTCGCGAGCGCGCGAGATTGCAGACAAAATGATTGACCTCTACAGCAAGAGCGAGATCGACGCGGTATATATCGCGGTGAACGAATTCAAGAGCGCCATGGCGCCGAATCTGGTCTTGAAGAAGATCCTGCCGGTGGAATTGCCGCGGGATTCGGCGGACGCGAAAAAGAATGGCGAGCCGCAGCAGCAGGCCGATTACATTTATGAACAGGCGCCTCAGGACCTGCTGCGAGGCCTCCTGCCGCGTTACGTTGAACTGGCGATCTACCGGGCGATGCTCGAATCGATTTCCGCCTACCACGCGGCCCGCATGACTGCCATGGATTCGGCGAGCAAAAATGCCGGCGACGTGATTCAGGATTTGACGCTGACGCTCAACCGCGTTCGACAGGCGAACATTACCCGCGAAATTATCGAGATTGTAAGCGGCGCGGCCGCTTTAGCATGAGGAGTTTGCTATGGCAACAGAAGGTTTAGCAGAAGGCCACGTGATTCAGGTGGCTGGCCCGACGATAGAGGTGCAATTTCCCGAAGGTCATGTGCCGAAGCTGTTGAACGCCATCCACGTAACGAGCGAGGGCTTTGACGTGCCGGTCAAAATCGACATCACGGCGGAAGTGGCCCAGCACATCGGCGAGGGCCGCGTGCGTACGATCGCGATGGAGCCGACTGACGGCTTAGTGCGCGGCATGAAGGCCATCGACCTGGGCGCGCCGATCACCATTCCTGTCGGCAAACAGACGCTGGGCCGCGTGCTTAACGTGCTGGGGCGGCCGGTCGACAACATGGGACCGATCGAAACCGAGCAGACCGCATCGATTCACCGCACTGCGCCGGCCTTCGAAGAGCAGAGCACGCAACTTGAAATGTTCGAGACGGGCATCAAGGTGATCGACCTGCTCGAGCCGTATCTGCGCGGCGGCAAAATCGGTCTGTTCGGTGGCGCCGGTGTCGGCAAGACCGTCATTATTCAGGAATTGATCAACAACATCGCCATGAAGCACGGCGGCGTATCGGTATTTGCGGGCGTAGGCGAGCGCACCCGTGAAGGCAACGATCTGTGGATGGAAATGCAGGAAGCGGGCATTGTCGATCCGAAGGACTGGCGCAAATCGAAAGTAGCGCTGGTCTACGGCCAGATGACCGAACCGCCCGGAGCGCGTTTGCGCGTGGGCTTAACCGGCGTAACGGTAGCCGAGTATTTCCGCGATCAAGAAGGGCAGGATGTGCTGCTCTTCATCGATAACATTTTCCGCTTTACGCAAGCTGGATCCGAAGTTTCGGCGCTGCTTGGACGCATGCCTTCCGCCGTCGGATATCAACCGAACCTGGCTACCGAAATGGGCGACCTGCAGGAGCGCATCACCTCCACCAAGCGCGGTTCCATCACCTCCGTGCAGGCGATTTACGTGCCGGCGGACGACTACACGGATCCGGCCCCCGCGACCACCTTTGCGCACTTGGACGCAACAACGCAGCTGTCGCGTGCCATCTCTGAACTGGGTATTTATCCCGCGGTTGATCCGTTATCGTCGACGTCGCGCATTCTCGACCCGAACATTCTGGGCCAGGAGCACTATGACGTAGCGCAGCGCGTGAAGCTCACGCTGCAGCGTTATAAAGATTTGCAGGACATCATCTCGATTCTCGGGATCGATGAATTGAGTGATGAAGACAAGCTGACCGTAGCGCGGGCGCGGCGCATCCAGCGCTTCCTGTCGCAGCCGTTCCATGTGGCCGAGCAGTTCACCGGTAGGCCGGGGAAATACGTGAAGCTCGAAGACACCGTGCGCAGCTTCAAAGAGATCGTGGATGGCAAGCACGACGCGCTGCCGGAGCAGGCGTTTTACATGCAGGGCACCATCGAAGACGTGCTCGAAGCCGCCAAGAACATGCAGCAGGGCTAGCCGGCCCCGGAGGGACAAGAGAGCATGCCCGACACATTTCAGTTGGAAGTGGCAACCCCCGAAGCACTGCTGATCGATGAGCAGGTGACGGAAGTGCAACTGCCGGGCAAGGCCGGCTACCTGGGCATACTCGCCGGCCACGCGCCACTGTTGAGCGAATTAGGCGCGGGCATGCTGACGTATGAAGGCGGACGTAGTTCCGGCAAGCCGCTTGTGATCGATGGCGGCTTTGTCGAAGTGTCGGAGAATCACGTGCGCGTGCTCGCCGACAGCGCCGAATACGCAAGCGAAATATCGCGCGAAGGAGCGCAGCGCGAATTGGACAAAGCCAACGAAGACTTAAAGAAGGCGCAGACCACGGAAGAAACCGATGCGGCTATGCGGCTGTTGCAGCGCGCCCAGGCGCGGTTAGAGGCTGTGGCTGGTTCACAGCCGTAGCGACCTCTAATCGATCCCCCAAAACGCTTCAGGGTTAGGATGCCTTCAGCGGGTTTCGCTTTTCCAAAATGTCGATTTCGCATCGCTGCTCATGCTCGCCTATTCCCCGATCGGGTTCGTCTCCCGGGGGATGGAATCGCTGGACCAATTTCGGAGGTTATACAGTAGCGGCTCCTAGTGCGATCGCAAGCTCAAGAGCGCGCTGGCCAAGGACGTGGACGTCAATTAGGATCGCATAGCGATAAAGCGACGTCGATAACCCTCCGACCCCGAATTATGAGGCGGTTGTTTTGGCCGCAAGGATCCGCGGCTTGTCTGTCTCGGATTCCCTCGTAAATGAGTCTTCTTTAGTGAAGAGCCTGTTTATTCCCGCCCTGTTCCGGTCCGTCTGTCCTCATTAGCGAAGGTGTCGAACTCCGTTGGCAGAATCCCTGTGCTTACCGGCTCGCTATGTTAGCATCGAGCCATGAGTGCGAGGCCACCGGCGGGAGCTCCTGATTGGTCCACTTCCTGAAGACCTGGATTGGGTCCTTCCAGGATTTTCTCCTCCTTTCCTCTCGCGCGTTCCTGAACATCGTTCGCCGGCCCCATTACTATGACGACGTTTCCTTGCAGATGGACATCATCGGTGTCGGCAGCATCCCGATCGTCCTGCTGACTGGATTTTTCAGCGGCGGCATTCTCGCGCTGCAAATGGCGCGCGCTCTGAATACGTATGGCGCCAGCAGCCAGGTCGGCGCGATCGTTTCGCTCACCCTGGTCCGCGAGTTGGGCCCTGTCTTGACGGCCTTGCTGGTGACCGGCCGCAACGCATCCGGCATCGCGAGCGAACTCGGTTCCATGAAAGTCACCGAACAGATCGACGCGATGCGCGCGCTTGGCACCGACCCGGTTCAAAAGCTTGTTACGCCGCGCCTATCGCCAACCGCAATCATGCTGCCCTGCCTTACCGTACTCGCCGATGCGATCGGGCTGTTCGGCGCTTATCTGGTTTCCGCGCCGTTGCTCCGCATCATCAGCGGAAAGCCAGTACTGGGCTACGTCGTGGCAGGCTCTGGTGCTGAACGATCTGGCGCAAGGACTGATCAAGCCTTTTATTTTCGGAATGCTGATTTCGCTGATCGGCTGCTTCTATGGACTGCGGACTAGCGGCGGCACACAAGGCGTGGGCCGCGCCACCACGCACGCTGTTGTTTCGGCTTCGATCTGGATCTTTTTCGTTACCTTCCTGATCGACAAGATCTTTGTGAACTTGTAATTGGCATGCCCGACACCCATTCTGGAATTCGTCGAAGTGTCAGTCTGCAGTTCGGCGAGACTTGGGCGCTCCGCGAATTGTCCCTCGAACTTGAACCCCGGCGAGACACGCATGTTTTCTGGCGAACGGCGGGCAGCGGCAAAACGAGCTTGCTGAAAGCCGTGATTGGACTTATTCCGGTGGATGCGGGCGTCATCCATCTGTTCGGGCATGACATCACGCGCTTACGCGAAGCACGCCATGTATCGGCCTTGCGCGCCGCAGCCGGCTTTCTTTTTCAGGAAGGCGGTCTGTTCGATTCTCTTACTGTGGGCGAGAACGTCGAATATCCCTTGCTGAACCAGCAGGCGGCGTCAGCGGGACAGTAGCGGGACCAGCTCCGGAGGAACGCGTGCGCGAAGCGCTCCGGTTTGTGGAATTCGAGCAACGTTCGATAAGCTCCCCAGCGAGATTTCGGGCGGCATGCGCCGCCGCGTCGGGATTGCGCGCGCGATCGTCACGAACCGCCGCTTGCTGCTCTATGATTCGCCGACGGCCGGACTCGACCCCATCACGGCCAACACGATCATGGCGCTTGTTGCCAAGCAGCGCGATGTCCGCAACAGCAGCCTCGCTGATTGTCTCTCATCGCTATCAGGATGGCGAAATCATGGACGGTTTCGGTACGATCACGAGCGCGGGAACTGCTCCGCTGTCGAAGGAAGACAACCCGAAGATTACTCGCACCAATTTTATCGTGATGAAAGAAGGCGCAGATCGTTTTCCGCGGAACGCGCGAGAAATTGGAAGCCAGCCCGACAGACTACGTTAAGAAGTTTCGTGAGACACGAGGAGTAGTAATTATGGCGAGTAAAGAAAAAGTAGCTTGGGCGCAGATTTCGAGTCGGAATTCTGGGCTTGATTGCGCTCTTCTTCGTCGTCTTGCTGGTTTTCCTGCTTACCGGCAACCCGACTGGTTCCAAAGCAAGATTCCTCTGCACGTCGTACCTGTCCGACGCTGCAGGACTCGGCCAAGGGCGCGCCCGTTCGCATCAACGGCATTCAGGCGGGCAAAGTCGACAGCGTCGCGCTTTCCGGCGAAACCGATCCGGCCGCGCGTCATTAAAGTCGATTTCCATGTCGATTAGAATATGCTGAGGCAGATTCCGCAGGACTCGGTTGCGTCCATCGGCTCCGATAATCTGCTCGGCAGCACCAAGTTTCTCGATATTACGAAAGGACGTTCACCACCACATCAAGCCGAACGCCACGCTTAAAGCCGCGAACACGCAGCAGTTCGATCAGCTTGTCAAGCAGGGGTTCGGTGTACTCGATTCCTCCAGGCAATTCTGGTCAAGATGCAGACGATTGTCGGGGACAGTCGAGAACGGCAAAGGCACTATCGGCAAATTTCTGGTCGATCCCACTCTTGTACAACGGCCTGGCGCAACCGTCAGCCAGGTTCAGCTGCTGATTGCGACTCTGAATTCGAAGACCGGTACAGTTGGGCACTGATTAACGACAACGCGCCATGTACAGACCAGGCGAAGTGTCCTGCAGCGCATCGACCATCTCACGGCAGGCATTCAACAGGGGAAGGCAACGCCGGCCAGCTGCTCAAGAACAAAAACTGTACGAACGATCTGGACACTCAGTCGGTCAACTCAACACGATGCTGAATAACCTGAACGCCGGGAAAAGGAACGCCGGGCAGTTTCTCACGAGCGACAAGATCGCCAACCAACTTTCTGCTTCGCTCGACGAATCAACACGACCATCGACAAGATGAACTCCGGCCAGGGCACGATCGGCCAGTTGCTCGTGAATCCGCAGCTCTATGACGAAACCAACGGCACCATGCGCGAGCTGCATGACACTCTGAAGACTTCCGAGCCAATCCGAAGAAGTTCTTGACCATTCAGCTGCAGATCTTCTGAGCTTGAAGCGACTGATCATCAATGCCGACGATTTCGGGTTCACGCGCGATGTGAACGCCGGAATCGTTGAGGCGCATCGTAACGGCGTTCTGACGTCCACAACGCTGATGGCGAACGGCGAGCCTTCGAGCACGCTGTTCGCTGGGCTCGCAGAATCCATCACTCGATATTGGCTGCCATCTTGTGCTGGTGCAAGGCCATTCGCTCTCACTGGCAAGCCGCTGCCCGACGCTGCGCGACGCTTCATGCACTCGCCGGCAAGCGGTTGATGTCTATGCCGAACTGCGCGCGCAGATCGAAAAAATTCTGGCCGCGGGTATCCGGCCCACCCATCTCGATTCGCACAAGCACACGCATATGCTGCCCGGCGTATTTCGCGCGGTGGCGCGTCTGGCTCGACGAGTTCGGCATTCCTTACGTGCGCCTGCCACTCGACCTTAGCTGCCGCCGGCTGTTCGAAATGTCTTCGCCGGCCCTACTCGGCGCGGATCCTTCATGACCGATCACTTTCTTGGCTTTCGCCTAACCGGCTCGCTTGACCGAAGATACGTTCTCAGTGCGCTCGGCGCACTTGCCGGATGGCACTCACCGAATTCATGTGCCATCCCGGCGATTTCACGCGAATTCGCCGCCGCTCCGACTCGCCTGAAGGAATCGCGCGTTGCGCGAACTTGAGGCGCTCACTTCGCCCGCGATTCGGCGGGCTCATTAACGAAGCAGGAGTCCGCTTGAGTCCCTTTTCCAAGGACTCGGCACCGCCCGTAACGACTCGCCCGCCGAACATCGTCATCTCGACCTTCATGTCCGCGATCTTCTCCGGATCGATCGCAGAGATGTCGTCCGAGAGCACGACGAGATCGGCAACTTTCCCGGTTCGATGCGAGCCTTTGATCTTCTCGTCGAAGCTCGCGTACGCCGAGCCCATCGTGTAGGCGTGCACCGCCTCGGCAACGGTGATCTTCTGCTCCGGAATCCAGCCGTCCGGATGCTTGCCGTCCAGCGTACGCCGCGTTACCGCGGCATAAATGCCGATCAACGGACTCATCGGCGCCACCGGCCAATCCGAGCCGAAGGCCAGCATCGCTCCGCGCATCGGCAGCGAGCGGAACGCGAAGGAAGTCTTGGCGCGTTCCGGCCCGATCCGCTTTTCCACCCAGCGCCCGTCGTCGATGCGTGATAAGGCTGCATGGACGCGATCACGTGCAGATTGGCGAAACGCGGGATGTCGCTCGGCAAGCAGATGCTGCGCGTGCTCAATACGCAGCCGACGGTCGCGTTCGCCCCGCTCCTGTTCGACGCGCTGATAGAAATTCAGAATTGTTGATTGGCTTTATCGCCGATGGCGTGAATCGCGATCTGCAAGCCGGCTGCATCCGCCTCTTCGATGTTGGCGAACATCTGCTTCGGGTTGGCGAGTTCCGCGCTCGGAATGCCGCTCGTGTTCGGTGCATCTAAGTACGGCTTGAGAAATAGCGCCGTTGCGGAGCCGAGCGAGCCGTCGGCGAAACCCTTTACGCCGCCGATGTGCAACTGCTCGTCCCCGAAATCCGCCATGATGCCTACATCCGCGAGATTGCGCCAATCTGGCAGCGGCTGATGCCCCGAGATGCGCACGCGTCAGCTCGCCATTTTTCATGCATTTGTGATAGACGCGGAAGATATTGCGGCGCGGCCGACATGTCCTGCACGCTCGTGACGCCCTGCGCGTTCGCGTAGGTCTGCGCCGCCCGGATCGCCGTGCGAATCTCGTCGTCGGTGGGGTCCGGAATCACTCGTTCGACCAGTTCCTGCGCGGCATCTTTGAGATGCCGGTGGGATTGCCCGCCGCATCGCGCACGATCACGCCGCCGGGTACGTCCTTCGTGTTCTTGTCGATGCCCGCCTGGCTGCAGCGCGAGCGAATTCGCAAGCCACATGTGGCCGTCCAGCCGGCTGATGAATACGGGATTTTGCGGCGTCACGGCGTCGATCAATTCGTGCGTGGGAGAGTTTCGGGACGCCAGTTTTCGTGATCCCAGTTTCCGCCATGAATCCACTGCCCCGCGGCTTATGCTTTACATATTCGGCGAGCGTGTCGCGAAATTCCTGTTTGCTCTTGGCGTAGCGGAATTGCGGCCCCGCCAGGCTGGAGCCGCCCTCATAGAAATGCACGTGAGCGTCATTGAATCCCGGCAGCATCCGCCTGCCTCCGAGGTCGATGAGTTTGGTCTCCGGCTCCTCCAATTTCAGGATTTCGGCATTCGTGCCCACGGCTACAATATGGCCGCCATTCAGCGCCACCGCTTCCGCTTGCGGAGCCTTCGGGTTCTCCGTCCAGATTTTGCCGTTATAGAGCAGCAGGCTTACCAGCAATAGAGTCTTCATCTTACGTACTGCACTTCCTCTTCAAGCACAAACCCGAAGCGATCCTCGACGCGCATCTTACATTCTTTGATCACCGCAAGCAAATCCCGGGTCGTGCCAGCTCCATCGTTATAAATCAAATTCGCATGATAGGTCGCGACTTGGATATCTCCACGCCGCATCCCTTTTACGCCCAGCTTGTTCGAGAAACCATGCTGACGGCACTTTGCCGCCCTTCACCACGGCTGGCGGAACCTCGGCCGCAGCCGCGCGCGGCAGATTCGCCAGCAGCAGGTTCTTGAAAATACTTCCGGCGCACTTCATCTCCGGCGGATATTTCGCATCGCGCACCGTCCGAATCCCGCGCGCCGCTTCCTCTAAGGAGCATTTGTCGCCTTCCGTAAAGCGCAGCCGCGCCCCGAGCACAATCCACTCTTTCTGTTTCTTAAAAATACTCTCGCGGTAAGCGAAGCGGCAATCTTCGTTGCTCATGGTGCGGATCTCGCCGTCTGCAAAGACGCGTACCTGTTCCACGACGTGCTGGATTGAATCGCCATACGCGCCCGCATTCCCGTAAATCGCACCGCCCAGATACCCAGGAATTCCCGTCATCGAGGCCATTCCCAAGAAGCCGTGTCCGATGCTCGTATCGACTACGTCCTGCAACACCGCCCCAGCCCCCGCAACCAATTGCGTTCCATCGCGCCGGATTGCTGCGCCTCGGTAGCGCAACACGACTCCGGCAAAGCCCTCATCCGCCACAATCAGGTTTGTTCCGCCGCCGATTATCAGATGCCGGACGCCAGTCTCGGCTACGATGCGCAGCGCTTCGGCGAGCGCCGTTTCATCTTCCGTGTCGAATAAGAGCGTCGCTGGTCCGCCTAAATCAAAGCGCGTGTATTTGCGCAGCGGTTCATTTTCTAAGATGCGGGCGTTCCGAATCTTACGAAAGTGCGCAATCACGCAATGCCTCGCCGGTTAATCGATATGTCGTCCATTCCTCCAGCGGTTTTGCGCCCAGGCTCTTATAGAACGCGATCGAAGGCGCGTTCCAATCGAGGACTGCCCATTCCAGCCGTCCGTACCCACGCTCCTCAGTCAATCGCGCCAAATGCCTCAGCAAGGCCTTGCCGATGCCCTTCCCGCGCTGATCTACGTCGATATATAGATCCTCGAGGTAAATGCCGGGCCGGGCCAGAAACGTCGAGAAGGTGGTGAAAAACAACGCGAACCCAACCGCGCGGCCGCGCAGCACGGCTAGCAGCACCTCGGCCGCGGGCCTCTCTCCAAACAAGTACTGCCGCAGCGCGTTTTCATCCGCCGTTACTTCGTGCGACAGCTTTTCATACTCGGCCAGCTTGCGAATAAAACTGAGAACTACCGGCACATCTTCCATTTCCGCTTTCACGATTTCGAGCTCGGGCATTCTTTCTTAGATGCTAACGGGTGATACCATCAACTTACCGGTTTTGATGAAGTTTTTCCTCGACTCAGCCAACCTTGATGAGCTAAAAAGAGCTTCTACCTGGGGCATCATCGACGGGGTTACCACGAATCCAAGTCTGATCGCACGCGAAGGCGTTCCGATCGAGGAACAGATTGCGCGGATTTGTGAGCTGATCGATGGCGACGTGAGCGCGGAAGTGGTTTCGCTCGACGCCGCGGGCATGATTGCCGAAGGCCGCCAGTTGACCCGGCTGCACAAGAACGTTGTGGTGAAAGTTCCGCTTATCGAAGAAGGAATCAAGGCGGTATCGGTGCTCTCCAAAGAAGGCGTTCGCGTTAACGTGACGTTGTGTTTTAGCGCAGCGCAAGCGCTTTTGGCCGCCAAAGCCGGAGCGTATATCGTCAGCCCGTTTGTGGGCCGTATCGATGACATGGGTTGGCCCGGGGAACAACTGGTGAGCGATATCGTCAAGATCTATTCCAATTACGGATTTAAGACGCAAGTGCTCGCAGCCTCAATTCGCGGACCGCGCCAGGTCATCGATGCCGCCAAATGCGGCGTTCACATTTGCACGCTCACGTATAAAGTTCTGGAACAGATGTTTGTTCATCCGCTCACGCAAAAAGGGCTCGAGCAGTTTCTCAGCGATTACCGTAAAGCTTTCGATCTGGTGAACGCTTAGCCTTCCGCACTGGCACGTTTCAGCCGGTCGCGAATGCCATCCCATTCCGGCGTTTCGGGCGGCGTTTCCACTGCAATCCAGTCCCAACCTTCCCCGATCTGCCTCGCGCAGCTTCGCATATAATTCATGCGCGTACGCCCTGGCATCGGAAGGCATCTCGATGACGCGGCCGCGTCCCTCGCGTCGCATTAGCCCCGGCGCCAGTACGTAAAACGGTGTGCGGGGCGCATAGTGTTTCGGGTGCAGCCCTGGCGATTCCGCCGCGGCTGTCAGGTGCGGCTTATCCATTTCCTGCTCCCACTCCATGCCCGTAGCCGCCTTGAGGTCGGCGATCGAAATCATGCCCGGACGCAGCACTGCGGGCGGCGTTCGCCGCAGCGTCACCACGGTCGATTCGATCCCCACTTCGGTTGGACCGCCATCCAGAATCAACTCCACCCGTTCGCCCAACCCGTGGGCCACGTGAGCCGCGGTGGTCGGCGAGATCTGGGTAAATAAATTCGCACTCGGCGCCGCAACCGGTACGCCCGCTTCCCGGAGCAGCGCCAGCGCTACTGGATGCGACGGGATGCGTAGGCCGACAGAGTCCAATCCCGCGGTTACCACGTCGGGCACGATATCGGCTTTTTTCAAAACGATGGTCAGCGGACCCGGCCAAAAACGCGCCGCCAGTTCGTCCGCCTGCTTCGGCCAATCGAGGGTGAGCGAGCGCGCCATCTCTATATCCGCCACATGCACGATCAATGGACTCGCAAACGGCCGGCCCTTTGCCTCATAGATACGCTTAACTGCTTCCGAGTCGAGCGCATTGGCTCCCAGTCCGTAGACGGTCTCGGTCGGAAAGGCGACTAAGCCTCCGGCGCGCAGAATTTCCGCCGCCCGGCGCAGCGCTTTTTCGCTCGGCTCGACAATCATTATTCGGGCAGATCGTCTTTGCTGTCGCCCGCCGTCTTGCCCGTTTTCTGCCAAACCAGAAACGCATGGATCAGCGGATCGAGATCGCCATCGAGCACCCGATCCACATCACCAATCGCCAACTTCGTGCGGTGATCTTTTATCATCCTGTAGGGCGCGAGCACGTAACTGCGTATCTGGCTGCCGAAATTAATCCCGAGTTTCGTGTCTTCCAGCTTCTGATCCGCAGCCCGCTTCTTCTCCATCTCGTATTCGTAGAGCTTCGCCCGCAATTGCTTCATGGCG
The DNA here is from genome assembly GCA_963767485.1 of Terriglobia bacterium. Taxonomy (GTDB): domain Bacteria; phylum Acidobacteriota; class Terriglobia; order Bryobacterales; family Bryobacteraceae; genus Bog-105. Next base: position 280,058 of record CAVYDZ010000009.1, on the reverse strand, counting down.
CTCGCCCGGTTCTTATGCTGCGAACGCTCGTTCTGGCACTGCACGACAAGTCCCGTCGGTAAGTGAGTGAAACGCACAGCCGATTCCGTCCGGTTCACGTGCTGGCCGCCCGCGCCGCTCGCGCGAAACACGTCAATTTTCAGATCGTCGGGTTTGATGTCGATGTTGATGTCGTCCTCGATTTGCGGATAAACGAATACGGACGCGAAAGAAGTGTGGCGCCGCGCATTCGCGTCGAAGGGAGAAATGCGCACCAGCCGGTGCACGCCCACTTCCGATTGCAATTGCCCGTAGACGTTCTCGCCGTTGATTTCGACCGTGGCCGACTTGATGCCCGCGCCTTCGCCTTCCAGCCGGTCAGTAATCACGCTGGTGTAGCCGTGCCGCTCCGCCCAGCGCAGATACAGCCGAAGCAGCATCTCGGCCCAGTCCTGCGATTCCGTGCCGCCCGCACCCGGATGAATTGTTACGATCGCATCGCGCGCATCATTCTCGCCCGAAAGCAGCATGCCGGTTTCAAGCTGTTCCAACTTCTCGCCGAAAGCACGCATCTCGCGTTCGATTTCGCCGGTAACGTCTTCGCCTTCCCGGCCCAATTCAAACAGCGTATCGATATCGGAAGCCGACGCCGAAACCGCGCTTGCTTGCTGGATGGCTTCTTCCAGCCGCTTGCGCTGCTGCATAATTCGCTGGCTTCTTTCAGGCTGATTCCAGAAGTCGGGATCGCTGATCTCGGTTTCCAGCTTGTCTATTTCGTGTTTCTTGGCGGGCGCGTCAAAGATAGCTCCTGACAGCTTCACCTTGCTGCCGGAGCGCAACATACTCTCTTTCTAGCTCTTCCAGAGTCATTCAGATTCAGTGTACAGGTTGCGTCCAGCTAATCTGGAAACAGGTCGTTCGTGTATGCCTTCCCGCCGCGCATTCCTGCAAAGCGCCGCCGCCCTTGGAGCCTCTTCACTCCTGGCGCGCGCGCAACCCGCTTCCCCGCTGCTCGGAGAATTCGGTTATAGTGATGTCCAGCTTGCGCCCGGCGCGCTCGAGCGGCAATTCGAACAGACGCAGTCCGTGCTGCTTGGCTTGAACGAGGACAGCCTACTCAAGCCATATCGCCTGCGCGCCGGTCTGCCCGCGCCGGGTCCAGACCTCGGAGGTTGGTATGACGAAGTACCGTTGAACAAAACAGAGAGCGGGGGACACGGGTTCGCTCCGGGGCATTGCTTCGGTCAGTGGCTTTCCGCGCTTGCCCGCGGATACGCCGTCAACCACGACCCCCGCACCAAGGCCCGTCTTGAGCGGCTGCTTGCGCTTTACGAGCCCACCATCTCCGGGCGCTTCTACACGAATTTCCGCTTTCCCGCTTACAACTACGACAAGCTCGTTTGCGGATTGATCGACTCGCACCAGTTCGCGGGAGTCCCGAATGCGTTTGCATTGCTGGATCGCACGACCGCAGCAGCCGAACCCCATCTTCCTCCCCACGCCCTCGATCGCGATGAGCCACAGCGAGCATGGCGCGCCTCAATCGGCGAAAACACGTCTAACGATTACACCTGGGACGAGTCCTACACGCTGCCTGAAAATCTGTACCTTGCCGCCCAACGCGGCGCGGGCGATCGTTACCGCCAGTTAGCCGCGCGCTTCCTGCTCGATCGCACCTATTTCGATCCGCTTTCGGAAAACCGGAACGTTCTGCCGCATCATCACGCTTATAGCTTTTGTAACGCGCTCAGCTCCGCTATGCAGGCTTACATCTCAACGGGCAGCCAGAAACATCTCCGTGCAGCCAGGAACGCGTGGCAAATGATCAATGACACGCAAAGCTTCGCGACCGGCGGCTGGGGGCCGAACGAAAGCTTCGTCGAACCGAACAGCGGGGAGCTGTTTGCCAGCCTCAGCAAAACCCACCGCGGCTTCGAAACGCCCTGCGGCAGCTATGCCCATTTCAAACTGACCCGCTATCTGCTGCGCGTCACGCGCGATGGACGCTACGGTGACAGCATGGAGCGCGTTCTTTACAACACTGTCATGGGCGCCAAGCAATTGGAACCGGATGGCCGCGCTTTTTACTATTCGGACTACAATTTCGATGGCCGCAAAACGTATTTCCCGGACATGTGGCCTTGCTGCTCGGGCACCTTGCCCCAGGTCGCCGCCGATTATCGCATTCTCGCGTATTTTCGCGATTCCCTAGGCCTCTATGTGAACCTCTATTTGCCGTCCACGCTCAAGTGGACCAGCGCAGATGGGGCCCAACTCACACTCACGCAATCCGGCAACTATCCGCACGAAAGCAGAATTCGCTTCCAACTGCGGTCTTCGCGGCCTTCCGCCTTCAATCTCCGTTTGCGCATACCCGCCTGGGCTTCGCAAGCCACGCTGCAAGTAAACGGGCAATCGATGCCGCTCAAAGCAAACCTGGGCTTCGCCTCAATCGACCGCCCTTGGAAAGATGGCGATCGCCTTGAACTGAACCTTCCGCTCGCTGGACGTTTCGAGCCCATCGACGCGCAGCATCCAAACACGGTGGCCGAGTTGCGTGGCCCGTTGGTGCTGTTTCCGCTTGCCGGCGGCAAGCGTCTTCCTTTCTCCGCGATTCGAGACGAGCAGTACACCACTTACGTCACGGCCGGTTGATTATTCCTGACGCAGCGCTACCATCGGGTCTAGTCTCGAAGCGCGCCTCGCGGGGAAGAAGCCCGCCAGCAATCCCAGAGCGACCAGGAATCCAACGGTGGCCGCGATCATAGCCGGATCGGTTGGTTTAGCCTCGAACAGCATCGCCGAAACCAGCTTTTGGCAAGCTACCCCGCCCGCTACGCCCACCAGTGTGCCCGTCGCGATCACGACAAAGGCTTGTGACAGGATCATCCACCAGATCTGTTGTGTGGGTGCGCCCAGCGCCAGCCGAACCCCAATCTCGCTTGTCCGCCGCGTCACCATGTAGCCGAGGACCCCGTACAAGCCAATGGCTACCAGGGCCGCGGCCAGTGCCGCGAAGAACGAAGTCAAAATCGCCAGCAGCCGCTCCATGAAAAGCGACCCGTTGATCTGTTCATTCAGCGGCATGGCCTGCTCGATCGAGACGTCCTGCTTCGAGGAGCGTATAAACTCCCGTACGGCCGCTATCACCGGTCCCAGATCGGTTCTTGCGCTGACGACCAGGTTCCAGATCGTGCCTGCCATCATTCCGTTTGCGGCCATCTCCTGCCCTTCAATCGCGGACTGAAACATTGTCCGCGGCGCCGGATCCTTCAGGCTCGCGTATTTGGCGTCACCCACGACACCGATGACCCGGTATGCGTCTTTGTCTTCTCTTAGCAGTTGGCCCACAGCACCATGCGGGAAGAGGGTGTGCGCCGCGCTCACATTCAGAATGGCCAGCTTCTCTTTGGATGCGGTGTCCTGTTCGTCGAAATCGCGGCCCTGCTCGATGGGGATTCCGAGCGTCTTGAAATACCCGGGCGCCACTCGGTTGGTGCAAATGGTGCGTTCGGCTTGCGATAAGTGGGGCGATTGTTTCGCGTCGAGGGTAAAGCCAATCCAACTGCCGGTCAACGGCACCACCGACGACAAACTCGCTGCGCGTACTGCGGGCAGCGCTCGAACCTTGACCAGCAAGTCATCGTAGAAGTGAAGGAGCTGCTTCGCGTTCATTCCCGACCTCTCAGAATCGAGCGCGATGTAGCCAAGATTCTCCCGTGAAAATCCGGTGGCTTCCGTTTTCAGGTTTTGTAATGTGCGAACAAATAGCAATGCGCCGAGAAGAAGCATTGCCGAGAGCGCCACTTGGGTTGCGACCAAACCATTTCCCAGGCTCCAGGTGCGCCGCTCAAGGCCGATTCGTGCTTGTTTCAGTCCGCGGTTTGCGCCGAGATCGGTGCCGCGCACGGCCGGGACGACTCCAAATAAAATGCCCGTTGCAATCGCCAGACCTGTCAGATATGACAACACGCGCCAGTCGGGCGATGGATCGAGCGTTACCGGCAGAACCTTCAAGGCCAGCGCCGTTCCCCACCAGGCGAATCCGATTCCCAGCAGCGCTCCGACGGAAGACAAAAGCAGGCTCTCTGTCAGCAACTGGCGAATGAGACGCCCGCGTCCCGCGCCAAGCGCTACCCGCACTGACAATTCTTTCTCGCGCGCAGCGGCGCGGGCCATAAGGAGATTCGCCAGATTCACACAGGCGATCAGCAACACCAAGCCCGAAACCGCTACCAGCACAAACAGCGCTTTCCGAAACTCCTGTGAGTTCCAGCTTGTGCCGGTCGCCCCCGAGCGCACACTGAAGAAACGATCTTCCGCCGGGTCAATTGGTGCGCCTGGTTCAGTGGTTGCCTCAGTAATTTGCGGGGTCAGCACGGCCAGCTCGGCTTGCGCTGCCGCCATCGTCACGCCCGGCTTTAACCGGCCTAAAATCGAGAGCCAACGCATGCGCCGGGTGTGCAGCATGTCCCACTTCGGATGCAAGTCGGAATTAATCCGAAATGGAATCGTGATGACTGGCGCCGCACCGGCAAACACGCTTTGAAAATCGCCCGGGGTCACGCCGATCACGGTAAATGGATGACGCTCGAGCGTCAGCTTCCGGCCGATCACTTTCGGATCGCGATGGAATTCGCTTTCCCAATAGCGGTCGCTGAGGACAGCCACCGCGGGTGCTCCCGGCGCATCATCCGCCGGCCCAAACAGGCGTCCGATTTGCGCGTGCAGGCCCAAAGCCCGATATACGTTCCCGCTCGCCACTGCACCGGAGAGCACTCTGGCATCGGCTCCCCATCCCGATTGCAGCTGTGTATTGCTCCAGGTGAACAGTTGTTCCAGGGTTTTGCTTCGTTGTTCGATCGCCGGCAACGCGATGTACCCAAAAATTGTGCTCTCGCTCTTTCCCTCGACCAACTGCACCAGGCGTTCCGGATCGCGTACCGGAAGGGGCCGCAGCAGAAGCTTGTCGATGAGCGTAAAAATCGCTGTATTTGCTCCGATCCCAAGCGTCAAGGTCAGAATCGCCGCGACCGTAAGCAGCGGGCTTTTTCGCAACATGCGCCCGGCAAACCGCGCGTCCTGCGCGATCTGTTCGAGGCCGTTCCAGCCCCACACTTCCCGGCTCTCTTCCTGCTGCTGCGTTACATTGCCGAACTGCCGCCGTGCGCTGGCGATAGCGTCCTGCTCACTTTCTCCCGCTTCCATCAATTCCTCAACGCGCTCCGCCAGATGCTCCTTCATCTCGGCGGCTAACTCCCGGTCCAACCGCTTCCGCTCGAACCAGCGCGTGATCGGGTTCATGACTCGGACGGCCTCATCACCCGCGCGATGCCGCCGAGCAGACGTTCGAATCCCGCCTTCTCGCGTTCCAGTTGTTTACGCCCAGCCGGCGTGAGCTTGTACGTCCGCACACGCCGGTTGCGCGCGGAAATGCCCCACTCCGCTGAAACCCAGCCTTCGCGCAGGAGCCGCTGCAGCGCCGGATAGAGCGAACCTTCCTCCACTTGCAGCACCTCGTCGGAGGTCTGCTGGATATATTGCGAAATCGCGTAGCCGTGCAGTGGTTCGCGGCGCAGCGTTTGCAGGATCAACATCTCCAAAGTCCCTGGCAGCAGATCCCGCTGTTCTTTTCTGAGCGTCAAGTAGGTATCCTTTGCCTAGATTATATATGTGAAGGCCCTGGATGAATTTGGACTATTCTTGACTTGGAGTAACTGACCCCTATGAAACGTCTGTACCCGCTACTCTTGGTATCGGCCGCCCTGGTTCTGGCTCAATCGCCCGGCTCGTCGGTTTACGTAAACCAGAAAGACCCCTTCGCGTCATATTTCGCCGCAGGAGTCACCAAGAAAAAGGTTCCCGTTACTTTGACGGCCAACTCGAAGGCTCCCTACCAAGTGAAGTTCTCTGGGGATTCCAACCCGGGTTCGCTCACCACCGGGGTGGCCAACGCGGTAATGCGAGGCGTCTATGATACGGGCGCTTCGAGCCAGGTTTCTATGACGGTAATGGAAACGCAGACCAAGAACATAGTCTTCAGCGCAACGTGCAAGAAACACGGCGACAACATGCAGTCCGTCGCGGAATGCCTTGCCAAGCACTGGAAAAATCACATCAAGTAAGAAGAATATCTCCGTTCGTTTCCGCGAAACTTTCAACGTCACATTCGCACGTTTTGCGTGAAGGTTCTGGAAATCGTCCTTTTAGTTCCGCAAAGGCACGGCGCCCGGTTTTCGGTTTCGGCAAATCCTCGCTTTAGGGTTTTTCTGACAGGTGCCCTTTCATTTGGGAATCCTATACTGGTAGTACTTAAAACAGATGTCTCGCAAAATGATTCGACGAGTGTGGGTTCCTGTGTTATCGGGAGCCGCCTTCCTCACGATTGCGTTAGCCGCGTGGGCTATTTCGACCCCGGTAAACGATTGGACTATTTCAGGTCCGTTCGGCGGAACTGCGCGCAGCATAACCGTCGATCCGAAGCATCCCGACGTGGTGCTCGCCGGAGGCATGAACTCGCTGCTGTTTCGAAGCCATGACGCCGGCCAGAATTGGGAAATGCTCGGCTTTCCGAAGCGCAATTTGAGCGAGATCACTTCTATCCTGGTCGATCCTCTCGATTCCAATCACTATTTCGCGGGCATGCTCGCGGCCGGCGACGGCGGCCTGTTTGAAAGCCACGATGAAGGCCGCAGCTGGGAACCGATCAAAGCGCTCAGCAGCTTCGGCGTGCGTTCCATCGTAGCCGCGCCCAGCAAGCCTGCCGAACTCGTCGCGGGCACCATGCACGGCGTCTGGCTAAGCGAAAATTCGGGTAAAGACTGGAAACGCATCTCGGACAAGGAAAATCTCGAGATGGAAGGCATCACGGTAGTTAGCGTCGACAGCAAAGATCCCGACACGATCTATGCCGGCACCAGCCACTTGCCCTGGAAAACCACCGATCGCGGTAAAACCTGGCAGTCGATTCACACCGGCATGATCGACGATTCCGATGTGTTCTCGATCTTCGTTGATCCTAACAATCCCTCATCTATCCTGGCGAGCGCTTGCAGCGGCATCTATTCGAGCGATTCCAAGGGCGATCAGTGGAAGAAGCTGATGGGTATCCCGAATACCGGGCGCCGGACGCACGTAGTGCGCGAAGATCCGGCAAATCCCGATACGATCTACGCCGGAACCACCACCGGCCTGTTCAAAACGACCAATCGCGGAACCACCTGGAAGAGCCTCAGCGACACCCAAGCCAATGCGATCGCCTTCGATCCCACGCACCCCGGCACCATGTACATGGCTCTCGAATACGAAGGCATCGGCAAAAGCGAGGATGGCGGACAGACTATTCATCTCATGAATCACGGCTATGTGGACCGCGCCATCTCTTCGGTAACGGCCTCGGGCGACAAGCTCTTCGCGATTGAGACCCAGGAGGGCGAGACCAGCGGTATTTTCACGAGCAGCGATCACGGAACGAGTTGGACGCGCGATGAGACAGAGCGCGGCCTGGGGGGGGTGCATCTTAAGGCGATCACCGGATTGCCCAGCCAGGCAAACGTCATGCTGGCCGCAAGTCCGCGCCATCTCTATAAAACAACGGACGGTGTCCTCTGGAAGCCGCTGCTCGTGAAAGTGATCGAACCGCCTCCGCCCGCGCCGGCCGCCAAGCCTGCACCCGCGGCCCCAAGACGGCGCACTGCATCCACCCGCCACACCACCGCCCGATCCCGCCGCCCGGTGAAGCCGGCGGTTAAAATCCGGACCGTCACGCTGTCCGAAATCAGCGCATTGTATTCGATGAAGGGTCCCTCGGGAGATCTTGTTTTTGCCGCGACCGATCTCGGCTTGCTGAAGAGCACCGATGCCGGCGAACGCTGGACCGTCTCATCCATTGCCGGCACGCCTGCGATTTACGCCCTGTATTCCTCGCCCGATGCAAACGGCCACCTGATCGCCCGCGCGGCTGGAGCTTTGTTTGTCTCCAAGGATTACGGCGAACATTGGGACGATCTGCACTTTCCGGGTTCGACCTCCGATATCAACGAAATCGCTATTGCTCCTGGCGCGAGCACAATGCTCCTCGCGGCCACCCGCGGCGGCCTCTACTCTTCGAAAGACGGCGGCACCACCTGGTTTGCCAACCTCGGCGGAATTCCCGCCTCCACCGTTTCCTCAGTGCTGTTCGCTAAGGGCGATAGCGGCGCTTGGGCCGTCGAATACGGCCGTCTCTATCACACCGAGGATGGCGGCGGAGCGTGGAAAGAAGTGCCGACCGCGATCCCTTCTTTGGAAATCCGCCAGCTCTGGGAGCCCGATTTGGCCTCCGGCCGCCTCTACGGAATTACATCGAATCTCGGAATTCTCTTTCGCGATAGTACTAATATCCGCTAAGATCAATAGTTAGCAGTGGTTACAAACTTGTTGGGAGGACAGGAATGGGGGGTTGTCCCCGGCTTCGGCCGGTGTGGTGCGCTCATACGATAATTCTTGCCCTAGGTGGAGGCGCCTTTGCGGCGCCGCAGGATAATCAAAAGCCTACTGGCGGTGTTACTGCCCAGTCCGCGGATGCGTACCCGGATATCATCGAGCTCGATGTGTTCGGCGGAGTCAGTATGTTCGGCCAGGTTCAGGCCGGCCTCGGTGAAAAACTAATCACAGGCGGCGATATCGGCGGCCGTGCCGCCTGGAATTTCTCCCGTCACTTAGGCGCTGAGGTCTCCTATAGTTTTCTGGTGAATAATGTTCGCTTGGTTACACCCATAGCTGCCGGTTTGCCAAGCTATAACTTCGGCGATCAGATTCACTATCCCGCGCTGAACCTCGTCTATAACATCACGCCGCGCGGTTCGCGTTTTCAGCCCTATGTAACGGTGGGCGGCGGCGGCGCGCAGTTTACCCCCACCGCTGCCGCTAAAGCCTACGCTCGCAATCCTGCGGTGAACGCCATTTTTGGATCCGCGGCTCTGAACGATAATCTGCAAGTTGCCGCGAACTATGGCGGCGGCGTGAAATATCATTTGAGCGATCATCTGGGGCTGCGTTTAGACGTGCGCGGCTTCTGGTCTCCGAATCCAACATTTGGATTACCGAATACTTCGACCGGCGGTATTTATATCCCCGCCAAGAAATCGCTGAAGGGGGTTCAGGCGACCCTCGGACTCGTCTGGTACATCAAGCAGCCGTACGTTGCACCCCCGCCCGCACCTCCGCCTCCGCCCGCGCCCTTGAATGTCGGCGAGATCACTGGCCCAGGTGGCACCTTGTGCCAAAACAAAGCCATCTCATTGCACTCGACCGCCAGCGACCCAGCCGGGCATTCTCTGACGTATGCCTGGAAGCTTAATGGCAGCCCGCAAGGTCCTGTCGTAAACACCACGTCCTCGAACAGTCCTGACTTTTCATTCACTCCGAACAATGCCGGCGATTTCAAGGTCGAAGTCACGATAACCGATTCGACAAATCCCGCGCGCACGGTAACCGCCGGTCCGCTAACGCTGACTGTGCAGGAATACGTGAAGCCGCAGATTACGAGCGTCAGCGCCGCGCCCACGACTCTCAGTTGCGCCGCGGATGCCAACGGTACGCACTCCGCCAATCTCAGCGCGCAAGTGCAAGGCTCTGCCTGTGGCGGCAATCTGACTTATAAATGGACGGTGAGCGAAGGCAGCGTGACAAACGACACCAGCGCGAACGCGAGTTTCGACTCTTCATCCTTGAATTTCGAAGGCGCTGGCGGCCAGACGAAAACCGTCACCGCAACCCTTACGGCTACTGACGAGACCGGAAACAGTGCTTCGCAATCGGCATCTGTTACGGTCAACTGTCCGCCGCAATTCAAACGGCTAGCCGACGTGATCTTCGCCAAAGGCAAGGCCCGTGTAAATAACTGTGGAAAACGCATCTTGATCGATCAGGCTGCGTCTCAAGCCGGCACCGCTTACGATGTGGTGCTGGTAGGGCATCGTACCGCCGATGAATCTCAGCCCGCCAGTTCCAGGCGCAAGCGCGCCGCTCCGTCCCATTCGCTCGATGAACAGCGTGCGTTGAATGCGGCGGCCGTGCTCACTGGCGGCAGCGGCACCTGTGGAAATTTTGATCCAGCTCAGGTAAAAGTCGATTGGGTCGGTACCGACTCAACATCGACTCCCGATCCTGGATTATGTGGAACTTCGAATCTGCCGCCAACAACTAAAGAGCGGCGCGGTTCGCAAGTCTCGGAAGCCGATAAGGACCGGCGCGTGGAGGTTTATCTCGTACCGAGAAACAGCCAGGCGATGCCTCCGGCTGTCAAAAATGCGAGGCAATTGCCTGAGTCGCAGGTGAAAGCTTTGGGGTGCCCGAAATAGCCGCCCAAGGCAATGGGGTCTCGAGTGGAAGGTGATTTTTTCCACAGGCATGGGCTAAATGCCCTGTTTGTTGGATTAATTTCGATTAACTGATGAAACAGAAGGTGGTTTATGAGAACCTATCTTACTGACATCATTCGTGGTGGTGGGTTACACTCTCGTTTTGGAGGAGCAGGATGAATACTCGGCTCGGAATTAAGCCGATTAGCTCTGGGTTCCTGTCTTTGGCTATGTGCTTCGGCACCATGGCCTTCGCACAGGATACAAATACTCAGAGCACAACAACGAATACAACAGCAACGAATTCAACTAAGGCTGCGAAGTCGTCAGCCAGCGGATTAGATCAATATCCGGACTTAGTTGAAATCGATCCCTTTGGCGGAATTACCACCTCGGGCCAAGTCATGCGCGGTCTCACGACCAAGCTGGTCAATGGCTGGGTGGGTGGTCTCCGTTTAACTTATAACCCGTCCGCATATCTCGGTATCGAACTCTGGGCCGATATGACCCAGGCCAATGTCGAGTTCCGGCAGTCGAGCGGTTTAAATCCGTTTACCGGGACCGCACTACCGGCGTACGGCTTTTCTGGTAATAACTATTACTTCGGCTTAAATCCGGTTTTGAACCTGCGGCCGCGCGGTTCAAAGGTCCAGCCTTATTTGACAGTGGGCGTGAACGGCATTCAATTTACGCCGAGCAAGCATGCCAAGGGATTGGCACGCCAGCCGATGAATGAGCTGCTCTACAACTCCGGCACCTTAAACGACAACCTGCAGGTCGGGTTGAACTATGGTGGCGGCGTGAAGTGGCATTTCACCGATCACTTCGGCATTCGCTTGGATGCGCGCGGCTTTTGGTCGCGCAATCCCACTTACGGATTGCCGAATTTCCCGAATGGCGGAATTTACATTCCGGCGCATGACAAGCTCAACACCTTCCAGGGAACTCTTGGTCTGGTATGGTACGCCGGAACCACCAAGTGCCCCGAAATGCCTGCTGCGCCTGCGCCGCCGGCTCCGCTGCCGACGCCGACCATTTCTGGCGCCGAAGGCACCATCTGTCCGAACAAGCCCGTCAATCTTCATGCGACTCTCGCTGGCGTAGATGCGGCTCGCAAGCTGAAATACGCGTGGACCGTCAACGGCCAGGCGCAGGGCAGCGACAGTCCGGATTTCACCTTTACTCCGACCGGTACCGGCAGCTCGAATATCCAGGTGACCGTCACCGATACGACGCCGCCTCCTCCGCCGATGGAGAAGCCGAAGAAATTCCCGCAACGCTGCTGGAATCCGCCGGCCCCGCCGCCGCCTGTTGCTCCGGTAACTGGTACGGCCACCGTGACCGTCAGCGCCGCGGCTCCGACCATCAGCAGTGTCTCGGCTGATCAGCCCACGCTTACCTGCGCCGCCGACACCAACGGCCAGCACACCGCCAAACTCACTGCGGCAGCAACTGCCTCGGCTTGCGGCGGCAACCTGACCTACAAGTGGACTGTAAGCGAAGGTAGCGTCACCAACGACACCAGCGCGAACGCCACATTCGATTCGTCCAGCCTGAACTTCCAGGGTGGCGCCCAGAATCAGACCAAGACTGTCACCGCAACTGTGACCGTCACGGATGAACAGGGTCAAACCGCTTCGCAATCGACCACCATCACGGTCAACTGCCCGCCGCAGTTCGTCCGCCTCGATGATGTGATCTTTGCCAAGAACAACGCCCGCGTGAACAACTGCGGCAAGCGCCTCCTGATCGATGACGCTGCGCCGAAGGTTGCCGGCGGCGATTACGACATCGTCCTGGTCGGCCATCGCGATACCGATGAGCGCGACAAGGCCGCTGCCGCTCGTAGCAGACGCCGCGGTCGCAGAGCTGCTGCCAACGATCTCGATGAGCAACGCGCATTGAACGCCGCTGCCGTCCTGAGCGGTGGTACCAGCACCTGCGCCAAGGTCGACCCGTCCCGCATCAAGATCGATTGGGTGGGTACGGACCAGACCTCGGAAACCCGTCCGGGTGCTTGCGGAACTTCGAACGTGAAGGAACGCAAGGGCTCCCAGACGACCGAAGCCGACAAGAATCGTCGCGTCGAAGTCTACCTGGTGCCTCACAACAGCACGGCCATGCCGCCCGCTGTGAAGAACGCAAGGCCGCTGCCGGAAGACCAGATGAAGGCTCTCGGCTGCCCGAAATAAAACGGCGAACCAGTAAGTAAAAACGAAAGGGCCGGACGGCGCAAACCGTCCGGCCCTTTTTCAGTCATCTATGAGGGAGCTGCCGCTGTCAAGGACGAAATTTTAACCGAATGGGGCCGCGAGGCACCGTTCGGAGTACACTTCGAACAGCCGGATAGAGGATAGAGCCACGCTGGAGAGCGACTCGAGCGGTATCCGGTTGCCGGGATGAAGCGGAAGCCCGAGCGGGCTTCCCGCATCCGGTCAGAGAGTCAAGATTCATCCTGGCCCAAAGCGCTAAACTCTGGGGTTTGGGGCAGAGCCCCAACAGGCCAAAAATCAGGCTATAAGTTCGTTAGTCCCTCCTGTTGATTTCGTCCGTCAGTCTCCAGGAACTGTTTCGTCCCACAAGTCATCTATTCGCTCTCCAGGAGCAGGAGCTTCTTCGTCACGGGTTTCGCAATCACAAGACAGCCCTCAGTGCGGGCTAGACTGAAGCAGCGCGCTTACCCGTTTCTCGGACGAAGACACCGCGGCCACCGCCGGCTGCGGCTCGCGATAATCCTGCAACTTTGTCAAAATCCACCAGGCGGATTCCGCCAGATGCCGCGCTACCGCTACGACCGCTTTCTGATGCCCCTTGCCCGCTCGCAACCGTTCATACAATCGGCTGACATGGCGCTGTGGGTGGGTTTTGCGGCGCGCCGATGCCAGATTGGCGGCTTCCACAAAAGCCCAACGCAAATAAGAGCGGTTCGAGGTCGGCCCGTAATATACGCGCCCGCCGCTGGCATGGACTACCGGTACCAGACCGGAATAGCTGGCTAACCGTTGTGCGCTAGCAAAGCGGTTCACGGCGCCGATTTCCAAATAGATCGTGGCGCCCAGAATAGAGCCCACTCCTGGCAATGTCTTTAAGTGCTGGGCCGCGGCAATGGGCTTCAGTTCGAGCTTGATTTGCTGTTCCAGCTCCTCGATCTGTTTCTCCAGTTCGTCCACCAAACTCCACTGCCGAATCACCGCTTCGCGGGTATGCTTGGGGAGCCTGCCCGTATAAACCGACAAGCGCACTCGTCCCTTGCCGTGGAACAGATCCCCGTCATCCTCCTGGTCCCGCAATCCGTAACAGTTGATGGCCGCCACCATGCGGTTTTTGATGCCGGTCTGATATTCCCGCATCGCCAGGCGTGTGCGCAGCAGATTGCGCAGATCCCGGTTAGCCGCATCTGGAATCCAAGTTTCTGGCAAGGTGCCGTTGCGCAGCAACGTCGCTAAGCAGCGAGCATCGACGCTGTCGGTCTTCTTGCCTCCCCTCCCCACCATCTGTTTCGCGGCAAATGGATGCGCCAAGTGCGGCGCCAGTCCGGCCGCCTCGATCTCATCCACCAGCCAATACCAACTACCGGTCGCCTCCACCGCCACATCCGTTCCCGGCGGTATGTGTCGCAGAAACAAACGCAGTTGTTTGCGTTCATGCTCCACACGCATTGGTGCTGTCGTCCTGCCTTGTTCGTCCATGGCTACGAACACCGAGTACTTCCGGTGCGCGTCACACCCGATAAACGAACGCATGCTTTGTGCTTCCTCTCGCTGTTCCCCTTCTCGGGAAGGCGGTACAGTATGTTTCATAGCTGCCGTATCTCCTTTGCGACTTACGAGCGCCTCTAGCTGACTTTTATCAATCAGTCCCGGATTTTCGGCAGCTCCCTCATACGATCACAAGCTATCTGCACAGCAGGCTCAATCACTTACCCGAAAACGCTTGGTCCGGCGTGCTAGCGTATTCGTCGCCAGGAGATTGTTCCATGTCCACTGCCGCCCAAATCCACGCTAACCGCGAAAACGCCGTTCTCTCCACCGGTCCTAAAACCGAAGCCGGAAAGTCCCGCTCTTCCTTAAACGCCGTCAAAACCGGACTCACCGGCCGTACTGTTCTGCTGTCCTCCGATGACGCCGATGCTTATCGCGCCCACGTGGCCAGCCACGAAGCCCGTTGGAACCCCACCACTGACGAAGAGCGCAACCTCGTCCAGATGCTCGCCGACACTATGTGGCGCCTCCTCCGCATTCCCTCTCTCGAATCCGGTATCTACGCCCTGGGCCGCCTCGAATCAGCCGGACTCTTCCCAGATCACAATGACGCCGAGCGTGAAGTGCTGCTGAACGCCTTCATCTTCCGTAAACACAAAAGCGAACTGTCAAATCTGACCTTGCAGGAATCCCGCCTCCGGCGCCAACTCGAAAAAGATACCCAAAAGCTCGAAGCCCTCCAACAGGAGCGCGCCGAACGTAAAAAAGCGCTTCTGCCCCGCGCCGCCGCGCTGTACCGTACTGCTAAGAAGGAAAACAAGCCCTTCGATCACGCCGCATTTGGCTTCGTATTTTCAAATGCCGAACTCGAAAAGCGCATCGAAGAAGAAGACCGGGTCGCCAGGCGCCGCGCCGAAATTCACGCGATTGCCGATGCCCAATCCGGCGCCGTCATCGCCCGCGCGCAAGAGAGCCTCCGCAATTCCATGAAGCGCTAAATGTGGCATAGCCACTCGGCTGCGCCAATCTCAAGCCGCCCTCTTCAGTTCACTGTAGGAACCTATAACTTATGTCCTGGTCTCTGAAGTCTCTTCTGATCCTCTCGCTATCTTGCGCCGCACAAGCTGCTGGGCCGTTTACCATCGACCAGATAATGAGCGCTCCCTTTGCGAACGAACTGACAACCGCGCCGAAAGGCGATCGCGCGGCCTGGGTCGAAGACGAGCAAGGGCGCCGGAATATCTATACGGCTGCGGCGCCCGGTTGGACTGCGAAGAAGATCACGAATTTCGACCAGGATGACGGCCAGGAGATTGATGAACTGGCCTGGTCTCCGCAAGGTGATTACGTATTATTCGCCCGCGGCGGTGATTTTGAGAATGGCGGAGAAAATCCCAATCCTGCATCGCAGTTAAAACGTCCCGAGCAGGCGATTTGGCGCGTGGCCTTCGATGGTGAAGCGCCTGTCAAAATCACCGAAGGCAAGTCGCCGAAGATTTCTTCGCAGGGGCAGATTGTTTTCTTGCGCGGTGGGCAGATCTTCCGAGTCGAGGCGTATGCCGCGCAAATGAGCAACAAAACTTCCATCTCTTACCGCGCCTTTCCTCTTCTCGAACAAAAAGGAACACAGTCCGATATAACCTGGGCGCCGGATGGCCAGTCCTTCGCCTTCGTCAGTGACCGTGGAGACCACAGCTTCATCGCGATTTACAATCTCACCGAAAAAGCCCTCCGCTATCTCGACCCGAGCGTCGATTCCGATGGCGATCCGGTCTGGTCGCCCGACAGTCGCTCGGTTGCGTTCCTGCGCATGCCCGCCACCGGCCGCGAAGCATTCTTTACGCCGCGCCGCGCCGGCCAGCCCTGGTCCATTCGCATTGCCGATCCGAAGACCGGTAAAGGTCACGAGGTCTTCCGCGCTGCCGAAGGCCCGGGCAGCATCTTTCGCGAAATCGAAGCGGCCAGCCAGTTCTTCTGGACCGCCTCAAACCAACTGGTCTTCCCGTGGGAGCGCACCGGCTGGCTTCATCTCTACAGCATGCCGCTTTCGGGCGGCCCACCGCGCGAGTTGACTCCCGGCTCGGGGGAAGTCGAACATGTGTCCCTCTCGCCCGATGCCAAAACGATCTACTACTCAACGAACATCGGCGACATCGACCGCCGTCACCTCTTCTCGGTCGATCCCGCCGCAGACTCCGCGCCCACGCCCGTCACCAGCGGCGAAGGCATCGAGTGGGCTCCGCAAGCTGCTTCCGACAACCGGACTGTGCTCTATCTCTGCTCCACTTACAACGAGGCTTCCCATGCTGCGGTGCGCAGCCCGGGTGGACAAACCAGGAGCCTTGGCCCGGAGCCCGCCGCTGAATTCCCGAAAAACGATTTAGTGAAGCCCCGGCCCGTTCTAATTACTGCTGCCGACGGGCTGGTGATTCACGGCCAGCTCTTTCTGCCTCCGGAGCATGCAGCCCAGACCCGCCATCCGGCTTTAGTCTTTTTCCACGGCGGCTCGCGCCGTCAGATGCTGCTCGGTTTTCATTACATGTATTACTATTCGAACGCCTACTCGCTGAATGAGTATCTCGCGAGCCAGGGCTATGTGGTTCTTTCGGTGAATTATCGCAGCGGCATCGGCTATGGCCTGGATTTTCGCGAGGCTATTCACTACGGAGCCGACGGCGCAAGCGAATACAACGACGTGATCGGGGCGGGCTTGTTTCTCAAATCTCGCCCGGATGTCGATCCGGCTCACATTGGCGTTTGGGGCGGCTCCTATGGCGGCTATCTAACCGCTCTCGCGCTCGCCCGGTCTTCCGACCTGTTTGCCGCAGGAGTAGATTTCCACGGTGTCCACGACTGGAGCACGCTGCGCGGCTATTTAACGGGAGGCGTCATCAGCGGCGACCCGCACGATCTTGAAATGCGCCGCAACGCCGCCCGGATCGCCTTCGAGTCTTCGCCCATGGCCTCCGTCGACACCTGGCGTTCGCCTGTGCTGCTCATCCATGGCGACGACGACCGCAACGTCGAGTTTTCCCAAACCGTCACGCTGGTCGAAGCGCTGCGCCGGCGCCATGTACCCTTCGACGAACTGATCTTCCCGAACGAGATCCACGATTTTCTGCTGCATCGGGATTGGGTAACCGCCTATCACGCGACGGCCGGCTTCTTCGGACACCACTTGCCATGAGCGGCTCATCCGATAATTGCCGCCGTTCATCGGCCATTCTCTTCCTTGCGCGTCAAGTCGCTCTATCGTGAAAAGAAGGCAGCTTGTTTTTGAAAGCTTCAATTTGGAAGTGGCTGGGCCGGGTCTTCCTGGTGGACGCGCTCATCGCCATCGCCGTCCCGCTCCTTCAGAGCCTGTTCGATCAGCACTCGACGTTATCGATCCTGCTGCGCCAGTACATCTTCTCTGTCATCTATGCCAACCTGATCGGCTTGCCGCTGTGTCTCGCGTTGCCCCCCGTTTGGATGCGCTCGGCCCGCCAGCCGCCCTTGCTGCGCTCGATTTCCCGCGGCGTCCTGATTTTGCTTGCCAATGTGATTGGTTGCCTGTTGGGCGGCCTCGTCCTGCGCGCCTGGCTCGGGACCGGATACAACTACTGGGTCGAGTTCCGCAGCTCGCTGGGCCTCGCACTTGTGCTTTCCTCAATCGTCGTCGCCTTCGTCTCCATGTACGAAACACAGCAATCGAAGCTGCGCAACAGCAGCGCGCAACGCGAGCGCGCGATACAGCTTGCCACCGAAGCACGCCTCACTTCGCTCGAATCGCGTATCCATCCTCACTTCCTCTTCAATACGATCAACTCCGTCTCGTCGCTCATTCACGAAGATCCGCTCCGTGCCGAGAAGATCCTGGTGCAGCTTGCCGATCTGCTGCGTTTCTCGCTCGCCACTGCACCCGGTGGTCTGGTGCCGCTCTCGCGCGAGTTGCAGATCGTCGAAGATTATCTGGAGATCGAAAAAGCGCGCTTTGGAGATCGCCTGCAATATCAGATCCATGTGCCGGAAGAGTTTTTTGAGTCGCCCGTGCCCCCGCTTTCCTTGCAAACCCTCGTCGAAAACAGCGTCAAGTATGCGGTGGGACCGCGCGGCCGCGGCGCAAGCCTGTACATATCGGCAAGTATGGACAAAGGCAATTTGCGGCTCGCCGTCGAAGATAACGGCCCTGGTTTCCATTCGCTCGAATTACCCTCGGGCCATGGCTTGAATAATCTCGAAGAACGATTACGCGCTCTCTTCGGCGAAGCCTCCCGCCTGTCGATTGAAAGCGACGCAACCCGCACTACGGTCGCCTTTGAAATTCCATGACTCCTCGGTTGCGGGCATTCCTGATCGACGATGAGCCGCTGGCCCTGCGCCAATTGGCGCGGCTGCTTGAGCGTACGCAACGCGTGACCGTCGTCGGTTCCAGTTCCGATCCCATCGAAGCCGTGCGGGAGCTTCAATCGACCGGCTGCGACGTCCTGTTTACCGATATTGAAATGCCGGAGCTCTCGGGCTTTCAGATGTTAGCCCGCATCGATCCGCAGCCTCTGGTCGTTTTCACCACGGCTTATTCGCAATACGCCTTGCAGGCCTTCGAAGTGAATTCAATTGACTATCTGTTGAAACCGATCGACGAGAAACAGCTCAACCGCGCTCTCACGAAGCTGGACCGTATCCGCAGCGGCCTTGAACCCAAACCGAAGCTCGAACGATTGCTCGAACAACTAGCGGCGGCTCTGCCCGACAAACGAGCTTATCCCGCGCGCCTCCCTTCGAAGCTCGGCGAACGCATCGAATTTGTCGATGTCGCCCGCGTCACTCACTTCTATGCCAACGATAAGCTGACCTACGCGGCCACTCCCAAGAAAGATTTCGTCGTCGACTACACGATCGCCGAGCTCGAGGAACTGCTCGATCCGGCCCGTTTCGTCCGCATTCATCGCGCCACGATAGCCAACCTCGACTACGTGCGGGAACTCTATTCCTGGTTCTCCGACCGTATGATGCTGCGCATCAACGACGGCAAGGACACCGAGCTCACGGTGGCCCGCGACCGCGTCCGCACGCTCAAGGATAAATTGGGGCTCTAGCCGGCAATTTCGGTTACAATTTTTTCACGAATTTTGCCGTGCCACTTTTCAGAAATCGCCTTCGGTTGAAGCCATCTATGTTGTGGAGATACTTTTAGCCTCGCGCGATGCCGAAATCCGAGTCGTCTACCCAGTCCTTCAGCCGGTCGCTTCCCATTGGCGCGGAAGTACAGTCCGATGCCGGGGGCGTTCATTTTCGGGTCTGGGCTCCCGATCACCATACAGTTCATGTCGCATTCGAACAGAAACACGCACCTATGGCGCTCGCTGCCGAGGGAAACGGATACTTCTCAGGCCTGGTTCCCGACGTGGAAGCGGGGACGCGCTACAAACTCTCGCTCGATGGCGCGGAAGGCTATCCCGATCCCGCTTCCCGCTATCAGCCCACCGGGCCCCATGGCTTCTCGGAAGTTGTCGACCCCCATGCTTTCGGCTGGAAAGATACTAGCTGGCCCGGCGCAAAACTCGACGGTCAGGTTATCTATGAAATGCACCTCGGTACCTTCACCAGAGAGGGCACGTGGCGCTCGGCCGCCGAGAAGCTGCCTTATCTGAAACAAACCGGTATCACCCTGATTGAAGTTATGCCGGTCGCCGATTTTCCGGGAAATTTCGGCTGGGGATACGACGGCGTGCAGCCCTATGCGCCCGCTTCTATTTACGGGACGGCGGATGACATGCGCGCCTTCGTCAATCAAGCGCATTCCCTGGGCGTGGCGGTTATCCTGGATGTGGTCTACAACCACCTCGGTCCGGACGGCAATTACTTGCCGCACTTCTCCCATCACTACCTCACCAACATGTACCGGACGGATTGGGGTCAAGCCATCAATTTCGACGGCGAATCCTCGGGACCGGTGCGGGAATTCTTCCGGGAAAACGCGGCCTATTGGATTCGTGAATTTCATCTGGACGGCTTGCGCATCGATGCCACCCAGGACATCCACGATTCCTCACCACGCCATATTCTCGCGGAGATTAGTCAGGCCGCGCGCGCGGCGGCCGCCCCGCGCCCAATCGTATTGATTGCCGAAAATGAGCCGCAGAACACCAGGCTCATTCTGCCCGAAGAGGAAGACGGCCTCGGCCTGGACGCTTTGTGGAACGACGATTTTCACCACACCGCGATGGTCGCGCTCACCGGCCAGGCCGATGCCTATTACACGGATTACCGCGGCTCGCCGCAGGAGTTTGTCTCCGCTCTCAAATACGGCTATTTGTATCAGGGGCAGTGGTACCGGTGGCAGGAGAAGCGGCGCGGCACCTCAAACCTCGGGCGCCCGCGGCCAGCCATGGTCAACTTCATCCAGAACCATGATCAGATCGCCAATTCGGCACGCGGCCAGCGCGCGCACCAACTCAGCTCGCCCGGCGTTTACAAGGCCATCACCGCAGTCACGCTGCTCGGGCCTGGAACGCCCATGCTGTTTCAGGGACAGGAGTTCGGCGCTTCTTCGCCCTTCCTCTTCTTCGCCGATCACAAACCCGATCTAGCGAAAATGATTCGCCGCGGGCGTGCCGATTTCCTTGCGCAATGGCGCTCGCTGCGCCTGCCCGATATGAAAGTATGCCTGCCCGACCCGTGCTCGGAATCGACCTTCGAGTGTTCGAAGTTGAAATTCGAAGAGTTGGAAACCAATCGCGAAATCTACGCATTGCACAAAGATCTTCTGCAATTGCGCCGAGACGACCCGGTATTCTCGAAGCAGGGAGCCGATGGCCTGGATGGAGCGATTCTCGCACCGGCTGCGTTCGTGATGCGGTTCTTCTCGCCCGGGTTTGAGAATGATCGTTTGTTGCTCGTGAATCTCGGGACCACTGTCGAGTTGACGCCCGCCCCGGAGCCTTTGCTCGCCGCCCCTCAGGGCGCACAATGGAGAAAGTTATGGTCGTCCGAAGATCCGCCCTACGGGGGATGCGGCGCGGCCGAGATCGACAACGATGAAAACTGGAGATTACCAGGACAGGCTGCCATCGTTCTTTCTCCCGTTAGCATTGAACAATTCTGATGAACATTATCTTTGAGCGAAAAAAGGCTTCGCCGCTTACGCCCGATGAGCAGCAGCGGCTGCTAAAAACGGAGTGGCTTGTAACCAATGGAATGGGAGGGTACGCTTCGGGTACCCTGAGCGGCACGTTGACCCGCGTCTTCCATGGATATTTGATTGCGGCACTGCCCGCGCCGCTGGGTCGCACGATGATGCTGAACGATGTGCTCGAAAGCGTCATCACTCCTGAAGGTCAGGCGATTCATCTGAATGGCCTCGAAACCGAAGGCGGCGAATACCCGAAGGTTCCCGAACATCTCCTAAGTTTCCGCCTCCAGGCCGGGATGCCGATCTGGACTTTCGAAATAGGCAGCACGCTCATCGAAAAGCGTCTCTGTGTTCCGCATTGCCAGAACACCGCTTATATCACTTATTCCGTGGTCAGCGGGCCGGCGCTCGATCTCAAATTGCGTCCCCTCGTGAACATGCGCGAACACGAAGCCTCCGTCGCAACGCCCATCGGCGATTACACTTTCACCGTTCGCGATCACCACTTTGAACTCAAGCCGGCGAACGACATTCCCCCGCTACGTATGAAGCTGGTGGCGGAACGCCCCTCCGTTACCGTCGATCCGCAGGAGATTGCGAACGTTGTGTACGAGGTCGAGCGGGGCCGCGGATATACCTGGCGCGGGAATCTGTGGAGCCCCGGTTACTTCACGGTGCCCCTCAAGCAGGGAGACGACGTAAGCCTGGTGGTTTCTACGGAAACCTGGGATGTACTTTCAACGCTCAGTCCGCAGGAGGCTTGGGAGGCCGAATCGGATCGCAAACGCCGCTTGCTGGTCGAGTGCGACCAGGGCGCGCGCAACGCTGAGTGGCGCGAACTCGTCTGGGCCGCCGATCAGTTTATCTTCAGGCCAGTCGGCCGCCAGCAGGACACAGCCCGCGCCCGCGCGATGGGCGACGAAGTCCGTTCGATCATCGCCGGCTATCACTGGTTTACCGACTGGGGCCGCGACACCATGATCAGTCTCGAAGGCCTGACTCTCATGACGGGGCGTCACATCGAAGCGAGCTACATTCTGCGCACGTTCGCCCACTACATTCGCGACGGGCTGATCCCGAACATGTTCCCGGAGGGCAAGACCGAGGGCCTGTATCACACCGCTGACGCTACGCTCTGGTTCTTCCATGCCGCTGGGCGCTATTTCGATATCACGGGCGACCGGCTCCTGATGAACCAGATCCTTCCCCACTTCCTCGACATTGTGAAGCACCATCTCGAAGGCACGCGCTTCAATATCCATGTCGATCCGAAGGATGGATTACTTGTACAGGGCGCCGCCGGCTATCAACTCACCTGGATGGACGCCAAAGTCGAGGACTGGGTGGTGACCCCCCGGCGCGGCAAAGCCGTGGAGATTAACGCGCTTTGGTACAACGCTCTACGCTTGCTCGAAGGATGGCTCCGCAATTTCCACCGGGATGCCGAAGCGGATTCCATCGCTGCTCATGCTGATCGGGCCTACAAATCGTTCAACGAAAAATTCTGGAATCCCAACAGCGGTTATCTCTACGATGTAGTCGAGTCAGACAACGGAAAAAATAATCAACGCTGCCGTCCGAACCAGGTGTTTGCCATATCGCTCGACCATCCGGTCTTGGATCAGGCCAAATGGGAACCCGTGATGCAGGTTGTGAAAGATCGCTTGCTCACGCCATTCGGCTTGCGGTCGCTAGCGCCCGGGGAGCGCGATTACAAGCCGAATTACGATGGCGACCTTCGCGCACGCGACGCCGCGTATCATCAGGGAACCGTTTGGGCATGGCTGATCGGTCCCTTTATCGATGCCTGGCTGCGGGTGCATCCGGACGACCTGGAATCTGCGCGCGGCTTTCTCAGCGGCTTTCGTTCGCATCTCGAGGAGGCCTGTGTTGGCTCGATCAGCGAGATCTTCGATGCTGAACCCCCGTTCACCCCTCGAGGCTGCTGTGCGCAAGCCTGGAGTGTCGCAGAGGTGCTGCGTGCTTTTGTCAAAACGGGAGAAGTGACAGACGTTGGCTACGAAGCTGCCATCGAGAGCAAATCCGTATTGGTGGGATAAACAGACATCAGAGCTGTAACGCGTTCGAGCGTAAGCCAGACCAGACTGATCCAAACCAGGTCCGCTACTAAAAGGTGGATGAGCTGCATCGGCAAAGGCGCGAGCAGGGCGAGGTTCAACATGCCCGCGGCAAGTTGCAGAACGACCGCCGCAATGACCACGGCACATGCCTTCGCCACAGAACTGCCCTTTTGAGCTCTGCGCAGTAAGCTTGACGCGACCCACAAAATGTAGACGGTGCCGGCCACCGCAAGCAATGGATGAATGACTCGCAAGCGCAGCAGCAGGCTCGACACTTTCGCGAAATCCTGCTGCATCCCTGCCGCGAGCGACGTCGCCGGAAACAAGGTGTCCCCGAGCGCGGTAATGGTTCCGGTGATGCTCACGAAGATTACTATTGCGAGAGCACCGAATAACCTTCCCGGGACCGCGCGTACCGGAATTCGCGGAACACCCCGGGACGCAACCCAGGCCGTGATGGTCAACGCCGCTAAGAGCAGCATGGTGTTAGTCATATGCGCGGACAAATACCACACCCGTCCCGCGGATTGGTCTTTTGCGACCAGTCGAAACAATACCAATCCCGCCCCGAGCAGCGCTTCTATCAGCAGGAACACAAACGAAATAACGGTATGGCGGCGAACTGCGTGGTGTTTGGGGAACGCCAGAAATGCCCACGCAAGCAAGAGAACTACGGCGGCCGTATCGAGGCCGGTCATAAAGCGATGCGTGTATTCGATCGCCATCGGCACACTCATCTTTTGCGGCAGGAACTGGCCGTTACAGGTGGGCCAGTTTGCGCCGCAGCCGTCGCCGGAAAATGAGATACGAACATAGGCGCCCCACAACACAACCGGCAAATTATAAAGCAGTACACACCAGGCGTAGGTCGCGAACAGACGGCGCGAGTTGTGCCCGTCGAGGTTCATAATTTCCGCTGCGCAATCATCAGAATGGCTGCGATACTAGAAACTTCCGTAATACGTCCGTCGAGCGACATGGCTACAGCCTCATGAAACGGCTTCCACTCGACAGCAATCTCTTCTTCCGGATCAGGGCGGCGCTCGACGGGCGCTGAGTTGTGTTGCGCGATACAAGGTCTGAACGTCGTCCACGACGCCGTTACAACAGTCGATAACTCCAAGATACTCCCAGCATCCGGCCGCCACTCCCGCTTCTTCGGCGAGTTCGCGTTTCGCGACGTCGAGCATATCGGTTTCGCCGTCGTGCGAGCCGCCCCGTGGAATCTCCCACGAATAATGATTGTGCGGATAGCGCCACTGCCCGACCAGCACAATTTCTTCCCGCTCGTTCAGCGCCACTACGCCGACGGAGGGCCGGATTTCGATCACGCCATAAATGCCGGCGCCCCCGTCCGGCCGAATGACCTGATCCTCACGCACGCGAATCCAGTCATTCCGGTACACAATCCGCGAGGAATTCGTTTTCCACGGACTCTTAGTCACGCTTCGGCTCCGCAGATTTCGGCGAGCACCGGCAAATCCACATTGCCGCCGGAAAGAATAATGCCAATCCGCCGAACCTCTGGAAGCTTTCCGTGGAGCACCGCGGCGGCTGCTACTGCGCCGCTCGGCTCAACCAGCATCTTCATGCGCGTCAGCAGGAAGCGCATAGTGGCTTTAATCTCCTCTTCGCTCACCAGCAGAACACCATCCACGTCCTCATCGACAATCCGGAAAGTGAGTTCGCCGGGAGCCGGTGTGCGTAGCCCGTCCGCGATTGTCTGGGGGGAAGGAATGGTTTGCCGCTCCCCGGACTGAAGAGAGAGAAACCAGTCGTTGGCGAGTGCCGGTTCAACTCCGAAGACCTTTAGCTCGGGCTGCAGCGTTTTGGCCGCAATCAGCGTGCCGGATAGAAGCCCACCGCCGCCCAGCGGCACCACAATAGCGTCCAGTTCCGGTTGCTGGCGGACAAGTTCGACTGCAGCTGTCCCCTGGCCCGCAATGATCCACGGATGATCGTAGGAAGGCAGCACGATCGCACCGGTCTCTTTCGCAATTTCACGCGTGAGCGCTTCGCGATCATCCTTGTGCCGGTCGTAAAAGACAATTTCAGGATGGTAAAGCTCTGTTGGGCGCAGCTTCGCTTGCGGCGCATCGGTCGGCATCACGATGGTTGCTCTGACGCCCAGATGATGCGCTGCAATCGCGACGGCCTGCGCGTGATTCCCCGATGAAAACGCGACAACGCCGCGGCGCCGCTCTTCTTCGCTTAACGAATATAGAAAATTCGCAGCTCCCCGAATTTTGAAAGAGCCGCCGCGCTGCAGTTGCTCGCATTTGAAGAAACTCTCGGTATGGCTTGCCTGATTGAAGAGGCGGGAAGTGGCGATTGGCGTCTGGCGCGCCAACTCCCGGATGCGCTCGCCCGCATTTTGCAGGTCCTCGAATGTGGGAATGGAGTTCATCAGTAGCCCGCCTGCTTGTCGACAACATTGATCAGCGGTTCGCCCTTTACGAAGCGGCCGAAGTTTTCGAGAAAAACGCGCATCGAGAGATCCAGCCAGTCAGGATCTTCCGTTCGGTCGGTGCAATGCGGAGAGATCAACACGTTTTCCATTTCCCAAAGCGGATTGTCCGGCGGCAGCGGCTCGGTTTCGAAAACGTCAAGCGCTGCTCCCGCGATCTTCTTGGCCCGGAGCGCCCGGATAAGGGCATCCTGATCGATCACGGGGCCGCGGCCGACGTTTATCACAATCGCCGATGGCTTCATGGCGCTGAATTCCGCATCACTCAACATGTGGCGTGTTTCGGGTGTCAGGGGTGCGGCCGCGACCAGCACATCGATCCCGTGCAGCATTTCGTGCAGCGTATCGGGGGAAAAAATCCGCTCAAGAATTGGATCAGCGTTCGAGAGATCCGGACGGCGGCGGACTGCCTGAATCCTCATGCCGAGCGCGTGCGCAAGTAAACCACATTCCCGGCCAATCTCGCCATAGCCCACGATCCCCATCACTCTTTCGGGAAGCCAGCCGACGTGGAAATCGTCCCAACGATGCGCTTGCTGGTTGTCAATCAGGCGGCGCCCGTGTTTGTAGTGGTAGAGAATGCCGAAAATCGTGAACTCGGCGAGCGATCGCTTGAACACTCCCCTGGCATTCGTCAACGGAACATCGCTATGCGCGAGGTCAGAAGCGACAATCTTTTCTACGCCGGCTGACAAGGATTGGATCCACCGGACGTTCTTCGCGGCTCGCCAGACGTCGTGAAACGGAGCTGCGCCCGGAACTCCGGTATAGAGAATGATTTCAGCATCGGGGGCAAAGCGCTCGACGGAGGCGGCATCTCCGCCAATTGAAATGTCGGCGGCATCCCGGATCGCGTCTAAGTTTCTCAAAACAGGGTGGTCGGACGGACAAACCACGAACAGGTTGGGCTTGGGCATCGGCTTCTACCATCGTAGCCGCGGACCCGTTCCCGCCTCTGTTCCTGGCCGGCAATGCGAGTAGTATGTTGCTTAGTTGATGCGTTCCGGCTCACCCCGCTTGCTTTGGCTCGTCATCGCGCTTTATTCTGCCGCGACCTTCACGTACTTTGTTGCGAATAATGCCGCTGCCTACGATCGCATTCTGCATGCGAGCCGCCATATCCGCCAGCCGTTCGCCATCGATCCGCGAAACATGGTCATCACGACGATGACCAACGAGGCGCGCAGAGCAGGTCTGGAGCGTGGCGACGTAATGGAATCGATCGATGGCCGGCCCTATCACGGCCAGGCGCAATGGGTCTTATTCGACCGTCGTGCGCATCCTGGAGAGATGTTGTCGGTGGGCGTACGCTCGCCGCGCGGAGAGCATCGGAAAGTTTCCGTGCACCTCGCGCGAGCCGCGGCGCCCCACATGCTCGCTTATCAATGGGTTGTGATGATCGGGCTGCAGACCATCTGCACTCTTGTCTGCCTGCTCACCGGGTTGTGGGTAGTCCTGGCTAAGCCGCGGGAACGAAACGCGTGGCTCATTCTTCTCCTGTTATCCAGTCCCGAGGTCCTCTTTCCGTTAAATCCCTGGTGGACTGGAGGTCTGTTGTTCTTCCAAACGATGTGGTATCAGACACTCCAGGCAAGCGGTGCTCCGGTGGTCCTCCTGATAGGCATCTATTTCCCGGAGCGCTGGCGGCTTGATGTGCGCGCTCCCTGGCTCAAGTGGGTGCTCATTCTGCCGCAAGCATTCAGCCTGATTCTGACGCTTGCCACCCATTATCAGCACATGTACCATCCGGTTGCCAAATCCTGGCTGGAGCGGGCGCAAGCGGCCATGGATCCGGTGGTGAATGTGCTGGCGTTGCTCTGCGCTTTGCTGTATATCGCGGCCGTCTTCGACAAGCTTCGATCGGCTTCGAGCGCCGACGCGCGGCGTCGTTTGCGCGTGCTCGCCGCCGGTTCCTGCGTGGGCGTGGGGGCCCTCCTGCTGCTCATCCTTGCGCAGAGCGTCGGCGCCATTCCACGAGCAATCGCGCCCTGGGTTTATTCAATTGCGGGAACGCTCATCCTCCTCTTTCCCCTTTCGCTTGCGTATGTAGTCGTTGTTCAGCGTGCTCTCGATGTACGAATTCTGCTTCGCATGGGCACTCGATATATTCTGGCGCGGGCCTCACTTGTGGTCCTCGAACTGGTGCTGCTGGCAATCGTCTTGTGGCGTATTTTCAGACCGCTGTTTGCGCAGGAATCGGTCGAGGTACATGAAGTGCTCATTCCTCTGGCCGTGGCAGCTGCTCTTTTAGCGATCGCGTACTTTGGAATCAGCAAGCGTGTAGCCCGCTGGATCGACCGCCAGTTTTTTCGCGAAGCTTACACTTCCGAGCTGGTGTTGAGTGAGCTTTCCGAAGAAGCGCGTTCGCTAACCGAGAGCAATTCGCTGCTTGAGACGGTGAGCCGGCGAATTTCGCAAGTGTTGCACGTGCCTCAGATCGCTGTGCTGTTGCGTGGCGGGCATGTGTTTCAGTTGCAGCAGGCAGTCGGAGTCGATTACGCAATCCCGTTGATCTTTCAGGAAGCATCGGCGACAGTGCAGAACGTGATCCGGGAGAATGGCCCCACTCCGGTGTATAGAGAAGATCCGGAGGGCTGGTTTGCGCGGGCACCCGCCGAAGAAAAGCGGGCGCTGAATGCCGTAAATGCCGAAGTTCTGCTGCCACTTCCTGGCCGCGAAAAGCTGATGGGATTGATGACGCTCGGCCCCAAGCTTTCCGATGAACCATATTCGCCGTCAGATTTGCGCCTTCTGCAATCGGTCGCAACGCAGACAGGCTTGGCCTTGGAGGTAAGCGAACTGGCTCATTCATTAGCGCGCGAAGCGGCCAGCCGTGAACGCATCATTCGGGAACTGGAGATTGCCCGCGAAGTACAGGAGCATCTTTTCCCGCAAGTGATCCCACAAATTCCGGGGATCAGTCTGGCGGGCGCATGCCGCCCGGCGCAACAGATCGGCGGCGATTACTACGATTTCATCGAAGTGGAAGATGGGCGCCTGGGGCTGGCAATCGGGGATGTTTCCGGTAAGGGGATTTCGGCCGCTCTCGTGATGGCCGGACTCCGCTCGGCGCTACACGGCATGATGCTCGAGGGGTCCCACGATTTGAGCAAGCTTATGGCGAACGTCAATCGCCTGGTCTATGAGGGTTCCACCAGCACGCGCTACGCGACCTTTTTCTTCGGGATTCTCACCCCGCGGAGCCACCGGTTTCAATATGTCAACGCAGGGCATAATCCTCCAGTGGTGCTTCGGGCGGATGGCTCGCAATTAAGGCTCGAGGCGGGAGGCCCCGTGGTAGGTCTGCTCCGGCAGCTTACTTACCAGACCGGAACAGTTGAGCTCTTTCCGGACGACTTAGTCATCGCTTACACGGATGGCTTTAGCGAGGCCATGACTACTCAGGACGAAGAGTGGGGCGAAGCACGCATGGTGAAGGCGGCGCTGGCAGCTCGCGAATTATCCGCCAGTGAAATTGTGGCGAGAATCTTCGCCGCGGCGGATGCATTTACGCTGGGAGCTCCGCAGCAGGATGACATGACGATTTCAGTGATGAAAATTGAAACGCGCCGCGGGCGCCTCGACCAGCCGTAGATTTCCGCCCGGCCTGCCCACAGGCTATCTTGGTCGGACCCAATTGGCTAGCTGCTAAGGCATAAGTATGCTATGTCTATAAATGACATGCCTAAATCTGTGACCCCTTCCGGCGCCCTCCCTATGCTCCTGCTGCGTGTGCTTCAGGCCGGTCCGCTGCACGGCTACGCCATCGCCCAAAAAATTCACATGCTGTCGAGCGAAGTGCTGGCGGTGGAAGAAGGGCTGTTGTATCCGACGCTGCAGAAACTGCTGCTGAATGGATGGGTTACGGCCGAGTGGGGTGTCTCGGAGACCAACCGCAAAGTGCGCTTCTATCAACTGACGCGCGAAGGCCGTAAGCAACTGAAGGCTGAGCTCTTGGACTACGATCGCCTCACGCAGGCGATTCAGAGTGTGTTGCGCACGGCGTAAAGGAGAACAACCGTGAAGCAATTGTTTCGAAGGCTTGGGTATCTGTTGAATCGCCGCCGCTTTGACCAGGAACTGCAAAGCGATATGCAGTTTCACCAGGAAATGGCGGCGCGCGAAGGCCGCGCGAACTTCGGTAACGCGCTGCGGCTGCGGGAAGATGCGCGCCAGGCCTGGGGTTGGACGTGGATCGATCGCCTCGCGCAGGACTTGCAGTACGCGGCTCGTATTCTGCGGCGTTCGCCTGGATTCACCATAGCGGCCGTGCTCGTGCTGGCAGTAGGCATCGGTGTGAACGTGGCGGCATTTGTCCTGTTCGATTTACTCGCACTGAAACCTCTGCCCGTGCCCGACCCAAGCTCGCTAGTGCGGCTGCAGCGCCGTTCTCCGGAAGTCACGGCGAGCGAGATGCCGTATCCGACAGTCGTGTTTTACCGGGAGCATGCGAAGACGCTGCGCGCCGTAATGGCGGTCATGGGTGTGCCGCCGATGGAATTGGAAAGCGATCTGCAACCGGTAAAGGTGAATTTTGTGACCTCGAATTACTTCACGGAACTGGCAACGTCGGCTGCTCGGGGCCGGTTACTCCGGCCGGACCGCGAGAATGCAGAAAGCGCACCCGTGGTCGTGCTGAGCCATGGGTTCTGGCAGCGGCGCTTTGGCGGCGATCTGTCCGTTATCGGCAGAATCATTCACTTGAACCACAAACCGGCAACCGTGATCGGCGTGTTGCCGCGTACGTTTGCGAGCCTAGATGGGCAACAGGCGGACGTGTGGCTGCCGCTGCTGCAGCAGCCATATTTTGTAGAAGGCAGCAAAGTGCTGGCCGATCGCGCGAACGGAAGCGTGCGCATGTGGGGACGGCTGTCCCCGGGAGTAACACGCCAAGCTGCCGCGCAGGAACTGCTCTCGTTAACAAATGAGCTGCGCAAACAGTATCCAAAACTGATTTGGGACAAGGAGTACATCCGAATCGATCCGGCCGGGACTCTGAAAGTGATGCAGCCGGAGATGTATCGCGTGGTGACCATGGTAGGAACGCTGGTCTTCCTCATACTAGCCGTGGCGTGCGCCAATCTGGGGGGTCTGATGATTGCGCGCGGGGTCGCGCGGGAAAGAGAGATTAGCATTCGCGTAGCGATTGGTGCGAGCCGGAAACGGATCTTTCGCCAACTCTTCACGGAAAGCTTGCTGCTGGCGCTGCTGGGATCTGCGGCTGGCTTGGTTCTGGGTTGTGCGGTGATCCAAGTCACGCTGATAAAGCTCGATGCACCGGGATGGCTGAACGCAGCTCCGGACTGGCAAGTACTTTTGTTCGCGTTTGCCATGGCCTTTGCCGCAGCGGTTTTCTTTGGCTTCGCGCCGGCCCTGCAACTCGCAAAGCAGCGCCATCGAAAAACTTTGGCGCGCCAGATACTCCTCGCCGCGCAACTGGCCGCAAGCTGCATGCTGCTGATTGTGTCGGGGCTGCTGGTGCGCGCAGTCGATCACGTGCTTTACACGGACCCCGGCTTCGGTTATGAGCAAGTGATCGGGATCAATCCCTCGCTCGACAGCCACGGCTATTCGCCGGCATCGGCCCAAGCGTATCTCACACAATTGACGAACCGGCTCCGGACATTGCCGGGAGTAACATCGGTGAGCCTGTCAAAGATACCTCTGCTGGGACATGGCCTGACCTCGTACATGACGGTCGACCTCGGCGGGCATTCGGTAAACATCTACCCGGACTGGGTGACCCCTGATTTCTTTCAAACCATGGGCATACGCCTGCTTCGCGGGCGAACACTGCTCGCTCGCGAAAAGAACGCGGTAATTGTGAGCGAATCGCTGGCGAGGAAACAGTATCCGGATCAGGATCCGTTGGGTAAGCGGCTATGGCGCGACGGCACAAACCAGGACAGGGTTGTAGGGATTGTCAGGAACGCCCGCATCAAATCCATGAATGATGGAGATGCGGTGGAGGCGTATTGGGCAGCACAGCCGGACGATATGCCGAGCATGACCTTACTGGTAAAAACGGCGGGTGCTCCGGCCGGACTTGCGCCGAAGATAAAATCAATCGCCGAGGCGCTCGATCCAAAGATATTCGCCTCGGTCTGGCTGCTAAAGTCCGGCTTTCATGACACCGCGCGCGATCTCGAAAATGTGGCGACTGCGGTGAGCGTGCTCGGGGTCGTTGCGCTGTTGATCTCCGGTATGGGAATTTTAGGGCTTGTGGCGTACACGGTTTCCCAACAGTCGAAAGAGATCGCGATACGGCTCGCGCTGGGCGCAAGACATGCACAGGTGATCGCGGCAATCGTCCGGCAATTCGCCTGGCCAGTGCTTCTGGGACTGCTGAGCGGGGCAGGCGCAACAGCAGCGGTTTCAAAAGCGCTGCGGAAAGGCCTATATGGAGTCAGCAACTTAGACCCAGTGAGTTACGCAGCCGCAATTCTGATCCTCCTGATGGTTGTGGCGTTGGCGGCAATGCTGCCCGCGAGGCGAGTCCTGCGGCTCAATCTCGTCAAAACGCTGCATTACCAATAGGTACTCGTCTATCCCGGACGGTTCTTGCTGTCTCGCCGAAATTGGCTATCATCATGATTCCCCAGCGAGGCGGGCAATGAATGGTACGTTTCTTAGGCTTACTGTTTACTTTATTAGTGATCGGCCCGATATTCGCGCAGAATTCATCCAGTGTTCCGAAAACTGAGACGTCTTCCGCCGAAGCAGCTTCTGAAACGCAGGAACAGCAGTCTGACGAAGAATTAGCGCCGGCCGCAGTGCAACTCGACGTCTCGCACACGTCGCCGCTCATCCAGGTGCTGTATAAGGCCACGCGCGACACGAAAGAGTTGCAAACCCTCGACCATCTGGCCGAGGCTAAACGGCTAATCGACACGGGTGCGGATCTCAAAGCTGTCGATAGCCAGGGCCGGACTGCCCTGGATTGGGCTTTATTTGGATCCAGCTATACGGTGAAACCGAAGATTCTGGTCGCTTATGAAGAGATCGCTGACGACCTGATCGGCCATGGAGTAGACCTCAACCGCGAGGACATGTATCACGACACCGCGCTCGATTACCTTCTCTACTCCCCGAACTTCGAAATGCAAACTCTGCTGCTCGAACACGGAGCAAGTAGCGGGTTTCTCGCGGCATTCTTTCACTTCTTCAACCAAACTGCGGACGCGCTTCCAACCAGCATGGCGGCCAGCGTGGCTGCCTCGCGCAAAGCCGATCTGACACCCGGAATGACCATCGATGTGCGGCTGAGCGATACGGTGTACAGCGACCGCTCCCGGACCGGCGACCCGATCGAGGGTATTGTTACTTATCCTTTGTGCAAGAGCGGCGAGCT
This sequence comes from Terriglobia bacterium, assembly GCA_963767485.1. Classification (GTDB taxonomy): domain Bacteria; phylum Acidobacteriota; class Terriglobia; order Bryobacterales; family Bryobacteraceae; genus Bog-105. Next base: position 247,022 of record CAVYDZ010000009.1, on the reverse strand, counting down.
GATTGCGTGTCCTGAGGGCGAGTTGCTGCTCGCGCCGGGAACTCGGGTCAACGGAACAATTCTGTTCGCGCAGAAGGCTCCGGACAAGTATTCGCGCCCGAGGCTGGTGCTTGATTTTTCGAACATTGTTTACAAGGATGGCCAGCATTCGCCGCTTTATGCCCGCGTTCTTGGAGTCGATAACGCACGCGAAACCGTGCGCAATAACGAGATACTGGGCATTATTCAACCGCACGCCTCGCGGAAAGTCTCGGTCGCCATGGCCGCGGCGAGTGCAGTAAACCCGATTGCGGGTTACACGATCAGAGGCATGCAGGCAGTGTATGGCTTGTCGATCCGCCGTGAAGTTCTCTTTCCCGCCGGCACCGATGTTCAAATTCAAGTGGTGCGGCCCACAATGCTGAAAGAAAAGCCATCGTGGCCCGGCTGGCCGGTCATGGATGTCGATCCTAAGTTGCAGGCGATCGTCGAGGCCGCTCCGCTGCGCACCCACACGGCCGACAAGACTCCATCCGATGTGACGAACCTGATATTTATCGGCAGCGAACAGCAATTGATTACCGCGTTCAATGAAGCGGGATGGTTTCCTGCGGACGCACTTAGTTTGGGCTCGGCTGTAAAGACACTCGGGGCTACGGTTCGCGATAGTAATTATGCGAAAGCACCGGTTTCCACGCTGCGCATTAACGGCAGACCGCCTGATCTGGTGTTTCAGAAATCTCTCAATACCTTTGCTAAGCGGCATCATCTGCGGATATGGAAAGAAGGGGCCAGGTACAAGGGGCGGGACGTCTGGATCGGAGCCGCAACCCACGACATTGCAATCTCGAACGCACGAGCCGGGACGAAATGGTCGCATCGCATCGATCCGCATATCGACCGTGAGCGCGATTGGGTCGAGACCGACCTGCTTTATATTGGAACGGCGGCGGGATATGCGGATGTGGACCGCCCGGCGGCGCCTCACAAGACGGCGAACGCAACCGGGGATCAAATTCTTACGGACGGTAAGGTGTCGGTATTGGACCTGAGGCCATCCAAAGCAGCGCATACAGCGCCGGCGGCGTGATTACGCGATGTGGGGCTGAATGTTGGCCGGCGTGGTGGGTCTGCTGCGGCGATCTCTCGTTTCGGGCATAAAGAAAGCAAATCCCAAGCCGGCCGAGATTCTGGGCATCCATCGCCGTCTGCTATACGAGAACGTTCGGCAATACTGTATCGAAGAGTAATGCCGCTCCGCGAATTCCAAACAACATGAATCTTCATCCCGCGGTACCCTGGCACGCGACTGCTATTTGGCTGATCTCGGTCGCGGCTATCGCGCTTGTTCTCATTCGGCCCAAAGGATGGGCCGAGGCGTGGTGGGCAGCGGGCGGCGCGTGTCTGCTCGTGCTGTGTGGGCTGATCTCACCTTCCATGGCGGGGCGTGCGGTTGCTAAGGGACTCGACGTTTATTTGTTCCTGACGGGAATGATGATCATGTCGGAACTGGCGCGGCGGGAAGGTGTTTTCGATTGGGTTGCCGCGCATGCAGTACGCGCCGCGAAGGCCTCGCCCGCTCGCCTGTTCCTATTGATCTATGCAGTGGGCGCACTTGTGACCGTGCTGCTCTCGAACGATGCGACAGCCGTGGTGTTAACGCCTGCCGTGCTGGCGGCAGTGCGTGCCGCGAATGCCGAACCGTTGCCATATTTGCTAAGCTGCGCCTTCATCGCGAACGCCGCGAGTTTCGTACTGCCGATTTCTAATCCAGCGAATTTGGTGGTCTATAACGGCGGCATGCCGCCGCTTGGCGAGTGGTTGCGGACCTTCGGATTGCCCTCGATCGCTTCCGTTCTTGTTACGTTTGCCGTCTTACGCTGGCTAAGCAGGAACTGGTTGCAAGGCACGGTTCGGTCTGATGTTGACGGCCGTCCATTACCACCGAGCGGCCGCTTTACTCTCGCGGGAATTGGCTTTCTGGCCGTCACGCTGCTGACTGCTTCGGCGCTCAACCTCAATTTGGGTGCTCCGGCTTGTGTTGCCGGATTCTTAGTCGCAATCGGTGTATCGCTCCGCGATTCCAAAGCACCGCGGGAGCTCGTCAGAGATATCGCCTGGAGCGTCTTGCCGCTCGTGGCGGGCCTGTTTGTAATTGTCGAGGCGATGAATGCCGCCGGCGCGCTGCATGCGGAAGTGAAGGCTCTGGAAGAAATGGAAAGGTGGAGCGCTCCCGTCGCTGCACTCACCTCCGGTTTCGGGATCGCAGTGATTTCGAACCTCATGAATAATCTTCCGAGCGGCCTGATCAGTGGGGCCGCGGTGCGAGCGGCCAGCGCCTCCGGTCCGTTGCGAAACGCAGTTTTGATCGGGGTCGATTTGGGGCCGAACCTTTCGATCACGGGTTCTCTTGCGACTATCTTGTGGCTGATTGCGATCCGGCGCGAAGGGCAGGACGTGGGCTTCTGGAAGTTTCTGAAATTCGGAGTGCTGGTGACGCCCCCGGCGCTTGCGCTGGCGATTCTGGCAGCCCTAATCCGCTGACTCTAGATTATGTTAGGCTGAGGGTGGTTTCACCCCTCGCGTTAGAAAGGCACTTGTCCCGGTTTGACCCGTCATGAATTAAAAGAGCAGCTCCAGCACGATCAGTTTACGGAGTCTGTTACAGGCGCACTGCACTACGCCTCCGAGCATAAGCAAAGAATGATTCAGTGGGGCGTTGCAGCGGCTATTGTGTTGCTGCTGGCCGGTGCTGCCATTTGGTTCAATTCCTATCGCCGCGCTCAGCGCGTTCATGATCTGCAAGCGGCGTTCAATGTGCTCGAAACGCCGGTCGGCCCGCACAACGACTACTCGAAGACGTTCGCGACCGAAGATGATAAGCGGCGGGAATCCATCCATGCATTGATCGATGTTGTCGCAAAAGATCGCGGTACACGAGAGGGCTATATAGCGCAATACTATCTCGGCACGCTTAAGGCGCAAAACAACGATATGGCTGGAGCCGAAGCGGATCTGCGGGTAGTGGCGAATTCGAGCAGTGAGGTGTCATCGCTAGCGAAAATCGCACTTGCGCAGGTTTATATTTCGGCCAAACGCAATTCCGAGGCGCAAACTTTGTTGCAGTCATTGATCAAAAAGCCGACCGATTTGGTTTCAAAAGCGCAGGCACAGATCCTCCTCGCGCAGTTGGATGAATCGTTGAGCCCTCAGGAATCGAAGCATCTGTTACAGGGTTTGAAGTCGCCGTCGGAGAGACCGGCGGTGAGCCGGGCGGCAGATCAGGTTTCGGCCCAGTTGGCCAAGTAAGCTCAGTTTTTCATGCTGCGCCGCCTGCGCCTGCCTTCCCACACTTTGCATGGCCGCCGCTTCCCGGAACTCCCCCATCCGTACCGCAACGACTTTCAGCGGGATCGCGATCGTGTCATACACTCGCGCGCATTCCGACGCCTTGAAGGAAAAACACAGGTGTTTGCGGTCGAATCCGACGACCATGTGCGGAACCGGCTAACGCATACGATCGAAGTCTCGCAAGTGGCTCGGACCCTGGCCGCTGCTTTGGAGCTCAACGAGGAATATGCCGAGACATTGGCTCTGGCTCACGATCTTGGCCATCCTCCGTTTGGCCATGTCGGCGAAAAGGAGCTCGATCGGCAGATGCAGCGCTTCGGCAGCAGCTTCGAACACAATCTGCATGCGCTACGGATTGTGGATCTTTTGGAAGAACGCTATCCGCGTTTCGACGGGCTTAATTTAACCTTCGAAGTACGCGAAGGAATTGTGAAGCATTCGCGGGAGGTGGGGCCGGACGACGCCAGGGAATTGCAGGAGTTCTTGCCAGGGCAGCGGCCGCCGCTCGAGGCGCAATTGCTCGATGCGGCAGATGAGATTGCGTACACCTCGGCCGATCTGGACGACTCCTTTGCCACGGGTTTGATTACGTTCGATGATCTGCGGCAGTATGTTCCCGCAGCGGCGGAACTGGTAGATACCGCCGACACACAGTATCCGGGTGCTTCGGCCCGGATCCGTTTCTGGGAAGTACAGCGGCAACTGATGAATCTCTTGATTGGCGGGTTGCTTCAGGGGACGCTAGCTGCGGCGGATCGGGTTGGCGTCCAGACAATCGAAGACGTGCGCCGGTTAGACCGAAGGCTGCCAGAGATGTCTTCGGAAACGGCGGAGCTCAACGCACAATTGCGCAAGCTATTGGTTGAGAAGGCATACTCCTGCGCGGAACTGATTCCGGGACGGAGCAGCGCGGCCGCTAAGGTGCGCGAAGTTTTCACATTCCTGGTTGCATCGCCGGAGCATGTTTCCTCAGGCTATCGCGAACGTCTCGAGGATACGCCTGCCCACCGCGTTGTCTGCGACTATATCGCGGGCATGACGGATTCGTATTTGGACCGGGTGCATCGGGAATTGCTGAGGTAGGCGACAATGGCAAAGGAGAACAGCCCTTTGCAACGCGCCTTTGGCTTAGACATACCGCTTACGTTCGAAGAACTGCTGGATCCACAGCACTGTGCATTGATCGTTTACGACATGCAGGTCGGGATTGTCAAACAGATAAAAGATGGTGCAGGCGTGACAGAGCGGGTCAGCCACGTGCTCGCCGCCGCGCGTGCCGCTCGCATGCGCGTTTTCTTTACCAGGCACCTCTCCTTGCCAAACGAACTCATGGGAGCGTTTCAGTACCGGATGGCGATGGCCTGGCAGCGGGTGAGCGATCCGGCGGAGGTGCATCCTTGGTTTTTGCGCGACTCGCCAGGCTTTGGCATTGTGCCGGAACTCGCGCCGCTTGCGAGCGAAGCTATTTTCGATAAGCTTGCAATGTCAGCGTTCGAAGGAACGCCCCTCGAAATGGCCTTGCGGGATTGCGGGATCCGCTCCTTCCTGATCGTAGGGATCGCTACGGAGATCGGCATCGATCCGACTTGCAGGCAGGGTGCTGATTTGGGTTTGACCCCAGTGCTAGCGGCCGACGCTTGCGGTCCGGGCCATGCAGAAGCCGCGCAGCTTTCCGTCGACAATTTGCGGTTTATGGGCGATACCGTGGTAACCGATAGCGACGCGGTTTGTAAGATCTTGCAGAGCTTCACTCGCGAGTAGTGACGCTCGAAAGCTCCGCTGAACGGACGACGTACTGTTTTTCCAATTGCCGGCACAGTTCGGCGGCGACGCGCTCCGGTTTCTCGTCGTCCTCTAAGTCCACGGTTACTTTTATGTGCAGGTCCACTCGTTGCATGCTCTGTTTCGATGGTAAACCGGCATAGGAACTAGGCGGAAAGCAAGCCCGTGTCGGATATCCGCCCATTTACCCGTTTATTGCTGAAGCATCGCGTCTTTCAAGTGTTTTGCGCAAGCTTCGGCTGCGGTTTGGCGCCCGTGAAGGCTGTTTTTCTTGTTTACAGCATACGCAAACACGACTTCTTTTGTCTTCAGCTGTACAAGCTTTATACTTGCCTGTTCATCCGAGTGAATCTGCCCGGTGAACGCAATCTTTGCCCATCCAGCTCTCTGTTGATCCGAGACGCCTGACAGTTCGTAATCCGCACCTGCCTTATCGGTGACGACTACGACCGGCACCTGCTTTTTCTGCAGGGCGGCCGTGAGGTACGTATCAAATCCGTCCGCTGCTTCCACGTAGATCTTGGATCCGGGGGGCACGCTTCGGACCGGTGACGCTGCGAAAGCCAAAGCTGGAATCGCGGCAGCCAAAATCATTCTGTTGAGTAATTTCAAAGCAAACTCCAAAAATTTGTGACTATCGGCTAGCTAGGACATTAGCGTCCGATCGCCGTTAGCCTCTGAGTAGTCGTCTGAGCCTCGCGATATTCTCTGAAGATTTACTTGAAGATCTGGGTTCATTTCAACTTGTTGATGGCGGGCGGGATCAAGGAATCGTGTCCGTCATGGCTCGCACGTCCATGAGCCCCTGCGTGACAATAACCGTAGTCGATGTCCGAACCCATCCTTTGTAAAATCTGCGGCGTGCGGAGAGCGCGCCGCGCCTGTCCCGCGGTGCATGGCGACATTTGCAGTATCTGCTGCGGGACGGAGCGCGAAGTCTCGTTATCGTGTCCGCTCGAATGCGAATATCTGCAGGAGGCGCACCGGCACGAGAAGCCTTTGCCCATCACCGAAGCACAGCTTTCGCATCAGGATATTGCGATAACCGAAGAATTCATCGCCGGCCACGAAGAGTTGCTGCTCTTCTGCATTTATGCGCTGGTGCAGGCGGCTGTACGCGCGTCGAGCGCGATCGATGCGGACGTGATGGCCGCGCTAGAATCGCTGATCCAAACCCATCGCACGCTTGAATCCGGCCTGGTATATGAAAACCGCCCGGAAAACATGGTAGCGCTCGCGATTCAGCGCTCATTCACTGCCTCGCTGACCGATTACGAGAAGTTACGGGCCGAACGGGAATCCCTGGCGCCGGTGCGCAATAGCGAGACGCTGGCGATACTGGTATTCCTGCACCGGATCGGCGAGCAGAACCAAAATGGACGCCCACGCGGGCGCATGTTTCTGGATCTGCTGAGCCAGATGACGCCCGACACGCGTATGGAAGAGCGCTCCCCGCGGATAATAATATAGGAGAGGATAAGAAGCCCTGAAGGCCAAATTACTTGATTGGACGGAACTTGCGCCGGAGGTGCACCACTTCCGCTTCGAAGTTCCAGACGTAGAACACCTTCAGTTCACACCTGGACAATTCGTATCGGTGGTTGAGCATGCCGGTGAAAAAGAAATCACGCGCGCCTACTCGATCGCATCCCCGCGCGCGGGTAACCGCTTTGAACTGTGCCTGAATCGGGTGCCGCACGGCTTAGTATCGTCGTGGTTATTCGGATTGAAGCCGGGCGATGAAGTGGATATGCGGGAGCCGCTCGGTTACTTCACCTTGCGCCATCCGGGAAGACGCGCCATATTTGTCGCAACCGGCACCGGCATTGCACCATTTCGCTCAATGCTGCTCGACCACGTGCCACGATTGCAGCCGCACATCACGCTGCTGTTCGGCGTGCGTCATGAGGAAGGGCTACTTTACCGGGAAGAACTGGAGAAGCTGGCCGCGGCCTATCCGACGTTTCATTTCCTGCCTACCCTTACCCGGCCACCCGCCAGCTGGCAAGGCCGCATCGGACGCGTGCAGGCTCATTTGGATGAGGCGCTGGCGATACGTACTCCTGAGGAAATCAGCAACATCGATGTCTATATCTGCGGTCTGAAAGAAATGGTCGACGACGTACGCCGCGAATTGAAGCAGCGCGGTTTTGACCGCAAGCAGATTATCTACGAAAAATACGATTAACTAGACGACGACGCGCGTGAGCGTGGTTTTCTGGAAAATCTCTTTGGACTGCTCCAGATTGGCGAGTTCGATGCCGGGAAGCAAGGCGGAGGCGGTTCCTGCGGAAACCCCCCAGCGCAGCGCGTCCCCAAGCGAATCGCCGCGCTCGAGCGCCCATACAATAGCCGCCGCCATAGCATCGCCCGCGCCGATCGGGCAGCGCGCATCCACTACGGGCGGCGTTACTTCGAGGACGCCTTCGGAGGAAGTTGCGGCAATCACGCCCCGGCTGCCTAACGACAACACAACCGATTTTGCGCCCATCGCCTTGATGCGCTGTACGGCATCGATCATCTGCGAGCGTGTGATCAGTGGAACGTTCATGATTCGTTCCGCTTCCGACTGGTTGGGTTTGACGATCGTGGGGTGCGCCTCCAGGCCGAAGAGCAGCGGGTCTTCGTCCGTATCGAGCAGCGTTTCCACTTTATGCTTGGTGGCCAGTTGGATGAGCTTGGTGTAGAAATGCGGATTGACAGAAGGCGGCAGGCTCCCGCAAAGCATAAGCCACGCCGCTCCCGGCAGCAGTTTCTCGGTAGCCTTCAGTATCTTTTCCAGCTCCGCATCGGAAATCGCAGGGCCGCGTTCATTCAATTTGATTGACAAGCCCTGGCGGTCGGAAATCGTTAGGTTGGTGCGGATACTGTTACGGATCTTCACAACTTCTTTGCCGAAAGTATCCTTGGCGAGCCGTTCTTCGAATTTGCGTCCCGTGTCGCGGCCAGAGACGGTAATGGCGACCGCAGACGCTCCGAAGCTGGTCAACACGCGCGCGGCGTTGATGCCGCGGCCCCCTGCGGCTTCAATTGTCGATTCGATATAAGCCCGGTCTTCAAAGACAAGATGATCGACTGTGGTAATGCGGTCGAGAGCAGGGTTAATGGTCAACGTGAGAATAGGTCGGCTCATTAAGGGTGCGCACTTCAGCGTAACAGCCCGAGCCAGCCGGCCCTCGAGGGATGCCTCTCTATTTCGAGCATTCAGTGCTGCGGTGGCCTGGCGGAGAGACGAGCAGCGAGCATCCCGCCGAATGCACCGGAAACCACGGCTAGAAAAAACATAGGAATCAGGCTTTCGAGCAAGCTGATTAGAAATTGGTGCGGGTCGTCAAGCAGTTTGGCAACCTCGGGCATTTTCGGCATGGCGGCGCGCAGGATTTCTCGTCCGGCGGGAGACGAAATATAGATGCAAGTCACTGCTGCGCAGAGTGCGACCACCAGGAATAACCAAAAACCAGTCATCACTCCCAAATATGCGCCGCCGCCCGGCGAGAGCGGCTCGGCTGTTCGCATGCGATAGAAGCGAGCGGCAGCGAAGCCGGCCGCGCACAGCACGATAGGCGCCAGCAGCGGGGCTACGGCCGCAGCAAGGAATAAGGCTACAAGCGCAACTGCCGCCACGCCCATGGTGGTCGAAACAGCCCGCAAATTGCCAAAGCCGATCGGCCTAACCTTTTTCGTTTCTGTTGGAACATCAAGCGGCCTCTGTACGGGCTCCACTGTTCTGTCAAAGGCGGCAAGCCGTTCGATATCCTGTTCCAACTGCGGTTTGCCGCATTTATGGCAAAAGCGAGCGCCTTCGGGTAAGACTGCGCCGCACGTACAACGGGGTTCCACACCTTTATAGTAAGTCGTTCTGTCAGCGACGCCTTAGACTGGAAGAGTTCCGCATGGCCGATCAGCCAAAATCTTCTTACGATACTGTCGCCGGGATGTATCACGTTTTGTGGGCGGACTGGTATTTGACGGCGGCTCTGCCCGCTCTGGAAAGGCTGTTCTTTTCGGCCGTGCCGCCAGGCAGCCGGATCTTAGACTTGTGCTGCGGCTCCGGACACGTAACAAAAGAATTGGTAAGCCGCGGCTATTCCGTCACGGGTGTCGACAATTCTGCGGAATTGATTGCCTTGGCTCGCAAGGATCTACCGCAAGTAAATTTCCAGGTACAGGACGCAAGAGAGTTATATCTTTCTCAAAAGCAGGCGGCTGCGCTTTCGACATTCGATTCGCTGAATCACGTACTCACTCTCGCCGAATTGAACGAAGTGTTCAGACGAGTGGTACGGATTCTCAAACCCGGCGGCTTGTTCGTTTTTGACATGAATCTCGAAGAAGCGTATACGATCGATTTGCGTGAATGGTCCGTAGACATAAAGGACGATTGTGTCGGACTGGTGCGCGGCCGATTCGATCGACAACGCAAGCGAGCTTCGACGGAGTTGATGTGGTTTTTGCGAAGCGAGAACGGCAATAATCAGTGGCAGCAATATCACAGCACCGTTGAACAACAGTGCTACAGCCAATGCGAGATCTTAGATGCGTTACGGGAAGCTGGCTTTGTGAAGCTGGAAGCCATGACCGCAGAGCAGGCGGGCGTCAAGGCTGAGCTGGGCTACGGCCGAACCTATTTCACCGCGCGCACTCAAGACTGAGGAAACACACGCACATCGATGCCTTCGGCCGAACGAATCAGGCGATCCAGTTCGGTCCCGAAAGCGCGTTCCCACCAGCTCTCGCGTCCTCGATGTTCTATAAAAATCTGCGTAATCCCCCGGTGACGCGCAAAGTTAAGGATGGTGCTCACGGCATCCTCACCATCGAGCGCTACCATCTCCGCCCCTTTCTCGCGAGCGAGCGCGACGGCATCGTCGATGATGCTTCTTTTCTCTGGCGACCACTCGGGCCGGTTCATGTGGCAAACAATTAGCTCGCCATGGAAGCGGTCGCGATTGCGGGCGCCCGTCTCAAGCATACGGCGCGCATTTCCTTCCGGTGTCAGGCAAACGAGGATCCGCTCCTGCGTGCCCCAGGTCTGCTCGATGCCGTGAGCGGACAGATACCGTTCCAACTGCTTATCGATGACATCCGCGGCCAGGAACAGAGCGATCTCCCGCAATTCGGAAAGCTGCGTCTGCGAGAGTTTTTGCGGCGTGCTGCCGGTGCTCGAATCATCGGAAAAGCTGATCCGGCTTTCGGCTGGCGCATCCACTACCACGATCTCGTCCGCCATTTGCAGAAATCGCAACGGCACGGTTTGGGTCACGTGCTTGCCGGTAATTGCCTCTACTTCGGCGCGTTTCTCTTCAATATGCTGAAGGTTGACAGAAGTGATTACAGAGATGCCCTGGTCGAGCAAGTCGGCAACATCCTGCCACCGTTTTTCGTGCCTTGAGCCGGGAGGATTATCGTACGCTAAACCGTCCACTAGGCACACCTTCGGCCTGCGGCGAAGAATGCTGTCGACATCCATAACGTCAATGCCTGCTGCCCCCTTTAGCGGAATAATTTCGAGGTGAGCTGCCGGTTGAAGTGTTTCGAGCGAGAGCTTGGGTTGCATAGCGCCGATCACTACGTCCTGCCCACGCTCGTATCGCCGGCGCCCTTCGTCCAGCATGCGAAAGCTCTTACCGACTCCCGAAGCATAGCCGAGAAATATCTTGAGCCGGCCCCGTGCCTGGTGCTCCTCTTCCATTTCGAGTCGGCGCAGTAGCTCTTCGGGAGTGGGCCTGCGATCCACTACCAGCTTCCCTGCTTTCCGCCCCACCACCAGACCAAGCCTAGCGTTGCGGTATTTTGTTCCTTCTTCAAGACGCCAGGTGTGCTCGTGTAGAAGAATGGCTCGTTCGAGAAATCGCGCCGCCACTCGCCGAATGCGTCGAAGCCGTTCGCGAATTGATACTTCGCCGTTGCAGTGGTTTCTTTCAGCGCCTGCGTGAGATTGCTGAACATGCCCCCGCGATCGGACAAGTATTCGCCGCGGGCGGCGAGGGATAACTTCGGCGTCAATTGATATTGGAGGTAGAACGCGCCTCCATCCGCATGAGACGGCGACGACGATTCGTATAGCCGCTGCAATTCATAATCGGCTTCGCCGGCGAGGGTCCATTTCGAAGAGGCTTGCCAGTTGAAATAAGTATCGAAAATGTGGAGTTTACCTTGCGGAGCATTGGCAATCGGCTCGAATGGCACGCCTTGCAGCGTGGGTGCGTTAAGTGGAGCTCCGCCATTCGGGAAGTACATGACGTCGGGGTGTTCTTGCCCGAGATAGTAATTCACATTCCAGGAGAAATTCTTGCTCGGCGAAAGAGACACTCCGAAAAATTCATCCTTATAACCGTTGAATGGCTCGGTTTGCTGCGTGCCGTTCACCAGCCAATAGTTGAGCGCCAAAGTGTTGTTGACGGCGTAATTTGCCCGGACGCCCATGTGATAGAAAGGCAGAGCCGTGGACCAGAATGAACGCGAGTAGTTCATCTGGTCTTTGACGTATAGTCCTTCGAGTCCGAGCGAACTCGCAAATTTTCCGACGTCGACGCGCAAGCCTTTACCGACCGGTAGCAAGTATGTTCCGTACGCTTGGAAGATATTCCGATAGATTTCGGGCCGCGGCTCGTTCGCGGGGTTGCCCTGCAAAGTTTGAGTAGCTTGTCCATACTGAAGATCGAGCCGGAATCCCCAGCGCTTGCCTTTATCCGCATCGGGCTCGTTATCAAGAATGAGCGCTGCTTGATTCAGGGTGAATGCGTTGCTGCTGACATCATACGAGCGAAGCAGGTTGACTCGGCCGATCGGATTATTGAAGTTGTAGCCGTAATAGGCATCCAGAATCACGTTTAGCGTGGTGCCGTCGAGAAACGTAGGCGGCGGAAGCGGGCCGGCGGCGAGCGCTGATGTCGCCGTAGGAGCAACTGACGAAACCGGCGGGAGCGCTGGCGAAGGCTGCGGCGCGGGTTGGGGCGGAGGAGCGGTGTTTTCGGCCGATGACTTACTCTCCAGAGCTGCAACACGCTTCTCCAATTGCGAGACTTGCTCAAGCAGCATCCGCTCACGATTCGTCAAAGGGGCGTCTGCATCGGAGGCCTGCGCCCTGAGCGGCGGAGCGGCCAGCATCGAGACGAAAAGGCACACTATAAGTGCCCACATCGAACGCAACATGGTTCCTCCAATTGTCTATGGAAAGTAGTTTACTGGCGGTTTGCGTCGAGCGCCAGGTTCAATTCAAGAACGTTGACGCGCGGTTCCCCGAGGAAGCCCAGATCGCGTCCGCTGGTCGCTTCCGCAATCGACTTCTCGATGTCTGTGCGATTCCTGCCGCGGGCTTTTGCGACGCGAGCAGCTTGTGCGTCGGCATTTGCAATGCTGATATCGGGATCGAGGCCGCTCGCGGACGTAGTCAGCGCATCGGCCGGGATTCGCCCCCGATAATCCGGGTTTTCTTTCCGGAATTGAGCGGCTGCCGCTTTCACGCGATCGTAGAGTTTCTGGTTTGTCGGGCCCAAGTTCGAACCGCTGGAACTCGTGGCATCGTAGCCGTCGTTTCCCGCCGCCGAGGGCCGCGGATGGAAGTACTTGGGGCTGGTGAAGTTCTGCCCGATCAGGCGGGAGCCAATTACCTTCCCGTTCTGGCGAATCAGGCTGCCGTTCGCTTCCTGTTTGAAAAACAATTGACAGAGTCCCGTCACCACACCCGGATAAATAAGCCCCGTAAGAATCGTCAGGAGAAGAGTTGCGCGCAGTGCCGGATTTAGTTGTTGCAGCATGATTTTTTTCCCTTATGCGAGGTGCGTCCAGACAAGGAGTTGGTCGAGAATCCAAATTCCGGGGAAGGGCACGAGAATTCCGCCCACCCCATAGATCAGGAGATTGCGGCGTAGCAATGCGGCTGCACCCGAGGGCCTGTATTTGACCCCGCGCAGCGCAAGCGGTACCAGCGCAATGATAATTAGAGCGTTGAAGATCACGGCGGCCAGCACCGCGCTCTCGGGCGTGTGCAGGTTCATGATATTGAAGCGGCGCAATGCGGGATAGGTGGCCATGAACATCGCCGGAATAATGGCGAAGTATTTTGCCACGTCGTTGGCGATCGAAAAGGTTGTCAGCGCCCCGCGCGTGATGAGTAACTGTTTTCCGATCGCAACCACTTCAATAAGCTTTGTAGGATTGCTATCCAGATCCACCATATTGCCCGCTTCTTTGGCGGCCATGGTCCCCGAGTTCATCGCCAGGCCCACATCCGCTTGCGCGAGAGCCGGCGCGTCGTTCGTGCCATCGCCGGTCATCGCAACCAGGCGGCCGTCTGATTGTTCGCGCTTGATGTATTCGAGTTTGTCCGCGGGAGTGGCTTGCGCAAGAAAATCGTCCACACCCGCTTCGCCCGCAATCGCTGCCGCGGTCAGGGGATTATCGCCGGTGATCATTACGGAGCGAATTCCCATCGAGCGAAGCTGCTGCATTCGCTCTTTCATGCCGCCTTTCACAATGTCCTTGAGATGTATGATGCCGAGCGCGCGCGAGCCATCAGCAACGGCCAATGGAGTTCCGCCGGTGCGCGAGATACGATCTGAAAGCTCTTCGAAATTGGCCGGCAACATGCCGCCCATTTCCTTCACCAGGCTGGCAATCGCGCCGCTCGCTCCCTTGCGCAGCATGCGGCCATCGATATCCACCCCGCTCATACGCGTGTACGCTGAGAATGGAATAAAATGCGCGTCGTGGTCGGCCACGTCCCGGCCGCGTAGGTTATATTTTTCCTTCGCAAGAATCACCACCGAGCGCCCTTCCGGGGTTTCATCCGCCAGGCTTGACAATTGCGCCGCATCGGCCAGTTCGTGTTCCTCGACCCCGGCGAAAGCGACGAACTCGACAGCCTGGCGGTTGCCGAGCGTAATGGTGCCGGTCTTATCAAGGAGCAGCGTATTAACGTCTCCTGAAGCTTCCACAGCTTTACCGCTCATCGCGAGCACGTTGTGCTGCATAACGCGATCCATGCCGGCGATCCCGATCGCGGAAAGCAAGCCGCCGATAGTGGTCGGGATCAAACACACCAGCAGCGAGACGAGCACTGCAATGCTGGGCACGTGCCCGGTTTTTGATGCCGAAACTGCATAGATCGCGAACGGATGAAGCGTTGCCACAGCCAGCAGGAAGATCAACGTTAAGCCGGAGATCAGAATATTGAGCGCGATTTCATTGGGCGTCTTCTGACGCTCCGCACCCTCAACGAGCGCGATCATTTTGTCGAGAAAGGTTTCTCCAGGATTTGAAGTGATGCGGATTTTGATGTGGTCCGACAGCACACGCGTACCCCCGGTCACCGCGCTCCGGTCTCCGCCCGATTCCCGAATCACCGGTGCGCTTTCGCCCGTGATCACGGATTCATCCACCGTGGCAATACCTTCGACCACTTCCCCATCACCCGGAATCAAGTCGCCTGTCACGGCGATTACCGTGTCTCCGGAGCGCAATTGTGAACCCGACACGACTTCGATTTTCCCGCTGGGGAGAATTCGCTTAGCGATGGAATCCGTCTTCGTTTTGCGCAGCGTGTCAGCTTGCGCTTTGCCGCGCGCTTCGGCCATCGCTTCAGCAAAGTTTGCAAATAGCACCGTGGCCCAGAGCCACAGCGCAATTTGCAGTTCAAAGCCGTTTCCCCGTGCTTTGGTGAAAATATCGTGCAGCAGGAAAGCGGTGACGAGCGCGGCGCCTACTTCCACCACAAAGATAACCGGGTTCTTCAGCAGCGTCACAGGATTCAGCTTGGCGAAGCATTCAACCAGTGCGCGCTTCAGGATGTCCGGATCGAAAAGTGAGCGCGAACGCGTCAGCTTCGACGGCAGTAGCGACTGGAGCTCAGGTGTCTGTGTCACGGGTGTTTCTATTGAGGTAGCCATAGCCTAGCCCATTAGGGGAAAGAGTAAAACCGAGAAAAGATGCCCTTCCTGCATCAGATAATGCTCGGCAATCGGCCCGAGCGCCAGCGCCGGAAAGAACGTCAGCGCTCCCACCAGAATTACGGTTCCCACCAGCAAGCCGACAAAAAGCGGTCCGTGCGTGGGAAAAGTTCCACTGGTTTCCGCAATGCGCTTCTTGCGAGCCAGACTTCCGGCCGCGGCCAGCAGCGGAATCAAGAAGAAGAAACGGCCAATCAGCATGGCAAAGCCAAGAGTCAGGTTGTACCAGGGCGTGTTGGCGTTAAGGCCGCCGAACGCGCTGCCATTATTGGCGGTGCCGCTCGAATAGGCATACAGGTTCTCACCGAAGCCGTGCGGCCCTGAGTTGGTGTAGTTCGCCGTGGCCGGTCCGGGCGGATTCCAATAGCTTTGTGTCACAGGCTGGCCTTTCGCGTCTTTCGATGGCGCCTGAAACTGAATCACAGAGGAGATGGCGGAAAAGACCAGGATGCTGAACGCAGTCGCGATCAGTGCGAGCATCGCCATTTTGACTTCCTTGCCTTCGATCTTCTTCCCGATGTATTCTGGCGTTCGCCCCACCATTAAGCCCGCGATGAACACTGCGAGAATGGCGTACAGCAAAATTCCATAGAGTCCCGCGCCCACACCGCCGAAGATTACTTCACCGGTCTGCATATTGAATAACGGCACCAGGCCGCCGAGCGGCGTGAAGCTATCATGCATCCCGTTCACGGCGCCGCAACTTGCGTCGGTTGTGACGGTTGCAAACAGAGCGCTTGCCGCGATGCCGAACCGCGATTCTTTGCCCTCCATGTTTCCACCCGGTTGCAATGCGCTCGCACTCTGCTCCACTCCGAGATGCCCCAGCACGGGATTGCCCTTCGCTTCGGCCCAATAGCAGACGACCGCCCCAACCAGGAACATGATGGAGCACGCGGCAAAGATCGCCCAGCCCTGCCGGCGATCCCCAACCAGCACGCCAAATGTATAGGTCAAACCAGCCGGAATGATGAAAATCGCGATGATTTGCAAGAAGTTCGTGAACGGCGTGGGATTCTCAAACGGGTGCGCGGAATTGGCGCCGAAAAATCCGCCGCCATTGGTGCCTAGCATCTTGATCGCTTCCTGCGAAGCAACCGGCCCTTGCGCGATCACCTGCTTCGCGCCTTCGAGCGTGTGCGCAATGGTGTACGGCTCGAAATTTTGAATTACTCCCTGAGCGCAAAACACAAGCGCCAATACGATCGAGAGCGGCAGCAGCAGATAAACTGTGCCACGCACAAGGTCCACCCAGAAGTTTCCAAGGCTGTTCATCTGCTGCCGGGCGAAACCGCGCATTACCGCGATCGCGACTGCTATTCCCGCCGCCGCTGACGCGAAGTTCTGGACGGTCAGCCCAGCCATTTGCACGAAGTAGCTCAGCAGCGCTTCGCCATCGCTATACGACTGCCAATCGGTATTCGTGACGAAGCTAACGGCCGTGTTGAACGCCAGATCAGGCGTCACTAGCTTGCCGCTCATGGCTTGCGGATTGAACGGTAGAACGCCCTGTAAGCGTTGCAGTAGATACACGAACAGAAAACTGAAAACGCTGAAGGCCAACAGGGCGGCCGTGTATTGCGTCCAGCGCTGTTCGGTGTTTTCATTGACGCCGATCAACTTGTACGTCCAGGTCTCGATTGGCCGCAGCACAGGATGCAGAAACGTCCGCTTGCCTTCGAAAAGCCGGGCCATGAACTCACCCATCGGTTTGGCAAGCGCCAGAATGACCGCAAAGAAAATCAGGATTTGTAAGATGCCATTTGTCGTCATACGTCAGAATTTCTCCGGCCGCAGCAGCGAATAAATCAGGTACGCAAACAGAAACAGTGCGGTGATGCCGCCAATCACGTAATCCATTGTTTAAGCCTCCTTCAAAGGCGGTCGCACGCTTTCGTGAACGCCCAGCACAGCACGAAAAACAGAATCCCAATCAGCACATAAAACAGGTCTGCCATAGCTTCAATCCGAATCTAACAGCGGGGAGCTAAAGAAGTCATAAGGACGTAGAATTAAGCGCCGCTCCCGGCTGTGTTACTCTGGTCAGGTCCGACGTTTCGTGTCAAAGGGGACGTAGTTCAGTTGGTTAGAACGCCGGCCTGTCACGTCGGAGGTCGCGGGTTCGAGCCCCGTCGTCCCCGCCACTCTTTTCCGTTGTTCCCAGCAAGGCATACTGGTTGCATGACACCCGGCCAGCCGCCACCTAAAGTTCATCTGACCAACACCGCGGAGTTTCGCGAGCACTATGCTAATAGCGTCCAGATGCGCGTCAGCCTCTGGGATTTCTATCTTATGTTCGGAACCATCAACCAGAATGCGCCCGATGCCGTTACCATCGCGAATTTCCAAGGCATCTACTTGAGCCCGCCGCAGGCCAAGGCGCTCTCGAATCTCCTGCAGCAGAATTTGAAGCAGTACGAGGCCGCTTTCGGTGAGATCCGTTTAGAATCGCAAACACCCGGCGAGAGCATTCAATAGGCATTCTTATGCCGCCGCTTGATGCCTGCTCACCGCCGTCCGGTTTATCTTTTCCTGTTCTTTGCACTATTCACGCTGCCGCTGCTGGCAATCCATGCGCACTTACTGAATCTCCCGTTCTTTTGGGATGAGCAGGGGCAGTTTGTTCCCACCGCGCTCGATTTGCTCCGGCATGGCTGGTGGGTTGCGCAGTCTACGCTGCCAAACGTGCATCCTCCGGGAGTTGAGGTCTACTTAGTTCTCTGGTATCGCCTGTTCGGGTATTCAATCGTCATCACGCGTATCGCGATGCTGCTGTTGGCCGGCGCCGGCCTCCTCTTCACGTTTCTGCTGGCGATCGAGTTGAGCCGCGAAACCGAAGGAGCCCCGGCCTTCCTTCCTCCGCTGCTCTTGCTGGCCTCGCCACTTTTCTTTACGCAAAGCATGATGGCGCAATTAGACATGCCCTCGATGGTCTTCACTCTGCTCGCGCTCTATCTGTTTCTCACGGAACGCCTGATCGCGTGTGCGGTGGCGTGTGTGGCTCTCGTTCTGGCGAAAGAAACCGGCCTGGTCGTGCCGGCAGTGTTCGGAGCCGTCCTTCTGTTCCGTAGAAAATGGAAACACGCGTTGCTGTTCGTGCCCTCCGCCATTGTTCTGGCTCTTTGGCTCGCGCTCTTGCATGCGAAAACCGGATACTGGCTCGGGAATCCTGGATTTGCGCATTACAACGTAGCGTATGCTTTGCAGCCGGTGCGCGTGATCTTTTCGATTCTGCGCCGGATTTATTACCTGTTCTTCGGGGAGTTCCGCTGGATTGGCACGCTCGTTCTTTTGGCGGCCTGGCGCGAGTGCGAGAGCTTTCGGTCTGACCGTTGGAAGATTACTTTTCTTGTTGCAGGTGCGACGCTGCTACTTGTATCGGTATTGGGCGGCGCGGAATTAGAACGCTACCTTCTGCCCGTGCTGCCGCTCTTCTATATTGCAGTGGCGGTTGCGGCAACGCACTTGCGTAAATGGGTGCGCGTTGCGAGCGTTTCCGCCCTGCTTGCGGGATTGGTTGGTAATATCTTCTGGAATCCCCCGTATCCATTTCCTTACGAGAATAATTACGCGATGGTCGATTTCATCCGGCTGGAGCAGGCAGCGGCGGCCTTCTCGGAAGCCCGGTACGGCAATTCGACGATCGCGACAGCGTGGCCGTTTTCCGCTGCGCTGCGCAGTCCCGATTATGGGTATGTGTCGCGTCCTCTCAACGTGCTCGAGACAAATGATTTTCACAAATCATCTATTGAGGCATTGCCTTCCCGCGATTCCGGCGTGCTGATTATTTACACCAGAACGTGGATGCCGAAGAACGGCGTAATTATCTGGCCGTATGTTGAAACCTTTCTGCGCCGCTATTACGCTTGGCAGCCGAACATTACCGCGCAGGAGTGCGAAGCGCTCGGGTGGCAGCCGCAAGCTCAATGGACCCGCCGCGGGCAGAACATAACCGTGTATGCACGTGCAGCCCGTAACCGGTAAGCAGGTCCGCAACGGCTGGTGGGGCACCGTGATTTTATTCCTGGTGCATGGCCTCGTCGTCGCTACGTGGCTTTCGCGTATTCCGGCCATTCAAACCCGGCTCGGGTTGGCGAATGGAGTGCTCGGCTTGACATTGCTGAGTTCCGCAGTGGGGGCCCTGTGCAGCATTCCGATCACCGGGTTGCTTGTGAATCGCTACGGCAGCAGGAAGATCTCGAGCATCACGGGAATCTTGTTTTGCCTGTCGGTGTTGCTCCTCGGAGCGGCGTCGAGCAGCTTTGGTTTGTCGCTCGCGCTTTTTGTCTACGGAGCAGTGGCGGCCGCCATGGATGTCTCCATGAATGCGCAAGGGGTGGAAGTCGAGAATCATCTCGGCTCGCCGACCATGTCGCGCTTTCATGGCATGTTCAGTTTAGGGGGCATGATCGGGGCCGCTTTCGGGGGATTCGTTGCCACTCGCGGCATACGGCCTTTAGCGCATTTCGAATTGAGCGCCTTTGTTAACGTCGTCGGCGTATGTGTCGCGGTGCCGCTGCTGCTCGATGTTCCGGGCAGGGTAATAGCGAAAGAGCATCGGCTGCCGTGGAACAAAATTCCACCCGTCCTGCTTGCATTGAGCGCGATCGGATTTTGCTCGCTGTTATCGGAAGGAGCAATGGGCGATTGGACGGCCGTTTACTTGAAACAAGTGCTGCGCGCGGGCGCGGGAACGGCAGCCACGGGCTACGCAGTCTTCTCGGCTGCCATGGCGATTTTCCGCTTCCTGGGCGATCTCATTACGGCGCGCTTGGGTCCGCTCCGTACGGTTCGCGCGGGCAGTCTTGTGGCCGCGCTTGGCCTCGTATGGGCGCTCTCCGCGCATTCGCCTGAGTGGGCCATGCCCGGCTTCGCAGCGGCGGGTGCGGGTTTTTCCGTGATTATCCCGCTCGTTTTCGGCTCAGGCGGCCGCGTCAAATCGGTGACGCCCGGGGCGGGAATTGCTACGGTGACCGGCATTGGCTATATCGGGTTTATTGTGGGACCGCCCGCCATCGGGTTTGCTTCGCAACTCGTCACGCTGCGCTACGCTTTGGGGATTGTCGTAGCCTGCTGCCTTACGTCCGCTGTCCTCGCGGGGTTTATGCGTTTGCTCGAACCGCGGCCCGAATCGTCACCGGATGCGGGAGCGGCCCCGTTCAGCCGAACGCTTCCCATGTAGCCGGTCATTTCGAGATAGCCGGCGCCTCTGGCCGGTTGCGAATGGATCGTTCCCTCATAGCTCACAGCGCCTTCCCAATAGGCCGGTGTGACATCGCGCGCCTTCCACAGTTCCTGGTCCGCAAGATCCGTGTTCTCTGTTAAATCGAGTTGAAGCGCCGGGACTTGAATGCGCCACGAAACCGGATAGCGTGCGCCCGAATGTGGACTGTGCCAGGTGTAACCGGGAGTCAACGTAAAGTCGGCCGCAGAAAGAAAATGTGCCCTCCCCTGGCTGTCTATGGCACTACCCGAAGAAAACGGATCCGGCTGGCCGGACTTGTTGCGCAGACGATAAAGCATCAGCTCTTCCCGATTGTTTAGCTGGATAGAAAACCAATCCCAGCCGCTCACATCGCTCGTATCCGGCTGGGTAAAGAACTCATGGTCCATCCAGGCGAGGCCGGTGACTCCTTGCGCGCTTTTGCCTTTTATGAGCTGGCCTGTTGCTTGCAGCCGCGTGAAAGAAATGTAGTGTGACGCTTCTCCCCTTGCCGCCCCTTTCCGGCTGATACCATCTTGCCCTTGAATCACAGGAGGCTTTTTGCTCGATAGATTCAGTTCGAGGGTGAAGCGATCGCAAACGGCGGTGAGTTGCTGCTCTGTGCCGGGCAGTGCGGTCCATTTCACCTGCCAATTTCCATTCCAGTAAGCGCGTTGCGATTTGTCGGCGCCGGCAATACCCGGCCCAGCGCGGTTCAACCGCTCTGTGTGATAGAAAGTTTTCCCATCGATATCGCTGAGCGCAAGATGCGCGAGATACATCTGGTCGGGGCGCCAAACGTTATCTTCGAGGTGTGCCGCTTCGGGCGGTATGTGTTGCGCTTGCCGGAAAAACGTGAGTTCGAATCCATAGCGGTGCCCGTCCGCGGCACGCAGGTTTCCGGTGTAATACCACCACTCGGTTTGATAATCCGGATGAGAAAAAAAATCACGCGGAAATTCGTACCGGTAGCCAGGCTGTGCGATCTGCCATTGCTGGCCGAAGCAAATAAGGCCGCCGAGCAAACCGAACGCTGCGGCAACGCTATTCTTCATGCACCACCTCAATTGGATTCAAACGTAGTGCGGTGCTCGCCGGCAAAATAGCAGAGAGCACTGTTGCCGCATAAATCCCGCTGAGCACAATGAGCAGAATCTCGACTGGCCAGTGGAACTGGATTGTCCAGCCGAACGATTGCTTGTTAATGACGAAAATGAGAATGAGCGAGAGCACAGTGCCGAGCGCGATCCCGATCGCGTTCGCAAGCAGCCCGAGCAAGCCAGCTTCGCAAAGGATGATTTTACGGATTTGCGGACGCGAAGCACCGAGGAATCGCAACAGCCCGAATTCGCGGCGGCGGTCGATTACGGTCGCAAGTAAGGCGCCCGCCATGCCCATTACGGCCACTATAATCGCTATAGCTTCAAGGGCGTAGGTGATGGCGAACGTGTGATCGAACGTCGCGATAGCCCCGCGGCGCAATGTGCGGTTTGAGAACACCGCAATCTTTCGTCCCGCTATGGCCAGGTCGATCTGATTCCGCACGGCGGCCAGATTCGCGCCAGGCTTCAAATAGACGGCAAGGTTCGATTCCGCCGGGTCTGGCAAGTACTTGAGTAGCGTCTTTCGATCCAGCACAATGTAGCCGCGCTCGGTCGAATAATCGTAATAGACGCCGAGGACTTTGAAGCTGCGAACCGCGCCTGACAGCGGGAGATGCAAAATGGTTCCAACGCCAACGCCGTGCTTGTTAGCGAACGGCTCGCTCACCACCGCGTAATCGCCGGTTGGCAGCTTCGCAAGAATAGCGAGCGTATTCTCGCCCGGCAGGAAGCGGGTGCTGGCGGAATTTCCGGCGCGGCTGCTTTCGCCGCCCGCGAGCGTGGCAGGCAAACCTTCGTAAGTAGTCGGATACGCACGGAAACGATCGACGGATGCCACGCCCGGTAGCTTTTCAATCGCGTCCGCTACTTCGGGGCTCATGGTTGGATGTTGATCCGCTGCGGAGGAACCGGCCGGACGCAAGTAGAAATCCGCTTGCAGTTGCT
The DNA here is from genome assembly GCA_963767485.1 of Terriglobia bacterium. Taxonomy (GTDB): domain Bacteria; phylum Acidobacteriota; class Terriglobia; order Bryobacterales; family Bryobacteraceae; genus Bog-105. The sequence goes on along the minus strand of CAVYDZ010000009.1, from coordinate 224,709 downwards.
GATCCATCCAAACCGTGACCGTCTCGCGAAAACTGCCGACCATAATAGCGACGCTCGCCGTCATGGCTACCGCAGTGGCCAAAGCTGCCGTCAAAATCGACGTTCGTCCGAGTGAAGCGCGCAGGGAACGTGCCGCAAGCATTGCTTCCACACCTAACAGCCTCTCCATGGTCCGTTGCACGAGCGCAACAAAGCCGGTTAGCAGCGCCGGAATCACCGCCGCCATACCAACGATTAGAAACAGCACGGCGACATAAGCAAATATGGGTTGCCGGTGGATCGGCGGCAGCTTTGATAAAACCGCAGCCGCGGCAAACAGTGCACCGGCTAGCCAAGCTCGTGGGCGTAAACGTGAAGCAGCTACGTATTCTTCACGGCCGCGCGCCATAGCTTCGACGGGCGGCACGCGCGATGCCTCAATCGCCGGAGCGAGCGCAGCGATGAGCGAAACGAATATACCCAAGGCCAGTCCGGTTGCCGCGCTCGCAACTGTCAACGTGATGGGCGCGGGCTGACTGCTCACATAGAGAGACTCTACGGTGGTTCCGATCAAACGAACGGCAGCTACTGCCATCGCCCTCCCCAATACGAGACCGAGCAGGCTACCCGTTATCGCAAAGAATGCGGCCTCTGCCAAAAAGCCGCCCAAAATCGTCGGCCGGGTTGCACCCAGCGCCCGCGCAACTCCGATTTCATTTCTCCGCCGCACTACCGAGATGGCAATCGTGTTGTAAATCAGAAACGCGCCGACGATCAGCGCGATATAGCTCAGCACGCGCAGATTCCAGCGGAAAGCCGCGAGCATCTTGCGATTTTCGTCCGTGCGCGAGCCCTGTGGCTCTACGCTTACCGAAGCCGGCACCTGTCTTTTTAAAAGATCGCGCCAGCTTTCGAGGGAATCTTCTTTGGGAATACGAACGTCGATGCTGTCGAGCTTGCCCCTCTTGTTCGTCACCCGCTGCGCAATGCCGATGTCCGTCAAAATAACATTGGAATTGCCGAACTCTTTGTTCCTTTCCGGCAGCATGCCCGCAACAAAGAAACGCTGCAGCTGGTCATCGAGCAGCAGATTGACTGGTTCGCCGGTATGCAGCCCGGTTCCGGAACCGACCCATACGGGATCGCCTTTATCCAACAGCCCGGTGAACGCCGCGCCCGTCACATTCTGGTTGAATTGGCCGATCAAGTCCAGCCCGATAAACGGCAGCGCTTCTCCTTTTCCATTGATCGACGCAAAATCTTCGATTCTCGGCGAGAAGTGCAAATCATAAGGCAGCCGCACCAGCTTGCCAAGCAAGCGTTCGTCGAGACCCGCGGTTTGGGTAATCAGTAAATCGCCTTTGCCTGTGAGCGATTCGAGAGACGAATGAAAACTACCGGCTGCGGCTTGCCCGGCGAGATCGATTGCCAGCACCACGCCCACGCCGAGCGCTACCGCGAGCACGGTCAGCGCCGTCCGTACCGGTTCTCTCGCGAGCGGCCGCACGATCAGCCGGAAAAATAAACGCCAGTTCGCAATCATCGGTACGCAACTGCTTCGCTGATCTGCCCGTCGCGCAGATGCAGCGTACGGTTGACGACGGCGGTGCTTTCGGGGCTGTGTGTAGCCATCAGAATCGCTACGCCGAATTCGCGCGCCGTACGGCTCAGAAGCTCAAGCACAACTTCGCCGGTGGCCGTATCGAGATTGCCGGTCGGCTCATCGGCGAGTAGCAGCTTGGGATTGTTCACCAGCGCTCGGGCAATCGCGAGCCTCTGCTGCTGTCCGCCCGACAACTGATGCGGCAGCCGGTACGCAAACGCCTCCATCTCGACCCAGCGCAGGCGCTCCAACGCTGCCGTGCGCGCATTCGCTTTTCTGGCCAGCATGAGCGGCAGCTCTACATTCTCCACACCAGTTAAAGTGTGAAGCAACTGAAAGGACTGAAAAATGAACCCGACCTTTTCGCGCCGGAGCGCCGTTAGCTCGCGATCGTTCAGTTGGCCGGTGATGCGGCCATCGAGCTCAACTTCGCCCGAACTTGGAAAATCCATGGCGCCGCATAGATTGAGCAGCGTCGATTTTCCGCCTCCGCTTTTGCCGATGAGGCCCACGAAATCGCCAGGCTCGACCGTAAGCGAAACCGATTGCAGAGCGGTCACCCGCTCGCTGTCGGTGCGGTAGATCTTCGTCACATTTCTGGCTTCGAGTAGAGCCATATATCTTCCAGGATCGTACGAGAGGTTTGGCTACACTCGAAACGTGAGTAAGATCCTCGTCACCGGTGGGGCTGGTTATATCGGCTCGCACACTCGTTATGCGCTTGAACAGCGGGGCCATTCGGTAATTGTGGTAGACAATTTGTCGCGTGGCTATGCGGAGGCCGTCCCCCCGGCCATTCTGCACAAAATCGATACGCGCGATAAAGCGCAGCTAATCGAACTCATGCGCAGCGAACGTGTGGATGCGGTGATTCATTTCGCTGCGTATATCTCGGTCGGCGAGTCGACAGTGTCTCCGGAGCTTTACTTCGATAACAATGTAACCGGTTCGCTCAGCCTTTTTGAAGCGATGCTACAGGCCAATGTGCGTAAGCTGGTTTTCTCTTCGACGGCCGCAGCATACGGCATTCCCACAACAATTCCGATTCCTGAAGATGAGACGATCGCGCCGATCAATCCCTATGGTGAGTCGAAGGTGATGGTCGAGAAGATGCTGGGTTGGCTGGACCGTTATCGCGAGTTTCGCAGCATTTGCCTGCGCTATTTCAACGCGTGCGGCGCGGAGCCGGAGGCCGGCTTAGGGGAGCGCCACGATCCTGAAACGCACCTGATTCCGCTTATTCTGCAGGCGGTTCGCTCGGGCAAGCCGGTGATGCTGTTCGGAGATGATTATCCGACGCCCGATGGCACTTGCATCCGAGATTATATTCACGTGAGCGATTTGGCCGATGCTCATATCGTGGCTGTCGAGAGCCTGATCCATAACGGCAGCTCAAACATATTCAATGTCGGTACGGGTGCGGGCCATTCGGTGAAGGAGGTCCTTGCCGCTGCCGAACGCGTTACGGGTAAAAAGGTGCCGTTTACAACCGGTCCGCGCCGGGAAGGCGATCCGCCGAGCCTGATCGCCGATTCCAGCAAGCTGCAGAGTACGCTAGGGTGGAAACCCACTCGCACCGATTTGGACCGCATCGTGGCAGATGCCTGGGCCTTTATGCAGCAGCTCTAGCGGAAGCCGTCGTGCTTTCGAGCGCGTATTGAACAGCCCTGCCCCAGCTGGTAAAGCGATACACGCGTACGCCGGGGACCCATAGAATCCAGGTCGGGCCGATTTTGTAAATTTTAGGCTTCATTTGAGGTCTCGGCGAGTTAGTAGCGGACTTTTCCGGTTCCTCTCAGAAAAAAGCGGTGGCGAATTGAACTTGCCAGGGTTCCCGAAGCGTAATTAGGGTCATGCACCTAAAACATGTGTTGCGGCGGTTGATGCGGGCGCCTCTGTTCACAGCGTTGACTGTATTGACAATTACTGTAGGAATCGGGGCGAACACGGCGATTTTCAGCGTCCTCGAAGGCGTTCTACTGAAGCCGCTGGCGTATCCACAATCGAGTCGCATTGTAGCGGTTGATCACGATGCACTGGGGCTGAACCTGAAGAGCGCGGGCATAGCGCCGTTCCTGTATTTCACGTATCGCGATCACAACCGCTCATTTGAGGCTGTTGGTATATGGACGGGCGACACAGTGAGCGTGACGGGGCTGGCGGAACCGGAACAGGTATTTGTGGAGGACGTGTCGGCGGAGGTGCTGCCGATTCTGGGAGTGGAGCCGGTCGTGGGTCGGTTATTTACGCCGCAAGACGATTCGCCGGGGCAGCCGGAGACGGTGGTCCTGACCTATGGATATTGGCAGGCCAAGTTTGGCGGAAGTCCAGAGGCGATTGGCCGGCGGTTAATGGTGGATGGACGGCCGCGGGAAGTGATCGGTGTATTACCGCGAGGGTTCCGGTTTATGGACGAGAAGCCGCTGTTTTTCTCCCCCCTGCAGCTTGACCGGAACAAGACATTTCTAGGTAACTTCAGCTATCACGGGTTAGCAAGGCTGAAGCCGGGCGCGACGCTGGCCTCGGCAACGGCGGATATCAAACGGATGATTCCGCTTGGAATGGCGAGTTTCCCGCCATTTCCTGGATACAACCTCAAAATGTTCGAGGCGGCCCGGCTGACGCCGAATTTGCGGACGCTTAAACAGGATCTGGTGGGCGATATCGCTACCGTGCTGTGGGTGCTGATGGGAACGATCGGCATAGTTCTGCTGATTGCGTGCGCGAATGTGGCGAATCTCTTACTGGTGCGGGCCGAGGGGCGGCAACAGGAACTGGCGATTCGGGCAGCGCTCGGGGCAGGCTGGGGGCGGATCGCACGCGAGTTACTGGCGGAGAGCTTAGCGCTGAGCGTGTGCGGCGGGTTGCTGGGGTTGCCGTTCGCCTATGGCGCGCTGCGGTTGCTGGTAGCGCTCGGGCCGGCGAATCTTCCGCGGCTATCAGAAATTTCAATTAATGGACCGGTGCTTCTGTTTACGCTTGGCCTTTCTCTGCTGGCGGGTCTGTTGTTCGGGTCGATTCCCATTCTGAAATATGCGGGGCCGCAGCTTGGGACGGCCCTACGGGCGGGAGGCCGTACGTTGAGCCAAAGCAGAGAGCGGTATCGCGCGCGCAGCGTGCTGGTTGTGGTGCAAATTGGGCTGGCGCTGGTTCTGCTCATCAGTTCGGGGTTGATGATTCGAACGTTCTTCGCGATGCGCCAGGTGCAGCCGGGATTCACCCGTCCGGAGGAAATTGAGACGCTGCGTATTTCCATTCCGGAAGCGCAAGTCAAAGATCCGGTGGCGGTGATCCGGCTGGAGCAGAATATTTTGGATCGGGTCAAGGCAATTCCAGGCGTAGCGGATGCAGGCATCACAACGATCGTTCCAATGGATGGTCAGGGAGGCTGGCATGACGCGCTGTTTGCGGAAGACCACGTGTACCAGGAAGGGAAAATACCGGCCCTGCGGCTGTTCAAGTTTGCCTCCCCGGGACTGTTTCAGACGATGGGCAGCCAGATGGCGGCGGGCCGCGATTTTACCTGGACCGACGTGTACGGGAAACGTCCGGTAGCGCTGGTTTCCGAGAACCTGGCGCGCGAGCTTTGGGGAAATCCGCGCGCGGCAATCGGCAAACGCGTTCGCGAGACTTTGAAGGCCCCGTGGCGCGAGGTGATCGGCGTGGTGCGCGACGAGCGGGATGACGGACTGAATCAGAAAGCACCGACGACCGTGATTTGGCCGTTGTTGATGGATAATTTTTCAGGCGATCAGGTATCGGTGCGGCGCAGTGTGGCGTATATGATTCGCAGCCCGCGGGCGGGCAGTGCGAGTTTTGCTGGAGAGGTTCGGAAGGCGGTGTGGGCGGCAGACGCGAACTTGCCGGTGGCGAATGTGCGCACTATGCAGGAGGTTTACACGAAATCCCTGGCGCGAACCTCATTCACGCTGGTGATGCTAGGGCTGGCCGGCGCGATGGCATTGCTGCTAGGAGTGATCGGAATCTATGGCGTGATCTCGTATTCGGTGTCTCAGCGAACGCGGGAGCTTGGCATCCGCATGGCGCTGGGAGCGGGCCGCAAGGATCTGATCGGGATGTTTATGGCAGATGCATTGCGGCTGGCGGCGATCGGTATCGGATGCGGGCTGGCTGCGGCATTTGTTTTGATGAGACTGATGTCATCGCTCTTGTTTGAAGTGAAACCAGCTGATCCGCTGACGTATGGGGGCGTGGCGTTGGGGTTAGCAGCCGCGGCGCTGCTTGCGAGTTACGTGCCGGCGCTGCGGGTGACTTCGGTGAATCCGGCGGATGCACTGAGAGTGGAATGAGCATTGCCGGCGGTGGCTGGCGAGCTGACTGTCCGATGTGGCGGCTACCAGTGAAGATCGAGCCCGAATTTCGGGGCGGATTTGGTTCCGCTGATCTTCACCGGGATTTCCGTGCCGCCACCCTTGCCTTTGAAGAAGGGAGACAGGGGCCGCAGCAGCCAGGACTTCCAACGCGAATCGACCATCTGATAGAGCTCGGCCGAGGTTCGTACATGACCGCGGAAATTGAAGCGCTGGCCATCGAGCGAATAGACGCCGGCGAGATTGATGCGGCCGCCGGGCAACACATAATCCAAATTGCTGAAGCGTAAGAGTCCATCGCGCATGGTGAAGGTGCCTTTCATATGGGACTCGACGTCAGCAGCTCCGGGTTTCGCCTTCTTCGGTTTCCCTTGAGCGCGCAGGCTGAGCATATCCACTTTGTCTTGCACCTCCGGATTTGAAAAGTGGATGCGGCGCAGTGTGAATTCGCCTTTGAAACTCAGCTTCTTAGTAACGCTTTCGGGACCGGGGCGGACTTCGAGGTTGGTTTTGGTTTGAATGATGCCCGACAGGACCGGCGGCTGGGTTTTGACGGCAAGATCGAGAAAATCCTGGATGTGGCCGGCCGGGATATCGACCTCCAGCTTCACGTCGTGGCCGCGGCCTTTCACGGTAATCACCGCGCCGCGTGCGGTTAACTCGGAATCGCGCAGTTTGGCTTTGACGTTTTGCAGGTAGGTATCTCCGCTGGTGCCATCGACAATCGCCTCGAACTCGGTTTCGAGCGGAACGGGGTGATTGGCGGTGTCGAGCGAGAAGTTCGGAGTATCGGTTTTGCCGTCGACGACGATGCGGTCAAGCTGGCCTTTGAAATCGCCGGTCGAATGCAGGATTCCGCCGAGTCCTTTGATGGTGTTGAGGTCGGCGTGATCGAAGGTGTAGTGGCCGGTAACGGTGGAATCGCCGGGAGATTCAGTTTGCCACGGGCCGAAGGTGCCAGTCGAATGGATATCGCCGCGCGGAACAGCGTTTGTCAGGACGGCATCGTAATGCCACGGAGCATTGGGTCCGACATCGTGCATTTCGATATGGCGCAACTGAAACGTCTTCGGATCTTTGTCCGGATTGGCGGTGCCGATCACGAGTTGCGAATCGTCGCAGATGAGTTGGTGGACTGCAATTTTGATTTTGCCGTGGCGTTTCTTTTTGCTGTTGGCTGCCTGTTCCCGCATCTGACGCGGCGGGACATGGATGCGAAGCCCGGATATCTGAACGGACCCGACCTGCGTCGGTTTTAAGAAGAGGCCGATAATTCCGGAATGAAACGCAAAATGTTTGATGTTGATGAGAGGTTGCGTTGCGCCGGCCGCCATGACGTCTTCCGGCGGGAAGATGCGCAGACCGTCGCCTGAGACTTCTAATCCGCGGAAGATCGAAACGTCGAATTTATCGAGTTCCACGCGGGTGTCGAAACGGGTGCTGAGGGTTTCGATGACGCGGCCTTTCAGAATGGGGCCGGCGCGATGGAGCACAACCTCGACGACGATGGCGAGAACCGCCGCGGCGATGATGAGCCCGATACCGAGCCGAAAGCGCCAACCATGGCGGTGTTTTTCTGGCAATGTTTATTCCTGGGTCTTCCGCTACGAGCTTACAGGCTATCGAGAATTCTGCCAAACGAACTTGAAAATGGCCACAGAGGAACACGGATAACGAAATGCAAACAAAAACATTTGCTTTTAAATGGAAGGGCTTAGGCTCGGTTTTGGGTGGGTTGGCGAACGGGCTCGCTGGGAGACTTCGCGTGAGATGGCGAAAACACCAGAAGGGAAAGCGCGGTCGAGCCAGAATTCGATGAAGCATGGGGCGCGGTCGAAGGCTTTGATTCTCGCGGATGAGCGGCAGGCGGACTTCGACAGGGTAGCGGAGGGATGGCGGAAGGAGTTTGAGCCGACAGGGTATCAGGAAGAGCGGCTGGTGGAGATTCTGGTGCGGAACGACTGGTTTTTCCAGCGGGCGGACCGGCTGTGGCAGGAGGCGCAAGCCTCAGGAGACGATCAGCACACGCTGGAGCTGATGCAGCGGTACCGGACGACGGCGGAACGGTCGTTTTTCCGGGCGTTAGCAGCGGTGCGGGGGTTGAGCAAGGACCTGGTACGCGCAGTAGACCAACGCGCGAAGCTGGATCGGGAGCATGCGCGGCTAGAGGCGGACTTGCAGGCCAAGGACGCTTTGATTTCGCGCTTGCAGGAGGAACTTTCTCCTTCGAATGGGATTCCGAGAACGCTGCGGGGGCGCAAGACTTCAGCCGGTACGCACGACCGAGGGGTGGCGCCAGCGCGCCATTTGAATGCCAGTCCGCACGTATCCAATTCCGCTCAGGAACGTGAACGCCGCGCTCAAGATCAAAGCGGTGAAGCTGAGCAGGAAGAGGATTTCATTTGGAAACGCCGCGTTGCTCACGGTGAGCAGCACTAACACGATCTGAAAGAACGTGCTGACCTTACCGAGGGTGCTGGGCAGAAATGTTTTCACGCCGCGGAACGTGCGCACCAGGAGTGCACCGGTCACGATGACGAGGTCGCGGCCAATCACCAGCCAGAACATCCATAGCGGAATCAGCCGCATCCATCCCAGGACCACGAAGAGGGTGACCAGCAGGGCCTTATCGGCGGCCGGGTCGAGCACCACGCCCAGATGTCCAGCTGCTCCCAGGCGCCGCGCAGCCCAGCCATCGAACCAATCGCTTACGCCTGCCAAGAGAATCAGACCGAGCGCCGCTTTGAAGTGCGCAGCAAGCAGCAGCCAGGCCACGACCGGCGAGCAGATCACCCGGAACAATGTAATAACGTGAGGAAGAACTCGCAAGGCCGCCCGGTTTCAGGCGACCGCGCCCGACGTCCGGTCGAGCGCCGTCAGCTCATAAAGAGAGGGATCGGACATCAGTTTCTTAACTAGGGCGACATGCATCGCATGGCCGGCCTTTTCCGCCACCACGCAGCCGAGCAGCGGCCTCCCGATTAACGCCAGATCTCCCAACAGATCGAGAGCTTTATGGCGACAGCATTCGTCGGAGAACCGAAGACCGCCCGGATTTGCGACGCCCTGACGCGTGAAGCATACAGCGTTATCAAGGGTTGCTCCGCGGATCAGCCCCATTTCGCGCATCTGATCGAGCTCGTACTCAAATCCGAAAGTTCGCGCCGGAGCAATCTCTTCTGCGTACACTTCGGGGGTCACATCCAGCTCCAAGGTTTGTTCGCCGACGAGCGGATGGTTGAAATAATTCTTGCAGCGCAACTGAAAACGGTCGCTTGGCAAAATGGTGACGCTCTTGCCCTGTGCCTCCACCGCGACGGGTTTCAGAATGCGCACGTAGCGCCGCGGGCGGCCCGATTCCTGAATACCGGCCTCTTTGAGCAGTTGGACGAAGGGAAGACCGCTGCCGTCCAGGATCGGCAGCTCTAAATTGTCCAGTTCGACAAGCGCATTGTCGATCTTCATGCTGTAGAACACACTGAGCAAGTGTTCCGTAGTTGAAATAAAGATGCCCTTCGGATGCATCAGGCTGGTGGCGTAGCTCACCCGCTCAACCAGCTTCCAGCTTGCCCGGATGCGCGTATGATCTAAATCGGTGCGAATGAAAACGATACCCGTGTTCGGCGGAGCTGGCAGGATCCGCAGCCGCACCGGCGCTCCGTGGTGAAGTCCGATCCCGCTGGTTTCTACCGGCTGGCGAAGCGTCGTTTGAAAATGCATCGAGGAACCTATCAGCATAACAGGGCTGCTTCTAATATGCTGATTCAAAAGCGTTTCTGCCACAGTATGTGTGTCTTTCCTGCAACACCCGGGGTTGCGGCGATTTGGCGTCTGGCTGTCTAGCCCGTTCTCTGTGCTGAAATAAAGATGCTTTATGAGTCAGAAAATCCGTTCGACGACGATTCTCTCGGTGCGGCGTAACGGCATCGTAGTGTTAGCGGGTGATGGTCAAGTCACCATGGGGAGCGAAGTCTTAAAAGGAGGGGCCAAAAAGCTGCGGCGGCTGTTCGGCGGTAAGATTATCTCGGGTTTTGCCGGAGCGACCGCGGATGCCTTCTCGCTATTTGCGCGCCTTGAGGCCAAGCTGGAACAGTATAGCGGAAATCTTCCACGCAGCGCAGTCGAGCTAGCGAAGGAATGGCGTACCGACCGCATGCTGCGGCACCTGGAAGCGCTGCTGCTGGTGGCGGACCCGAAGGACACTTACATCGTAAGCGGAACCGGAGACGTGATTGAACCCGATACAGCAGTGGCGGCAATTGGATCGGGCGGGGCGTACGCCAGATCCGCGGCGCTTGCGCTGATGGAAAACACCGAGCTTCCGGCGCGAGCGATTGCGGAAAAAGCGATGAAAATCGCTGGCGAAACATGCATTTACACCAACGCCAACGTGACGTTTGAGGAGCTCGCGTAATGGTCATTTACTTACCGCAACAATCGACTGACGAAACTCCGTTGCTGGATGAGCTGACGCCCCGGGAAATTGTGGCGGAACTCGACAAGCACGTGGTGGGGCAGGCGGATGCGAAAAAGTCTGTGGCGATTGCGCTCCGCAACCGTGTCCGGCGTCAAAAGCTCGAGCCCGAGATGGCGGAAGAGGTGATGCCGAAGAACATTCTTATGATCGGCCCGACGGGCGTCGGCAAAACGGAGATTGCGCGGCGGCTGGCGAAGCTTGCTAACTCACCTTTTCTCAAAGTAGAAGCAAGTAAATTCACGGAAGTCGGGTATGTGGGCCGGGATGTGGAATCCATGATCCGGGACCTGGTGGATATCGCGATCGATATGGTTCGGGAAGAGCGCCTGGAACAGGTAGAGGACCGGGCCGAGCAGCAGGCGGAAGAGCGGCTGCTCGACCTGCTTATGCCGCCCCAGCCGGAAACCAGCGAGAGTGTAGAACGGACGCGCGAAAAGCTTCGCGAAAAACTCCGTGCCGGCAAGTTGGACGACCGCATGGTGGAAGTGGACGTGAAAGAGCGCGGCCCGACTTTCGAGCTTTCGACGAACGGCAATGTCGAAGAGATGGACATCAATCTCAAAGACGTGATTCCCGGGCTGTTCGGGCCGCGCACCAAGAAGCGCAACATGCGGGTCTCGGAAGCGCTTGAATACCTGATTCAAGAAGAAGAACAAAAGCTGGTCGATATGGACCAGGTGACGAGGATCGCTCTCGAGCGGGTTGAACGGAACGGCATCGTGTTTCTGGACGAAATCGACAAAATCGCCGGCCGCGAAGGGGGGCACGGGCCGGACGTCAGCCGTGAGGGCGTCCAGAGGGACATTCTGCCGATTGTTGAAGGGACGACGGTAAACACACGGCACGGCTTCGTTCGCACGGATCACATTTTGTTTGTGGCGGCCGGGGCGTTTCATGTGTCCAAGCCCTCGGACCTGATTCCTGAGCTGCAGGGCCGTTTTCCGATCCGCGTGGAGCTCAAAACGCTCACCGAAGCGGATTTCATTCGCATCCTGAAGGAGCCCAAGTCGGCGCTGGTGAAGCAATACACGGCGCTGCTCGACACGGAGGGGATTAAGCTCAGCTTTGCAGATGACGCGCTGGTGGAGATAGCCCGGATTGCCGCGCAAGTAAACGAGTCCTCGGAAAACATTGGCGCGCGTCGGTTGCATACCATCATGGAAAAGCTGCTCGAAGAAATTTCGTTCGAGGGGCCGGATCTGAAACGCAAAAATGTCAGAATCGACGCGGCGTATGTCCGCAAGCAGCTTTCGGAAATCGTGAAGGATCAGGATCTGAGCAGGTACATCCTTTAACGTGCCGGTCCGGTTTTTCGCGACGCTTGTTTTATTTCTGTCGCTCGCGGGATGTGGCTACGTCGGCCCGGTGCTGCCCCCGTCTCCGGAACTACCGCAAGCGATCGCGGATCTGAGCGTTGTGGAACGCGGCGATCAACTGCTTATCAACTTTACTGCGCCCGCGCGTACGACCGACTCGCTTCCGGTGCCGCACTTTTCGCACGTCGATCTACGGATCGGGACATACACCGCGCCCTTCGATTTCAACAATTGGGCCGCGGCGGCGAAGGCCTACGAACTGCCGCCGCCATTGCCGGCGGATTCGGATAACCCGGTTCCCGCTGCGGTGAGCGAGAAGTTCGCCGTGTCCGATTGGGCCGGCAAGCGGGTTGCGGTGGCGGTCCGCACGGCTATCAAGAAGAACGACCATTTTTCTGCGTGGTCGAATCGTGTGGTGATTGAAGTAGTGCAGCCGATCGCAGCACCGGCGGTTGAACTCACGGGGACGGCAAAGGGGATTGTCGTGAGTTGGAAACCGGTGCCTGAAGCAGAGGAGTACCGGGTGTCGCGGCAAACGGGCACGGCCACAGCGCCTGTGCAACTCGGAGTTTCAAAAACCGATGAGTTTTTGGACGACAGCTCACAATATGAAACGCCGTATGTCTACACGGTGGTAGCGGCCCGCGGATTGGCGGAAAGCCTGCCGGCGAGTACGCGGGTCTTCTCGTATCGAGATACATTCGCTCCTTCGGTGCCGTCCGGAATAACGGCGCTAGCCGGCCCGAACACGATCGAAATCTCGTGGCAACGCAGTCCCGAATCGGATCTTAAGGGTTATTATTTGTATCGCTCGGTCGATAATGGACCGTACACGAGGGTTGGCGATTTATTGACGCTGCCGGCTTACAGCGACCACAATATCCAGCACGGTAAAACGTACCGGTATCAGGTGAGCGCGACGGATCAGAATAATAATGAAAGCGCCCGGTCGCCGGCGGTGGAAGTAACTTACTGAGGGGTTGGGCCCCATAAGCGTTAACCTAAGACTGGAGTAGGAGATCTGCCTATTGCAAGTCGAGTCGAGCCGTCTCTTTCTTCTGATGAACGTGCGGCGTTCAACAGAGGAAGGCAAAGGCTACTTGGTGAGTAGTGATCCGACCATCGCCGTCTCTGTTGCGTTCTGCGACGGCAAGATGATCGGATTTGCTGATATGGGTCCTGCCGACAAGCCTCAATCTTCGGAGTGCGCTGAACTGTACGCGATTTACTTGGACACGGCCCATATCGGTAAGGGGGTTGGACAGGCCTCATTCTGCACCTGTGCTGAACGCGCAAGGGACCACGGCTTCATAGCGATAATGGTTCAGGTACTCATTCGAAATTCTCTCGCCCGCGCGTTTTTATGACCGAATGCCAGGCGAGCCCGGTGCCTTCCACAGAAAAGCTCATGGCAACAGGCGGCAACGGCGAAAAAGCTATTGCCGATCGTTGGTCTGTTCCACGTTCCAGAAAACGGTGAATCTTCGCTCTTCCCTGCCGCTTTTCAATCTATTGGCCCTTCGTCGGCACACTTCCACGGCTGCTTCAGGAAATCCAGATACAGACTGGCGATTACGGTTGGAGCAGACCACTTGTCGCGACGTGTCCCGTCCTTCAGTTCCGGGAAGTCGCCCAAAAGCCGCTTCAAAAACTCTTCTCTCTCGGAACGTTTCAGCACTGCTCCGCTTGCATGCCCTTTCGCGTGCGTATAGCTGAGGTCCACAAGGCCAAGGGTTGACTGCGCAGCAAGGATACCCAAATCCAACCATAGTTTTTCCTTCTCAACCGCCAGCGTTGACAAGAAATCGGCTGCCCCGGCAATTCCGCCCGAATTGTCCGGTTCCCGAAGCCGCTTGATGTAGGTCTCGTTCAGCGTGAGATGGCGTTGGTAGGTTACGACGCCGTATTTGGCACCTGAAGCGATGACCTGTTTGTCAAGACTTTGCTCGAAGGGTAGCAGTATCCTGACAGCGCACTCATAGTTTTCCGACGCAGCCTTCGTAATGCTCATTATCGCAACAAGGTCGCTGAAGGCCGGGCGCTCCCAATTGGCTGTGCTGTCGTCATACTCCTGAACCGCCTTTCGCGCATACCACAGGGCAACCGCACTCGCCTCAGAGAACGCGAAGCGGCTGTTAATCTCGCCGCGGTACAGGTTGAGGCAGGTTGGTGGGGTCGATGGCGCTTGCGTTTGCGCGTGACCAAGACCCGTTAGTAAAGCGAGCGCGGCCAACACCTTCAAAGGTTGTATTCTGTAGATCATCATTACCTTTTAAATAGAGAGGCTCGTTCCGCTGAAAGCTCTCTTTTCGCATGCGCTGAGGTACGGGCATCGGCCCGGACCCATCCAGGGCCAGTACGATGGAACTGCGATGCGGATTGATTTTGAACGTGCATTTGGCTATAGCTGGAGCGATGGTGCAGGCTACCAAGCACCGCTCAGTGGGAGCCGCTTCCTTGAAGGCTGAGCGTCATGGCTTAAGCCAGCAAGGTGACGGGAAACCTTGTCAGACTGTTGTCTGGGAAAAAACAGATCAAGGCATGACGCTCTGCTTTCGATGGCGTTGATACGACCAGTCCGGGCCGTTTTCAATCCAGCCCGATATGAACGTAATGTCGTTGGAGCTTCTGCATGGCGATCAAGTTCTTCGGCGAGCCGAAGAGCGTTATGAGGATTGAGCTTGCCAAGAGCGATTATGAGGCCCCTGGTTCCACAAAGGGTAAGTTTCGGGACATGACAAACAGCAATGTTTATGTTTTGTTTGCGACCCACGATGAACACGCCGTCTATACGCGCAAAGTTGACGATGTTGCGTCCTCGGTGGCCCGGTTGAGGACGGTTACATGCCGCACATCGTCGTCGGTGACCCATCGCAGGCGCGAAGCACAGACAGGCCTCGGCACCGTTTTGACGGAGCGGTATCCCGGTGTTTGGGTCGCGGATGCGGCGGATGAGCTACTTCCCGATGCGGAACAGCGATCGCATTCGCCCCGTCGAGCTTTCCTCGCCGGTCACATTCCACTAGCAGGCTGGGTGAAACGATCCCGGCTTTCCTGTCACAATGATTCGGGGCCGGGATGCGGGCCGGAGGAGAGTGAATGTTCAAGGGAACTGTGAAGGAAAAGTGGGCCGACCTGAAGAAAAGCAGCCGGTTTACCGGTTTAGTGATTGCGCTGCTGGGAGTGATGAAGCTCCTGAATGATCTGGGCAAGCCGCGTGTAGAGGCGCTGCACCCCATTGATGTCTTTGGACTCGTCGCTTCCGGCGGGTTGTTGGGGGTCGGCTTCTTTGGCCTGATGGGCATGCTGAATTTCCCCAACTCCCGGAAGGACCAAAGCAGCCCGCCACGGAATGAGTAGGGTGCGGGGAGGGGATCGGTCATAACATTCCGTCCCCATCGTGAGTTCCGAATATCGACGGTCTGGATTCGATCATCCGGCGCGAACCGCCTTCGCCCGTCTCACAATGGGTAAGTTTCGGGATTCCCACAAGGGTTAAGTTTTGGGACGGTTCAACAGGACGCCTTTGTCCTCGTTGACTCGAGCGCACTAGCGCAGTGGGGCCGATCAACGTTTCTGGATAAGTTGTACTTTGGTTTGATCCACTCCAGCAGCGAAGCGCTTCATGCAATGAAAGTGATGCTGAAATACCCTACAGATCGCTTCGCCTCGTAAAATGAACACCGGCAGATTGTAGGCCATACCGCGCTCAATGCCCCAGCCGAAAAGCGTCTCGATCTCGCCATTTCGTCCTTGGAGGATTATGTAAACAGAGGATCTGATCGTTCACGCGTTTCAGAAGAAGTCGAAGCGGGGCATTAGAACGCCCAAACAGGAGATCAATCTGATCAAAGATCGTCTGAAGAGATTGAAGGAGGCACTCCGATGAAAGGAGAAAAAAGGGAACTGGTGCGGGGCAGCGGAAACGTGTTCCGCGATCTCGGCCGCAAAAATGCGGACCTCGAGCAGCTAAAGGCGTTGTTGGCCGCTGAAATCATCAAGGCGCTCGACCGGCAACAATTGACTGTCCGTGCCGCTCATGCTCGCACGGGTTTCGCTGCGGGTGACTTTTCGCGTATCCGGAACGCGGATCTTGCCAGATTCACCGCCGATCGACTGATGTCAATTCTCAACCGCCTCGGGGCGCGCGTAGAAGTGAAGATTCGGGTTCGGCGGCTGGAATCGCTGCCAGATGAGGCGGCGTAGACGGCAGCTACGATCTGTAGCCCGGCCACTCTCTAGATAACATCGCCACGATCGGAGCCGCGGACAAGAACAACAACTTTTTGGAATCATGGTGGGCGGTCACAGGATCGAACTGTGGACCTCCTGCTTGTAAGGCAGGCGCTCTAACCGGCTGAGCTAACCGCCCGGTAGGTGGATTTTTTGATTTTACTATGGGTAGGCGTTTCTGCTTGCCGGGGGCGGCATGCCGGCTCATCCGAACAGCGCTTATCGGTTTCCGAAGGCTCGGCGGATATGAGCCGCAAGGTTGCTGTCATGCCACACCTCGCACAAGAGATTGCGCTGCTTGATGAACCATATTCGTTCGGAGCTGTCGAAGGTGGTCCTTATCTCGGGTGTCCCCTCAAACGAGTAAACAAACCGGCCGTTGCCTCCGGGGTGCTCGATTACTCGTAAATTGCTGAAGTTTTCCCACTGCGGCAGAAACCATACCTCGAACGCGCCCTGATCGGTCTTGAACCAAGCGGCGCCCGCCTGATCCTCAAAAAGATGCTCCTGTTTCGACCTCCGAACGCACTGCACCTCAATGCCAGCCGATCGCAGCCTCTGCGCCAAGTCCTCCGCTTCAACGTAAACCGGGCTAGCGGTCCAATAGCTCTCGAGCTGTGGATCAGCACACGGATCTTTAGTTTGAGCAGATGACAGAAGCGGGACAGCAGCCAATAGAAGCCATAGTTTCACCGCAGCTCACCTCGTTATATTTTCTCAGAATCTGAATGCTTGGAGGACTCCGGTCGCTTCACTCCCGGCTCTGATGCGCTATTCATAAGCGCAGCTATTGTCAGCGATGACTTTATAAATCCAGCACTAACTCCAAAGGTGCGCTGTCGGGGTCGCTTTTTGAGGACTGCCTTGGGACCGAACAGCAGAGTAGCACCTCATCGTGATCGCGGGTGGCAAGAGGCTCTTCGAGATAATCGACTGAACCGGAGATGATACGGGTCCGGCATGTGCCGCATATACCGGAACGGCAGCCGAACGCGGGATCGAGTCCGGCCTCTTCCGCCAATTCGAGGAGAGTGCCGTCACCGGGCTGCCAGGTTTCCTCGACCAAAGACCTCAAGAACCGCACGCGCGTCGAGGGGACTCCGGGTTCAACGGGCTTCTTTGCAATTTCGGGCTTTAAGACTGTGCCGGGACCGAAGGACTCGTAGTGAATTCGATCCGGCTGGATACCGATGCCAGTCAGCCCGCTATACAACGAATTCATGAAGAGCGAAGGGCCACACAGATAGAAATCGAAATCGCCGGGAGGCGCGAACTGTCTGAGCAGATCGATCGTGACATGGCCCTGGCTGTCATAATCGACGCCAAGCGTATCGCCGCTCCCGGGCTGGCTGTAGCAAACATGCACGTGCATGTCGGGGTGCTCGGCGGCGAGCTGGCGGACGTGGCTTCGAAACGCGTGAACGCGACCGTTTCGCGCGCCGTGGATGAAATGAATCGGCCGCCAGGCGCCGGTTGCCCGACCGTGTTCGACAAGATGCTCCGCGAAGGCGATCATGGGTGTGATGCCTACGCCGCCGGAAACCAAAACAACGGGGCAAGGGCGGGAATTGCCAAGAACGAATTTACCGCGCGGCATCATGGCTTTGAGGCGAAAGCCGGGTTTGGCATTGGCATGCAGGAACGGAGAAACGAGCGATTGCCGGTCGCCGCGGCGAATGGATAAGCGGTAGAACTCAGGGTTGCAGCGGGTGGAAAGCGTATAGGTGCGGAGAAGCGGTTCGGCCTGACCGGGAACTGTGACTCGAAGCGGTAGAAACTGACCCGGTTCCCAGGCGTAGAGCTGCCCGCCATCGGCGCGCCGGAGATAGAAGGAGCTGATGTCCTCACTTTCGGGTTCGATTTTTGCGACTTCCAATTCGACGTGCGCATTGGGGCCGGCATTTGCAGCGACGGAAGGTTCGGCTGTGATTGAAATTGTGGCGGACACGGGTGCTGCTTGCTGCGCGGCGAAAGACCGGCCGTGCAAAGCGTCGACAACCAGCTTCTCAAAATGAATACAAAGGTGTTCGCTACGGGTGAGAAAGCGGCCGCGGTCGGGGATGCCTCCGAGCAGCCCGCGCTGCACTGAATTGGTAAGCACATCGTCTTCGTATCCGACCTGCTTGTTGAAGGCGATGAGATCTTTTGCGAACTCTTCGGAAACGCCGGGCGCGAAATACTGTTCTGAAAAGCCTTTGGTCTTGTCGGGCCCGTCAGGAACCCAGACGTCGAGGGAGAGATTGGGAAATCCGGGATTGATGTTGATGGTGATGTTTGGCCAGAGCAGGTGATATTGAGCTTGGGTGACCTGGCCGCGCGCATCATAGGCGTTAGAAGCTGCGGTTCCGTCGAGCACGGACTGGCGAACGTGGCCGACCTGGCTGGCGAACCAGCCATGAGTGGTGAGGTCATAATTTTCCGGCCTGACATCGATGGCGGCGCTGAAACCGGGATGCGCAACAGCGCAGTGGTAACACTCGAGATAGTTTTCGAGCATGGTTTTCCAGTTCGCCTCAGCGCGCCAGTCTTCGCGGCTGTATAGCTGAAGGTTTTCAAGATCGACGCCGCTGTTGGCGAGGATGTCGAGCAAACCACCGAAGTACGAGGCAAGGGGCGCGGCGTTCGCATCCAGATTTGCGAATACAAATGGACCTAAGGCCTCCACTCTCAACGGTAAAAGCGGGTAGTCTTCGAGCTGGAAGCCTGGCTCCTCAGCCGAGCGCGGCGCGCGCTTCAAGCATCCGGTGAGATCGTAGGTCCAGGCGTGATAGGGGCACTGCAAGAAACTCGCGTTGCCGCGGTCTTTCATGACTTCATGTCTTCGATGCCGGCAGACGTTGACGAAGCCTGCCAAGCCGGCTTCGTTTCGGATTACAACAGCGGGCACTTCGCCCACGTAGCCGGTGATGTAATCGCCAAGGTGGGAGAGTTCGCTGCGGGGTCCCATATAGTTCCAGGATTTCCGGAACACGTTCTGGATCTCGCGGGCGGTAATGGCGGGATCGGTGTACCAATGAGCGGGCAACGATTCGCCGCGATCGAGGGCAGCGACCAACGTCTCGATATTTTCGACGATCTGATTCATGAGGAGTTCTCCTTGTGGTATTCAATCGGAAATTCGCCCGAGCCCGCGGGCGGTGGCGATGCAGCCGGGGCGAGGGCTGCGATCTGGGGCGGGTTACTCAAGCGCAGAAATGGAATAAAAATAAGCAACACGGCGCTCACGCACAATAGAGCGCCCAAAAAGCCCAAGAGGCGGGCTGCCGCGGGCGCGACGGCCGCAACGGCCAACATGCCCACGGAGTAAACGATGTTGTATAAGGCGTAGGCGGCGGAGTAACAAGTCATTCCGGCCTGGTCGACAACGTTGCCCAGCTCCGCTGAAGCGGGATTTAACATGAACGCGAATGCGATGTAGACCAGGGAGATGGCGAGACAGATCAGAGCGGCTTGCCGGAACAGGGCGAGTAAGGGAAGCGTTGCGGCCATGGCGAGCGCGCCGAGTGTGATGATCTTTTGAAAAGATAAGCGGTTCGAGACGCGGCCTACGACCGGAGCGCTGAGACCATAGACAAGCGTGGAAACAGTGAAAATCAGCCCTGTTCTTTCGGATGTCAAGCCGTAGCGGGCCAAGCGCACCGGCAACAACGGTTCCATGATGCCCACGGCGAAAGCTGCCAACATTACGGCCAGGGCAGGAACCACGAGGGACTTGTTTCGCAGTAGAGCCCGAGACTGGATTTTGTTGTGGCGAGCGCCGGGCTGACGAGGCAGAACGAGCACGAGGAGGGCGGCGTCGAGCGCGAGCAAAACGCCTGTGATCAGAAACGGGAGCTCGTATCCTGCGGCGTGGGCGAGCACTCCACCGGCGACCGGGCCTATTACGGAACCCGCGGTACTGCCGGTGAACGCGTAACCAATCATCTCGGTACGCTTTTCGACATAGCGGGAGGCGATCAGGGAAAGGCCAGCGGTCCAGAGGGCGGCCGAAGCTGCACCCTGGCAGAGCCGCGCAACGACCAGGATCGGGAAGCTAGAGCCGAGGGCGAAGAGCGCCGCCGTGCAAGCCGCGAGCGCAACACCGAGTAGCATAATCGGTCGGCCGCCGGCGCGGTCTCCCCAGTATCCGAACACGGGCGTAACCAGCAGGACGCTCGCTGCATACGCGGCGTACAGCCAAGCCATTTGTTCTTCAGTGTGCAGGCCGGCACGAGAGGAGGCCGTTAATGGTAGAAGGATTCCGTATAGGAAGTAGTCGATGAACAACGAAAAGGCGATGACGGCGACCATGATCCGAAGATCGAGAGCGCGCGGCGGTTGGCGCACTATCCTTCACTTATTAGTAGAGCGCAGATGACCTGAGATCGGGATCGTTGGGATGAGCCTGGGCCACGAGTTCAGGATGACGCCGCCCGAGCGAGTTACGCAGATGTTAACGACGATTACCGGGGGTGTTTAAGGTGCTTTGGTCCCGTAGGTTTCGCCGGAATCTCCGTTGCCGCTCCAGGTGCCGGTGAGCTTGGGGCCGGCCGGTTTCAGCATGATGTCGTAATCCTGACCTTGATACGGAGCTTTGAATCGCAATACACCGTCCTTATATGTAAAATCTTTTGCCGGCACTTCACCGCCATCCGTGGCGAGAGAGGCGGTTAGCGTACCGTTGGATTCCTTCAAAACGAGAGTCCAATTGACGGAATCGCCGCTGGTTTCCGAGGTCATATTCCATTTTCCGGCGAGTGCGCTGTTGCTAACTTGGGCCAGTAGTGCGGATGCCGAAAGGAGAAATGCTGTGATGCAAACAAGTAATGCGCGTTCAGATATTTTACGAACCATAGAAGTATCCCTTCTGTCTACGAAAAGCGATGAATCGCTCAGGGGCAGTTTACCGCAGTGGTACTCAGGAACGAGGGTTAGCCTTGGTGCGTGACATGTTTTACATTTTTCAAAACCCTATCCTAAAGTTTTAGTACCTTTATGGATTTGCTCAGTCTGAGAACTCTTGTCTATTTAGTACGGCAGCGGGTAGGATTAGGGTAATTAGACTATGCCGTCTAAGTCACAGGAGAATATACAGCATGCTCAACAAGCGTTTTTTAAGGCTTGCGTTAACAATCTTTTCGGCTGTTAGTGTCGGATCTTTAGCATCCGCCGCTTCGGTCTGTCCCACTACTTCCTATACGAACACTGATTGTGGATTTTTGCTGACGATTGGCGCCGGAAATAAGATCACGGGAACAGTGGTCACAGGTGCTAATCCGTATGACGGATCGGATGATGCTCTGGTCGGTGTTCTCAACAATTCGGGCGCTAATTATACGGGCTCATTTACGTTGAGCGGCTCGGGGAACGGCGGCGGGCTATTCGCTTTCGAGGGCGACGGCATCTGCTCGTTTACGAACGCCGCGTATTGCGCAACGGCCAAGACCGGGTACGAAGGTCCGCTCAATACTTTTTCGAACATAAGTTCGGATGAGGCTACCGGCACGGTAAATATCACCGGATTGGCGGCGGGCGCGTCCACTTACTTTTCCTTGGAAAGCTCGCCTTCGTCCATTAACTCCGGCGGCGGCCCAATCATTGGCGGCTCTACACCGGAACCGACCACCAGCATGCTGTTTGGCGCCGGCCTATTGCTGATTGGAGTCGTTTCGCGTAAAGCACGTCTGTTTCATCGTTCCTAAGCAGACGGCTAAGTTGTAAAAAAAGGCCCGGCTCCGGCCGGGTCTTCTTATTTAGAAGAGTAGTTTGAGGGCGAATTGTATTTCGCGATTATCGTGTTTGGTCGACGTGATGGATCCGAAATTGGAAGCCCCCAAGGTTGCGTTGGGGTTACTGAACGCGGGCGTGTTGAATAAGTTGAAGAATTCGGAGCGGAACTGCAGGGTGGAACGCTCGAACAGGCGGAAGTTCTTGAAGAGCGAGAAGTCTACGTTATAGAGACCAGGCCCGAAGAGTATGTCGCGTCCGGCATTTCCGTAAGCGTAGAGCGGAGTGGCGAAAGCAGCGGTACTGATGCAATTCGTCAAGTGGCCGTCGCCGCAGTTTTCTGTCGGAGTGCCGACGAGATTTGGACGTTCATTGCTGCGTCCAGTGTTCGCGGGGTCGCCGGACGTAACCACGTTGAAGGGGAAACCGGTCTGCAGAGTAACTATGCCATTGGTCTGCCATCCACCAAGAGTTTGTCGAACGAAGGCATTCTGCGATGCGGTAAAGAATGGCAGGGAGTAATTAAAGCTGGCAACAAAGCGATGGCGGACGTCCCAGGCCGAGTTACCGTAATCGGCCCGCCAGTCATACGGGTTCTGGGGATAGCCGCCGTTATTCGAATCCCCGGAAATGTCGAGCGTATGCGACCAGGTATAGGAAGCGAGCAGGCTAATGCCGTGACTGAGGCGCTGGCGTAGTGTAAGGCTTAATCCGTTGTAATTGGCTATCTCGTCGTTTTGGATTGTGCGGATATCGCCGAATAGCGGATTGGGGCGGCGCGAAGCAACAGTTCCGGGGCCGGGAAGATAGGGTGTGTTGTTGTAGTAACTGCGGTCCAGGTGAACGCTGGTGGAGCCAAGATACTGAATGTCGAGGGCGGCCTGATGCCAGAGCCCGCGTTCGAGATCGGCGCTCCACTGATTCATATATTGCGTTGGCAGATTTCGATTCGGGGTGATGATGTTAAAGATTTTGGCCTTGCCGCACGCCGACGAGGGGGTTGGATTGTTCAAGGAAATCAGGGGCGTGGTGGAAGTAGAGTTACAGGTAGTTACCGCGCCGAATGGGGGATTGATGCTCAGGAAGGTGAAAGTATTGGTCTGATTCGGATTGTAATAGATGCCGTAACCGGCGCGAAAAACCGTTTTGTCCGAGAGCCGGTAAGCCAAGCCGATGCGCGGCGCAAAGTTTTTGTGAGTGGGGTTTGTAAATTCAAAACCGGGCTGGGGCGCATTGGCGGGAATGATGGCCGTCTGCTGGGCATTGAGCATGGTGGCAAAGCCGTTGACGGTATAGGGAACAGTTGGCAGTTCATAGCGGAGGCCCAGGTTGAGCGTCAGCTTTTTCGTGGCTTGCCAGTTATCGACGACAAAGAAACCGTCGCGCCATTCAGCGACCTGGTTGCGGATTTCGGGGCCGGGCGTAGTCGCGTTAAGCGGGAGGCCCAGTATGAAATCGGCTTCAGCATTTCCGGTGTAAGCCCCGGTGAAGCTAAAGAGTCCATTAGGATTGTTTACCGCAGCGCGGGAGGTAATCAATTTACGCAGTTCGGCACCGACGATAATCGTGTGCGCGCCGTGGGTATAAGTCAGAGAGTCTGCGCCCTGCCAGGTGGTATCGAACTGAAACCAATTCGTGGCTGCGTTTCCAATGCTCGCGAAGCCCGTATTGGAGAATACGGGGACCCCGGGATCGTTATAGAGCGTGTCGCCGTTGAAACCGGGGATACCTAAATCAGTGCCGGCGGTTTTCAGATTGTTTTGGTACCAGTAGTTCAGCGCGTTGGTGACCAGGTGCTGGCGGCCGACCCGAAAATCGTTGACGATGTTAGGCGTAAGTGTCTGGGTATAACCAAAGACCCAGTTACGGGTGGATACCGGAACGTAAGTAGCATTGAACGGATTTGTGGCGCCTGTGAGGAACGTCTCGTTGTTCCAGGCGTAGCGGAAAAACAGGCGAATCTTTTCTCCAATGTTTTGATCGATGCGGTCGATCGTCTGGTTGAAGCTGTCGTTATTCGGGTAGGTGGCCTGAAGATTGTTAGTAACTCCTGGCAGATTCGGCAGGGGCATGTATTGCAAAGCTTTCTGAGCTTGAGGAGAAAGTAACCCGGAGGGAATCCTGTTGCCCGGAAAACTTGTGCCGTTCACGGCTTTCAACTGCTTGGCGAGCTGCGAGAAATCGCCTTGGCGCATTTGGGGGGTAAGCACGGTATCGAGAGCGCTCACCTGCTTGACCAGCCGTAAGCCTTCATAATTCGCCATGAAGAATGTTCTGTTGCGGCCATCGTAGAGTTTCGGAATGTAAACGGGGCCTCCCAGTTCGAAACCGAACTGGTTTTGGCGGAGAGGCACTTTGGGGGTGCCCGGCTTCTGAAAGAAATTGCGGGCGTCGAGTACGTCGTTGCGGAAGAATTCGTAAACCGCGCCATGCAATTCGTTCGTGCCGTTTTTCGTAATCAGATTGAGATGAGCGCCGAGATAGCCGCCGTATTGGGCTGAGTAAGTGCCGGATTGGACTTCGAATTCCGCAATGGCATCGGGCGAGGGGTGGAGTGGGGTAGTGGTAATCAGGTTATTCATGATGGCGATGCCATCGAGAGAAACACTGTTTTGAATTTCCCGGGTCCCGGCAGCAATGAAATCTTCCCCAGGGGGGACGCCATTCGCGCTTTTTTGTCCGGGCAGAACGCCGGCTGCGGTGGTGGCTAACTGAAGGGGATCGCGGCCGTTCAGTGGGAGATCGGCGACGGCGCGTTCGCCAACCGTTTCCTTGACGCTGGCGTCATCGGTGGCAATGGGGGGCGGCGCCGCACTTACTTCGATGTGTTCAGAGAGCTGACCGACGGTCAGGCTGAAGTCGGTGCGAATGGTCTGGTTGTAATTGACAGTTATGCCGTTCTTGGTCAGTAGTTCGAAGCCGGGTTGTTTGGCAGTAATGCTGTAGGTGCCAATTTTGACAAACTCGATTGCGTAATCGCCATCGGAGTTGGTAACGGCAGTATAGGTATCGTTGGTTGCCGTATTTACGGCGGTGATGGATGCGCCCGATACGGTAGCGCCGGCGGCGTCCGTCACGGAGCCGACGAGCGAAGTCGTGTTTGCTAATTGAGCAGAGGCGCTCGCGCCAAAAGCTCCGGCGATTAGAATTGCCGCAAAGAAGTTCCGCATGCTAAACGATCCCCTTATGAGCTAGATGATTGAATCACGGAGTGGCGAGCCTTGTCAATTTAAAATTCGCCTCTGAGAGCACCCATGAACCCAGCTCATTCTTCGCCAACACATACAATCGGCTATTGATCCATGAAGGAGACGCATTGAACTCGCCTGGCAAGTATTTCGGCCGGTCCTGGTTGCCGCCTAGTGTTTCCAAATTGAACAGACGGCAAATCAGTGTACTTATATTCGCCATTGCGCTCCTGGTCCGTCTAGCGATCATAGTTCATTTTCATCCGTATCGAAACCTTGAACGTTTTGAACTGGAGCGCACGGCGATTTCTCTTGCCACCACAGGGGTTTATGGCAATCCTTACGCGGTTGAGACGGGTCCCACCGGGCATGTTGCACCAGGGTACACACTGATTCTGGCCGCTCTGTTCCGGCTCCTCGGTACGGGCATTCCGGCTGAAATCGTGAAAGAGCTAGTTGCCTGTGTGGTCAGTTCGCTGCTATGGGCCTTGTTGCCGGCCGTTTCAGCGGTCCTGCGATTGGACCTGCGGGCGGGCGTGATCGCCGGACTGTTTGGGGCGGTATTCCCGTTGCGTCCTCTGATCCAAATCGATGGGAATTGGGAGACGCCGTACATAGCACTGAGTCTCGTGCTGGTCACGGTTCTGATGGCACAACTCTGGACGAAGCGCAATTTTACGGTGCGAAGGGCGTGGCTCAACGGCTTCTGTTGGGGGGTGAGCTTACTATTTGCGCCGTCTCTTTTGTTATTACTTGGCGGTTCCATCGCGGTCGGATTCTATTTCAGCCGCTCGCAAACGAGGAATTACATCCGATTTGCGGCTATTCAGGTGCTAGCTGTTGCGGCCTGCCTGTCACCGTGGGTTATCCGAAATTATTATGCGCTTGGCTCTCCGGTCCTTACCCGCACAAATTTAGGAATAGAGTTACGGCTCTCGAATAACGACCTTTCCTCGCCGGACATGGATGTGAATTATTGGCGCGGGTTGTTCCGGAGGTATCACCCTCTGCAGAACCCACAAGAGGCGCTGAAGGTCCGGCGCATGGGTGAAGTTGCCTACAACAAGCAGGCGAAAAATGAGGCAAAACAGTGGATTCGCTCGCACCCTTCGCGGTTCCTGCAACTCTGTCTTGGGCGGTTCCGCTGTTTCTGGTTTTACTCCGATCGGCTATCTAAGCTGAAGACGGTCTCGCTCGGACTCATTAACGTCATGGGATTCGCTGGATGGGTGCTGGTTTGGAGGCAACGGCGCATAGCTGGCCTCGTGCTGGCGCTGATTATTTTGATTTATCCAATTCCGTATTACATTGTGCAAGTTACGTTGCGTTACTCGTATCCGATTATGTGGGTAATGGTGCTGCTCAGCGCGTCGCTTGTACTTCACGTAATCGAGCGAGCTACTCACCGCGCTGTGCGAGATCGGACTTTAGCTTACTAAGGCCTTGCGGCCCTGTTAACAACAAAAGGAAAAGAGAGACAACCGGGCTGAGTCCGGCAAGCAGGATCGCTAATCGAAAGTCTTTGTGCGGTCCTAAGGTCCAGCCGGTAATCAGCGGAGCGGCAACTCCCCCGATTTGGGAGATTGTATTCAGATAGCCAATCGCGCGTCCGACCATGGCGGAAGGCGAGGCGTACTGGGCGATCGCCCAGAAGCTGGAACTCGCCACGCCGAAAGAGCAAACCGAGAGGATCAAAACCGGGAGAACGGGAGCGCGGCCGGGCAGGAAATTGAGGAGGAGGATCGCGCTGGAGCCTAATAGTCCGAGGTTCAGAAAGAGAAGGCGGATCCCGAAGACGGAAGCGCGGACAGTGGCTAACCGGTCGGCCAGAAACCCGGCAAGCACGTTTACGATGGCCATGGCGAACAGCGGGATTGAGAGAATGCGACCCATGCCGAGAGTGGAGTAACCGCGCGCAATGGTGAGATAGGCAGGCATCCAGGTGAGGACGAAATACCAGTAATACGAAAAGAAGAAGACGCTTGCGGAGAGTGCCCAGAAAGACGCGCTCGTCAGGATGGATCTCCAGGGCCATCGGATTACAGTCAACGATTTGCGGCCGGGCGGTGGAGTGAGCTGGCGCCTGGGCGCGAAGTAGATCCAAAACGGAACCCAGAGCAGTGCGCCGAGACCAGTGGCAGCAAACATCGCGCGCCAGCCGAAATCTACCAGCAGCGTGGAGCCAAGCAGCGCGCCGCAGGCCGGGCCGATAGTCTGTCCGGCTATGTAGATTGAGACAGGGAGGCCTTGTTCCGGTCCCTTGAAGTTCTGACGGATGAAGGTCAAACTCGCCAGAGGTCCGACGGATTCCGCTAAGCCCAAGACCAGGCGCAGAGTGAGGATATCGCCGGGACCCCGGCTAAGCGCGATTCCGGCGGAGGCGAGCGACCACAACAGAAATCCGGAGGCGTAGACGGCGCGAATGCCGAGTTTGTCGACAATCAAGCCGGCTGGAATTTGAAAGAGGGCATAGGTCCAGAAAAATGCCGAAAGCAATACGCCCATGCGCGGCCGGCTGGAGCCTGAGGTCGCGCATCATCGAATCGGCGGCAATGCTTAAGTTGCCGCGATCGACGTAACTGATGAGAATGCCGGCGAAGACGAGCGCTACCAAGAGCCAGCGGCGGCTCATGCCCGAGATGACCGTTCCTGGAAATCCCAACCGGACATTTCGTCGATGAGCCCTACTGCGGCTTGTGCGGCGGCTTCGAGAAAACGAGTACCTTTTTCGGCTGTGGCGAGTTCGGGCATTCCGAGAACGCCGCTGGGGGAGAGCTCGTCGAATTCGTTAATCAAGGAAAAAGGCGGCGGCTTGAGCATGTCGATTACGCGATACCCCATCTCGGGGCCGGGGCCGCCGCGCTTTGCTTTCGACATATCGACGAGATCGGGATTTTTGGCAAGGAGAATAGAGGTCTCCATTTCGCAGGCGTGACCCATGCCGCCCTGGGGCGAGGATCGGATGGATGTGAATTCTTCGGCGGCCAGGTTCCAATAGGTTGCGTAGACAATATAGAGATCACGCAGCTCTTCAAACTCGCTCTTCAACTCGCGTTGCGCTGCTTTGCAGGGAATATCGTTGCCGCCGTGGCCATTCAGGAGAAAGATTTTGCGCGCCCCGATGTTGATCAGCGAACTGCACAGGCCGCGGATGAGATCGACGTAGGGCTGGAGGTCGAGGCTGACGCTGCCAAAACGGCGGTGGTGCGGCGAGTGGCCGAGCCATTGCACGGGAAGCATAACGATTTTTTCGGAACGAAGCTGCTCCGCGCGCGCGGCGACATGGGAGATGATCAGGGAATCGGTCGAGAGCGGAAGATGCGGCCCGTGTTGTTCGAGGGACCCGAGCGGCGCCACGAAGATTCTATCTTTGAGATTTGCGAGATCGGTCCAACGGGCATGCTCCAGGCGCATTCTTCAAGATTAGCCGTGCCGGGTGAACCGTTGGGTTGATAAGGACTGAGACTATGTTGAGCGCGCTCATGCAGGATGTTCGGTTTGGTTTGCGGATCCTAGCTAAGAATGCCGGGACCACGGTGTTGACGGTGCTGACGCTGGGGCTTGCGTTAGGTGTGAACACCGCGATTTTCAGCGTACTCGACGGCGCGCTGCTCGAATCGTTGCCGGTGAAAAATCCGAGCCGGCTGGTGATGCTCACAAACCCGAACGCCTCGATGGTTTTGGGCGGCGTGGTGCCAGGCGAGCGTTACCTGCTCACCTTTCCGGAGTTTGCGCAGCTGCGCGACCGCACGAAGACTTTCTCGGGTCTGTGCGCGTCGCAAGTAACGCTCGAGCGTTGGACGGTTCGGATTGCGGGTTCTGCCGAAGAGGTACGCGGGCGAATAGTGAGTGAGAACTACTTTTCGGTGTTCGGCGTCGAGCCGGCGCTGGGCCGTTTCTTCACACAAAAAGATGCTACGGGTGTGGGTAAAGATCCGTACGCCGTGATCAGCTATGACTTCTGGCAGAAGCGGTTTAACGGCAGCGCAGCGGCCCTGGGGACACCTATCCGTTTGCATGGCACGACAGTCGTGATCATTGGCGTCGCGGCGAAAGGATTTCGAGGCGAGACTGTCGGCGAGGAGCCGGGCGTATGGCTGCCATTGCTGATGCAGCCGCTGGTACTACCCGGCTTCGACGGACTGCGCGATACGATCGGCCAATCGCAAAACAAAATGATGTGGCTGCATGTCTTCGGGCGGCTGAAACCTGGCGTGACTATTGCACAGGCGCAGGCGGAGGTGAGTGTACTCTTCCGGGGAATTCTTGAAGCGGGTTATCCGGCTGCGATGCAGGCTGAAGCGAGAAAAGAGTACATCGTCGTGAAGCCAATGGGCCCGGGCGTATTTCATGGGCGCAAAGAGTTCGCCGAGCAATGGATGCTCTTATTGGGACTCGCGGGGCTGGTTCTGCTGGTCGCGTGCGTGAATGTCGCGACGCTGCTGTTGGCGCGCGCGGCGGCTCGTACCCGGGAAGTGGCGATTCGGCTTTCGATCGGTGCAGCAAGAACGCGTTTGATGCGGCAGTTTTTTACGGAAAGCCTGCTTCTAGCAGTTTTGGGCGGTATTGCCGGGCTGCTTGTGTCGGAAGCTGCCATTCGTGCTTTGGCTGCGCGGTTTGTCGAATGCCAACAGCGGGCTTACGATTGCGGCAGGCATCAATTTGCACGTGCTGGCCTTTAGCGCGTCCCTGATTCTATTGACCAGCGTGCTCTTCGGGCTTGCTCCGGCGATACGGGCGACGCGCAGCACGGCGCAGGGAAGCCTTAGAGAAGCAGGTCGCGGGGGAACCGCATCGCGCGAGCGCGCAACCTTTACCAGGGCACTAGTGGCAGTCCAAATCGCGCTTTCGCTCTTGCTTGCGATGGGAGCCGGACTGTTTCTGCGAAGCCTTTGGAATCTGCAATCCGTAACGCTTGGTTACCCGCGGGACAATCTGTTGCTGGTCCAGGTAGACAGATGGAACGCGGGCTATCGCGGCGAACGGGCGGCAACTTTGAGCCAAGATCTTGCAGCCCGGATACGCGAGCTTGCCGGCGTGCGCAGTGTTAGCTATTCCGATCGCGGCCTGTTCAGCGGCAGTGAAGGGGCTGCTCCGGTTGAGGTGGACGGATTTACATCGCGCAAAGAGGAGGATCGCGGATCGACCTTCGATTCCGTCGGACCTGGATATTTTTCCACGATCGGAATTCCGATTGTGCTCGGGCGCGAAGTTGACCTCCGGGACATGCGGCGGCCACCGCGCGTTTGCGTGATCAACGAGGCATTTGCGAAGCGCTTCTTCGCGGGGCGCAATCCGATCGGTAGATATTTCACCACCATTGGCTCCGAGGAGGATGGCAAAGATGCTAGCCGGAGAATGGAGGTGATCGGCGTAGCAAAGGACGCTCGCGTTGCTTCGCTGCGCGGCGCGATCGACCCGAAATTTTATGTCGCCGGAGATGGATCGTGGTTTGAAATCCGCACGAGCGGCGACCCGAATCACCTACGAAATGCGGTTCGGAGCGCGATACTTTCGGTAAACGCGAACCTTCCGATTCAGGCCGAAAGAACGCTCGGCCAAACGTTGGCGGCCGAAAACGCGCAGCCCAGGTTGATCGCGCAGCTTGCGACGACTTTCGGGGTTCTGGCACTCTTTCTGGCGGCCATCGGCATCTACGGATTGCTGTCGTATGGTGTGGTGCGCAGGACAAATGAGATCGGCATTCGTATGGCGCTCGGGGCTACGAGAGCCAGCGTAATTGGCATGATTCTGAAGGAAACGGGGTACCTGATTTTGGGAGGTTCGATTGCAGGAGTGGCCGCTGCGGCGGCAGCAGCGCACTTCTTTGCCCTACAGCTTTCGGGACTCGACGGGGCGGTTCCTCGCTGGTCCCTCGAACGGTACGAACAAGTCGACAGTGCGGTGCAACTGTATGGGCTCCGCGCCATGGACTCTTTCACAATCGGGGTTGCGGTTGCGGCGGTTTGCGTAATCGGATTGATGGCCGCGTATCTTCCGGCATTGCGGGCCGCGCGGGTGGATCCGGTGCAGGCGCTTCGGAATGAGTGAGGGCGCAGACGATGGAAGGCGATCGTCTGCACCACGTTTTGCTAGTGAGTCTTGCCTAGAGCGAAGGCGACCAGCGTATCGCCTGCGCCTACGGCGATGTACTGCTTGCCGTCGAGTTCGTAGGTGATTGCGCCGTTGGTCTGGTTGGCTCCTACGCTGGTGTGCCACAGCGTGACGCCGGTTGCTGCGTCGAGAGCCATCACGTGCGCGGAGTTGTCGCCCGTAAAGAGCAGTTTGCCCGCGGTGGTCAACAGCCCGGGACCCATCGCGCCTATGTCGTGCGTCCACCGGATATCCCCGGTCTGATAATCGATAGCTTTGATTGTGCCCGGAAAATTGAGGAAGTCATCGCGGCCGGCGAAGCCTTCGGGCTTTCCTTCGGCGGTAAGGTAAAACACGCTGTAGCTCTGCGAGGCCACAACGTAGAACAATCCGGTGGCGGGATCGAAAGTTGGCGCAAACCAGTTGGACGCGCCATTGGAACTTGGAGAAACAAGAGTGCCGTTGCGGGAAGGCTCTTTTTTCGGATTGGGGATGGGCTGTCCCTTTGAGTTGAGACCGAGACTCCAATTGCTCTTGATGAAGGGAGCGGTCAATAGGTGTTCGCCGTTGGTGCGATCGAGGACAAAGAAAAACCCATTGCGACTCGCCTGCGCCAACAGTTTTCGAGGGCGGCCTTTGAACTCCGCGTCGAACAGAATGGGTGTCTGCACCGCGTCCCAGTCGTGGGTGTCATGAGGCGAGACCTGGTAGCCCCAGGCCATCTTGCCGGTATCCACGTTCAGGGCGACTATCGAACAGGTCCAAAGGTCATCGCCTTTACGGCCCGCGCCCGCGTGTACCGGGTTAGGATTCCCAGTTCCCCAGTAGAGGAGATGTAAATCCGGATCGTAGGTGCCGGTCATCCATGTCATACCGCCGCCGTGGGAGCGGGCATCGTTGTTTGGCCAGGTCTCTGAGCCAGGCTCGCCGGGGCCAGGTTCAGTATTCCAACGCCACTGAACGGCGCCGGTTTCCGGATCGTGCGATTCCAGATAGCCGGGGTTGTCAAGCGAGTCGCCGCCGACGCCCGTGATGATGTGATTGCCGACCACGAGCGGCGAGACGGTACAGAAATATTCGAGCTTCACGTCCGCAATTTGTTTACGCCAGCGTTCCTTGCCATCTTTGGCATTCAGAGAAATCAAATTGCAATCCGG
Organism: Terriglobia bacterium; assembly: GCA_963767485.1. GTDB lineage: Bacteria > Acidobacteriota > Terriglobia > Bryobacterales > Bryobacteraceae > Bog-105. The sequence continues at coordinate 192,626 of CAVYDZ010000009.1, read as the reverse complement.
TGTTTCGAAATAGAGCCAGTCGCCCCACATCGCGACGCCGCGCTGGCCGATGTGACCGCCTTCATTTGGCGGATATTTGAAATGCCAGATCTCGCGGCCGGTCCGGGCATCCACCGCCCAAACGTTATCGGGCATGGTGAAGTACAGGACGCCGTTTACTTCGAGAGGCGTTGACTTGATGACGGAGCCGAAACCGCCCGCGCCGTAATTCGTGGCGCGATACATCCAGGCAGTTGACAAGGCAGAGACGTTCGACGCGTTGATCTGATCGAGGGAACTGTAGCGGCGCCCGGAATAGTCGCCGTTGTAGGTCGGCCAAGTGCCAGTGGCAGGCTTCAGCAACGCGGAAGGAGGCAGCTGCTGCGCGTTGGAGATCAGCGCTGTGAGCAGGAGTAATGCTAGCGTCGAGGCTTTCATTTCAAAGTCTCCAGGTAGGCAAGGACATTGTGCATATCGTCATCGGTGTACTTCGGGAGCAGCGCTTCGTGCGCGGCCCGTGGATCCTGTATGTCGAGTTTTGCATTCTGGCGAGAGAAGGAGTGATACCAACCGGAGGAATCGTGTAGCGACACTGAGAATTCATCAATGTGGTCGAGCGTGCCGGAGACCTCTTCGCCTGAGGGTAAATGAACAGTGACTTTCGTGGGTGCGGGAGGTTTGACGGCTCTGCCGAGAAAGACATCGATTAAATTGGGCGCAGGATAAAGCATGCGGCGCTGGAGTTCCACCGGCTGATATCTGGATGCGATATGCGCGAGGTCGCCAGCCGGCGAGTGGCATGTGTCGCAATGACCCGCGCCGTGGAAGAATTCCGAACCTTTTGCGGAGTCGCCGGTAACGATCTCGCCGATCTTGTAGCCGAAGCGGTTTGAGACGTCCGCGGCGCGCGAGTGGAGGAAGGTTGCGATATCGGCGATTTGCTCCGGTGTAAACGATGGAAAAGCGGGCATGCCTCGCTCCGGACGCCCGTTGTGGATCACCGGGCCGATGGCATCGCCCTTTTTGTCATGCAGCACCAGGGCAGAGCGAACCAGATCGGGGCCGCTCTTACCGCGGGCATCGTTGCCATGACAGAAACCACAGGTCGGAACAAAAGTTTTTCGTCCGCGTTCCACCGCGGCTGGATCGAAATGAGGGACGCCCATCAGAGTCGCGAGGTCCGGGCCGGCTTTCTCCTTCGGACCAGGCTCTTTCTGCTTCTGGGGTGCACTAGCGTCCTTTTCGGCACGGGCCGCCTGATCCGCCTGCCGGGCGCTTAGCGATGTCGCGATCAGCAATACGGCGGCGGCTCTGAGGTACTTCGATAGCATGCTCGCTTCTCTCCTCGCTTCAAGATTCCAGATTTTTGAAATAGTCGTAGTCTACTTTGATGGCCTCGAGCGCGGGCATTTCCGTGAACGGAGGCTCCTGCTCTACGAACATAGCGTCTATCTGTCCTTTGTTCGCGGCCGCAAGGATCTTTCGATAGTCAATAGCGCCGCGACCGAGCTCGGTAGGCACCGGCGCATTCGGCCCCTGATCCATTAACGTGGTTGTCGGCCGGAATCCTTTATGAAAATCCTTGATGTGCAGCAGCCGGTAACGGTCCGGATACTTGGTCAGGTAGGCTACCGGATCCTGACCGGCGACAATCATCCAGCCGCAATCGAGTTCCAACTTGACGAGGTTGGGGTCGGTGAGGCGAATGAATTCGTCGTAGCCGGTGGTTGAGCCAAGGGGCTTGAAGTCGAAATTATGGTTGTGATACCCGAGCGTAAGGCCGGCTTTTTTGACCTGCTCTCCGATCTTGTTGAATTGCTCGGCATTCCACTTCCAGTCGTCGAGTGTCAAGCCTTGCAAAAGCGCGAGAAAAAATGCCATCTGGCCGCCGGCGGGATCGGCTTTTACGCGCGAAGGGTCGGCGACCCAGGGCACGGTGATAACCATGTACTCCTGCCCGAGCTGTTTGGAGCCGTCAATATGCTGCTCGAGTTTGGTCATGAGATCAGGCAGGAGAAAGTGCCCGGAGGGGCTCTTCAGGCCGGTATCGGCGAGGCCCTTTTTCAGATCCGGGAGCGGCGTCTTGCCGAGGGGAGATGTTTCGACCGTTCGGTAACCGACCGCGGCGACACGTTTGAGCGTGCCGAAGGGATCGGCATCCATTTCTTTCCCGACTGTATAGAGTTGAAGACCGATGGGTGCTGTCATGGGTTTGGCATTCATGATGTCAGGCTCGAGCGCTGCTGGAATGATTGCTCCAACGGCGGCGGCTGCTTTTAGAAAAGATCTTCGGGAGTTTCCTTGGTTCATAATTTTGTCACGTCTTCTCTTTCGTTTGGTGGATGGGGGCCGGCTGACGCAGTTTGTTCCGGCTTTCGATGCGTAATCGCTCGGCGAATTTGAAGGTAAACACCGCGAGCCATGCCGTCCCGACGAGCATAACGGAGAGCGAGAGAGCGTCGCTCGCGGCAAACTGCCGTTGCACAACTAAATGCTGCGACCAAATGGTTGGGAGGAGCAGCATGGCAACGATCTCGACGCCCCGAAACAGCAGGGCCCAGTTGCAAATTCGCCAAAACGTTTGGGCTTGGGTAAGGTACTTGTGCCAAATTACCGCGGCAAAAATCATCAGCCCTAAGAACCATGCGTGCAGGCCCTCTCGCATCAGCCCGCGCACCACGGGCCAGCCAAAGTAAGCGCAAAAGAAGAGGAATGGGAGAACAAAGACGAGCAAGAGCCACTTTCGGGCGCGCCGCCAGGCAACGTACATGATTCTAAGGAGGCAGAAGAAAAACGCGATACCCGCGCCGAAGGGCAGCGTATTCCAATACTGAAAGAAAAAGGGAATCACGGCCGGCGAATCGCCGCGGATCGAGTGCAAACCGGGTTCGGTGCGATGAAACAAGAATAGATCGAGCGGTACGAGTGTAATGACCAGCGAGTGATAGCGATGGCGGAGCCAACCGGCGAAGGTCGGCGGATTAGCATCGCTCATCGTGAAATATTGCAGAAAAGAGCCTTGCGCGAAATGGTGGCCATTCACGATTCTCCAGAACAAAATCCAAACCGCGACGCCCGCGCCGACGAGCGCGCAGCGAACAATCCAACGGGCCCAAGCATGCCCTCGCGCATCGGAGGCAGGCGCGGCCAGAAACACCAAGGCGGCGATGGGGAGAACCCAAAGGAGCGCGGAGGGATGGCACAAATACCCGAAACCGATCGCCAAACCGCTGAACAGGTATCGCCTCCTGAAAACGAGATAGGCCGCCAATAGCACAAACGACGCGGCCACCAGTTTGGGCCATGTGAAATAGATTTCGTGCACGACGAAGGGAGCGGTTGCCGCCAGCAGGAAGGCAAAAAATGCCCATCGCTCGGTCAACAACAGTTCCGCCAAGCCGAACACCGCCACCAAGCTGGACGCGATCATGACGATCATGGCGATTCGATACGCGCTATAGCCTTCGGGGTCAAATACCATCCAGCCTTCTACCGGCAAGTCGCCCGGAGGTTTGGCTGGCGCGGCCAACACGATGGGCATCGCAGCTAAACCTGGAACCGGACCGCGAGAGGAGAAATCCCAGCCTCCGTTCAATGTTTTCGCGAGACTGGTGTGGGGGCCGATTCGCCGGGCCGCAATCTGGATGGTGGCGTACGGGAAGTTGGGATCACTTCGCTCACCCACTTCGAGGGTGCGCGAAATGTAACCGCCAAATAGCTCGCCTGCCGGACCGAGCGAGTATTCGGCCTTAGCGATTGCGATGGCCGCTAGCGCCAGCACGACGAGTAAGACTCGCCGTTCCGTTACGTTCGTGAAAGTTGAGAGCGGCGCGCGAACGAAGCGATAGGCAATGTACAGGGACAGGATCGCGAGGCCAATGCGCGAGATTACAGCAGGCGATAGATGCCCGGGACGAAGCCAGCCGAGGCAACCGAGGAGCACGAGTAAAACCAGGCCCGGAACTGGAATCCAAATGAGGGACAGGTTCCGACCGGACGCGACGAGTTTTTGACGAACGATCAGGCCGGGGGCGAGAAACCAAACCAGCGAAGCGGCGAAGGCGAGCACAACAAAAGCGATTTGGCCGGCCAGCCGTTGCGTTTTCATGCTGCGCATGTGGAACGGTTCGGTAAAGGCCAGCCATCCTTGTAAACCCGTGGTGCCATCGACAGCGACAATCCTGAATTTTATGGGATCTCTTACGGTCTGCAAAGAAACTTCGGCGAGACGCCAGACTTCGCCGGGGTTGTGTGAAATAACGGGGAGCCGAACGGTTCCGGAGCGCGCCGTTTGCACCTCTATAGCCAATCGGTTGCCCGGGCTGTCCGGATATCCCGCTACTGAGAGTGAGAATTCGGCCGTAGCCGGGTACCAAGCCGTGTACGCTTTCCCGACACTCGCGAATGTGCCTGGCCACGAGCCATACCATTTCACGTTTTCGTCGAAGCGCAGCGGAAGCGCGACGCCATAGTGCGCGCCGGGAAAAAATCCGGTGCCCGAGAGGGCGGGCTCGCGCGCGTTTATCGGATGCAAGGTGGAGACGTCTAAGCGAAAGCGGCCCACGTGGGCAAGACTGCCGGCCAGCACGAATCCGATGGCCGCAATACATAACGCGAGGGCAACTTTGTCGGCTCGGCTGAACGCTGCTGCCGTCATGCGCGGCAATACTGGGATTCGCTTGGCGGATGATACGTGACGTCCAGCTGAGGAGTTAGCAGCCGCTCATGATTTTGCACTTTGGAAGTAAGGCAGGCTTCGAGCATGCCGCTCGTGAGCAAGGTTCGCTGAATTGGATACGGAGCGTGGCCGGTCATAAACATCTGCTCGATTTTCGAAACCAGGCAGGCGGAATACGTAACGTTGGGAACAGGCGTCAGCAGGAATTGATTCGAGATAATTCCCAAACCGCGAACGCGAGCCGCGAAGTTGAAGTCTTCGAGCGCGCCGTTGAGCATGAGTAAGGTTGCGCGGAGTCCGTCCCGGTATTCGATCAGATACGCCGAAGGCTTTCTAACGAGCGAGGGTAGGACCCCGGGCGCGGCCAGATCCTGAGTGCGGCCATCTTTGACGGTGAGACCTAGCGGGGTGTCGCTGCGCGAAAGCGCGGAGCTCAGAAGCTCGTGCGACCAGAGGCCGTTTCTGCCTGCCTCCCATACGTGGTCGCCTTCGATCAATTGAACCGACTTAACTCCGGTTTCGCCGCCTGCGCGGCGCTCCACCATGCATTGCATCCCTTCGAGCGCGTGAAAGTCCATGGCATCGGATCCGCCTTCGCCCACCATGAGCGCTTCTTCAATGTGAGCGCCGAGTGGCATTTCGATATCGGGAAGCCGCCAGGTGACAGGCAGGGACGAACCGCCCAGCATGGGGAAACCAAGCTGCCGGGAAGCCGCGACCATCGCGCTCGCTTTCCTGAAGCTGTAAGAGAGGGCTTTATCGTTATAGACGGGAACAGCGCGGCCGCTTGCCTTGAACACTGCAACGCACTGTTCGAAGAATTCGTAGCGCGGATAGAGGATCTGGCTCTTCTCGTTGACCGGATAATCACCGTGTTCGGCGACGATCAGCACGGCATCGCATGCCAGACGATTGCTGCCGCAACAGAGTGTCTGTGCAATGGTCGGATACACTTTGAAGCCGAACTCAGCGGCACGCTGCTGACTCAGATCTCCTTCAGGCTTCTGATCGACGTACAACGAGACGATGTTTACATCCGGTTTGTGCCAAGTTCCTTCGATCGGGTAGCCGACGAGAAAACGATCACCAATATGCTGCCCATGAGAGAGATATCGATAGATGGTCGTAATCATGGCAACGCGTAGCGGACGGCGCGTCTGCGCATTGGCGGCTAGCGGAAGAAGCGCGGCGGAGGCAAGAAATTCACGGCGGTTCAGCATGTTTTTAAGACCTCTCAAAGGTCGATTCCGCGCGGGGCTGATACCGAATCGCGAGATGAGCGGTATCCAGGCGCGCCTGGTTGCGATACAGACTGTCGACGCCGCTGTCAGTTAAACCGGTAGTCAAGAGAGTCCGTTCGATGGGGTAGGGCGGCTTGCCGGTAAGAAACATGCGCTCCATATGAAAGACGAGCGGGCTGAAGAAGCTGGCGAGCGTGGTTCGGCCATCGGGCATAGGCAAATACATCTGAGTCGAAAAAATTTTCGGCGTGCTCTCGAGGCGCGCGGCGAAGTTGAAGTCGCGCACGAGTCCGTGCATCAATAGCATGGTCGAACGCAGGCCGTCGGAGTGTTCGTAGGTATAGGCGACGGGATCTTTCACGAGCACGCGCATTTGATCGGGGGTTGGCAGGATGTCATTGAATCCGGGGCGCGCCGGAGTGAGGGTGTGACTTCGGCACAAGGCAGCTTGCATCAGGTCGTGCGACCAGACGCCTTGTTTCATAGCATCCCAGAAGCGGTCGCCGCGATACGCCTGAAGCCAGCGAACGCCAACTTCGCCGCCGTTCCGCCGCTCAACCATGCACTGAATCGTTTCGAGGCCGTGAAAATCGTAGCTGTCGACGCCGCCGTAACAAATGCACAAGGCCTCGCGGATGCGGGAGCCAAGCGGCATTTCGATGGATGGAATCCGCCAGGTCACCGGCAGACTTGAACCCGCCATGAACGGAAACTTCATTCGGCGCGAGGTGTCGTACATCTCTTTGGCCCAAGTCCAGTTCCAGGAGAGATGCTTGTCGCTAAACAGAGGAACCGTGCGGTTACTCGAGCGAAAGACTTCTACGATCTGCTCGAAAAACTGATAGCGCGGGTACTCGGTCTGGCCTTTTTCGTTGCGCGGATAGTTTCCATGTTCGCCGACCAGCACGACTCCATCGACGGCGAGTTTACCGGTTCCCCGGGTGAGCGCCTCGGCGATGGTGGGGTAGATTTTCATCTGCGGGAAGCGCTGCGCACGCTCCCGGCTGAGATCGTCCGCGCCCACCTGATCGACGTAGAGCGCGACCAGGTCCATTGGCGGATGATGATAGGCGCCGCTCCAACCATAGCCGTCGAGCAGCCGGTCGACGATATGCTGCGCGTGAGAGTACTTGCGATACACGGTGACGACCGCGGCGAGCTTTGGGCGACTGGTCTGCGAGCCCTGCATTTCAGCAATTATGTCAGCAGATATTGAGGTGCTGGGATAGCGAACTGCTCACAGGAGACAACAAGCGATATCCGGCGACGCTGTTAGTTACCCATCAATTGGGCGTAGACGCTGCGCGCTACACCAACATCGGTAGTTCCTTTGATGATGGCGCGGCCGTCCGCGAAGAACGTCAAATCGTATTTCGGCAGCGCCAGGCGGAGTGCAAATTCGTTCACCCGCACTTTCCCGAGCGGTTCCAGACGGCTCGCGAGCTCCTGTAAATCGAGCGGCCGGCGCGTGTCATGCAATTGGACGGCATTGCGCCCGCACAGGCTCACCGGGGTGCGCCGCTTCCCGTCCAAGTACCGGAATTCGCGGCCCACGCAGACCGGACAGCGCTCGTCGCGCGGGCCCGCGGCGATCTGTTTCGCCCAGCCGTCCCAGACATCCATGGTGTGAATGCGGCATTCGAAATCGTCCCAACCCACCAGCAGACGGAGGGCGAGCGAAACCTGCAGCGCCGCAACGGAGGCCGTCACGGAGGACAAAACACCATTCACATCGCACGTCATCTGCGGACCGGAGGGCGGCTCGGGATACACGCACGCAAGGCAGGGCCCGTGCTCCGGCCACACCGGCATCACGACCCCATAGCTCGCCACGGCTGCGCCGTAAATCCAGGGGATCGCTCGCTTGACGCTAAAATCATTAAGAAGATAGCGCGTTTCAAAGTTGTCGGTTCCGTCCAAGATCAGATCGCAATCTGCCAGCAGTTCCTCCACGTTCGAAGGAGTTACGTCCTGAACGGCGGTTTCTATTGCGACGCCGCTGTTGAGTGTTTTGAGACGGCGCGCCGCCGCGATAGCTTTCGGCGTTTCTTCCGCGGCGTCGGTTTCGTCAAAGAGCCACTGCCGTTGCAGATTCGTGGTGTCGACAGTATCGCGATCGATGAGGCGGATGTGTCCCACGCCCGCGCGCACCAGTGCTTCGGACTGAAAGCTTCCTAGTGCGCCGCAACCCACCACGCAAATTCGAGCTTTTCGAATCCGCTCCTGGCCCGCTTCGCCAATGGGTGAGAATCGGATTTGCCGGGAGTAGCGCTCCCTCTCCTCCGGAGACATATACGACGATCCTAACAGCCGTGCTGTGTTTACTCGCCGGGCTGCTGCCATGCGCGGTTGCGCAGACACCGGCGCGTACGGCGGGTGAAAGCGACTACGAGGGGCGCGTCATCAAAGCGATTACGTTCGTGCCCGCGGACCAGCCACTCACCGAACGGGAAATCGCGCGCAAGCTCACGCTGCATCCCGGTTCGCTCTTCCGCGGAGGGCAGGTGCGCCAATCGATCCAGAATCTTTTCGCCTCCGGCCGCTATGCCGATATTGCCGTGGATGCCGAGCCAGACGGCGCCGGCATGAGTTTGCGCTTCCTCACCAAACCGGCCTATTTCGTAGGGCGCGTCTTGATAGAGGGAATCAAGCAGCCGCCGAATGCCGACCAGCTTTCGAGTGCCGCCAAACTGAGTCTCGGCGCCCCTTATCAGGACAACGAAAGAAAGCAGGCAGTGAACTCGATCTCGGATGTGCTGCACGCGAATGGCTTCTATCACGCGAGCGTAGACTCGAGCGTGCGTCTTCATCCCGACACTGAATCCGCCGATGTGACCTTGTCTCTCGACCCCGGAGATCGAGCGCGCTTTACGGAGCCAAAAATTTCAGGGCACCCCGAACGAAACATGGACAGCATCGTTCGATCCACCCGTTGGAAACGGCTCTACGGCCTGCTCGGGTGGCAGTATGTGACGGAATCGCGACTGCGCCAAGGCGTAGATAACTTGCGGCGCTACTACGAAAAGCGAGACCGGCTGCAATCTAGCGTGACGCTTAGCGGGCTCAATTATTCGAATGAAGCGAACACGGTGGAACCACATCTCCGGCTGGAAGCAGGACCGCAGATTGTGCTTTCAGTGGATGGCGCGAACATCAGCCGTCATCAGTTGAACGAACTCGTTCCCATCTATCAGGAAAAGTCGATTGATTCCGATCTGCTGGATGAAGGGCAACGCAACATCGCGGAATATTTGCAGGCCGAGGGTTATCTGGAAACAGCGGTTTCTTACGAAGTACAAAGAAGAGATGCCGTCGGGGGCCGGGTGATTACGTATCACGTGACACTAGGCCCGCGCCACAAGTTTGTGGCGCTGCGCATTGACGGTAATCACTACTTTCCGGATGATCTGATTCGAGAACATTTTTATGTTCAGCCGGCCGAATTTCCGCGCTTCCCGTATGGCCGTTTTAGCGCCGCGTACCTCAAACAGGATTTGCAGTCGATTCAAACCCTATACCTTGCGAATGGGTTTCGAGACGTGCGGATCAGTTCGCGCCTGGTCGATAACTATCACGGCGTGAAAAACCACCTTGCGGCCGTCGTGTCAATCGACGAAGGACCGCAATGGCTGGTGTCGCGTCTCGAAATACAAGGTGTCCCGGAGCCAGACCTTCGAGGCTTGCGATGGAACCTTGCTTCGCTCGCCGGGCAGCCGTTCAGTCCGAACAGTATCGTCGAAGATCGTGAAACGCTGCTCGAATACTTTTATACCAGAGGCTTCAGCGATGCGTCTTTCGAGTTCTACCAGACTCCGTCTGCCGACAGCCACAAGGTGAATTTACGGTACGTGATCACGCCTGGCGAGCGCGAGTACGTGAGAAAAGTGATCGTGACCGGCCTCGAAACGACTCGTCCCAACCTGGTACTCAAGCGCATCGAGTTGCAGCAGGGGCAGCCTTTCTCGCGTGCTGCGGAAACTGACAGCCAGCGCCGGTTGTATGACCTGGGTATTTTCGCGCGCGTCAACACGGGCATTCAAAATCCGGATGGGGATGAGGACCAAAAATACGTTCTTTACGACATCGATGAAGCGAAGCATTACTCGTTGAATCTGGGTTTCGGCGCACAGATTGCGCGCCTTGGCGGCGGAGCTACCAGTCTCGATAATCCAGCCGGGTCCACCGGTTTCGCGCCGAGGCTTGCGGTAGGCATCACACGCATTAACTTTCTCGGCCTGGGCCAGACGGTCGGCTTGCAAACTGCCGTTTCGACCATAGAACAACGGGCGGCTCTTACCTACTTTATTCCGCAGTTCGGCTCGCATCCGAATCTGAGCCTGACCACTACGGGGCTGGTTGAGAACTCGAACGATATCCGGACGTACACGGCGCACCGGCGGGAAGGCTCGATCCAATTGGGGCAGAAAGTCGGCCGGGGATACACCGTCCAGTACCGCCTGGTGTTCCGCAATGTGACGATCTCAAATCTTAAGATCGATCCGCTGCTTGTCCCGCTTCTCTCGCAACCGGAGCGGCTCGGCTTAGGAGAACTTTCGATTATTCGCGACCACCGCGACGATCCGGCCGACGCCCATCACGGCAGCTATTCGACTGCGGATCTCAGCTATGCGCCGCGTTTTCTCGGTTCGCAAACCAGCTTTCTCCGCGGCTTATTTCGCAATTCCACGTACCATCCGTTTCATCGCGACTTTGTTTTCGCGCGCAGCACGCAGTTCGGCGTTATCACGCGGCTCGGGGGCGCGGCGGACATCCCTTTGGCGGAACGATTGTATTCCGGGGGTTCCACTTCGCTGCGCTCGTTCCCCGATTTCCAAGCCGGTCCGCGCGATCTTCTTACAGGCTTTGTACTCGGCGGCAATGCTTCGTTCGTCAATACTTTTGAGCTCCGCTTTCCGCTGTACGGAGATAATTTAGGTGGCGTCCTGTTTGAAGATGCAGGAAATGTTTACAGTTCCTTGAGCGATTTTAGCTTTCGCTTCCGCCAGGAGAATTTGCAGGATTTTAACTATATGGTCCAGTCGGCGGGCATCGGCATCCGGTATCAAACGCCGATTGGGCCGGTGCGCCTCGATTTCTCCTTCAGTCCTGACGCGCCGCGCTTCTTCGGGTTAAAAGGCACACTGGAGGATTTGATCAACAACACGGCTGTTTCCACTGTGCAGAAGATCAATGCCTTTCAGTTCCATTTCTCGCTGGGGCAGGCATTCTAATGAAAGCCGCGCTTATATTTTTCCTGCTCCTATTGCCTGCGGCCGGCGAAATTGTCGACCGCGTGGCGATTGCGATCGGCTATCAGGTCATCACCGAATCCGCAATTGACGAAGAGCTGCGCGTGACTGCGCTCTTAAACGGTAAGCCGGTTCGATTCGATGAGAAATCGCGGCGCGAGGCAGCCGATCGCCTGGTTCAACAGTTTCTAATTAAGCGCGATATGGAGCTGAGCCGTTACACGATGCCGGATGCGGCCGACGTGAATGCCTATAGCGATACGGTGGAGCACGAACTCGGCAGCGCGAATCAACTTGCTCAACTGTTGCGGCAATATGGCTTGAGCGAAGACACGTTGCGGCAGCATCTCGCGCTGCAGTTGACCACTCTGCGTTTTGTTGAATTCCGTTTCCGTCCCGACCTCGCCGTATCGGAGGGCGATATCCGAGCGTACATCCAGCAGCATCCAGCGGAAGCTTTGGACAGCGGCAGAGCGCGGCAGGCCATAATCGATGAGCGCACTGACGCCGCTCTGGGCAGTTGGCTCAATGGCGCGCGCAAACGCGCCAATATTGTCTATCTCGATAAGGCACTCGAGCAGTGATGCGAAAGAAACTGCTGGTTGCGCTCGCCATCGTACTCGCTTTAACCGCGGTTCTTATCGTCGTAGTGCTCCAAACGAACTATCTGCAGGACCGGATGCGCTTGAAGATCGTCTCCGCTCTTGAAGATTCGACCGGCGGGCGTGTCGAGCTGCATTCCTTCGCTTTCGATTGGCGCACGTTGACCGGGCGGCTGGATGGCCTGGTGATTCATGGCGTGGAGGAATCCGGCGAACCGCCGCTGCTCGCTGTCCGATCCCTCGCGATTCAATTGCAGATCATTTCATTGCTTGAACGAAATGTCCGCATCGTGAGCCTGACCGCCGACCGGCCTGAAATCAATCTGATGTTTTGGCCGGACGGCAGCAGTAATCTTCCTTCCTCCGGGCGTTCTCCCGATTGGCTGCAAAAGACGCTGGACCTGCGCATTGCACGCTTCGAGGCGCATCACGGCAGCATCGAAATCAATCAACGACGACATCGCTTCGATCTGGCGGGGCACGGCTTGCATCTGGCTGCGCTTTATGATCGATTGCAGAACGCGTACCGGTTGAATCTCGTTGCGCAGCACGCAAGTCTTGACGCCGATTGCTGTGAAGCTATTGCGGGTTCGCTCTCGTCCGAAGCGCTTCTCCGCAAAGATGCGCTTGATGTCCGGAGCTTTAGCTGGACGCAAAATCGTTCCACATTAAATCTGCAGGGTACGGTCAACCATTTCGCGCAGCCGGTGGCTACATTCCACTTTGAAGCGTCGCTCGATGGACAAGATTTGAAACGGGAACTGCCGCCAGAGAGGTTCGACGCAGGCACGATTACGGCCGAAGGCACTGGCCGGTTCGACCTTCCGAATGGTTTGAGCTTCAAGGGCCGCGTATCGGCGCAGCACCTGCCCTACGAAGCCCGCGCAAGCTCCGGCATCGAATATCGCAAGGACGAACTGCGCTTTGCGGAATTGACAGTGGAGGGATTCGGTGGAACCTTTCGCGGATCTGGAACACTTTCTCACGCCCGGGCATTTACGCTCGACGGCAATCTCGCGCAGGTCCGGCTAAATCAAGTCCTGGCCGCCGCGCACCGACCGATGTTGCCGTGGGATGTCCGGCTGAGCGGTCCGCTATTGCTTGCCGGCGCCTTACCCGAAAGCTATAAAGAACTCGCGTTCCGTGCGGATCTTTCGCTGGCCTCCTTTGGCGAGGTGCGCGTGTCGAAAAAGCAACGGGGAGAGTTGGAATTCGGCGACTCCTTTATAAGGCTGCCCGCGAGCCGGTTAGCGCTCCAGGGTTCTTGGAACGCCGGGATAAAGCTCGAGATGGCCAGCTCCAATCCACGCGAGTTGGAACCTGCACTTCGCGTGCTTCCGGCGCAAGCACAGGAAGTGCTGCGGAGTGCTGGGCGTATTCAATTTACTGGTACTGCGACCGGCTCATTAACGCAGCCGCAGCTCACCGGTTCGCTTGCCATCGATCACCTGCAACTGGCGGGTGAGGCGTGGGACCAGCTGCGTGCCGCGGGCGCCATTAATGCGCAATCGCTCCGGCTCGCCTCCGCCACGCTTGACGGAAACTCTGCGCGGGTTTCGCTTTCCGGCTCTGCAACCTTGTTGAAGTGGCAGCCCGGCGAGCTTAATTTGCAAGCCGCCTTTCATCATGTCTCGCTGCGCGCCCCGGCGGCAAACGGCATCGCTTCCGGTAACCTGCACATAACCGGAACACTCGCGAATCCTTCCGCATCGGGCCGCCTGGCGCTCGACAACGCCGTGCTCGAACGCCAGGAAATCTCCAGCGTGGAAGCCAACCTGAATCTTGCCAACCACCGTTTAGAGTTGAGCGATGGCAAGCTGTCGGGGCCGCGCGGCGGCAGCGCTTCTTTTTCCGGCCGGATCACCCGCATCGACGATTGGCGGAATAGCGAGGTCTCGCTGAACGTAAGAGCCAACGGATATCCCACTTCCGGCATAGACTTCCTGAACGAGCGCTATCCCGATCTGCGTGGGCAGCTTGATGTGGAAGCCGCCGTCACGGTTCATCTGCGCGAACACGGCCTGAGCCCTGAGCTGGCGGACGGCAGCGTAAGGCTGCGCAATGCCACCTTCCGCAACACACCGCTCGGCCAAATCACAGCGCGCTTCTCGACTGCCGCTGGCAGCATGCGCATTTTACTGAACAGCAACTTGCAACAGAGCAGCCTGGCTGGTGAAGCTACGGTCTCGCTTACATCCGGGTCGCCGGTTCAAGGAAATCTGCGCTTCGATCGTACGCGGCTCGGCCTTTTGCTTTCGCTGCTCGCTCCCGAAAGAAATAGACGGCTACAGGTCGACGGCTCGCTCTCCGGCGAAGCGACTATCTCCGGCTCGCTTGAAAACCTGAACGGTCTAGCCGCAAACATCACGCTCAACCAGCTTGCCGTGACCTCTCTCGCGTCCCCCGGCCAGCAAACATTCCTGCCATTGCAGAACAGCGGCCCCATCTTGCTCAAAACCGCGAATGGCCGAATCGAAATCGACCGCTTCCACTTGGCCGGCCGCGATACTAAACTCACGCTCGCCGGTTCCGTTCATTACGGGCAACCGCGGGCTCTCGCACTCACCGTCGAAGGGGACGCAAATTTGCAGCTCGTCCGTTTGTTCGATCCAAATCTCATTTCGAACGGACACGCGGCTATGAACGCAACGCTCAACGGCCCAATAGAGGCTCCTATCATCAAAGGCCAAATGCAAATCCGGGATGCTTCGTTGGCGCTCGAAGATTATCCATCGACCGCGCTCACCCAGGTGAATGGCGCGGTGATCTTCGATAACGGCCGCGCCACGGTGGATCATCTTGCCGGTCTAGTGGGCGGCGGCCAGGCCCGTCTCGGCGGTTTCGTCAGCTTTGCCGGCGGGGCGCTCACCTATCACCTCACTGCGCAAACCGAAAATGTGCGCGTGCGCAGCGCGAGCAACATCAGCATCACTGCCAGTTCGAATCTGCGCTTCACGGGAACCAATGAAAGCAGCCTGCTCGCGGGAACCGCCACCATTTCCCGCGTGGTGTTCAATCCCACCACCGACGTAGCGAACGTACTCGCCAGTTTTGGAGCGGCGACGCTTGTTCCGGCCAATCAGAAAAGCTTTCTCACCGGTCTCCATCTCGACGTAAATATCAAGAGCGCGCCTGCTTTGCAATTGAACACCGCGCTCAGCCGCGACGTCGAAGCGGAGATCGATCTGCGACTGCGCGGAACGCCCGACCGTCCCGTGCTGCTCGGCTCCGTTTCCGCGAACGAGGGGGATATCCGGATTTTCGGGTCCCGCTATAGCATCAATCGCGGCGAAGTGCGCTTCGTAAACGCGAGTAAGATTGATCCCGTGCTCGATCTCGATCTCGAAACGCAGGCGCGCGGCATCCAGGTCGATATCACCATCGCCGGCACCCTCAACCAGCTCAATGTAACGTATCGTTCCGATCCGCCTCTGCAGCCGCGCGACATCATTGCGCTTCTCACGGTGGGCCGGACCCCGCAGGAGGCCGCGAATATGCAAACCACGCAAATCGTGAACAACTCGCCGGCGCTGGCATCCAATACAAACACGGTGCTCGGCCAAGTGGTGGCCCAACCTCCGAACCGCCTTTCAAAGCTCTTTGGGATTACCAATATCAAGATCGATCCACTCGTGCAGGGGATCAGCAACACGCCGCAAGCGCGCCTGACGCTTGAGCAACAAGTTTCGCGAGCCATCACGGTGACCTACGTAACCAATCTCTCGCAAACATCGGAACAGATCTTCCGCCTGGAATGGGCGCTCAATCCCCAGTTCTCCGTGGTAGCGGTGCGCGACGATAACGGCGAGTTTGGTATCGATTTCCAGTACAAGAAGCGCTTCAAATGAAATTACGCGCTGCGCAAGGCAAGCTCAAAATCGAGCACAGCATTATCGACAATCTCCGTCCCGTGCTCGAACGTCTTTTGCATCCGCGAACGGAAATCCGATCCATCATTCCGGGCGTGATTCGTCCCGTGCGCAACGCTCGCGGCGCGCCTTCGATCCATCTCACCGTCCCGACTACCAACGGATGGAAAGCCATCGCTTTGAGCGCGGGAGCACGTCAGGAACTTTTTATCAGCACTGCACTTTCGAAGGAAGAACTCGAAGCGCTGATCCGTTCCGCGCTGGATACTAAGTAAGAGCGCATGAAGTGGTTCTGCATTCTGGTTCTGGCGAGTACGCTTGCCGGCGCGCCCGTCACTTTCACCAAGGACATTGCGCCGCTCGTGTATCGACACTGCGCGCCGTGCCATCACGCGGGCGGTGTCGGCCCGTTTCCGCTGCTGACATATTCCGACGTGAGCCGCCACGCTTCGCAAATTGTGGACGTCACCAGGCGCCGCTACATGCCGCCCTGGCCTCCGTCTCCCGGACACTTCCAATTCGCGGGCGACCGCAGCCTCTCCGACGCGCAAATCCGCCTTTTCGCCGATTGGCTCGCGCAAGGCAAACCGCAGGGGAATCCGAACGATGCGCCGCCCGTGCCGCGCTTCATCAGTGAGTGGCAAATGGGCCGCCCCGATCTGATTTTAAAGATGCCGAAGCCCTACCAAATGCCGGCTTCCGGCACGGACGTGTTTCGCAATTTCATTGTGCCCACCGGGTTGACTGAAACCAAATACGTGCGCGGCCTTGAACTTCACCTTACGAATCCGCGGGTTGTGCATCACGCGAACGTGGTCCTGGATCGCACGCAATCCATGCGCCGCCGGGACGGAGAAGACGGCCAACCGGGCTTCCCCGGCATGGATGTGATTGCCGAAGCCGCGCCCGATAACTTCGATCCCGATTCGCATTTTCTGTTTTGGAAACCGGCCACAGTGCTGCGCCCCGAACCCGAGGACATGAGCTGGCGGCTCGATCCCGGAACCGATCTCGTGCTGAACCTGCACCTGCAACCGACAGGCAAGCCGGAATCGGTGCAAGTCGAAATCGGCCTTTACTTTTCGTCCAAGCCGCCGACGCGTTTCCCGATGCTGCTGCAGCTTGAACACGACGGTGCGATCCACATCCCCCCCGGCGACCGCCAGTTCGCCGTCACCGATTCGCTCGTACTGCCGGTCGATGTCGATCTGCTGGCTATCTATCCGCACGCTCACTACCTCGGCAAAACCATCGATGCCTGGGCTACGCTACCCAATGGCGAACGGCTTTCGCTGATTCACATCAGCGATTGGGATATCAACTGGCAAGCCGAATACGAATACGCGCGTCCGATTCCGCTGCCCAAAGGCACGAAAGTCGGGATGCGCATCACCTACGACAATTCGAGCTCGAATCCTCGCAATCCGAACCATCCGCCGAAACTTGTCGAAACGGGCGATCGCAGCCGGGATGAAATGGGCCACGTGTGGCTGCAGGTTCTGCCGAAGAATTCGCAGACCGGCCCGCATGACCCGCGCTTTGCCTTACAGGAAGCCGCCATGCGCCGCCGTCTCGAGAAATATCCGGCGGATTTCGTCGCGCACTATAATCTCGCCGCGCTGGAGCAAACGCAAGGCAAGCTGGACGAAGCCGCTGCGATGTATCGCGACGCCCTGCGCATCGAGCCGAACAGCGCCACCGCTCACAACAGCCTGGCCACGGTCTTGATGGAGCAAGATCAGATTCCGCAAGCGATTGCGGAGTTACACGCCGCCTTGCAAGCCGATCCGCAATACCTGAACGCGCAATACAACCTGGCGCGCTGCCTGGCTGCTTCAGGCGATCTTCAACAGGCAGCAGCCGAATACAAAATGTTCCTGGAATCTCGTCCCGAGGATGCCGCCGCGCAAGCCGCTCTCGGGACCATCTATTTCAAACAGCGCGCGGTAAAGGAAGCTCTGCTCTGTTTTCGCAAAGCCGCGCATCTCGCGCCGAACGATGCGGACGTGCAAGCGAACCTCGGAACGTTGCTTGCCATGACAGGGGATTTGCCCGGGGCCGAACAAGCCTTCGAAACCGCGTTGCGCCTGAATCCGGAACACGCGGCCGCGCGCGCGAACCTTGCCCGCGTCCGCGCCCAGCTAGGTGCGCGCAATTAATCCTGACCAACGTCCGCCGGCTTAGCGTTCCAACTCTGGCGCCGCCTTCTGTTGCTGCAAGCTCTTCCACTGCTCCAGAACGGCTTTCCCCTCATCCTTCTTACCCGCTAACATAAGCGTTTGCCCCAACAAATAGGTGGCCGAGGAATTGCGCGGATCGATCGCCAGCGCGCGCCGTAGAATTCCCTCCGCGTTCGGATAATTCGCCATTTTGAAATAGCACTTGCCCAGCAAAATGAACGGCCCGCTGAAATCCGGGTTCAGCCAGATCGCGCGCTGCAGATCCGGAATCGCCGCACTCCATTTCTCCTGCCGCGAGAACGCATCCCCGAGCCGGTACCACGCCATCGCGAAATTCGGATTCAGTTGCAGCTCCTGCTGCATCTCTTTCGCGCCTGCGTCCAACTGTCCGCGAAAAATCGCAATCTCCCCGAGTAGATAATGCAATTCGGGCAGTTTCGGATCGAGCGCCAGCGCTTTCTGTAACGCCGTCTCCGCCTGGGCTTCGTACTCCTGTTTCAACATCATCTGCCCGGCCAGCAAATACGCCGGCGCCGATTTCGGCTCCACCCCAAACAAACGCGCAAATGCCGCAACCGAGTTCTCCGGCTGCCCGGTTTGCAGATAGGCATAGCCGAGCATGTAGTTTGCCTCGTTAACGTTGGTCACTTTTTCGAGCCAGGGAATCGATTTTGGGGCTTGTGCTAACTGAAAATAACTCTGTCCAATCAGCAGCGCCGACTCTTTGTACTCCGCAGAGCCCGGCGCCTCGTTCTTGGCGGCGTTTTCCAAAACGGCAATCGCCCGGGCGTATTGTTTCTGTTGGTACAGTGCAACGCCCTGCCGGTGCACGTCGCTGGCGCCCGGGATTACCGCGAGCAGCGCAAAAAGGGCGGTCCACATATCAAATCAAAAGTATAATGACGCTTGCTGTTCGACTGCCGCGCCGCCGTTATTCTGCTGTTCTGGAGCATCACCGCCGGGGCCGCAGTTGTCCAGACCCAACCGTGCCAGCCCTGCCATCCGCGCGAAGTCGCCCGCTTCGAAGCTTCCGCCATGGGCCAGTCGCTTTCGACGCACCCCGGCGTGCCGGACGGATCGTTTACCCATACACGGTCCGGCAGTTCGGTGACGATCTTTCACAAACAAGGCGTGCTGCACACCAGAGTTGAGGAGGCCGGTCTGACCGCCGATTACCCCATCGCCTATGCCATTGGCGCCGGGAAAGTAGGCAAGAGCTTTCTGATCGACCTGGATGGCCGCCTGTTTCAATCGCCGGCATCGTTCTACACCAGGCAGAACGAATGGGCGGCTTCCCCCGGCTATGAAGGCGCGACCACGCTCGATTTCAACCGCCGCATTACGCTCAACTGCCTCGCCTGCCATGCCGGATCTGTCCGGCAGAATGGGGCCGCGATTACGGAACTCGCCCCCATCACCTGTGAACGCTGCCACGGGCCGAGCGAGCAGCATTTGAAGCGCCCTGTGCCCGGTTCCATCGTGAATCCGGCGAAGCTCACCGGACGGGTGCGCGACAGTGTCTGTGAGCAGTGCCATCTGGAGGGCGCGGCGGCCGTCCTCAATCCGGGCAAGACCTGGACCGATTTCAAGCCTGGTGAGCCGCTCGAATTGACAGAAAGCCACTTTGTTTACCGAACGAACTCCACGCGCCAGCTTTCGATCGCGGCCGTCAGCCATGCCGAGGAGCTCGCGCTAAGCGCGTGTCTGCGGGGCAGTTCCGGCAAATTATGGTGCGGGACGTGTCACGACCCGCATGGCGAGCCGGTCAACCGGCAGGCGCAAATCGCGGGAATTTGTAAGTCGTGTCACGCCCAAATCGCAGTTAGCCGCGGCTCATCCGAAAGGCGTTGGAAGCGACTGTGTGTCCTGCCACATGCCGCGCCGCCAGGCGTCGGATATCGGGCACGCGGCGGTTACGGACCATCGCATTGTGAAGCGTATAACAGAGCCGGCCGTAGAAACGGAACCGGTTTCCTTGAGCGTATGGCAGCCGGGTCCGCCGGAGTTCGCGGTTCGCAATCTGGGTCTGGCGCTGTTCGACACGGCGAAACACAACCAATCGGGCGAGCAGTTCCAGCGCGCCTTCGACACGCTGTCCCAGCTTCGGAATGACCAGATCGATGACCCGGTCCTAGCCGCCGAAGGCTATATGTTGCTTGGCATCCGGTGAGACCTCCTCTGCCATACGCTTTTTCAATTGGGCTGCCGGTAAAGATCCCAGTAATGCGGAATATGCGCTCGATTTGGGCGTTGCGCGAAACGCTGCAGGCGATACGTCTGGCGCCATAGCTTCCTTTCGCAAAAGCATAGCTCTCGATCCTTACGATGAGCGACCCTACCGGGCTTTGGCCGACGTGTACAACCATTTAAACCAGCCGGCGCAAGCCCAGCAGGTCGTTGGGGAGTACCTGAAGTTAGTACCCCAGAGCATTACCATGCGCCGTTGATTAACAAGCCGGCAAAAAAGTTGTTTCCATTCTCAACCGTTCGTATTACACTAACCCTGGTGGTGTGAGTTGATGCTGTTTCCGTTGGGCGGGTCTCCCGGCGGTAGCAGCCTGAATTGCAGTTTTAGCTTCCAAGGAGAAGTCTGATTATGGTTAGTCGTCGCAATGGGCTCATTTTTAGCCTGGCTCATTACGCTGTGCCTGTTGGTTGCAACGGCCGGCAATGGATTCGCCCAACAAGTATTTGGTAGCATCTCCGGCACGGTCACTGATCCCAGCGGGTCGGCTGTCGCCAACGCCAAAGTAACGATCACGGAAACAACTAAGGGGACGTCGTCGGATGTAACCACCAACGAGTCCGGGCAGTACACCAAAGGTCAATTGATCCCCGGCACATACAAAGTCACGGTCGAAGCGCCTGGGTTCTCGAAAGTTCAGTCCAACGAATCTGACTGTGCAAGTCGATCAGGCGACGCAGTTCAATGCCACGCATGCAGGTCGGTAACGTCGACTCAAACGGTCGAAGTAACTGCCGCCGCTCCCCTGCTCCAAACCGACCGCGCCGACGTTGCGCAGACGTTTACTGCGCAGCAGATCCAAAGCATTCCCAGTATCGGCCGCAATCTGCAGTCTTTTGAGCTGTTAAATCCCGGTACCGCAAAACTCGGGTGGCAGCACGCTTCGGATGAAAATCCCCAGGCCAGTATCCAAATGGTGGTTAACGGCCAGTTGTTCGATAGCATGGGCTACTATCTCGACGGTACGGTCAATCAGGATCCGATTCTTGGGATCATCGTCATCAACCCGACCTTCGATTCGGTCAACGAAGTCAAGCAGGCTAACCAGGACTACGACGCCGAATTCGGCTATACCAGCGCGGGTGTGGCAAGCTACTCCACCAAGTCCGGTTCCAACGCCTTCCACGGAGACGCTTTCGAGTATCTCTTCCTGAATACGCCTGGTTTCCAGGATTTCGGTCGCAATCCCGTTAGCGAAAACACCGCCGCCGGTGTTCCTACTACCCGCCAGAACCAGTTTGGCGGTTCCATTGGCGGCCGCATCATCAAGGATAAGCTGTTCTTCTTCGGCGACGCGCAACTCGAACGCACCAAGAAAGGTGGTTCGATTCTCACTAGTGTTCCAACGGCCGCCGAACGCACCGGCGATTTCAGTGACTGGCTGGCGTGCAGACGGGCAGCTCTAACTACCAGCTATTTACGATCCGAATACCGGGAACCCGGCGACTGGCACCGGGCGTTTACCGTTCAGCTATGGCGGCGTCAAGAATCGCATCGATCCGAGCCGCCTCTCTCCGCAGGCCCTTGCTCTCCTTAACTATTTCCCCGCTCCCAATACGGTCGGCACCCTCGTCAATGGCGTCGCCGCTCCTTACAACAATTACGAAGCTAACGGCGCTCTGGCGCTCAACGGCGAACAATGGAACACGCGCTGGGATTACTACCTGAACGAGAAGAATACGTTCTTTGGACGTTACAGCTACGCGCACTTTGGCGAGCAGGCGCCGGGCGTTTTCGGAGAAATCAACGGTGGCCCAGCCTTTAGCAACGTCAATTATGCCGGGGACTCGGATGCCCTGAACCAGAGCCTTGCCGCCGGGTGGACGCATACGGCTAACGCCACCTTGATCAACGAATTCCGTTTTGGCTATATGCGCTACCGCGTGACCGACGTGCCGAACGGCTACGGGCAGCAGCCGGCATCCGCCGCTGGTATTCCGGGACTGAACACCGATACAACTTACACCTCAGGTCTGCCGGCCTTCTACATTCAAAACCCGCTCAGGCGAACCGGAACTGGGCTACTCGCTTGGCGTCAATCAATGTAACTGCCCGCTCGATCAGCAGGAGCGCCAATACCAATTCGTCGATAACATCACCAAAGATAAGCGGCAATCATAGCTTTAAGTTTGGAGCTGATATCCGCTACGCTTTGAACCTGCGCGTGCCGAGCGACAACCATCGCGCCGGAGAGCTTTACTTCAGCGGTGCTCAGACCGGCATTGTTCCAAGTGTTGGCAGTAACACTGTCGGTGGCTTGGCCATTGCCTCTTTTCTGTTGGGCGACGTAAACAACTTCAATCGGTATGTCAGCTCCAGCACGAATGCGCAGGAACGGCAAAAACGCTGGTTCTGGTATGGTCAAGACACTTGGCGTCCCACTTCGAAGTTGACGCTTACTTACGGTCTCCGCTGGGAAATGTTATTCCCTGAAACCGTTAATGGCCCCGGAAACGGCGCCGAATTGAACGTCGCGACAGGCCAGATGGATGTTTTCGGTATCGGATTGGTCTCCAATCACGGTTATCAGAACATGAACTGGCATAACTTCGCCCCGCGCTTGAGTGCTGCCTATCAGATTACTCCCAAGACAGTAATTCGGGCCGGATACGGTTGGAGTTACAGTCTCGGGACCTTCGGCAATAACTTCGGCCACAACGTCACTCAAAACCCGCCGGTTCTCGCAAATCAAACCTTGAACCCGACTGCGAACTGCGGCACCAATTTCTGCGACGTCTTCACCCTCGCGCAAGGACCGCCCCCGTTCGATGCCTCCGGCTATACTCCGGGCCCGGACGGCACCTACAATTGGCCTGGCACCACGCTCAGCGCCTTCACGCGCCCCGGCACCCTCACTATGCCGGTCGTTTACGCTTACAACTTCACAGTGCAGCAGCAGCTCACACCCAAGATCTCGGTTTCGGCTGGTTATGTCGGTAACTCGGGACGCCATCAAATCCTGGGTACGGATGAGAATTTCAACCTCAATACACAGGCGTTTATACCCGGCGCAAGTTCTGCGGTGCAGTCCACCATAGCATATCCGTTCTATAGCAAGTTCGGCTGGACGCAGGGTGTCAACGACTTTTGTAACTGCGCTAATAATCAATACAATTCGCTGCAAGCTCTGTTCACGATTCGCCCGACTGGGGGGTATAACCTGCAAGGAAACTACACCTATCAAGTCGCTAAGGGCGACGGCTACGGCGGAAGCGAGGCCTTCTCGTTCCTATATGACCGTCCTCTGGGCTATGGAATCAACCCGAACTTGCCTAAGCAGCAGTTGACCCTCATTCAGGCCTACGACATCCCGTTCGGCCGTGGCCGTCGCTATGGAGCCAATACGAATCGCTTAATCGATGCTGTCCTAGGCGGCTGGAATCTCAGTGGAGTGACTACTTTCTATAGCGGATTCCCCTTCCAGCCCTCGATCGAAAACTACGGCACCGATCCTACCACCGGATTGCCGGTCACAGTTCCGTACACGGGTCCGAATAATCGTCCCAACGTCGGCAAAGGCAACCCATACTCCACGGTCCAGAACCGCAATCAGTGGATTACGCACTTGGGGGCGCCCAATAATCCATATTCGCTGCCGGCAGCCAATACTTTCGGCAACGTACCGATCAACAATCTCTATGGGCCAATCTTCATTAATCAGGACGTCTCGCTCATGAAGAACTTCCGCATCACTGAACGCTTCACTTTTCAGCTCAGAGCGGACGCTACCAACGCGTTCAACCATACGAACCTTGGCTTGCCCAACTCTGACATCATGAGCAGCAGCGTCGGTCAGATCACAAGTACGGCACAAAGCGGCAACTACCTGATGCGCCGGATCCAATATTCCGGAACTATCCGCTGGTAACCGCGAATAACAAACAGAACGGGCCGGCCAAGCGATTCGCTTGCCGGCCCTTAATTTTTTCGCCACACTACAATCAAAGTAGGATGGCAACGCTCCCCCACCCGCGATTCACTCTCGACGAGTACCTCGAACTCGAACGCAAGTCCGACCACAAGAGCGAGTATTACGCCGGAGAAATATACGCGATGTCCGGGGGCACGGAATATCACTCTCTGCTTTCGGTGCGCATCATCGTGACCCTGAGCCGGCTTCTTCTCGATAGCTGCAAAGTGTATGACAGCAATCTCAAGGTCTTTTTGCAGGACGTCAGGCACTGTGTTTACCCGGACGCTATGGTCCTCTGCGGCGAAACTGAGTTTTGGGATCAAAGAAAAGACGTAATTCTAAATCCCACCTTGGTCGTCGAGGTTTTCTCGCCTTCGACCGAAACCTATGACAAGGGAATCAAAGCAACTTACTACCGCAACATCCCTTCGTTGCGCCACTGCCTGTTGATCTCCCAGGATCGGTCGTTTATTGAACATTCGGCGCGGCAGCAAAACAGAACGTGGCTCATCACCCAGTACACCGAGCTTACTTCCTCCATTCCACTCGAAGCTCTCGGAATCGAAATTCCCCTTTCCGAGATCTACCGCAACATCTTTTGAGTTCCGCTCCGTTTGCGTCAACCCCGCGCCGCTACCTGCAAGCAAACCGCATTACTCGTAATGACCCACAAACGGAGTATCTTGACGATCTGCTGCTCTTCAACGGCTTGATATCCAAGCCGGTGCTGAATGTTGATGCGGCGGATCGTGACCTGAGCCCCAGAAACTGATCCGAAGTTAAGTTAGGATTTCGGACAAGGAGAGAGGAATGAACAAGCGACGATTCACCGACGAGTACCTCGAACTCGAACGCAAGGCCGACCACAAGAGCGAGTATTACGCCGGAGAAATATACGCGATGTCCGGGGGCACGGAATATCACTCTCTGCTTTCGGTGCGCATCATCGTGACCCTGAGCCGGCTTCTTCTCGATAGCTGCAAAGTCTATGACAGCAATCTCAAGGTCTTTTTGCAAGACGTCAGGCACTGTGTTTACCCGGACGCTATGGTCCTCTGCGGCGAAACTGAGTTTTGGGATCAAAGAAAAGACGTAATTCTAAATCCCACCTTGGTCGTCGAGGTTTTATCGCCTTCGACCGAAACCTATGACAAGGGAATCAAAGCAACTTACTACCGCAACGTCCCTCTCGTTGCGCCACTGCCTGTTGATCTCCCAGGATCGGCCGTTCGTTGAACATTCGGCGCGGCAGCAAAACGGAACGTGGCTCATCACCCAGTACACCGAGCTTACTTCCACCATTCCACTCGAAGCTCTGGGAATCGAAATCCCCCTTTCCGAGATCTACCGCAACATCTTTTGAGTTCCGCTCCGTTTGCGTCAACCCCGCGCCGCTACCTGCAAGCAAAACCGCATTACTCTAATGCGTCCACAAACGGAGTACCTTGACGATCTGCTGCTCTTCAAGGACTTGATATACAAGCCGGTGCTGAATGTTGATGCGGCGGGAGTACGCGCCTTTTAAATCGCCAAGCAATTTCTCAAATGGTGGAGGCTTCTCGAAAGGATTGCGGGCAAGAAGCAAGAGGAGTTCCTCGGCTTTTGGCCGAAGTCCGGCGGACGCAAGCTTGCGGGCATCCTTCTGGGCCTGTTTCGTGAACACAACTTGCCAGGCATTCACCAGCCCGGTTCCTGCTCACATTCTTCGACCGCAGTGTCGATGCCCTCGCGAATCGATTCGCGCATGCCGGGAACTGAGAGTAGATATAACGTTTCCTGGATGCTATTCCAGTCCTCTTCCCCTACGAGCACGGCGCTGGAACGCGGGCCGGTGATGAGCAGAGGTTCGTGATCTCTGGCCGTTTCGTCGAGGAGCCGGTAAAGCTTCCCTCGGGCCTCGCTGGCCTTCATACTGTTCATTTGTCCCATCGTACGCTTTATCGTACGTCAAGGCAAATGGTTCCGGTTTCCGGCCCCTTCTACGACTGTGACCACGCGGTTCGCCTTCACCCCCGCCAACTTATCCACCACGCCGCTCGGCCAGTGAATCTCCAGATCCGCTTTCGCCGCCTGCTTCAAACCGAAATGCAGCCGCAGATCGCTTTGGGAAAAATAACTGCCGCCGCTGCGCACTTCGTCCATCTGCCGCCGTTCTCCTTCGGGCGTGCAGAACACGCGCGCGCCAATCCCGGAACGGTTCGATTTGGTTCCCACCAGTTTCACCTGCAGCCAGTTGTTCTTGAGCGTGCTATCACAGCGCAGCAGTTGCGGCACGTCGTTCACGCAGTTCACGACCACGTCCAGATTGCCGTCGTTGTTGAAGTCCCCAATCGCGCATCCGCGCCCCGCGACCGGCTCCAGAATTCCAGGTCCAGCCTCGAGCGACACGTCCTTAAACTTGCCGTCGCCGGTGTTGTGATACAGCACTTTGCGCTCGCGATACCCCGATTCGCTTTCTTTCTCTTTCACCTCGGGATAAACGTGGCCGTTGCAAGTTAAAATGTCCGGCAATCCGTCGTTGTCGAAGTCCAGAAAGCACGCACCCCAACCGAGAAATCGCGTATTGCGCCCGAGGCCCGACTGAAACGTGACGTCTTCGAAATTGCCGTTGCCCTGATTGCGATACAGAGTCGAGGTATCGCCAGCGAAGTTCGTCTTCACGATATCCAGGCGGCCCGTGCCATACACATCGGCCGCTGAGACGCCCATGCCGGCCTGCGTCTTTCCGTCCGCGCCGAACGCCACGCCCCAATCGAGGGCCACATCGGTAAATGTGCCATCGTGATTATTTTTGAAAAGCGCCGAAGGTGATGAATCGTCCGCTACGTAAATGTCCGGCCAGCCATCATTATCGAAATCGGCCACTAGAACGCCCAATCCGTACGTACCCTGCTTCTTGAGAATGCCGGCCTTTTCGGAAACATCGCTGAAGGTGCCGTCGCCGTTGTTGTGGAACAGAATATCTTTGCCGCCCTTTAAACCCGGTGGTCCGCAGGCGACGAGCAACCCTTCATACAGACACGGGCCGCTTTCCGGCAGCGGAGCGGTCTTCGGATCGAAGTCAATATAGTTAGCTACATACAGATCGAGATGCCCGTCGCGGTCGTAATCCACAAATGCGCAGCCGGTGTTCCAGCGTTTGAGCCCGGTCGTCGTCCGCGTCGTGACGCCCGCCTGAGCGGCGACATCAGTGAACGTGCCGTTGCCGTTGTTGCGGTAAAGCGAACAATCGCCCCAGTAGGTGACGAAGAGATCCTCATGCCCGTCGTTGTTATAGTCGCCGGCGCAGACGCCCTGTCCCCAGCCGGTGCGCGCGACGCCTGCTTTCATCGTTACGTCGGTGAATGTGCCGTCGCGGTTGTTCTTATAGAGGCGGCTGACGGGCGCTTCGCCCGGCTGGTACGTGGTTTCGAAGCGCGTGCCGTTGACGAAAAAAATATCGAGCCAGCCGTCGTTATCGTAATCGATAAACGCCACGCCGCAGCCGGTGGTTTCGAGCAGATACTTGTTCTTGCTTTCGGCTCCGAAAATAGTTTTCTTATTCAAGCCAGCCTCGCGCGCGACGTTTACGAACTGAACGCCGAGCGGCGTATCGGCCAGCAATTGGTCCAGCGAGAAAACGGGAACGGTGGCACACAGCGACCGGAGAAAAGATCGGCGCGAAGACATGATTTACTGCGGGCGGGCAGGCTTTGCGGATGCCGGTTCGGGCGCGATCGGCTTCATGATATCGCCACCGCGCATGCCCTGCTCCAAGGTATTTGCCAGCTCTGATTCATTGTCGCGCTTGATCTTCGCGCCCGTGGCAAATGCCGCTTCACTTCCCGCCGTATCGCCCTTCTTATGTAATATTTCGCCGATGGTGTTATACGGGCCGGGCGTATTGGGATCGAGCTTGATCGATTCGTGCAGGGCATCGAGCGCCCCGTCCAGATCGCCATCGTGCTTCAATGCAATGCCCAGCATGTAATAGGCTTCCGCATAGCCGGGCGATACTTTGATGGCCGCGCGCATCTGGTCCCGCAGGCCGGCAAAATCGCCCATCTGCCAATCGGTGATGCCGAGCGAATAATAGGATTGCGGCAGGTTGGGATTGAGACGGATGGCTTCGCGAAATTCGGCTTGCGCCGCTTCTAATTCATCCTTGCTCTTGAGCGCGATTCCCAAATCGTAATGGGCTGCGGCCGAGTTGGGATCGATCGCGAGCATTTGCCGGTAAGCGGAGGCGGCCTCGTCGAACTCGCCCTTCTTCAGATGCGCGTAGCCGATATTCATGATGGCGCTGGTGTTTTTCGGATCGTGCGCCAAAATCTTCTGCGCTTCTTCAATTCCGCGGTCCGCCTGCCGCGTATTAATGAGTGCGAAAACGTAATTATTATGCAGATCGTCGTTGGTTGGATCGAGCCCCACGGCTTTGGCAAACGCATCCGTGGCGGGCGCCAGATCCCCTTTCCGCTGATAAGCCTGCGCGAGCGCTGTCCAACCGGGCGCGCTCGCATCATTCAACTGCACGGCTTCCTTCAGCTCCGGAATGGCGTGCGCGAAATCGTTCTGGAACAGATACGCCGAGCCCAAGCGATAGCGATAATCGAACGATTTGGGGTCGAGTTGCGCCGCGGTTTGCAATTCTGTAAGAGCCCGCTCCTGCTGCTGCGAGTTCCACAGCGCGACGCCCAAATGATAATGAGCGGGAGCAAATTTTGGATCGAGTTGAACCGCTCTTTCAAAACACTCGACCGCCTCGGGCGATTGCTGCAACACGGCGTAGAGAAAACCGAGGCGATCTTCGGAAGCGGCTGTGGCGTCGCTAGCTTCGGATGCTTTCGTCAGGACTGCCAAAGCTCCCGAGCGATCGCCGCTTCGAATAAGCTGTTCCGCCTGCGCCGCGAGGTCGCTCGCGGTATCCGCCCAAAGCGGAATACTACTCAGCAAGAGAGCAACGAGCAGAAACAATGTTCAAACCTTTAGGAGCTTGTTTCCTCGCTCCAAATTTCGGCGTGCGTGAAGGGATTACCTTCAGGGAAAACCGCCAACTCGAGACCTGTTTCGCGAGCGGCCGCAAAACGGCTCATTTCGTAAGCATCGAACAGGCATTCGTCCAGTCTCCCGCGCAGGCTAGGATTTTCGGCCAAAAGCTTTTCGATGGCGCGGCGTTGCTCCTGGATGGTCAATGCCCAGCTTCGGGTCGCGTTGTCTGGTTGCAGGCGCTGCTTTAAAAGATGGGCCAGCAACACCTCCAGACGGCTCATGAACTGCCAGTAGACGCGCTTGCTCAAGCTTTCCACCTCATCAGCCAGAGCCGCACGGTCGATCTCAGACCAGCGCCCGTCCTGAATCGCTCGCGCGGTATCTTCCGCCCACCCGGCGTAATCGGCTGTGTACGATCGCATGGCGTTACTTACTTCCTCTTATCAAGTATGACGAATTGCCAAGCTTAGAGCGTGCGCACCATGTGATCGGGGCAGGTGAGCTGCCCCATTTCGAGCAGCCGTTGCGGCAGGTCCGGCCCATGCTTGGCAAGAAACGGAATTATCGAATAAAACCGCTCCTGCAAGTGCCGCTGCGGATAGATGAGGTTAATCAGATAGGCAGCTTTGTGGGTGCTGACCTCGTCGCGGCGCAGCGTTTCCCGAGCGGCCTTCCCGGAAAGATGCCGGATTTGATACAGCATCTTCGCGTGGCTTTTCTGCAGGGCGGCTTCGAGCGTCGGATCGAAGTCATGCAGGTTTTTCTGCAGGCCGCCCAATGCGACTTCAAGCGATTTCTCCAAATCCTGGAACTGCTCGGTCACGTTGGTAGGGACCAGTTGCCGCGCGATTTTGGCTTTCACCTGCTCCTGGTGATCCAGCAGGTCGGGTATCGATAGATGAAAATGGTTGATGATTTTTTCGGAGCGCGCATCGAGCAGCGTGAAGCTGTTACGCGGAAAGATTACCGGCATGCGGCCCAGCAGCTTTTCGTAGAGCACCTGGCTTTGCGCCATATAAGCGACTTCGGCCGGTCCGCCGACATAAGCAACAGTGGGCAGCAGATAATCCTGCATCACCGGGCGCAGGAGTGCGTTCGGCGAGAGGCGGTCGCTGATTCCGCAGAGGTCGGCAGAGGCGTACTTCTTGTCGCGCGCGACGAACTCGCCGTCTTTCCAGCGCAGCGGGTTTCGCTTGCCTTCATTCAACAGGAAGAGCAGGGAAGTACTGTCGTCCAAATAAACCTGCGAGTGATATCCGCCTTCCGCCAATTCCTGGTCGCGCGCCTTGAGCGCTCCGGTCAGCTCCGGAACGCGCCTTGCCGCGCCCGCTAGAAACGGGCGCGCAATTTCCCGGATTGCGGGTTGCAGCGGGTCGAGAAACAGCAGTCCGTAGTCCCGCAAAATGTCTTGTAAGAGCGATTTGAAACCGGAGCTGAAAGTGGCGCCGGGCGGGTAGGCGGACCGCAAGCGCTCGAGGGTTTCGTCTGCGAACGGCAGGTCGCCGAGTGCGCCACGAACCTCCGCCCAGGGCACGTCGCTGATTTCGACTTCGCCGACCGGGCCGCCGTTTGTGACTGCGTTCGCGAGATTGATCTTGGCCGGCTGCGCTTCCTGATTGAACAGCCACGCGTGATCGACCTCGGCCAAGTCGTGGTCTTCGGAAGCCAGCCAGAAAACCGGGACCGCCGGAATTCCCGTGTTGCGAAGCGTTTCGGCCAGTTTGACCGCGGTAAGGGCTTTGAAGATTGTGTAAGAAGGCCCGGAAAACAAACCGACCTGCTGTCCGGTAACGACCGCCAGCGTGCTCGAGTGGGCGAGCAGATCGAGGGAGGCAGAATCGCCGTTCTGGGCGCGGAGAGCAGCTACCAGGGCCTGACGCCGCGCTTCCGGGTACTCCACTTGGGCAGCCGCTTGGGCAAAGCTCGCCGGATCGGCGAAATTGTAGGGGTAAAAACGGCTTACCTTATCGAAGTCATAGAGGTAATCGCCGAAAAGCTTGCTGGTGCCTGGGATCTGGGTTTGGCGGACACACGACGGCTCCATAGGGGTTGGCACTTAGCTGATGAGCGCGTAGAGCGCAAGGTTACCAGCTTTTGCGCGCGTAAGTACAGAATGGTAGTGAGACATGGACGAACAAGAATTCAAGACGCGCTCGAGTGCAGCGCTTGACTCACTGTATCGCAAGCTTTCCGTCGCTTCCGATAAGCACGATTTCGAGCCGGACTTCAATGCCGGGGCGCTTTCGATTGAATTCGAGGAGCCGAAAGCCAAATTCGTGGTGAGCCCGAACTCGCCGGTGCGCCAGATTTGGGTTTCGGCTCATTCCAGGAGCTTCAAGCTGGACTGGAAGCCCGAACGGAGCGCCTTTGTCCTGGCGGATACCGGCCAGACGCTCGATGAGGTGATTGCGTGGGCGATTGGCAAGCAAATCGGGGAAGAGATCGAGCTCTGACGTGGCTGGGGTCTACATTTCGTATCCATTTTGCGAGCAGAAGTGCAGTTTCTGCAATTTCGCCTCGGATGTGGGTTCGGCGGCGAGTCGCGCGCGTTATGAGCGGGCGCTGCTGGAGGAAGTCCGGTCCCACAAATGGGAATGGAAGCCGGAAACGCTGTACCTGGGCGGCGGGACGCCGAGCCTGATGCCGCTGGAGTATTTCGCCGAACTGTTGGGAGCGATTCCGCGCGGGGCGGTTTCCGAGGCGACACTCGAGTGCGCGCCGGGAACGCTCAGCCGCGACAAAGTCGAGGCGTGGCGCGCGGCCGGCATTAACCGGGTCAGTTTGGGCGTGCAGTCGTTTTTGCCAAACGAACTCCGGTTGACCGGCCGGCGGCATACGGCGGAAGACGTAGCGGAAGACGTGGCGCTACTTCGCTCAATGGGGATCAATCAGATCAACTTAGACCTGATTGCTGGATTGCCGGAGCAAACCGTGACGTCCTGGGAGCAGTCGCTGGACTGGATCGAGCGCCTCAACCCGCAGCACGTTTCCGTGTATCTGTTTGAGATAGATGAAGATAGCCGCCTGGGGAACGAACTCCTCACAGGCGGGACACGATATGGGGCGGCCAATATGCCGTCCGACGACCTGTCGGCTGAGCTATACGAGCGCGCGGTAGTTCGTTTCGCAAAAATGGGTATTGCGCGTTACGAGATCTCGAATTTTGCGCGGCCCGGCTCGGAGTCGCGGCACAACTTGAAGTACTGGCTCCTCGAACCCTACGTGGGATTCGGGCTCGACGCCCATTCGTTTGGCGATGGGCGGCGGTGGGGTAATCCCGATACCTTGCTCGGGTACCTGACCAACCGACTGCCCGAGCCGATCGCAACGGACCCAGAGGAGGAGCACTTTTTTGTCGGGCTGCGACTGACCGCCGGCATCGAGCCGACCTCGGCCGAGTGGCAGCGCTTTGCCCGTCCGATCGAGCGCTGGGTCAAGGAAGGGATGCTGGAACGCTCGGGGGCACGGCTGAGGCTTTCCACTCCCGGTGTTTTGCTTTCGAACGAAATTTTCCAGGAGTTTGTCGGTGTGGATTGACCTGCGCAGCGATACCGTGACCCGTCCTACAGAGCGGATGCGGGCCGCGATGGGAGCGGCGGAAGTAGGCGACGATGTTTACGGAGAAGACCCGACGGTGAACCGGCTGGAGGCGCGGGCTGCCGAGATCTCGGGAAAAGAAGGCGCCCTGTTTGTTCCAACCGGCACGATGGGGAACACGATTGCGCTCAAGCTGCACACGCATCATGGAGAAGAAGTGATCTGCGATGCGCGCGCCCACATTCTCGACTGGGAGCTTTCTATGCTTGCCTGGTTTGCCGGATGTCTGGCGCGGCCGGTCGAGACCGCGGACGGTATTCTTACCTGGGATCACATCGAGCCGGCGTTGCGGACGTTTGGCCCGCATAACGCGCCGACTGCGGCGATTGCACTCGAAAACACGCATAACATGGCGGGAGGCACGGTTTATCCATTGGACGTGCTGGATGAGATATGCGAACGGGCGCACGAACGCGATTTGAAAGTGCATATCGACGGCGCGCGGATTTTCAACGCATCGGTGGCCACGGGGGTACCCGTGGCGCGGCTGGTACGGGAAGCCGATTCCGTGATGTTCTGCCTATCGAAAGGATTGGGCGCGCCGGTTGGATCGATATTGGCGGGATCGGGCGAGGCGATCGCGCAAGGCAGGCTGTATCGGAAGCGGCTGGGCGGCGGGATGCGGCAGGCCGGCGTTCTGGCGGCGGCGGGTCTGCTGGCGTTAGAAGAATCGCCTGCGGGTTTGCATGAAGATCATGAGAACGCGCGTTATCTCGCGGCAGCGCTCGACCACATTTCAGGCATCCGGATCCAGCCGCAAGAGGTCAAGACCAATATCGTGATATTTGACGTTGCGGGGCTTGGGATGTCGAGCGCTCAATTCAGCGACGCACTTAAACGAAAGGGCATTCTCGCGAACGGAGTGGGACCGACGCGCATGCGTATGGTGACGCATTGCGATGTCTCCCGGGCGGACTGCGAACAGGCAATTGAAGCGATCCAAGAGTTTGCTCCGGTGTTTGATACTATGCAGCGATGCTGATTCTCTCTGCGATTCTGGCCACCTTCATGTATGGCCTGATCGCGCCGATCCTGGGCGCTCTGCTTCCGACGTACGGACTCACTACCGGTCAACAAGGCACGCTCGCCAGCTTACAGGCACTTGGATTGATCCTGGCGTCGATTTCCGCCGGCCCAATCATCGACATCAAGGGAAAAAAGCTGGGGCTTGTAACGGGCTTGGTTTTGATTCTGATCGCACTTGGCATGGCGCCCAGAGCGGGGGGATATGGCGGCCTGCTGTTTGTCTACTTCATTTTGGGCGTGGGCGGCGGGATTGTGGTAACAGGCGCGAATGCGCTGGCGGGATCGGTGGATCCGGCGCGCGCCGGTTCGGTCTTGAATTTTTTAAATCTGTTTTTCGGCTTGGGCAGCATCATCACGACGTACATCGCGAGCGAGCACATCGACCCGGCGATCGTTTGTTACTCAATCGCGGCTCTGGCGGCGGTATCGGTGATAGTGACCGCCATGACGGCAATGCCGATGCCCGTGGGCAAAGCGAGCTTCAACGTGAGTGAGGCGCCGGCGCTCTTCCGGAATCCGGCACTGATCCTGCTCTCGTTGTTTCTGTTCCTGTATGTGTCGTGCGAAGTGGGCGTGTGGAACTGGCTGAAGACGTACCTGGTCGAGACTGTGCATTTCGATCCGCGGGCGGCGGGGCACGTGGTGAGTTATGGTTTCGCGTTCGGCATTTTGCTGGGCCGCGTGGTGGTCTCGCGCGTGTTGATCAAAGTGTCGGCGGTTACCGTAACCATGGTGGTTTCGATTCTGATGGCGATCACGACGTACGCGATGCTGCATCTGCATTCGACCGGAGCGATTACAGCGGCGGTGTTTTGCGCCGGATTGAGCATGGCCCCGGTTTTTCCGACCACGCTCGCGATGGCCCAGGATGCGTTTCCGCGCGGCACGGCAACCGCGATGGGGATTGTGATTACGTTTGGCTGGATCGGGTTGGCGGTGAGCTCGAAGATAATCGGGGCGCTGTCGGCAGGCAGCATGTACCGGCGCGGGTTGATGTTGATCCCGGCGTTCTCGGTACTGATGCTGCTCGTAAATCTGGCGCTCCGGCCGGTACTAAAGCGGCACCACGCCGAGATGGCAACGGTCTAGTAATTTTCCGCGATTTGCACTACACTTGAGCGCAATGGCGTTTTGTCCGAATTGCGGTTCCGAAGCCAATGGGAGTTTTTGCCCGAACTGCGGTACAGCGCTGGGCGCAGGTCCGAATCCGGCGATGGGTGGGGCCGCTTCCATCCGAACGGGCGGTCTGACGGATAATGTGGCAGGCGCGCTTTGCTACCTGCTGGGCCTGGTGACGGGAATTATCTTCCTGGTGCTAGCACCCTATAACCGCAATAAAACGGTTCGATTCCACGCTTTTCAGGCGATTTTCACGCATATAGCGGTTATTGTTCTGTGGATTGCCTATCTGATCGTGATCGGGATATTGGGCGCGATTACTCGCGGGGCGGGTTTGACGCTGGTGCCTATTTTCGGATTGCTGGTATTCTGCCTGTGGTTGTACCTGATGTACGAGGCATATAACAACCGCAGAGTAAAGCTGCCCCTGGTGGGCGATCTGGCTGAAAAACAGGCGTAAACCGGTGCGCGGCGAAGCGCATCCGATACTGAAGTGGTGAAGTATCGTTCGATTTTGCCGTTTGTGTGTTTCGCTTTGTGCCTCAAAGCGGGCACGAACGACATTACCCCGCGCGTAGGCGTAATCGAGATTTACGGGGCGCGCAAAATATCGCCGGAGAAGATCAGGCAGGCGCTGGGCGCGAGACCGGGAGATCCGCTGCCCTCGCGGCTGGGCGCGGAAGAGCGCATCGACAAATTGTCGGGAGTAGTGATTTCCCGGGTAGAAGCGGCTTGCTGCGACGGGAACAACATGGTGTTGTACGTCGGCGTGCAGGAAAAAGACGGGCCGCACATGGCTTATCACGAAACTCCCACGAGCCCTGTAACGCTGCCGGCCGATCTGATGGGCACGTATCACGATTTTCTCGACCAGGTGGCCGACAGTATCCGCGGGCGGAATGCGGACGAGGATTTGACGAACGGCTACTCGCTGATGGAGGATCCGGAGTGCCGGCGTTTGCAGCAATCGTTCCTCCCGGCGGTGGCGACGAATTTGGCCTGGATCGACCGCGTGGTGCGGGAAGCGGCGGATCCGGAGCAGCGGGCGGCGGCGGCCTACCTGTTGCAATATGGCCCGCGAGGCCCGCATACGACGCCGGTAATTGTGAACGGGCTGCAATACGCTCTGCAGGATAGTGATGACACGGTGCGGGAGAACGCAGCGCGGGCGCTGAAGGCGGTGGCGGTAGGCGCTAAGCTGCATCCGGCCGAGAATATACGAATCGAGCCAACCTGGTTCGTGGAAATGATGAATTCAGTAGTATGGTCAGACCGGCGCGATGCGAGTCATGCGCTGGTGAACCTTACCGAAAATCGGGATTCGGATGCACTCGAACTATTGCGGGAGCGTGCGCTGCCTTCGGTGCTCGAGATGGCGCGCTGGCATGATTTGCAGCAGGCGCTGCCGGCGTTCATTCTGGCAGGGCGGATCGCAGGGATGGACGATGCGGCGATCAAGAGGGCCTGGGTGAACGGCGATCGGGATACGGTGTTGAAAAAGGCTGCGGCGACGGCACCGAAGCGATCCAAGTTTCGGTGATTGGGGGCGGCCTGGGAGGCCGCCCGTCCGCAAAAACGCGTTTACGAGGCCAGCAGTTCGTTTACGGTTTGGAACGTGTAGCCCTGGTCCTGGAGGATCGGGACGATGGTTTTGACGGCAAGAAGGGTTTCCGAGATATCGGGTTTCGGATAGACGCCGCGGCCGTCGTGCAGGCAGATGATGCCGCCGGGCGAACAGCGGCGAAGAACGTGACGCATAATTCTCTCGGCGGGCCAGCGCCAATCGTTTCCGATCACGGTCCAGAGCACGTTCAAAAGAGAGAGTTTCTGCTGAACGGCGCGCAGTCCGGCCCAGCGAAAACCGTACGGAGGCCGGAGGATCATGGGCTTTACGCCGGTTTCGAAAGCAATGATCTTTTGGGCTTCGGTAAATTCGCGTTCGATGAATTCGCGCGATTTAAAAGGGAGGGTGGGATGCGAGTAGGAATGATTGCCCAGTTGATGTCCGGCGGCGGCAACCTGTCCGGCCACATTCGGCAGGCGCTGAACGTTCATGCCGCACTGAAAGAAAGTTGCTTTGGTGTTGGTCCGGTCGAGATATTCGAGCAGATCGAGAGTGCCGGTGCTCGGCCCGTCATCAAATGTGAGGGCGACAGCTTTTTCCTGCCCGGGCCCACGGTACACGGAGGGGCCGAAAAGTTGTGACGATTTAGACAGACTGCCATAGGCCGCGGCGGCGGAGAGACCGCCCATTACAGCACCAGCGGTGAAACCCGTCAGAGTCATAGGTCGCATTGAAGTCCTTATAGCCTAACAAATATAATCTAGATCCGATTAAGGCCGACAGATACGGTTACTCATACTGGGAGTCACCGCAAGTAACGGAAGTTACTCAAGTGGAAGCTGCCCGAGTGTAAATCCTCTTTTGGGAGCCCACATTATCTGGCCACGCTTGCCGGTCAGGCTGTACAAACCTTCCCAACATCGCCATTGCCTTGCTGCTGGAAGATTGTATGCAAAATCCTAACTAGGTGCAAGCACTATCAAGCCTATCTGCCAGAAAGCCATCCGGGGGAAGCGGCCGCCCCGAACAGGTGTTGGGCCGCCTCGACAAAGGCTGTTCTAATAATACTAGATAGAACTCTTACTTGTCAGCGGGTAACTGCACGGGACAGAGCAGCGAAGGAATAGCTAGGATGCAAACTTTGAAATTGAAGCACTTGCGGGCGATCCGATGGTTTCACTGGATCAACTTCCCGCTGCTATTTCTTATGATCTGGAGCGGAATTCTTATATATTGGGCATACTCGCCGTATCATATAGGTTCTTTTCACATTTTTCCTGCGTGGTTTATTTCAGCATTTCAAATTGATCACCGATTAGCGGAGGGAATGGCGCTGCATTTCACGCTGATGTGGTTATTTGTGCTGAATGGCATTGCGTACGTTTTGTACACTTTCTTCTCCGGGGAATGGAGATATCTGGTACCGCGGTCACGGCAAACGTTTCGGGATGCGTGGGAAGTGGTCCTGCACGACCTCGGATTACGCAAGGCAGGTCCGCCGCAAGAGAAATATAATGCCGCGCAGCAGGTTTCGTATTCGGCGATCGTATTGATGGGAGCAGGCTCCGTAATTACCGGTTTCGCGATATACAAGCCGGCGCAACTGGCGTGGTTAACGGCGCTATGCGGCGGATATGGGATGGCGCGATTGCTTCATTTTGCGTTAACGATCGGGTATGTGCTGTTCTTTTTAGTGCACGTCTGGCAGGTGGCGCGGGCCGGGTGGAACAATTTTCGCAGCATGGTGATTGGCTACGAGGTGACGGGTGAGCGCGAGTAACGAACTGAAACAGGAACTGCGAAAACGCACGCGCCGAGCATTCTTGACGGGCGGGGTTGCGGCAGCGGCGGGCGTGGGGGCATACGAATGGCTGACGCGCACGGGGCAGGAGGATGGGACGCCCTGGCCGCAACGGCGCGCGCTCGATTTAAACCGAAAACTGGCGCACGCGTATTTGAGCGATGGACATTTGATGCCCACCTATTCAGCGCGCGAGATTACGTACCTGAAGCCTAACGGCGACGTCGGCTTGGGATCAAATTTCGATGCGGACGATTGGAAATTGCAGGTAGCTACTACGGGAGTGCGCCCGATCGAATTGGGCTTGTCGGACGTAAAGAGCCTGCCGCGCGTCGAGATGATCACGCGCTTTTGCTGCATTGAAGGATGGAGCGTGGTCACCTCATGGACGGGCGCGCGCTTCTCGGATTTTACGAACAAATACTTGCCGCCTGGCCGCGAAGTTCCGGCGTATGTCTATATGGCGACGCCGGACGAAGAGTATTATGTGGGGCTGGACAAAAAGAGCGCACTGCATCCGCAAACGCTGCTGGCATATGAGCAGAATGGCAAGCCGCTCGCACCGGAACATGGAGCGCCGCTGCGGCTGGTAATTCCGGTGAAATACGGGATCAAGAGCATCAAGCGGATCGGCTCAATTCAATACACGAACAAGCGGGCGGATGACTATTGGGCGGAACAAGGATACGATTGGTTTGCAGGTCTCTGATTCGTGCCCGACGCCGCTCTCTATTGTGGAACTTCAGGTTTTGCGTATCCAAGCTGGAAACCCGGATTTTATCCGGAGAAGCTGCCGCAAGCCAAATTCTTATCGTTCTATGCATCGCGCTTGAACGCGGTGGAAGTGAATTACACGTACCGCCGCATTGCGCTTGCGACCACGTTTGAAAAGTGGATCGCGAGCACGCCCGAGGGGTTTCTGTTTTTACCCAAGGCGCATATGAAGATTACGCATTCGCTCAAGCTGGAGGGCGCGGAGGAGTTCACGCGTTTCTTTTTGGAATCGCTTGAGCCGCTGCGGATCGCGGGGCGATTAGGGCCGATTCTGTTTCAGTTAGCGCCTACATTCCGGGTGGATGCGGAGCGGTTGGGACGTTTTGTGAAGTTACTTCCCAAAGCGGTGCGCGCTGCCTTTGAGTTTCGCAATGCGACCTGGTTTGACGAGAGCGTATACCAGATTCTGCGGGATGAGAATGTAGCGCTGTGCCAGGCAGAGAACGAGAATCTGGAGACGCCGCACGTGATCACGGCGGACTTTGTGTATCTTCGCTTGAGGAAACCGGACTATACGGAATCGGAGTTAGACAGTATCAAATATCGGATCGGGCAATACCGTGGGAACGAGTATCCGTGTTATGCAATTTTTAAGCATGAAGATACTCCGGCGGGAGCGATGTATGCGGAGAGGTTATTGAAAGCGGCGCAGGACGAGGAGATTGCTTCGTAAAGAGTTGGCCACAGATAGACACGGAAAAGAGGCTCTCATTTTTGGTCGAAGAGCCTCTTTCTCTGGGTGGTTAGAAGTTGTATTTTAGAGCGAATTGGATGTTGCGTTCGCCCTGGGCAGAAGTGATCTGTCCGAGAGTGGACCCGATTCCGACATTCGGGGCGTTCAGGATGGGCGTATTGGTGAAGTTGATCGCCTCGGCCCGGAACTCGAGGTTCTGGTGTTCCGTCACGTTAAACAACTTGGTAAGGCTGAGGTCGGTTGTGTGCAGGCCCGGACCGCGGATGGTGCCGATGCCGCAAGTGCCGAAATGGCCGGGCTGTTCGTTTGCGTAGGCGCTGGGATCGAACCATTGATATCCATTGGTGGTACCCGAGGCCGGATCGACGACGCGCGTGCCGTAGACGTGCTGCTGGCCGATGCAATCCGCTAACTGATTGGGATTGTTGGCGCCGGTGTTATCCACGCTGGAACCGATCGTATAGGGGAAGCCGCCGCGCCAGTTGATGATGGCGTTGACCGACCAGCCGCCCGCGACCGCGTTGACCACGCCATTGATGCTACTGCCGAATTTCCGTCCATGTCCAAACGGGATATCGTAAGTAACGAAGCCGTTGAACGCCTGAGGAACATCGTAGTAACAAGGACCATAATTCAGGCGTGAGTTATAGGTATCCTGCCAGTAATACCAGTTACCCGCTGCCTGGCCGTAGCCGCCGTAGTAACCGACAGCGTCTGAAAGGCATTTAGACCAGGTGTAATTCGCCTGGAACTCGAGGCCGCTGCTGAGGCGTTTCTGCACCGAAACTTGCAGCGCGTTGTAATTCTGGATACCGTTGGTAGCGGTAAGCTTCGCATTGCCGATTTCGCTCAGGAGGGTGGGGTTGCCGCTCAGATAACCGGGTTCGGTTGTACCGTTGGGCAACAGTTGCAATTGCGAGGCCCAAACCGGAACTACCAGGTGGTCGTTATTCTGGCCGACATAGGCGACCTGCGCCGTGAGCGAGTTGCCGAACTGGTGCTGAATGGATAAGTTCCACTGATTCGATACGGCGGGACGGAAGTTCGGATCCCACATGCGTAAGGAGGCACCGTTGTAATTGATAGCGTTGGCAGAGGTGGCGTTGAAGATGGAGTAGCCCTCGGCCAGGGTCGACGGGGTTTGCGTCGGCTCGTAGTTCACGTTATGTTCGGTCGCAAACGGGGGATTCAGGGTCAAGCGGAGATTGGTGCCGGTCCCTTCGAGGAAGTTTGAAAGGGTGTAGGCGCCGCGGAAGACGGTGTTATGGGTAGGACTGTACGCGAATCCGATACGCGGCTGGAAATTGGTGATGCCGTTGTATTGGTTATACAAGGCCCGGCTGTTTCCGTTTTGTCCGGCAAGTTCGAGTGCGCCAGTAATTTCGTTGAAATTGGCTTGGCGATTGTCCACCTCGACCCAAGGAGTGTGCAGTTCCCAGCGCAGCCCGAGGTTTAAGGTGAGGTTCGGAGTTACGCGCCAGTCATCTTGGAAGAACGCGCCGTACGTCCAGGAGCGCTGGCCCCAGGTACCGCCGGAAATTCCACCCTGGACGTTGTCGGGAAGGCCGACCATGAAGTCCGCTTCGGGAGATTGCACGGCGTTTGCATTTGCCTGGGTATATTGACCGTTGAATCCGAAAATCCCGGCAATACCTGCGTTCCCAGAGTAAAAGGTGTTAATTCTGTCGCGAAACACCTGAAACCCAGCGTGCATCGTGTGAGTTCCCTTGGTGATGATGGCGGTATCTTCCGCCTGACCTACGGTATCCGCGAATTCTTGCAGAACATAGGCGTTGCCAAAGCTTGTAGCGTAACCACCGTTGAAAGACATGCTGGGAAGAATGTTGCTGGGAACATCCGGTATCCCGACACTCGCGGCCGTAATACCGGTTCCAGATAGCGTTCCCGTCACGATCGGACTGTAGTTCACACCGGCTCGCAGTTCGTTCACAAACGAAGGACTAAAGGAGCGGGTATAGTCGATCACGCCGTTGTACATGGGGTAAATATTGTTCGAGTTGTAATTCAATGCGAAGCTGTTCGTGGTCGGATTTTCAATGTGGGCCTGGGAATAACGCGCAAATAAATGATCCTTATCCGAGGCGTTCCAATCGAGGCGGCCATCGCCCTGATCCTGGTTGGTATAGCTGTGAGTTGTGTTGACAGCGTTGTTGGTTAGATCGCCATTGATCGGAGTCGGATAAAGCGGGGAATTCACGAGGGCGACCGCCTGAGGACTCAACAGTCCAGCGGCTGCCAAATTGTTGTGGGGGATGGGAGCCTTTGTGTAAGGATTGACGAGCTGAATCGGGGTGGGCAGGGAGAGTAACTGCGAGAAGTCACCGGCGCGCTCGGCTGTAGTGAGCACGGAAAAGGTGCCGCTCGTGGAGGGTTGATCGAACCGGGAGCCCTGATAATCGGCGAAAAAGAACAGCTTGTCTTTGATGATCCTGCCGCCCAATGAACCGCCGAACTCATTCCAGCGGAGCAGAGGACGCGGCTGACCGGCCCAGTTATTTCCCCAGTTGTTGGCGTTCAGCTTGTCATTACGGAAGAATTCAAATATGTCGCCGTGGTAAGCGTTCGCGCCGCCTTTGATGCTGACGCTGATGATGCCGCCCATGAAGTTGCCGAACTCAGCCGACGCGTTCTGGGTGATCATGTTGAATTCCTGGATGGCATCGACGCTGGGCGTATAACCGACCGCATTTTCGGAGATCTGGTTGTTATCCATGCCGTCCAGCAGGAAGTTATCGGTTTGTTCGCGATTACCG
This sequence comes from Terriglobia bacterium, assembly GCA_963767485.1. GTDB lineage: Bacteria > Acidobacteriota > Terriglobia > Bryobacterales > Bryobacteraceae > Bog-105. Next base: position 150,353 of record CAVYDZ010000009.1, on the reverse strand, counting down.
TTTACCAGCGGACGCCCGCCGTTGAAGCTCGACTGCGCGCCAGTGAAGGTGGAAGGATCCGTGGTGACCGTTCCCGGGGCAAGCAGCGTTAGCTGCACATAGTTGCGAGTGGCTAAGGGCAGCTGCGCGTTAGTTTTGGCGTCGAGCACGGTACCGAGTTGTGTGGTCTGTGTTTCCAGAATCGGAGCGGCGCCAGTCACCTCGACCGTTTGATCCACGTTTCCGACTTGCATTGAGAAATCGATTTTGGCGTTCTGGTTGAGCTGCAATACGACTTCGGGTTTAACCGAAGCTTGGAAACCGGGGTTTTCGACGCGCACTTCGTAGCGGCCGACCGGCAGGCGCGGCAGGTTATAGAATCCGCTGCCATCGGTGGTGGTTGGGAACGTTGAACCTCGGTCGAGGTCCTTGGCCGTCACCTTAGCGCCGGCTACGGCAGCACCTGACGGGTCGGTCACGACGCCGTTGATCGCTGCGGTCACTTCCTGGGCGGAAGCTCCGACGGAACATATAAATCCAGATAGCACCAGCAGCAAACTTATACAGATTTGCCGCAGAACCGTACTAAGACGTACGTTCATTCTCATAGAGAAAAACTCCTTTTTCTAAGCGCGGGCGGGATCCCACAAAGACCCACTCCAAAACGAGAGCTTGACGGAATTGTAAGGCGATTGACAACTCAAGTCAAGGGAAAAAGCAAGCAAACGAAAGTAAAAGATCAAACGAGAAGCACTTCGATACCCCGAACTCGGAGTTCCTTTACTTGGGCTTCGGGGGCATCGCGATCAGTGATGAGGCGGTGGATGGGGTCCCATTGAGAGATTTGGGACAGGCTTCTATGCCCGAATTTACTCGAATCGGCGAGAACGGTGACCTGGGTGGCGGAGGCGATCATGCGGCGGTTTAGCTGGGCCTCCATGATGTCGAGGGTGGTTAAGCCGATATTAGCGTCTAAACCGACAGTACTCAAGAAGCAATGGTCGGCATGGAGAGAGCTCATCATCTGTTCGGCGTGCGGGCCGACAAAGGCGGTGGAGGGGTGGCGCAGGAAGCCGCCGAGCAACATGAGCGACAAGTTTTGGAGATCTGCGAGCTCGGCCGCGATGTTCAATGCGTAGGTGATGACGGTGAGGTTCGGGGGGCGGTCGTCGCGCAGCTGGCAGGCGACCTGGGCAGCAGTTGAACCGGTACACAAAATCACGGTTTGGAGCGGCTTTATGAGGTGGACGGCGGCTTGCGCAATGCGGACTTTCTGCTCGTGATACATGCCGGCGCGTTCGCGGAGCGGATGCTCGGGGGTAGCGGCAAGCGGGCGGATCCCACCGCCGTGCGAGCGGACGAGCGAACCGGTGGCCGAGAGCGCATCGAGGTCGCCGCGAGCGGTAACGGTGGAGATGCCAAAGCGGCGGGCCACTTCGTCGACGGTAACGCGGCCATAGCGCCCGACGAGCTGCACGATCTCGCGACGGCGCTCCTCGGCGTGAAGCCGGTGAGCGGTCCCTTTCACTACATCTTTGATGGGGGCAGTCGAATCGTTTTCGGGCAAGTTGTGTCGGGGATATCTTACAATGGCGAGAACGGAATTAAAAGAAAAATCTTCTTTTGCTTGCGTTTGATTGCTTTTATCCGGTTGGAAGTCTTGGCCTGTCGCTACTGCCGCATGCTCGGCGAAATGATGGGATTGTAACCTCCGGACTTGGAATTGAATCGTTACTTTCAACGAGCATGTATCCTTTTGGGGCATACACTCGTTTGGCAGTTATGCGGAAGTGATGCCGTCACTGGCACCTGTCGAAAGCACCAGGTCACGCGATGCGTGACTAGATCTCGCACCACTATCCGATGGAAAACACAATTTCTACATTACGACTAAACGCGCTTCTGGACCGATTGGCTCCTCTCAGGCATAAGCCCTACCGCTTTGTTTTTGCGGTAAGCGCCGCGGTGGCGGCCCTGTGTGTGACCGCGCTAACGCAATGGATCTTTGGCACAACCGAAGTTCTTTTGTTTGCGGCAGGTGTGGTGGTTTGCACTGGATTCTTCGGGCTGCTGGCCGGCCTGTGTACGGCTCTGTTTGCGGCTTGCACGCTGGATTTCTTCTATTTGCCGCCGACGCTCGCATTCAGCTTCGATATGCGGACGTGGCGTATTGCAGCGGCATTATCCGTGCTTGCGATATGCACGCACATTATCGAGCGCCGGCTCTCAGCACGAGTTCGAAGTCAGATAAAACCACCGCTCGGCGTCCACGGAAATCTGGATGGAATCGAGAGCGGAGAGCTATACGGGTGGGCTTTTGATGCGGACCATCCGAATGAGCCAGTGATGGTTGAGGTGTTCATCGACAAGCGGCCGGTGGCGAGCGTGGCGGCGGTTTATTACCGGCCGGACGTGGCGGCGGGCATGGGATGTTCGGGATCGCATGGATTTTACGTCGATCTGGCAGGCCTGGTGGCGTCGGAGAAGGACGCGCTGGTGGATGTGCGGCTACCGAATGGTGCACACGTTGGCAACGCTCCGGCGGTGTTGCGGCTGCCCCGGATCGAGCGTCGCGCGAACCGGCCGACGGTGCTTTTCATGCATATCCCTAAAACGGCCGGGACGTCCTTCCGCGAGGCGATTACAGCCAATTTCGTGCAATCGGAGATCGCGTACTTGTATCCCCTGGCCGGTTTCCTGGTAAGCGATTTGCGGGCGCTACCGCTGGAGCAGCGGCGCGCATACAAGCTGGTGGTGGGGCATTTCCAGTATGGAATGCACGAGGCTCTGCCGCAGATATCGGAATACATCACGATTGTGCGCGAGCCGATTGCGCGAGTACGATCGCAATATCACTACATGCGGCGCCACCGGCCGCAGTTGCTGCACAGTGCGAAGGGAAAGTTGCTGGGCTTGGAGGAAGTTCTGGCGAAGCAGCCAACGACGGATTTCGATAACACGCTGGTACGCTGCTTCAGCGGCGTGGACGAGCGCGAGTTCCCACCCGGCACGCTCAATCAGGAGATTTATGAGCGGGCGGTGGAAAACCTTAGAAATAGGTTTGCGTTTGTCGGACATCAGGAGGAGTCGGATCGGGCTTTCGGCTGTCTGCAGCGGCGCTATGGATGGTACAAAGTGAGTCAGCTTTCACCGGTAAATCTGGGAACCGAGGGGGGCGACGCTTCCGAAGACGATGCGGAAGCGAACGTGATCCGGGACTATAACTCGTGGGATTGCCTTTTGTATCAGGAGATCCTGCGATTGTTTCCGAGAGGGGAGACCGCCGCTAGCGCAGATGGACAACCCGGTCGGGCATGGGCGGCACGCGGCTGAGGAGGTTGAGAACGGTGGACGCGAAGTTCAAGCTGTCATAGGGCTGCTCGACTCTCTTCGCGGGGAGCCCGGCACCGGCCATCATCCAGACGGAATGGGTAGAGATGCGCAGGAAGCTTCCGTGATTGCCGCCGGGATTCGGAAAACGGACGTTGAAATTCCAGTGATCGGCGGCGAAGACATGGAAATCGGCCTGCACGAGTTCGCGGCGGCGCTTTTCATACCGAAGGAGGACTGGGCTGATGCCTGGGGGCCCGGGTACATTGGGCGCGACGGGAGAAAGTTCTTCAGTAACGCCAACCACACCGTTTGAATAGCGCGTGTTATGGATTGCGGTAAACCATTCCTGCTCGCTGTGCCAAGCGCTCAGCCATGCGGCGCGATCCGTTCCTGCGGGGATTTCGAGTTGCGGATCTTCCCATAGGTGCAAGGGCAGATTTGGCTGCCACGGCTGTACCTGCCAGCTCGTGCCGGAGATCATGCGAACCGGTTGTACGGAGATGCGGTTGCGGGGGTCTTCGAGGATCAGCAGTTGGTGATGCGAGTCGCCATAGAGCAGGTATGCGTGCCGGTTATCGGCATCCGCCAAGCGGATTGCGGTGAAATCGATGGGATGAGGCGATAGCTGGGGCTGCGGGTTGTTTCGCGCGAGCTGACCGCTGAGTAGAGCAAAGTAATCGACGTATTGAAACGAGCGTTCCTGATCGAGCTTGCCGGCGGGGGTCAGGACAAGGCCGTCCGGAGAAAGGCCGATACCGTAATGCTGGATGTCGGCAAAGCTGTTGTTGTCGCCCAGCGCGAGGGGCGGGATGAGGGCGGAGATTTTCCCGGTGTAGCGCCGCGCGGGATCGGGTTCAAAAGAAAGCAAGGCGCGCAGGTGCGAGAGATAGCTGCCATACGCGGATTGTTCACCGCGCCATTCCTGCAACTCGCGGCGCAGGCGGCGCTCCTGCTTATCCTTGCCTTGAGAGCGATCGCGCTCCGAGTATTTGTCAGACATTCGCGCGAGCGTTTGGCGGCGTGCGGCAATGGCCTGCGTGAGGGCGTCAAGCTCCTGTTGCAAATCCTCAGACGTACGGCTCCATGCGGCGCGATGGGCGTCGACTAATTGCGAGAAACATTCTGCGGCAGCCTTGCGTAATGACGGAGCGAGATCGGCGCGGGCCATTTGGATCAGCAGAATGTGTAGCTTATTCAGATCGTTGTTGCGCAGGTGCACGGAGGCGCGCTCGTTGCCGTCAAGATCGAGCCACACGGTTGGATAATCGGACGATTCGCCCGCGAGGTAATACGAAAACGGGCTCGGCGTGATGACGCGATGGACGAGCGGGTTGATGCCACGGAGTTTGAAATCGCTGAGCTGTTCGCGATCGGTGACCACGTGATGGCCGCCGCCGATCCTGCTGGCAAAGAAATCAGGAAGGCTAAAGGTTTGACTGATCACTCCCGGCACGTTATTCATGCCGTGATCGGAAACGATAGCCAACAAGGTTTGGCTCGCTAAGGGACTGTCCTGAATCGCGGTCCAGACGCGGCCGGCAAAGCTATCGATCTGCTGCATTACTTGCAGGAGCGCGGCGGGATCGCTAGTGGCGTGGCCCTCATGATCGGCATCGCCGCTGTAAAAATCGAGATACAAGAGCGCCGAGCCGTGAATACCTTGGATGACCTGATTCTCGATCTGCCGATAGAGGGATGAGCTGAGCGAGATTCGCTGCGAAGATTCTACGGCGGAGATCAGCGCTTTCCGGGAGAAGCTGTGCAGCAGGGCGTCCTGTAAGGTGGTCCAACTCACGCCGCGCTGGAAGAGTTGAAAACTTTGCAGGACCTGATCGTATGGGAAGCGGTCGATGAGAAGCGGAATGCCGGCGCGATCGAGCACTTCCACGCCGGGCATATCGACTGCCGTCTTACGCGCGTAGCCGATGTAGAACGGGAACACATTCAGGTAATCGTAAACCTGCCCGGTATAGCGATCGAACTCGACGTTACCGCGGATGATGGTATGGCGGCCGGTGTCGAGCATGGACCAGGAAGGCGCTGACAGGCTGATACCGCGCGTGTAGAAGTTTTCGAAGATGACGCCTTGTTCAGCGAAGATGTGCTCAAGCCAGGGCAGCTTGGATTTTCCGCTGGCGGGATCGGTTTCCGCCATGGTGTTATAGAGCAGGTCGGCATTTAAGCCGTCGATTTTCAAAATGATTACGCGTTTATAGGGTGGCGCTCCTTGGGCCAGTGCAGCAAACCGGGAGAGCAGAAAGAGTATTACAAAAAGGCGGAAGGGCCTCACCTGAGAGTGTCCACACCCAAGCTCGACGAGGCATGGACGGCAGCGGGTTGAAGAGCAACCCTTTCGAGTCCTTCGCCTCGAAGCGACTCAATGGAGGCCATGGCGGTATTGCAATCGGCGCGGAGTTCTTCATCGTCGGAAAGCTCATTGACGCGTTGTAGTGCGGCTCTGGCATGCTCGCGAATCGGGCGCGAGCCGATCGAGGGGAGTTCTTCCTGGAGGACCTGGATGGAGTGTTGAATGTCGGCACTCTGATAAGCGACTTCGGGTTTGGTGCCGCTGCTGGTGAGGGCGTCCAAGAAGTTTAGTTGATGTTGAACGCGCCGGTAGCTGGCCACTTCGGCGGCATTGGAGGGCGAGGCTTTGGCGCGATGGGTATAGAGGCCGAGTGTCGCTAAGTGGACGAGGTTATCGCGTTGGATCTGTTTTGAGGATTCGCGGTCCTGTGCGAGTTCGGCGCGGCGGTCCTTACTGAGGAGCGAAAGGAGAGTGCCGTTGGCCGCGGCTTTTTGCAACTGCGAATAGCGAGTTGCGGCCGCTTGCATTTCGTTTTGGGGATTCGATTCCAGCGGATTGATTGCGAGCGTTCCCACCCGTTGCTGCATCTCTTGGCGGAGACGCGCATCCATATTGCGGTCAAGCTGTAACTGCACCCGGAACTGCGAGTAAGAATCGAGGCGCTCGGATTGATTAACGGCGGCACCATGGCGCGAAGCGATGAAGTTGTACATGTCAGCCGCCACATAGTAATACCAGTTAGTGAAATGAGAGATGCCGATCACGCCGGTGGTGATTTCGTTGATAGAGCGCTGGCTGATTTCGTGCCAGCGCAAATGCAAGCTCGTTCGGAAATCGAGCACAAGGAGCGGCTCGTTGGGATAGGTGAGGCTATAGACTCCCAGCGGAACCATTTGGACTGTGTGGGCACCCTGAGATCCGAGAGGGAGAAGATTGCCCGCTTCATCGAGCGAGCGCCAGTAGATATCGTTTCGCGTGGTGCGCAAGGAAGCGTCTTCCCAAGGATTCTTAATGCCAAGCAACTTCCAAATGGGGCGCAGGCTGGAGTTTGCAGGAGCGGCCGCGCCAGAAAGGGGGAACCAAAGCAGTGCGTATTCGCCGGAGGTAGCGGCCAGCGGCAGCGGTTCGAAATATAATCCGGTTTTATCGGCGCACTGGCGAAGCAACTCCCAGTTTCTGGTCCGGACAACTTCGTAGCGGATACTGGTCTCCTCACCTAAGCGTTTGGCTGCTGCCTCGCTGGCCAATCCCCCAAGAAGTGTTTTGCGTAACTCGAGCCGCGCGATCAGGGTGTTGATCTCTGTTGCGCTGAGGCCGGGTGAGTTAGGGCTCAGTGGAGCGTCGCGCAGATAACTTTCGGCTTCTTCGAGATGCAGGCGTTCGTCGTCACTTTCGTTGGTGCGATAGGCGCGCGAAGAGGCGCGGATGGGAAGCAGGGACGAATCAAGGAGGCCCCATTGCAAAGCGTCGCGGCCGAACGCGTTGAAGATCGGGTGCTGCAGCGTGGTCATATCAAGCAACGGCTTGGGCGTTTTTAAATTCTTTATACGCTGGGAGCCGCCGCTAACGCGCCAGTAGAAAAACGGAATTGCGGAGAGCATTCGTTTTCCGAGACCGGGGCGAACGTAACTGAGCAACCAGACAGCAGTGAGGCGATCGTTGTCAGGACTTTCGTCGCCGGCCGTGTCGCGCATAGCGGAAATCAGAGGCACATCGGGCGCGATATTTTGACTGGAGGTTCCGCACCCGCGGCAGAACAAAGTGATCAATTGGGCCTGATCGCCCACATTGACGGAATTCCAATAATATGTTGGGCGACTGACGGCGAGGGCTACACCATTTCCCGGAGCGCCGACGGCCGCGCAGACGGGTACGGCGGTAGCAAGCGACACGAATACTCCGAGAATGAAACGGGCGAAACGCAAGACCTTCTCATCTAATGAGATGCACCGAGTAGCGCGTTTGTTCTTACTTTCATTTCCCCATGGAGTTAATCTCAACGCAGACTAAAGCCTGCCCAATGGGGAGTTACCTGCGACAAGTTCGCATGTTAGGGTAAAGGGGAGTGCAAGTCGACACCGCGCTAAACCTGGTATGGCTCACGCTGGGAGCGCTTGCTCTCGCGGGCACTCTGCGTGGGCGCAGGCGCGCCAGTGCCGAACATAAGTTGCGCGCTCCTGTCCGGTTACACATTTGTGGCGTGGCGTTGATCGCTGCGACACTTTTCCCTTATATATCTGCTACAGACGACGTGCTGCGGATCCAGCATATGGAACTGCAGCAAAATCCGTCGGGTCATCATGATCAATCGAAGAAAGGGACGACCGATGCGTTGATCCGCCTTTTTGAGGCAATGGACACGCCGGTCATCGGAACCGTTCCGCAGATTTCGTTGATCTTATTTTTTATCTCGTTCGTAGTTGTTCCGGCAGTACTGCTGGCAAGCTACGTAGCTCCATTCCACTGCGGCCGCTCCCCGCCTTTTGCCTTCTCGCTGACATTCCCGGTACCGTCGACCAATTAGTTTTGATTACGAGGAGGGCAGATGGAGCGCCACACCTGGCGTTTCTGCCTTGGTCTCCTGTCTCTTGCGGCTGCGCTTTGGGCTCAGTCCGGAAACGCGCCACGAACGCTTACGTGGCAGGAAACCGAGGCTACCTTTCGGGCGAATAATCCCGAATTACTAGCAGGAAAGATTACCATCGACGAATCTCGCGCCGACGAGATTACGGCATATTTGCGTCCGAACCCCAACATGAATTTAAGCGTGGACCAATTTACGCCATACGTTGGGCCGAGCGGATTCCGGCCGATTTGGCAAGTCTATCCTTCAGGCAGCATCGATTATCTGCACGAACGCCGACATAAGCGGGAGCTGCGACTTGCAAGTGCGCAGAACGATACGGCGCTCGCGATTTCCAGTCAGGCGGACCTGGAACGTAATCTGGTTTTCAATTTGCGGGATGCGTTTGTACGCGTTCTGCTATCGAAGGCGGTATATGGGATTGCGAAAGAGAATCTGGATTACTACGACAAAGAAATAAGTATCAACAAGGACCGCTACAATGCCGGGGATATTGCGCGGGTAGATTTCCAGCGCATCGAGATACAGCGCGTTCAATTCGAATCGGATATACAGACGGCGCTGGTCAACATACGAACCGCAAAAATCGACTTGCTGGCGCTGCTACGCGATTCAACTCCGGTAGACGAATTTGACGTAACTGAAAGCTTCGACTTTGCCGAACCGGCGGTGACGCTCCAGGATCTGCGCCAGACGGCGCTCGAAACACGTCCCGATTTGCGGGAAGCCGAGCAGGCACTCGATAAAGCTCGTACCGATCATAAGCTCGCGATTGCTAATGGATCGACCGATCCCACGTTCAGCGTCGATGGATCGCGCCAGGCAACGCCGCTGAACACGTACTTTGGGGTGGGCGTGAGCATTCCGCTGCGCATCTTCGATCGGAACCAGGGCGATAAGCTGCACACCCTGCTTGATATTGGCCGCAGCGAAAAATTGCGGGATGAAGCGGAGATTACTGCCCTGCACGACGTGGACTCCGCTTACGCCACACTGCAGAGCACAGTGAAGCAATTGCGGCCCTATAAAGCGAAGTGGCTGCATGAGGCCGAAGAGATTCGGGACACCGTAACGTACGCGTATCAGCATGGAGGCGGGACGCTGCTCGATTTTCTCGACGCGCAAAAGGAATACCGCGACACGCAACTCAATTATTTAAACCTGGTCGGCGCTTATTTTTCCGCCGCCAATCAAGTGAACTATTCGGTCGGACGTGAGGTAATTCGATGACACGCGCGCGTATTGGAACATTTGCCGCGGCCTTGGTGTTATGCATCTTGCTGTTGAGTTGCGGAGCAAAGAAGAAAGCCGATCCGGCGGCCGAAGCGCCGCCTAAGACGCAGGTGATCGACGAGCCCGATTTGAATTTAGTGCGGATTGACCGGCCTGAGCGCTTTTCGCTGGTGTCGGCGGGCGAGCACGAAGAACTGCCTGAAATTCACGTGACAGGCGTGGTGAATCCCGCTCTGGAAAAAACTATTCCGGTGATTTCACTTGCTTCGGGCCGAGTGGTTGCCATTTACGTGAAGCTGGGCGACGAAGTTCATAAAGGGCAGCTTCTGATGAAGGTCCTTAGCAATGACATCTCGAATGCGTTTCAAACGTATCTACAGGCGAAAGCCGATGAAGAACTGACTCGCAAGCAATTGGAGCGGGCGCAACTTCTTTACGCGCATGGAGCGGATTCGCTGAACGATCTGGAAGTAGCCGAGGATGCCGAGCAGAAGGCGAAGGTAGCGCTCCAGGTGGCCGGGCAGGAGCTGAAGACGCTGGGAGCAGACCTCGAGCATCCGGATCCGGTCGTCAGCATTTATGCCCCGGTGAGCGGAACGATTGTCGAGCAGAATGTGGTGGGCTCAAGTATCGTGCATGCGCCGGATGCGCAGCCGAATCTGTTTACGATTGCCGACCTCTCTACTGTTTGGGTAATCTGTAACGTTTATGAAAACGATTTGCCCAACATAGCCCTGGGCGACGCCGCTGAGATTCAGCTCAATGCCTATCCGGGCCGGCAATTCCGGGGGCGCATCAGTAACATCGGCAAGATGCTCGACGCGAATATCCGGACAGCGCCGGTGCGCATTGTGCTGAATAATCCGGGCGTAATGCGCGCCGGCATGTTCGTAACGGCGACGCTCTTCGGCCCGCATGGCAAAACGTATGCCTCGGTACCAGGTACGGCGATTCTTCACTTACATGATCGTGACTGGGTTTTCGTACCGCAAGGCCAGAACCAGTTCCGGAGAACGGAAGTGATCACGAGCAAATTCTTCGACGGAAAGCAGGACATTGCTTCCGGCATTTCTCCGGGCCAGCGAGTGGTGAACGATGCGCTCTCGTTATCGGCGGAAAGCGAGCAGTAAGAATGATACGGGCTTTAGTCGATTTCGCATTGCGCGCACGGCTGCTCGTGCTGGCGATCGCGATCATACTGCTCGTCTGGGGCGGCATTGCCTTTCATAATCTGCCGATCGAAGCATATCCCGATGTAGCGAACAACTACGTGCAGGTGATTACGCAATGGCCCGGTCGCGCGGCGGAGGAAGTGGAACAGCAGGTGACGATTCCCGTTGAGATTCAAATGAACGGAATACCGCATCTGCAAAGCCTGCGGTCGTTCTCGCTATTCGGGTTGTCGAGCATCACAATGATTTTCGATGACGACTCGGTGAATGACTGGAACCGGGCAAAAGTTCTGGAGCGGCTCGCTTCCGTGTCGCTGCCGGCCGGATTGACACCGCAGATGGGGACAGATTGGAGCCCGGTGGGGCAAGTCTATTGGTATACGCTGCACAGCACGAATCCGCAGTACGACACGATGGAGCTGAAGTCGCTCGAAGACTGGGTGCTCGAAAAGCAGTTGAAGTCGGTTCCGAACGTAGTCGACGTCTCGAGTTTCGGCGGCCCGACTCGCGAATACCAGGTACGCATCGATCCGAATAAGTTGATTTCCTACAACCTGAGCATCAGCCAGGTGGAGCAGCAGCTTGCGAATAACAATGTCAATGCGGGCGGCAGCTTTATTCAGGAGGGTGGGCAGGAGATCAACATCCGCGAGGTCGGGCTGATCGATAGGACGCAAGATATTCAAAAAACCGTTTTGACTACTCAGAATGGCACCCCGATTCGCGTGAAAGATATTGCGCTAGTGGAGCAGGGACCGAAGATCCGCTTAGGGCAGATCGGCAAGGCTATCCATTTAAAAAACGGCAGTGTGCTCGACAGCCCCGATGTGGTGGAGGGAATCGTTCTGATGCGCAAGGGCGCGCAATCGGAGCCGACGCTCGAGGGCATCCACGCAAAAGTCAAAGAGCTGAACGATCATATCCTGCCGGCGGGTGTGAAGGTGGTGCCGTTCTTAGACCGGAGCGATCTGCTGCACTACACGACGCACACGGTACTGCACAATCTGACGGAAGGAATCGTTCTGGTTTCGATCATTCTGTTCATCTTTCTGGGCAACATTCGGGGCGCGATCATTGTGGCGCTGACGATTCCGTTTTCATTGCTGTTTGCTTCGATTTGCCTGGATCTGAACAAGGTGCCCGCGAACTTGCTTTCTCTGGGCGCGCTGGATTTCGGCATGGTGGTGGACGGCGCGGTAGTGATGGTGGAGAACATCGTGCGGCACATGGGGCGGCAGGACGCGCGAGACAGGACGACGCTCGAGACGATTCGCGAGGCGGCGCACGAAGTGCAGCGCCCGGTGTTTTATGCAATTGCGATTATCATCACCGCGTATCTGCCGATTTTCACGTTACAGGCGGTGGAGGGACGGCTGTTCCGGCCCATGGCGCTGACCGTGGCGTTCGCACTGCTGGGCGCGCTGCTGTTCTCGATTCTGATTGCGCCGGTGCTTGCGAGTTTCCTGTTTCGCACAAATGCCAAAGAATGGCACAATCCCGCGATGGAGTTCCTCATCAGGACATACCGGCGGGCTCTGCGGCGGGCGATTCGGCTGCGGGTGCTGGTGTTTGTTCCGGTGCTGGTTCTTTTCGCAGTCGCGATGTGGCTTTTCATCGGCGGCCATATCGGGTCAGAGTTCCTGCCGCACCTGGATGAAGGAGCGATCTGGGCACGAGGCACGCTGGCGCCGAGCACGGGCCTGAGGGAAGGAGCGAATCTTATGCAGCGGGCGCGCCGGGTTTTTGCTTCGTTCCCGGAAGTAACCCAGGTAGTCTCGCAAGTGGGAAGGCCGGACGACGGTACTGACACGGCTGGCTTTTTCAACACGGAATACTTTGTCGATCTGAAGCCAAAGGCACAATGGCGCAGCGTGTTCAAAGAGAACAAAGACGAGTTGATTGGGGCCATGGACCGCGAGCTGGAAAAGTTTCCGGGCGTGCTTTGGAATTTTTCGCAGCCAATCTCGGACAACGTAGAAGAAGCCGTGAGCGGCGTGAAGGGAGAATTGGCGGTAAAGGTCTTCGGCTCAGACCTGCACGTACTGGAAGATAAAGGCGAGCAGATTGTGCGCGTGATGAGCGGCATCCGGGGCATTCAGGATTTGGGCATTTTCCGGGTGCTTGGACAGCCAAATTTAAACTTTCAGGTGGACCGGGAGAAAGCGGCGCGCTACCAAATCAATGTGGCCGACGTGCAGGATGCGATACAAACGGCGGTGGGCGGCAATACGGTAAGCGAGGTATTACAAGGCGAACAGGTGTTCGACCTGGTGCCGCGCTATTTGCCGAAGTACCGGGATACTCCGGAGGCGATCGAAAATATCCGACTGCTCGCGCCGACTGGCGAACGAGTGTCGCTCGCGCAATTGTGCGACGTACATCAGACCGATGGAGCGTCGGAGATTTATCGCGAAGCCAATTCGCGCTATATCGCAATTAAGTACAGTGTGCGCGGCCGGGACCTGGGGAGCACGGTACAGGAAGCGATTAGCAAGGTGCAGCGGCAGGTAAAGCTCCCGAAGGGCTACACGACGGAATGGGCTGGCGAGTATGCGAGCGAACAGCGGGCTAACGCACGCTTGTCCATCATCGTGCCGATCACTATTGCGGTGATCTTTATGCTGCTCTACTCGATGTTCAGTTCGTTTAAGTGGGCGGCGCTTGTAATGGTCACGGTGCTGCTGGCGCCTATCGGCGGTTTGCTAGCGCTTTACTTTTCGGGCACGCATTTTAGTGTTTCGTCGGGGATAGGCATGCTTGCGCTATTTGGCGTCTCGGTGCAAACCGGCGTGATCATGATCGAGTACATCAATCAATTACGGGCCCGCGGGCATTCGGTGGAAGATTCGGCGGTGGAAGGCGCGGTGCTGCGCCTCCGGCCTATCATGATGACCATGCTGGTGGCCACGCTCGGACTGTTGCCGGCCGCTTTATCGACAGGCATTGGATCGGATTCGCAGCGCCCGTTTGCCATTGTCATCGTAGGCGGGTTGAGCGCGACGCTGGTGATGAGTGTTTTCGTGCTGCCGACGCTATATGTGTGGATCGCGCGGGATCAGGATGTGCTGCCGGCAGCGGAGCCGGGCTTTGAAGAATAGTAGGGCGCTGGTTCTCACGCTCTTATCGGTAATGCGAAACTGGCGGCGTGAGCGTCATTTTCCTGTCGGGTCCAATCGGAGCGGGCAAAACGGCTGTAGCGAAGATGTTGTTGCCACTGCTTCCTGCCCCGCTTTCCTATATCGAGGGCGACACATTCTGGTCATTCGTCAGAAAAGGGGGAGAGCACGGGTTGCAGGACAATTTCGCCGTGCTGGTGCGGTCAATGACGGCGGCAGCAGTTCCGTTCGCGCGTTCGGGCTTTACAGTTCTCATCGACTTCTCAATACCGCCTGCTTTTGTCGACACGGCCCGGAAGATTCTAAAGGAAGTGCCGTTCGATTTTGTCCTGTTGCGGCCTAGTTTGGGAGTTTGTGTAGAACGCGCGGCCTCGCGAGCAGAGGGTCCGATTCGCGACTATGCGATGCTGAGCAAATTCTATGCGCGGTTTGAAGAGGGTACTATCGAGCCCATTTGTGATGATCATGCTGATCCTGCCGCCTTGGCCTGCCAAATCGCCGACGGGTTGAATCAAGGAAGGTTTCGGGTGCTTTGAAGAGGCGCCCATGAGCATCGATGCGACTAGGTGTTGTTCTTGGGAAGGGCTTGAGTCTGGTGTGCCTCGGTAGTGGACGCTTCCGGTTCTTTCGGATTCAGTTAGTGGCTGGGTAGTGTCACGCGGTGCGTTGCTAAAGTAACAGCAAGCGATTGTACAAAACCGAAATACTGACAGACTGTAGGTATGCCAAAGCGCTCCGATCTTCGAGCACTGAAGAGTCTTATTGACCAAGCCTATCTGATCGTTTCTACTGATCCCATTCCACGCGGCGGAATCGAAAGCGCCGAACAGGATGCGGCGCGACGGCTGGCGAAGCTGCTACTGCTGAAGCCGGAGACGTCAGTCGGCAAGCGCACCGGTAAAGATGCCATCGAGTTTACCCGCAAGCTGCGCCGTGCCACGAGTGCCACACAACGGTTTCAGTTGACCACGGATGCACTGCAAGCCTACATCCCGGCTGTAGACCTGAATCTGTCCGACCGCTGCGACTTTGCACAGTTGATTAAAATTTACGCTTCACCCCGCGAAGGCGAACAACGCTATTCACCCGGCGAAGTCGTGGAGGCGGTCCCAGTTGTGATTAGTGGAAGCCCGAATCCGAACCGCATTTGCACGTCCCATATTGAGCGTCAGAATCTCACGATGAGAATGCACATGCGCCGCATGACTCGCCTGACGAACGGATTTAGCAAGAAGTTCGAAAGCCACAGAGCGGCAATTGCGCTGCACTTCCGCTTCTACAACTTCTGCAGGCTACACCAGACCTTGCGGGTAACACCTGCCATGGAAGCGGGGATTACGGAGCGTGTGTGGACGATTGCGGAACTATTCGGCGAGTAGCTAAGGAGCAGCAAAGTTACGCTGCTTTGCAGAAGATGCCGGCCCACCTTTGACGGATTCGGCTATAGATTTTTCGATGTAAGACGAATCAGCCTTGGAAAGCGCATACAGATTTGCTACCTGCTCTTCGATCTTTCGGTTTAATGCTCGGACCCGACGCTCGGCACCAGTCCTCAGCCGGTCAGATTGAGCATTACATAATTCTTTGGTGGCGGCATGCAATCGTCGAGCATCGCTACTAAGCGACGTCACAGCGCCAGCATTTTCCAGATTCGGAATAGGAATCGACCCAAGTTTGGCAGCCTTGATTTGTGGGATTACGCGGGATTCTCCTTGATCCGAAACCCGATACAGGAAGAGAAAAGTCTGAGATTGCATGACGGCCATTAAGGCCCAGGGATCAATTCCCTCCTTGGGAGAAAACACATACATTGCGTCGCTCGCGGATGATCTGTTCGAGCACGCGTGTGACGCGACGGCTGGCGAAGCTAGTGTCGGCTTCCAGTGCCAGGCATTCGCGGGTGAAGGTATCGACCACTCCGAGCACGCGATCTGTGCGGCCGGTTGCCAGCACGTCGGCGGCAAAGTCCAGCGCCCATTCCTGATTCGCTGCCGTCGCAATCGCGAGCACACCAGCCCGCACCAGGCGCTTACGTTTGCGACGCTTCACGCAGAGTCCCGCTTCGCGATATACGCGCCAAACGCGTTTGTGATTCACCTGCTCGCCATCACGCCGCAGTAACACGTGCAAGCAGCGGTACCCGAAGCGTGGCTTCTCCCACGCTAGGTCCACGAGCTTCTCACGTAAATCGGCATCGCACGCACCGAGCGGTAGCGGAAGGTCAGACCGGCAGTTAACCTCGCAAGCTCGCCGTTCACTGAAGGCAAAATCCTCTTTCAGATGCTCCACAGCGGCCTTCATGGGTGCGAGCTCCAGCCGTTTTTTCGAATTACCGATTGCAGCGCATCTTTATCAAGGCTAAGATCCGCCACCAGCTTCTTCAGACGCGCATTTTCTTCCCGCAGTTGCCGTGTTTCCTGGATTTGACTGACCTCCATGCCGCCGTACTTCGCCTTCCAGGCATAAATGGTGTGCGTGCTCACGCCTGTTGCTTCGCGGGCTACATCCGCCGCCTTGCGCCCCGCATCCAACTGCTGCAGTGTCGAAATGATCGCTGCCTCGCTGTGCTTGCTCTTCGGCATCCTTCTTTCCCCTTTCCTCCCTACGAAATCATATTCAACTTCGTGCGGATTTCGGGGTGCAGGAATATTATAAATTCGCGCGGATCTCAGGATACCGGTTCACCCGGACGCCCGCCACCGCAGTGTCATTGCCCTAGGAAGCTAACACTTGACACCAGCCCTCCCGTCATGCCTAAAAGCACGTAATCAGCGGGACCAGCAACGCACCGCGTGACACTACCAGTGGCTGAAGAAATGAAAGGTGGCCAGGTGACCCGAAAGCAGGTTTTTCAACGGCCTCGAATGATATTGCGAATATGGCCATTGAGTAGTCATAATGGAATTTATGGAAGTCAGTGTAGCGGAAGCCAAAAGCAAGTTAACCCAGTTGATTCATGCGGTCGAAAAAGGCGAGAAGGTTACTATCAATCGCCATGGCAAGCCGGTAGTCGATCTGGTACCGGCGGGCGCGGAGAAACGCCAAAAGCCGCAATTTGGAACCCTGAAGGACAAGATCAAAATCCTCGATCCGCACTGCTTTGAGCCGATGACGGACGAAGAAGTGGATGCTTTTCTCGAAGGACGATACTGATGCGTGTTCTTTTGGACACCCAGGCGGTTTACATCGCGGCTGGCAGTAGCGAGATGGAGTTCTCACGAAAAGCCAGAGCGATCCTGGAAGATCCGGATAACGAGCGTATGGTGAGTTCGGCTTCGGTCATGGAAGTGGCGATCAAGAATGCGTGCGGGAAGATGATCATGACCGAGGCACAGATGCGGCAGGCCGCAACTGATCTGTGCTTAACGATAATCCCGTTTAGCCCGCAATACGCGTACCGGCTATTTGCGTTACCGCAACAGCACCGCGATCCCTTTGACCGCATGCTGATCGCTACGGCGCTGGTGGAGGGCGTGCCAGTGATCAGTTCCGATCGAGAATTCAAGCGTTACAAAGGGCTGTCTACGATCTGGTGATCACAAGCCGCAGGTCCTGAGTTCCCACTGGTCCTTGGCTTTGGCGGCAGTGCTGGTTTCCATTGAATGTTGCCCGGCTCATCCTTGCCACCGCAAGCGAGGGGCTAATGCGATAGCTTTCGGATTTGTGAACGCGTGTTACTGGAGGGCGACCGGCGTGTGGAATCCTGCCGGGCGCGCGCCGCGCCACAGGCTGCGCGCTTCGAGCACCGCTTTGCGGAATCGGCGCGCGCGTTCGGTAAACAGGCGGTGGTCGCCGGCCGCCATCGATTCCGAATCACCAATCGCGCCGCCTACACCGAGAGCGCAGGCGCCCGCCCGCAGATAATCGGCGCAATTTTCCAGACTGACTCCGCCAGAGGCGATCAGTTCGGCCGACGGGTACTGGGTCCGGATGGATTTTACATAGCGGGGACCCCCCAGTGCGTAGCAGGGAAATAGCTTTATGGCATCCGGTTGGCTCGCAATCGCGACTTGGACTTCGGTAGGCGTCAATGCGCCAACCAGCACCGGCACAAGTAACTGGTGAGCCATTTGCACGGATTCCTTAGAGAATCCGGACGTAACGATGAACTGAGCGCCTGCCGCGTGAGCCAGCCGTACACTATCGCCGTCCAGCACCGAACCCGCGCCGAGCAAAATCCGCTCGCCGAACGCATCATGAACGGCCTGGATGGCCAGCAGCGCTCCGGGAACCGCCAGGGAGATCTCTACGATCGGAATCCCGCCCTTATCGATCGCTTCCGCCGCATGGATCGCCTGCTCCGGCGCCGAGGGCCGGATGGCGGGGATAATGCCGACGTCTTTAATAAGCTCCAATACAGTCTGCCGGTCCACGGTCGCCTCGCCTCTGTGCATAATTTTATTGCACTAGAGGAAAAAGCGCACCGTCGCCCTGAGATTTTTCTGAGGCTGATCGGACTATTCAGCTAAGTCATGGTCTCTGCCTTCTCATCGTCCAAAGCCGCCAAGCCTCCCAAATGGCTCGGGTGGAGGGTTCTCGCGCTGCTGAGTAACCGCAAAGGAACAATTGCCGGCCTGGGAGTACTGATATTGATGGCATCGTGCCTGGATATCGCAGTCCCGTTCCTTACGAAGGGGATTATCGACCGGGTGCTGCATGCGCTTTCGAGCAACGCAGGGCAACCGGTGCACGCGCTCTTAATTGCGGCTCTTTCGATATTTGGCGCGACTGCCGGCACTCGCCTGCTGCGATCCTTTTATAACTATCGTTTGGTGCAAACGGTTTCGGTAGCCGAGGATGAAGTAAAAAACCGGGCATTCGCGAACTTCCTGGGTCTCGATACGGCCTTTCACACTGGCGTGAACACGGGAGAGATCGTAGGCGCGCTGGATCGCGGCGGCACGGCAGTTTTTGTCATGCTAAACGAAATTCTCGGACAGAACCTCGTGCCGCCACTGCTTATCGCGGCGGGAGTTCTAATTTCTCTGGTATGCAAGAACATTTGGATCGCGTTGATCGTATTCGCTCCGCTACCGGCGTATTTGCTCATCATCAGCCGCCTGGGCAGGAGGATGCATTCGGTCGAGCAGGCCGTCAGCCTGGCATTTGAAGCTGTGACGAAAGAATCCTATGACATCGCAAGCAATGTGCGGCTGGTAAAAAAGTTCGGCCGCGAAAAGCAGGAAGGCGCCACGCAAAGGAAGCTTCTGGTAGCGGCGCGAGGCCATCATCACCGGGCGGAACGGCTGTGGGCCACGACGGAGAATATCCAGAGCTTTATTGCGACGGCGGGACGAGTCGCCGTCATTGCGGTAGGCGGGATATTCGTGCTGACGCGCCAGTGCTCGGTCGGCGACTACGTGCTTTTCATTGCGATGCAAGACATGATTTACGGCCCCATTTCGCAGCTTTCCATCATCCTGCCGAAATTGCAGCGGAATCTGTCGCGGGCGGAACGGCTTTTCGAAATAATGGACGAGCAGCCCACGATCTGCGACGCACCGGAAGCGACGCCAGTACTCACAGTGAAACACTCGGTCGAATTTCGCGATGTGTCCTTCCGATATCCCGGCAGTGATCGCTGGGCGCTCGAAAGAATCAATTTACACGTGCCGGCCGGTTCGACTGTCGCGCTCATTGGGGTGAGCGGCTCGGGTAAGAGCACGCTTATGAATCTTCTGCAGCGGCTGTACGATCCGCATGAGGGCAGCATTCTGATTGACGGCGTGGACATTCGCCACGTCCGGCAGCAAGCGCTCCGCGATCAGATTGCCGTGGTGCCGCAGGAAATCGATTTGTTCTCGCGATCTGTTGCTGAAAATATCAGCTACGGCCAGGATGCCCCGTGTCTCGAAACCATCAAAGCGGCCGCACGGGTCGCGCAGGCTCACGGTTTCATCGAGCGCTGTGAACAGGGCTACCAGACGGCTGTGGGCGAGCGCGGCGCGAAACTCTCGGGGGGAGAGCGCCAGCGGCTGGGTATTGCCCGCGCGATTACACGCGATCCGCGCATAATGATTCTCGATGAAGCGACGAGCCATCTCGATAACGAGAGCGAACGCCTGATTCAAATTGCTCTTGAAAGCGCTACCCGAGGCAGAACGTGCTTTGTTATCGCCCACCGGCTCACGACGGTTCGCAATGCCGATATGGTGGTGGTGTGCAACGAAGGCGGAATTGAAGCGGTCGGCACGCACGAGGAGCTCTGGCGTTCGAGCACGACCTATCGCAAGCTGCACGGCATTCATATTGCGGAGCGCAAGTCGCAGCCCACAAGCATTCTCGCTCTTGCTCAGGAAGAACAACTGGAGCCACTGGCTATTGCCGGTTGAGCAAGCGACAGAAAAAATGGCCGGCGCGATCAAATTGATCGGCACCGGCCTTTTTCCCGCTCTCCACTTATGTATGCAACTTATTGCTGGCTCGGGTCGTCGAAATTCAGTTTCCAGATGGTAAGCGAATTAGTGACGTCATCGACCGCGGCAAAGCGAACAGAGGAATCGGTTAGCTGGTGTCCAAAGCTTAGCCCGAACGATCCGCCTTGCGCCGGATCCACTGGCAATTCCGCTACAAACTGACCTTGTTTCGTGAACTCCACAATTTCGCTCGGCTGATTTGCATCGGGGTTGATGCCGTCCGAATTTGATACGAGCAGGTGGCCATTGGGAGCTGCCGTCATGGCTAACGCACCGTGTAAGTGCTTGCTGTCTTCATAGACGAGGCGGCCCCGGCCGACGTCGGAAGTAGTGGTTCCGGCGTAGGGTACTCCATAGACGGCATTGTCTCCGCTTGAAGCAACAAACAGCGTATCGGTAGCAGCATCGTAGACGAGACCGGTAGGAGCCACGACGAAGGTAGCCGGATCGCAGCGATGCACGTAGCCGGAAGCAACCGTGTGCGCGCCAAGCACCCTCACGGAATTGTATTCAATGTCGAGATCGAGGCGCGAAATGGTGCCATCGAGAGCGTTCGAAATAAACAGCTTCGCCCGATCGCCGTTCTCGTATAAGGTCGAATCCCATGGGCCGTTGATATAACGCGCGTCCTGCAGGGTTGCAAACAGATGTCCGACCGGACTGATCTCGAAGATGGAACCAGCTTGTGCAGTGGAGCAGGTTCCGTCCTTGCTCGGGAAGTTGCCGACGAAAATCGGTCCCTCGTGGGAAATGTTCAACGCCGTGCTCAAGCCGGCGCCCGGCCGCGTCTGAAAGAACAGGCTTGGATGACCCTTGCCATCGAAGCGCATGATCGTGGTGCCTGTTCCCTGAAGATTTTGGGAATTGTTGAAGTTGGATACGAGAATGTCGTCCGGCTTCACAAATCCGTTGGGGTATCCTTGCGGGACGAAGGCCACGCCATACGGATTTACGTCTCCGTTCGATGGCACCGTGGAAGCGGTGATGACGGGGTTCGGCAGAATCTGTTGTTGGGCATTACTCGCGTCATCGGCGGCGCGCGCAGGTAAAGTCGCGGCGGTGAGCAGTGCGCATGCCGCGGCGGTTAGAGTCAAGTTTAAAGCTTTCATGGGTTCCTCCTGAGTAGCGTGTTTACGCTGTCAACCAGGTAAGCGACGTTCACGAGGAAATCCCATCACGATCGGGATCGTGCAATCTAAACAGAGGCCGGGAAGCCGCCGTAGGCGCGAAGCGCCTACTCCACAAGCTCCAACTCCTCGTCCTTCAAAGGCGCATGCATCGGTACAATGCCCGCTTTTCCCTCACCATCGATTTCTAAAATGTCACGGAAGCTGGCTTCAATCGTCCGCACGGCATTGCTCATCTGGTGCAGCCAGGTGCTCCAGAACTCATCAATGGATGGGACCTGCTTCGTCTTACGTATCTCGCGCTGAATATCTTTGCGGAATGCCGGAATATCGAAGCCGCGTAACATGGCCGCACCCACTTCAGTGAGGTTGATTTGATCGTTTACATCCAGGCTCAACATTTCTTTTCGGAACGTGCGCTCCTCGCCTTTCCGGTTTACGGTGTGAATCCGCTCCTCAAGGATGAGCGCGCCTGAAAAGATTTGTGCATCGCTGGTCATACCGAGCAGCGTGGTGGCGTTGGTGGGAGCCTTCACGGCGATCGGCTGACTCGTACTGTGCAAGCGGATCTGAGCGGGAGTCGAAATGCCAGCCCACAGCTCATTCGGCAACTCGGTCATCGAGAAGTAATTCGACACAATCGACTCCAGTTCCCTGTCCTCGAGCTTTTCAATTTCCTTCGCGCTGAAGCGGGTGGCTTCGTCGGCGCGCTTCTGAAAATCGCTCTGGTATTGGGTGCCTCCGTGCAACTTGTTCAGTATTTCGGCGGGCCAGTTTGGGCGGCCATAACTCCAACCGACCGCAAAAATGTCGGCACCTAACTGCCGGAGCATTTCCGCGACCGCATAAATCGCTTTTTTACCGCTGCTCTCGATGTACACGCGACCTTCATTGAAATCCAGGAACACGGCAAACTGCTTGCGGACAGCTGCCGTAATGCCGCGTATTTCCTGGTCGACGGTTTTCTTGTCCGTCGACTGAAGAAATCTGTAAGGCCGCTCCAGAGCCGCATAAGAATGCTGCTCCTTGATCGAAGCGAGATCGCTTACGTCTTTCCATTGATTCGAGACGGCCCATAACCCGTACCAGGGCAGAGCATCATGAATCTGGAACTGCGGCTCGCCCAGGCCGTAGCCCTCGGCGTCCAACAGTTCTCGCTGAACGCTAGAGTTCCCCCGCGTCTCTTTGTCGGAAGCCGCGTAGCGCGCGAGTTCCTGTTGCTGATCTAAATCGATTGCGTGTTCTTCATCGAGACGCGGAGCGCCGAACGGATTCATGCCAACAGCATCAACCTTAATATGCCGCGTGATGGCCGATGCCGCCCATTGAGAAACGGCGATCATCTGCGCCCGATCCTCGAGATTAGTTTTGAAGGTCTCCAGCGACTCTTTCGCGAGACCCATCATGGCCCAATTGCCACGTCCGAACATGTGGAAATTTCCTCTCCTGGGTTCTCCGCACGAAGAGCCCCACCTTTTTTACCATGTGCCGGGAAATATACTTGGGGAAGCGGAGTTGACCATATGATTGCGCGCCATTGGCGAGGCTGGACCGAAGTTCAGAAGGCGGATGCGTACGAGGCGTACCTCAAGCAACACGTGCTGCCGAAGATGAAAGCGATCGAAGGCTATCTAGGCGGCTATGTGCTTCGCCGGACTGCCGGTTCAGGCGTTGAATTTGTGGTTGTGAATCTGTTCGACTCGCTCGATGCTGTGAAGCGATTTGCCGGTCCGGATTACGCGGTGGCGGTGTTCGAGCCGGAAGCAAAGGCGCTCCTCTCCAAGGCCGAGCCGCACGCGGACCACTACGAAGTTCGCGCCAGTACGATTTAAGATTGTTGGGAGTTCCGCTGTGCCTACCAGTAAGTACCGATCAGCCCGCGCCAGTATCGCCGAGTGGGCGGTCACCATTCTTCTTCTTGTCTTTGGAACGACAGCGTTGGCACAGCCGTATGTGATTCCCACGGGATCAATGCAGGACACGCTGCTTGTGGGCGATCACCTGCTGGTCGATAGGCTGACGTTTGCGCCGGCCGGAGGGCTCAGCAAAATTCTGCTGCCCTACCAGGAGCCGAAGCACGGCGACATCATCGTCTTTCGATATCCCGCGAACATTAACGAAACGCTCGTAAAGCGTCTGATCGGCGTGCCTGGAGACCGCCTGAAAATTGCCGATGGCGTGGTGTACCGCAACGGCCTTCGCCTGAATGAACCGTACGTGTATCACAAATACGCTTACGATCCGAGGATGGATAATTTCCCCACGCAGTGCTGCCGGCCGGTTCGGGAGTCGCTTGCGCTGCGATTGCAAGAAAAGATGTTGGAACGCAATGTGATGAATGGTGAAGTGGTGGTGCCCGCGGACGAATATTTCGCGATGGGAGACAACCGCGACAATTCATCCGATAGCCGGTATTGGGGCTTTGTCCCGCGGGAAAACATGATCGGCAAGCCATTCCTGATCTATTGGTCGTATCGAGCGACGACAGAAGATCTGACAGGCGCGACCGCCGGGTCGATATTGACGCACTTTGTAGACGTTGGGGAACATTTCTTTACGCGCACGCGATGGGACCGGACCTTTAAAGTGGTCCGTGGCTTTGCGGACGCGGACTTGCCTGCTAAATCGCTGCCGGTGAACGCCGGTTCCGCGAATCCGTAACAGCTTGCGCGGCACGAATAGTTGATGCTCAGGAGAGATTCCAAAGAATCGGGCGTTCTGCTGCGCGAGGCTCGGCTCAGCGATTTGGCCGATATCCGTGAAATTTACGCACACTACGTATTGCATGAGGTCGCAACGTTTGAAGAAACCCCACCGACGGTTGAGGAGATGCAGCGGAGAATGGAGAGCATTCGGCAGGCGGATTTGCCTTATGTGGTGGCTGAAGAGGCCGGTCGGACAATTGGATACGCCTATGCCGGTCCTTATCGGAGCCGGCCGGCATATCGCTGCACGGTTGAGGATTCAGTGTATGTGGCGAATGGACACCACCGGCGGGGCGTAGGAAGTGCTCTGCTAGCCTCGCTCATTGAACGCTGTGAAGTGGGTGCCTGGACGCAAATGATCGCAGTAATTGGCGGGCAGGAGAACGTAAGATCTATTAAACTGCACGAGCGATTCGGTTTCCGGCGGGTAGGGGTTCTCGAGGCGGTAGGCTTCAAATTCGGGAGCTGGGTAGATACGGTGTTGATGCAGCGCGCGCTTCGAAGGTGATTCACTTGCTGGCGGCCGCGTTCCGCTTATAAATCTTGTAGGCTGAGTTCTCGTAAACCAGGCGGTAATGCTCCTCGAGGTCGCGGCGCGAGGCGGCCCAAGCCGGTTGCCCTGCTAGCGTATTCGCAACGTAATAGGCGTTCGAAACGTAGAGATCCGGAGCGATACCCGAGTAGTAGCCGAGAAAACGATCGTCGATGATGCGGTAACGGGCATTGTTGAAGCCGAGTGCAAAGCCGAGTTCTGAACCTCCCATGATGGTGGCTCCCGGCGGCGGCATTCTGCGTGATGGCCTCGATGGCGGGCCGATAATGTGCCCGGTCTTCATCGTGGTAGAGCTTATCGGAAAATCCGGCGATGGTGGTAAAGAGGGAAGCGGCAAGAAAGAGGACAGAGAGTTTGCGGGATAAGCTGCCGGGACGTGCGAAGAAGACCCAGGTTGCGCCGCAGGCCGTGAGGAATGGCAGCGAATAGATGAAATAAAGCGGGAAGGTCTGGTTATCGAGAACGGCGAGGAAAACGTAGGAGGCGCCGCTCAGAATAAGCAAGATACGGGCAACCGGCATTTCTCGCAGGCGGCGATGGAAGAGGAGCGCAGCGGCCCCGGCCATGCCGAAGAGCAGGCTAAAGACTTTGAGCTTGCCAAGGCCGGGCACATTCAGCAGGTAAAAGCCAAGATAGCGTTGTTTGAAATCGAATAACAGGTGATGCAGGATCTGCCGGAAGGTGCTGATGCGATAACTCGAATTTGCGGCGCTTTGGGCATGATAGAGAGAAAAATTATTGGAAGCGTAAAGCATGCACGCTCCGATGCCGATAAGAAAAGGGATGGCGGCGGCAAGGAATGCGGGCCACCGGATACGGCGCCAATCGAGGAGGATTAGGATGGCAAGAAATCCTATGGGAATAGCGCCCATCGGATGAGTGAACAAGGCAGCAGCTCCGAACCAAGAGGCTACGAAGAGGGCAAGACTCCAATTCCGATCCCGGATACAAACGTATGACGCGAGCGCGGCTTGTCCGAGCGCGGCGCACATCATTTCCATCCGGCCGTTGGAAGCAGCGGCAATTACGGAATAGTCTAGAGCGACCATGGCGGCTGTAAATAGAGCGAAAGCGCGAGTTTGTTTGAGGCCGCGCAGAAAGGCATACCAGGCGGCTATATAAACCACACCCCAGAGGACGGAAAAGAGACGAACGTCGAAGCTACTGAAAGGCACTAAGTGGAGCCACATGCCCAGGCCGATCAGATAGAGAGGCATCTGCCAAAAGGTGTATTGATGTACCCCGGGGAGGGGTATATACCCATTTGGGGCTAGTAGATTACTGCCGAGGTGACCGAAATTTTTGAAGTTGAGAGCGACGTCAGCGAAGAGCCCTTCATCCCACCAGGGTGCCCGGGCAAACGAGTTAGCAAGCGCGAGGGTAAGAAAGACCAACAGTGCGGCAAGAAATACATAAAGCGGCCATCCTCTGCCGGACGGATTGACGGATTCGGGGGAACTGGAAGAGAGGGTCGCAGAGCGGGCTGCGGAGTGCTCGCGGTTCATGTAGGGGGAGTTTCTCTACAAGTCTAGACGCGTAGGTGCTCACGAGCAAGCAGCATAGGCGAAGGGCAAGACGGGTGCACGACGGCACGGGTCTTAAATGGCGAGGCAGGCGCCTTTACTGGGACCGCCCGCTTCCTCAATCCGCTCACGGAGATGGCAGAAGGTAGGGCACCTTTCTTCGCGACCGTTAATGCAGGCATCGCATTCGAAAGTGTGGAGCATCAACTCGTCACACAGTTCATCGGCCGACGGGAGCGAAGGGGTATCGAAGCCGGGCATACCGATATTTGGAAGATAAGCTGAGTTAGATACCGAATTGTCGAGGACAGAAGGCATTTGATTTTCTGCTGATTTGATAGCAATTCGGAGGCCAATTCGTGGCGGGGTACCACTCGCAGGGGTAAGTAGAAGAAAAGACAGAGGTATAAGAGCGGTATATGCGCGTATAGGATAGCAACTTTTCCCAAGATGTGTACTCTCAGGAATACTGCTATCCAATTTGCTAAAGCGAGCCGTTCCGGATTCGTATTTGTTATTACCTCTAACCATGACAACTTTGACTGATCGACACAATGCAATAGTAATTGACCAATTCACACACCAAGCAAAGCCGTTTGCGGAAGCGCCCATTCATTCGGCGGCGGATTCCCTGGAGTATCTTCAGAGGCTTTCGGGCGCCGGGTCCGAAGATGAGGTCTTGGATGTTGCTTGCGGGACCGGAATTGTGAGCTGTGCGCTGGCGGGCATAGCGCGACGGGTAGAAGGGATTGACCTGGTCCCGGCGATGCTCGAACAAGCGCGCCAATTACAATCCGCCAAAGGTTTGAGCAACGTTAGCTGGCGCGAAGGCAACGTGGCCAAGTTGCCGTACGCCGACAATTCCTTTTCGCTCGTGATTACGCGCTATACGTTCCATCATTTTGCGGAGCCGGGGGCAGTGATTCGGGAGATGGCGCGTGTTTGCAAGCCGGGGGGCCGAGTGGTAATAGCCGATGTGACTCAACCCGCAGAAAAGCGTGAGGCTTTCGATCAGATGGAAAAGCTCCGGGATGCGTCGCATGCGAGCGCGTTTACACCTGAGGAACTTGAAGAACTCGGCAGAGGGACCGGAGTGCGTTTACGGCAAAAGGGCTCTTACGAAGTGGATACGGCGCTCGAATCGCTTTTGCGCGACTCGCATACGCCCGGGGCGGACCAGGCGAGGATTCAGCAAATGGTGGGGGAGGATATCGGCGTGGACCGGCTCGGCATCAAGGCGTATCGCGACGCGGAGGGCTTGCGTTTTCGATTTCCGATTTCGATTTTTGTATGGGAGAAGCCGGAAACTCACTGCTGAGATCTGCCGCGTGCAGATGCCCGTGGGGCTGTGCCGTGGCGGCCGGGTGAGTATGACGATGCGGGCGAAGCAGGCCAGCGCGCTGCAAAAGGGGCAAATCATGCAAAACGCGATAAGGATCGGCTTCGGCGAGCAGGCGGCCGTTCTCCAGGATGATGCACCGGTCGGCGATACTCTCAAGCGCGTTCAGATCGTGAGTTGCCGTGATAACGGTACGCGCACTTCCGGCCCACGAGGTAAGCAAATCGATAACGCCGTTCTGACTGGCGGGATCGAGCGCGCCGATCGGCTCATCGAGCAGCAGAACCTCCGGTTCAGTGACCAGTACGGAGGCGAGCGCTACCCGCTTCTTTTCCCCGCCGGATAAACGATGGGGAGCGCGCTCGCGCAGATGCTCGATACCCATGGTGCGCAAAGTTTCCGTTACGCGCTCGCGAACCTTCGGTCCAGGCCAGCCGAGTTGGAGGGGGCCGAAGGCCACTTCATCAAAGACGCGCGCGTTGAATAATTGCACGTCGGGATTTTGGAACACGATGCCGACGCGGCGGCGGAAGGCGTAGAAAAAATCGGCCTGATCGAAGGCCGCAGCGGTGAGGGCGGCGTTATCGAACGTGATGCGGCCGTGGTCCGGGAAGGCAAGCGCGGCAAGCAGGCGAAGCAAGGTGGATTTGCCGGAGCCGTTCGCGCCGAGCAGGGTGACGCGTTCTCCGCGGTCGAAATGAAGCGACAGGCGATCGAGCGCGACGACCTGGTTATAGGAATACGAGACATCCTCAACAGCGAAGAGCGGGGCTGACATGAGTGTGGGACTGCTTCTCTTAAGCCTAGCGGAGCGGGCTGTTCTCAGCGAGATGTAGATGGAGGCTCTTATTCTTGCAGGGGAACACGAAGGGCGAACGTGGCCGCAAGCCCCTTACCGACCCAACCAGATGGTCAGGATAGAGAGGGTGACCACGGCCGCGAGTTGCAGCCACCCGGCGGGGCTCATTACGAGATCGTCCAGTAAGTGAACTTCGCCGCGAAAGCCGCGGGCCTGCATGGCGAGGTGGACTTCATTGCTGAGAAGGAGACTGCGATCGAGCAAAACACCCGCAATGGCGGATGCGGATGCACGCTGTTCGGCCGGAGCAAGCGGCGCAAGCAGGCGCGCTCGGCGTGATTCGAACAGATCGTAAGCCGATTGCAGAGTGACGAAAATGTAGCGATAGCTCATTTGAAGAATAACGACGGCGGCCGCGGGTACGTGCAGCACGCGAAGGGCGCGCAATAAACGATTCCAGCGAGTGGTGAGGATCAAGATCGTAACAAGTGTGGCAGCCGTTTCGGCGCGCAGCAGCAGAAATGCGGCGCTGAGCAAGCCCTGTTGAGTAACGGGCCAATCGAGCAGCGGCAGGCGGGTAATCGGAAGGCCGGTGGTGAGGAAGATGGCTGGCAATGCGATAGGGCCGGTAAAAACGAGCACGCCCAGCCAGACTCGGGAAACAACTGTGCCGAGAGGAATGCGCGCGAAGAAGACAAGGAGCACGGTTAAAAGAAAAAGCCCGGCTGAGAAGGACAGGCGGTGAACCGCAATTACGGCCAAGAGCAACGCGCCGGTCGAGGCGAGTTTCACACGGGGGTCGAGGCGCTGCAAAAGACGCGGCTGCTGCGCGACGGCTTCGGCAAAAATTGCTTCTTCGGAGGCGTGGAGCAGGGACCCGATGGTTTTCTCGAGAAAGCCTCGGGGTAGGCGGCTCGAGGGCCGGATCTTAGTGCTGAGCCAGCCAAAACTCCACGCGAGCAGAATAATGGCGCCGGAACCAACCGCGGCCGAGACAAGATAGCCGAAGGGGGCGCTGCGGATAAAGGCAGGGGAGTAATCCGGCAGGGGCGCGGTCCAGAGATTCGAAAGCCGAGTTAGGCCCGCGGGCACTTGCTCGGGAAGAGCGTGTCCGCCGGAAGCAGCCACGATCGCAGCACGCCGGTTTGGATTTCGAAAGTCAGCGGCGCGCCATTCTCCCCAGGCGCCCCCCGCCGCAAGAATGCCGAGAGGTGTGAGCACGAGGAAGAGACCCAGAACGGGCCACAGCTTGCGCGAAACTTGCCAGGCACGCGGCGACATCAGCCCCTCGGAGGCGTTCGGCGCGCTACGGCGCAGGAGCGATGGATCGGCGTGCTGCAGGTAGGCGACAAGCCCGGCCGAGATGACAAATTCCGCGATGCCGGCGAAGGTAAGGTGACCGAGCAGCATGGCGGGGATGGCAATGCGCAAAGGATACGGAGCATAGAGGGGAACACCCGATGCTGTGTGGAACCACAGCGGCTGTACCCCGAACTCGACGGCGGCGGCGAGTGCGGCGAGATTGATCGCGCAGTATCCGGCAATGCCGGCGGCGAGAATGCGGCGTTTTGCAGTCAGCGCTGCTCCCCGTGCAAGCAGGCGATAGACGGCGTAGGCGGCAAATGAACCAATAATGGCCATGTTGAAGCAGTTTGCGCCGAACGCAGTAATGCCGCCGTCGCCGAAGAGCAGGGCTTGAATCAGCAGGGCGGTCGAGATAGCTAGCAGCGAAAACCAGGGGCCGAGAACGATGGAAGAAATGGCCATGCCGACCGCGTGTCCGGTGGTCCCGCCAGGCAGCGGGAGATTAAACATCATAATGACGAACGAGAAGGCCGAGAAGACGGAGAGCAGGGGAACCACTCGCGTTGCGAGCATCCGGCGCATACGCCGGAGGGCCGTGTACCAGAACGGAGCCGACGCGAGATAGAGCGTGGCGCAGGTGGATGGACTCAAGTAGCCGTCGGGGATGTGCATGAGTGCGCCGCAACTGTATTGTAGAAAAGCGCGACCATCCAGCGGTTTAGAAGTTGAATTCCAGACGGGCGTTGACGCTCCGGGAGATCCCGATCGCGGTACCCGAAAACAAACCGGCGAAATTAATGACGTTCAGCTGATCGGTGAGATTCGTGCCGTCGATTTGAAAACGAACCGGATAGCGCTCGCTCTTATGGATTAGATATCCGAGGGAGGCATTGAGGCTAACTAGAGGAAATGGTCGGAAATTGCCGAAATTGATGCGGTTCACGATGTCCGGACCGTACTGCGCGACAGCTTGCTGGTAATCGCCCTGAAAATCGATGGGCAAACCGGAGTCATAGGTTCCCCCAAAAGCGAGCCAGAGCCGCGGGGTTACGTCGTAGCGAACACGCGCGCGCACGGCGTTGCGCTCTTCTTGTGAGACCGGAAATTCGCCGCTGGTCGAGCTGATCGCGTTGGCGGCATCGTCGCCCAGAAAGAGGCCGCCGGTTACAGGGAAATAGCCGTTGCCGCGCAGATTGGTCCAGCTTGCGTATCCGGAGAAGCGCCCCCAATGCGGGACTTCAATTTTGGTCTCGACGCCATAAATATTGGCCAGGGCAAAGCTGATTGGGAAGCTGATACCTGTATTGAGCAGCAGATCGTCATCGGGATAGTTGTGATAGCGGCGCCAAAAGAAATTGGTGTTGAGGCTGGCGTGTCCGAAAAAACCGCGTCCGAAGCCGGCCTGATAGTAATTGCCGCGCGATGGTTGAACGGGCAGACGCAAAACCTGATCGCTCAGGCTGCCAACTGCCGGCGAACTCGAGACCAGTAGATTTTCAAAGGCGGGCGTCTGGAAGATGCGGTCATAAGACGCACGAAACACCATCTCGGCTTTGGGCCAATACACAGCGATTCCGGCGCGCGGACTCCAGCCCACCTGGTTCACTAAAAAGTCGTAATGATCGAAGCGCAAGCCGCCGCTTAACGTGAGATTTTTCCAATGCAATTGGTCCTGGCCGAAGACGCCCTGCTCGCGATCGGGCGCGTGGCCGTAAAAGCGGAAACTTGGCGGCGTATCGGGATCGAATTGACTGGGGTCGGTGATCTGATAATTCAAGTTTTCTTCGATTGAAGCGTAGTCGGATTCGATACCGGTTTTGAATTCATGAATACCGGCATGGGCCGAGAGAGTGCCTTTAACGTATTGTTCGTGATATGCGCGATCCTGTCCGGCGATGATTGGCGTCGCGAGATCGTTCGACCAGAAGCGTGCCGTAAGGTCGCGGCTCATGGCGCGGAAGTCGGCCAGCACGTTGGGCGAAAAGATGTGTTGGTAAGAAAGCTGGGCGGCCGTTTCGTAACTCTGCCGGTCCTGGCGCTGGTTGGCTTGCTGCTGAAGATATTCGTTAGGGACGAGAAACTTCGCCTGCTCGCGGCGTAGAATCACGGAAACGCGATCGCGGTCGCTAATATCACGTTCGAATTGAGCCATGAAGTCCGCCGAAGCGCCGTGGTTGGTGAAGTTCTGCGTTACTGGAGGATCCAGGTAACGATCGGTGAGCGCGCCCGCACCGCTAAGAGAAAAGGTGTTCTTGCCGAGGCCGTACTGCATTTGCAGATATCCATTCAGCGTGTTGAAGCTGCCGCCGGAGAGAACCGATTTGCCGTGAAAGCCGGGACGGGTATCGCGCCGCGTTTCCACTTCAATCACTCCGCCCATTTTGCGTCCGTACTCGGCGGGGAAACCGGCCGTGTAGAGGGTCATCGCCTGGACGCTGTTGGCGTCGAAGTCTGGTACAAAAGCGGCGGAGCGGTTCTCGGTGAGAGGCATGCCGTCGATGACATACTGCGTCTGATATTCTTCGGCACGCGGATGGAGAATGCCGTTCGCTTCAAACATCCAGCCGGGTTCCTGATTGACCAATTCCCCAAGCGAGCGGCCGGGCATGGGAGTGAGGCGGTCCTGCAGCCTCGGACTGCCAATTTGATTCGCACCGGAGACATCGTCCGGGTTCACGAGCGAGGCGTTGTCGTTTACATTGACTGTGGTTTGCACGTGCTCAATGCCGAGTGTGAGCTTGAGCTCTTTCGGTATGGCGGAACGAACTTCGATTTTCTTCGAAAGTGGCGAAAAGCCTCTGCCTTGCGCGGTGACGGTATAGAGACCAAAGGGAAGACGCTTGGCGTGTACGCGGCCATTCTTGTCGGCGGTGAAAGTATGCACGTACTCGTTCGCTTTACTGACGAGCGAGACGGTTCCGGCGACAGGCAAACCGCTCCCGTCGACGAGGCTGACACGCAATTCACCCGCTTCACTCTGCGCGAACAGAGTTACTGCGAGCAGTAGACAGAATGCAAACCGCGAAAGACCCACTACTATTCATTTTGCACAGCGCCGGTTCTCAGTACCGTCAGATCGCCGGTGCGTAGGTGCCCATCTTGCGCGGAAGACACGGGGAAGGGCCGTTTTGCAGAAGCTGAAGGACACGAAGTAAATCACCCGCCAGATCAGGCGACTTCGAAAATGGCTTCGATCTCGACCGTGATACTTTGCGGAAGGTTGACTCCGACCGCCGAACGCGCGTGGCGACCGGCCTCGCCGAAAACTTCGACCAGCAGATCCGAACAGCCGTTAATGACTTGCGGATGATGTTCGAATTCCGGAGTGCCATTCACTAAACCCAGCAATTTGACGACGCGGCGTACACGGGAAAGATCGCCGTCGAGCGCCTGTCTGGCGGCGGCGAGTAGTTGAATCCCGACTAGACGCGCATCCTGATACGCCTGCTCGGTTGTGACGTCGCGGCCCACTTTACCGGTCTTCATCTTGTTGTCAGCCAGACGCGGCCCCTGGCCCGACAAATAGAGCAGGTTGCCGGTACGCACGGCCGGGACATAATTCGCCATGGGCGTGGGCGACTCCGGCAGGGTGATCCCCAATTCGTCCAGCTTTTTATCGATCGTGTTTTCTTGCTTCATGGGTTCTATTTTGCCTGGTTCAGCTTCAGCAACACCACGCCGTGCGACGGTACTTCGGCCGAGTAGGAATCTTCGAATTTCCCTTTGTCGGCGTGCGCCCAAAGGTCGCGAACGGAAAAGTCGCCGTCGAGATGCAGATCGGATTTACTTGCCGTCACCTTAGCTGCATCCGCGCCGCGATTGAAAAGCCCGACGGCTTCGCCGCCACCGGCCAAAGGTCGCGCCCAGACTTCGAGATCTCCATCCTTCGATACGCGCTGCGCTTCTTTGCCGAGCGGGTCCTGGTCGATGGCAATCACTTCTTTATTCATCAAAATAGCTTTCGTCTCGGGCGACATGCTGCGCAGATCATTCCCGGACAGGAGAGGTGCGGCCAACAGACTCCAGAGGCTCATATGAGTGCGGTATTCGGTATCGGTCATCCCGCCGTTACCGACTTCGAGCATATCGGGATCATTCCAGTGGCCTGGTCCAGCGTACTGAGGCAAATCAAGCTGTAAATCGAAACCGATGTGCGACATAGATTTCCAGTTGTCGCTGATGTCGCCCGTGGTGCGCCAGGAATTGCCGCCCACGCTCCCGCCCCATTTCGGCCCATGAAACACGCCGTATTGGCAGAGGCTATAAACGATCGGCCGTCCGGTTGACTGCAAGGCGTGCCCCATCAAGGCATATACGGCCGGCATCGAATGATAATCATAGACGCGCGATCCGCTGCACCAGTCGTACTTCAAGTAATCGATTCCCCACCCGGCGTACGTTTTCGCATCCTGCTCTTCATGCTGAAAGCTTCCTTCATAGTTGGCGCACGTCTTCGGCCCGGGCGACGAATAGATGCCGAGCTTCAAGCCCTTACTATGGACATAATCGGCGAGCGCTTTCATATCGGGGAATTTCGAGTTGGTTTGGATATTTCCACTCGCATCACGGCCTGCTTCCCAGGTATCGTCGATATTGACGTAGATGTAGCCGGCGTCTTTCATGCCGCTGCTGACCATTGCATCCGCGGTTTCCCGAATCAACTGATCGGTAACTTTGCTGGCGAATTTATTCCAACTGTTCCAGCCCATGGGGGGCGTCTTGGCGAGGCCGTTGTAAGGCACGGGTGCCGCCGCCGGGAGCGAGATCTTCTTGGGCGAGACGGGCATGGGCGCAGGGGTTTCCTGCGAAACCTGCTTCATTTCAATTTGCCGCCCGGGGCGCCCATCGCGCGACGGAAACTGCAGCGTCAACGCCTGGCCCTCAAGTTTGCCCGTGTATGTCGAGCGTTGCTCTTCGCCGAAATTGTCGCGCACGACGTCGAACGAAAAAGTATCGCCTGAGAGTTTACCGTTGGTGATGGGGAGATAGCCATCCCGGGTGGACAGGTACCCATTGAACTCATTTCCGTTTGCGGTCAGGTAGAGAGACATCGCGCGGGGCGAATTCCCCGCGGCCGTGCTCTGCCATTGACCGGTCAAGCTGGGCGCAGCCCAAGCGCAATGTGTCACGAACAAAGTAAACAGCAAGGAAAGTAAAGGCTTCATAACGTCGCCTATGAATTCTATACTGTTTATTCCGGAACGCGCGAGCCGGTTTCGATAACGAGAAAAGCGCCGTGCGACTAAATAGCCTGCCGAACCTTTCAAAGCGAGCCGCCCATCGAGCACTTCGCAGTGCTCTACATCGTCAGGGACGAATTCGCCTGGACGGGCAAATTCTGCCGAAGTAGGCCCTCGTTTTTTCTCTTATGCTCGCAAGCCATCGATAAACGTATGAATGCGGTCGAGCCCGCGCTTCAACTCGCCCATCGACGTGGCATAGGAGATGCGGACGTGATTGTCTGTGCCGAACGCTTCACCGGGCACCACGGCGACGTGCGCTTCTTCCAAAAGCCGCGTGGCGAATTCCATAGAATTCTTCACGCGTCCACTGGCGTAGGCGACGGATATATTCGGATATGCGTAAAACGCGCCTTTCGGAGTCCCGATCTTCACGCCGGGAATTTGACGCAGGCGATCCACTACGAAATCGCGGCGGTTGCGGTATTCGGCCAACATTGCACTTACCGATTCCTGGGTCCCCTTCATTGCTTCGAGCCCGGCTTTCTGCGCAATCGAGGTTGGGTTCGAAGTTGAGTGACTTTGCAGCTTTGCCATGGCGCCGATGATGGGCGCCGGCGCGAGCGCAAAACCCACTCGCCAGCCGGTCATGGCGTACGTTTTCGAAAGAGAACCGGCTACTACCACTGTGTCCTTTGCGCCGGGAGTGGCAGCGATCGAAAACGGCTTGCCGTCGTAGACGAAATGGCAGTAGCACTCGTCCGTCATTAGATAGAGTTCGTGTTTCGCGGCGAGATCGAGAATTTTGCGGAACTCCGCCTCGGAGATCACGGCACCGCTCGGATTCGATGGCGAGTTGATGATGATGAGCTTGGTCTTCGGAGTGACGTGCTTCTCGAGTAGCTTGGCGGTGACTTCGAAGCCGTTATCCTCGTCCGTTTCGACGAAAACGCACTTCGCTCCGGCGTAATTCACGACATCTTTGTAAGTGACCCAATAGGGGACCGGAATGACAACTTCATCGCCTGGGTTCACCAGCGCCTGAATCAAATTGAAGATGGCGTGTTTGCCGCCTACCGTAACCAGGCACTCCGAAGGCGCATAGTTCGTTCCGAAATCGTCGCGATGCCGCTCGCAGATCGCAGCGCGCAGCTCCGGCGTTCCTCCTGCATTCGTGTACTTGGTGAAGTTGGCCTCGATCGCGCGAATGGCGGCTTGTTTGACATTCGCCGGCGTTGGGAAATCGGGCTCGCCTGCTCCGAAGTCAACGACATCCACACCGTCACGGCGCAATCGGTCCGCGTCGGCCGCAACTTTCATAGTCGAAGAAACACTTATGGTCGAAATGCGTTCAGCAATTTCCGCACTGGCTTGCATGGGTTCCTTACCACTTTAGCTTGTTTGCCATTTACGTTCCAGGCGCTGCCAGACGGGCTCCGGAACAAGTTGCCGAACGTCACCGCCGAGATGGATGATCTCTTTGATCATGCGTGAACTAAGAAACGCAAACTGCGCGCTCGCCGGCAGGAATATCGTTTCAGTTTGCGGTCGTAGGTGGCGGTTCAGATGCGCCATTTGCAGTTCGATTTCGTAATCAGACACCGCGCGAATACCTCTCACGATCGCCGCCGCTTGTTTTCGTTCGGCAAAATCAACGAGCAGGCCGTCAAACGATTCCACCGTCACATTATTAAAGACTTGTGTCGTTTCGCCCAGCATAGCTATCCGCTCCTCAACCGAGAATAGCGGCTGTTTCTGAGTGTTCCGAAGTACAGCTACGATTAAACCCTCAAAGAGCCGCGATGCTCGCTCGATAAGATCCAGATGTCCATTCGTCGGAGGGTCGAACGAGCCGGGATAGATGGCAATGGAGGGAGTCACTCGGAAAACCTTGAGTGTAGCGGAACTGTGCCGGCCGACGCTGGCTTGGCGCGCTCAAATAGTGCTAGTCAGGGGCTCGGGATCAGGTAGCGGGCAATGTGGGCCGGCAATCGCCAGATAACGGGCGTGCGCCCTGCTCCAGGTAAATTCCTCTCGTACCAGGGCATGCAGATTTCGTCCACAACGCCGGCTAAGGTCGGGATTCGCGAGTGCCTCCTCAATTGCTTGTGCAAGCAGGCTTGGCTCTTCGGTCGGAACGATCCAACCTGAAACCCCGTCCTGTATCAGTTCGGCTACGCCGCATGACGCTGTGGAGACCACGGGCATCGCGGCGGCAGCAGCTTCGAGCAATGCCATCGCAAACCCTTCTCCGCAAATACCCTTCTCCCAACGCGATGAGAGTACGAACAGATCGCACAATTGCAGGACTGCGGCGATTCGGCAATGGGGTATGTCACGCAGCAACAACACGTCGCAGTCCAGCCCCAGATCTGTCAAAAGCTGTTGCGTTTCGTTCAGTTTCGCGGCAGTTTGCCCGGCCAGAATGAGGCAAGCATCCGGTTGTGTCCTTTTGAGCTCAGCAAACGCCCGCAGCAACACGTCGTGTCCCTTCTTATACTCAAAGGCGCCGATGCTCACAATCTTTTTCCGTTCCGCGAAGCGCGACGGAAGCTCGAAGTCCGACTCCGCTGTCTCGATGAACCGTTGCACGTCTATTCCGTTCGGGACGGCTACGATGCGCGGCTTACAGTCCGGAACAAATAGTTCAATTTCCCCGGCAAGTTCATTTGAACACGCAATAAGCCGGTCCGATCCGCGGAGCAACAACTTTGACAGATATCGCTCGATGCCTCGACTCTGCAGCATGCCCCGAATGTCCGAGCCATGAAACGACAGGAGCAACTGGCCGTCGAACAGTCCGAGGCGCCGCAGAAGCATGAGTCCAAAGAGTTCCAGCCCGATAAAATGGGGGTTCAGCACTGCGATCTGATGCTCGCGGCACATGCGGCGCCAGCGCCACAGTAGGACGGGCATTTTTGCACAGAATGCCGCCAGCGCTTTTATCGGCCGGTTTTTGTTGTAGGGAGACGGCAGTGGCTGTCGAATGATCGGAACGTCAGCCTCCGCCGATTGTTGGTGGGGGCATTGGCATGCCTCGACAACCAAGGGCGCAAGATCACCATTTCTGGCGAATTCCCGAACGAGATTCCGCACCACCCCGGATACTCCGCCCAGATTTTGGAAAGGCCAGCCGACAATAAAGGCCTGCCGCGGACGTTCAAACCGTGAGAGAGGTGCCATGTAACCCTAATCGGCTCGGCGCGCGAAAACGTGAGGAAGGCAGAGATGTAGTACTCCTATGCCTCGCGTGATCTGTCGGCTCTGAGGGGCTCGACGAACCACACCCAAAAGACTACGGGCAATGGAACGGCCGATGGGCTGATGCAGGCGCTGCCCGGGATCTCGCCGTCATGGACGTCACTCGTTATTGTGGCGCTTGGGATCACCATAGGATAGGCAAAAACGGCACCCTACCGGCGCATCTGTCGGCGCGAGTATCTGAACTTGATGAACGCGATTGTCGGCCGAACCGCCGCGCCGCTTTGTTCTAAACCCAATCCAAGTACTCTGGGCATGCAAGTAGGTACGAGTGCTGATGCGATACTCTTCCATGAGGCTGATTCGCCATGCCGCAAGCAAACTTGCCAGCGCCCTACGACAAACTTAGCTGGAACGAACTCGTCGCGCGTCTCGCCCAGGAACTCACTCAAGAAAAATTCAAGGCTGAGGGCGATGCCAGTCAACTGCAGGATCTTTTTAAGAACTCGCCCAACTCGCTCATCACAGCGCGAGCTGACTATACGGCAGCAGCGGCCGCCAACAACGGAGTTTCCGCTTATCTACAGGTCTTATTGCGCAGCGGCAAAACGCCGCAAGGGCCGACACCGGATCTCGACGAGGCCCGCCAGTTCTTCAGGACCTTCGAAGACGATGCCGCGCGTCTGCGGCTGAGCGCACCCCAGATCGAAGCTTTTGCCGCCCAACCAGGTGACATTTTCCCGTCGATCGGCGACATCGCTCAGGTATTTGATGTCATTCTTAAGGCGATCGAATGGTTCAAGAACCGGCACGATCAGCAGCGAGATCAGATAGCCGATCTATTGGAACGCAATCTGTGGCGGGAATGGGCGCAGGCGAGCGATCCTGCCGAGCCGCCCCCGGTGCCTCCGGGTCCTGCGGTAAAAGTAAGTAAATCGAAAGCCTAAACCCAGCGCAAGCGTATATTCTCAACACTGTGCTGCGCGCCCTTTTCCAGAATCAGATGCGCCCTTTCCCGAGTCGGTAAAATGTTTTCCTGCAGATTCACCAGGTTGATTTCCTGCCAGATCCGGCGGGCCGTTTCCACTGCTTCTTCTTCCGTCAGACTCGCATAGCGGTGAAAGTACGAAAATGCATTTTGAAATACCGTCTCGCGGAGCCGCAGAAACCGTTCGATGTACCAATTCATCACCGTCTCTTGAGATGCGTCAAGATAGATTGAAAAATCAAAGAAATCGGAGACAAACACGCGAGACGCCTCGCGGGGTGATTCGGGAGACTGCAGTACGTTCAAGCCTTCGAGTATCAGGATATCGGGCTGCTCAATTCGCTGAGTGGCCCCGGGCACAACGTCGTAGTGGAGATGCGAATACACAGGCGCCGAAACCACCGGCACGCCCGCTTTTACATCCGCCAGGAAGCGCAGTAGCCTCCGCTGGTCGTAGCTTTCAGGAAAGCCCTTACGTTGCATCAGGCCGCGCTCTTCGAGCACGCGGTTCGGATGGAGGAAGCCATCGGTAGTGACGAGATCCACCTTCGCATGATCGGGCCATTGCGCGAGGCAGGCACGCAGCACGCGCGAGAATGTACTCTTACCTACGGCGACGCTGCCTGCCAAACCTATCACGTATGTCACGTTTTGAGGCGTGGAAGAACCGAGAAACGAACGGCGAGCCTGGTAGAGATGCTGGATTGCAGCGACATGCAGATTAAGCAGGCGTGAAAGAGGTACATAAATGTCCTCTACCTCGCGCAGCGAAACCTGCTCGTTGATTCCGCGCAAGTAGGTGAGGTCGCGTTCCGTCAGCAACAGAGGCGTGTTCGCGCGCAGGGCTTTCCATTCGTCGCGCGTGAAATTCGCATAGCGGCTGATTGGAGGAGCGGACAAAGTCAGCGGACCTGCTTCCGAAAGAAAATCATGTGCTGCCATGGCAGGGTCTCCACAACTCTGTCGAGCCGATATCCTTCTGGCGTCACCTCCGCTTTCACTTCCGCAAGGCTCATCTTATGCTCCGGGCGAATCGGAACTGACGGATCTTCCTTCCGAAACTCGAGCAGCACCAACTCTCCCGAAGGCTTCAACGAGTCGCGAATTCGGTCGAGCATTTGCTGAGGCCGCGAGAACTCGTGATAGACATCTACCAGAACAACACGGTCCAGCTTGCCCTCGGGCAGATGCGGATCCGACTCGGTCCCCAGAACCTCCTCAATATTTGTGACGGCCGCCGCCTTAGCATTCGCTTTCAGGCGCTGTAACATAGCCGGTTGAATATCATTGGCAAATACGATGCCGCCTGGCGCAACGGCGCGCGCCAATCGCAAGCTGTAAAATCCCGTGCCCGCCCCTACGTCGCCCACCATCATGCCGGGTTTAAGATGTAACTGAGCGATGGCTTCGTCCGGTTTCTCTTCCCGGGCTCGTTCCTCCCGGTCGAGCCAGTCCGCACCGCTCATGCTCATCACCGGCGCAATCTGCCGCCCTGTAACGGGATGCACAATTTGCGCGGCGCTCAAATGGAGAGCTAGCGGGATCGCCAGCCAAATCAAATTTTTGCTCATCGTACTCGCCGCCTGCCTTCCAGTTTCGGCTGCCGCCGATTCCTTGCTTGCTGTCATCAACCCTGGAGTTTCCCGGGCGGACGATTCCCCGTTTGTCTCCAGCACGTACCAGTTCCTGCCGGGCGATTATATCTACGTTACGTTCGAGATCGCCGGATTCAAGATCCGTTCTACCAATCGGAACGAAACGAAGAGCATTTCGCTCGCCTTTGAGGTGACGCCGCAGGACGATGCAGGCAAGCCGCTGGCCGCCGCGAATTCCGGCGAGATTAAAACCGAACTTGCGCCCGAAGATAAGAACTGGATTCCCAAACGTCGCGCATCGTTCCTGCTCCCTTCGTTTCTCGCAGCCGGCCAATTCCGGGTCCACATTATCGTGAAGGATCTGCTTGCAAAAGCCGAGGCGTCGTATGATATTCCGTTCCGGGTTGGTGGAACCAAGCTTGTACCGGCGAGCGCCATTACGGTCGAGAACTTCCAATTCTTTCGATCGGAAAACGAAACAGAGCCTTTGAGTGTTGCCGCCTACAGCCCGGGAGATACCGTTTATGCGCATTTTGTCATGACCGGCTTCAGTAACGGACCGGATAACCTCCATCGAGTTTCCTACAGCGTCCGCGTGCTCGCACCCAATGGCAAGACCTATCTCGACGATCCAAAGGCCGCCCAGATCGAAGCGGGCAGTTTTTATCCCGCGCAATTCGTTCCCGGCGATATTGCCGTAAAGACCGGTAAGGATAGCTTGCATGGATCCTATCTGCTCATTGTCACTGTGCACGATCTCGTCGGGAACCAGAATTCCGAATTCAAGCAGTCGTTCAGCATTGAATGAATTCGCGTAGCTGCCGAATACCGAAAGCGAAGATTTCCGGATTGGTAATCAGGCTTGCGATTGCAAACGCTCCCGCGTGCATATCGAAGAAAAATCCGGGCTGCAGCAGCACGTTCCGGTTGATGAGTAAATCCGCCAGCCATTCATCTTCGGTTCGCGTGCCCGGCAAATGCAAAATTGTGGACCAGCCGCCCTCCGTGTACATGATGCTGACCGGGCTGGCCACCAAACATTCCTGTGCGCAGCGAAGGTTCTGCGCGGCTGTGGTTTGCAGGCCTCGCCTAATGCCAGCCCCAATTTGGAGCAGATGGGGAGCCGCGCGTTGCACTGGAGTGCTCACCGAAAGATAAGTATCGAGCAAAAGCTCCAGCCGCTCTATCGCGAGCGCCCGGTCTCGAGGCGGTCCGTTCACGACGATCCAGGCCAGTTTCATTTGAGGCATGCCGGCCGCCTTGGAAAGCCCGTTCAGACAGAAACTCAGTACGCGATCATCGCCGATCAAACTTCTGATTCGAGCCGGAGCTTCACCAAACGCGTAACACATGAACACCTCGTCCGCGATGACTGGGATCGCGTGAGTGCATGCCAGATCTGCGAGTTGCTCCCACTCAGGTTCTTTTAAGAACGAACCGGTGGGGTTATTTGGATTCACAATCACGATTGCGCGCGAGCGTTCGGAGATCTGCGCCCGCAAATGCTCGAAATCGATGCTCCAACTCCCGTCGTAGCGCAAGGCATACGGCACTATGCGAACGCCTTCCGCAGCCGCAAGATATTCGAAGAGGGGATAGGACGGAACCGGTGCCAAGACTTCATCTCCTGGATCGCAAAACAGCTTGAACAGCAGCGAATAGGCCTCACTGGTGCTCGCCGTCAGCAGTATGCGCGACGGTGAAAGATTGAAGCCCTCGTTTCGATGGAAATCCGCAATGGCCTCGCGGGCGACCAGCAGTCCGCGTGCATCGGGCAGATACGAGAAATCCGGAATATCCGCGAGAGAACGGCGGATTTCCTCATGCGGGTACTCGGCTCCGAGCGTCGGGTTGCTGCCGGTCAAATCCAGAACGGGTGTGCCCTGCCCCCTTTTTTCAGCGAGTACACGAGCCAGCTCATTGGGGCCCAGCGCCCAAGATAACCGTTGGGAATAATGCGGCATCATTGTCGGTGACTATGCTAAGGATGTGTTATGCGCGTGACCGTCTCTCACAACCGTCCCAAAGAAGAGATTATGCGGTCGGTCGATCGCTCGTTCGATGAT
This sequence comes from Terriglobia bacterium, assembly GCA_963767485.1. GTDB lineage: Bacteria > Acidobacteriota > Terriglobia > Bryobacterales > Bryobacteraceae > Bog-105. Next base: position 107,831 of record CAVYDZ010000009.1, on the reverse strand, counting down.
CTCTTTAAGGGCCCTGGTTTCGCGGCGATACAGATCGTGAATCAGCATCGAAGCTGGACCGGTTCCAAGCTTGCCTTTTCTTTCGACGCTAAGACCGGCTTTATCAGCACTCCCATTCGAGGCTTTGTGGATGTCACGGACAAGGACGTTACGGTCGACGCCGATCTCGGTTTGCTTGAAAAGCTTTTCCCTGCCAAACAGGCGCAGGAAGTTATCGCGAGCCGGGTCCGCGGCCTTTTGAAATAGTCTCAGGCAATCAGCGAAAGTGATTCGATCTCAAGTCCCTCAATTTCCTGAATAGTCTTTCCGGCCATTCCCTGCAAATCGCCCCAAAGTCCGACCGTCGAGCCCATCACCCGATCGATCTGCTCCTGGCGTTTGGCCCATTGCTTGCTAATAACCTTCCGCTCCTGGTCAAGATCCTTCTGCATACTGGTGAACGCTTCTACGATTGCCTCAATACGCTGCCGGAAGCGCGGACCGGTGAGATAGCTGTAGATCATTTCGGCTTTGGACTGCTGGCCCTGCGAAGCTGTGCGGGCACCCGCTATCTCGATCAACATTTGGCGCAGGAAGAAAGCGACCGGGAGCATCGTTTTGGGATGCGTGACCCAGATACCCTCGATCAGTTCGAAGCTTTCCACTTCTCGCGGGAGAGCATGGCTGACGATCACTGCAATGTCAGCTTTGGCCGCACGCTGATCTTCGCGCAGCTTAGTCAGCCATCCATCACTCCAATTCCTGGTGCGCTTGGTTTCCCAAAGAATCCCGCCGCAGCCTCCCCCCTGCTGATTGCAAACGCGCTGCAGCACATCGCCGCCATGCTCGCCTTTGCGCACCGGTTCGATGCGGTCGAAAAGAAACTTCTTCGCTAAGAGTGATTCCAATTCCAGTTCCTGCACCTCGCCCTGTAGTTGCTGCGATCCTTGTTCCGCCCGGCGGCGCAGCTCCTCGATCTGCTTTTGCATCGATGCGATCGTCTGTTCTTTTTCGAGGACCCGGAGCTTCAGTTGGTCTTCCGCTTCGAGCCGCGCCTGATTGCGTGCCAGGGTTAGCCCCTCCTGAATTCGTTTCTCAACAGTCAACTCCAGCTCGCGCTGCTGATCGGCTAGCAACCGTTCTTTTTGGAGGAAATCGAGCTGTGCTTTCTGGGCAGAGATGAGCTTTTGCTCCTGGGCTTTGAGGGCGGCGCTCAGATGCTGAACTTCACGGGTTCGGTGGTCGAGTTCCCCAGCCAACAACATTTTGGCTTTGCGGCTTTCGTCGGCTATCAGTGCAGCGCGCTCCTTCGCGAGTGTTTGTTCCACCTGCCCGGCCACCGACGCCTCGCGCCGGATGCACTCCGCTTCCTTTTGTGCGAGGCGGTGTTCATACTCGCGGCGGGTCGCTTCGACCAGCGGTGCCGCAAGAGATTCGGTGAGTTTAATTTCGGTACCGCAGCTCGGGCAGGAGATGGTGGGGTCGGCCAAATTTTTCATATCAACACCGGGAGAATAAAAAGCAAAACCTGACAGATCTATAATAGAACATATTTTGCAAGTTTTGTTCTAGAACGCCTGGCGCTAGCGGGGGCCGCGCGGCACTCGATTTTCAGAGCAGGCGCTACCCTGAAAGGGAATGGAGCCGAATCCAGCGACTTTCGATCCTGCCCGCGAAAAAATGACGGCCATCCGGCAGACGCTTTTGGCATTACACAAGGCGTTGCTCGATTCCGAAAAGACCGCCTATGAGATCGTACACGGGCCGATCGCTTCCCCAGCGGCATTCCTGCAGTTGTTGATTAACGACGATCGATTTGCGTGGCTGCGGCCGATTACGACGCTGCTGGTGCAGATCGATGAAACGCTAGCCGCCAAAAAGCCGCCCGCTTCGACAAAGGATTTCGAACAGTTGATTGAGGACACACGAGCGTTGCTGTCTCCTTCACGCGAGGCGGCGGAGTTCTGGAAGCACTACTCGAATGTGATCGACCGCGATCCGGCCGTAGCGTTATATCACGGGGATCTGGGAAAACAGTTCGCGCGAGAAGGCTAACGGTAGGCAGGTATGCCGGTGACGCGTTCACCGATTACTAACGTGTGGATGTGCTCGGTGCCCTCGTACGTTTTCACAGTTTCGAGATTGCACATGTGACGCATAATGGGATACTCATCCATGATGCCGTTCGCGCCGAGCAAATCCCGGCTCAATCGCGCGCATTCGAGTGCGATCGAAACATTATTGCGTTTCAGCATGGAGATGTGAGCGGCTTCCACTTTGCCCGCGTCTTTGAGCCTGGCGACTTGCAACGCGAGCAGTTGCGCCTTAGTGATCTCGGTAATCATCCAGGCGAGCTTTTCCTGCACGAGTTGATGAGAGGCAAGTGGACGATCGTCAAACTGCTTGCGTGTCAATGCATACGAACGGGCAGTTTCGTAGCAATCCATGGCTGCGCCGAGAACGCCCCAACCGATGCCGAAACGGGCTTGTGATAAGCAGCTTAGCGCCGCTTTGAGTCCTTTTGCACAGGGCAGGACGTTGGCCTCGGGAACCAGGCAATCGGCCAGATGCAGACTGGAGGTAATTGAAGCGCGCATGGAAAGCTTGCCATGAATATCGCTGGCCGAGAAACCGGGCATGCCACGCTCGACGAGGAATCCCCGAATGCCGTCGGGGGTGCGCGCCCAGACAACCGCGATATCGGCGACCGAACCATTGGTGATCCAGGTCTTTTCGCCGTTGAGCAGCCACCCCCCAGCCTGCTTCTGTGCCGTAGTTCGCATGCCTGCGGGATTCGATCCAAAACCGGGCTCCGTGAGACCGAAACAGCCGAGCGCTTCTCCCGATTGCAATTTGGGAAGCCAGCGCTCCTTCTGCTCATCGGAGCCAAAAGTGTAGATCGGATACATGACAAGCGCGCCTTGCACGCTGACAAAGCTACGCAGGCCGGAATCACCGCGCTCGATTTCCTGCATGATGAGGCCGTACTCGATATTGTTGAGCCCGGCGCATCCGTAGCCCTCCAGGTTGGCCCCGAAAAAACCGAGAGCGCCCATTTCGCGGATCAGGTGTTTGGGAAACGTGCCAGTGTTGAAGGCTTCCCGAATCACCGGAAGCACGCGATCGTCCACGAACTGGCGTGCGGTTTGCCGTACGAGCAATTCCTGTTCGGTTAACAACGAATCGAATTGAAGGTAATCTACACCGGGGAAACGGGCCATAAAGGAAGATCCCAATTCAACTGTACCCTGGAGAGTTTTGCCGGCGAACGGCAACAATCTTCACAGCCATCGTGGTCAGAAAGTTAGCTGAAGGGTTTGTACTTTCGTCTATTGTTTGCCTCGCCGTTGCGGGAGCGCAAATCAATGGCGATGCGGAACTCAACCAGGCGTACAAAGCGCTTGCGGCAAAGCAGTACGACGCAGCGATTGCCGCTTTTCGAAAGGGAATCGCTCTGCAGCCCGGTAAAGAAGGCGCCCACAAAGATCTGGCCTATACGCTATTGAAGACCGGCGACAATGCCGAGGCGCGCGACGAGTTTGCAGCTGCCATGAAACTCGATCCGCGCGACGAGAGCGCCGCGCTCGAATATGCGTTTTTGGCGTATGAAACGAAAAAGCCGATCGAGGCGCGCCGTACGTTTGAAAAACTGCGGCATTCGGCCGAACCCGCAGTTCGCGAGACGGCGGAGCATGCATTCACGAATATCGACAAGCCGCTCGCGGATGGAATAGCGCGCTGGAAAGAGGCGCTAAGCCGGGTTCCGGATCCGCACGCGCTTTCCACCTTTAGCGCTCATTGGGAACTGGCGCACTTGGCTGAATTGCGGGATGAGTTGCCACTTGCAGCAGAGCAATTCGAAATCTGTCGTCAATTGAAGCCGCAATTGCCGGAACTTCTTTTGATTTTGGCCCGGGTTTGGGGGGAGTTGAATCGCGGGGAAGAATCGCAGGCGGCGTGGCTGGCGGCATCGCGCTCGGCGGATTCGCGGACCGCGGAACTGGCGCTGGAACATTTGGGTACGCGTTATCCCTATCCGTATGAATTCGGGGCAGCCTTAAAACTCGACCCAAAGAATACCGCTCTGCGGAAGGAACTGGGATACCTGTATCTCGCGATGCACAAGGAATCGGAGGCGACCGAGCAGTTCGAAACGGTAATCGCGATTGACCCGAATGATGCGGGGGCGCGGAAGCAATTAGATGCCTTACGCGGCATGAAGACTCGTGACTCGGCGTCAGGCAAGAGCGCCGCCGCGCCCGATGCGAAAGCGATCGGTACGAAAAGCCTGGCGCTTGGCTACCTGCACGACGCCGTGAAGTACCTGGAGCAGGCGCACGAACAAAACCCGGAAGATGGCGACGTGATGCTAAAGCTGGGTTGGGCCTATAACCAGTCGAAGGACGATGCGGAGGCCTTGGAGTGGTTTGATCGGGCGCGCCAATGCGACGACCCAACGATTGCGGCCGAAGCATCGAAGGCGTACCACAACCTACGCGGAGATGTTTCACCACAGACCACAATCTGGACGCTTCCAATGTTCTCTTCGCGTTGGCACGACCTGTTTAGCTATGGACAGATCAAGCGAACCATTCCAATTCCGGGCGCTGGAAAATTTAACAAACTGATTCAGTTTTATGTGTCGGTCCGGTTCGATGGAGATTTAAATAGCACGTTTACGGGACACGTCGTAGCGCCGCAGTATCTTTCCGAGAGTTCGTTCATTGTGGGCGCTGGGGTCTTAACGAAGACGTGGCACCACCTAACGGCTTGGACCGAAGCCGGCGAGTCAATGAACTATTTGCCCTTCCGGCATGATGAGGGCACGGCCATTCCGGACTATCGCGGCGGCGTAAACTTTGCGAAAACCTTCGGGCGTTCGCTTGCCAGCAAACAATCCGGCCTATTCTATGAGACCACCGCCGATGCAGTTTACATCAGTCGGTTTGATAAGGACTGGCTATTCTACTCGCAGAACCGGACAGGCGAAACTCTTCACTTTGGCAACGGGATCACAGGACAGGCGCTCTTGAACGTAAATTACGTGCGGGACGTGAAAGATCAATATTGGGCGAATACAGTCGAGGTCGGACCGGGAGTGCGGCTGCATATGCCTTGGATGCCGCCCGGAATGTACCTGGCCACGGACCTGCTGCACGGCTTTTATACGATGCCTTCGCCGCGACGCAACTATAACGATGTACGAGTGAGTGTCTGGTACGCAGTAACAAAGATCAAATGAAGCGCTTCTTTCTTTGCGCGGTGATAGCGAGCGCGTTGTTCTCGCGAATGTCACAAGCAAGTACGTTTCAAGTAACGGGCGGGGACGAAAAAGCCTGGCGCGCGATTTTGGGATCGGTCGGGATCGTGGAGGATGCGAAACGGCCGCCAGAGATCGTGATTGCCGGAGCGAATGCCCAGCCGGAGATATTGGCGCGAGCCGACAGAGCGATTCTGATTCTGGAGGGAGCGAGCGCGGCCGCGGCCAAAGCTGGGATCGTGACTGAAACCCGCACAGTTTCGGTGAGGCAAATCTGCGACATACATGCTTCCGATATGCAGATCGTATGGGAAAAGCCGGTGAGCGTAACGCCTTCGACTCTGCCGGCCGATTATCAAGTGTTCGCAAAAGAGCGCTGGAGCGGTGCACCAATGCTGGCCGGCAAGCGCACGGCCCATGGCGCGATTTTATGGTTGGCGGTTTCGCCGGGCGATACCGGTATCGAGCGGTTTCCTTACCTGCTGCAGGCGCTAATGGACCTGGGCTGGAGCGCACAGGCGCAAACAACCACGCTCTGGGCGTTTTTTGATTCTTCTTACAGGATTCGCGCCGATCCGGAATATTTAGCTGCCCGGTGGAGGCGCACCGGAATAGGCGTCCTGCACGTCGCGGCATGGCACAACATGGAGCCGGATACGGCGCAGGACGAATATCTGGCAAGGCTTATTGAGGCGTGCCATCGGAATGCAATTTTGGTGTACGCCTGGCTGGAGTTGCCCCATGTGAGCGAGAAGTTTTGGGCGGATCATCCGGACTGGCGCGAAAAAACGGCGGTCGGACAGGACGCGCAACTCGACTGGCGCAAATTGATGAACTTGCAAAATCCAGAGTGCCGGTCGGCGATTGCTGGGGAGATTCAGACTCTGCTCGGGCGGTTCGATTGGGACGGTGTGAATCTCGCGGAGCTGTATTTCGAATCGCTTGAAGGAGCAGCGAACCCGGCGCGCTTTACGCCGTTTAATGACGATGTCCGCGCTGAGTTTCAAAAGGAAGCGGGCTTCGATCCGAAGCTCCTGTTCGACGCGAACTCGCAGTATTCCGCCGGCAGGAACAAAGTCGCGCTGCGTAAGTTTTTAGATTATCGGGCAGATCTGGCCGCGCGTATGCAGCGCGAATGGCTCGTTACGCTGGATCAATTGCGCCAATCGAAACCGTATTTAGATGTGGTGCTGACGCATATCGATGATCGCTTCGATACGGGAATACGGGATGAGCTCGGAGCGGACGTGGCGCGTAGTCTCCCCCTGATCGGGGCGCGGAAGGCCACCTTGCTTATTGAAGATCCGGCGACTCTTTGGGCGCTTGGGCCCGAGCGCTATGCGCGCCTAGCTGACAAATACAAGCAGCTTTCGAACAACGAAAAGCAGTTTGCGGTGGATATCAACGTGGTTGAGCGGTATCAAGACGTATATCCGACTAAAAAGCAGACCGGCGTCGAGCTATTTGAATTGCTGCATCAGGCCTCAGTTTCGTTCGGGCACGTGGCGCTTTATTTTGAGAACTCGTTGGAGAAGCAGGATCTGGCTTTGCTAGGAGCAGCGGCTACATCGGCGCGAGTTGAACAGATTGCTCCAGATGAGTTGAAAGTGGATACATCGGATGTGACGCGGATTCCGTGGGAGGGTCCGGTGGAAGTAGATGGGCATGTGTGGCCGATCCAGAATCAAACTTCGGTGCTGGCGCCCGGAGGGAAACATACGCTTTCAGCCGGTGTAACAAGAGCGCCAATCACGATCAGCGACTTCAATGGCGCGGTCGCATCAGCTACGGTGAACGGGAAGCAAGTGGATGTTGCTTACGAGAGCAGAACACGGGCGATTGCGATCCTGGGTGCCCAGGTTTCCGCGATCGAAGTGGACGGGGAGAAATTCAAGGCAAACGGGAACGGCTTTGTTCTGCTGCCGGCCGGGCAACATGTTGCCTCATTTATTCGCTAAGCCATCAGTTAACGGGATGATGAATGTCATGAGCGGACGGTCTCAAAATCCTCGCGAAGATGCTCGGTCACTTCGTGCAGCTTGGCGCTGATTTCCACGGGATATGCAGCCTCCTTTTCCAGATCGCGCAACGCCGGCGGAAGAGCGGCAATGTTCCGTTCGGCGAGTGAGCGGGAGGCTGTCGCATCCGGTAATCCTTCGAGCAATTCGCCGCCTAGCAAAACGGGGCGGAGCAGCGGAAAATTACCGAACTCGGGATTGCATTCCGTCTGCAGTGCAATCAAATCGTGATCGGCGAGCCGGTAGATCTGCTTTGCACCGGGGCGCGTGTTCTTTTCGCCATTGAATTTCGCGGTGTAATGAGTTCGTCCGCCACGCTTAATCTCGACCATTTTGTAGACCGCTGACAGAGAAGGCGCGTCTTCCGACGTGGCGAGCTTAGTGCCCACGCCGAATGCATCAATCCGCGCACCCGCCGCCAAAAGTTCGAGCAGCCGGTGCTCATCGAGATCGTTCGTCGCGAAAATTTTGGCCGATGAAAGCCCACCCGCATCGAGAATTTTGCGGACTTCTTTTGATAAGGCCACCAGATCGCCGCTATCGAGGCGTACACCCCAGACTGGCTTTCCGATTTCAGCGACGAGGCGCGCGGCCGCGAGCGTGTCGTGCGTGTCGAGCAGGAACACACTGTCGTTACCGAGTAAGTTCTGCAGCGCGAGAAAGGCCTCTCGTTCGGTTTCGAAGGCCATCGTCCAGGAATGGGCGGCAGTCCCGGAAACGGGGATCCCGAATCGCCTGCCGCTTTCCGTATTGCTGGTGCCGGCGCAACCGCCGATATAAGCGGCGCGGGCGGCGAGCAATGCGGCGTGCGGACTGTGCGCCCTGCGGCTGCCGAACTCGATTACCGGCCTGCCGCTGGCAGCAATCACGCAACGGGCGGCCTTAGAAGCCACGGCAGTTTGAAACGAAAAAGTAGCAATCAGGAACGTTTCGACTAACTGCGCTTCGATGAGAGGAGCACGGACTATCGCTAGCGGCTCGTTCGCAAAAACAGGCGTGCCTTCCTGCATTGCAAACAGATCGCCGGTAAAACGGAATTCGCGCAGGTAGGAGAAGAACTCGGCCGGCGTGTTTCGAAATTGAGCAAGTGAACGAAGATACTCGATTTCATCCGGCTCGAAGCGCAGGTTTTGAAGATACTCCACCGCTTGCGCCAAACCGGCGGCGATTAGGAAGTTGCGCGCTGCTGGAAGACGCCTGACCGAAAGCTCGAAAGTCGCGATCTCACTCGACTTGCCGGCCAGAAAATAGCCGGCGCCCATTGTAAGCTCGTAAAGATCGGTATTGAGAGCTGACATGCGTTGCAGCTCGGCGATCACTTTTTGCCGTTTGCCTTGGCCGTTTTGATCGCCTTAGCCGCTTCCAGGATATCGTTCACCGGTTTAGCGTCAAGTTGATAGAGCGTATTTTCGTTCTCGCGGCGCGCCATATACCCGTCGCCGGTTTTCGCAAATTCGACTTTCTCGACGCGCTTGCCTTCATTCGAGGTGATTGAAACCGTCAGCGCTGGCGTGGTGAATCCGGTGGTGACGAACTTGGTAGCCGTGAGGTCTCTCAGCTTGTCGATAAGTCCCTGAACATCACCGGCATCGAGTGTCTGGTTATTCGCCTTCCAATCCGAGCCGGCACGCGTGATTACCCTATCGATGCCGCTTCCCGAGATGCCGATTTTAGTAGGATCGCTAAACCCGAAATCGAAGATCTTCTTGTTACGGAAATCATCGACCTGTTTGTTGTCGATGGCTTTCCCAAGATCGGACGAGATTTTGTAGATACCGGGGACAACGCTGCTCTTTGCGTAGTAATCGTCTTTCTGCTTTCTGACATCCAAGGTTTGGGTGCTGGTCGAGTCGGATACCTTCACAGTCGAAACCGGAGAGCCCGATGCGAAGGCCGAGGCTGCTTTCTTGGCGTCATCGGCAGTGCCGCTGAGGTCCATCTTGGCGTCGCCCAATTTACGCACAAGTTCCTCCACTTGGAAGCTGTCCACTCGATAGGGCTGCGGCTTACGAATCTGCCATTCGTTTGCATTGTTTTTGCCAAATTCGATATCCGATTTGCCGGAAACCAGGTCAATCCGCGTCAAGTGGTTCTGGTCGAATGTGAGAAGGCGTTTATCGCGCAAGTCGTTCGCGGACTTATCGAGCGAAGTCTTCACCGACGACGCAACCGCATAAACTTTTGGATCGCCTTTAGCGCGTGCGTAGACAAGAGAGCCAGCGGGAACATCATCACCGATCAGAAGCTGGTCGGATTTGCCGTTATTGAGGTGCACCGTGACATCCAAGCTGGGCTTCGCCAACCCGTACTTAGCGGGATCGCTGGTGCTGTTGTCGACCACGTTGTCGGCCGAAACGGGATGCAGGGAGGATAGAAGAGCGGTTACGGCGTCCTGATCGGCTTTCCAATGCTCGGGAGTTGTGATTGCCCACGTGCCGTCTTCTTTAGCAAGGCTAACGGTCGTACCATCTTTCTTCTTCAGATCGATCGATTTTACGTCGCGATCCGGAACGTCCATCACCTTGGGTGATTCGGCGGTCGGCGTCGTGTTTGAAGAGGGCGGGTGCTTCTTGGCGTACCAGACCAAGCCGCTGAGCCCCGCCAACAGTACGGCGGCAATTACGAGTTTTTGCGGCTTCATGTTATCTCCGTTTTAAGAAGATCAGAACTCCGCCAATAATAATCAAAAGCGGGAAGGCGATCAGATCCGTGTAGGCAAACACGTTCATTTGCCGCTGCGTCACGTTCAGCCGGCGATCCTCCGCTTGCTTCGGACGTATGGAGATGAGGTCTTCATCGGATGACAACCAATTCACGGTGTTAAGCGCGAGATCGCGATTAGATTGGAAACCAATCATGCCGTTGTCGAGAAAACCGGAGCTTCCGATTACTACAAAGCGGCCTGGATTGCTCGGTTTCCCTGTATTGTAAGATCCGGCTACGCCCAGCACGAAGGGACCCTTCGTATTACTCGGGTCAGCCGGATTTACTTCGTTGGTCGAGAGCTTGGTCGTCGCAATCGCGTGATCTGAGGTCGAGAAGAGCTTTTCGTTGGTTACCTTACTCGTGTTCTTCACTTGAAGCGAGCGCGCCACCGGAAAGCCGGTGAAGCTGTTTTTCAAATCGCTGACAATAGGCTGCGATTCATAACTGCTGATAAGTGGAATCTCGGGTCCGAAGCCAAAGAGTTGGCCCATGGGATTTTGTTCCAGCACCAGGTCCTTATTTTCGGTAACGCCCCAGCTCTCGAGCAGATTCACCAAACCGCTATTTTCCGCAACATGCTCTTTGCCAAAATCGAGCGGCGGATCAAGCAGGATCAGCGCGCGGCCGCCATTTTCAACGTAATTCTTGATTGCGGTGACTTCGTTGGGCGTGTAATCGGTGGAGGGCCCGGCGATAACAACCACATTGCATTCGCTCGGAACCGCGGTTTTATCGAGCAACGTGATCGACTGCGCCTGGTAGTTGTCGCGCTCGAGCATCGTTTTAAACTGCGAGAGCCCGTTACTATCAGTGCCCTCGAGCGGATGCTCTTGCGATCCGGTGACAAAGCAGACATGGCGAACGCCCTTTAAATCTTTAAGAAAAGCACCGGTGATGCCTTCTTCAGTGACGGCTTTTGCTTCCTCCCGGCGCGGTCCAATTTCAACGTAAGCCGTACCGGCATAACGCAAGCCATAGGCCCGGGCAACTGTTGGCTGCTTTTGATAATCGATGTACTGAATGTGGATTTTGGGCGATAAGTTGGCGTAGCGGTCAAGCATGCCTTTGGCGGAAGCAAACCCACTGGCTTTATCGATGTACGTGATGGTGGCGTCCTGCTTCAATCCCTTGATGAGTTTCTGAGTTTCCTGAGAAAGGGTAAACCGCTTGTTACTCGTCGTATCGAAGCTCTTGTTATAGCGATTGCCTAGCCAGTTTATTAGTACGAGGACAGCTATGACCACAATGGTATACAGCGTGGCGGTGGCTCCATAGCGCGCCTGTCGAGCGGCGATACTGTGCTTGCGCTGATGTGAGGGAGGTGCAGTAGTGAGATCCGCCATTACGCCCTCCACCGAAGAGATTCAAGAGAGCGAGCCGTTAGGAATAAGCCCAGAAAAGTCATAGAGCAGTAATAAATCAGGTCCTTGGTGTCAATCACGCCACGCGAGAAGCTGTCCATATGGCTGACGATCGAGAGGTAATTGAGAACCTGCACCGTTCCGGAGTTGCCAAACGAAGTGGTCCAGTTCAAAATCCACAGCACAAGAGCCAGAGCGAAACCGATTGCGCCGGCCACAATTTGATTTCTGGTTAATGTGGAGATGAACGTGCCGAAAGCCAGCAAACAAGCGCCTTGCAGCAGAATGCCGAGAAAGCCCGTAGCAACCGGCTTCCAATCCGGGTTGCCATAAGCGAAAAGGAACGAGTAATCAAGCGCTAAGACCCCGAGCAGGGCGGCGTACATAATGACAGCCGAAAGCCACTTGCCGAGCACAATCTCGAGATCGTGGACGGGAGAGGTCACGAGCAACTCGATGGTCCCTTGACGTTTCTCTTCCGCGAAGAGACGCATGCTGATCAGCGGAATTAAGAACAGGCCGACAACAGCAATGTTAGAAAATAAGGGCGCGATCACTTGCTCGTTCACATTCATCGGGAACGATTGCCCACTCATCTGACTTTCAAGGCCGGCGCGCACAAAGCTCGCGCTGATAATGTAAGTGAAGACGCCGCTGAGCAGTGCAAAAATAGTTAGTAAGACCCAGGCAATGGGTGAAACAAAGTAAGCGTACAGCTCGCGGCGGCAAATGGTCCAAAGATTTTTCATTGGGCCTCTCCCGCCAGAACCGGACTTGTTTCCGCATGCGAAGGATGAGCCCCGGTAAGCTCCAGGAAGACTTCTTCAAGCGTGAGTGTGGATGATTTTAGCTCTATCAGATTCCATCCGGCGTTCACGATGGCGCGGGCAATATCCGGCCGTGCGTTCTGCCCCTGCAGATTTTCGATTTCAAAGGCCAGGCGCGGACCGCCAGTAATGCGGTCCAACACTTTACTCACGCCGGGCACCTGCTCCAGGCGCTGGTGCACGGAAGCCGGATCCATATCGCCCGGGTTCTCAATTTGCACCAGAGTGGCGCTCCCCAAGCCCGCTCGATTCTTCAGATTTTCGACCGAGTCGGTCGCAACCACGCGGCCCTTGTTGATAATGATGACCTTTTCGCAAACGGCTTCAACCTCGGGAAGAATGTGAGTGCTCAAAATGATAGTGTGTTCTCCGGCCAGACTTTTGATGAGTTCGCGAGTTTCGTTGATCTGCTTGGGATCGAGGCCCGAGGTAGGCTCGTCGAGAATGAGCACGTCCGGATTATGTATGATGGCCTGGGCCAAGCCCACGCGCTGCCGGTAGCCTTTCGAGAGTTTGCCGATCAGCCTGTCTTTCACGTCGGCGATGGCGCATCTCTCCATAACCTGTTCAACACGGGTGGCCACATCGTGGCGGGAGACGTTTTTGAGATTGGCGACAAAGCTCAAGTAGCCCTTGACAGTCATCTCCGGATAAACAGGCGGATTCTCGGGGAGGTAACCAATGTGCTTTTTCACTTCGAATGGCTGCTCGAAGACATCGAGGTCCGCCACGGTGGCTTTGCCTTCAGTGGGCGGCAAAAAGCAGGTGAGAATGCGCATCGTAGTGGTTTTGCCTGCACCATTCGGCCCAAGAAAGCCTACGATGTCGCCCTTATTTACGGAAAATGAGATATTGTCGACGGCGACGTGGCGCGCGTATCTCTTCGATAGACCTTCAACCTGAATCATATGGTTAAACTGACAAGAACCGTTTCACTCAAAGGTAGAACCTCGTGAGACAGAACCTGGCGCAGCAGCGCTTGGAAACACCAGCATAGTACACGCGCGACTGCACCAAAGAATTCAGACGCGCCAAGCAGCGGAGCGTTTGGCTATTCCGGCAAAAACTTTGCTCACGCTCAAAAAGCTCCGATTCCCATGATCTGGAAGCCGGCATCTACATACACAATATTTCCGGTGACGCCGCGGCCAAGATCACTGGCGAGAAACACCGCCGTATCGGCGACCTCGGCCGGATCGGTATTGCGGCGAAGAGGCGCGGCATTCGACGCACCTTCAAGCATCTTGGAAAAGTCTTTTATGCCGCGTGCGGAGGCAGTTTTTATTGGACCAGCGGAAATCGCATTTACTCGAATGTTACTAGGGCCGAGATCACTCGCGAGATAACGCACGGAAGCCTCCAAAGCAGCCTTAGCAACCCCCATCACGTTGTAATTAGGCATAACGCGGCTGGAACCGAGATAAGTGAGAGTTGTAATCGAGCCGCCTTTTGTCATGAGCGGGGCGAGAGAGCGTGCTACAGCGACTAGTGAATAGGCGCTAACTTCCTGGGCAAGTAAGTAGCCATCACGGCTGGTTTCGACAAAAGGACGGCTGAGGTCGTCTTTGTTGGCAAAAGCGATGCTGTGAACGACGGCGTCGAGGTGGGAACTTCGCTCCTTTAGCCTGGCTACGAGCCGATCGAGTTCGTCCTGCTTCGTAACGTCGCATTGCACCACGGCGGCTGCCTTCAGCTCGGATCCTAATTCTTCGACAGTCTGTTTCTGGCGATCGCCCTGAAACGTAAGATAGAGCGACGCGCCTTCCCGCACGAAAGCGGAAGAGATGGCATGGGCGATGCTCCATTTGTTCGCTAAACCTAGCACCAAGGTGGTTTTACCGGTTAACAATTGCGGCATGGAAGTGACATTGTAACGTGGGTCTTCGATCAGAGAGCAGGCGCAGCAGAAGGCTCGGGAGCAAATTCGCGGTTGCGTTGCCGGTGAAGCACCCGGGCGCGCAGTGCGAGGAAGGGCCATTCGATCAGTTGAAATGTCACGAATGATATGCCGAGCGAAATTGCAAAACAAACCAGATAGCAAAACCAGAACCCCGGTTCGCCGAAGGACTGGCGAACTCGTCCAAACAACGGCCACGCCACCGGCATGAATTCGAAGTGGTTGAGATAAATTCCGTATGACAAGCGACTGATGATATAGAACCCGTGCCATTTAAAGTAGCGTTGGATGGAATCCGAGTAGGTCAGCAGCATCAACGAACCGAAGATGAGGGCAAGGCTCAGGAATTTGAACACCACACGATCCGCCGCGTAGATGAGTACGGCAGCCGCAAGCATCACTGTCGAGCTCAGTACACGAAAACGCGCGGACCGGAATCGTTGCGGCTCGAAAATTGCGACCCATGCACAGAGCAGACCGAGCGCCAAGCCTTCCGAGTGAGTGGAAAGAGGAGCGTAGAGCGAGAGGCTCGAATCCGGCGTGCCGCGTGCAACCAAAAACGCGCGAATCGCGACAACCACTGCCAGCCACGCAACCGGGAGCAGCCACATTTGGCGCGGCTTAAATTTCAACGCGGCGAACAGGATGATCAACGTTGGCGCTATCAGGTAAAACTGTTCCTCCGACGAAAGCGACCAGCCCCCGCCGACCTGGTGATGAAAGTAATTCGATACACAAAACAGATCGGCCCAAACGTGAACGGGAACGTTCAGGTAGATATCCTTCAGTGCGACGAACGCGACAAAGGAGAAGTAGAGAGGCCAAATGCGCAAGCCGCGGCGCAATATGAATCTGCCGATCTTAATGCCGCCGGTTGCCTTCAATTGCCTCCATAATTGCGAGCCAATCAGAAATCCGCTCAGTACAAAAAAAAGATCGACACCGGTCCAGCCGAAATAAAAGAATGGGAAATGAAACACTCCGGGGCGGGCATGAAATTCACCGGCGTAGTGTCCGCTAAATACCAGGAGAATGGCAAGTGAGCGAAGTGCGTCGAGCGAAGCGATGTTACCCTTGGCTCGGTGCGCGAGGTCACTGAGGCCTCCCTTGAACAGAGTCACTTCTATCAGTATATTGGGGCCGGCAAGTTCAGGATGGCGAGCGGGCGCTGACATTGCCGGATGCCAGAGCCAGAGCGCCCCAAAGAATACTGTCGTCGCCGAGCGAGGCCGGCAAGACGTCAACCACCGCGCGGGACCACAAGGGTATTTGGCGGCCGAGTTCTTCGTGCAGCGGCACAAAAAGTTTGTCGCCGGCTTTGCTAATCCCCCCGCCGATAACGATGCGCCCGGGATTTAGAAACATGATGCAATTTTTCAACCCCTGCGCGAGCGGGCGGACATAGTGCCGAACAAAAACGGGGTCGTTCATCAGTTCGCTGGCAGGCTTTCCGTAATCGCGCTCGAGCCACAAGCCGGAACACAACCGCTCGAGACAGCCGAACGACCCGCAAAGGCACTCGGGGCCGTTTGGCAGAACAGTGTGGTGCCCGATTTCGCCGGCAAACGAATTCGCGCCATGGTACAGGTGATCTTCAGTCAGAAGACCGCCGCCAATCCCTGTCGAGATCGTTACGTAGAACAGCGGTCGAACGCCGCGGCCTGCTCCGTAAGCACCCTCGCCGAGCGCACCTACCATAGTGTCGCGATCCATGACCGCGTGGACGCTCAGCCGGCGTTCGAGCTCCCCGGCCAGATCGAAATTTTCCCAACCTTCGACATGGGTCGAACAGATGACGCGCTGGGCAGGAAAATTGACCGGGCCGCCAAAGCCGACGCCGCAATCGCGGATTCCGTACTCGCGCACCCATGCGCCGGTCAAATGTTCGATTTGATCCAGCATCCATTCCGGACCGCCGCCGCGGTTAGTTGCGACACTGCTCCGGTGGATCAGTTGCATTCCATCGAAAACTCCGGCCGTTAGCTTTGTACCGCCAATGTCAACAGCAAGGGTGTGCATAGAGGGATAGCAGCTTGTATGATAAGCCCTTGAAAAATCGTTCGCCGAGACCGCCTACTTGCGCCAGATTGTCTTCAAATTGACGAACTCGCGGATGCCGATCGAACTCAATTCGCGCCCATAACCGGAGCGCTTTACGCCGCCGAACGGCAACCTTGGATCGGAAGCGACCGGCGCGTTGATAAACACCTGGCCTGCTTCGATGTTTTCGGAAAACCGCTGAATTTCAGCTTCTTCGCTGGTCCAGACACTCGCTCCAAGGCCAAATGGTGAATCGTTGGCGAGATCGATGGCTTCCGAAGCGTCTCTAACCGGAAACAGCATTGCCACGGGACCGAACAATTCTTCGTAGAAGATTGGTGACTGGCGCGACAGGTTGGCGAGCACAGTCGGGCGATAGAAAAAGCCAGCGCCCTCAACCGTGCTGCCGCCAGTGAGTACCCTGGCTCCCGCCTGGCGAGCGCGTTCTACTTGTTCGGCAAGATCTTCGCGGATTTTTTCAGTAGCCAGGGGGCCAAGATCGGTCGAATCTTTCATCGGATCGCCCATCCGAAGGGTTTCCATGCCGCGGACAAACGCGGTTTCAAATTCGCCGTAAATGGAATCGGCCACGAGAAAGCGTTTGGCGGCGATGCAGGATTGGCCGTTGTTAATTGTGCGTGCGCTCACCGCGGCAGCGGCGGTCGCTCTTACATCGGCGCTCGGCATAACGATAAAGGGATCACTGCCGCCGAGCTCCAGCACGGTTTTTTTGATTTGCTTGCCTGCCTGGCTGGCGACTGCGCGGCCAGCAGGTTCACTGCCGGTCAACGTCGCGGCAGCAATTCGGCAGTCATTCAACACCGCTTCTACCTGGGCAGATTCGATTAGCAAGGTCTGAAATACGCCGGGCGCAAAGCCGGCCCGATTGAAAATTTCCTCGATTGCCAAGGCGCATTGCGGCACGTTCGACGAGTGTTTGAGTAACCCGGCATTCCCCGCCATCAGCGCGGGCGCGGCGAAGCGAAAGACTTGCCAAAACGGGAAATTCCAGGGCATGATGGCCAGTATCGGGCCGATTGGGTGGCAACGCACTACGCTGCGGCTTGCGCTGGTGGGGATGACTTCGTCCGCCAGGTGCGCCTCCCCGTATTCGGCGTAGTACTCGCAGCCGAGCGCGCACTTATGAGCTTCCGCGATGGCGGATTTGAGAGTCTTGCCCATCTCGGACGTCATGATACGGCCAAAGCGCTCAGCTTCATCCCGCAAAATAGCTGCGGCCTTTTGCAAGCAGGCCGCTCTTTGGGCGAACGAGGTATGGCGATGGATTTGATAGGCACGCGACGAGAGATCAAGCTTGGCTTCGAGTTCGTCCGGCGAAAGGGCGGTGAAGGTTTTCTCCGTTTCGCCGGTGGTGGGATTGACGGAAGCGATGGGCATACCGAGTCCTGAAAATGCGCTATCAAAACTATAGAACGTGGGAGCTTCGGATTCGAAAAGTCGGCATTCCTGATCCAGGCAAAATGGAAACTGAAAGGTACTTACACTGTTAGTTGCAGGTCTGCCGCTTAGAAATTATGATGACTTATTCCATTGAACCGATCGGCATGATTCGATCCGAGATCAAAAGGCAAGAGGATGCTCCGAAGTTTTACACGGAAGGCGCGCCCAACGCGTTTTTGGAAATGATTCCGGCTTATGCCGAGGGCCTGGATCAGATGAAGGCCGGTGACGAGATTATCGTGATCACCTGGCTACATCGCGCACAAAGGGACGTCTTGAAGGTTCACCCGAGGGGAGATCGCTCGAATCCTCTCACGGGTGTATTTTCGACCAGGTCGCCCAATCGCCCGAACCCTTTGGGGCTGCATCGCGCGAAGATTCTCGAAATTACCTCGAACCGGCTGCATATAGGTCCGATCGAAGCCATCGACGGAACGCCGGTGGTGGATATCAAGCCGGTGGTATTGTCGCAGGATTTCTGAGCGGCAGGGGGTTCTTCAATGAACCCGCTACCGAGCAAGATCGTCATGCCAGCAAACGAGTAAGCGATTTCCCGTGCACGCGAAATTACCAAACGAACTCCGCAGGCGAATGGGGCTTGTCGATAGAATAACTAGAGTATGAGTTGCTTCCCGGTTGTTCTATTCGTCCCTGGTTGGCACGGTTCCGGTCCAAAACACTGGCAAACCCTTTGGCAGCAGCGGTTTGCGAATAGCTTGTGCGCCGAGCAGGCCGATTGGGAGAAGCCTGATTGCAAGAGTTGGACCGCTCAATTGGATGCCGATATTCAGGCGCGGGAAAGTCCGGTCCTGCTGGTGGGGCACAGCCTTGGCTGCTGGACGGTGGCGAATTGGGCCAGCGCAGTGAGCGATACCCACAACGTAGTGGGTGCGCTATTGGTTTCGCCGCCGGGTTTAGAATTCGCCAGGAAAGCTCCCCCAGAAATACGGGAATTCGCGTCTGTCCACGGCGTCTGCCTGCCGTTTCCCTCAACTTTGGCAGCCAGCCGGACGGATCCGTATTTACGTCCTCCGGAAGCGCTCGAAATTGGGGAGGCCTGGGGATCGTCAATTTTCGACGCGGGTGACGCGGGACATATCAACGTAGCGTCCGGGCACGGTCCATGGCCGGAAGGGGAGGCCTTGCTACGGGAAATGCTGGAACGATGCTAAGGTTGGCTTCGAAGATGATTGTCGCCGATTTGGCAAAGATCGAGGGCCGCTCGTACCCGGCCCGGCGCAAGACGCAGAACTTGATTGGGGGGGCCAGCCCGATTCAGGCGTCGCAGTTTTGCATGGGGCACGTCACGCTCGAACCGAACGGCGGCCAAGTGCCATGGCACAACCAGGAGCAGGAGGAGATTTACTTTCTGCTGGAAGGGGAAGCCGAAATGTGCCTGGGCGGAGAAAAACTCACCCTGAGCGCCGGGCAGGCAGTTTACATTCCCCCGAGGGAATTCCACCAATTGACGAACCGCTCGGCGAAAGTATGCCGGATGCTGTATTGCTACGGGCCCGCGGGCGATGTGGCGCATTGGCGGCAGGAACTAGCGGGCACTTTGCCGAAGGCGGGAGTGGACGTACCAGCGCTTCCGGCCGGGGCCGCTCCGCAATGCACGAGCACATTTCCGGAACGCTGAGAATCAGGCGCGTTCGCGCGCGTACTTGATTTCGCGCCGCATATCCTCGGTGTCGTCCCCTTCTTTTTCGTATTCGATGGCGACGAGTCCCTGAAATCCGACTCGTTTCAGCTCACGCATGCAGCCGGGAATGTTGGCGATTCCCTGCCCAAGCAGCACATTATGTTCTGCCCCGGCCGCGGCGACATCCTTGAGGTGAACAACTTTCAAATAGGGAGCGAGCCGGCGAACCGCATCTACCGGATCGTGCCCGCAGGCGGCCATTTGCCCGAGATCGAGAGTTGCGCCCAGCGTCGGCGAGAAACCGTCGATGCCACGTAAAACGTCCTCAACGCTCTCATAGGCGAACTTCCGTGGAAACCAGTGATTGTGGATGCCGAACGTCAGCCCTTCGTTCGCAAAGCGCCGGGCAATGGCAGGGAGAACCGGCCCGGTAGCATCGCCCGAGACATTCCTCGCCCCAAGAAGTTTTGCAAAGCGCACCGCATCGTCTAAATCGCGCTCGTCATGAATGGTAGCGGTGTAATACGAAACGCAGCGAATTCCGGCCCGGTCGAATTTCTCGCGAGCTGAACGGCACATCGCTTCAGTAGGACGCGGCCTCAACAGCATGAATTCACCGCGCGACATTTCGATTTCACGAATGTCTTCCTTTTCGAGTTGCACGACCATCGCATCCATCGAAAGAGTGTGATAAGAGAACGTTCCTACACCGATATTCAGCCGGGGAGCACCGGACGCCGCAGTAGCCAGCGTCGTCAAGCTGAGAGAAAACTGACGCCGCGTCATTTAGCGGCTGGCAATCTCTGCGGCCGTTTTCTTTACGAACAAATTTTGCACAGGCATGTTGGCGTCGAAAACCAGATTGAAGAAACCGACCATCATTTCGTCCCAGCTTTGCTCGCCCCACATCACGGTTTTCTTCGGGTCGGCGTTGTCCGGATTATTTGCGGAGTTATCGAAATGGGCGGTGCACTCAATTTTCGTGCCTTTGGGCAATAGGATCGGCTGTTCGAGTGTGTACCAGTTCTGCCAATGCCAGTTGTAATGGGGCACGCTTAAGATTGTCTGGCTTTCGCCAGTCGGGTACACCAGTTTGTAAAGGAAATCCTTTCCGCGTCCATGCATGTGCGGGTGCAGGCCGGATAACTCCACTTGGGCGCCCACTTCGAACGACGCGTCCACGCGGTAATCCGGGTCTCCCGGCGGAATCTTGAACGTGCCGTTGGTTGCCGATAACGTTAGTACGCGCTGCTTCGGCGCTTCTTTGGCAAATACCAGACCGAGCTTGGTTTGATCGCGCGTCGCCTTGCCGTTTGGCGTGTAGTGGACCTGGAACACGATATCGGAACCGGCTCTAATAAGTTTGGCTTGCCCCGGCCGCAGGATCTCGGCTGGCTGGCCGGGCGCGTAACCGACTAGAAAATCGCTTGGGAGTGCGCTGGTATCGGGCTGTTCTTCAGTCTTGGCCTGCGGGGCGATGAAGAACACGCCCGCTGGTTGACCTTTGAACCAATTCGACTTGGGCTCGCGAATGAAGGCGATGATGTGGTGGACCACCGCGCGATCGGTTGGCCGTACCTCGGCGGCCTGCACCCAGACATCATGCGCAAAACCGGTTGGCACAATTACATGCTGGTAATCAATGACGCCCGATGCGGGAATGTCGAACGGCTTTGGGCAGCTCGAATACTTTATCGGGCTGTCCGATGCCCCAGCCTTCCACCCATTTGACAGGAGGCGGCAAATCTTTCGGATCACCTTCGGGCGCTCTCGCGTCGGCCCAAGCGGCGATCGTGTGTATGTCGGCCTCGCTCAATACATGTCCATTCGAGAAACTGCCATACCGCGGATCGGCAAACCAGGGCGGCATCTTGCGCTGTAGCACCGCCTCTTTCATCGCGGCAGCCCACGGGCGGGTCTCTCTGTAGCTCAGCATCGAAAACGGACCAGCTTCTCCCGGCCGGTGACAGGTCTGGCAGTTTTTCTGCAGAATCGGCATTACGTCTTTACTGAAAGTCGGCGCTCCATCCGAATGGGCGAATGCTGAAACGCAGCCTAAGAAAAAAAGAGCGATCCGCATGTTCCTATAGTCTTGCTTATTCAATACCAGCTAAAGCCAAGATTTTTCGCATGCGCGCAAAGGCGAGCTCCTGATCGACGAGTAAGCGCGCAGCATCCGCATAGCGGAACAAGTCAGCGAGATGCGTAATGGAGCGCGCACTCTCCTGACCGTCGAGCATATGAAAGTGATCCTGATATCCATTCAGGTAACTGAGGAACACCAGTCCGGTTTTGTAATAGTACGTGGGCGCCTGAAAGATACGCCGGGATAGCGGCAGCGTGGGGCCAAGTAACTCGTGATAACGCTCCAGATTGCCGGCATCGAGCGCACGAAACGCTGCTGCGGCGGCTGGCGCAATCGCGTCGAAAATTCCCAACAGCGCATCGCTGTGGCCGTGCGCGTCACCGGCAATCAGTTCGGGATAGTGGAAATCGTCACCCGTATACATGCGGACACCGGGCGGCAGTTTCCGGCGCATTTCAATTTCGAGCTTCTCATCGAGCAGAGAGATCTTAATTCCATCAACTTTCTTTTGGTTTGCGCGAATGATCGAAAGAACGGCCTCCATCGATTGCTCGATCGTTGCGCCGCCCCAATAGCCGTCCAGGGCCGGATCGAAAGCTTCCCCCAGCCAGTGCAAGATGGCCGGCGCCTCGACCTGGGACAAAATTGTGCCGTAGACCCGCGCGTAATCATCCGGAGTTTTTGCGCACTTCGCGAGCGCGCGGCTGGCCATTAGAATAATGCGGCCTCCGCAGTCTTCAATGAAGCTACATTGTTCTTCATAAGCGGCGGTGATTGAGTCGAGAGTAGGAATCTGCAAAGGATCGAACTGATCCGTGTTCGCGCCGCAGGCGATTTCGGCGTGCTCCGGCTTCGCCTCCGCGCACGAATGCCGGATAAGATCCTGCGCTGCAGCCCATTTCAATCCCATCCCACGTTGCGCCGTGTCCATGGCTTCGGCAACCCCAAATCCCTGCGCCCAAAGCTGCCGGCGAAAAGCCAGCGTGGCGTACCAATCGATCGCCGGAGCGTTTCTGGGGTCGGCCGTAGCGAGCGGGTCCACAACAACATGGGCAGCAGCATATGCGATGCGGCAATGAAATGGAATGCCCGTTTCGACTGGCAAAGGCGTTTCGCACGAAGCAGAGTATTCCTCGAGAGCGCCGCCGGAAACCGGTAATTGCAAACGCAGCTTAGCGCCCAGGTCAACCAAGCGTCACCTCAGGAATCGGCATCCGGCGCTGTTCCGCCGAGGAGGTCAAACCTAAGTCCGCCAGTTGCACGCCCCTTGCACCGGCAAGGAAATCATAGGGAAACGCTGAATTCTGGAGCACGTGCCGCAAAAAGAGCTCCCACTGTGTCTTAAAGGCGTTCTCGAATTTGCGGCCATCCTCCACTTTGTGCCAACCGGTGAAGTAGTCGTGGCCGACCGGTAAGTCCGGATTCCAAATCGCGCGAGGCGTTGCTCCTCTACTCTGCGTTTTACAATCGCGCAAACTCGCGATTGCGCTGCCATTGGTGCCATCCACCTGGAGCGTAAACAGATCATCGCGGTAAACGCGGGTTGCCCAAGAGGAATTCATCTGGACCGCAACGCCATTCTGCATTTCAAAGAACGCGTAGACAGCATCGTCGGCGGTTGCGTCATACCAGTGGCCCTGCTCGTCGATGCGGCGCGGAATATGGGTCGCGCAGTGCGCCGTAACGGATGCAATCGGCCCGAAGAGATGGCTCAGGACGTATTGCCAGTGCCCGAACATATCTAAGGTAATGCCGCCGCCCTCTTCCTTACGGTAGTTCCAGGAGGGCCTCTGCCCAGGACGGTCTTCCCCTTCGAAGACCCAGTAGCCAAACTCGCCGTGCGACGGCCAGAATCCGTCCGAAGAATCCGCTGTCGATCAGCCGCTTGAGCTTCAACAGACCTGGCAGAAACAACTTATCCTGTACGATGCCGTTCTTCACGCCTTTACTCTTGGCTAATTTTGCGAGTTCGAGACACTCGTTGAAAGAAGAGCCCAGCGGCTTTTCGCAATAGACGTGCTTACCAGCTTCAAGTGCGCGGCGCACATCGGCAGCTCGGCGCGCGGTGGTCTGGGCGTCGAAGTACACGGGGTAAGCGGCATTTGTTAAGCACTCCTCCAGGTTCGTAGACCAGCGCGCGATGCCACACTCTTCCGCGAGTGCCCGCAGTTTTTCTTCATTGCGGCCAACCAGAACGGGTTCCGGCATCACTTTAGTGCCGTCTTCGAGCGACACACCGCCTTCCTTTCGAATTGCGGCGACGGAACGTTTGAGGTGTTGATTGGCGCCCATTCGTCCGGTAACGCCGTTCATGATAATGCCAAGAGAGCGCATGGAATCTGTCCCAATATACTGAACGGCAGGGCGAGAACTCGAACTCACTCCTCTGCAGATGTCTGGAATATGAGGCTCCAGACGAGACACTTCCGGGCGGGGAAAGGCCTGCTGCTTGGACTGGGGGCAGCGCATCTGAAAAGGCCAGGGTGTCCCCGAGAGGGTTTTGTACTCAGAACATCAGCTTCAGCGAAAACTGGATCTGACGCGAATTGGTGGCTGTGCGATTGATCTCGCCAAACCCTGAGCCGCGAATGGTGTTTGCGGGCAGGCCGAAATCGACGATGTTGAACAAGTTGAACAATTCGGCCCGGAACTGAACCGTAGCGATCTCTTTGCCGGATTTCACGGCAATTGGCGTATCTTTAATCAGAGCAAAATCGAAATCATATAGCGCGGGGCCGCGAAACGTGTTGCGGCCGAGTGAACCGAAGACCCCGCTATTCGGTCCAGTGCCTCCCGGCACGCCAACCGGTATGGAAAAGAACGAGGCGTTGTTAGCACCCAGACCAAAATAATCCTCGCGAATCTTGCGGCTGGTGGAAAGCTGGGGTTGGGCAATTTGATCGGGACGGTCCACTCCATTCGAGCCCGCGCCGGTTTGCTGCACGCCGGAATAAATCGTGAACGGACTACCGCTATTGATCGTCGAAACGCTGAGCAACTGCCAGCCCGATAGTGCGGTCCGCCCCAGCGGCCGCAAGAAAGACACTCGCTCCGCATGGAGATTTTGAATCGCGGTTAGAGCGAGGGCCCGGCCTACATCGAAGCTCGATGGTCCTTTTTCAGAGCGCGTATCGAACGGATTCTGCGGCCACGCTGGCGCCAGGGCGCCTGAGGCGCCACTCACGAATCCGCCGATAACCGTGCTCGCATCATCGAGCGATTTCGACCATGTAAAGCTGGCCTGGATATCCGGGCCGCCATGCGGAACGGTACCCTGCAGCGAGGCTTGCAGAGCGTGGTAATCGGAGTGGGAGCGGTTCGTCATCAGCATCTCCGTGCCGAAGCCGCCAATCGGCTGCCCTGATTGATTGAAGGCAGTGTAGGGAGCAAACGCGGGCGCCGCTCCCGGATATCCATTGGGAAAGTTGATCGGCCGGGAGGTCGATACCGGCTGTGCCCACGTATGCCGCACTTGCCGCGAGGCCAGCGATAGGCCGTTCTACGGCCAGAGTCCAGGTACCCAGATAGGCGTTGCGAAAATCCTGTGAGATGGCACTTACGTTGAGCGGGCTGACCTGATGACTGGGATTTAGCGCCGCGATACCTTGCGCGAAACGCGTCACATCCCATACTGTGTTGGCCGGCACCGCCTTCGAATTTCCCGAAGCCAGGATGTTATCGCCCGAGGGAGTGTAGACGCCGGGTAATTGATCGGGCGTGATCCGGGTGCCAAACAAGAGCGGGTTGCCGGGGGCGGCAGTGATCCGCGGATAATCCACGTAAGGCGCGGCGCCGGTCAGCAGATTATCTTGCCAGATGTTGGGGGGAATGGTCGTGAGCGCTCCGCCGGCGCGTATCCACAAATTCTTTCCGGCTTGCCAGTTGATCCTTACGCGCGGCCCCCAATTGTGGCTATTGGTGAGATAGCGCGGTTGCGGATTGATTAAGTAATCCTGCCCAATGCCACCCTGTCCGGTGGTGAAATCGACGCCGGCAGTGCGCTTGGCTCGCTCGCTGATCGGAGTATAGAGTTCGTATCGCAGCCCGTAATCGAGCACCAGGCGCGGCGAGATCTTCCAGGAATCCTGCAGAAACAGATTGATGTTGTAGCGCGAAATTGCCGCCACGCCAATCTGATCGCCGCTCGGGTAGCCAGGTGGCGCGACGGCGACCGTGTAGGCAAAAGCACTTCCTGTGAGTAGAGCAGTCAAAGTATCGGGCAAGGGGTCGCCTGGGCTAATTCCACGGCCGCCATTGATTGACGGAATCGCCACGGGCGCATAGGCAGTTCCTCCGCCAAAGGTGTATTGACCGTTGGGCGATGTACCGAAATAAGTGGAATCGCGGTTTGCGCGAAACTCTCCGCCCGCTTTCCAGGCGTGCTTGCCGGCGGTCCAGGCGAAGGTCTGGCGCGCCTGGAATAGATTGCCAAAGGACGCCGTTACGGATCCGCCGGCCGCGTTAAAGGGCTCGTAGAGTCCATCGCTAAACGTTAGAGCGGGGTCGGTGTGATCGTCGGTAGGGAAGGAAGGCGTGGTGCGCGTGAAGCTGATCGAGGATTCGGAAGAGAATTCCGCGGAAGGCGTCCGCGTCCATGCGAGTACGGCGTTGCGCTGGTGATCTTTGTAAAGAATTCCAAACGCCGGATCAATTGCCGTTTGATCCGGGTTAGTAGTGGGCCCGGTGAGATTGTCCATGCTGAAGCGGGCGAACAGATGATCCGCCTGAGTAAGCTGGCGATCAACGCGCACCGAGAACTGATTCGCGTCGGTCGATACCTTGGAAGACGTCGCATAGGTGCGTGCGCCAAACGGTCCGAGGGTATCGTTTGGCAGCGGGTAGCGCTTGATCATTTCCGCAATTAAGGGATTCACGGGCACGAGTAAGGTATCGCCAGGAATCGCAGTCGCATCGATTCCAGCGCGCTCGCTGGCGGTTGGGACCGGCAGTACCTGCGTTGTCCCAAGGACCTGCCGAAAGCCCTGATACTCGGCAAAGAACTGCGTCTTGTGGCCGATAGGGCCGCCGAATGTGAAGCCGAACTCGTTTCTGCGGAAGGGCGGAATGCGGCCGGGATCTGCGATCGAGCGGCGATCGAAGAAGTTGCGTGCGTCAAAAGCCGAGTTCCTCAAGAACTCAAAGATCGATCCGTGAAAGACGTTTGTGCCGGAACGGGTGATGATGTCAGTGAATCCGGCAGCACCGCGCCCGATTTCCGCAGGCATCCAGCCGGAGGACGACTGAATTTCCTGAACAGCATCTACATTGAAATTCGAGAAGGTGGCGCCGCCCAATTCCGGGTCGCTGATATCTGCTCCATCCATGGCGAAAACAGCTTCCACGCCGCGCTGCCCGTTGATCGCGAACTGCTGGGTGAAATTGGTTGCGCCGTTTGAATCAGTCATACTGCCGGCGGCAAGCAGCAAAAGTTGACTGATGTCACGCTTGTTAAGGGGGATGGCGGAGACGGCTTTTGCCGAAAGGCGTTCGCCGCCGCTCGCTGCGGGCTCGCCACCCAGGGTGAGCGAGAGGATGCCTTGTTCACCAATTACAACCTGCGCCGCTTCGGGCGATGGCAAATCGAGCGGCTGTGGATAGACGACGCTCCGGTCGCCTTCCTGGATCGTAAGCCTGTAGCTTCCTGCGGGCACGGCGGCGAAATGATATCTGCCGTCCGCACCTGTGGTGACGGAAAGAGTAGCTGACCTTGACTGAAGCTTTATCTTTGCGCCAGCTACGGGTCTCGCTTGACTGTTACGGACGATGCCGTCCCAACTGGTTGATGCATCGTCCGCCCACGCCGTGAGGGCCAGAAATAAAATGACAAAACGCACCCTTGCAGAATATCTTTACTCATCACGCGGCGTCATGAAAAATCACGCCGAGCGTGTGGCGCCGTCCGGAACGAAGCCGGCTGACACCATGCCGCAGGTTCACCCGGTACACGCCGCGAGTTCCGCGCACCGGGCGATGATGCACGGCAAATACTACTGCATCCCCCTGCCGCAATGGCACGACCGTAGCGCGCGATTGCATGCGAGGGCGCTGCTCGGTCATGACAAATTCGCCGCCTTCGAAGTCCGCGCCGGGCTCGGAAAGTAAGAACGCAACCTGCAACGGGAAGACATGGTCCCCATAGAGATCCTGATGGAGGCAGTTGTAATCGTCCGGGCCGTATTGCAAAAGCAGCGGGGTCGGTTTCGCTTGTCCCGCGCGATGACAGCGATCCAGAAACTCCGCGTGGCTCTCGGGGTACTGGATCTCTATGCCCATTTCAGAGTTCCATCGGTTAGCTATCGGCGCCAAATGCGGATAAAAGCTGGTGCGGAGTTCCGCGACCAGGGCCGGAAGAGGATACTGGAAATATTTATATTCTCCGCGTCCAAAACCGTGACGGCTCATGACCACGCGGCTGCGAAACAAGGCATCGTTTGAATATAGAGATGCCAGTTCGTCGCATTCGCCGGGAGTTAGTACGTGTTTGAGGAGCGCGCTTCCCTGGGCGTCGAGACTCTCCACGGCGTCTGCCCAATTCGTCGTATGCATACTACGAATCCGAATGTAACAACAGATTCCTCGTCGCCGCACTCCGTTTCTTGCGCATGGGTTTATGGCAAGAATTGGCGAGCGAAATTCGTTCCCTCCCGGTCAGGGTTGTGTTGGCGAACGTTTCAAGCGAATAGCGGCGATGAGTCAGACGCCGGAGGAGCGCCCGCGCAGACGATCCTCTTGCTCGGAGGGTAGAGCGGTTTCCGATTCCCGGGCTGTCAGCCTGGGCAGTGCGATTCCACGGTACACGCCAGCCGCGATTGCGCCGCCTATTAAGGGTGCGACGATAAACAGCCATAGTTGCCCGATGGCCCAGCCCCCGACAAAGATCGCCGGTCCGATGCTGCGCGCGGGATTGACGGAGGTATTCGTGATGGGAATGCCGACCAGGTGAATGAGAGTGAGGACCAGACCGATGGGGATACCGGCGAAACCGACGGGCGCCTTAAGATCGGTTGCACCGATGACCGTGATGACGAGGAAAAAGGTCAGAATAACTTCGGCCACGAAGGCAGCAAGAAGGCCATATTGGCCCGGAGAGTGCGCGCCGTAGCCATTGGCCGCGAAGCCGAGCACGGAAGGATCATAACCGTTCGGCGTACCCTTTGCAATGACAAGCAAGCAGGCTGCGGCCAGAATTGCACCGAGTATTTGCGCTATCCAGTATCCGACGACGTCCCTTGCGGGGAACTTCTTGCTCAGAAAGAGCCCGAAGGTTACAGCGGGGTTGATATGGCAGCCCGAGATGTGCCCGATCGTGTAACACATGGCGAGCAGGGAAAGGCCAAAAGCAAGGGCAATCCCGGCATATCCGATTTTGCCTCCGGCGAGAACGGCAGCACCGCATCCGCCAAAAACCAGCACAAACGTACCCACAAGTTCCGCTACGTACTTTTTCACGGATTCTCCTCCGGTGGTGATGGTATCAGGAATAAAGATCCTGAAACAACACTATTTCGTCTGGTAGACGAGTATAGAAGTGGTGACTTGTGGATAAAAATACGGAGCAAGAAGACTTGCGGGACCGATTCGCGATGGCGGCGCTAACTGCATTGATCGGTAATCTTTCGGGCGCGACGCCCTTTGCGAACCGTCCGGATAAACACACGGAGGACGTGGCCCACGAGAGATTAGCGGCGGAAGCGTACCGCTGGGCTGACGCAATGCTTAAAATGCGGCAGGAGAGGTGAGGGCCTGCATTCATAAATGTAACCACTTCGGGTGGTCAGAATTTGTTGACATACTGGCAGTATGGAGATCGGGATAAAAGCGGCTGAGGCCGAATTATCGAAACTGATCAAAGCGGCTCTTACGGGTGAAAGAGTTGTGATCACCAACCATGGCAAGCCGCTAGTGAGGCTAGCCCCGGAAGCAGCAAAAGCTAAACATCCGAGACGCGGATTGGGGTCATTGAAAGACGTTCTGGATCTTCCGCCAAATTGGGATTCGATCGAAGCAGAAGAGGCGTTCGCCGACGAATTCGATGTTGTACGGGAAGCTAAGGGCCTGCGGTGAAGATGCTGGTGGATACGAATGCTCTGATCCGGCATATGCAAGGAACGCTGCCGCCTAAAATCGAGCGTTTGCTGGCGAAACCGAGCACCGAAGTGCTGGTGGGATCACACCGAGAAGCTCTATGGCTTGCCAGCACATCATCACGAGGCTTTCGATGACATGATCATTGCCCAAGCCCTGGTAGAAAGTTGTCCCGTAATCTCCAGCGACACGCGTTTTCCGCAGTACGCCAGCGAAGGGCTGAAGGTGCTTTGGGATTAGCCGTTGCTAGGAGGGGGCGGGCCGAAACAAAAAGTCGTTCCTAGCCACCCCGTCGAAGCCACTCCTTGACGATTGCCGACCTGTTTGATTTTCAAAAGGTGAGCTTTAGGCCGACATCGATGGTTCGCGCGCCTCCCGCTCCTTGCACTAATCCGAAGTTCGAATCGCCGAGGCCCAGGTCCGGGAGGCTGAATTGCGGAGTATTCGTTGCGCTATACCAATCGGTGCGGAACTCCAGGTTGAATCGCTCGGTGAGCGCAAAACTTTTGAAGAGCGCTGCATCCAGATTGAAAAAGCCGGGCCCGGAGAGGATATATCTTCCGACGTTGCCAAAAGTGGGTTTGCCGGCCAGGAGACTGGGATCGGCGAACACCGACGTATCGAACCAGGGTGACGTGTTAATCCCATACAGTTTCTTAAACGGGCCAACGATATCCGGCGATTGAGCATTGTTAGGCGTGTTGAGGCCAACGCAGTTGCAGCCGAAATTCAACGGCAGACCGCTTTCGAGCGTGATGACACCGGTGATGCGCCAGCCGCCCAGAACGTTGCTCAGCGCGCCGGACTGCAAGAAGTGGCGCCCCTTTCCAAATGGCAGGTCGTATATGACGCTTTGGGTGAAGATGTGCGTGCGGTCGAAATCGGTGCGGGCATAATTTCTGCGGAAATCGACGTAATATGCGGCGGCGGGTGCATTCTCGCCGTTCTCACCCCCGAAGCCAAGCGCCTTGCCATAGGTATAGGCGCTCGTGAGATTGAGGCCCGAAGTGAATTGGCGTCTCAGGCTGATCTGGAGCGAGTTGTATGAGGAAGCAACTTGCCAATAGCGCAGATCGACTCCGGAAGTCATACCGTACTTCTGAAAGTAAGGTTGTCCGGCAGAGCCCTTGCCGATAAAGGCGGGGTCGGTCGTAGAGTTCAAGTTGTAATCGAGAGGGATATGGACGCCGCGGCTCCCGACATAAGCGGCATTGAATACCAGGTGCTGCGGGAGAGCTCGTTCATAGGCAAGATTCCAGGACTCTACGTAAGGGTCGACATAGTTCTTTGCGATTGTTATATAAGACTGGCTCTTGAG
The DNA here is from genome assembly GCA_963767485.1 of Terriglobia bacterium. Lineage (GTDB taxonomy): Bacteria > Acidobacteriota > Terriglobia > Bryobacterales > Bryobacteraceae > Bog-105. Next base: position 77,151 of record CAVYDZ010000009.1, on the reverse strand, counting down.
CAGCTTTGTATTTACCGGGATGAGGCCGTTTTCCGGGACTGTGGTCACGCTCGGGGCAGGGAAGCCCTGAGCGAGAGTGGCGGGCGCGCCATTCGGCAGCAGTGCCGGCCCGTAGCTGCTGAGCGAATTGAACGCATTGTTTTGCTTGACGGGAAAGTTGTAAGCGTAGGTATTGTCGGCGAACGGCTCATAGCTGATACCGAAGCCGGCGCGGATCACGTCCTTATCGGAAATGCGGTATGCCAAGCCAAGGCGCGGCGCAAAGTCGCGATAGCGTTTTTGCATTCCAAGGTCGGGTGGGTTGAGGCCCACGCCTGCGATAACCAACGTATTGTTGTCGCCGTCGTAATTGGAGAAACCCCCCGGAAATTGCGGTTTGGCGGGCGGATAGAATTCCCAGCGCAGGCCAAGGTTCAATGTGAGCTTGGGAGTGACCTGCCACTTATCGCCGGTATAAAGGAACATTTGCCAGGCGCGATAAGCGGGGAAGTAGACAGCGAGATCGCGGCCGACCTGACCGGGTACGCCGAGCACCAGACTCGCGAAATTATTGGCGAAACTGACCTTGGGTCCGCCGTTCAGTTCCGTTTGCCCCGAACCGAAATTCCAGGTGCCCCGCGGGCCGAAGGTCTGTTCCTGAAGCAAGTCGTCGCGGATCCGAATGACGTTGCCGCCAAACTTAATGGTGTGATTGCCAAGGGTTTTCGTCCAGTTGCTGACGATGTCAAAGTCTGTTTCCGCGCGCACCCATGGAACGCTCGCGGAGTAACCGATCAGGGGATTCGAAAAGCCGGTGCCATTGAATGCCGTCATGCCGCTGGTGAAAGCGTCGACGTTCACGCCGGGGATACCGAACTTGGTGGAGCTATCGGTTCCATAGTCTGCATTATTGGCCTGATTGCGGTAGCGGTTTAGACCGATGCGGGTTTCGGTTATGAAGGTAGGAGAAAAAATGTGACTCCAGTTGATGCCGGCGGAGTAGGTGGCGTCCGTGCTGGTGCCCTGGAAGCCGCCCCCGATAGGGCCGCCCAGCACCGGTCCGAAGGCGGGCGCCTGATAGGTGAGGGGATTGGTGTAACTGAGCCGGCCGGAGATGTGATCCTGCTCGCCTTGATACTGATCTATTTTCGCGTCGAAGGTATTGGCGTCCTGCGTGAAGCGGGTGCTCTCCAAATAGTTGTTGGCGTATTTCTGCGCGCCGGAAAGGTTTTGGCCCGTATTTGGCGCGGGCAGAAGAGCGAGCAATCTGGCTGCGACAGGGTCCAGGCGATTGGCGGGAATCTTATTACCCGGGAATTGCGTCCGTCCCTTCCCACAATTACTTTCGATACCTCCGGGCAGGCAGGCGGCAACGTCCCCGGTTGCTGGGTCGAAAATCTTCGTGAGGTAGGGATCTGAGAAATCACCGTTAATCATTGCGGTGGTAGGCACGCTCAGGCGTTGGAATTGTCCCTCGTGATCGGTGGTACGCAGAAAGTCGACGAAGAAGAATGTCTTGTTTTTGCGGATCGGGCCGCCAAATGCCCCGCCGAAATAGTTGTAGACCAAGGGAGGCTTAACGAAGGGCTGCCCGCTTCGGCCATAGTCAAAATAACCGCGCGAGTCGAGCCTGTCGCCCCGCCATAGCTCGAATGCGTTGCCATGAAAATCGTTCGAGCCCGATTTCAGAATGACGTTGATGACGGCGCCGACGGCCGCGCCTTGTTCCGGATCGTAATTGCTGGTGGTTACATCGACCAACTGGATTGATTCGATCGGCGGGATGTAGACCTGCAGCAGGCCCGTGCGTTCATTGTCGTTCACGCCTTCGATCTGGTAGTTGTTGCCCATGCTCGATTGGCCGTTAATCTGGTTGTTGAGACTGTTTTGCGGATTAAAGAAGCGGGAGTGGTTTTGCTCGGCGCGCGTTGCACCGGGGACCAGGTTTACGAGATTTTGAAAGTTGCGGCCCGTGCCGAGCGGGAGCTCGACGGCCTGCCTGGCGTCGAGTGTTGCGCCGGTTCTGGCAGTATCGGTTTGCAGGAGCGGCGGTGCCGTGTTGACCGTCACAGTCTCGGTCACCTGCCCGGGCTGGAGCGTCAGATCCACGCGCGACGTGCTGTTCACAAGCAGATGTGACGCCGCTTTGCTGTGCGGTTGAGAAGCCCTCCTTTTGCACCTTGATCTCGTACGTGCCTGGAGGCAGATTGGAGAAGGTGTAATAGCCGTTAGTGTCGGTGGCTCCGGTGCGGCTGGTGCTCGTACCCGTATTCGTGATGGTGACCTGCGCGCCTGGAACCAGGCCGCCCGATGCGTCTTTCACGGTACCGACCACCGTGCCGTTGACGGCTTGCCCATAGGCCAGGATGTGCGAGAAGATTGCCAACGCGAGAAACGCGAAAGCCGAACGAAAGCTATTCACGTGCAACCCCTAGACTCAGCAAGCATTTCGAGCTGACGGATGCGAACACCGAATCCTGCTGTTTGGATTTGTGGCGATGACTATATCACAACTCAGGGGATGGTGGAAACGGATCGGGGAAGCTGCAAGGACCGGGTGGATTTCTAACTACGGACGCGGGTCCCGGGGACCGCCTGCATGCTCTCTGAGGAAATGGCTCCCCGACATGGATTCGAACCACGATTAACGGCTCCAAAGGCCGCTGTCCTACCGTTAGACGATCGGGGATTGTCGAACGAACTTCAGTTTAGCAAGCACTCGCTTGAGGCCGGGGGCGTCACCAATCCGCGTAAGCGGTGCCATCCAGGGCTGTTTTATCCGAACCGCTGCGCACGTCGAAGATACCCGGCGGATTGCTGCCGCCTCCAACCGGCGTATCTTCCATGATGGTTTTCCAGGTGTCGCTCGAGCCGGTCATCGGGTCTTGCGGTACCTGCCGCAAATAGCCTTCGCTCACCAGATCCTGCAAGGTCTCGGGCGCTTTCTGCTTATCGATGGTGTATTCGTCAATCATCGTGCGAAGCGTAAACAAGTTATTCCGCAGCACGCTCTCTTTGGCCCGGATAATCGATTTCTGATAAATCGGCAAAGCAATCGCGAGCAGTATCGACATGATGGCCATCACGACCATCAACTCGATCAGAGTGAAGCCGCGCTGCGCGCGCTTCAGAAGGCTGTCACCACTCCGAGTACGGGGTACCATCGCTGGCCTTGTCATTAGTTTTGGAATAGACGTTAAAAACATTCTGGCCGCCCCAGGAATCGCCAGTGGGTTCATCCTGCATGCTGCGCTTGCCCCAATCGGTGTCGCCGGTCATGGGATCTTTCGGCACGCGCCTTAAAAAACGTATTTTCCCCGATTGATTACTGCCGCCGGTAATCGTGTTGTTCATCTTGACGCCGTCCACCAGAACTTCCAGCGAGGGCGGATAGCAGTAGGCCTCCGGGCTGCTTGACTGAATTTTTCCGGCGTCGCACATGTCTTTGTATTTGTCGATGGCATGGCGCATTTCAGTCAGGTCTTCAAGGAGTTGCTTTTCCCTTTGACGCCGAATCTGGTAGCGGGCTAGCGGCACTGCCATGGTCGAGAGAATCAACAGGATGCTGAAGGCAACGATCAATTCGACGAGCGTTAATCCGGACTGAGTGGAGCGGCGGCGTTCGATCGCTTGCGCTGAACTGCTTGGCAACATGATCAGAACTGCACTTCACTTCCGCGGCGGATTGGGCAGCGCTACGCCGGGCGAGGGACGGGCGTTCTGCGGAACGGCCGGCACATTCGTCTGCGGCTTCAGAACAGGCGTTCCATCGGGCGGCGATAGCGGCGGCAGGGTCACTTGTACGGAGGAGGGAGTACGTTCCACTCTCGGCACACGGTCTGTACCTGCGTACACGCCCTGAGCTTGCGATGTCGCTGAAATCCGGCGAGCGGATAATGTGCGGAATTATCGCAATCAGGAGCTCGTTGTCGGTCTCGGAACGGATCCTTGATCCAAAGAAGTAATTCAAAATCGGAATATTGGTGAACCCGGGAACGCCCGTCAGGTTGTTCGTTTTCTCCTGATCCGATAAGCCGCCCAAAATGCTAACCTCGCCGTCGCGCATGCGGATGGTAGCCTCGTCGATCTGTTGGCCGATCTCCGGCTCATCGATTCCGCCGATCGGAATATCGCCCAGCTTGGTGGAAAGCTCCACGTGAACTTTCATACTGATATCGTCAGTGCCGTTGACGTGCGGCTCTAAATCGATCAGGGTTCCTACGTCGAGTTGCTGGAATTGGGTGGTGGCGTACGGGATCGATCCGGGTGTAGCAACCGCCGAATTGAGCGAACCGGAAACATATGGAATTTTTTGCCCAATTTTAAGCGAGGCCTTGCCTCCGTCGGTGGCGCGCAGTTCGGGGCGCTGCAGCACCCGGGTAGAGGTATCGTTCATCAACGCCTGGACGATCGTGCTTGGCAGGGTGGTAGAGAAATCAGCGCTGGAAAGATGTCCAAGCTGAGCAATCGTGACTTGCGACGCAGTTGTCGTGGGAGTAGCCGTGCTACCCGTGCTGCCGGTGGTGCTGCTGGAATTCGGCACCGGCGTTTGATTGCGCGGCGTGAAGTTTAGCGGAAGAGTCAAACCGCCTTGCCCTAGCAAAGCCGCTCCAATGGTCGAGCCGCGCTCGCGGTTCACCTGCATGATGATCACATCGAGCTTCACTTCCGCCTTGGGCCGGTCAAGATCGTGCACCAGCTTTTCCGTCAGCGAAATCTGCGCCGGCGACCCGCGGGCGATGATAGCGTTCTGGCTCTGAACCTGAAACACGTTCGAGGTCAGCTTCGCACCCACGCGCACGCCGTTGAAAATCTCACTGAACTCAGTCGGACTGCTAGCGTTTTGGATGTAAAACACCTTCACGACTTCATCCTGGTATTCCATCCGTTTCTGTTCACCTTCCTGGGTGACGAAAATCGCGTTGTGGCTTATGGGCTTCCAAAAAGTATGGGTTTCCAGAGCAATGTAGTCGAGTGCCTCTTCCAAAGTGGCGTTATTAAGATCCAAATTGAAGTTTTTGTTAGTAGCTCCAGGAGGTTCGAGTCCGGCCGGATCGACTATCAAATTAATGCCAGCCAGTTTGCAGACGCTCTCATAGAGCACGCGCACCGGCTGGTTATTCACCTTCAAGCTGCTGATTTCGGAGCTAATCGGCCGCAGGACGGGGGGACCCTCCAGCGCGTTCACCCGTTTCTCCACTTCCAGGCGGGCGCGTTCAGCGGGCGTGTAGACCGGGGTGCCCGCAGGGACCCGGGCGCGCTCCCGCAGCATGTTGGTCGTTGCACGAATCTCCTGCAGCGTGACCTGCGAGCTGGGATCGGCCAAAAAAGCTTTCTGAAAGACTTTGAGGGCCTGATCGAGCTTCTGCTCTTTCTGGAGAGCTCGGCCTTCCTCCAGGAACGCCTGTGAGGCTTTGGTGTGGATGCGCTGGTCCCAAAGCAGGTAATTGGCGTCTTTTTGATCAGTGGCGAGAGCCCGATCATATAGATCCATGGCCGCGTCCCAGTTCTTGTCGGCTTCCGCCTGTTGCGCCTGTTTGAACAGCTTATCGCCCTTTTTCGTATGGGCGTCCAAGGGGCCGACGATCGCCGCCGCCGTCACCGCAATTGCGACGATTGATCCTAAGCTTCTTGAAATACTTCACCTTATGAGAATCCAGCCTGTTTGTACCACGTCTCGCACCTTCCGGCCCCCGAACCGTACTCAGCTCGTGTTCGAATGGAAGACGAGGCGAACCACCCAGACGTGCAAACGTCTGAATACCAGAACGTGCGGGAAACTAAGTACGGAAGACGACTTTTACATTGTCTCAGCAAACCGAAATAAAAATTTTAAGCGATAACCGTTCCGCGGGACATAACTACCATCTGTTCGACCGGTATGAAGCTGGACTGGTACTGACCGGGACCGAGGTTAAAGCCGCAAAGACGGGCAAAATCCAACTCAAGGAGAGCTACGCGGAGGTCAATGAGGATGAAGCGTGGCTGATGAATGCGCACATCAGCGAGTATTCGCATGGCAACCTGATGAATCACGTTCCGGCGCGCAAGCGGAAATTGCTGCTGCATCGCTCGGAGATCGATAAGCTGCGGATTGAGACCCGCGAGAAGGGTTTGACCATAGTACCGACCAAAATTTACTTGAAGGCGGGCCGGATCAAGATCGAGATCGCTGTGGGCAAAGGCAAGAAATTCCACGACAAGCGGGAGGCAATCCGCGCCAAAGAGATGCAAGCGGAAGCCAAAGCAGCCATGGCGCGCAATGCCCGTCGGTAGCTTTCAGACAAAATCAAATATGCAGATTTCCATTGAAGTTTCCCCGAGTGAGCAGCTCAGCGTCGACGCTTTGGCCGTGATTTGTTTTGAGGCGAAAGAGTCGGAGGTTTCGCCGATCGATTCGCATGTGCAGGCTCCGGAAGGCGAGTTGCAAGATCCCTCGATCGCTGGGCAGAACGGGTGGTTGGCCCAGCTTCGAAACAGCGGGGAATTCACCGGCAAACTGTACGACCTGGCGCTTCTGCACAAGCCGCAGGGTACGCCCGCAAACAAGCTTGTACTTGTAGGAGGCGGCGACAAAACAAAGCTTGCGACCGTGGAAATCCGGCGAATTGCGGGCGTGCTGGTGCGCAGCTTGAAACTGAAAGGAGTGCGCAGCATCGCGCTCGATCTGGGCAGTTCGGCTGGGCCGAATGAAGTCATCGCCGCGGCGGAAGGAGCGGTTTTGGGGGGCTGGGAAGCCGATAAGTACAAGTCCGACCCGCGGAAAAACAAAAATCGGGTGGATAGCTTCACGATAGTGGTCCCGAATGGCGCGAAAGCCGAACTCGAGAACGCCGCGGAGCGCGGGCGCATCATCGCGGAGGCACAGAATCTAACGCGCGACCTGGTAAACGAGCCAGCCAATAAACTCACTCCGCAAGTGTTGGCCGAGGCGGCGCAGAGCGCAGCTACCCGCTTCGGCCTGGAGTACAAGGCGCTTGACCGCGAGGCGATGCAGCAACTCGGCATGGGGGCGCTCCTGGGCGTCGCTCAGGGGAGCGATAATCCGCCCTTTCTGGTCACTTTGGCTTACCGGCCCGCACGCACTGCGGGGAAAGATCATTTAGCGCTGGTCGGCAAAGGTGTAACCTTCGACACGGGCGGCATCTCCATCAAGCCGAGCGACGGCATGGAAAAGATGAAGTACGACATGGCGGGAGCCGCCGGCGTGATTGGAGCGATGCAAGCGCTGGCCCAACTGAAGCCGGCCATTCCAGTGACCGCCTATCTGCCGCTAGTCGAAAACATGGTGAGCGGCAACGCGCAAAGGCCCGGCGATATCGTTACAGCGCTATCAGGCAAGACCATCGAGGTTCTTAATACCGATGCTGAAGGACGCCTCATTCTGGCCGACGCCTTGACTTACGCTAATCGCAATGGCGCAACTCATATCGTAGACGCGGCCACGCTGACGGGCTCAATTGGCGTGGCGCTCGGGCACCACAACATGGGTGCGTTCACCAACAGCGCTGAATTCCTCGCACGCTTTCTTCAGGCATCCGCCTTGGCGGGCGAAAAGGCTTGGCAACTGCCGATGGACGAAGAGTATAAAGATTACCTGAAGTCCGCATTTGCCGATCTGCCGAACATTGGCGGCCGTTACGGAGGCTCAATTACCGCCGCCTGGTTCCTGCGCGAATTTGCGGATCCCACACCCTGGGTTCATCTCGACATCGCTTCGACAGCGTGGCTGGATGACGCGAAAGGCTGGTTGTCTAAAGGCCCCTCGGGCGTTATAGTGCGCTCGATGGTGCAATTGGCGATGGACTGGGACGGCAAGTAGCGCGGCGGTTCGAACAACTCAAGCGTAATCATCCGCCGCTTGAAACGTCTAGCAAACGGCGGCATATATACTCGGTAAGCAATTAAATTTCACCTCGGGGGAATCGTTCACATGCAGTTGCGTGTCTTATCATTCGTACTCGCCGGTGGTAAAGGGACTCGGCTCTATCCGCTAACCAAGGAGCGCGCGAAGCCTGCTGTTCCATTCGGCGGACGATACCGAATTGTCGATTTCGTCCTCAGTAATCTCATAAACTCCGGGATCTATTCGATCTACGTCCTGATTCAATTTAAGAGCCAGTCGCTGCTGCAGCATTTGCGGGAAGGATGGGAAGTCAGCGGGCTTCTGAAGAACAACTTCATCATCCCGGTGCCGGCGCAGATGCGTTCGAGCCATGAAGACTGGTATCGCGGAACAGCCGATGCTATCTACCAGAACATCAATTTGATCCAGCAGGCCGACCCCCATGTCGTGGTGATCTTTGGCGCCGATCATATTTACCGCATGAACATCCGCCAGATGATCGAGTTTCACGTCAATAAGCACGCGGCGGTAACGGTGGCCGCCATTCCTGTGAAGAAAGAGTACGCTTCCGAATTTGGCGTGATCGAAACAACTCCGGAAGGCAACATTATCGGGTTTCACGAGAAGCGGCCGGATTCGCCAACCATGCCCGGAAATCCGGACTGCGTTTACGCTTCCATGGGCAATTATATTTTCTCGACGGACATGCTGCTGCGCGAGCTGCTGGCCGACAGCAAGAACGAAAACAGCTCGCACGATTTCGGCAAAGACATACTCCCGTCGCTGATTGGCCGCGCGGACATGTACGCGTACAATTTCAATACCAATTCCATCCCCGGCGATCCCCTGGATTTGCCGCAATATTGGCGCGATGTAGGAACGCTCGACGCTTATTACGAAGCCAGCATGGATCTGCGCGCCGTTTCACCCGAACTGAATCTCTACAATCGCCAGTGGCCGCTGCGTACCGCCGGATACTTCGACGCTCCTGCAAAATTCGTTTTCGATCAGGACGGACGCCGCGGCATGGCGGTCGATTCGATCATTGCGGGCAGCTCCATCGTTTCCGGCGGATATGTGAAGGGCTCCGTGCTCGGGCGCGGCGTCCGCGTTCACACCGGCGCTTACATAGAAAACTCGGTAATTTTCGACAACTGCGATATTGGCCGCCATGCAAAAGTCCGGCACGCCATTCTCGACAAAAATGTGAAACTGGCGCCAGGGACTGAGGTGGGATACAACCTCGATGAGGACCGCCGGCGGTATCACGTTACCGAAAGCGGCATTATCGTGATTGAGGGCCATCATTCGACGGTAGATATTGCAAGCTTACAGGTTTAACAAGCGAGTTTGCGGGCGGAAAGCTATGGATGGGATTTTTGCCGCTCCAGGGCGGTAACTCCGTAGGCGACAACAACTACCGCCATGCAGCCGATTACGTTGTACCAGAGGAACGAAACCGAAGTAAACGCAGCAACTGCAAAGATAGTGGCTTCCCCCGCAATCACTCCGGCGAACGCTGCTGTTCCGCCAATCCGTTTGCAGAAAAACGCGAGCACGAAGACGCCCAGCAATCCGCCGTAGAATAATGACCCCACAATATTCACGCGTTCGATAAGAGCTCCGAAGCCACGCGCGCCCACCGACGCAAAAGCTACCGCGTAAGCCCCCCAGAACAGTGTGAACAGCCGCGACGCAAGGAGGTAATGACGATCCGAACGGCCGCGCACGAAAAATCGCCGGTAGAGATCGACCACTGAAACGGTGGCCAAAGAATTAATCTCGCCGGAGGTGGAGCCCATCGATGCGGAAAAAATCACCCCGATAACCAATCCCACAATCCCCAGTGGGAGATATGTTTTTACAAACGATAGGAAGATATAGTTCGTGTCATCGTAAGCCGCTCCGCGATGCAGCTTGGCAACCAGCCCAAGAGCTTGCTGACGGCTGAAAGCGAATTTCTTTTCTGCACTGCGAAAGCGCTGCAACTTGCCCGCTTTTTCTGCTTGCGATTTGCTATTGCCTGAAACAAGATCGAAAGCCGCCGCCCGCCTCTGCTCGAAAGCCTGCTGATAGCTGGCTTGGGTCGCTTTCCAATCGGCCGTTTTCGCGGCCCGGGCTGCTTCCGGGGGCTGAAATATCATCGGAGAAGGCAGAAACAGCGAGACGACGAAGACCATCGTGCCGATGAAAAGAATAAAAAGCTGCATCGGGATCTTCACTGTCGCGTTGAACAGTAAACTGAGGCGGCTTTGCGTAATGGAACTTCCGGTGAGATACCGCTGGACCTGGCTCTGATCGCAGCCAAAATACGCCAGCGCGAGAAAACCCCCGCCAATCAATCCGCTCCAGAGGTTGTAGCGATCGCTCAAGTCCCAATGGAAATCGACGATATTCATTCGCCCGGCCGCGGACGCCAGATGCAGCGCGTCGATAAGAGAAACGTGCGACGGAAGTAGATGAATCGCCATGGCCAAGCTCGCGACCAGCGCCAGAAAAATCATCGTCATCTGCTGCACATCCGCCCAGGTCAGGGCTTTGATGCCGCCCGTGGCGGTATAGATCACGATGAGCGCGCCGATCAAAATGGTAACGATCCTGTCCGGCCAGCCCAGTACGTCAGCCAGCGCGACAGCGGGCGCATATAGACCGATACCGGCCGCCAGACCGCGCTGAATCAAGAACACCAGGCTCACCAGCGCACGCGTTTTAGGGTCGAAGCGCTGCTCCAGATATTCGTAAGCGGTATAAACTTTTGTCCGGTGGAAAATCGGTACCGCGGTGGCCGACAGAATGACCATCGCCAGCGGAAGCCCGAAATAAAACTGGACGAACCGCATACCGTCCACATAGGCTTGCCCGGTAGTGGAAATGAACGTGATGGCGCTTGCCTGGGTAGCGAGAATCGAAAGACCCATCGCGTACCAGGGCATCGTCTTGCCGGCCAGTAGATATTTGCTGACAGTGTTGCTGCCGCGGCCGCGATACAGACCGTAACTAACCAGCGAAATCAGCCAGGTAAAAAAGACCACCCAATCGAGCGGCCTCATTTCAGAAAGCTCTTGAGCGTCTGAACCGTATGCCGATCGACTGCTCCCGAAACCTCCTGCGGCAGGCGTGCCGCTCTACCTACGTGGACTTCCCGAAGGGCGCGAGTTGCTGCCAGATCTTTCAGAACAGGCCCGTCGAGTCCGGCGCCCACCAGCAGGATAATCTCCGGCGAGGCTCGAGTCTGCCAATCGAGCAAGCGGCATTTGCGCTCGGACCAGTCGCCGCTTCCCCCAGCCGTGAGTATCCGGTCGATCTGACCGAATTCTTTCAACTCGTCGAGAGCTCGCAGAGGATCCGCTAATTCGTCGAATGCTCGGTGAAATGTAATCGGCCGGCCGCCAGTCGCGGGCAGCAGGCTCGTCATCGCTTCCCGGTCAATCGATCGGTCCTTGAGAAATCCAAGGACAAAGCCATTGATCGGAAGTTGCGCCACTTCGGCGGCGGCTGTTTCGAGGACTGCCGCATCGCGCCCCTCGTGCAATAGCATGTCCGGAGTGTGCCGTAACATCACGCGGACTGGAATTCTGACGGCTTCAAGAACCTCGCGAACAATGTGCGGGTAGGGAGTGAGGCCGCCCTCCTCAAGATTGCGAACCAGTTCCAGCCGGTTCGCTCCACCTGCTTCCGCTTCAACAGCCTCTTCGACAGACGTCACGATCACTTCGAGGAAGTCAGCCATGATTCTGCCGCATTCTAACGCGCGCCGCTTCTCACCATGCGATGAGCCGCGAGAAGACTGCAAGCGCTGTTATGAGCAGTGCCAGGTAAACGATAATAGCCGCGTACACGCGCGGCCAGGTTTCCAGGAATGGAGGTGGCCCCTCTTCCTCGGTATAGACCGGCGGAGTTCGCATAAGCAGCTATCTGACCGTAACATGGCCTAGCAAAGAGATCAGTAGCTATCCTGCGGCGCAATGTATTAAGCTAGGAATTCCGAATTAAATATCTTTTTGACTTAGAAACGTGCCCGGTTGAGCTCTTGGCTGGCCGGGCACGTTTTTTATCACCGGAGTACACTGAAAACCGTGGGAAATCCAACCACTTCGCGCCAGACCACCAACGTCCTCGTCGTAGACGATGAGGAATCGCAGCGCGCGCCTCTGGCGGGCATGATTTCCGCCTGGGGCTTTCGCGTGGAAACAGCGGTAGATGGCCAGGAAGCGTTAGAAAAGCTGGCCGTTTTCAACGCGAACGTCATTGTTACGGATTTGATGATGCCGCGGATGGACGGTTTCGAACTGATGAAGCGGCTTAATGGCGACGGCAATATGCCGCCCGCGATTGTACTTACCGCTTTCGGCAACATCGAAACAGCGATCCAGACAATTCACGATTTAGGCGCGTTTTGGTATATCGAGAAGCCGATTCAGCCTGCCGCTCTGCGTGTGCTGATTGAACGGGCAGCTTCGCAAAGCCAATTAGCGGAAGAAACCGAGCGGCTGCAGCGGCAGTTAGCGAATACAGGCGTGCTGGTCGACATGGTGGGAACGTCGCCCCAGATGCAGCAAGTATTTAACGTCATCCAGCAGGTAGCGCCGAGCAAAGCGGCGGTGCTGGTAGCGGGTGAGAGCGGTACCGGAAAAGAACTGGTGGCGCGTGCCGTTCACCAGCTCAGTAACCGTCGCGGCGGCCCTTTTATTGCCATCAACTGCGCCGCGATGCCCGAGACGTTGATGGAGAGCGAACTTTTCGGCCATGAAAAAGGTGCGTTTACGGGCGCGCTTGAACGTCGAGCCGGCTGTTTCGAACTGGCTCAGCATGGTACGTTGCTGCTTGATGAACTCGCTGAAATGCCTTCCGGCACACAAGCTAAGCTGCTGCGCGTCCTGGAGGATTCCAGAGTTCGGAGGCTTGGCGGGAAGAGCGAAATCTCCGTGGACGTCCGGGTCATCGCGGCTACCAATCGCAATATCGACGAAGCGTTGAAAAGCGGCGACCTGCGCGAAGACTTGTATTACCGGCTGAACGTTTTCCAGATTTCTCTGCCCCCCCTGCGGCAGCGGATGGCGGATCTGCCGGTTTTAGCCGAAACGCTCATTACGCACCTCAATCGAAAAAATGACTGCAGCGTGACGCACGCCACGCCCGACGTAATGGAAGCATTTCGCAAATACTCGTGGCCGGGGAACGTACGCGAGTTGCGCAACGTACTCGAACGGGCAGTGATCATGGCGGGCGATGGAGTCATTCAAATGGCTCATCTCCCCTATGATTTCGGTGTAGCAGTTGGTTCCCGGCCGCCCGCCCAGGTTTTCGAACCGGAGAGTGTGCGTTTGGCGGTCGGCACTACCGTGAGCGAAGCGGAGAAGTCTCTTATACAGTTGACTCTGCAGCATACGAAGAACAACAAAACGCGGGCCGCCGAGATCCTGGGCATCAGTCTGAAGACGCTCTTCAACAAGCTGAAAGAGTACGGCTCCTCCGACCCGACTGAAGCGGCCAGCTAGGTCGAACAGCGCCGCTGGCTATCCTGGTGCAGATGCTACGCTGAGATTTTCTGCCCGTCCGATGACCTCAGAAATGGACCTCAAAAGAACCGCGCTGTTCGAAGCACACTGTGCTTTGAAAGCCCGCATGGTCGATTTCGGCGGCTGGAATATGCCGGTTCAGTATTCGGGGATCGTCGAAGAACACAATGCGGTTCGTAATTCGGTGGGAATATTCGACGTCAGCCACATGGGCGAGATCGACATTAAGGGCAAGCAGGCAGTCGATTTGGTGGATTATGTCGCAACCAATCATGCCGCGCGACTCAAAACCGGCCAGGCTCACTATTCCGCGCTGCTCTATGAACATGGCGGCTTTGTGGACGACATTCTGGTTCACAAAGTGGCGGATGACCACTATTTCTTGTGCGTGAACGCGTCGAATCAGGACAAAGACTTCGAGCACATTCGGCGGCATAATCGCTTCGATGCCGAGGTGATTTTTTCGAGCGGCGAATATGCCCAGCTTGCGATACAGGGACCAAAAGCGCTCCAAACTCTGCAAAAGTTAACCGGCGTCGATCTAAGTGCCATTAAATATTATTGGTTCACGGACGCGGCCGTGTCCGGTGTACCGGCTCGCATCGCCCGGACAGGCTATACCGGCGAAGACGGTTTTGAGATTTATATCGCGCCATCGCAAGCCGGGCGGATCTGGGATGAGATTCTGGCCGCCGGACAGGAATTCGGGATTCGGCCATGCGGACTGGGAGCACGCAACACGCTGCGTTTGGAAGCAAAGATGGCCCTCTATGGCCATGAATTGACCGCATCCACCAATCCCTGGGAAGCGGATCTCGGTTGGATTGTGCGCATGGAAAAGGATTTCATTGGCCGGGCAGCGCTTGAAAAACTGAAGCGCGACGGCGTTACCCGCAAACTGGCTGGATTCGAGATGCGCGGGCGCGGCATTGGTCGCGACGGTCACGAAGTGTCGATTGATGGCAAGCCGGGAGGATGGGTGACCAGCGGCGGCCCGTCCCCAACATTGAGTAAGAACATCGGCCTGTGCTACCTCCCGGCCGCTAAGGCGGAACCTGGAAATTGGATCGAGATCAATATTCGCAATGCCCCGGTCGCGGCCGAAACCGTTTCAACTCCTTTCTATAAGCGAGCGAAGTGATGAGCTATCCAGAAGGCTACAGATATACGAAAGAACATGAATGGATTCACTTGGAGGGCGATCGTGCCACCATCGGCATTACCGATCATGCCCAGCATGAGCTCGGCGATATTGTATTTGTCGATCTGCCCAAGCCCGGCACGGCCGTTACCAAAGGTCATACGTTTGGGTCTGTCGAGTCGGTGAAGGCCGTCTCCGACATTTACTCGCCGGTAGATGGTGAAATTGTGGAGGCGAATCAGGCGCTCACGCAGCATCCGGAACGCTTGAATGAAGATCCGCATGGAGATGCCTGGCTGATCAAGATCAGGCTCGCCAGTGGCGCTGACGAAATCAATAATCTTATGTCCTCCGCTGATTATCAGAAGTACACAGGCGTCGAGTAACTCAGCTTGCGTTATTTACCCAAATCAGATTCCGAGCGTCGTGAGATGCTCTCAACCATCGGATTGAAAAGCGAAGAAGACCTGATCTCGTATCTTCCTCCGTCCGTGCGCTTCGATTCGCGGCTGGCCATTGAAGATGGAAAGAGTGAGTACGAGATCGTCGATTACTTCAAAGCGAAAGCCGCTCGCAACGCAAATGGCTATGCGAGTTTTTTAGGAGCCGGCGTCTATCATCACTTCCGTCCCGTGCTGGTGGATACCGTCGTTTCGCGCGGTGAGTATCTGACGTCCTATACGCCTTATCAAGCGGAAATTTCACAAGGAACGCTCACCAGTATTTTCGAATTTCAGACCATGGTTTGCCAGTTGACGGGCATGGAGGTAGCGAATGCATCCATGTACGACGGTTCTTCTTCGGTGCCGGAAGCGGCTATGATGGCCGTGCGGATTACACAGCACGACAAAGTATTGATCGCGCGCACGGTACACCCCGAATATCGCGAAGTCCTGCATACTGCGACCCAACACCAAGGCATTCCGGTTGAGGAGCTTGCGTATTCGAAGAACGGGCAACTAGATCTGGACGACCTCCGAAGAAAGCTCGATGACAAAACTGCCGCGGTGATCGTGCAGACGCCGAACTTTTTCGGTTTGCTCGAACAGGTGGGCGAGATCTCGTCTATTGCCAGAGCCAAAGGCGCACTGCTCATTGTGGTGTTCACGGAAGCGGTAGCACTGGGTTTGATCGAACCGCCGAAAGAAGCGGATATTGTGGCGGGCGAGCTGCAAAGCTTCGCAATTTCCCCAAGTTATGGGGGCCCTTACGCCGGGATAATTGCTGCAAAAGAAAAATACATTCGGCAGTTGCCGGGGCGACTGGTGGGTGAGACAACCGACGCCGCTGGTCACCGCGCATTCTGTCTGACCCTCGCCACTCGCGAACAACATATCCGCCGCGAGAAGGCGACTTCCAATATCTGCACCAATCAAGCCCTGCTCGCGCTCATGGCTACCGTGTTTATGTCCCTTTATGGCAAGCAGGGGTTGCGTGAGCTTGCTCAACAGAATCTTTCCAAAGCCCATTATTTGGCTTCGCATTTAGAGCTCGCATTCGACGCACCTTTCTTCAACGAGTTTGTGGCGCACGCGAACGGGCGCTCGCCGGAGCAAATCAACAGCGCATTGCTCGAACAGCGTATTATTGGCGGTTTGCCGCTCGGACGGTTTTATCCGGAGCTTGCCAATTGCATGCTCCTGTGCGCGACCGAAATGAACCGCCGCGAAGACATGGATAGCGTGGCGCGGGCTTTTCACGCATGATCAAAAAAGTTTCCAAACACATCGTTCAAAATGAGCCGCTGCTGTTTGAGCGGAGCTCCCCCGGCAAAATCGGTTATCAATTGCCCCCGCTCGACGTACCGGCGGTGAAGCCGGAAGAGGTGCTGGGCCGTAAGAACACGCGCGACGAAATCGAAGACTTCCCGGAAGTGAGCGAATTCGAAGTGCTGCGGCACTTCACCCGTCTTTCCACCTGGAATTACTCAATAGATTCGGGCATGTACCCCCTCGGGTCCTGCACGATGAAGTACAATCCGCGGGTGAACGAACTGGTGGCACGCACTGAAGGGCTGGCCTGGGCACATCCCTACCAACCGGAAGCACTGGCGCAAGGATGTCTCGAAATCATCGCTGCGTTAGAAAGTGCTTTGGCAGAAATCACCGGCATGGATGCCGTAACGCTCCAGCCCGCTGCCGGAGCGCATGGCGAATTCACGGGCATTCTGATGATCCGCGCTCTGCTCGAATCCCGCGGCAATCCGCGTAAAAAAATCCTTGTGCCCGATTCTGCGCATGGCACCAATCCCGCTACTGCTATGGCGGTCGGTTATGGCGTAGAGAACATCAAATCGAACGAGCGCGGGATGGTCGATCTCGAAGTGCTCGCCCGCGTGGTTACGGACGAGGTTGCGGGATTGATGATCACCAATCCGAACACAGTCGGCGTCTTTGAAGAGAATATTCAGCGGATCTGCCAGTTGATGCATGAACGCGGCGCGATGGTTTATATGGATGGCGCCAATATGAATGCGCTGGTCGGGGTAGCGCGGCCCGGCGATTTCGGGGTCGACGTTATGCATCTGAACCTCCACAAGACATTTTCGACCCCGCATGGCGGCGGCGGACCCGGTTCTGGAGCGGTGGCGGTGGCCAAAGTGTTGACTCCCTTTCTGCCCGCTCCGCGTTTGAAGCAGCAAGACGGCCAATGGGCCTGGAATTACGATTTGCCGCAGTCCATTGGTCGCGTGAAAGCCTTTTACGGCAACTTCGGTGTCCTGGTGCGCGCGCTGGCTTACATCATGGCGCATGGCGGCAACGGGTTGCGCCAGGCTACGTTGGATGCTCTTCTCAATGCGAATTATCTTCGGACCCTGCTTGAGCCATACTACGAACTCGCTTATAACGCGCCCAGCATGCATGAGTGTGTGTTCAGTGATGACCGCCAAGCGAAGCGCGGCGTGCGCACCGGCGATATTGCGAAGCGCTTAATCGATTACGGTTTCCATCCGTACACGGTTAGCTTCCCACTGATTGTCCGCGGAGCAATGATGATAGAGCCAACCGAGACAGAAAGCAAACGCGAACTCGATCTGTTTGCCGACGCTATGGCTTCGATTGCGCAAGAGGTGGAAGACGATCCGGAACTGGTACTCGAAGCCCCTCACTCAACGCGTACTCCGCGAGTCGATGAAGTGAGCGCGGCGCGCAAACCGGTCGTACGGTGGAAACCTGCCGCCGTGGCTAGCGCAGCAGCCGATTAGCCGCATTCTGCGCATCGTTGACGCTTGCATTCCGCAAGATGGAAACATGCTCGCCGCGCGCACCCCAGACAGCTGGATCCGTCGGCCCGAACAGGGCCAGCGTCGGTACGCCTGTAGCGGCAGCCAGATGCGTGATCCCGGAATCATTTCCTATATACAGCGCCGCGCCGCTGAGCCATAGCGCGAGTTTGCCCAAGTCTTCAAACCGGTGTGCCTCTGCAAGCGCTTCAGCGGGGCCGGCCGTCCATTCGATCGGGAGAGGAAGCTTTTGAGCCAGCAAGCGGTAATGATCGAGCGGCCAGTTCTTCTGCTTGCTCCCGGAAAACGGATGAACCACAATCGTGCTACGGGCGGTTCCGCTGACCCGAACCCGTGGAATTTGCAATTGAGGCGCACCTACCTGCTCTGAAAAGAAATCCACCGCGTGTCCCGCAAAATCTTTCGGCGGCAGGGCATCCAGAAATTTACATGCAGGTCCAACTTCCTCTATTGCATCGCGAAACTCGGGCCGGTTCGTGCCGTACCAGCTCACAATTAAATCGAAGCTCCGGATCTCCTCGCGCAATTTCTCCGGCATTGGCAAATCGCCCACTCCCACCAGATCGATTCCGGTCGTAGCGAGCGAACGCACTCGCTGCGCGAAGGAAATCAGGGGCACGACTGGCGATGATATCCAGATTTCCGTGTAGCCAGATGCCCGTGTAAGATGTTCGAGAGCCGGAAAAGCCAGGATGCAGTCGCCGATTGCGCCCGGCCGTAAGATCAACTGCCGCATCCCGTGTCAGAACCGGTAGAGCGTACGCGCATTCTCCCGTAGCACCATATGCACCAATTGGATCGCATGCTGCGGAGTTATTTCGTGATCCTCTAACATGCCTGTTAGCGCTAATCCGAGCGCTTGCCTGCCCGTCTGCGCTCCGATCCAAGTGGTATCTTCCCAGCCGATATTTTGCGAAAACGGGCTTCCGTCCGTGCCGTATAGCACCTTTTCCGGAGCCGCCTCAAGATACAGCCGTAAGGCACGCGCCGCTTCCACAGGATACGTCCAATACATGAACCCGGAATAATCCAGATAGACATTCGGCTTGAGGATCGAAGCCGCCGCCTCGCGGGCGAACGGCCATGCGCCATGCAGCAATACAAATTTCGTGCGGCGCAGAGCGGGATCGTTAAATATCGATTCCAGTTGAAACGGGTTTGCGTTTTGATCGTGGAAATAGCTGCCGACGCCAATAGACGAATGGATATGAACCGGCAACTCCATGCGTCCAGCTTCGTGCGCGATGTAACGAAACAGGTAGTCTTGCAGAATTTTGTATTCTTCAGGTGTTGGTTCCGAGGATTGCGCGTAGATTGCATATATCCGCTCCGCATTTTCCTTTTGTGGATTGCTGATCGCTAAATCGCGCAAATAGGCCAGCTCGAATTTGAGCGCCACAGCCCCCTGCGACTTCCAATTCTCAAGCTGATGCGAAAGGAACCTCAGATAGTCATCCAGAGTCGCAGGCAGCCGCGCCAGATTTGCGGTCCGCAGATAGCCGTTGAGCAGTCGCTCTTCGTTTTGCAGGAAGCTCCGGTGCTCGGGATCTTCAGCCTTGATCGAATTGTTGTTCAGCGGGAACAAAAACATGTCGGCAAACGGAACCCATTTAAAACGATCTGGCGATAATCCCCGGCCCATCGCCACCCGGTTGGCCAGCATGATGTCTGTCTGGGCGCGGTTCAATACCCACGATGGATACAGGTCCCCTTTCTCGCGCATCATGTCTTGTCTCTCTTGGCGCAAAACTTTCAAGTGGTCCGGCGCGTTATCTGAAAACGGATATTGAAACAGCGCGTGCCAAGCCTTCGGGAAATACGGACTGCCCTCACGAAAAGGCGTGGGCAATGCTGGCTCCTCGATAGCGTCGGCCGGTAACGCGTCAAAGTCCCGGTCCACCTCCCCAGCGCTCACCACCTTCTGCGGATGCGCGTGGTTGTCAATCGCGCGTACTTGCTTGAGCTCCGCCGCGATCGAGCTGTCTATATGGAGAGCGCCATTCGGACGTTCGCCGCACGAGCAAAGCAGGACGAGCGCGAATGCGCACGCTACTCTCATTGCGTGGTTACTCTATGGAAACAGGAACGTGAATTTCGACCGTCGCGGGCCGGAAGCACATGTGGCTATCGCACGCCTGATAGCGCAATTTGCCGGTCATGGTTGCCGAACCGGCAGGAGCACTGGAGGGCGTTTTAAATTTGGTATTAATCGGGAAAGTGCCTGTAAACACCAGCACCGATTGCGTGCCCACGGTAATCTCCTCCGCTTTCGGATACGTAATGTCTTGCGCCTGCAAGGGGCCGCCTGTCCAGGTAAGTTTGAGCGGAATCAGGTACTCGTCTTTCGGCTTATCGCTATTTACATGAAAGCCGGGCAGAACGGCTACTTCTATTTTTTCTGTAACAATCTCGCCCCGTTTCGCCGTAACCGGATCGGGCGGATGAACGATCAATTTATTTTGCTGGGCTAAGCAGCAAAGCGGTAGCAGGAGTAACGCCGCGAATACCAGCGTTGGTTGGCTTTTCATCGAGCAGGCTTTCGATTTCATTGATGTATTCGTTCTTGCTGATGAGCCCGATATGTGGGGGAAAGGCGAACTTGCCATCACGATCAATGATAAACGTTGTGGGCAGCGAATCGAGGCCGCCGTACAACTGGCTGACCGTATCGTCGCCCAACAAAACGCGGTAATTCATCTTATGCTCGGCGATGAACGGCTTCACCGCGGGCCACCCGTCTTCATCCATTGAAACGCCCACCACTTCGAAGCCTTTGGATTTGTATTGCTGCTCGAAGCTCTCGAACCACGGGATTTCAATGACGCACGGGCCGCACCAGGTCGCCCAAAAATTCAGCAAGACCACTTTGCCGCGCAAGTCGGAAAGCTTCATCTTGGCGCCAGTCGCGTCGGTCAAAGAAAAGTCGGGCGCAGCCTTACGGTCTTTAATCGTATCCACAGCCGGGTGCGATCGATCCCGCGTAACTGTTTCCTGCTTCGATCCGGAGCAAGCCGCCAATACACCCAGACATGTAAGCAGCGCAGCAGT
The DNA here is from genome assembly GCA_963767485.1 of Terriglobia bacterium. GTDB lineage: Bacteria > Acidobacteriota > Terriglobia > Bryobacterales > Bryobacteraceae > Bog-105. Next base: position 56,374 of record CAVYDZ010000009.1, on the reverse strand, counting down.
CTTGAGTTTCGGGTGGACGGGGTGCATCTTCCTTCCTAGTCTAGCGCTCAGCAGGGGATCGTTCGCATCAGGTGAGTGCGGCACCATTCTTCCCTCTGGCCCCGCCAGCGGTTCGGCAGGTTGCGATGGGGGTCGGTTATTTCGGGGAAGTAAAACCATGCTGCCGTGTCGCAGAAGCTCTCGCAGACGTAATCCCGCCAGCCCGTGGGTAACAGCAATTTCCGCACTCCAGCGGATTCGCCTAATTCTCCTCGGACGCCCGCCTGCATCTCTTCTTCGAGCAAGGAGCCGTAGGATCGCCGCAGCGGATTGCCTAAGCGGACCCAGGCAAAATGAAAGAGCTCATGCGCCACGATCAGCCGGAGCGTATCGGAAGACGTCAGCAGTTCCTGCGCCAGAACAATCCGCCGCATACGGATGAAGCTCGCGGCGTGCACCGCTATGCCTTTACCCGGTTTCTTGGATAACAGTTTGCCGCGATGGGCCGTCAATTGCGGCTTCACAGAAAGCCAGATTGGCTCTCCCGGCAAGTCAGGCAAACGCCGCGTGACCTCCGTTAACACAGCCCGGCTATCCGGCGGGAAATTAGCGGTGACTCGTAGCAGCACCGGACGGCAGGGTGGTTGCATCCCCAGGACGCGCCAGCGAAGGAGTGTGCACGCCCGATGTGCCCGTTTGATTGAAGAAGGCCGGATCCTGCACCTGGATCTTGTATTTATCGACTTCCTGTTTTACGGCTGCCTGGGTTTGCTCGCTCTTCAATTTTTGTAGAATTTCCGGCTTTGCCTGATCGAACGTCAGCTTACTGCGGCTATCCATCTTCACAATCAGGAACGCGTTCGGAATGCGAATCGGTTCACTCGTTTGGCCCGCGTGCAAGTTTTCGATGGCCGTCTTGATCGATGCAGGCAATTTGGGATCGCCTACGCTGTACGTACCCAAATCGCCGCCCCGGGATGCCGCCTGTTGATTGTCGGATTCGGTGCGCGCGAGGGTGGCGAACTCGCCGCCTGCCTTCAATTTCTTTTCGATATCGTCTGCTTTCGCGCGGGCGTCCTGCTCAGTCCGATTGGTCGCGGAGCCGTTCGCCGGAGTCCCGGGCGGATTGAATGCTACAAAAATCCCGCTCAGTTTCACTTTGTCGAATTCCAGCGGGTGCGCGTTATAGTATTGCTGCGGATCGGCCGTGGGCGTTACCGAACTCGTCAACTTATTCAAATAAGCCTGCGTGAGGATGTTTTCACGGGTCAGTTGCAGCTGCTCTTTCCAGGGCGACTGCTGATCCAGATTCAACTTCTGCGCCTGCTGCGCCAGTTGCTGGCTCATATAGATCTGTTGCACCACTGCCGGCAAATTCGACTCGTAGCGCTTCAACTGTTCGGGCGGCAGGGCGCTTAAGTAGCCCTCCGCCTCCTTCGCCGTAATCTGTTTGCCGTTGATAATGGCTACTACCCGCGCAGGATCCTGCTTGGCGACCGCTTCCGGTCCCCTCACTTGAAGCTGGTTCGATCCCGCTGAAGGTGTAGTTTTCGGGGTAGTGCTACCGGGAGTTGTCCCTTGGCCAAGAGCTACGGCGGCACAGAGCAAGGCTGAGGATAAAAGACTGCTTTTCATTCAAAAGTGGGAGTTCGCTCCTACTCTAGCACGCAAAGCAGCTCCTGCAAGGAGCAGGACTACTCGACGACGCTGGCTTTTTTCAGTTGTCCGACCGCTTTCGCCTTAGCACTCGCGCTGATCTGAATGTTATTAATGACTTGCGTCGCCCCGGCGGTTCTGGCCATCCGGGTAGCGGACCCTTTGTGCTGGATCACATTAGTGCTTCCTTCCCAGGTCACGACGCCGTGCTGGACGTGGAACTTGAATCCATCTTTGCCGATTTTTGATTTCGCCAGCTTCGTGCGAATCGTCGCCTCAATTTGCGAGTCGGTGTGCGGAACAGCACGCGCCGAAGCTGTCGTAGAGCGTCCGCTCGCCACCGCCGTACCCGGCAGACTCAAAAACAAACCCAACAGGGGAAGAAAAAGGAAAGCAAGAAAGCGTTGCATATCTGGGTATCCGAAAGAGTAGTTGCGCGGGCCCAAAATCCTCGCAATCAATAATTGAAAGACTATGGCGCGGAGCTCACTCAGGAGTGCGGCTCATTTGCCGTTAATAGCGCCTCTTGTGCGCTGACGAGTTTGGCTTGAAGCTCCGCTTGCCGCAAGCTGGTGACAATATAGTCGGAGCAATCGCTCCCGAAACGCTCCTGAAGCTTTGGAATGTCCGCAGCGGCGTCCCAGAATCCCACGACGATTTTGGTATCCGGACATTCCCTCCGAATCCTCCGGCAAAGAGAGCGCGCTTGCGAAACCGCAAAGGGCGGCAACGCGGAGATAAAAAGAATATCCGGTTGGCTCTGTTTTATAGCCGAGATCGCGTCCTCTACCGTTCCCAGGGGCAGCGCTTTTGCCTGATAACCCGACTGACGGAGAAGCCCAGCGAGCATCAAGCCGACGAGCTCATCGGCTTCATCCCTAGCCGGCACGCAATAGACGGTTAACGGCGAATCCGGAGAGGTCGCGACTTCCGCCTCAGACTGCTCCCCCAACTGTTCCAACAGATCCTTAGTGGTCTGATAAATGAATCGTTCCCGTTCATCATCTAACGCATTTTGGTGCCGGTCTTGTTCCGCCAGGGACAACGCCGGGACGAGCACCAGATCGTATAGCTCTCCCAGAGTCTTCTCTTTCAGGTACGTCTCCGCGACTTCTTGCGCCTCCTCTTCGTCCAGCGCCAACAAGCGTTGGTAATAGCAGGCTTCGGGAGGAAGCGCTTCCTGATCGCCCAGGAGTACATGGAGAAATTGCAGGGGCGGAACGTAACGGCCCAAAACAAGAAGGCAAACGGTCAGCGGTGTAGAGAGCACCAGTCCTACCGGACCCCACAACAGAGTCCAAAAAGCGGCGGAAACCAAGATCGCCAGAGATGAAATTCCGGTGTGGGCTCCATACAGCCAAGGCTCGACGCCGGCGGACATCGTCCCTTCGATTGCGGCGAAAACGCCAAGCGTCAGCATCGGTCTGGCCCAGCCTTCGAAAACCGCCAAAGCGAGTACCAGCGGGCAGAGTCCGGCGATAAAAGTGCCCACGTATGGAATGAAACGCAGAATCGCCCCGAGCACACCCCAGAACGGAGCGTTTGGAACGCCGATCCAATGCAGCCCCAATCCCAAGAGCAGACCGAACGTGCCGTTGATGAGGCATTGCGTCAGTAAGTAACGGCTGACCCGCCGTGCGGCATCGTCGAGCGCAGTGGTCATTACATTGAGATGCCCTGCTCCGAACAGGCGGAAAAGGCGGTTCCGCAGATCGCCCCGTTGCAGCAGCATGAACAATGTGAAAATGACCACTGCGGCGGCCACTGCGAGCGCGTGAGCCAGAGATGCTCCGATCAAACCAAGTACGGCCTCGGTTCCGGACTCGCGTTTCAAAACTACAGCGGGAGAGGACTGGGGGATTCGCGAACCTTTGCGCCGCGGTCTCTCTGTGGGGCTGACCTCCGGGTTAGTGCTTCGACTCTCCGTTAGCTCGGCGGAGATTTGGTCCACGCTGTTCAGCACCTTCGTCATTCCAGTTCCGGCCGGATTGCGCATTGCCTCAATTTTTCGGCGGATATTTTCCTGATAATGCGGCAACTGGCTTACGATATCGGCCAGTTGCGTTGTACCCATCCAAATGAGGCCGCCGGCTAGCGAAAAGGCCATGATAAGCACAAGCAAAACGGACGGGACGCGGCCCAACTTTATTTTTTCGAGCCAAGTGACCGGTGGGGTCAGAAGAAAACTTATCAGGAGCGCTAATGCGAGCGGAACCAGAACTTCTTTGCCGAAGAACAACGCTGCGATGACAAACGCAATTGTTACCAGACGAACCAGGGTGGCCAGTTCGGAACCGTTCTTGGACCGTGCCGGAGCGAGCTTCATACGGGAGCTAAGAACGCGCTAATGCGCGCCCTTGCGGCTGCGGTGCTGTTGCGGTTTGCCCGTTAAGCAACTTCGGAAAGATCACTTGCGGTCTCGGTGGAACTGGCTAAGATGTCGGTTACGGAAGCAATATCTTCAGCGCCGGAAGCTTTCAGGCTCTCCTTAGCAGCTTCGATCTCGGCTAGGGAGCCACACTGCAGCGAAAGCAGAACGCCTCCTTTTTCAATGAGTTCCGCGCCCAGTCTGGCCTCGTACTCGGGAATCCCCATCCCTGTTAAGGCTCCAACCAAACCTGGCTCGGCTTCACTTGCACCCACATTCGCGAGGATGCCCTTCATTGGCCCTCCCGCGATGAACGGATCCGCCCCGGCAATCGCCAACGCACCCAGCCCGGGAAGGGAGCCGAGCCCCTCCCCGAAGGGACATCCGTCCGTCACTGCTGTTGTGGGGAGCAATACCGAAATTCGCTCCTTCGAAAATCCCGCGGAGGCCAGGATTTCGATCGCCTGTTCGGCCCGGTCGCACGCCGGGTAAACTCCGAAAATTGTGGTGTTGCCGCCTGCCATAGTACTCATATCACCCCGGAGCACGCGTGAGACCATTCCCGGAGGTCTTTGGTTCCAGCAGTTCAGCGTTCAATCCGTAGGTTTAACAGGTAAATGCTACCAAGATGCTGTTAGAGGCCGTGACGGATTTTCTCGCGCCCAAGTAACAGGAAGGCTCCGGCTACCAGGGCGCCTACCGCTCCTGCCGCGGTGAGCACTGGATAACCTGGCTCTTCCTGTACGAATCCCGCCTCGATATACCTCTTGCTGCGCGCAGGAGGTTGATGCAGTCCCATCTGAATCACTTCCGCCAGGTGCATCGCGTGGCGAGGCGTCCCGTGCATAATCTGTTCGCGGCAGCTGAAGCCATCCGTAATGATGAGCGTTTCGCGATCGGCAGCACGCACTTTCGGCAGAAGTACTCGCTCGCCGATCTTCATCGAAATATCGTAGTGATGCGCTTCGTAGCCAAACGAGCCCGCCAATCCGCAGCACCCCGAATCGAGTAGCTCGGCATCGAGTCCCATGCGCGCAAGAAGTTTCTGTTCGGCGTCCATGCCGAAAATAGCCTTGTGATGGCAATGTCCATGGACGAGCGCTTTCCGTTTCAAGCTCGGCGGCGCATACCCGATCTTCTCGAGGAAATCCCCGAGCATCATGGTTTGTCCGCGTAGCCGCTGCGCATCTTCATCGCGCGGCATAATGTTTGTCATTTCGTCTTTGAAAACCGACCCGCAACTTGGTTCCAGGCAGATAAGCGGAGTACCGGCGGTGATTTGCGGCTTGAGCACGCCGAGAATTTCCTCGAGATATCGCTTTGCCTCATGCAAGAAACCGTAGTCATAGAGAGGCCGGCCACAGCAGAGCGGTTGCGCGGGTACCTCGACGCGATAGCCTGCCGATTCAAGCACTTCCACCGCGGCGCGCGCCGTGTGCGGAAAGAAATGATTATTGAACGTATCGGCCCACAGCACCACAGGCGGACGATTATCGTTTTTTATCCGATTGCGTTTTTGATGCTCGGCGAACCAGGATTTGAAGGTTCGTTTGGCGAAGGCGGGCATTCGCCGGTGTTGCGTGAGGCCCGCCGCGGCTTTTGCAGCCTGGGCCAACCCCGGTGTCTGGGTGAAGAAATTCGCTACGTCGGGAAAACGCGAGGCGAGTTGCGCCCATTGATTGATCATGCCCATGCTGTACGCTGCCGCAGGACGCACGCGCCCGTCATAATAATGAGCAAGAAACTCGGATTTGTAAGTGGCTACGTCGACGTTTACCGGGCAATCGCCCTTGCATCCTTTGCAAGCCAGACACAGGTCCAGCGCATCTTTAATGTGCTCGTCTTTCCAGCCATCCTGAATCACTTCGCCGCGCAGCATTTCAAAGAGCATGCGCGTGCGGCCGCGAGTCGAGTGCATTTCCTCGCGCGTGGCATGGAAGCTGGGGCACATTGTGCCGCCATCCATTCCCCGGCACTTGCCGACACCGAAGCAGCGCTCAGTTGCCTCTGCGAAGCTTCCGTGATCGCCCGGAAACTGAAATATCGTCAGCACCGGCTTCGGCTTGTAATCCGGCCCGACGCGCAAATTGGTATCGAGCGGATATGGATCGACTACTTTACCGGGATTCATCTTCCATTTCGGATCCCAAGCCGATTTAAATTCGCGGAATGCCTGGATGATCTCGGGCCCGAACATGATGGGAAGCAATTCAGCCCGCGCCTGGCCGTCGCCGTGTTCTCCCGACAGAGATCCGCCGTGGCGCACCACCGCGTGCGCGACTTCGGTCATAAACGCTCGATAGTTCTTTACTCCTTCAGCCGTTTTCGGATTGAAAGTGATCCGAGTGTGAATACAACCGTCGCCGATGTGGCCGAACAGCGTACAAGTGAGGCCATACTTGTCGAGCAGCTTATAAAAGTCGCGTAAATAGTTCCCGACGTTTTCCGGTGCGACAGCGGCATCTTCCCAGCTCGGCCAGGCATCCTCTACGCCTGGAATGCGGCTCGCTCCCACGCCGTTCTCGCGAATTTTCCACATTTTCTGCTGCTCTGTATCATCCGTGAGGAGGCGAATCCCCGTGTAATCGTGATCGGTGGCCCGAATCTTCTCAAGAGCTTTTTTCGCGCGTGCCGTCGCTTCCTGTTTGCTGTCGCCGCCAAATTCCACCAGCACCCAGGTGTCGCCATGCGGGAGCAGATCGACGCCCTTCACTTCCGCTCCTTTGCGCTTCTCGTTATCGATCACTTTGTGGTGAAATACTTCGAGTCCAATTGGGCCGAGGTCACGCAGGGGTGCCGCGTGGTCGCCCGCCGTAAACACATCCGGATAGCCGATCACGATCAGCGCGCGGTGCGGCGGGTTATGCACCAGCTTTACCTTCGCGCGCAGCACGATTACGCAAGTGCACTCCGATCCCACCAGAGCGCGAGCCACGTTGAAGCCATTCTCCGGAAGCAGGTCGTCGAGGTTATAACCCGACACGCGCCTTGGAATCTGTGGATACCGCTCGCGAACCAGCTCGGCGTAGCGGTCGCGAATGCTCTTTAACTTGGCGTAGATCTCCCCGCGCCGCCCGCCCTTGCGAATAATGGAATCGAGCTCGCCTTCCGACGTTCGGCCCACCGTCATGCGCACGCCGTCGTAAGTGAGAATGTCGAGTTCCTCTACGTTATCGGCAGTCCTGCCGCCCATTACCGAATGGACCCCGCAAGAGTTGTTGCCGACCATCCCGCCAAGCGTGCAGTATTCGTGGGTAGCCGGGTCCGGCGCAAGCACCAGGTCGTACTTCGTCGTAGCTTTCTTCAGTTCGTCATAAATGAGGCCCGGTTCCACCCACGCATATTTCTTATTGGCATTCACCTCCAAAACCCGATGCAAGTACTTGGAAAAATCGATGATTACCGCCGTGTTGCAACACTGTCCGGCCAAACTCGTTCCGCAGCCGCGGCCGAGGATCGGAACGTTGCGTTCATGACAGATGCGAACGGTTGTGATGACATCGTCGATGGATTTCGGAACCACCACGCCGATCGGTACTTGGCGGTACATCGAAAGATCGGATGCATACAACGCTTTCGATCCGGAATCGAAGCGAACCTCACCCTTGATCGCGCCTTTCAAAGCCGAAGCCAGTTCTTCAGAGGCCTTCGCCGAGATGACTTCTTTCTGTGGAATCATTTGTCTTCTTCCTCGCCCGAGCCGCCGAAAAGCTTATCCTTTACGCGGGCGAGTGCGCCATAATCGCTCGCCGGGAATAGGCTCTCGTCCATAGCCTGCCGCGCGATCGTTAAGGAAATGCGTCCGCGGTCGCGTTCCCCGCGCGCCAAAGCCGCCGTCAGATGCTTCATTTCCGCCTTCGTCGCTTTGGGCGGCATCGGCGGTTCATTCGGGTCCGTCAGGCACTCGATCACAACCGGGCCGTCTGTAGCTAGCGCCTCTTTGATCTGCTGCTTGCACTTCTTTGGCTCTTCTATCCGGATACCTGTTGCACCGCATGCTTCCGCGACCTTCACGAAATCGATCGCGCGCAGATCCACGCCGTACTCCGGATTGCCAAGATAGATCATCTGCTCCCACTTGATCAATCCAAGCGTATTGTTCTTTAACACGAACAACTTCACGGGCAATTTGTATTGCGCAAGCGTCACCAGGTCACCCATCATCATGCTGAGCGAACCGTCCCCAGTGAAGGTGACGACCTGCCGCCCCGGGTACGCCACTTGGGCGCCAATTGCGTAGGGCAGGCCCGCGGCCATGCTGCACAGTGTTCCGCTAAATGAGAATTTCTGCTGCGCGCGCAGCTTCATCCGCGCCACCCAGGTAGTCACCGTCCCGGAATCGCCCGTAACGATCGCGTCATCGTTCAGCAGTTGCCCGAGATTCCAAGCCACCACTTGCGGTTTCATCGGTTTTTCCGTTCGGGTTCCGCGCTCTTCCATCAGATCCCACCATTCGTCCATCCCTTGCTGCGCCTTTTTTAGAAAGGTCCGGTCTTCGTTGCGGGACAGGTACATCAGCAGCTCGCGCAAAGTTGCTTGCGCATCCCCCACCAATCCGATGTCGACCGGATAACGCAATCCGATCCGCTCAGGCTTGTCGTCAATCTGAATGCCAAGCGCCTGTCCCGGTTTTGGCAAAAATTCAATGTATGGGAAAGAACTGCCCACGATTACGAGTGCGTCGCACGTTTTCATGGCGTCGGAAGATGCGCGCGTTCCAACCACGCCAATCCCGCCGGTCGTGTATAAGCTGTCGTCCGGGATCACGTCCTTTCCGAGCAGCGCCTTGATCACTGGTGCAGCCAGACGGTCTGCGAGTTGCAACACTTCTTCGCGGGCGCCCCGTGCCCCAGATCCCACCAAAATAGCGATCTTCTTCTTATCCAGCAGCGCGCGCGCCGCTTTCTCCAACTGCTTGCGTTCCGGAATACGCTTCGGAATAGTGAAAGCTTCGGAGGTATGGCCCTTCACATTGCGGTGAAAGCGCTTCTGCTCGGACATGTCCGCCGCCTGATAATCGATTGGCAGGCAAATGTGGGCTACCGCTCGGTTGCCTAGCGCCGTCCGGCAGGCATAATCGACGATGTTCTTCGCATGCGCCGGACCCATCAGGCGCTGGTTATACATGGCCACGTCCTGAAACAAATAGTCCTGATTCATATCCTGCAGGTAATGCGTTCCGATCAGGTCGTGATACGTCATGCCGGTGATCGCTAACACCGGAGCCTGATCGATCTTGGCATCGTAAAGTCCGTTCAGCATGTGAACCGCGCCCGGTCCCGATGTTGCAAAGCAGACGCCGAGCTTACCTGTAAACTTTGCGTATCCGGTGGCGGCCATCGCAGCCGTCTCTTCGTGCCGCACGTGAATGTAGCGAATTTTGTCTTTGTGCACTCGCAGTGCTTCGACAAAGCCATTGATGCCGTCGCCGGGCAGCCCGAAAACAGTATCGACGCCCCAATCAATCAGACTTTCTACGAGTACATCGGAAGCAGTCATCCATTCACCTCAACTATGTCCGTGCTGGTGACGCGCACTTCCGAGTTTGTGTTTCGGATGCGAACTTTGAGTGTGGTGAGATCAGCAATATGAAAGCGGCAACACTCAAAACGCCGGCGCCGATTCAGCAGCGGCCTTTGCATATCGGCGACTTTCCGAAACCGGAAGGCAAAGCAAGGCACATTATTTTGCGAGTGAAAGCTTGCGGCGTTTGCCGGACCGACCTGCATATCGCCGAAGGTGAATTGCCGCAGAAACAAGCGGGCCTGATTCCGGGACATCAGATCGTCGGCGAAGTTGTGGAGGGGGCCACAGAAGAACTGCCGCTCGGAGCGCGCGTGGGGGTTTCCTGGATCGGGGGCACCGACGGCGATTGTTTTTATTGCCGGCGCGGCCTGGAGAATCTTTGCGATCGCCCGGTGTTTACCGGTTATAGCGTGAACGGCGGCTACGCGGAATACGCCCGCGCAAGAGCAGATTTTGTATTTCCGTTACCCGCAGCTCTGACCGATCTTCACGCCGCTCCCTTATTGTGCGCTGGAATTATTGGATTTCGCAGTCTGCGGGTTGCGGGTGTGGAAGAAGGAGACCGCGTCGGGCTGTTCGGATTCGGGGCTTCGGCGCATCTTGCGATTGCCGTTCTGCATGCCTGGAATTGCGACGTGTACGTTTCTACTCGCGGGGCTTCCCACCGGCGTCTGGCGGAATCGCTGGGCGCGAAATGGGTGGGAAGCGAAAATGACAAGCCGCCGGTCGAGTTGGATCGCGCTATTACATTCGCCCCGAGTGGTGATGTGGTTGTCTGCGCGCTCGCCAGCTTAAGGAAGGGCGGGGTGGTTGCGATTAATGCGATCCACCTGGACCGCATGCCTGAATTCGATTACGACGGTCTGCTCTGGGGAGAGCGGCAGTTGCGCAGCGTGGCAAATATGACGCGGCGGGATGCACACGACTTCTTGCAAATTGCGGCGCAGATCCGCCTTGAGCCAAAGACAACGGCGTTTTCTCTCGACCAGGCAAATGAGGCGCTGATCGCAGTAAAAAACGACGCGATCGACGGGGCAGCAGTCATTCTTCCCTAGCAACGCCTCGAGTGGAGGCCAATCGCCCTATGGAAGAGTATCGTATCGGAATTAGACTGCGCCGGTCGTATTCGCTTCGGGCGCTTTAAGCGCGCCAGACGCGAGATCGCGAGCCACAGCCTGCGCGGTTACCGGAGCGAGCAAAATCCCGTTCCGGAAATGGCCATAAGCCAGATAAAGATGGTTCGAATGCCAAGGCCCGAGTCTCAGATGCTCGCTCGCCGGGCGAAAGCCCACCCATGCTTCCGTCGGACTCGTTTCCGCTAGGTGCGGCAACACAAATCGCCGCCTCTCTGGAAAGATCCTGCGTTACGGCGGGTTCGACCGTGCGGTCCCAGCCGGCATGCTCGACGGATGCCCCCACAATGAGCAAGCCATTGGCACGCTGCAACAGATAAGTGTGCCCATGCCGCAGAATTGTGTTGCACGTTTGGTCCGGCTGATGAAATCCGATGAGCTGTCCTTTGACCGGGTTCGATTCGGGCAACGCCACGGAATTGTGGAGCACGATAGAACTGCTCCACGCTCCGGCGGCGATCACCAGTGCATCGAAACGCTGGCGGCCATCGCTCGATTCCACTTCAATTCCGTTTTGCAAAACACTCGCCGCCAGCACTGGCGAATTTTCTCGAACAACCACCCCACGCTGCCGGCAAGCTGGAGCAATAGCCGTAATCAACTCTCTTGGATTGACAATGGCGTCCCCCGGGTAAAACAGCGCGCCACGCAAGCTGCGAGTGCTCACGCGTGGCCAGAAGGCAGCCACCTGTTCCAGACTGATTTCCTTGGATTTGACGCCCATTGTCGATTGCCGCTCCGCCCGGCTTCGCAACATCTGGTACTCGACCTCGTTATAGGCCAAATCGAGTGCACCGCACTCCTGATAATCCACAGAAAGATGAGTTGCCGCTTCAAGTTCCCGTACAAACGCGGCGTAAAGCGAGCGGGATTCGATCGAGAGCTGCGCAAGCAAAGACGGCGATTCAACTTCCCCGCCAGGCGCGAGCATACCGGCCCCTGCCCAACTGGCTTCCCCGCCTATACTGCCCTTTTCGAAAACCGTGACGGCAACGCCCCGCTGCGACAAGCGCCAGGCAGCCGACATTCCAATGATGCCGCCGCCTGCAATGGCAACCGTCTTGTTCACGCCGATTCCGGCAGCGGCTCCGTTTCCACCGAATTGCGCTTCACTACTTCGAGAAACGCTTTCGCGGCATGGCTCAACCCGCGGCGCGCCGGATACACCAGCCGAATCTTGCGCTCCAGATTCAGCTCTTTTACTCGTATCTCGCGCAGCATGTCCTTCTTGAGTTCCTGCTCGACGCACATGCGCGGCAGGAAAGAAACGCCTTCGTTGTCTTGCACAAGTCTGCGAATGGTTTCGACAGTCGGCATTTCAACGTCCATGTTGAGCGGCACCTTATGCCGCTGAAATTCGCGCAGCACGGCTTCCCGATATGGCGACAGCACGTTATGTGCGATGAACGTCTCCATATCCAGCTCATTGATCGAGACCTCCGGCCGGTTGGCGAAACGGTGTTGCGGCGAGACGATCAGCGCCAGGCGGTCCGTGTAAATCACCTCGGAAAGCAGATGATCGTCATTCGGATCGTAGCTGATCACGCCGAGTTCTAACTGCCCGTCGAGCAACTGACTCGGGATCTTGCTCGATTCCGAGCGTCGCACCTGAATCTTCACTTTCGGAAATACCCTCCGGTATTTCTCAATATGCTGAATCAGGTAGAGCGACATGGATTCGTTCGCCCCGATGGAGAGCCGCCCGGCATAGTTGTCCTTCAACTCGCGAAGGGAATTCTCCATATCTGATTCGAGATTCTGAAAGCGCCGGGCGTATTCAAGCACCACCCGTCCCGCGTCCGTCAGCAGCAACTCTCTGCCGGCCCGGTCGATGAGCTTTTCTTTTAAGTCGCTTTCAAGACGCTGGATGGCGATCGAAATCGCCGGCTGGGTACGCAGCAGCTTTTCGCCAGCGCGCGAAAAACTCCGCTCGGTGGCAACCGTGAGGAAAACCTTAAGAGGATATAGTTCCATAACGCCCACTCCGACTGAGGCGTTTATGTCATCATTATATCTAATAGCAATCGGCAAAACTATAAATTTGCGTAATCGGTCGCATTAATTTAGCATAGGGAAAAGTTAGCCCATTGAGGAGCCGTTTATGAGCCGAGTCTACATCTTCGACACTACCCTGAGAGACGGCGAACAGTCGCCCGGGTGCAGCATGACCACTTTGGAAAAGCTGACTACTGCGGCGGCTCTGGTGGATTTGGGCGTGGACATCCTCGAGGCTGGGTTCCCGATTGCTTCCGAAGGCGACTTTGAAGCCGTAGACGCGGTCAGCCGGCAATTTCCTTGGGTTCAGGTGGCGGCTCTAGCCCGATCGTGCACACTCGATGTGGAACGGGCCGCCAAAGCGCTTGAGCATGCCAAGCGTCCGCGTATTCACACGTTCATCGCGACGAGCGACATTCATTTGAAATTCAAATTGCGCAAGACGAGGCAGCAGGTTCTGGAAGATGCAGTCGCCGCCGTTACACTGGCGCGCAACTATACAGATGATGTGGAGTTCTCTGCCGAAGACGCCACTCGGACCGAGGCGAATTACCTGGAAGAAGTCTGCCGGTCGGTTGTGGAAGCGGGAGCGCGAACGGTAAATCTGCCGGACACGGTCGGCTACTCGACCCCCGACGAGTACGGCGAACTGATCGGGCGGATCGCCGGGATACTAGGCGACCGGGCCATCGTTAGCGTGCATTGTCATGACGATTTAGGGTTGGCTGTGGCGAATTCGCTGGCCGCCGTCAAGGCGGGCGCGCGCCAGGTGGAATGCACCATCAACGGGATCGGCGAGCGGGCAGGGAACGCCGCATTGGAAGAAGTTGTAATGGCGATGAAGACCCGTCACGACCGGTTGCCATTCGAGACCAAGATCAATACCGAAAAACTGTTTCATGCCAGCCAGACCCTGACGCAGTTCATCACGTTTGGACCGCAGCCGAACAAGGCGATTGTCGGCGAGAATGCGTTTGCGCACGAGGCAGGCATCCATCAGGACGGCTATCTGAAAGAGAAATCGACTTACGAGATCATCGATCCGGCAACCGTTGGTGTGCCCGCTTCCCGGATTGTGCTGGGCAAGCATAGCGGACGTCATGCGCTGAAGCAGCGCGCCGCCGACCTCGGCTTTACGCTGGGACCCGGGGAATTGGAAGAGGTTTATCATCGCTTTACGCACATGGCCGATAACAAGAAAGGCCTGCGCAATGACGAGATCATCGAACTCATAGAGCTCGTGGTGGGTAACGAAGCTGCCATCGGAGCCGAACGCTAAGTCCGTGGACATGTTTCAGGGGAACTAGGCGCTTTCGCCTGCGTTCCTGTTCTTTACTCAAATAAATGGATCTCAAAATACTGTTACTGCCGGGTGATGGCATCGGTGTAGAAGTCACCGAGGAAGCAGCCAAGGTTCTGCAGCAGGTTGCGCAAGCGTTCGGTCATCAGGTGATCCTGAGTGAAGGCCTGCTCGGCGGCACCGCCATTCAAAAGACCGGCGACCCCTTCCCTGAGAAAACGCGCGAACTCGCCGCCGAAGCCGATGCCACGTTGATGGGCGCGGTTGGTCTGCCCGAGTTCGATAACGCGCCTCCCGAAAAACGCCCCGAGCGCGGCTTACTCGGTATCCGCAAAGCACTTCAGGTTTACGCCAATTTGCGCCCGGTGCGGTCCTACCGCGCGCTGATTGATTCTTCGCCGCTCAAAAACGAGCTGGTAGACGGAACCGACATGATCATCGTGCGCGAGTTGACCGGCGGGCTTTATTATGGAACGCCGCGCGGCATCTCGGGCTCAGGCGCGGAGGAGCGCGCTGTGAACACGATGGTGTACACACGTCCGGAGATCGAGCGTATCGCGCATATGGCATTTCAACTCGCCGCCAAGCGCCGCAAGAAAGTAACCAGTGTCGATAAATCGAACGTGCTCGAAAACTCGCAACTCTGGCGGCGTGTCGTCACCGAAGTCGCCCAGCAATATAGTGAGATCGCGCTCGATCACATTCTGGTGGATAACTGCGCCATGCAACTCGTGCTCAGCCCCAAGCGCTTCGACGTGGTTCTCACGGAAAACATGTTTGGTGATATTTTGAGCGATGAAGGGGCTGTTTTAGCGGGTTCAATCGGCATGCTCCCGTCGGCTTCGATCGGCCCCAAACGTCCGTCCGGAGCTTGGGTCGGCTTGTATGAACCCGTGCATGGTTCCGCGCCCGATATCGCCGGACAAAATAAAGCGAATCCGTTGGGCGCGATTGGATCGGTGGCCGCTATGTTCGAATACAGCTTCGGGCTTGCCCAAGAGGCGCAAGTGGTTTACGGCGCGATTGAAGAAGTTTTGAATAGCGGGCGTGTGACGGCCGACCTCAAACCGTCCGGCAAACCGGCCTCGACGAGTGAAGTCGGGGACGCGGTAGCTAAAGCAGTGTCGGCGCGCGCAGCGGCCCACGTCTAATAGAACAGGAAGAAATATGGCAGAGCAAAACGGTTCGGCTTCGAAGTCGCGCACAATCATCGAGAAGGTTTGGCAAAACCACGTTGTCACCGAGCAGCCTGGCGCGCCGACGCTGCTTTATATAGATCTGCACCTGGTGCATGAGGTGACTTCGCCGCAAGCTTTTTCCGGATTGCGCGAACGCGGATTGAAGGTGAGGCGCCCGGATCTGACCATCGGCACCACCGATCACAGCATCCCCACACACGACCGCGCTCTCCCGATTCTCGACAAAATAGCCGAAGCGCAAATCACGCAATTTGAGAAGAACTGTACCGAGTTCGGCATCCCCTTCTACGGGCCGCACAGCAAGAAACAGGGCATCGTACATATCATTGGCCCAGAACAGGGACTCACACAGCCCGGCATGACTGTCGTATGCGGGGATAGCCACACCGCGACCCACGGCGCGTTCGGCGCGCTGGCTTTCGGCATCGGAACTAGCCAGGTGGAGCACGTCCTCGCAACCCAATGCCTGCTGCAAATGCCCTCCAAGACCTACGAAGTCAACGTAGAAGGCACCCTGAAGCCGGGCGTTGGCGCGAAAGATATCGTGCTCAATCTGATCTCGCGCATCGGCATCGGCGGCGGCACTGGGTGCGTCTTCGAATACGCTGGTTCCGCCATTCGCGCGCTTTCGATGGAAGAGCGTATGACGATCTGCAACATGTCGATTGAAGGTGGTGCGCGGGCCGGCATGATTGCCCCCGACGATACGACGTATCAATATTTATCTGGACGGCCGCATGCGCCAAGGGGTGCGGATTGGGAACGCGCTCTCAAATTGTGGCGTCAACTGCCGAGCGATCCCGGAGCGGCGTTCGACAAACGCATCGATATCGATGCAAGCTCGCTCGAACCGATGATCACCTTTGGCACGAACCCGGGAATGGGGATTCCAATTACCGCGCCGGTGCCCGATCCGGCGCGCTTGAGCGATCCCCTGGAGCGCGATTCGCTGGGGAAAGCGCTGCGTTACATGGATCTCCCCTCCGGCAAATCGCTCCTGGGGCATCCGGTGAACGTCGTGTTTATCGGAAGCTGCACGAATTCGCGCATCTCTGATCTGCGCGCGGCCGCCGCGATCTTCAAGGGTCGTAAAGTAAGTCCGAAAGTGCGCGTTATGGTGGTGCCGGGTTCACAGATTGTGAAAGAACAGGCGCAGGCGGAGGGCCTGGACCGGATCTTCACAGACGCAGGCGCGGATTGGCGTGAAGCTGGCTGCTCGATGTGTATCGCCATGAATGGCGATCAATTACAGCCCGGCGAATACAGCGTTTCGACCAGCAATCGCAATTTCGAGGGAAGGCAAGGCAAAGGTGGCCGCACGTTTCTGGCAAGTCCGCTGACTGCCGCCGCCACGGCCATCAACGGCGTCGTGACCGACGTGCGCACGATGCTCTAGGAGACCCACATGGAAAAATTCACAACCTTTACCAGCCGCCTCGCGCCTCTGCCAATCGACAATATCGACACGGATCAAATCATTCCCGCGCGCTTTTTGAAGACCACCTCAAAGGTGGGCTTGGGCGATCAACTCTTCTTCGACTGGCGATACGACGAGAACGGCAATCCGAATCCGGATTTCATCCTGAATCGCCCCGAGGGACGCGCCGCGCACATTCTCCTGGCCGGCGATAACTTCGGCTGCGGCAGTTCGCGCGAGCACGCTCCCTGGGCTTTAACGCAATACGGCTTTCAAGCGGTGATCAGCACGTCTTTCGCTGATATCTTCAAAGGCAACTCGCTCAAAAACTCGCTCCTGCCGCTAGTGATTCCTCCTGACGCGCACAAGGCCCTCTTCGCCGCCATCTTGGCCGATCCGGCTGCGACCGTGAAAGTGGATCTGGCCGCCCAGACGGTGACGTTGCCGGACGGTTCCATCGCCAAATTCCCCATCGACGAATTCGCCAAGCATTGCATGCTCGGAGGCGTAGACGAACTCGGCTTCATCCTGCAGCAAACGGACGCCATCAGCGCCTATGAAGCCCAACGCCCGCTCACCGTAGACACCCGAACACCCTGACGCAACCGCCCGTCGCAAGACGGCCGAAAGCCCCCTAAATAACTGTTTTCGCGTGTTACTGTGAAGCTAATGTCGTCGCAGCCCCTCAACTTTCACCTCGCGCAATATGAGGGTCCGCTTGATCTACTGCTCGATCTGATCAAGAAACAGCAGATTAACATTTACGACATTCCCATCGCCAGGATCACCGCTCAATATCTGGAATACATGCAGAAGGCGCTGGAACTCGACATTGAGTTAAGCTCCGATTTCGTCTATATGGCAGCTACGCTGATCCACATCAAAAGCAAGTTACTGCTGCCGCGCGATCCTGAGCTCGACAAGATGGCGCCCGAAGAAGATCCGCGCCAGGAACTCGTGGAACGCCTGATCGAACACGAACGATTTAAGAACGCCGCCGAGATGCTGCAACAGAAGCGCATCATAGAAGACGCGACATGGTCGAATCCGCAGATGGAACAATTTCTGGCCGGAGACGAAGGCCCGGCGCTCGCCGCCACCATTTTCGATCTTGTCAAAACATTCCAAGGCGTTCTGGATCGGGCGAAATTCCGGCCGATTTACGAGATCGGCAAGGAGACAGTGAATGTAGGCGACATGATTCTTTACTTGCGCGATCGCTTAACCCACATGCGCCGGAAAGAACCATTGCTCGCCAGTGAATTGTTTGAGGTGCAGCGCAGCCGCCGCGCTATGATCTGCCTGTTTCTCGCCATTCTCGAATTGGTTAAAGTGCAAGCCGTTCAACTCACCCAGGGAGAGGCGTTTGGCGACATCGGCCTCGAGCGCGGCCCGGGTTTCGAGGGCCACACCGATGCCGCCGTGGAGTTGACGGCCGTAGAACAGGATTACCGCTGAAGTGACCATGCAAGAGAATGAAGAGATTCTCGAAACAGAATCCGCGGAAGAAAGCAGCTTCCAGCCGCAACAGACCAGCGACGATGTGATTATTGCGGAGGCTGTGACCGATGAAAATCCTTCCGACGATCCCGACATCACCCTGAAGGCGATTATCGAAGCTGCGATTTACATCACCGACGAACCGCTGACAGCCGAGCAGATCGCGGCCGCTGTGCAGCGATCTGTAGAGCAGGTCCAAACAATTCTGGCTCACCTGGTGTCCGAATACGCTGCGCCCGATCGAGGCCTTTCCATACGCGAACTCGCCGGCGGCTATAAAATGGCGACTAAAGCCGAGCATCATGAATCCATTCGCCGCTTTGTCCATAAGCTGCAGCCGCCTTTGAAGTTGTCGCTCGCCGCCCTGGAAACGTTAGCGGTAGTCGCTTATAAGCAGCCAATTACGGCCCCGGAAATCATGGACGTGCGCGGAGTGCAAGGCGCCGGCGTATTGAAGGCGCTGCTCGATCGCAAATTGATCGCTGCCGCGGGACGCAAGAATGTCCTCGGTAAGCCCATCATGTACAAAACCACCCGTGAATTTCTGATTCAGTTCGGCTTGAATTCTCTTGCTGAACTGCCCACACTCAAAGAGTTCGAAGAACTGGGCCGCTTTGCCCTGACGGATGAAGAACCAGCTGGCCAACCCGCAGTCTCGCACCGATGAGCAGCCGTCTATAGCAGCAGCCGCGCCCGAAGAAGAGCATAATGCCTGAGGAGCGTCTGCAAAAAATCCTGGCGCACGCGGGAATCGCAAGCCGCCGCAAAGCCGAAGAACTAATCGTGAGCGGTCATGTGTCCGTCAACGGCGAAACCATCACTGAGCTTGGCTCGAAAGCCGATCTCTCAGTCGACAAAGTGAAGGTGGACGGCCAAATCCTCAGTGCTCCGAAACACCACCTTTACATCGCTCTGCATAAGCCTAAGAATTGCGTAACCACCGCGCACGACCCTGAAGGCCGCCAAACTGTCATGTCGTTCTTCAAGGGCATGCGCGAGCGTATCTATCCAGTCGGCCGTCTCGATTACGCGAGCGAAGGCTTGCTGCTGCTTACGAACGATGGCGATTTTGCCAACCGCCTCACATCGCCTTCGAGTCACGTCACAAAAACTTATCTGGTCAAAGCGAACGGCGCACTTACCTCAGAGCAGGAACAGCAGTTTCGAACGGGTATCCCCATGCATGGCCGCCGCACGGCACCCGCCGGGCTGAAGCTGATCCGCCCTGGCTCGAACCCCTGGTACGAAGTAAAGCTGGTCGAAGGCAGGCAAAACCAAATCCGCATCATGTTTAAGCATTTTGGCCGCTTGGTGGAAAAGCTGAAGCGCATCAAAATCGGTTTTCTCGAACTGGGGACACTGAAACCAGGCGCATATCGTACGCTGACCAATGTCGAAGTCGCGCGCTTCCGTAAGCTGCTCGAGATCGAACAGTCCGAGACTCAGCATGCGAGTATAAAGCGTGATGGACGACGCACAAATAACCGCGCTGCTAAAGTCGGTTAAGACCATCGCGGTAGTAGGGTTGTCGAGCAACCCCGCGCGGCCCAGTTTTGGCGTTTCGCGCTTCCTCCAGCGGCAAGGGTTTCGCATCATCCCAGTGAATCCGCAGGAAACTGAAGTGCTCGGAGAACGGGCCTATCCGTCAATCAAAGACGTTCCCGTTCCGTTCGATATTGTCAACATTTTCCGGCGTCCCGCGCGTGTCCCCGAAGTGGTAGAAGAAGTCATCGAAAAGGGCGGTGCACGCTGTATTTGGATGCAGGAAGGCGTCGTGAGCCAGGAGGGCGCGGCGAAAGCAGCCCTCGCTGGCATTCCGGTAGTGATGGACCGGTGTATCTTGAAGGAACTGGCACGGCTTCTGCCCTAAAACCGGCATGCGTCCGGCATTTGTATTCTTCGCAAGCATTCTGATGCTCGCGGCCTCGTCGTGTATATCCGAAAACGAGCCCGGACTGCCCCAGGCGTTTGTCGCGCCAGCCACGATTAACTTGCGCTCGGAGCTGAACCAGAAGAACAGCACCGTAACTACGTTAAAGCACGGAGACGAGGTAAGCGTCGTCGATGTGCGCCGCCGCTACGTCAAAGTCAGAACGAAAGGCGGCGCGGAAGGCTGGGTCGATTCGGCCGATCTCCTCCGGCCCCAGGATATGGCGCGCATTCGCCACGAACATCAGGAGGCGTTGAATCTTCCCACCGAGGCCATCGCGACCGCTTACGAAAATCTGAACGTCCATTTGGATCCAAGCCGCGCTTCCCCCGCGTTCGCTCAGATTCCGGAAGGCGCTGCGGTAAATGTCCTGGCCCGCAAACTCGCGCCGAAAGTTAGGGCCTCCGAACGCCCGGTCATTATCTTTGAACGACCCAAACCGCCAACTCGCCATCGCCGCAAAGAGAAACGCAAGCCTTCGAATCGGCCGCCCATGCCGCGCCCGCCAAAGCCGCCTGCGAATTTGACATCGCTCTGGGGCAATCCCGCCAATATCGAGAGTGAAGGAATCACCGCGTCGAATAAGAGCAACCAGACTGCCGCCCCCCCTCCCGTAATGGAAGCGTGGAACCTGGTCCGCATGAAAGATAATCAAACCGGGTGGGTACTCTCGCGCAATCTAATGATGGCGATCCCGGACGAAGTCGCACAATATGCCGAAGGCAAGCACATCACTTCGTTTTTCCAATTGGGAACGGTGAATGATGAGGCACGCGGAACAAAACACGACTGGCTCTGGACCACGTCGTCCGGCATCGAAAATTCCGACTTCGATTCGTGGCGTGTCTTCTTGTGGAACCGTCGCCGGCATAGATACGAGACCTCTTACCGGCAGCGCGATGTCGAGGGATATTTCCCCGTACACGCCGATCCACCAAACTTCGAGCTGATCTTCAAAGACGACGATGGGAAATTCCGCCGCCGTACTTATTTCTTCGATGGAACGCGCGTTCATTTGAAAGCAACCGAGCTTTACGATCCGAACGCAGCCGAGCGCACCGCCGCAGAGAACGCTGCGAAAGCTGCGTCGGCGCGCAAGCAAAACCAAAGCTGGTGGCACAAGAAATGGCAGTCGCTCGAACAGCGCTTTGCCGGCCGCCATTGATTAGGTTTCTTCGATTTTGCCTGTAATCTCCACCCGGTCCATCGCAAGAAACTGCTGTACGTGCGGATGCGGGCACTGCTCCAACTCTCCGACCGGCCCGAAATAAATCGCTTCGCCCTTGTAGAGAAACACCACCGTATCGGCGACTTTACGCATCAGATCCAGATCGTGCGTAACCACCACCGCGGTCAGTTTCATGTTCTTTTTGAGCCGCAGCATCAAATTCCCGAGATGATCCGACATGATTGGATCCACCATTGTTGTCGGTTCGTCATAGAGAATGCACTGCGGTCCGGAAGCGAGCGCTCGTGCAATCGCCACGGCACGCTTATAGCCCGTTGCTAAGTCAGCTGGAAATGAATCCCGCACGTCTTCCAGATCCACCCGCCGCAGCAGATCATTCACAACGTTCTCTTTTTTCTGTTCGGTCTCATCCTCGCGGGTCTCCAGCGAGAATTCGACGTTCTCGCCCACCGTGAGCGAGTCGAAAAGCGCGCCCGATTGAAACACCATCGTCACCTTGTGCCGAATTCTTCTGAGTTGGTCTTCCGGCATTCTGGTGATGTCTTCATGTGCCACAATCACCTGCCCGCTGTCTGCCTTCAAGAAGCCCATGATGTGGAACAGGCTCACTGATTTACCCACGCCGCTGCGCCCGATAATCGCGAGCGTTTGACCCTCATCCACGTAAAAGCTGACGTCCTTCAAGACCGGATGGTCGAAGGTCTTCGAAACATTCCTGAATTCGATGTAGTGCGGAAACTCTTCCGAAGCCATTAGCGGGGCCCCAGAGCCTCCGGTGCGCGATGTCGCTGCCATGCCGTCCACTCTTCGGGCGTGTTCACATTGTGCATGGCGGAATCGACAGACACATGTGTTGCATTCAATTGATCCAGGACATCGAATAGCCGGAAACGCCCACGCGCGAGCGCGTGATCGACGACCGCCAGGCAATCCCCGCGCCAAATACCGCACAGTGGATGGATCGTCCCATTCACATCCCGCGCCACGATGCACCGACCTGCCCCTGGCTCTTCCGCTTTGTGAATCAGGTGGGCCAGCCATTCCGGTTTGAGGCCCGGCATGTCGCAGGCCACAATGGCATTCCAGTAACCGCGGTGCTTGCTGGCCAATGCCGCCTGAATCCCGCTCAACGGGCCGCACCCCGGGCAAAGATCGTCAATGGACTCGCACGGAAGATCCCGATACCGGTGCGCCGCGCCTACTAGCGTTACATTTCCAGTGATAGAAGCGACCGCATTCGCCACTTCTTCAATAAGTAAGTGATCGTTTACCCGCAGCCGCGCCTTATCCCGTCCCATGCGGGAACTGTGTCCCCCGACAAGTACAAAACCGGCCGTGTGCATTCCCAATTATTGCACTGGGTTAGCCGGATTCCGGGTATAATCGTTAGAACAAACGAAGGGTCTTTTGTCGTGATGCGCTTCTACGCCTGGCCAGGTTTCCGGTCCATGCGGCTGGCAGAAATGGCCGCGCAGGAGGCGCGAATTTAGCTGGCTGTCCGCGGATACCGATGCGTTGCCTCCCCCTAATTCCGCTGCTGCTGTTCGCGTCGCCGCTCTTGCCGCGTGTGATGGCAGCCCCCGGGGCACCTTCGGCCTTCCCGGCTCGCGTCCAGGCAATTCGCTTCTGGTCCTTTGGCGACGTTACGCGAATCGCCATTCAAACCCAGGGCGATTACAAACTCT
Source organism: Terriglobia bacterium (assembly GCA_963767485.1). GTDB lineage: Bacteria > Acidobacteriota > Terriglobia > Bryobacterales > Bryobacteraceae > Bog-105. Next base: position 33,497 of record CAVYDZ010000009.1, on the reverse strand, counting down.
TTTCCGATCAGATTGAAAAGCCCGCGCGCGTGTACTTCGATTTGGCCGGACTGCGGCCTCCCCCCGGTCCGCATCATGGCTTCGAAACCATCGAGGTCAACGACAGGCTGCTCAAACAGATTCGCGTCGCGGAAGTGAGTCCGGGGCGCACCCGAATCGTATTCGACCTCGTGTGCCCCGTCCAGGTCGTCTCCTCGCAACTCGTCAATCCGGATCGGCTTATGATCGAGCTCCGGCAGAAAGACGAACCCAAGCCGACCGTTTCGCTAGCTCGCAGCACTACTCGCGAACAGAAAATCGATCTACCGGCCGACACGCGTGCGCCCATCACAGTTCTCGAAAATAAAAAACAAACCGAGTCGGCGGCTGTGCAAGTCGCATCCGCCGCGGCCAAGCCGCTTGTGCCGCCAGAAGCCTCCAATTTGGCGGAACCGGCTAACTTGCCCGACACGCCTCCGGGCCCCTCCGTCGCTACGCACGAAACCGCTCCAGTCCTGAAAGTCAATGGCGCAATCACACCTGCCAAGCGGGGTAGCGATGGCGACCGCTCGCTCGTTCGCGTGCTGGGGCTGAAACTAGGTCGCGTGGTGATTGACGCGGGCCACGGCGGCCATGATACCGGCACCATCGGGCCGAATGGTCTGATGGAAAAAGACCTGGTACTCGATATCGCGCTACGTCTCGGTAAATTAATCACGAAACAGCTTGGCGCAGAGGTCATCTATACACGCTCTGCCGACGTCTTTATCCCACTCGAACAACGTACGAAAATCGCGAACAATGCCAAAGCCGATCTCTTCATCTCTATCCACGCGAATTCCTCGCCCGAGCCGCGGGCGAGCGGCGTCGAAACTTTTTATTTCAATTTGACTTCCGATCGTGTAGGCCTCGATCTTGCCACGCGCGAAAACGCCACCGCATTAAGCTCCATCTCCGATCTCAATGATTTGCTGCATAAGGCTGTCCTCGAAAATAAACTTGAAGAGTCGCGCGAGTTTGCGCAAAAGGTGCAATCCGCCCTCTGGTCGAGTTCTCTCAAGATAGACTCGCAATCGCGGGATCGCGGCGTCCGTCAGGCGCCGTTTGTCGTCCTTATCGGCGCCACAATGCCTTCAATTCTCGCTGAAGTCGGCTTCGTTTCGAACCCGCACGATGAACGCCTGCTCAAACGCTCAGACGAACGTCAAAAGATTGCCGAAGGCTTGCTAAAGGGGATCTCGCAATATGCCAGTACGCTCAGTCATCTGCAACTGGCCCGCGCTGGCGCCGAATAGCAGCGGATTCCCGGCAAATGCCGCGTTTACTCGCCCTCACAAAGGCAACCAGCTGCCGCGTATGCTCGCTCGCGTGTTCCGTCTCAATGCGCCGTAAGGCTTCCTCCTGCGACAGCCCCGCGCGAAACAAGATCCGGTAAGCCGCTTTGATCGCCTGAACTTCGTGCAAAGAAAAACCCGCGCGCTTGAGGCCCACCAGGTTTATGCCCTTCGCCGCAACATTGAAATCGCTGTAAAGAAAAAATGGCGCCAGATCGCTATTTACCCGGCTATTACCGCCCACCATGGCCAGCTGCCCAATTCTTGAATACTGGTGCACCACTACTCCGCCGGAGAGAAACGCCTGATCCTCGATTTCGACATAACCGGCAACCAGCGCACAACTCGCGACCACGATGTTGCTCCCCAGCACGCAATTGTGTGCTATGTGGCCCGACGTCATAATGTAGTTGCCGTCGCCAATGCGTGTTTCCGATTCCGGTTTTGTGCCGCGCGAAATTGTATAGTGCTCGCGAATTTTGTTGCGGTGCCCTATGAACAAGTAGCTGCGCTCGCCCCTGAAATTCTTATCGAGCGGATCGGTACCGAGCACAGTACACGCCGAAATTTCATTTCCGTCGCCAAGGGTGGTCCAACGCTTCACATAAACGTGCGGCTCCAGCCGGCAATCCGCGCCGATAGACACCTCGGATTCGATGACGCAGTACTCGCCGATCCTGCTGCCCGGTCCTACACTCGCCCCTGGATCAACGCGCGCCGTTGGCGCTACATACACCGAAGGGTCAACCGGCATTAATCTTCAACCATGACCATGTTACCTATGAGGCATGAACACTAAGACGGTTGCGGAACTCGCGGCTGTGTGCGGAGGCACCGTGTCTGGCGATTCAGCGCGTGTCATCGCCGGCGCAAATTCGCTCGACTCCGCCGAGGCCGCCGACCTCTCCTTTGTGGCGAACGCAAAAGCGAACGCAGCCGCTGTTCAGTCCCGCGCCGGATGCCTGATCGTCGACAGTTCCTTTACCGCTGAAGGGGCGTGGTCTGTTATTCGTGTTCCCGAGCCGCGCAGGTCGTTTGCTCGCGCCCTCGAATTACTTTATCCGAAGCGGCCCTGGTCGCCGTTCCTTCATCCCACAGCAATAGTTGCCTCAAGCGCGCGCGTTGCCGAGGATTGCTATATCGGTCCCTACGTGGTTGTCGGCGAAGAAACGCGGATCCAAAGTGGCTGCTATCTGGCTGGCAGCGTGCATCTCGGTGATCGCGTTTCACTCGGGAGGAATTGCGTTCTGCACCCGCAGGTCACTGTTTATGATGGAGTGCAAATCGGAGATCGCGTCATTCTTCACTCCGGCTGTGTTCTCGGCGCTGACGGGTTCGGCTTCACGCCCACCGCTCAGGGCTACGAGAAATTTCCGCAGGTAGGCATCGTCATAATTGAGGACGACGTCGAAATTGGTGCCAACAGTTGCGTCGATCGCGCCTCGCTCGGAGCCACGCGCCTTGGCGCCGGAACCAAACTCGACAACCTGGTTCATATTGCGCATAATTGCGCGATAGGCAAGCATGTCGTGATCGCTGCTCAAACCGGACTCGCGGGTGGCGTTACGATCGGCGATTCCGCCGTAGTAGGCGGTCAGGTGGGCGCCGGTGACAAAGCTAAAATCGCTGCAAAAGCCATCGTCGGTTCGAAAAGCGGTATCCTCAGCTCCCAGAAGATCAATGCGGACGAGCCCGTTTGGGGCATTCCCGCCCGCCCGCTCCGGCAACACTTAAAAGGTTTGGCCAATATCGGCAAAATCGAGCGCCTCAAAAAAGACCTGCGCTCGCTCGAGCAACGGCTAAAGAGTCTGGGAGCCGAGAACCGCTAAACCGCACGATCAAGAATCAAATTCGCCCGATTCACCATTGTGCGAATTTGCTCCAGATGCCGGCACAGATTCTCGTCTTCTTGCGTCATTTCCAGATAATATGTCAGGGATTCAATCGCGCACAACGGCTGTCGCAACTCGTGAGCCAACTCGTCCAATGAGACCGTGCTGACACTCGTTTCCGCATGTTCGGCTACTGTTCTTGAAAAGTCCAACGGTTCTGATTGTGCAACCGATCCGCCTCCGAGTCAATAGTCCCAGCCGGTAAATTTTCGTGCAAAAGAACCGGTACTTCTGTTGTGCTATTCTCAGGACGTAAAAACAAAGAGTGGGCCTGTGGCGCAGTTGGGAGCGCGCTTCCATGGCATGGAAGAGGTCGACGGTTCGAACCCGTCCAGGTCCACCAAATCAACAACTTGCTCGTTGCGATTTCTCTCCGCGGGTCCAATCACGGGACCACACTTTTTCGCCGTTGTTAATCGCGTATTTCTTTCTGTTCTTTCTCATCGAGGCAGCAGCGTTCCAGCCGGACATAGCTCGCTTCCATTCCATGCTCCATGCCCGTCGCAAGCATTTGCGCCCGTGTTTGGGCATCGGGCAACGTCATCCGTCCGGTTCATCTTCGTTCTACATGATTCATGCTGTTGTCGTAGCGTATTCGCCCGTGCGGTCGCGCCTCGCTGATGCAAACGGGCATGGTCCATTCCTCGGGTCCTAGCAGCCATTTCTGAATCAGCTGCGGCTCGATGTGCGCCCGGTACACCGCCTCGGGTGAGGCAGCGAACCGCCTCGTCACCACTATGTGCGTGTCGCCTTCAGTCGTTAACGTCATTTCGCTTATGCAGATGCCGGGAAATAGCGGGTTGTGTGATCTTGAACGGCTCCGCTAAAGCCATCACTGTTGCTTCCCCTGACGTCAGACGCGCCAGAATTGCCCGGCGGGTTGGGTCGGCGAGCGCGGCGAAAGCAGAGTCAAGATCCAACATGCGTTATATAACTAGTATGTTATATAAGGACCGGGCTATGGTCAAGTAAAATCTGGAATCAGTGCCAACCCGCAAATGCTTTTGCGTGCTGCCGCCGGACTTCTTCAACGAGTCGGCCCACCTGTGAACGGCGTTTGAACAATGCTTCGAGCATGCGCTCCAACTCGTCTTCATCGCCGTCCAGCCATGGGCGCGGAATCTCTTTCCAGGCCGCATCTATCACTTCCGGCGGAAAGTTCTCCACCATCGAAAGCCATGGCTGAAAGGAATCGAGTGAGCGGGCTTTGTCATAAACCGAAGTCCGGAAATACAGACCCTGGATCGGCGAGTCTTGAAATTCCCAGTAAGGCCCGTTGAACGCATATCCGTGGTCAATCATCTGTACAAAGAATCCGACGCGTGCAGGGGCGTCGCCGCGGAGCGGTGTCCAGGTCTTGGCCTTAGCTCGGAAAAAGACCGCCTGGCGCGTGTCGGTGTTGCCTGCCCATTTATCAAAAACGAACGTGCCCAGGAAATCCATCCGGTTTTCAATTTTCTCTAAAAGCTTGTCCGGCAGAAAATCGAAGATCGCGACGCGGTCCGGATCTACCGCGAGTCTCGATCCGAAATGAATCCCCGGCAATACCGCTTCCTTCCGCGATCCGATCGAAAGGTAAACGTCCGGGCTGTCGTCAAGAAAGTCCTGGGTCAACTCGATCAGAGCCGTATCCGGCACATGGATCTGCAGGAAACGCAGAAAGGAACACGCCAGCCATTCGTTGACCAGTATTCTGCGATGCTGTGGATTATTGGTGAACTTGACGACGTAAAACGCGCCGTCTTCTCCCTCGATCAGATGCGCCTGCGCCCCGCCGCGCATCTTGCGGATCATCTTCCTGGCGCGTACCGGCATCTCCCTTTCGACCCAGATGCGAAAATCAGGCTAGACATTCTGGAACAGAACCGCAACCGTACAGGAGCGGCTAAGTCGTGATTCAAAATGAAGGAGCAGAACCAATACATGGCAGAAGAAGAAGTGCCCGAAAAGACCCGCCCCGGAAGTCCGGACGAGGTCGCTTTAGATTTGATGAAGTTCATCGCGGTAACGACCGGTTACGGCAAGGGTACGTCCACCACAGGATTCAGCAGTAAAGCGCCACGCTCTTCCGAAGAGTACGCCGATACTCTTCTCGAACTCTTTGAGCGTTGTCGCTCAGTGGTTCGTAAGGGATCGAAGTAGGCCGTTCTCCAGCGTGCCGCAGAACCGGGCTCATGCAGATTCAGCCCGGTTCCGCTGTTTAACGCCTCTTTTTCGACGCGGATTTTGCCGCGCTGCGCTTCACGTTGCTCTTCTTTGCAGGCGCCTTCTTCGCGGGTGCCTTCTTCGCAGTGCTCTTCTTCGCGGACCCCTTCTTTGCCGCGCTCTTCTTCCCGGCAGCCTTCGTCACATTCTTGCTGGCGCCCTTCTTGGCTGCGGCCTTCTTCGGCGCGGCTTTTTTCCCTCCGCCCTTCTTTGCCGCGGCCTTTTGGGGAACTGCTTTTTGAGGAGCCGCCTTCTTCGGTGCCGCCTTCTTTGCCGCGCTCTTCTTCACCGGAGGGGCCGCCTTAGCTGGAGCGGCTGCCGCAGCTTTCTTCGCCGGCGCAGATGTGCTCTTGCGCGCCGCTTTCGCCGGTGCCTTCTTCTCTGCTCCCGTACCCGTCGAAGTGGAGGTAGCTTCCCCGGCCTTAGGGGCGTCTTTCTCCGGAGACTCCTTCTTTTGCTCCGGCTCGCCGGATACTGTTTCCCAGGGGCGTGCGGGCTCCGGAGTCTTTAACGCGGCAGGCTTGGAGGCTGCTTCCTCTTCCTCTTCCTCGTCGTCCTCGTCGAAATCGTCTTCGTCGTTCCCGTATTCGTCTTTATCGGATTCGAGTTCCACGTGCTCATCCTCATAGTCGAAATCGTCTTCTTCTGCCATCAGCCTGTACTCCAAACTCACGGACTTCCTCCTATCGCACTTCCTTAACTATGCATCGAGATGATGCGCGATGCCAAATTATTTCACAATGTGTGAATAACTTCCATCACAAAGATGACAAGAGGCGCCTCGGATGTCCTGTGCCGCGCGCTTTTTAGGAGGTTTACTATTCGGCCATGCTGGCGGGCCGCACGGCCGCATGCCGGTGCGCCGCTGAATTTGAAAGGTGCCGCGATGCTGCTACGTGAGCGCCATGAAGCACGCTCGAATGCTTGCTTCTCGAAGATACGCTCGTGCGTCCCCGGCGCAGACGCGTGCGGCTGTGCTTCGCCACGAACGTCGCCTGTTCGTGATAAACCGCGGGAATCAGCAGAACATCGCCCGCTTCGATCGAGTCCGTCGAGCGGTTGACCGCTTCGATTCGTCCTTTCGGCAAGTGATACGATTTGGCGATTGCTTCGAGCGTGTCACCCGCTTCCACATGATGAATGCGCCAAGCCTTCCGGTTCTCTGCCGGAACTGTCTCCAGAGCCGCCTCAGCCGATGTCAGAGTGCCTTTGGGAATATGCACCGAAAAGCCAGCCGGTACCACGGTCTTGAGCAGCGACGGATTCAAATCTCGAATTACCGATACCGGCTGCAGTGTCGCATCGGCGATCAGATCCAGGCTGGTCGAAGCTGTCAATTGCAAAGAATCGTACTCGACCGGCTGATCTGTGTCGATATTTTCCAAGCCATAATCTTTCGGATTCTTGGCCATGATGGTCATCGCCACAATGATCGGTACGTAGTTCGCGGTCTCGCGCGGCAGAGCATGCCGCTTCAACAGTTCCCAGAAATCGGCGTAACCGGTGCGCTCAATTGCGCGATCCACGGCTCCTGGGCCGCAATTGTAGGCCGCCATAGCCAGATACCAGTCGCCATAGCGTTTATACAGATCTTTGAGAAAATGCGCCGCTGCGCGCGTGGCCTTTTCAGGATCCAAGCGTTCATCGAGCGCCGATGTCCGCATTAAATCGTACGTCGAACCGGTGCCGGAGATGAACTGCCACATGCCGACCGCACTCTTGTTTGAAACCGCGCGCGGCAGGAAGCCCGACTCCGCTTGCGCCAGGTAAACCAACTCTTGCGGTACGCCTTCTTCGGCAAAGATTTTTTCAATCAGCGGCCGATACCGCCCAGCGCGCCTGAACCCCGACAGCAGTATGCTGCGTCCGCGCTCTGTCGAGAAGAAATGGACGTAGCTCAACACCGGCGCCGATAATTCCAACGGAATCGCCGAGGCTGTCTGATCCAATTCTGCTTTGAGTTTCGGTGCGAGCGATTGGTCCACCGGAAAGGTCATATGGCTGACCTCGTCGATCGGTGCTTTGTCGAATGGAACCGCTGCATCTTCCTGTTCCTGCCCTGCGCCCAGCTTCTCCACATCGAACCGGTAAATGAGATCGCACATCTCATCGAGGCGCCGCTCTATCCTTCGGTGATCTGTAAGAGAATCGGGAGCTGTGAGCAACGTATCGACTGCCGCATCGAACTCCCGCCGTGCACCCGCCACGTCGCCCTTGAAATAGAATTCGCGTCCGCTATCGAGATGCTGTTGCGCTTTGGCGAGTAGGATGTCGGTGGCGTTTGAAGAAGTCGAGCCGGAAACGGTGCTGCTGGTCGGAGAAGGAGCCGTCGTGATTGCTTGGCAATTCGCGATGATAGCGCCTGCGAGGAGGGCCAGTCCCCCCAGAAATAACCGGGATCGTGAAATCATTAGATAAGCAAAGTTTATGGCTTTGTGAATCTGTAACGGAAGTATCACTCTATCTCACGACTCCGGCAAGGTCAAGCTGAATCTCAGGGACTCGCTTCCAAACTACGGATTCTCTTCCAACTTGCATATTAGCTAAAATACTGGGTATTCGGAATTCCAGCCCAGTATCTAACCGCCATGAATCTGTTTTGAATTCAACTACTTAGCTCGAAAAAGCCTCGCTGCCGGCAAAATCGTCCTGAATTCTAAAAGTGGAAGAAAGGCCGGAGTTGTCTCTTCCGGCCCTCGGTTTGTTGCAGAAGCGGTTATCGCCCGGGAACCGGCGTTACTCCACGGTTCGTGATGATCTTGTCGATCATGCCGTATTCGAGCGCCGCATCGGGCTCCAGAATATAGTCGCGATCGACGTCGCGCGCAATCTTTTCCACCGGTTGGCCCGTTGCATCCGCCAGAATCTCGTTCAGAGACTGCCGCATCCGCAAGATTTCCCGGGCGTAAATGTCGATATCCGCCGCTTGGCCCCCCAAGCCGCTCATCGATGGTTGGTGAATCAGAATGCGCGAATTCGGTAGGCTGAAGCGCTTCCCCTTTGTGCCGCAAGCAAGCAGCACTGCTGCCATGGACGCCGCTTGTCCCAGGCAGTAAGTCACAATATCCGGCTCGATCAGGCGCATCGTGTCCAGAATCGCAAGACCGGCAGTAATCGAACCGCCCGGCGAGTTGATATACAGGGAAATATCCCGTTCCGGATCCTCGGCGGCCAGAAAAAGCATCTGCGCCATGATTAAATTGGCTACGTTATCGTCAATCGGCGTGCCAAGAAAAATAATATTTTCTTTCAGCAGCCGGGAGTATATGTCGTAAGCGCGCTCACCCCGCGAGGTCTGCTCCACAACCATCGGTACGAGTACTGAATTCTGCATTAAACCTCCTTACAATGCAACGCCTTGCGTATCTTTTCACAATATTGGGGCGGCACACCCATAATATAGGATGACCTTTGGTCCTCCGGGAGTTATGCCCACAGCTTGCGTTTCGATATTTTGGAGGGTATCCTAATGTTCCGCCATTGCGCGTCCGACGTAGCTTACAGAGGCAGAAGCAGTGAAGGTCTTGATAGCAGATGACAGCGCACAATCGCGGCTGATTTTACGGAAAGCATTATCCAGCTGGGGCTACGAGGTAGTACTTGCCGAGCACGGAGGGCAAGCCTGGGAAATCCTGGCGCAGCCCGACCCGCCGCCCATGGCCATTCTCGACTGGGTCATGCCCCAGTTAACCGGGCCCGAAGTTTGCCGCCTGGTTCGCGAAACGCGCCGCGAGCCGTACACTTATATCCTGTTGTTGACGTCAAAAAACACCAAAGGCGAAACGGTTGAGGGGCTGGAAGCGGGCGCGGACGACTATATCGTAAAGCCTTTCGACCAGCATGAACTGCAGGTTCGTCTGCGCGTCGGACAGCGCATCGTCGATCTGCAGATGGATTTGCTTAAAGCGCGGGAAGAACTGCGCGACCGGGCAAATAAAGATCTGCTCACCATGTTGCCTAACCGGCCGGCAATTACCGCCGCTCTCGAACAGGAACTCGCGCGTTGTCACCGCGACCGCCGGACGGTGGGCGTGATTCTTCTCGACATCGATCACTTCAAAAAAATCAACGATACTCACGGCCACTTTGCCGGCGATGGCGTTCTGCGCGAAGCAGCCAGCCGGTTGCGCGCTAATATGCGAACCTACGACCAGGTCGGCCGCTACGGCGGCGAAGAGTTTCTGGTGGTATTGCCTAATTGCGATTTGGAACAGGCTACTCACCAGGCCGAACGCATGCGCGAACGGCTTCATGCCAGCTCGATGATGGTCGACGGAATCGAAATCCGGGTTTCGGCGAGTTTCGGCGTCACCGTTTCGGACGGTTCTGACCGCGATCCCGCGGCGTTTGTCCGGGTCGCCGATGAAGCGCTCTACCGCGCCAAAGCAAACGGACGTAACTGCGTTACCTGCCTGGATTTAGGGAACTCGGCGGTCGCTCAACAACTCGGCGAAACCGATACCGCTGGTATACTGTGAAATATTGCGCGCCCGTAGCTCAGTTGGATAGAGCGTCTGGCTACGAACCAGAAGGTCGCATGTTCGAATCATGCCGGGCGCACCAGCACTGACAAATTGCGGAACCCACTCATCGCAATTTCCAAAACAGCAGCTTACAGAGCCACAACCGTCAGGGAGTGTTGATATTGCTATTTTCCGGCGAGAAGTAACTGCTCGCGCACCGGCGCCCAACAGATGCGCGGTTTGTGAACGCAAAGGCCGGTAACTCGTTGCGAGTTACCGGCCCTTAGCGTAAGGCTTAGCTGGCTAACGCCAGCGGCTTAACCTGCAGATTCGGAATCACGAGCGAAAGCACTTCTTCTACCCGCTCCACGAAATAAAACTGCATCTCCTGCCGCACATGCGTCGGCAAGTCGCGCAGATCCTTCTTGTTGCCCATCGGCAGAATCACCCGGTAAATCCCGGAGCGTCGTGCCGCGAGCACCTTCTCTTTCACGCCGCCGATCGGCAGCACTAGCCCTGCCAGTGTGACTTCACCGGTCATCGCTATGTCACTGCGCGCCGGCAGTTTCGTATAGAGCGAAGTCATTGCAGTCGTCATCGTCACTCCGGCGGATGGCCCATCTTTCGGAATCGCGCCCGCCGGCACGTGTACGTGTACGCCGTTGTTTTTAATCGCATCGGGATCGATCCCCAGATCCGCCGCATGCGACCAGATGTAGCTCTGCGCAATCTTAGCGGATTCCTGCATCACTTCGCCGAGCTGGCCCGTAAGTGTCAAGCTCTTGCCTTCCGGCAGCAGCAAGCTTTCGATGTAGAGCACGTCGCCGCCCGCTTCCGTCCATGCCAAGCCTGTCGCAACGCCTGCCGGCATGTTCTTGCGCATCTCCTCAGGCAGGAAAATCTCCGGCCCTAACAAGTCGCCCAAAGCATCCGGCGTAACGACCACTTTCGTTACCTGGTCCTCCGCAATTTGCAAAGTGACCTTGCGAGCCACCCGTGCGATCGCCCGCTCCAGTCGCCGCAAGCCTGCTTCCCGCGTATAGCCGTGAATAATTGTCTTCAATCCTTCGTCGGTGAATTCAATCTGTTCTTCGGTTAACCCGGTGGCCTTCAACTGTTTCGGAATCAGATAGCGCCGCGCAATCTGCTGCTTTTCCTCTTCGCTATAACCAGAAAGCCGCAGAATCTCCATACGATCGAGTAGCGGTTGTGGGATCGTGTCGAGCGAGTTGGCCGTCGTGATGAACAGGACCTTCGACAAGTCGAAAGCCAGGTCCAGATAATTGTCGCGGAACGTTTTGTTCTGTTCCGGATCGAGCACTTCGAGCAACGCCGCCGCTGGATCCCCGCGGAAATCGCGTCCGAGTTTATCCACTTCGTCCAGCAGCAACACTGGATTCAAAGCGCCTGCCCGGCGCATCGCCTGCAGCAGCCGCCCCGCCATTGCGCCGATATATGTTCGGCGGTGTCCGCGCAATTCCGCTTCATCGTGCATGCCACCCAGGCTGAACCGCTCGAACTTGCGGCCCAGGGCACGCGCTACCGATTGCCCCAAAGACGTCTTGCCAACGCCCGGCGCGCCCACCAGGCATAAGATCGGCGCCTTCGCATCAGGATTCCGTTTGAGCACGCTCAAGTGCTCCAGAATGCGCTCTTTGATTTCTTTCAAACCGAAATGGTCGTTGTCGAGCACTTCGCGTGCGTGCGCGATGTCCAGGTTGTCTTCCGTCGTCTTGTTCCACGGCAGATCCAGCACGAATTCCAAATACGTCCGGGTCACGTGGTAATCCGGGGCGCCGGCCGGTAGCTTTTCCAACCTCCCCAACTCCCGCTCGAATTCTTTCTTCGCCTCCTCCGGTAAATTGCTTTCGAGAAACCGTTCGCGCAGCATCTCGACTTCGGCTTTGTCCCCATCTTTCTCGCCGAGCTCCTGCTGAATGGCGCGCAATTGTTGCCGCAGCAAATATTCGCGTTGCTCTTTCGACATTTCGTCGCGCGCCGTCGAAGCAATCTTCTGGCGCAGTTCGAGCACTTGCAATTCGTGTGAAAGATACGAGTGAATGAGCCGCAGCGCATCCAGCCGCGTCTCGGCCTCGAGCAAGTCCTGCTCCTTGGCCATATCCAGGCTGAAAATGCTCGCCAGCAAATACGCGAGCCGGAGCGGATCGTCGCCGCCGGAAATCATGCGCGTGATCTCGCCCGCCGATTGCGGCTGCGCGAGCGTAATAGCCTTTGACGCGAGCTCGACCAACGCGCCCGAGAGCGCCTCTACTTCCGAACCGCCATCCTGCGGCACCGGCAACACCCGAAACTTGGCGCTCAAGTAGGGCTCTGTGGATTCGAGCTTCATGACCACAACCCGCTCCACGCCGAGCACCAGTATTTCCAGCACTCCCGTATTCGGCCGCGAGGACTTGCGAATCACCGCTTTAGTGCCGATCGTATACAGATCGTCCTGCTGGGGGGAGTCCACCTGAGCGTCCCGCTGCGCGATCAGGATGATTTCTTTTTCTTCCGTGTTGAGAGCCGCTTCCACCGCTCGCAACGAACTTTCCCGCCCTACGGAAAGCGGCAGTAACAGCCCGGGGAACAAGATAGTGTTCTTGAGGGGCACCGCCGGCAGGGTTTGGTACTCGCTAGTTTGAACTTGTTTGGTTGCCATTAGGTCCTTCTTCTGTTTCGATGCGGGTTTCGTCGGTCAGGCTGCGGTAATTTGCGTCCTCGTCACTCAAGTTGCTATGTGCCTAAAAAAGCCCGGGTCTCTCAACCCGGGCATGATTGACCCTTCCTTATGGTCGGGGTTCGGTTAGGGTTGGACTACGGTGAAGGCGGTTTGCCCGGCCACATTCACCGTCAGCAACACAGCCTTGCTTTTCGATTCATTCATCAGCCGTTTGAAATCGCTGACGCTGCTGATAGACTGCCGGTTCACCGCAATGATTACCGCGCCTTTGCCCAGGTTCGCCGCATCGGCCGCAGAACTCGCAGGATCGACATCGTCGACCACCACTCCCTTAGTAGAAGCCGGGATATTGATCTGCTGCGCGATCTCGGGCGTCAGATTCTCTACCGTGATGCCGCGCTCGGTAACGCTTCCGTTCCCGTTGTCGTTGTTATCGCCATTATCGCCGTTGTCATTGTTCTGGTTCTGTCCCTTTTTATTCCAGTCGATCGAATTCGGGCGCTGGCCGAGCGTTACGTCCAGTTGCATGGGTTTGCTGTTCCGCACGACGTCGAGTTTCACCTGGCTGCCCGGCGTGTGGGCGATGACATCCATCGTGAGATCGTCCATGCCCTTTACGCTCTTGCCGTCAATCGCGGTTACCACGTCCCCCATCTTCAAACCGGCCTTTTCGGCAGGTCCGCCCGGAGCGATCGAATCGATCAAAGCGCCTTTGGCGTCTTTGAGCCCAAATTGAGGGGCTAATTCCGGCGTGATTGAGCCCAAGGTTGCACCCAAATAGCCGCGCGTGACTTTACCGTTTTTCTCGATCTGATCCATCACGTTTTTGGCCATGTTGGAGGGAATCGCGAATCCGATGCCGATGCTTCCGCCTTCGCCGCCGCCAAACATGCCGCCACCGCCGCCGCCGGTCAAGATCATCGTGTTGATGCCAATCAGCTTGCCTTCGGCGTTAATCAAAGCGCCGCCCGAGTTGCCCGGGTTAATCGCGGCATCGGTTTGAATGAAGTCCTGGATGTGCGTTTGCGCTTCCAGATGGCGTCCTTTGGCGCTCACGATACCCATGGTGACCGTGTGGTCCTGCTCGTACGGGTTGCCGATCGCAAAGCAGAGATCGCCGACCCGCGCAGCATCCGAATTCGCGAAAGGCATCACCGGCAGGTTATTGGCCGTAATGCGAACTACCGCCAGGTCAGTTTGCGGATCGGTACCTACTGTCTTGCCGGTGAAGTCACGGCCGTCGGAGAGGCTGATTTTCAAGCTCGTGGCCTTATCTACCACGTGATTATTGGTCAGAATGTAACCATCCGGGCTCACGATCACGCCCGAACCCAAGCCCCGCTCCCGCTCGGCTCGCGGACGCGCGCCCTGGCCGCCAAAAAACTGGCGGAAAAAGGGATCGGCGGAGAACGGATTCTGCCCCTGCTGCTCTGACGCCTTGATTACGCGCGTCGAACTGATGGTCACCACCGCCGGCGACGCTTTCTCGATGACGTCCGCAAACGAACTCGAGAGCTGCGAAACCCGCTGCGTACTTTCTTTCGTGTCCGCGTGCGCTACTACGGCGACGGGCGCATTGGAATGGGTTGCTACGGCGAATGCGGCAATCAGCCCGCCGCCGATCGACGCTGCCACCAGCGTCAGTATTGCTGTGGAGCGGCGAAATTGGACTACGTTTGACATTGACTCCTAAATCCTTTCTTGTCTCGGGCGGCGCATCCTTGCGATCCTGCCGCGTTCCTCAATGAGCCCGCGCCTCTCAGCGAGGCGAAGACTCAACATTTTTGACGTTCTAAACCGGATTTCGATTGATGCCGGATCTTTTCCCTTAAGAAACCGCGGCCTCGACCTTCTTCCCGGCGCCTATTTCGAACTTTAGGCCTGTTCGATCGGCATCGAGCGATATGTTCTGGCCGTCATGCACTTCCCCGGCCAGAATCTTTTTGGCCAGCGGCGTTTCGATCTGCCGCTGAATGGCTCGCTTCAAAGGACGCGCGCCATATGCCGGGTCATATCCGCTTCGTACCAGGTGCGCTCGCGCCGCGTCCGTTAGTTCCAACGTAATATGACGCTCTTCCAACCGGTTGCGTAACCCGGCCAGTTGTACCTCCACGATCTCTTTCAGATGCTCCTCGCTCAGCGCATGGAACACGATTATTTCGTCCAAGCGGTTCAGAAACTCGGGCCGGAAGGCCTGGCGCAATTCCGCCAGCACGGTTTCCTTCATGCGCCGGTACTCCTCGCCCTCAAACGCGCCCTTGTATTCCAAAATACGGTGGCTGCCAATATTCGAGGTCAGAATGACAATCACATTCTTAAAATCGACCGTGCGGCCCTGCCCGTCGGTGAGCCGTCCATCATCCAATACCTGTAATAAGGCGTTGAACACGTCGTGGTGGGCTTTCTCGATCTCATCGAACAGCACCACCGAATAGGGACGCCTTCGAACCGCTTCGGTCAACTGGCCGCCTTCGTCATAGCCCACATACCCGGGAGGGGCGCCAATCAGCCGGGAAACACTATGTTTTTCCTGGTATTCCGACATGTCGATGCGCACCATCGCCTTCTCGTCGTCAAATAAGAACTCAGCCAGCGCTCGCGCCAGCTCGGTCTTACCCACGCCCGTCGGGCCCAGAAACAAGAAGCTGCCGATCGGACGCCGCGGGTCTTTCAATCCGGAACGCGCCCGGATTACCGCTTCGGCTACCGCCAGAACCGCTTCGTCCTGACCGATTACCCGTTTGTGCAGCTCGTCTTCAAGCGCGAGCAGTTTCTTCATCTCGCCTTCGAGCAGCTTCGAAACCGGCACGCCGGTCCAGCGGCTCACCACATCGGCGATATCGCCCTCGTCCACTTCTTCTTTGAGCAGCCTCGCGCCGCCCTGATTGGCGGTTCGCTCCTCTTCCGTCTTCAACCGCGCTTCCAACTGGGTGAGCGTTCCGTATTTCAGTTCGGCGGCTTTGTTCAGATCGTACGCGCGTTCCGCGGCGGCAATATCCACCTTCGCCTGCTCAATTTGCGTCTTAAGCCCGCGTACCCGGTCGACCGCTTCCTTCTCGTTCTGCCATTGCGCTTGCAGCGCGGAGGACTGCGTCTTAAGCTCAGCCAGCTCTTTTTCAATCCGGGTCAAGCGCTCTTTCGACACGCTATCGGACTCTTTCTTCAAGGCTTCGCGCTCGATTTCGAGCTGCATGGTCCGCCGCAGAATTTCGTCCAATTCGCTCGGCATGGAATCGATCTCGGTCCGCAGCTTGGCCGCGGCTTCATCCACCAGATCAATTGCTTTATCGGGTAAAAAACGGTCGGTAATGTAGCGGTTCGAAAGCACCGCCGCCCCTACCAGTGCCGTGTCCTTGATGCGCACCCCGTGGTGCAACTCGTAGCGCTCGCGCAAACCGCGCAAGATGGAAATGGTGTCTTCGACCGTTGGTTGATCCACGAAAACGGTCTGGAAGCGCCGTTCGAGAGCCGCATCTTTTTCGATGTACTTCCGGTATTCGTCGAGCGTCGTCGCGCCGATGCAGTGCAGTTCGCCTCGCGCGAGCATCGGCTTCAATAAGTTGCCGGCGTCCATTGCGCCTTCCGCCTTGCCGGCCCCGACCACGGTATGCAGCTCGTCGATAAAGAGAATGATACGCCCTTCCGCGCTCTGCACTTCTTTAAGAACCGCTTTCAGGCGTTCTTCGAATTCGCCGCGGAACTTGGCTCCGGCGATTAGCGCGCCCATATCCAGGCCGATAACCTGGCGATCTTTCAACCCTTCCGGTACATCGCCGCGCACAATCCGCTGCGCTAACCCTTCCACAATGGCGGTTTTCCCGACCCCGGGTTCCCCGATCAGAACCGGGTTGTTCTTTGTGCGGCGCGATAGCACCTGAATCACCCGCCGGATCTCTTCGTCCCGACCGATAACCGGGTCGAGTTTCCCTTTCGAAGCCGCCCCGGTGATATCCCGTCCATATTTCTGTAAAGCTTCGTACGTCGCTTCCGGGTTCTGAGTGGTAACTCGCTGGTTGCCGCGCACCTCGACCAGCGCTTTCATCAGCCGGTCGCGCGTCAAGCCGAACTCTCGCAAGAGCTTGCCGGCCGGACCCTGGTCGTCCGCTATCGCGAGCAGCAAATGCTCGATCGAGACGTAATCATCTTTTAAACGCTTGGCCTGCTCCTCGGCTCGCGTCAGCAACTGCGATAGGCGCGGCGTCACATAGACCTGGTCCGGGCGCGCCGCGCTCCCCGTCACTTTGGGAAGCTTGTCGATTTCCTGGACCAGCCGTTTGTGCAGAGGTTCCAGAGCAACGTCCGCCCGCAGCAGGATAGAAGGCGCAAGTCCGCCCTCCTGTTCCAGCAGCGCGAGCAGCAAATGCTCGACATCTACTTGCTGGTTCCCGTGCTCTACCGCCAGGGCTTGCGCCTGCCGGATCGCCTCCTGCGATTTTTCGGTCAGTCGATTGAAATCCATAACCTTAGTTTAGCGCTTGAGTCGACTAGAATGCAATAATCTTAGTCGATTCAGCTAAGATTTACAACCCTCCTCTGAGGTACAGTGAAGCTGACCCTTGATGACGCTGAGTTCGTTTGGCAAAATCGCCCTAAGTTGTTGGTTTCTTGTCTCGCAGCCAGCTTTTGCCTGGTGGGAAACCGGCCATCAGGTCGTGGCTCGCATTGCTGCCGCACATTTGACGCCTGCCGCCCGAACTCGCGTCGCCCGGATTTTAAACGTCCCCGATACCCCGGAAGCGGTCGCCGACGCCCTCGCCGACGCCTCCACCTGGGCGGATCAGACCAAGGCCGAAAGCAAGACCCGCCCCTGGCACTACATCGACTTAGCCATCCAGGACCAGAAATCCGATATCGGCGAGCGTTGTCGGAATAACAACTGCATCACCGCCCGGATCCGGCTCTTTGCCCTCCAACTCTCTTCCCAAACCCCAACCGCTCCGTCGAGCGAACTCGACGCCCTCCGCTACCTCGTCCACTTTGTTGGCGACATCCATCAACCGTTACATGCCATTTCCGACGCCGATTTGGGCGGCAACTGCGAACTGGTCGACCCGCCCGTCGAGGCCGCCAAAAACTTGCATGCCGTCTGGGATGGGGCTATCGTCAAAGCCATCAATCGGCGGGAACGCGAGTTGGCGGCCGACCTCAACCGGAACCTGGAATCCTTCCCGCCCGAGGAACGGGCCGAACTCAGCCTGGGAAATCCGGATGACTGGGCTTGGGAATCCCACGAACTAGCCATTCGAGACATCTATGAGAAGCTCGCAATCCCCGTTGAACCCGTTCTGTTTCCAGCGAGCTGTCATGAAGCGCCGCTCGCGGTGGCCAATCTGACCCTGCAGATTCGCTCAGTCATATATAGATGAGATGAAGCCAGTGGTGCGCGAGCAGCTCACCAAAGCGGGAATGCGGCTCGCCCGGATGCTGAACGAATTGCTCTGACGTCCTAAAACCGAATCTCAACCGGAAAAGCCGATGCGGAATTGGCGAACTCCAATCGAAGTGTGCCGTCCCCGAATTCATACCCTCCTGGATCTAACGATTTCCCCGCAACCAAAACCTGGGAGGGCCTTCGCGGGGCCGAAATCCGCACGATCGCTTGTGTATCGCCAATTCCTTCCGCTAGGAAGCGCAGCGTTTTGCCTGCATACCGCTCGTTGTGAATCTGGCAAGCCGCCGCGAGCACGTGTGGATCTTCGCGCCGTGTCGCCGTTAGGTCGAACAATAATGCACGTCTTCCAGGCTGCAATGCGAAATCGTGAAGCACCGGCAGCTCTGGATCAAACAGATTGATAAAACGCCCCTTCACCACAAACGGCTTACCATTGGGAACCGATTCATCCAAACCTGCCGCGATGACAAACGGCCCGCGCCGCAGCACCAGCGCATCGCTTTCCTTCCATGCGAGGTGCTCCGCTTTGGCGGCCTGTTCCACCAGCCGCCGGACCACATTCCCCCCATCCGCCTGGTACGTTAAAGCGGCGGGAGATTCGCTGCGCCCAGACAACGAACCCTGTGCCCACGCGGTGGAGGCCCGTTTCCTTGCCCTTCAATCCAAGCTGTTCAAACAAATGCTCACGCGGAGTCCTATAGTGAAGGGGCACCCGGTTCCACCACTCGCGAACGCGGTTATACGGGTCGCGGTCATTATCCACCACCAGCAAAGCGCCGCCATTTCGCACCCAGCTCGCCAGCGCCACATGGAATTCCGCCGCTGGCGGCTTCTGCCCCTCATACGTGAGCAACAAAATCCGATAGCGCGACAGAAAACCAGGCTTACTGGCACTTTCGATCTGCACCGGTTCCACCGGCACGCCGCGCTTCAGCAGCGGCATCGCCAGCCCAAAGAAAGAACCAAGGTTGGGATCAGATGCGTCCGGAGCCGCGCGTTCGAACATCATCGTATCTGAAACCAGCACGCCGATC
Source organism: Terriglobia bacterium (assembly GCA_963767485.1). Classification (GTDB taxonomy): domain Bacteria; phylum Acidobacteriota; class Terriglobia; order Bryobacterales; family Bryobacteraceae; genus Bog-105. The sequence continues at coordinate 14,515 of CAVYDZ010000009.1, read as the reverse complement.
TTCTGCGTGCCGCATTTCTCCCAGCGCACGGATTCCGGCGGCTGCTTCATTTCTCCCAGCGCGTGAATCACCGTTTGCAATTCGGTTGCGTAATGTGCCGGAATACTAACGCGTTGTAACTGTCCTGCTGCCGTGCGCTTTGCCGCCGGACGCTTCCCGTAAAAAATCCGTTCCGGCCACGGCATGATCTCATAACGTGAAACTTGCGGCTGCAATAACGAAGCGGTCAGGGTGCTCTCCCAATTTGTCCGGTAATCCGCCCAGGTGTGGTTGGGATTGTCTTCAATCGGATCGTTTAGGTACCAGACGCGCCTGCCCGAAGCGCGAACCAGGTTCTGCATCGCTCCGTATTCCAGGTAAGCCGTTTCAAACGTGCGCTCTTTTGTCCGGCCTTCGTACGCGTTCGGAGTCCGCGCCGTACCCGTCCAAACTTGCGCGATGTAACCATCCGCTCCCACGTCGATCAGCGACGATTCCGGACTCACGATCCGCCAATCTGCATAGTTGATTAGCGAATGCGTTGGCACGTAGCACGGAATCGCATGCCCATGGGCATTCCCGTAACCCCGCACAAATGTAAATACCTGTTGCAGCGCTCGCCGGTAAAGAAAATACTTCAGCTTCGACGCCCGGTATTGCGCATCCGGCGAGCTATCCGGCGCCTGCCAGTCCTCGCCGTAATACGCTTTCCATTCGCGCTTGAAACTCTCCGACCACCCCGCGCGCGCCCAAAACTCCGGCTCTTCCAGATAAATGGCTTGTGCCCCGGCATCGAGCGCGCGCTTCACGCCAACCGTGAGGTAACGGCCATACTCGATACCGGGAGCCATGTACGGCATATCCTTCCCGTGCGAAATTACCTTTCCGCTACTCTCGGTCTGTGCCTCGTCCCAGTGTTTCTTGCCGTCGAAGGCGCCGTTCAAGTAGTCCTGATACTCTCCCCACGCCACACCCGTCATCACTTCGGTCCGATAGCCATGCTGCCGCCAAGTTTCCATGCGCTGCGGAAGGGAAGGGTCGATCCCGTAGTTCATGGCAACATCCGCTTCGAGATTGATGCGCGCCGACCACGGCTGGTGCGTCTGAAACGTGAGCGTTTCGTCCGCCCCCCACAAAAGCGTCAGAAAGGCAAGACAACTCGCCGCAGCGACGAAGATACGAAATCGAAACATTATGGAATTAACCCCAACATATCGCAGGATGGCGTTAGCTCTCGCTTGCTTTTCGCGTGTACCAGGCATAATAATACACCTGTGGTTCCATTCCGGCTGACGTTCCGGCCCGGCGTATCGCTTTACGAGCAAGTCGTGTATGCAGCGAAGCGCGCCATCATCGCCGGCAGCTTGCGCCCGGGCGATGCCTTTCCGTCCGTCCGCGCGCTTAGCCAGGAATTCAAAATCAACCCCAACACTGCGCATAAAGTAATCGCGCAATTGGTGGGCGAAGGCATGCTCGAAGTCCGAGTCGGAGTCGGTACCGTGGTCGCGCCCCTCGGAAACTCTACTGCGGCCGAACGCTCGCGCTTGCTTAAGGGCCAATTGGAACAACTGGTAGTGGAAGCCAAAAAACTACGTATGGAGCTCGAGGACATTCTGGAGGCCATCACGCAACACTGGCGCCGGCTGGGACCGGCGAACACCAAGGGAGGTAAACAGTGAGTTCACCCGTTATTTGCGAGGCACTCTCCAAGCGCTTTCGAGGCGTTGTTGCCCTCGACGATTTACGGCTCGATGTTCCCGAAGGAAGCATCTATGCGCTTATTGGTCCGAACGGAGCCGGAAAGACCACGCTCATTAAAATCCTGGTCAATATCCTGCGTCCTACCGCGGGTCGCGCTTTAACCCTCGGCACCGATTCGCGCCGGCTCGCGCCATTTCACTTTACGCAAATTGGTTATGTCTCAGAAAACCAGGAGCTTCCCGAATGGATGACCCCGGACAGCTTTCTTGAGTATCTGAAGCCCTTCTATCCGAATTGGGACGACCGTCTGGCGGCTGAACTTCTCCGCGGATTCGAACTGCCTGCGGACCGCCCCCTGAAGCAGCTTTCGAGAGGCATGAAGATGAAAACCGCACTTGCTTCCTCGCTCGCCTATCACCCGCGATTGCTCCTCCTCGATGAACCGTTCACCGGCCTCGATCCGCTCGTACGCGATGAATTGATCGAAGGCTTACTCGATCGCGTCGAAGGTACAACCGTTCTCATTTCCTCCCATGACCTGGCTGAGATCGAGAGCTTCGCCAGCCATGTCGGTTTCCTCGATGCCGGACGCATGCAATTCTCCGAAGAACTCACCGCTCTCGCCGCACGCTTCCGGGAAATAGAAGTCACTCTTCAAACGCCGCCCGCGGTGCCGTCGCCCTGGCCGGAAACCTGGCTCAATCCGCAAACCTCTGCTGCCCTCGTTCGTTTTGTCGACAGCCGTTTCGAGATCCATCGATCTGCGGAAGCCATTTCGAACTTTTTCCCGACAGCCACGAACGTCTCTATCGAACCTATGTCGTTGCGCGATATCTTCGTGGTCCTCGCTCACGGTAAGCGTAAGTTAGCCGCGTAAGGAGAATTTGAATGAAGCAAGTCCTGCATATCTTCTATAAAGATGTCCGGCATTTGTGGGCTCCCATTGCGGTCGTCATCGCGCTCATCATCGCTAACGCCATTTTCGAAACGCGAACGCTGCCCCTGAATATTCCCGAGATGGCCCGCCGCAGTTCCACTTCATTAATGTTGATGCTGCTCCTGCCCGTAGCTCTGGCATTTCTCACCGCATCAGGGGTTTTCCAAGAAGCGCTGCCGGGCGATAGGCAATTTTGGCTCACTCGCCCTTACTCCTGGCCCAAACTGCTCTCGGCGAAGCTGCTCTTTTTCGTTATTTTTGTCAATCTCCCGCTGTTCTTCTCGGATTGCTACATTCTTGGAGCGCGAGGCTTCGCGGTCATCGCCGTTCTCCCGAAACTTCTGCTGCGGCAAGTGTTTCTCTCCGCGCTTTTCATCCTTCCGTCCTTCGCCCTAGCCGCTATCACCAGCACCTTTGCGCAGTTCTTGCTGGCCTGGTTCATTCTCTTGCTGTCGTTTATCTGTGAAACGATGATCACGGCCAGTCTCCTCCGGTCCAACAGTTTCGTTGCGATCGAAAGCAGTTGGGTCATCACACTTGCAATCATTCTCACTACCTGCGGGATTGTCGTGTGGCAGTATTCCCGAAGGCGCACCTCGCCTGCTCGCGTGGTCTTGCTCATCGTCGCATGCGGCTACCTCCCGGTCTCCTTCGGCCTCTCCCGGCTTATCCACTCCAGTCCCGTTCTAAGGGACAAAGGGCCCTCTCACGCCCGGATCCCCGTTCAAATAAGCTACGATCTGGCCCGCGGCGCACCCGTGTCATATTCGCAACGCAATGATTCCCGCAGTCGCGGTCGTGCGCATTCCAATCCAGGTAACTGGTCTGCCGTCAAACACACTTCTACGCGGCGGAGCACACGTTCTCATCGAGGTTGCCGGAAAGCCGTGGCCGCGGCCTGGATCGTTTATGATTGGATCCGTCGAAAAAAGCGGGTATGCCTACTGGCAGATTATTAATTTACCAATCGCCCGCATCACCGATCTCGAACGACAGCCTGTTCATCTTCACAGCTCTTTCAATCTGGAAATCGTCAGCGATGTGGTGAAACGAAGAATTTCTCCTGCCTCTTCTGCTTTCTATCTTTCGAAGGCCGTTCTATGCCGAACATTTCAGGAGCCTGATCAGGACTACCTCACCTGCCGGCAGGGCTTGGAGCCGTTCGTAGAAACAGACGTTCACCTGGAGTCTTCGAATCGGCCGCCATCCATCGTCCTAACCTTGTTCCCGCGGAACACACCGTGGGGATTGAGTCCTACATCCGAACTCGGCACGGCCGGAACTATCCCCTCGCATACGGGATCGGACGAATACGCCTTCATCCCTCGCCGAAAAATCGCCGAAGTTCAAACTGCCCTGGACGCTTCAGAGTTCCCGCTTTCCCAGTACATCCTCCCAGACTGAACCGGGTCATCTCATGCCGAAGCCTGCCGCTGCGCAGCTTTTCCAAACGCATCCAAAGCGCTTTGTCGAAGCAGACCCCATGACATGTCGTAATCTTCTTTTTCCTCCGACTGCAATTTGCGCGCAAGTTGCTCCGTTTCGGAATCGCCCGATGCATTCGCCACCGTAGCGAGAGACTCGTACATCGCCATTTCCGCGGCTGCGGCCGCAATACAGATCATCAGATGTTGTGTATTCTTCTCTTCCCCTGTATGCCCCAGTTGAGCCACAGTCGGTGCAAACGCAAGAATGTGGGCGAGAAAGCTTTTGGCAGTTGAAGGACTGCCGCCCAGCGTTTTCAAGCGTGCAGCGAGCCGTTCGTGTTGAGTTTTCGCTTTCGCCGAAGCATACTCAAAGAAATGTTTAACCTCACTTTGCTCCCCCGTATGTCCGAAGGTCGCTAACGCGTCCTCAAAATTTCGCTCTGCGGCCTCAGCATCTACGATATATCGAATCAGAATCTCATTTCCTTGCATGTTATCTCCCATCCTTACTTATTGGCCGAACCTGGCTTAGCCATTCCGGCATGTGCAGACGCCACCATCGGCTCGGGCAGCGTTTGTCCTGCTGCGGCCTGGAGTTTATTTTTAAACGAGCCCGCTGTCACATGATCTTTGCCTGCCATGAGCGCTTCGTATCCTTCCTTGGCCACTTGCTCAGCACTGTCTTTTTCGCTTGCGCCGAGTTTCGTGTCATCTGCGCCGGCCCGGTGAAAGAAGTTTGTTTCGGTTGCCCCAGGCATCAATGCGGTGACTGTGATCCCCGTGTCTTTGAGTTCTTCGCGCAGCCCCTCAGAAAACGACCGCACGAACGCTTTTGACGCTCCATACACAGTTTCATAGGGAGTGGGCATGGTCGCCGCGATCGAAGCGGTGAACAAAATCCGCCCTGCGCCGCGCGTCACCATATCTTTGACCACGAGCTTCGCTAAGTGAACGGTTGAGGTCACATTCAAGTCGATGATGTTGAGCTCGGCTTTAAGATCGGTTTCTAAAAAGCCTCCGCTCACGCCAACCCCCGCGTTGATCGCAATCGCGTCCAGCGGACGCCCCGCCGCCTGTATCGTGGAATGAAGCTTTTCTACCCCATCGTAGTTAGCCAGATCGACCTGTAGAGCCTCGACTTTTCCGCCAAGTCGCTCGATTTCGCGCGCCGCCTCATGCACTCCATCGTGCTGCGCGGCAATCAGGACATCGAAATCGTTTTGAACGAATTGTTTCGCCAATTCGAAACCGATCCCCGAGGATCCTCCGGTCACAACGGCAAATCTTCGCTTAGATTCTGTGGACATGTTAATTCCTCAAAATTGGGACTACGCCGCCGGGAAAACTCCACCAATGAAAAGACCTGTGGAGTTTTCGAGGCCCGGGAGAGAATTAGCGTTCGTTGAACTCGCGGGCGGCTTGGCGTCCCAACAGCGTGACGGCTTTGTAGGCTGCGCCAAACTCCGGTTCAAGCTGGGCGCCCTCTACCAAATGGGCGCTAGTCGAAGAAGGCGCTGGCAACACGTATTGATTGACCAGCGCAAAAACGGACTGAACGAAACTGGGCGCGACGCCATGTACGCGGTCGAGCAATTGCGCCGGAAGAGAAAGCGTTTTTGCGGGTTTGCCCAGCTCCGCTGCCCGGACGATTTGGCGAGCGGCCCGCTTAACACTCATCGAGAGAAACGGCAGAGACGCCCCTAAACCGAACCAGGCAAATTCTGCTTTCTGTTTGCCGTGAAACCGGGCGTGTATGTGCGATCCGGTGCGCATGAGCCCGGGCGCGATTGTGCTGACGCTAATCCCATCTTTGGCCAGCTCCGCCCGTAACCCCTCAGAAAGCGCGACTGCGGCGAACTTCGCACAGCTATATGGCAACAGATGAGGTACGCTCACCTTTCCGCCAATCGACGTAACGTTTACAATCCTGCCGCGGGTATTTCGCAAGTGCGGCAGCGCGGCCCGGATGGTATGCAACGGAGCCCAGAACATCACTTTCATGGCCGACTCAAACTGATCGATGCCAGCGCTCTCGAATGGCCCGACCAGGATGATGCCGGCATTGTTAATCAACAGATCAAGTCGGCCAAAGCGCTCGACAACGCGAGTCAACAGATCTGATATTTCTTCGGGCACGGTGACATCGCATACAAAGCTAGCCACTGACGCTTCTGCGCTGCTGCTACGTACGATCTCTTCAGCGCGCGCAAGTTCCTGATGGTCTCGAGCGCAAATCGCGACCGAATAACCCAGCGAAGCGCACTCCTGTGCCAAGGCGAGGCCGAGACCTCGTGAACCGCCCGTAATGAGCACGACCGAACCGGAGCGCTTTCGCTCGCGAACAGTCATTCGGCGGGCTATGTAATACCCGGCCGCCAATCCGGCAGCGATCGCGAAAGACTTACTCGAACCACTCAGAACGGATCGGATTTTAGCGGCCACAATTGAATCGACTTCGACGAATCGAGGAATGTTTCGCCGCGGAGCGTTAGGTGCGGGTCTCGGCCGAGAAATTATCGACTCACGGCCGGACAAATGACCGACCCGAGACATAGGTAACAGAACGTACCGGAGACATGGGTTACACTTTTTCGCCCGAAGGGAGGCGGGAAAGGGGATGCCCTGGAAGGAGAGTTCTGTTATGGATGAACGAATGCGGTTTGTCATCCGGCTCAAGGACGGCGAAAGCATGGCTTCGCTGTGCCGGGAGTTTGGGATCTCGCGCAAGACCGGTTACAAAATCTTCGAGCGGTACGAACAATGCGGCCTGGAGGGGCTGAGCGATCGCACACGCCGACCGTTCCGGTATGCGAATCAGTTGCCGGAGCAAGTGGAAGCGGCGATCGTCGCAGCCAAACGCGAGAAGCCGCACTGGGGCGCACGTAAAATTCGCGAGCGCTTGTTGCGACGATTGCCGCACGCCGTCAAAGTGCCGGCACCCAGCACTGTGCATGCGGTGCTCGACCGTCATGGCCTGGTGAAGCGCATGGCGCGGTCACGCACGCGAGCCGAAGGCACTCCTCTTTCCGATGGCTTGCGGCCAACGATCTGTGGTGCACCGATTACAAGGGCGAGTTCCAACTCGGCGACAAACGCTATTGCTATCCACTGACTGTCACCGACCACGCCTCGCGTTATCTGCTCCTGTGTGAAGCGTTGGAATCGACTCGCGAAGAAGTGGCTTTGCAGGCCTTTGAGCGGCTGTTTCGGGAACGTGGTTTACCGCAGGCTATTCGCTCGGACAATGGCGTTCCGTTTGCTTCGCCGCATGGTCTGTTTCGGCTTTCCAAGCTTTCCGTCTGGTGGCTGCGCCTGGGCATTACCATTGAACGCATTCGCCCCGGCCACCCGCAGCAGAACGGCCGGCATGAACGCATGCACCTCACTTTGAAGAAAGAAGCGACTCGTCCCGCAGGCGGCAACATTCTTCAGCAGAAGGGAAAGTTCGACACGTTTATTGAGGAATTCAATAACGAACGCCCGCACGAAGCACTGGCCATGCAGTGTCCAGCAGCTCCATACCGCTTCTGCGAGACCGTATGTGGGCATCCCGGAGCCACACTACCCGTTTCACGACAAAACGGTGCTGGTGACCTGTTGCGGACGCATCTGCCTGATGCGCAAAAAGATCAACTTGAGAAAGTCTCTGGCCGGTCAAGCCGTCGGCATAAAGGAAATCGAAGACGGCATCTGGCTCGTCAGCTTCATGGATTACGATCTGGGCTATATCGACCTGGAGGAAAGAAGTTTGCAGCCCCTGGAAAATCCCTTCGGGCCAAAAGTGTTACCTATGTCTTAGAAACAATCTGTTACCTATGTGTCCGGTCCGGACAAAACATCCGCTGGTCGGGCCGCCGGGATTTGAACCCGGGACCTCTTGCACCCCAAGCAAGAGATGGCCTCCCATGGATTCTCTAGCGACGTCGTAATTCCAACGGCTTACATCAAATCGGGGCGTCTGCTTCCGCTCACCGCAGATGGCGCTGAAGCCGATTTCTTTCACACTTTTCGCACGTCCAACGCTTTGCCTTGCTTTCCCGTAGAGGTACACCTGTTCGGCCCGGTGCCTCCTTTGGCAGACCCCAGAGAACAGGGATCGGCGAAAGCGTGCTAGCCTGCGGATTCCGGGGCAAGGTGAACGCGATTCCGGGGTGAACGTGAAAAACGTTCCGGGGCGAAGGTGAACAGGATTCCGGGCTGAAGGTGAAAGGTGATTCCGGCGGGAAGGCGAACGGTTTTCGCAACAGCCCGGAATGGTTTTCACGATGAGCCCGGAATGATTTCCACAGGCAGGGCGGCGCTGGACATTAGACCGGCACAATGAATCCTCCGAGGGAGGAGCAGAGTGCCGGCCAGGAGAGTGTCCATGCGGAAACTACGGGAGGTGCTGCGCCTCCGATTCGAATTACATCTGGGCTACCAGCAGATCGGGCGAAGTTGCGCGCTCGGGGTGAGCACGGTGTGCAAGTACTTGAAGAGAGCCGAAGCGGCAGGTGTAACCTGGCCGTTGCCGGAAGGCTGGGACGATGCGCGTGTCGAAGCGGCGCTGTTTCCGCGAACGGCATCGCCAGCCAAAGTGCAGACGGCGGCCCGCTCGCAGCCGGACTTCGCCGCGATGCATGAGCAGTTGCGGCAACACCGCCATCTCACTTTGCAACTGTTGTGGGAGGAATACCGGCAGGCGAACCCGGACGGCTATCGTTATTCGCGCTTCTGCGAACTGTACCAGCGTTGGCGCTCGAAGCTCGACGTAGTGCTGCGGCAGGAGCACAAGGCGGGCGAGAAGATGTTCGTCGATTGGGCGGGCGCGACGATTCCGGTCTACGACCGGCACACAGGGATCGCGTGGCAAGCCCCGCTGTTCGTGGCCACGCTCGGTGCGAGCAGCTACACCTGGGCCGAGGCCACCCGCGATCAGCAGATGGAAGCGTGGCTTCGCGCTCACGTGCATGCCTTCGAACACTTCGGCGGCATTCCGGTGCTCGCGGTTCCGGATAACGCCAAGACCGGCGTGACCAGGGCGCATCGCTACGATCCGGATCTGAATCCGACCTATTACAACTTCGCACTGCATTGCGGCTTTGGTATCGTGCCCGCTCGACCGTACAAGCCGAGAGATAAAGCCAAAGTGGAAAATGCCGTGCAAGTAGCCCAACGTTGGATCGTAGCGGCGTTGCGGAACCGCAAGTTCTTCTCTCTCGAAGAACTGAATGTTGCCATCCGCGAACTGCTGGACAAGTTGAATCACCGGCCATTTCGTAAAAAGGATGGAACGCGGGCGAGGGTTTGGGAAGCGATCGACAAACCGGCCTTGAAGCCACTGCCGATGGAACCATTCGATCTGAGCGAGTGGTCGCGCGCCCGCGTCAACATCGACTATCACGTAACATTCGATGCCAACCTCTACAGCGTGCCTTACAACCTGGTGCACGAGCTGGTCGAAATCCGTTCGACGCCCACCACGGTAGAAATACTGCACAAAGGCATGCGCGTCGCTTCGCACTTGCGCAGTCGCGGACGCGGGCAAGTCATCACCAATGAAGAGCACCGGCCCAGGAGTCATCGTGCGCACCTGGAGTGGACGCCCTCGCGCATGGTGCGTTGGGCCGAAGCCATCGGACCAAACACGGCCCGGCTGTTCGAGCGGATCATGAACGACAAGCCACACCCGGAGATGGGCTATCGCGGCTGTCTGGGCATCATTCGATTGGCGGAAAAATACTCCGTGCAGCGCGTGGAAGCTGCTTCCGGGCGTGCGTTGCTCACCGGCGCGTGCCGCTACAAGAGCGTCGAATCGATCTTGCGGAACTCGCTCGATCAGGTACCGCCCTCTTCACCGCCGCCGGCTTCCACTCCACCGCACGACAACATCCGCGGTTCTGAATACTTCGAGTGAGGACCAACATGCTGCAAGAACCCATGATGGAAAAACTGACGGCCATGCGGCTGCTAGGCATGGTGGAAGTCTTGAAGGCGCAGGAGCAAGATCCGGCTGCACGGGAACTGAGCTTTCTGGAACGGCTCGGCCTGCTGGTGGATCAGCAGTGGACCTGGCGCGAGAATCAGGCCCTGGCGCGGCGCTTGCATGCCGCCAAGCTGAAGGGCGCCTCGGTGGAAGACATTGACTATCGCACTTCACGGGGACTCGATAAAAGCGTGATTCGTGCACTGGCGCAGAAGTCGACCTGGGTCGCTCAGCACGAAAACATCTTCGTGCTCGGCCCCACCGGCGTTGGCAAGAGCTTCGTGGCGTGCGCTCTTGCGCAAAAAGCCTGCCGCGATGGTCACTCGGCGCTCTATATGCGGGCCGCAGCGCTGTTCCGCGATCTTGCCATCGCACGCGCTGATGGCAGTCTGCGCAGCTTGCTGGTACGCTTGAGCCGCATCGACGTGCTGGTCATTGACGACTGGGCGATGGCTCCGCTCGCCGAAACCGAACGCCGCGACTTCTGGGAAATCTGCGAAGACCGCTATCAAACTCGTTCGACGATTCTGACCTCGCAACTTCCGGTCGCCCGCTGGCATGAACAGATCGGCGATCCCACCGCGGCCGACGGAATCCTGGATCGCCTGGTTCATAACGCTCATCGCATCGAGATGCGTGGTGATTCCATGCGTAAAAAGCGCGGCGGTACTCAGCCGTCGAGCTGATGCTCGCCGGGGCTTCTGTGTGCTGAGGCGGAGAAAAGGGCTGCCGCCCCTTTCCCCGCGCCCCTTTCTCCGCTTGCGACGTTGTTCCTCCGCTGCGCTCCGGATAAGTTTTTCTTGACGAAGCCGAACACTTCCTGCACAATCGAAATGCCAGCGTCGCTACGCTCCGAAAACTGTTCGCCTTCGGCCCGGAATGCCGTTCGCGTTCCCTTCGGAATCAGTGTTCACCTTCGCCGGAATCCTCACTAGCCCGGATATCTCATTGCGCGCCAACGGTGCAGATCACCATTGGAGGGAGGATCCACCCATGTAGTTGTCGGTTAAGCTTCAATAGTTCTGCAATTTTGTGTGGGTCAGACTGGACCTTTTGAATTCAGTTAGCCGCTGAAGAAAGGAAAGGACCAGATGACCCGAAAGCAGGATAGCGCGAAAAGGGAGGATAACGGCCGCCGATCTGAAGGAGCTGTTGGGGGAGGACCGGGATCTGCTGAAGACGATCATCGAAGAGACGCTACAGCAAGTGCTGGAAGCGGAGATGGACGAAGCGCTGCAAGCGAGCAAGAGCGAGCGCACAGCAGGCCGACTGGGATACCGGGCCGGTTACTACGACCGGATGCTGGTGACCCGCGTAGGCCACATCGAATTGCGGGTGCCACAGGATCGGCAGGGGCGGTTCCGCACGGAGGTGTTCGAGCGCTATCAGGACGCAGCGAGAAAGCGCTACTGGCGGCGATGCTGGAGATGTCTTTTAGGCATAACCCTTAAAAAGGTGAAGACGATCACCGAAGAGCTGTGCGGGCACGAGTTCAGTTCCTCGACGATCAGCCGGATCGTGCAGAAATTGGATGAAGAACTGGAGCGGTTCGCCCACGGCCGAGCGCGCGGAGCATTGGCGCGGGCTGATTCGCTCGCGCCAATGCTCTCGTGGAATACAGCGAGGACGCGGCCTCTGCGTCCGGAATCAAACCGTGCAACTTGGAATGTAGATCAAATTATGACTTAGCAGGGTGCTGAAGTTCTCTTTCTAAGCACGTGACCTTAGTAGGGTAACGGCACATGATCCATGATGTTCACTACTGCGTGCCTGTCATGACCCCCGCCTACAACATGGGACGAATTAAAGCACGAGTTCCTAGAGAGCGGCCGATCAGCTGAGCAACCTGCGAAGCTTCTTCCCACGCGGCGAATGGACCGATCTCCACTACACTGATTGGCTGATTGTCTGCGCCCACCTGAGGCGATATGGTGGGCGAGAAACCCTGCTGCCGCAGTTGCTCGGCCAGATGTTTCGCCTTGGCCGGTTCCGCAAAAGTACCGACTCGAACCGCAAGTTGCAGGGCAGTCCAGGGCTTTCAGCGCTATTACTGGCAGGCGCGTTCACAGCAGCTGGTGCGGGGGTGCCCATCTGAGCGTCCGGCTTTTGAATTGGCCCGCAGAGGATGACTGTTTTGGAGGGGGAGACGAACGTACGGCTGTAATCGGCAGCGGCTGTCGAGCTATTAGGAGCCCGGCAAAAAAGCCGACCAATAAGAGCACAAGGACGAGCAACAGCGCACCAATGCCGAGTGCAAGAACGCTCCTCTTTTCGAACTCAAGTTGATAGCTCACGGAATGTCCGTTTGCACCTGGCCGGGGACAGAGATCTGAATGATGCCTCCCCAAATGCAGTTCAGCTTGCTCGAATTGTCGAGTGCGGGCATGTTACCGATCAGGACAGTTGGCGCGCCTGGCACCCATGGTGCTGGAGTAGCAGGAACACACGGCATCGGCGTAAGCACTCCGAGAGCGGCGGTTGTCGCGGCTGCCACTGTAGGGTTTGCGAGAACGAACACATGCCAAATGTCACGATGTTAAGCAATGGCACGTGGTCCGTGATGTTCGCTGCCGGTACACCTGTCATAACCCGATTCACAGGCAAGACGACCAGAGAACTGGGAGCCGCCCCGAAACTGCACAGGAGTGTTGCACCTGCACACACTTGCATTGCCATCGAGGTTATTTCCTCACTTTTCCGTTCTCATACTGTAAATGCTCCGACAATGTGCCGTCCTCTGCAAATTTTTTCAACTCTCCGTGCAGCCTGTCATTGCTGTAATTGGCTATCTGCTGAACGGCGCCCGATGGATAGAAGTCGGTCGTTTGTCCTTCGAGGCGCCCGGCAAAAAATTGAGCTTGCCTCGCAATGCCTCCGTGGGGATAGTAGACGAGCGAAGTGCCATCGGAAAACCGGCCTCGTACTGATCTTCAGAAATCTTCTGCTCTTGGTCGTAAACGATCTGGAGAGACCGTGCCGCTTCCCGAGACGAAATTCCAGTTCGGATCGGAGAAGCCCTTTTTCGTAGACGCGGGTCGTTCCATGCAGGACTCCTCCTTCAAAACTCGCTTCAGAGGAGGCGGCGCCCGTCGCGTCGAACGACGTGCAAATGCCGTGCAACTTGCCCAGCATAAAATGCGCACGCTCCAGGATGCGGCCATCCGGAGCAAACATGATTGCTTCCCCATGGGCTTTGCCGTCGAGAAGACTGCATTCCTCCTTTAGCTGTCCGCCATCGTAGAAGCTTTTGCGAATGGATTCCATCGCTAATTGATCTTGACAAGACCACCTTTCACCGTGAGCATGCCGCCCCCGTCGACAGTCTGCGAAGCAGACGCCTTATTGGTGAGCGACACCCCCGCATCGTTCGTCAGAGTTGTGCCTGCCTTGTTGGTCAGGGACATTCCTGCCTCGTTCTGCACGTTCATCGATGCCTTAAGGCTCACCGAGCCTTGAGATTCTATGGTGATATTCCCAGTTACCTGAATGCTGAGATTTCCCGAGATCGTCCACGTGTGATCGGCCGAGTTCCGGTGTGTTTCATTGCCCGTCACGGCGACCACACGAGTTCCGCTTATGGTAGAGGAATCGTCCTTCTTGATAGTGGACGTGAGATTGTTTAGGACACTCACGTTGATGTCCTTTTGCGCCTGAAGAAAGATCTCTTCCGATCCTGCTTTGTCGTCGAACCGTAATTCGTTGAAGCCGTTACTGCCTTTAGAGGACTTGCTTTTGATCGTACTCTTCGTCTGCTCGTCAGGAAGAGTGTATGGGACTGTCTGCTCGGCGTTGTACACCGAACCGGTAATAGAGGACGGTCGGGATCACCTTCGAGAAAGCTAACCACCACCTCTTGTCCGACGCGCGGCACAAAAATGCTACCCCATTGTTTCCCGGCCCAGGTTTGGGCGACTCTGATCCAGCAGGAGGACGTTTCATCACGGCTCCCGGACTGATCCCAATGAAACTTTACCTTGACGCGTCCGTATTTGTCGGTCCAGATCTCTTCTCCTTCCTTACCGACGACAGTGGCGGTTTGCGTGCCTGGGATACGAGTCTTCTTCGCGAGGTGCTGAGGACGAAAGACGGCAGTTGCTGGTATTGCTTCGAATGAATTTGAATACTCCGTGCTCTGAGTGGCCGAGTCGTGCAAGACAGAGACAAGCATATAAGCAATGTTGGCGTCGGGACGCCGATGTCCGGAGAGAGTGAACTTGGAACCGCTTCGAAATGTACGGCATGTGCTGTTGCCACGCAGTAATTTGGCTGGGATCTCAAGGGAGTCGAGTGCGCGGCTGGTAAAGGCTTCACCGGCATCTTTCTTCACGTAACGCCCCGGATATTCATAGAGGGAACGGCTGGGATCAGAGGAACTCGCTTCAGTCAATAGATCCGTCGACGGAGTTTCGAAATTGTAGTCATCCGCCTGATACTGTCCGGGAACAACATTCTGTTCGACCGAGCACTCGCGGATAACGTCACGCTGCCAGGAGAAGTCGGATTTCA